>NZ_JAFNIH010000025.1 GCF_019160155.1 Pinisolibacter aquiterrae
TCTCGATCGAGGACGGCATGTCCGAGGACGACTGGGCCGGCTGGAAGGCCGTGACCGATCTGATCGGCAAGAAGGTGCAGCTGGTCGGCGACGATCTCTTCGTCACCAACACCAAGCGCCTGAAGACCGGCATCGAGCAGGGCACGGCCAACTCGATCCTGGTCAAGGTGAACCAGATCGGCTCGCTGACGGAGACGCTCGAGGCGGTCGACATGGCCCATCGCGCCGGCTACACGGCGGTGATGTCGCATCGTTCGGGCGAGACCGAGGACGCGACGATCGCCGATCTGGCGGTGGCGACCAACTGCGGTCAGATCAAGACCGGGTCGCTGGCCCGGTCCGACCGGCTCGCCAAGTACAACCAGCTGCTGCGCATCGAGGAGAGCCTCGGCGAGACCGCCCGCTACGCCGGCACCTCGATCCTCAAGGGCTGATCGCGCGGCGCGATCCGCGACGACGAACCTGCGAACGGCGGCCCTCGGGCCGCCGTTTTCGCATTCCGGGGCCGGCGGTCGCGCCGGGCCTCACGACGCCGGCAACGGCCGGCCGTAGATCTTGGGGAAGAGCCGCGCGGCGAGCCCTCGGGCGGTCTCCCGGTCCTCCGGCGTCAGCGCCTGATCGCAGTCGATGCGGATGTTGTCGGCGTCGCTGGCATCGGAGCGCGGGCTCTTGGCGGCGAAGATCACCATCCGCCACGCGCACGCCTTGACGTCGTCGATCGGCTCGACCCCGGTGCAGCCGTCGACGTAGCACCAGGCGATGTTGCGCTGGCTCTGATAGTCGCCGGTCATCGCCTTCGCCTCTTCGGCGCGATAGGCGGCGACCTGCTCGCGGCTGGGATTGACCACCCGTTGCGGCAGATCCTCCGCCAACATCGGCGCCGGCAGAAAGGCGCTGCGGCGACCCGGGGCGAGCGGTTGATCGCAGAGGGCGGCGGCGGTCGGCGAGAAGGCGAGGAGGCCCGGACGCGCGCCGCCACCGGCGAGATAGCGCGCCTCGGGTTCGATCTCCCCGGTGAGGGTCGAGACCGCCGATTTGAGATCGACCGTGAGGGCGATGTGGACGCCCCATCCGAACCGCCGCGCTTGCGTCGACCCCTCGTCGGAGACGACCGCGCGGATCCGGTCCACGTCCGGCGCATGGGTGGAGAACAGCGGCCGGCAGACGTTGCGGATCTGGTCGAGGGCGCGATCGACGTCGACGCGGGTGACGGCCCCCGTCTCGATCTCGACGTCGACGTCCGCCGGCGCGCGGCCGCAGGCCGTGAGGCCGAGGAGAAGCAGGCCGAGAGTCGGAAGGCAGCGGAACATGGTCGCCTCGTCCGATGGGGCACCCGAAGGGTGATGGTGACATGCAACCATGAACGGAGCGTTGGCGTCGATCCCCGATTTTTCGTGCCCGAGGCGGCCTCGCAAGGCGATGTTAACCACGCCCTGATGCAATGAACGAACCCGGCAACGACCGGGCCCAATCCGGACCACATCTCGGGGGCGTAGCCTTTCCCATGTCCACTCGCCAGCGTCGCAAGTCCTACGTCCGCCCGCTCATCGTGCCGATGATCGCGCTCGCCTTCTCCGGTTACTTCGCCTGGCACGCCTGGCACGGGTCCCTCGGCATCGAGGCGCGGCGGCAACTGGCGGTGGAGGCGATCCACCTCGACGACGAGCTGACCCGGATCCGCAAGGAGCGCAACGTGCTCGAGCATCGCGTCGGCCTGCTGCGCTCCTCGAGCCTCGAGAGCGACATGCTCGACGAGCGCGCGAGAGAGATTCTCGGCTTCGCCAACGCCAACGAGATCGCCGTCGTCGCGAGTGCACCGCAACATGCCACGATCAACCGATGATAGGTTGATTTGCCCGAATGAACCGAAATCCGGTTCATTGATCTTTTCTTGTTGCAAAGCAATATTTTATTGAGCCGGCAACCCGCGTTTCCGCGCTCTTGCATCCCTCCCGCATCGCTCTATCCTCCGACCCCGGTTCAATGGCGAAACGCCTTTCGGGAGGATGCGATGGCTGCCCCCAAGTCTGCGAAGTCCAAGGCGCCGGTCGAGACCGGCCCGGCGCCCTTCACCAGAGATGAAGAGCTCTCCGCCTACCGAACGATGCTGCTGATCCGCCGCTTCGAAGAGAAGGCGGGCCAGATGTACGGCATGGGCCTGATCGGCGGCTTCTGCCACCTCTACATCGGCCAGGAGGCCGTCGTGGTGGGCATGCAGATGGCGATGACCCAGGGTGATCAGTTCATCACCGGCTATCGCGACCACGGCCACATGCTGGCCTGCGGCATGAGCGCCAACGGCGTCATGGCCGAGCTGACCGGCCGGCGCGGCGGTTATTCCAAGGGCAAGGGCGGCTCGATGCACATGTTCAGCGTCGAGAAGCACTTCTACGGCGGCCACGGCATCGTCGGCGCCCAGGTGTCGCTCGGCACCGGCCTCGGCTTCGCCAACAAGTACCGCAAGAACGGCAACGTCAGCCTCGCCTTCTTCGGCGACGGCGCGGCCAACCAGGGCCAGGTCTACGAGAGCTTCAACATGGCGGAGCTGTGGAAGCTCCCCGTGGTCTACGTGATCGAGAACAACCGTTACGCCATGGGCACGGCGGTGTCGCGCTCGTCCTCGCAGCAGGATTTCTCGAGGCGCGGCGTCTCCTTCAACATCCCCGGCGAGCAGGTCGACGGCATGGACGTCCGCGCGGTGCGCGACGCCTCGATGCGCGCGCTCGAGTTCGCCCGCGCCGGCAACGGCCCCTACATCCTGGAGATGCAGACCTATCGCTATCGCGGCCACTCCATGTCCGATCCGGCCAAGTATCGGTCGAAGGAGGAGGTCCAGAAGATGCGCAACGAGCACGATCCGATCGAGCAGGTGCGCGCCCGTCTCCTCGCCTCCGGCATGGCGACCGAGGACGAACTGAAGGCGATCGACGCCGAGGTCCGCGCCGTCGTCCAGGAGGCGGCCGAATTCGCTCAGAACGATCCCGAGCCGGATGCCGCCGAGCTCTGGACCGACATCGTACGCTGAGGGGACCCGCGACAATGGCCATCGAAATTCTCATGCCCGCGCTCTCCCCGACGATGGAAGAGGGCAAGCTCGCCAAATGGCTCAAGGCCGTCGGCGACACCGTGAAGTCCGGCGACGTGATCGCCGAGATCGAGACCGACAAGGCGACCATGGAAGTGGAGGCCGTCGACGAGGGCGTCCTCTCCGCGATCCTGGTTCCCGCCGGCACCGACGCGGTCAAGGTCAACACGCCGATCGCCGTGATCGGCGCCGACGCCTCCGACACCGCCACCGGCGCCGCCCCGGCGCCCGCGCCGGCCGCCGCCGCTCCGGCTCCGGCTCCCGCCGCTCCCGCGGTCGTCGCCGCCGCAGCGCCGGTCGCCACCGCCCCGGCGGAGGAGGACTATCCCGCCGGCACCACCTTCGTGCACCAGACCGTGCGCGAGGCGCTGCGCGACGCCATGGCCGAGGAGATGCGCGCCGACGCCGACGTCTTCGTCATGGGCGAGGAGGTCGCCGAATACCAGGGCGCCTACAAGATCACGCAGGGCCTCCTGCAGGAGTTCGGCGCCGAGCGCGTCATCGACACGCCGATCACCGAGCACGGCTTCGCCGGCCTCGGCGTCGGTGCGGCGCTCGCCGGCTTGAAGCCGATCGTCGAGTTCATGACCTTCAACTTCGCCATGCAGGCGATCGACCACATCATCAATTCCGCCGCCAAGACGCTCTACATGTCCGGCGGTCAGATGGGCTGTCCGATCGTCTTCCGCGGCCCGAACGGCGCCGCCGCCCGCGTCGGCGCCCAGCATTCCCAGGACTATTCCTCCTGGTACAGCCACGTCCCCGGTCTGACGGTGATCCAGCCGTGGTGCGCCGCCGACGCCAAGGGCCTCCTCAAGGCGGCGATCCGCTCGCCGAACCCGGTCGTCTTCCTCGAGAACGAGATCCTCTACGGCCAGTCCTTCGACGTCCCGGTCGGCGATTTCGTTACCCCGATCGGCAAGGCCAAGGTGGTCAAGTCCGGCAAGGACGTGACCATCGTCTCCTTCGGCATCGGCATGACCTACACGATGAAGGCCGCCGCCGAACTGGAAGCCATGGGCATCTCGGTCGAGGTGGTCGACCTGCGCACCCTGCGTCCGCTCGACATGGCGACGGTGGTGGCCTCGGTCCAGAAGACCGGCCGCTGCGTCACCGTGGAAGAGGGCTGGCCGCAGTGCTCGATCGGCTCGGAGGTCGCCTCGCGACTGGTCACCGAGGCCTTCGACTATCTCGACGCCCCCGTCCTCAAGGTCACCGGCAAGGACGTGCCGATGCCCTATGCCGCCAACCTCGAGAAGCTCGCTCTGCCCAACGTGGCCGAGGTGATCGAGGCCGTGCGCGCGGTGACCTACCGCTGATCCCCCGAGATCACGGCGCGCGCCGCGTTCCGTGATCTCGCTCGCCCGTCCGGCCGCGCCGGACCTCAGATCGAGACGCCATCTTCGGGGGGACCCATGCCCACCAACATCCTCATGCCCGCCCTGTCACCGACCATGGAGAAGGGCAATCTCGCCAAGTGGCTGAAGGCCGTCGGCGACACCGTGAAGTCCGGCGACGTCCTCGCCGAGATCGAGACCGACAAGGCGACCATGGAGGTCGAGGCGGTCGACGAGGGCATCCTCGCCGCCATCCTCGTGCCCGCCGGCACCCAGGACGTCGCGGTCAACACGCCGATCGCGGTCATCGCCGCCGAGGGCGAGGACGCCTCAGCCGCCGCCGCGCCCGCTCCGAAGGCCGCTCCGGCGCCCGCCGCCGCTCCGGCCGCCGCGCCCACGCCCGTCGCGGCTGCTCCGGCCCCCGCGGCCGCCGCGCCCGTCGCCGCCGCTCCGGCGTCCGTGGCCGCTTCCGGCGAGCGCCTCTTCGCCTCGCCGCTCGCCCGCCGCGTCGCCAAGGAGAAGGGCCTCGACCTCTCCAAGATCGCCGGCTCCGGCCCGCGCGGCCGCATCGTCCTGAAGGACGTCGAGAGCGCCGCCACCGCCGGCACCGCCAAGGCCGGCGCTCCGGCGCCCGCGCCCGCCGCCGCGCCCGCGCCGGCCGCGAGCGCCCCCAAGGCCCCGGCGGCCCTGCCGACCGGCCCCTCCGACGAGACCATCCTCAAGATGTTCGAGCCGGGCAGCTACGAGGTCGTCCCGCACGACGGCATGCGCAAGACCATCGCCAAGCGGCTGATGGAATCGAAGCTCACCGTGCCGCACTTCTATCTGACGGTCGATTGCGAGCTCGACGCGCTCTTGGCGCTGCGCGAGCAGATCAACGCCGCCGCCCCGGTGAAGGACGGCAAGCCCGCCTTCAAGGTCTCGGTCAACGACTTCATCATCAAGGGGCTGGCGCTGGCGCTCCAGCGCGTGCCGGACGCCAACGTCACCTGGACCGGCGAGGCGATGCTGAAGCACAAGCAGTCCGACGTCGGCGTCGCCGTGTCGATCCCCGGCGGCCTGATCACGCCCGTCGTGCGTCGCGCCGAGATCAAGACACTGTCGGCGATCTCGATCGAGATGAAGGACTTCGCCGCCCGCGCCAAGGCCCGCAAGCTGAAGCCGGAAGAGTATCAGGGCGGCTCCACCGCCGTCTCGAACCTCGGCATGTTCGGCATCAAGGACTTCGCCGCGATCATCAACCCGCCGCATGCGACGATCCTGGCGGTCGGCGCGGGCGAGAAGCGGGTCGTGGTCAAGGACGGCGCGCCGGCCGTGGTGACCGCCATGACGGTGACGCTCTCGACCGACCATCGCGCCGTCGACGGCGCCCTCGGCGCCGAGTTCCTGGCGGCCTTCAAGTCGCTGATCGAGAGCCCGATGGGAATGCTGGTCTGAGGACCAAGCGCCTTCGCGGAACGCCCGCCCCGCGTGGCCGGCGTTCCGCTTCTCGAAAACGATCGATCTCAGCGAGCGTCGAGCGGCGGTGACGCCGTCACCGACCCGACGACGGGGAGCACTCCATGTCTCAATACGACGTCATCGTCATCGGCTCCGGCCCCGGCGGCTATGTGACCGCGATCCGCGCCGCTCAGCTCGGCTTCAAGACGGCGATCGTCGAGGCCAAGCACCTCGGCGGCATCTGCCTCAACTGGGGCTGCATCCCGACCAAGGCGCTGTTGCGCTCGGCCGAGATCTATCAGTTCATGAAGCATGCCGCCGCCTTCGGCCTCAAGGTCGACAACGCCTCCTTCGATCTCGAGGCGATCGTCAAGCGGTCGCGCGGCGTCTCCGGCCAGCTCAATTCGGGCGTCGGCTTCCTCCTGAAGAAGAACAAGGTCGACGTGATCTGGGGCCGCGCCATTCTGACCGCGCCCGGCAGGATCGTCGTCACCGGCACCGACGGCGCGCCCAAGGGCGCCTTCGGCGGCGGTGAATACGCGGCCAAGCACATCATCATGGCGACCGGCGCCCGCCCGCGCGTCGTGCCCGGCCTCGAGCCCGACGGCAAGCTGGTCTGGACCTATTTCGACGCGCTGATGCCGAAGTCGCTGCCGAAGACCATGCTGGTGGTCGGCTCCGGCGCGATCGGCATCGAATTCGCGAGCTTCTACAACGCGCTCGGCGTCGACGTGACGGTGGTCGAGGTGATGGACCGGGTGCTTCCGGTCGAGGATGCCGAGATCTCCGCCTTCGCCAAGAAGAGCTTCGAGAAGCTCGGACTGAAGATCCACTGCGGCACCAAGGTGCTCGGCCTGGTGCGCCATGCCGACAGCGTCACCGCGACGCTCGAGGACAAGGCCGGCGTCAAGCGCGAGATCATCGTCGATCGCGTCATCTCGGCCGTCGGCGTGGTCGGCAACGTCGAGAATCTCGGCCTCGAGAAACTCGGCGTGAAGACCGAACGCGGCTGCATCGTCATCGACGAATTCGGCCGTTCCAACGTCCCCGGCCTCTACGCCATCGGCGACGTCGCGGGCCCGCCGATGCTCGCGCACAAGGGCGAGCACGAGGGCATCATCTGCATCGAGGCCATCGCGGGCAAGCACCCGCATCCGATGGACAAGACGAAGATCCCCGCCTGCACCTATTCCCAGCCGCAGGTCTCCTCGGTCGGCTACACCGAGGCCAAGGCCAAGGAGGCCGGGTTCGAGGTCAAGGTCGGCCGCTTCCCCTTCGTCGGCAACGGCAAGGCCATCGCCATGGGCGAGTCCGAGGGCCTGATCAAGGTCGTCTTCGACAAGAAGACCGGCCGCCTCCTCGGCGCCCACATGATCGGCGCCGACGTCACCGAGCTGATCCAGGGCTATACCGTGGCGATGAACCTCGAGACCACCGAGGAAGAGCTGATCCACACCGTGTTCCCGCATCCGACGCTGTCGGAGATGATGCACGAGGCGGTGCTGGACAGCGAAGGCCGCGCCATCCACGTCTGAGCCTAAGGCTCGCCCCACCGACGTCCGTCGACCCCGAGAGAGCGATTCGTGCGCGCCCCGCACGGATCGCTCTCGCGTTTCGGGTGGTCCTCGGGGAAGGTCTACGAGCGCGCGTAGGTATGGGTCAGTAAATGTACTCACATGACGCGACTCCTCTCGACCGCGCTTGCGGAAAATTTGAGCAACACTTCGAAATGCCCCGTATCGATCGGCGGATTAACAGTGGATTAAGAGAATCCTTCGAAATTGCCGTAACGTCAGCAATGAGAACGTCCGAACGATGCGGGTCTCGAGAATGTCGACGACGGGGAATGAGGCGGTTGCGTCTCTGGATGGAATTCTCGAGCGGTCGAACGCGGCCAAGGATCTGACCGAACAGAAGGTCGGCGAGATCCGGGCGATCACCAAGCGCATGAAGATCCTGGCGCTCAATGCGTTGATCGAGGCGGCGCGGGCGGGCGATGCCGGGCGCGGCTTCGCCGTCGTCTCGCAAGAGGTGCGCGGCATCTCCGACGAGGTCGACGCCCTGGCGCGCGGCCTCGATGCCGAGCTCGGCGGCGAGATCGAGCGCCTCGCCCATCTCGCGCGCGTCATGGCCGAGACCGCCCACGGCGCCCGCATGGTCGACCTCGCGCTCAACGCCGTGGAGCTGATCGACCGCAATCTCTATGAGCGCTCCTGCGACGTGCGCTGGTGGGCGACCGACGCCGCCGTCGTCGCGGCCGCCGCCACGCCCGACGCTGCGACCTGCGATCACGCCGGCGGCCGGCTCGCCATCATCCTGCGCGCCTACACGGTCTATCTCGACCTGTGGCTGATCGATCCGACCGGACGGGTGATCTCGAGCGGTCGTGGCGATCGCTTCCCCGTCGCCGGCCAGTCGGTCGCCGAACGCCCCTGGTTCCGCACCGCGCTGTCCTTGCGCAGCGGCGACGACTTCCATGCCGAGGACGTCGCGGTCGAACCGCTGCTCGGCGGAGCCCAGGTCGCGACCTTCGCCACCACGGTGCGCGAGGGCGGCAGCCCCCACGGCCGCGCGCTCGGTATCCTCGCGGTCCATTTCGATTGGGAACCGCAGGCCCGCACGATCGTCGAGAGCGTGCGCCTCGGCGATCACGAGGGCGACGCGCGCGTGCTGCTGATCGATCGATCGCGCCGCGTCATCGCAGCCTCCGACGGTCGCGGCATCCTCACCGAACGCCTCGCCTACGACCCGAAGGGTCGCGACAGCGGCTACGAGACGCTTCCCGACGGCACGCTCGTCGCCTTCCACGCGACGCCCGGCTACGAGACCTATGCCGGCCTCGGCTGGTACGGCGTGATCGTCGAGGCGGGACGGGGCGCCCCCGGCCCCGGTCGCGGGTCCCGCTGATCCGCCCCCGCGACGATCTCGCTGGCATCGATCCGCGCATCGGTTAGGATCGGCCGGCACCGGCGAGGAGGGAACATGGCGGGCGAAACCACACCTGCGGACGAGATCAGACGTCGACGCGGTCGCCGTCTCCTGGTGATCCTCGGACTGTTCGCCCTCGTCGCCGTGGCCGGCCCCTGGCTGGTTCGCGCCTGGATCTCCCGCGATCTGTGCCCGACCGTGGTGACCAGGTCCGGCGACGCCGACGGCACCCGTTGGGAGGTCGCGCGCTCCGACTGTGGCGACGGCCGCATCGTCCATCAACTACGGATCGTCCCGCCCAAGGGCTATTCGACCCTGGTCTACGAGACCGAGGGCGGGTCGCTCCCCGTCGGCTGGACCCAGTCCGGCTTCGTCGGCAAGCTCGAGCTCGATCACCCGCTGGTCGGAGAATCCGACGTCGTCCTCGACGTGCCGCTCGACCCCAAGGGACGCCCCAAGACGGTGTTGCACGTGCGCGCCGGCAAACGGGTCACGACCCCCTAGAGTCCTGCGGATCTGCCCCGCGCGGCCCCCCGCGCGCTTGCCCGACGCGGCGCGCGCCTATATCAGAATTCGACACCCGCCGCCGCCCGCGCCAGAGGCGCATCGGACAATCCGTGCCGGCGGCCTTCTGGAGTTTTCCGCCCATGGTCACCGTGGTCGACACCCTCGACGGCAAGCGCCCCGCCCCCTCGGAGAAGCCCGCGGCCGAGAAGCTGCGCCATCCCGAGAAGGCCCATCGCCCCGACAAGCCGGTCGCCCGCAAGCCCGCCTGGATCCGCGTCAAGGCGCCGGGCTCGCCGGTCTATGCGGAAACCCAGAAGATCGTCCGCGACAACAAGCTCGTGACGGTGTGCGAGGAGGCCGGCTGCCCCAACATCGGCGAATGCTGGTCGAAGAAGCACTCGACCTTCATGATCATGGGCGACACCTGCACCCGCGCCTGCGCCTTCTGCAACGTGGCGACCGGCAAGCCCGCGCCCCTCGACCCCGACGAGCCGGAGAACGTGGCGATCGCGGTCGAAAAGCTCGGCCTGCTCCATGTGGTCGTGACCTCGGTCGACCGCGACGATCTCGACGACGGTGGCGCCGCCCACATCGCCGCGACCATCCGCGCGATCCGCGCCAAGTCGCCCGCCACCACCATCGAGGTGCTGACGCCGGACTTCCTGAAGAAGGAGGGCGCGCTCGAGATCGTCGTCGCCGCCAAGCCGGACGTCTTCAACCACAATCTCGAGACCGTGCCCGGCAACTATCTGACCGTCCGCCCCGGCGCGCGCTATTTCCATTCGCTGCGCCTGCTCCAGCGGGTGAAGGAACTCGATCCGGAGATCTTCACCAAGTCCGGCATCATGGTCGGCCTCGGCGAGGAGCGCAACGAAGTGCTCCAGCTGATGGACGACCTGCGCTCGGCCGACGTCGACTTCATCACCATCGGCCAATATCTCCAGCCGACCAAGAAGCATCACGAGGTGACGCATTTCGTCACGCCGGAAGAGTTCAAGTCCTTCGAGACGATCGCCTATACCAAGGGCTTCCTGATGGTCTCGTCGAGCCCGCTGACGCGCTCCTCGCACCATGCCGGCGAGGACTTCGCCCGACTGAGGGCGGCCCGCGCCGCCAAAATCGGCCGGGTCTGATGCCGTCCTTCTCGACCACGCGTCGTGTCGCCCACACCGCGACGAACATGTTCGATCTGGTCGCCGACGCGGAGAACTATCCGAAGTTCCTGCCGCTCTGCGAGGCGCTGCGCATCCGCGGGCGCCAGGAGACGGGTGAGGGGAGGGCGATCCTCGTCGCCGACATGACGGTCGGCTACAAGGCGGTGCGCGAGACCTTCACGAGCCGCGTTCTGCTCGATCGCCCGGCGATGACGATCCGCGTCTCCTATCTCGACGGCCCCTTCGAGCACCTCGACAACGTCTGGCGCTTCGTCGACGTCGGCGAGAAGGCCTGCGACGTCCATTTCTCGATCGACTACGCCTTCCGCAACCGCATCCTCGGCGCCCTGATGGGCACGATGTTCGACAAGGCGTTCCGCAAGTTCGCGGAAGCCTTCGAGAAGCGGGCGGACGCGGTCTATGGGCGGTGAGAGCGGATTCCGCCCCCTCCGCCCACGGTCTCACATGATCTTCTCGAAGCGGAAGCCTTCGTCGACGCCCGGAAAATCATCGTGTCCCGCCGGCTGGTGCGGGTCGGGATGGTGCGCGTTGAAGAACTCGACGATCTTGAACCCGCATGTGTTGACGTAGAAGTGGATGTTCCGCTTCTCGAAATAAGGAGTGTGGGTCTGCCAGACCCGCGTCGTCGGATAGGCCTGCTCGATGGCCAGCCAAGCCCGCCGGCCAAGGCCGCGACCATGCGCGCCTACGACTATGAAGAAGAAATCCAGCGAATTGTGATGCGTGGTCTCGTCGATCGAGACGACGGCGCCACCGACGTCGCGGCCTTCCGTCACGATACGCAGAGCGACGGCGCCGGACGCCGCGATCGTCGCGTCGATGTCGTCGTCGGAGGGGATCGGCCCATCCGGAAGAGAGCCGAAGGTCTCGACGACGGCGACCGCGAAGGCGTCCTGCAATGCGCGTTTGAAAGCCGGAAGGTCGCCGGCTTCGGCGACGACGAGGGAGAGCGGGTCGGTGATCATCCCCGTCTTCTAGTTCAATGTGCCATCGGACGACAGCGCGACTGGTGCGCACCATTCCGTGATCTCGTCCCCGCCGCGCCGCCGGCGTGACGATGGACGAAGTGACGTGCCTTCGCCATGGTGGCGGGCGATCGTCGTTCAGCACTCATCCCGCTCCGACCTTGACAATCGCCCGCATCTCCCCTAATCCCCGCGCCATTCCACACGCGTGGGCAGGGCGCTCGGTTCCGAGAGGATGTCTCGGGATCGCCAAGCGTCCATCCGGTGTTTCCGAAATCCTTCGGTCACATGACGCCCGCGCGGAGGTTCAACCGGAAAAGGATACGAATCCATGGCTCTGCCCGATTTCACCATGCGTCAGCTGCTCGAGGCCGGCGTCCACTTCGGCCACCAGAAGCATCGCTGGAACCCGAAGATGGCTCCCTACATCTTCGGCGCCCGCAACAACATCCACATCATCGACCTCGCCCAGACCGTGCCGCTGCTGCACCAGGCGCTGAAGGCCGTATCCGACACCGTCGCCAAGGGCGGCCGCGTGCTCGTGGTCGGCACCAAGCGTCAGGCTCAGGAGCCGGTCGCCGACGCGGCGCGTCGTTCGGCCCAGTATTTCGTCAACGCCCGTTGGCTCGGCGGCATGCTCACCAACTGGAAGACCATCTCCAACTCGATCCAGCGTCTGCGCAAGATCGAGACCATGCTCGCCGGCGAGGCCCAGGGCCTCACCAAGAAGGAGCGGCTGAACATGGACCGCGATCGCGTCAAGCTCGATCGCTCCCTCGGCGGCATCAAGGACATGGGCGGCCTGCCGGATCTGGTCTTCATCATCGACACCAACCGTGAGGCCCTGGCGATCCAGGAAGCCAAGCGTCTGGGCATCCCGGTCGCCGCGATCCTCGACAGCAACTGCGATCCGGACGGCATCACCTATCCGATCCCGGGCAACGACGACGCCGGCCGCGCCATCGCCCTCTACACCGACCTGATCGCTCGCGCCGCCATCGACGGCCTGTCGCGCGCTCAGGGCGACATGGGCGTCGACATGGGCGAGGCCGAAGTCCTCGCCGAGGAACCCGGCCTCGTCGAAGAGTCCGTCGCTCAGTGATGTTTCACCGGCCCGGGCCTCGCGCCCGGGCCGGTCGTCACGGGCCTGTCGCCGAACGCCGGTTCGATGACGCGAGACCCCGGCCGATCGAATCGCCGGCGTCCCTGCGTCCGAACCGCTCGCGCGACCCACGGACGGGTCGATCCCGATCCGCTCCCGACAATCTGTTCTGAAGACCATTCAGAGGCGAACATGACCATTTCGGCTTCCCAGGTGAAGGAACTCCGCGACAAGACCGGCGCGGGCATGATGGACTGCAAGGCGGCGCTCAAGGAGACCGCCGGCGACATGGAGCAGGCGATCGACTGGCTCCGTAAGAAGGGCCTCTCCAAGGCCGCCAAGAAGTCCGGCCGCACCGCCGCCGAGGGCCTCGTCGGCGTCGCCACCGAGGGCACCAAGGGCGCCGTGGTCGAGGTCAACTCCGAGACCGACTTCGTCGCGCGCAACGAGGGCTTCCAGGGCATCGTCAAGGGCATCGCCACCGTCGCCCTGACCACGGCCGGCGACGTCGCCGCGCTCGCCGCCGCGACCCTGCCGTCGACCGGCAAGTCCGTCGCCGACAGCCTGACCGACGCCGTCGCCACCATCGGCGAGAACATGCAGCTGCGCCGCACCGCCTGCCTCTCGGTCGAGAACGGCGTGGTCGCCTCCTACGTCCACAATCAGGTCGCCGACGGCCTCGGCAAGATCGGCGTGCTGGTCGCGCTCGAGTCGACCGCCGACGTGGCCGAGCTCGCCAAGCTCGGCAAGCAGATCGCCATGCACGTCGCCGCCCACGATCCCACCCCGGCCGCCGTGCGCACCGAGGAGATCGACCCGGCTCTGGTCGAGCACGAGCGCAAGTTCTTCTCCGAGCAGGCGCTCGAGTCGGGCAAGCCCGCCGCCGTCGTCGAGAAGATGGTCGAGGGCCGCATCCGCAAGTTCTACGAGGAGGTCACCCTCCTGAAGCAGAACTTCGTGATGAACCCCGAGCTGACCGTCGAGGCGCTGGTCGCCCAGGCGTCGAAGGACCTCGGCGCGCCGGTCGCGGTCAAGGCCTTCGTGCGCATGGTCATCGGCGAGGGCATCGAGAAGGAAGTCTCCGACTTCGCCGCGGAAGTCGCCGCGCAGGCCGGTCTCTGAGCCGAAGCTCCGGCGAGGGTTCGCGCCTTCGCCACACGTTTCATGATCGCCGCATGCCGTCCCCGGTGTGCGGCGATCGTCGTTTCCGGCCCGATCGACGGAGGGCACGCATGTCCGAGATCCGCAAGGCGACCCTCGACGATCTCGCCGAGATCGAACGCCTCGTCGCCGCCGCCTTCGCGCCCTACGTGCCACGCATGGGCCGTCGCCCGGCGCCGATGGACGACGACTATCGCGCCCGTATCGAGGCCGGCGAGGTCGACGTCTTCGTCGACGCCGAGGGGATCGGCGGCGTGGTCGTCCTCGAGACCGATCACGACCCGTCCGTGCTCGAGACCATCGCCATCGCCGAGCGTCTGCGCGGCCGGGGCCTCGGCCGCGTCCTCGTCGCCCATACCGAGGAGGCGAGCCGCGGCGCCGGCTGCCGCACCCTCTCGCTCTTCACCCACGAGAAGATGACCGAGAACCGGGCGATCTACCCCCGTCTCGGTTTCGTCGAGACCCACCGCGCCCACCAGAACGGCTTCGACCGCGTCTTCTTCGCCAAGTCGCTCGATCCGGCCCGCGACCCGCGCGACGGCGAGCCTCGCGGAGGGTGACGCGAGGGCGACCTTCGTGTATCTCGCCAATCGCGACGGCCCGATCCCGAGTCCGCCGCCCGACGAACTCGCCGACGAGGAGACGACGATGGCCGAGACGCTCACCTGGAAACGGGTTCTCCTGAAGCTCTCGGGCGAGGCGCTGGCCGGCGGCGCGCCGCTCGGCATCGACAGCGCCGTTGTCGGCCGCATCGCCGACGACATCGTCGCCGCCCGCGCGCTCGGCGCCGAGATCGGCATCGTCATCGGCGGCGGCAACCTCTTTCGCGGCGCCTGGCTCCAGAAGCAGGGCACCGACCGCGTCACCGGCGACCACATGGGCATGATGGCGACCGTGATGAACGCGCTCGCCATGCGCGAGGCGCTGCGCGCACGCGGCATCGAGGCGCCGGTCTTCTCCGGCCTCCCGATGCCGACGGTCTGCGACACCTTCACCCAGCGCGACGCGTCCCGGGCGCTGCGCGAGACCGGCGTCGCCTTCTTCGCCGGCGGTCTCGGCTCGCCCTTCCTGACGACCGACACGACGGCGGCGATGCGCGCCTCCGAGATGCGCTGCGACGCCATCCTCAAGGCGACCAACGTCGACGGCATCTATACCGCCGATCCCAAGACGGATCCCACCGCCACCCGTTTCGACCGTCTCACCTTCGACGAAGCGATCGGTCGCGACCTCAAGGTGCTCGATACCGCGGCTTTCGCACTTGCCCGCGACAACGCGATTCCGATAATCGTGTTCTCTCTCGGTGAGCCCGGCGCGTTGATCGACGTGCTGAAGGGGGCCGGCCGCGCCACGGTGGTCGCGGGTCGCGCCGACTGATCGGGGGCGACGACCCGGCCGTGAGGTCGGGCACGATCCACGCGCCGCGTGGACGTCAATCATCGATGCCGAGGGTCGACCTCGGGCGTCCGGGATCGACGGGGCGAAGCACCGGCTCGCCGTCTCGATCCCACCAGAGGAAGTATTCCGAGGTAGTCTCATGGCCAGCAAATTCGACATCGACGACATCAAGCGGCGCATGACCCAGGCGGTCTCCGTCTACAAGGAGGAACTCGCGGGTCTGCGGACCGGGCGCGCCTCCATCCATCTCCTGGAGCCGGTGACGGTCGAGGTCTACGGCGCCCGCATGGCGCTGAACCAGGTGGCGACCGTGTCGGTGCCGGAGCCGCGCATGCTGCTGGTCTCGGTGTGGGATCGCGGCATGGCCGGCGCGGTGGAGAAGGCCATCCGCGAGGCCAATCTCGGCCTCAACCCGATCGGCGAGGGCGCCACCCTGCGCGTGCCGATCCCCGAGCTCAACGCCGAGCGCCGCAAGGAGCTGGTCAAGGTCGCCCACAAATACGCCGAGGCCGCCCGCATCGCGGTGCGCCACGTCCGTCGCGACGGCATCGACACGCTGAAGAAGGCGGTCAAGGACGGCATGAGCGAGGACGAGGAGACCCGTCTCGCCGATCGCGTCCAGAAGCTGACCGACGAGACCATCTCCGAGATCGACAAGCTTCTCGCCGCCAAGGAACAGGACATCACCAAGGTCTGATCCGAACGGACGGGCGGAACGAAGGCGAACGGCCATGACGACGGCCTCGGACGGACGGGACGATCGCGACGCCGGCGGCGAGACCGCCGGCGTGCCCGCCCACGTCGCCGTGATCATGGACGGCAACGGCCGCTGGGCCAAGGCGCGCGGCCTGCCGCGCACCGAGGGTCACCGGCGCGGCATGGAGACGGTGCGGCGGATCATCCGCCACGCCTCGCGCCGCGGCATCGGCCATCTGACGCTCTATTCGTTCTCCTCGGAGAACTGGCGCCGGCCGGCGGAGGAGGTGGGGTTCCTGATGGGGCTCCTCAAATACTTCATCCGCCGCGACCTCGCCGAACTCCACACCGAGAACGTCCACATCACCGTGATCGGCGAGCGCGCCGATCTCACCCCGGACATCGCCGCGCTGCTGGCGGAAGCCGAGGCGCTGACCCGCGACAACACCGGGCTCCACCTCGTCATCGCCTTCAACTACGGTTCGCGCGACGAGATCGTGCGGGCGGCGCGGATCCTCGCCGAACGGGTCGCGCGCGGCGAACTCGCCCCCGAGGCGATCGACCGCGACATGGTCTCCGCCGCCCTCTTCACCGGCGGCATTCCCGATCCGGATCTCGTCATCCGCACCTCCGGCGAGCAGCGCCTGTCGAACTTCCTGATGTGGCAGGCGGCCTATTCGGAACTGGTGTTCTCGAGCGTGCTCTGGCCGGACTTCGACGAGGCCGCCTTCGACGCCGCGATCGACGAATACAACGGTCGGGAGCGCCGCTTCGGCGGTGTCGACGCGGTCCAGGGGGCGAAATGAGCGGAACGCAGGGCGTCGACAAGTCGCGTGAACTGAAGCTGCGCATCGTCTCCGCCCTGATCGGCGCGCCGATCGTCCTGGCGATCACCTGGTTCGGCGGCACCCCCTTCGCCGCCCTCGTCGTCCTCTGCGGCATGGTCATGGCGAGCGAGTGGGCGACCATCGTCCTCGGCCGCGCCTGGACGCCGCTGCGGCTCGCGCAATTGGCGCTGGTCGGGCTCGCCGTCGCCACCTTCGCCTGGAGCCTCTCGGCGATCGCCGCCTTCGGCCTCGTCGTCGCGGCCGTCGTCGCCGCCGGTGTCGAGGCGCGCGGCCGCGCCGAGCCGGCGCCGCTGCGCTGGGCCCCATGGGGGCCGGTGTACGCGGCCCTGCCGAGCATGGCGCTCGACGCGATCCGCGGCGCGCCGAACGGCCTCGCCCTGGTGATCTTCCTCTTCGCCGTCGTCTGGTCGACCGACATCGCCGCCTTCTTCACCGGGCGCGCTCTCGGCGGCCCGAAGCTGTGGCCGGCGGTCTCGCCCAAGAAGACGTGGTCGGGCGCCCTCGGCGGCCTCTTCGCCGCCGCGCTCGCCGGCGTGATCGTCGCCCATTTCGCCGGGTCCGGGCGCCTCTGGCCGGTGTTCCTGGTCGGCGCCGTGCTGTCGATCGCCTCGCAGGCCGGCGATCTCTTCGAATCGAGCCTCAAGCGCCACTTCGGCGTCAAGGACTCCGGCTGGATCATTCCCGGACACGGCGGCCTTCTCGATCGGGTCGACGGCCTCGTCGCCGCCGCGCTCGCCGCCGCGCTGGTGGCGGCGCTGAACGGCGGGCTCGCCGCGCCGGGCGCCGGCCTTCTCGACTGGTGAGGCGGCCACCGGCCGAAAAGCGCCACGAAGCCGTGAGATGGTTCGGTAACCAATCGCATGGCAAAGTAGAAAACGAGCCGAGAGGACGTCTCGGGAGCCGAGGGTGGTGATGGAAATTCTGAATGAGGCGGTCTCGCTCGTCGGGTACGTGCCGCCGTTCCTGTTCGTGCTGACCATCGTGGTGTTCTTCCACGAACTGGGCCATTTTCTGGTCGGTCGCGCCTGCGGCGTCGGCGTCGTCACCTTCTCGATCGGCTTCGGCCCCGAACTCTTCGGCTGGAACGATCGCCACGGCACCCGATGGCGCGTCTCGCTGATCCCGCTCGGCGGCTACGTCAAGTTCGTCGGCGACGAGGGTGCCGCCAGCACCCCCGACCGCGACGGATTGGCCGCTCTCTCC
Source organism: Pinisolibacter aquiterrae (assembly GCF_019160155.1). GTDB lineage: Bacteria > Pseudomonadota > Alphaproteobacteria > Rhizobiales > Ancalomicrobiaceae > Pinisolibacter > Pinisolibacter aquiterrae. The sequence continues at coordinate 17,846 of NZ_JAFNIH010000025.1, forward strand.
CCGGCGGACCGCGACCGCGCCTTCCAGACCAAGTCGGTCGGCCGCCGCGCCGCGATCGTCGCCGCCGGCCCCATCGCCAACTTCATTCTCGCCGTGGTGATCTTCTCCGGCCTCTTCATGGTGTCGGGTCGGGTCGATCTCGTCGCCAAGGTCGGCGACGTGACCGCCGACGGTGTCGCCGCCGAGGCCGGCATCCGCGCGGGCGATCTGATCGTCGCCATCGACGGTCACCCGATCGAGACCTTCATGGACGTGATGCGCCTCGTCTCCGAGCGCGCCGGCGAGAAGACCGACTTCGTCGTCGAGCGCGACGGCGCCCGCATCGAGACCTCGCTGACCCCGCGTCTGGTCGAGGAGAAGAGCCGTTTCGGCGTGCAGCGCCGCGGCCTCGTCGGCATCCGCGCCTCCAACGACCCGGCCGATCGCCGCCTGCGCCGCTTCTCTCCGCCCGAGGCGGTCGTCGAGGGCGCCAAGGAGACGTGGTTCGTGGTGGCGCGCACCGCCTCCTATCTCGGCGGCATCTTCACCGGACGCGAATCGATCGATCAGCTCGGCGGACCGCTCCGGGTCGCGCAGATCTCCGGTGAGGTCGCGGGCATGGGCATCGCGGCGCTGATCAATCTGGCGGCGGTCCTGTCGGTGTCGATCGGTCTTCTCAATCTCTTTCCGGTGCCGATGCTCGACGGCGGCCACCTCGTCTTCTACGCGGCCGAGGCCGTGCGGGGACGGCCGCTCTCGGATCGCGCGCAGGACATCGGCTTCCGGATCGGCATGGCGCTGATCCTGATGCTGATGCTGGTCTCATCCTGGAACGACATCGCCCATCTGGCGTCGCTGCGGCGCGGCGGATAGGCGGAACGCGAGGCGAGGGGAGTGCGTTTTTCTTCCCCTTCGAGGTGACGAGTATGGTCGAGACGCGAAACGTCGAACACGTGGCGATCGGGCAACGGTCGTCCACAAACCCGATGTCCGGGGGTGGGGCTCGGCTTGCACCGACGCCAAAAGCCTGTACAAAGCACGGGACGGACGAAGAGATTCAGGTCCTCGCCAGGACGGGTATGCGCGCCTGCGAAGGGCCAGATCGACCCATGGTGACGACGGAAACGAGACGGGGCCGAAATACGATGAGTTCCTTCACGACCACGATGAAGAAGACGGCACTGGCCGCAGTCCTCCTGACGGTGGCGCCGGTCGTGGGTGGTGGGGCCGACGTGTTCGGTCTCTCCGTCGCCAAGGCGGACGTGATCGTGCGCGGCAACAAGCGCATCGAGACCGAGACCATTCGCTCCTACGTCCTGCAGAACGCCAAGGGTGGCGACACCGACGCCGTTCTGAAGGCGCTCTACGCGACCGATCTGTTCTCCGACGTGCAGGTGTCCCGCGAGGGTGGCAACACCGTCGTCGTCGTGACCGAGAGCCCGCAGGTCAACAAGATCGCCTTCGAAGGCAACAAGCGCCTCAGCGACGAGCAGCTGAAGTCGGTCATTCAGATCAAGCCGCGCGCCTTCATGTCGAAGAACGACGTGCAGTCCGACGTGCAGCGTCTGCTCGAGACCTACCGCCGCAACGGCCGCTATCGCGCGCAGGTCGAGGCCAAGGTCATCTCCCTGCCGGACAATCGCGTCAATCTCATCTACGAGATCGACGAGGGCGACAAGACCGCGGTCACCCGCATCAGCTTCTCCGGCAACCATGCCTATTCGTCGGGCCGTCTGCGCGACGTGATCAAGACCCGCGAGACCGGCCTGCTCGGCTGGCTGCGCACGACCGACACCTATGATCCGGATCGTCTGCAGACCGACCAGGAAGGCCTGCGCAAGTTCTACATGAAGAACGGCTACGCCGACTTCCGCGTGGTCTCCGCCACCGCCGATCTCGATCGCGAGCGCAACGTCTTCTTCGTCGCCTTCACGGTCGACGAAGGCGATCAGTACAGCTTCGGCGACGTCGACGTGCAGAGCTCGCTCTCCGGCATCGATTCCAAGGCGCTGTTCTCCTCGGTCGGCACCCGTTCGGGCGACGTCTACTCGTCCGAGGCGGTCGAGAAGACCATGGAAGAGCTGACGATGGCCGCGACCCGCGCCGGCTATCCCTTCGCCCAGGTCCGTCCCCGCGCCACGCGCGACTACGCCAAGCACACGATCTCGATCACCTACTATGTCGAGGAAGGCCAACGGGTCTACGTCGAGCGCCTCAACATCCGTGGCAACGATCGCACCCGCGACTACGTGGTGCGTCGCGAGTTCGACATGGCCGAGGGCGACGCCTACAACAAGGCGCTGGTCTCCAAGGCCGAACGCCGCCTCAACCGTCTCGGCCTGTTCAAGACCGTCAAGGTCAACGCCGATCCGGGTTCGGCGCCCGACAAGGTCATCGTGAACGTCGATGTCGAAGAGCAGGCCACCGGCGAGATCGGCTTCGGCGCCGGTTATTCGACCGCCGACGGCGTGATCGGCGACGTGTCGTTCTCCGAGAAGAACTTCCTCGGTCGCGGCCAGTACATCAAGGCTTCGCTCCAGTACGGCCAGAACACCCGCGGGGGTCAGTTCTCGTTCACCGAGCCCTACTTCCTCGGCTATCGCATTTCCGCCGGCTTCGACGTCTACCGCAAGGAGAACAAGACGTCGTCCTACCGGAACTACGAAGAGAACAACACCGGCGGCACGATCCGCTTCGGCCTTCCGATCACCGAGAACCTGACCTTCGGCGTGAACTACACGCTGAACCAGCAGGAGATCCGTCTGATCGGCACGCAGGCCAACGGCATCCTGACCGACGGCGAGGCCTCGCTCGCCTACAAGACCTTCATCTGCGGCGCGACCGCCACGGCTCCCGGCAGCTGCAACGCCGTCGGCGTGCTCTCGCGTACCCGCATCGCCTCGATCCCGGGCTTCAGCCTCGTCTACAACACGCTCGACAACGTGCAGTTCCCCCGCGACGGCATCTACGCCAAGTGGACGGAAGAGTTCGCGGGTGCCGGCGGCGACGCCAAGTTCGTGCGCTCGACCTTCGACGCGCGCTATTATCGCGAGGTCTGGGCCGATTGGGGCGTGATTGCCATGGCCCGCGTCCGCGCCGGCAACATCGCCGGCTGGGGCAAGAAGCTGGAGATCTTCGACAACTTCTACCAGGGCGGCGAGACCATCCGTGGCTTCGCCTCGCAGGGCTACGGCCCGCGCGACACGATCAGCAACGAGTCGCTCGGCGGTCGCAACTACTGGGCGGCGAGCCTCGAGGCCTCGATGCCGATGCCGGGCACGCCCGACGAGTTCGGCCTCTACGTGTCGGCCTTCGCCGACGCCGGCCAGCTCTGGAGCGTCGACAAGCGCGCGCTGCCGGTCTCCGACGGCACCACCTTCAACCTGGTCGACGACAACAAGCTGCGCTCGTCGGTCGGTGTCGGCATCATGTGGCGCTCGCCCTTCGGCCCGCTGCGCGCCGACTTCGCGGTGCCGACCTCGAAGTCGAAGTACGACCAGACCCAGGTGTTCCGCTTCTCCGGCGGCACCACCTTCTGAGGTCTCGAGACCGCGATTCCGGGGCCGCCGCTTCACCTGCGGCGGCCTTTTTCTTTGATGGGGCAACCCGTCGACCCACGAAGGCCGTCCCCGATGAGCGATCCCACCTTCTTCCCCGCACCCAAGCCCGCGACCATCGCCGAGATCTGCGGCTGGACCGGCGCGACCTGCGCGGACGAGAGCGCGCTCGCCACCGTCGTTCGCGGCGTCGGCCCCCTCGATACCGCCGGGCGCGGCGAGGTGACCTTCCTCGACAACAAGAAATACGTGCCGCAGCTGGCGACCACCCACGCCAGCGCCTGCCTGATCGCCGAGCGTTTCGCCAAGGATCTGCCGGAGGGCGTCGTCGCCCTGATCACCCGCGACCCCTATGCCGCCTTCGCCACGGTGGTCGGCCGCTTCTATCCGGCGGCGCTGCGCCTCGAGGGCAGCCACGGCGGCGAGGCCGGCATCGCCCCCGGCGCCCATGTCCACCCGACCGCCCGCCTCGAGCCCGGCGTCACCGTCGAGCCCGGCGCCGTGATCGGCGCTCGCGCCGAGATCGGGTCGGGCACGGTGATCGGCGCCAACGCCGTGATCGGTCACGACGTCCGCATCGGCCGCAACGGCTACGTCGGCCCGTCGGCGACGCTGATCCACTGCCTGATCGGCAACCGCGTCGTCATCCATTCCGGCGTCCGCGTCGGCCAGGACGGCTTCGGTTTCGCGATGGGCCCGAGCGGCCACAAGAAGGTGCCGCAGATCGGCCGTGTCGTGATCCAGGACGACGTCGAGATCGGCGCCAACACCACGATCGATCGCGGCGCCAACCGCGACACCGTGATCGGGGAAGGCACCAAGATCGACAATCTGGTCCAGATCGGACACAACGTGGAAATCGGACGCCACTGCGTGATCGTCTCCTATGTCGGCATCAGCGGCTCGACCAAGCTCGGCGACTTCGTCGTGCTCGCCGGTCAGGTCGGCGTCGCCGGCCATCTGACGATCGGCTCCGGCGCACAGATCGGCGCGCGCGCCGGCGTCATGAACGACGTGCCGGCCGGCGCGCGCTGGGTCGGAGCTCCGGCCAAGCCGTTCCGCGAGGCGGCGCGCGAGGTCGCGGCGCTGGCGCGGCTCGCCGCGCGACCGGGCGGCGTCCCCGAGGAATGAGAGTGTCCGGCTCCAGGGCCGGAAAGGAAGGGCGACGAGGTCCGTCGCCCGCGTCGAGATCGCAGGAAGGACCGAGGGCGCGATGACCGATCAACCGACCACCACGCTCGACTCCGTCGACATTCAGGGGCTGCTGGAACTCCTGCCGCATCGCTATCCGTTCCTGATGATCGACAAGATCGTCGAGATCGACGGTGACGACAGCGGCATCGGCATCAAGAACGTCACGTTCAACGAGCCGCAGTTCCAGGGGCATTTCCCCGACAAGCCGGTCTTCCCCGGCGTGCTCCTGATCGAGGCGATGGCCCAGACCGCCGGCGCGATGTGCGTGTTGAAGACCAAGAAGGCGGGCGGCGCCGGCAAGCCCTCGGTGGTCTATTTCATGACCGTCGACAAGGTGAAGTTCCGCAAGCCCGTCGTCCCCGGCGACACCGTCGAGTTCCACGTCGCCAAGCTCAAGCAGCGCGCCAACATGTGGTGGTTCCGCGGCGAGGCCAAGGTCGCCGGCAAGATCGTCGCCGAGGGCGAAGTCAGCGCCATGTTGGTGAGCTGAGCCGCGCTCGGCTCCGTCACATTCCGACATGGAAATTGATTTCGGTTTCGAGGCCGGGGTCGGCTAGACCTCTGGCGCAAAATCGAATTGTGAGGAATCGGTTCCCATGGCGAAGATTCACCCTTCCGCGATCGTCGAGGACGGCGCGGTGCTCGGCGCCGACGTGGTCGTCGGCCCCTTCTGCGTGGTCGGCCCCGAGGTGGTGCTCGGCGACGGAGTCGAGCTGGTGAGCCACGTCACCGTCGCCGGCAAGACCGAGCTCGGCGAAGGCTGCAAGATCTATCCCTTCGCCTCGGTCGGTCATCCGCCACAGGATCTGAAGTACCACGGCGAACTGAGCCGGCTGGTGATCGGCGCGCACACCACCATCCGCGAGCAGGTGACGATCAATCCCGGCACCGAGGGCGGCGGCATGCTGACCACCGTCGGCGACCATTGCCTGCTGATGGTCGGCGCCCACGTCGCCCACGACTGCCGCATCGGCAATCACGTCATCCTGGTCAACAACGCCACCGTCGCCGGCCATGTGGTGATCGGCGATCACGCCATCCTCGGCGGCCTGTCGGCGGTGCATCAGTTCGTGCGCATCGGCCCGCACGCCTTCCTCGGCGGCCTCTCCGGCCTCGAGAACGACCTCATCCCCTACGGCTCGGCGATCGGCGATCGCGCCCGCCTCGGCGGCCTCAACATCGTCGGCCTGAAGCGGCGCGGCTTCGAGCGCGACCGGATCCACAAGCTGCGCGCAGCCTATCGCATGCTCTTCTCCGAGGAGGGGACGCTGCTCGAGCGCGTCGAGGACGTCGCCGCGATGTTCGCCGACGAACCTCTGGTGGCCGAGGTGGTCGGCTTCATCCGCGAGGGTGGCGACCGCCGCATCTGCATGCCGCGCGGCGGCCGCGAGGCGTGAGGTGACCATGCCCGCCGCCACCGGCTCGAGGAGCGACGCGGAAGGACCGCTGGTCATCCTGGCCGGCGGCGGACGCCTGCCGCTCCTGGTCGCCGAGGGCGCGGCGGCGCGCGGACGCCGGGTCACCATCGCCGGCATTCTCGGCGAGGCCGATCCGGCGATCGAGGCCCATGACCACGTCTGGATCGGGCGCGGCCATCTCTCCCGCCTCATCCGTCTCGCCCGCGCGCGCGGCGCCCGCGATCTGGTGATCATCGGGGGCATGAAGGAGCGGCGGATGCCCCGTCTCTCCGAATTCGATCTCGCCGATCTCTTCGAGCTGATCCGCAACTGGCGCCTCCTCACCCATGGCGAGGACGGCATCCTGCGCCGCCTCGCGCGCCTGTTCGAGGCGCGCGGCCTGCGCGTCGTCGGCGCCGGCGAGGTCGTGCCGGATCTCTTGATGCCGGCCGGGCCGCTCGGGGTCGCGCGGCCGAGCGAGGCCCACCTCCAGACCATCGCCTTCGGCGCCGGCGCCGCGCGTGGCCACGGCCTCGGCGACGTCGGCCAGGGGGTCATCGTCACCGGACGCACCGTCGTGCTGAAGGAAGGGTTCGCCGGCACCGACGCGATGATCGACGCCTTTTCGAAGATGCCCTGCGCCCGCGAGAAGCGGGGCATCCTGGTGAAGTGCCCGAAGCCGATCCAGGATCCGCGCCTCGATCAGCCGGTGATCGGCGCCGAGACCGTCCGGGCCGCGGCCGAGGCCGGACTCGAGGGCGTGGCGGTGGAGGCCGGCGCGACGTTGGTCGCCGATCGTGAGGCGCTGATCCGCCTCGCCGATGCCGCCGGCCTCTTCGTCTGGGGCTTCACCGACGAAGCCGCGCCGATCGCGCGCGGGGAGGGGGCATGACCCCACCCGCGCCCACCACCGACGCGCCCGTCGACGTCTTCCTGGTCGCCGGCGAACCCTCCGGCGACATCCTCGGCGCGCATCTGATGGAGGGCCTGCGCGGCGCCCTCGGCGCGCGGGTCCGCTTCGCCGGCGTCGGCGGCACGGCGATGGCGGCGGAAGGGCTCGCGAGCCTCTTTCCCATCACCGACATCGCGGTGATGGGCATCGGCCCGGTGCTGCGCCGTCTGCCGCTGATCTTGCGCCGCATCCGCGAGACCGCCGAAGCCGCGATCGCCGCCCGGCCGGACGTGCTGGTGCTGATCGACAGCCCCGACTTCTGCCACCGCGTCGCCGCGCGCGTGCGCAAGGCCCGCCCCGGCCAGAAGATCGTCCTCTACGTCTCGCCGACCGTGTGGATCTGGCGGCCGGGCCGGGCGCGGAAGATCGCCCGCTTCACCGATCGCCTGTTGGCGCTGCTGCCGTTCGAGCCCGCCGCCCACCGCGTCCTCGGCGGCCCGCCGACCGCCTATGTCGGCCACCCCTTCATCGAGAAGGTCGACGAGGTGCGGATGCCCGGAGGCCGCCGCCTGCCGGCGCCGGGCGAGCGGTCGCTGCGCCTCCTGGTGCTCCCCGGCAGCCGCCGCTCCGAGGTGACGCGGTTGATGGGCCTCTTCGGCGAGGTCCTGACCCTGCTCCGCGACGAGATCGGCCCGTTCGAGATCCTCTTGCCGGCGGTCGATCACGTCCGCGCCGAGATCGAGGCGCGGAGCGCCGACTGGCCGGTGAAGCCGACCCTGCTCTCGGGAACGGCGGCGAAATACCGTGCCTTCCGCGAGGCCGACGCGGCGCTCGCCGCCTCCGGCACGGTGACGCTCGAGCTGGCGCTCGCCGGCGTGCCGCTGGTCTCGACCTATCGGCTCGATTGGATCGGCCGCATCGTCAAGCATTTCCTCGAGGTGCCGGAGCCGGTCCGGCCGATCACCAAGGTCCGCTCGGCGCTGCTGCCCAATCTGGTGCTCGGCGAGATGGTGGTGCCGGAATTCATCGACGAGACCTGCGTGCCCGCGACGATCGCCGAGACGCTCGCCGCCCTCCTGGTCGAGAGCCCCGCCCGCGCCCGCCAGATCGACGCCTTCGCCCGGATCGAGACGATCATGCGCCAGGGCCTCGACGAGACCCCCGGCGCCACCGCGACGCGGATCGTGCTGGACCTGCTCGACCGGGCGTGACGAGGCCTTCCGCCCTACCGAAGTCTCCCACCGTCGCCGTTCCTCCGCGACTCTCGTGGAGGTCCTTCACCCTGCGGTGCGAGCGCGAGCGAGCTTCGAAGGGCGAAGGACGGGAGACCACCCGTCGGACCGCCTGGCACCGCCCGTCGTGGCTTCGCCCTTCGAGGCCCGGCTGCGCCGGGCACCTCAGGGTGAAGCCTTTCGAACGCCCGGGACGCCCTCGGCCCCCAACGACCCTTCACGCCACCGTTTCGATCGCCGCCCCCGGCGTCGTCGCCCATTCGCTCCACGATCCGTCGTAGAGAGCGAGGCGCTCGCGCGGGGTGCCGAGAACCTCGAGCCCCAGCCACAGGATCGCGGCGGTGACGCCCGAGCCGCAGGAGGTGACGATCGGCCGGTCGAGATCGACGTCCTCGAAGGCCTCCATCAGCCCGTCGTCGTCGGTCAGCGTGCCGTTCTCGATGATGTTCACGGCCGGCACGTTCTTGGCGCCCGGCATGTGGCCGGAGGGAACGCCGGGGCGCGGCTCCGGGCCGACGCCGAGGAAGCGGTCGGCCGGGCGGGCATCGACCACCGTCGCCGTCCCCTCCGCGAGCACCCCGACCACGTCGTGCAGGCCCACGACGCGCGCCGCATCGAGCTTGGCGTGGAACCGCGCCGGCACCGGCGCGACCGGCGCCCCGGTCTCGACCGGACGCCCCTCGGCGAGCCACTTGGGCATGCCGCCGTCGAGGATCTTCACGTCGCCCGCGCCGAAGAGGCGGAAGGTCCACCAGACGCGCGGCGCCGAGAGGAGGCCGGCGCCGTCGTAGACGACGATGGCGTCGCTCTCGCGGATGCCCATGGCGCCGATCGTCGCCGCGAAGACCTCGGCCGTCGGCAGCATGTGCGGCAGCGGCGAGGCCGTGTCGGCGACCGCGTCGACGTCGAAGCGCACCGCCCCGGGGATCCGCCGTTCGGCATATTCCGCGGCCGCGTCGCGTCCCATCGTCGGCAGGAACCACGAGGCGTCGACGATCTTGAGGTCGGGCTCGCCGAGACGCGCGGCGAGGGCTTCGGTGGAGACGAAGAATTTCGAACGGTCGGACATCAGGCCTGAGCCTCCTCGACGAATCGGACACGGACGCGGCGGTTGATCTTGCCCTTCTTCTCGACCTTGGCGATCTCGAAGCGGCCGATCTCCCCGGTCGAGCGCACATGGGTGCCGCCGCAGGGCTGGAGATCGATCGAGGCGCCGGCCCCGCCGATCCGCACCAGCCGCACCCGGCCCGAGCCGCGCGGCGGCGCCACCGACATGGTCTTCACGAGCTCCGGCTGCGCGTCGAGTTCGGCGTCGGTGATCCACTCGAAGGAGACCGGCGCGTCGGCCGCGACCAGCTCGGCGAGGCGCGCGTTGAGCGCGTCGCGGTCGAGATCGGCCTCGGGAATGTCGAAGTCGAGCCGGCCCTCGTCCTCGCCGACCGAGCCGCCGGTGACGGCGAAGGGCAGCACCACCGAAAGGAGATGGAGCGCCGTGTGCATCCGCATCAGCTTGTGGCGGCGATCCCAGTCGAGATGGAGCGTCACGGTCGTACCGGGCTCGGGGATCGGCATCTCCTCGCTCGCCACATGGGCGATCACCGTCTTGCCGCCGTCCTCCCAGACGGTCGTGGCGATGCCGGTCTCGGTGCCGTCGGCCCAGATCATCGTGCCGCGATCGCCCGGCTGCCCGCCGCCGGTCGGATAGAAGAGCGTGCGGTCGAGCACGATGCCGCCCTTCTCGCCGTGCCCGACCACCGTCGCGGTCAGGGTGCGGGCGTAGGGGTCGTCGCGGAAGACGAGTTCGGTCGCGGGAAACATGACGCCTCGATTGTCGGTTTCGAAGCGTCCATCCGATCACGACACGGGGGCGAAGGGAACCGCGATTTCGGTCGCGCGGGTGAGCCATGCCGGCACCGGCAGGCCCTTCTCGGCGAGAAAGACCGGGTTCCACAGCTTCGATTGATAGCGCGCCCCATGGTCGCAGAGCACCGTCACGATCGTGTGTCCGGGCCCGAGATCCCGCGCCAGACGGATCGCCCCGGCGACGTTGACGCCCGAGGATCCCCCCAGCACCAGCCCCTCGTGCTCGGCGAGGTCGAAGAGCTGCCCGAGCGCCTCCGCGTCGGAGATCCGATAGGCGCGATCGATCGGCGCCCCCTCGAGGTTCGCGGTGATACGGCCCTGGCCGATGCCCTCGGTGATCGACGAGCCCTCCGCCTTCAGAACCCCGCTGGTGTAGTAGTCGTAGAGCGCGGCCCCGTGCGGGTCGGCGAGGGCGATGGTGACGGCCGGGTTCTCCGCCTTGAGGCCGATCCCGACCCCGGCGAGCGTGCCGCCCGAGCCGACCGCGGCGACGAACCCGTCGACGCGGCCGCCGGTCTGCGCCCAGATCTCCCTGGCGGTGCCGTCGATATGGGCCTGCCGATTGGCGACATTGTCGAACTGATTGGCCCAGACCGCGCCGTTCGGCTCGGTCCTCGCCAGCTCCTCGGCGAGGCGGCCGGAGAGACGGACGTAGTTGTTCGGATTCTTGTAGGGCGCGGCCGGCACCTCGACGAGATGGGCGCCTGCGAGCCGCAGCGCGTCCTTCTTCTCCTGCGACTGGGTCTCGGGAATGACGATGACCGTCCGGTAGCCGAGCGCCGAGGCGACGAGCGCCAGCCCGATGCCGGTGTTGCCGGCGGTGCCCTCGACGATCGTGCCACCCGGTCGGAGCGCGCCGCGCGCCACCGCGTCGCGGACGATCCACAGCGCCGCCCGGTCCTTGACCGACTGTCCGGGGTTCATGAACTCGGCCTTGCCGAGGATCTCGCAGCCGGTCGCCGCCGACGCGCGGTTCAGCCGGATCAACGGCGTGTCGCCGATCGCTCCGATCACGTCGCGGACCACTCCGGATCGGTTCCAGGTCGCAGCCGTCATCCCGTCTCGTACTCCCTCGCGTGATCGCTCGGGCGCGCCGCCGCGCCCCTCGAGGCAGGGATCATGACGGTTCGCCGCGACGGCGCGAAGGCAACCGATTTTCTAATATTCGCTTCGGCGAGAAAGCCGTTCCACCGGGGGCGCCTCAGGCGCCCTTCGCCCGCGCGGCGTCGGTCTCCGCCTCGCGCTGGCGTGCCTCGATCTCGGCGCGCAGCCGCGCCTGTTCGCTCGGTCCGATCGGGAAGTTCCAGACCAGCCGCACGGCGGCGAGCTTCAGGAGGATCGGCACCACGCAATAGAGGAACACCAGCGTCCAAGTGGCGCGCGGGGTCTGAGGGACCGGCTTGTCCGGGTTCGGCCCGTGCCCCTTGCGCTTGCCGGCGGTCGCGTGCGGCCGATCGATGCCCGGAGGCGTCACGGTCGCGCCCTCGGCGGGCGCGTGGGTCACCACGTGGATCTCGGCCTTCGACAGGCCGTCGACCCCGTGTCCGCCCTTGTCGTAGCCGACGGCGCCGAGCAGCACGAAGCCGATGCCGAGCGCGATCGACAGCGCGATCTTGTTGGCGAGCGCCCAGGAGGCGAAATAGAAGCCGGTGTGCTGCTCGCCGGTGCGGGCGGTGTCGACGTCGATCACGTCGGCCTGCATCGACACCGGCAGCATGAGATCGGCGCCGACCGACATGCCGGCGAGCATCATGATCACGCCGAAGGCATAGACCGAATAGTCGCCGAGCCATTCGTGGCCGACGAAGGGCGACCACATGAAGCCGGTGCAGGCGACCAGCATCGCCCAGCTCCAGGCCCGATGCTTGGACGTGCGCTTCGAGAGCCACAGCCACAGCGGTGTCGAGATCACCCCGAAGAGGAAATAGAGCAGCAGGAAGAGCCGCTGCGTCTCCTCGTTGCCGTGGACGTAGTCGCGCACGAAATAGAGGAGCAGCGTGGCCGGAACGCCGTTGCCCATGTTGGCGAGGGCGTAGGCGCCGAGCAGGCGGACGAAATGCTCGTTCTTCAAAAGCCCCTTGAGGCCCTGGAGGAAGTTGAGATGGGTCCGCGCGACGTGCTTGGGCTCCGGCACCATGACCACGGTCAGCACGACGAAGATCGGCAGACTGACCGCCACCAGGACCGACAGCGCGATCAGCACCGGCGTGTCGCCGTGATAGCCGAGCATCGACAGCACGAAGGGCAGGCCGGTCGCCACCAGCGTGCCGATCACCGCCAGCACCTCGCGCGCCGCGAAGATGCGGTTGCGGCCGAAATAGCTGGTCGAGACCTCGGCGCCCCAAGAGAGATGCGACAGCGACAGCGCGGTGTAGCCGACCGACAGCATCATCGACCAGACGAAGAACCACCCCGCCCAGAACCACGTCGCGTCGGTCGAGACCGCCGGGAACGGGTTGAAGACGAAGAGCGCGCCGACCGTGGTGGGGATCGCGGCGAGGGCGAACCAGGTCCGGCGGCGGCCCCAGCGCGGGCTGGTGTGGTCGGCGTAATAGCCGATGAACGGATCGAGGAAGGCGTCGATCAGACGGACGACCGTGATGATCGCGCCGACCGCGATGAAGGAGAGGCCGATGTTCTCGGCGTAGAACTTCGGAACCAGAATGACGAAGGGCAGCTGAAACGCGGCGACCGGGAGGGCGGGAAGGGCGAAGGCGAGGAGACGACTCGGTCCAAGTTCCGACGGACCGGCTTCGGCCGTCGTGCGCGCAGGGGTTTCGGACATGGTCAGGGGGGCTCTCGCTCGCTTTCCGATCGCCGACGCGCGGGGACGACGCCCCCGAGCCGCGGCTCGGGCACGTCATTGCGCCGGACGGTTCTTACTGCCGTCAGACTTGCCCCATGGGGACCGCCGATGTCAATCGATCCGCGCCCTTCTCGGCGCTCGCGAACGCACGAGGCCCGCCGCCCGGCTCACCCCGAGGCGGTCGCGGCGAAGGCGGCGAGGGCGCGTTCCCGCGCGGCCGCGTGGTCGACGATCGGCCGCGGCCAGGTCTCGCCGAGCCGCACCCCGGCCGCGGCGAGGACCGCCGGCGGGGCCGCCCACGGCCGATGGATCGCCGGACCCGAGAGGCGGGCGAGCTCCGGCACGAAGCGCCGCACGTAGCTCCCCTCGGGATCGAAGGTCTCGGCCTGGGTCACCGGATTGAAGATCCGGAAATAGGGCGCGGCATCGGCCCCCGACCCCGCCACCCACTGCCAGGAGGCCGGATTGTTGGCGGGACAGGCGTCGACCAGCGTGTCCCAGAACCACGCCTCGCCCTCGCGCCAATCGATCAGCCCATGCTTGACCAGGAAGGAGGCGGCGACCATCCGCACGCGATTGTGCATGGTGCCGGTCTCCCAGAGTTCGCGCATGCCGGCGTCGACCAGCGGATAGCCGGTCCGTCCCGCCCGCCACGCCGCGACGAAGGCGGGATCCGCCCGCCAGGGAAAGGCATCGAACCGGGGCTGAACGTTGCGCCGATGAAGCTCGGGGAGATGAAAAAGCAGGTGATGTGAGAACTCGCGCCATCCGAGTTCCGCGCGAAACTTGTCGAGCGCCGCCGTCTCCGGCCCGCCCTCGCGCGCGCCGGCTTCCGCGACCGCCGCCCAGACCTGAAAGGGCGAGATCTCGCCGAAGCGCAGATGCGCCGAGAGACGCGAGGTGACCTCGAGGTCGGGACGATCGCGATCCCGATCATAGGAATATATTCCTCGTCCCAGAAACGCCGCGAGGCGCTCTCCGGCGCCGATCTCGCCCGGCGTCCAGCTCCGCGCGAGCCCGCCCGACCAGTCGGGCGCCGTCGGCCTGAGCCGCCAGTCGGCGAGATCGTCGCCGTCGATCACCACCGTCGGCGCCGGCAGACGCGCGGGGGCGGGGAGGGGCGCGCGCGGCGCCGGCCCGGCGAGAAACGCCCGCCAGAACGGCGTGAAGACGCGGAACGGGCCGCCGCTCTTGGTGAGGAGACGATGCGGTTCGTGGAGCAGGTTCGCGTGAAAGCTCGTCACCGTCTCGCCCCGCGCCCGGATCTCGGTCTTGAGCGCCGCGTCGATCGCCCGTTCCGGCCCGCCGACGCGCCGGTTCCAGAAGATCGTGTCGGCGCCGCTCTCCGCCATGACCGCCGGCACGACGATCTCCGCCGGTCCGCGCCGCAGCACCAGCCGGCCCCCGCGCGCCGCGATGTTCTCGGCGAGCGCGGCGAGGGAGTGGTGCAGCCACCAGCGCGCCGCCGCTCCGAGCGGGCGCAGGCCCGGCGAGACCTCGTCGAGGACATGGAGGAGGACGATCGGGCGCCCCGACCGCGCCGCCGCGTCGAGGGCGGGATTGTCGGCGAGCCTGAGGTCGTCGCGCAGCCAGACGAGAACGGGAGCAGTGGACATGCGAAACCTCTCAGGGCGGATCGAGTCGGCGAACAACGTCCATGAAATATCGCGTGTCTCCGCCCGGTCCACCGCACAACGTCGGCGCGGACACGACGACGGGCGAAGACCGAATGGGACTTCCGTCGAATCCCACCCTGTAATTCGCGACGAAGTTCGAAGAGGAATACCTGCCATTAATCGCCCGGTAACGGAGATTGAGACAACACTGAAATCAATGAAAAACCAAGCACGTCGTGGGGAGTCGCATGTTCCATTTCGGATCCAGATCCGCCCGCCGGTCGGCCCGACGTCAACCCGAGACCGAACCCGAGGTCGTGGGTGAGCCGATCGTGGAAGAGAAGGCGGCGGAGACCCCGCATGTTTCCACCCGCGAAGTCGTCGAACTCCTCGAGGCCGATCTGAAGCGCGCCGAGAAGCGGATGGCCGTGACCGGCAGCCAGACCCGCGACCGCGCCGCCGAGGCGGTCGCCATCATCGACGATCTGCGCCGCGACACCGAACATCTCGCCGAACAGACCGGCACCGCCAAGCGCAACATCGAGGCCCTCGCCGAGGGCTTCCACGAGTTGCACCAGACCGCCGAGGAGATCGGCCGCCGCGCCGAGACCTCTCAGCGTCTGGTCGACGACGCCGTCGGCGTCGCCAAGGTCGCCTCCGATTCGGTCGCCGAGCTGAAGATGGCCATCGAACAGATCCAGGCGGTCGTCTCCCTGATCGCCGACGTCGCCGGCCAGACCAATCTCCTCGCGCTCAACGCCACCATCGAGGCCGCCCGCGCCGGCGCCGCCGGGCGCGGCTTCGCCGTCGTCGCCAACGAGGTCAAGGCGCTCTCGGTGGAGACGCAGAAGGCGACCACCGAGATCGGCGCCACCATCGGCCGCCTGCGCTCCACGGCCGAAGCCAACATCGCCGCCGTCGACCGCATCGTCGGGCTGGTCGGCGAGATCGGTCCCGTCTTCGGCGAGGTGACCCAATCGGTCCAGATGCAGATTGGAACGACCGCCGAGATCGGCAGGACCGCCGGCGACACCGCCCGCTTCGCCGAAGAGGTGGCCGAGCGGGCCAACGCCATGAGCCGTGGCATGGACCGCGCCGCCGACCTCGGCCGCGAGGTCGAAGCCGCGACGCGGACCATGAACGGCTCCGTCGCCGACATGACCCGCCAGTTGGTCACCGTTCTGCGCCAGACCCCGGAAGCCGACCGCCGCCGCCACGACCGCTGGCCGGTGGGCCTGCGCGGCGACCTGCGGATCGGCTCCACTCAGATTCCCGTCCACACCATCGATCTCTCGCTCGGCGGCGCCCTGGTGGCGCCCGATCGCGAGGCCGGCATCCCCGACGGCGCCCGCATCGAGCTGGACATCGTCGGTCTCTGCCGCGTCGCCGCGACCGTGGTCGGCCACAGCGCCCATGGTCTCCACGTCCGCTTCGCCGAGGGCGATCAGGCGGCGGAAGCCAAGATCCGCGCCAAGATCGCCGAGCTCGACGCCGACTACCGGCCGATGATCCAACGCGCCCAGCGCGCCGCCGAACGCATCGTCGGCGTGATCGAAAAGGCCGTCACCTCCGGCGAACTCTCGACGAGCGCGCTCTTCGACACCGACTACCGCCCGATCGAGGGCAGCGCCCCGATCCAGTTCGAGACCCGCGCGCTCACCGCCCTCGAACGCATCCTGCCGCCGGTCCAGGAGGAGATCCTGATCGAGGACACCCGCATGTCCTTCTGCGCCGTCGTCGACATCAACGGCTGGCTGCCGGTCCACAACAAGATCTATTCGCAGCCGCAGCGCCGGGGCGAACTCGCCTGGAACACCGCCAACAGCCGCAATCGCCGCATCTACGACGATCGAACCGGCCTTCTGGCGGCGCGCAACACGCGTCCCTTCCTGGTCCAGAGCTACATGCGCGACCTCGGCGCCGGCAACATCGTCGCCATGAAGGAGGTCGACATCCCCCTGATGATCTCCGGCCGCCACTGGGGCGGCTTCCGCACCGCCTACAAGATGTGACCTCCACGCATATGGCGAGGTCCGGAAGGCGTCGGGCGACCGGCGCCTTCTTCGTCTCCGCGCCCCGGCCGACCGCGTCCCGCGCCCATTCGAGACGAGTGAGGATATTTACTTTTAGGGAAAAGCCCATACGATTACGTCAACGACAACCCCAGGGAGGGACGAAACGATGACGTACAAGGTTTGGGCCGCGGCGATGGGTGTGCTTCTTCTGGCGGCGGGCAGCGCGTCCGCCGGTGAGGCGACCGGCGTCTGGATGCGCTCGAGCGGCACCTCGAAGATTCGCATCGACAAGTGCGGCGCGGCCCTGTGCGGCACGGTCGTCTGGGAGAAGTCGCCGCGCAAGGACATCTACAATCCCGACGCCGCCAAGCGCGACGAGCCGATCACCGGCCGTCGCATTCTGCTCGGCATGAAGCCGTCGGGTGAGGACAAGTGGAAGGGCGAAGTCTACAACGCCGAGGACGGCAAGACCTACACCGGCTACATCACGCTCACCGCGCCCGACCAGTTGAAGCTCCAGGGCTGCGTGCTCGGCGGATTGATCTGCAAGAGCGACACCTGGTCTCGCGCGCGCTGACCGGCCCCACGCCGGCGGCGCGAGATCGCGCGGCGGTGGCTCACTCCTCCGTCGCCGGTCCCTCTTGGGGCTCGAGATAGAGCACCGCGTGTTTGGGGCGATTGAAGTAGGCGGGGCTCTCCTCCTGCGCGATCGCCCATTCGATCCGCGCCACGACGTAGCGCGACGCGCGCACCCGTCCGTAGTTGGTCAGCAGGATGCTCTCGCCGACGCGGGGCATGTATTCGGGAGCCTTGGCGAGCGTCCGTTTGCCCGCCACCTCGATATAGTAGTCCGTAGCCATCCGATCGGTCTTTCTCGTTCGTTCGCCACACGCGCGAGAAACCGCCCTCGTCGAGCCGGCGACTCGCGCGCGCGGCAAGAGGTTACCGTGCCGGGGGGCGGAACCGCCATGCGGCCGATCGACTCTCCGCGAGGAAAGACGGCCTCCCGTCGCCGGGAGGCCGCCGCGCTTTCGGTGAGGACGAAGAGCCGCCGTTGCGATCGAACGCGACGCGCGGCGGCGTCACCCGTCGCTCATTGGCCGGCGGCCTTGAGGCGCTTGTTGCAGTCGCTCCAATACTGCGGCCACTTCTGCCCGGCCTTGATCTTGCCGGCTTCCTTGGCGGCGGTCCATTCGGCGCCGCACTTCTTGATGCGCTCGCGCGCGGCCTGCTGGCCCGGGGTCAGCGGCTTCTCGCCGGCGGTGGCGGCGGGGGTCGCGGGCGTCGCCGGCTTGGCGGCGGTCGTCGCGGCCGGCTTCGCCGGCTCCGGCGGGGTCGCCTCGTCGTCGGCCTCGGCCTTCTTGGCCTTGCGGCACTCGGCGAGGAAGCTCTTCCAGTCCTGCCCCGGCTTGACCTTCTTGTCGGTCTTGAGCTGCTGCCACTCGGCGCCGCACGCCTTCATCACGTCGGCCTGAGCGTTGGCGGAGGCGACGCCGAGAAGCACGGCGGCCGCGAAGAACACGGAACCAATTCCAAAGGACCGACGGACCATAACGGCCTCCCCCTAGACACTTCCCGCCGACGACACTTCCCGCGAGGTCGCGGGGCCCCTCTCGCATCGGCGCGCGAGAGGTCGTGACGGGTCGCAGTCTTCACGAATTCGTTCGAATTTTCCAGACCGCCCCCGCGGATTCCCGTCGGCCCGAGACGAAGGTAAGAGGACGTTCGTCGTATTCGCCCGATCGACATGCCCCAGAGCAGGGGAGACACGAATCCGGCCGCCCGAAGGCGGCCGGAGAGAGGTCGAGAGGCGACGGGGAAGGGGCCGAATCGCGTCAGCTCGCGAGACCGGCCACCAGCATGTATTTCTTCTCGAGGAACTCCTCGATGCCGTGGTGCGAACCCTCGCGCGTGTTGCCGCTCTCCTTGATGCCGCCGAAGGGCGCCAGTTCCGAGGAGAGAATGCCGGAGTTGATGCCGACCATGCCGTATTCGAGCGCTTCGCCGACCCGGAACACCCGGCCGACGTCGCGCGTGTAGACGTAGGCCGCCAGACCGAACTCGGTGGCGTTGGCGGCGGCGATCGCCTGATCTTCGGTCTCGAAGCGGAAGACCGGCGCGAGCGGGCCGAAAGTCTCCTCGCGCGCCACCGCCATGTCGGCGGTGACACCGGAGACGACCGTCGGCTCGAAGAACGTCCGCCCGAGCGCGTGGCGCTTGCCGCCGGT
The DNA here is from genome assembly GCF_019160155.1 of Pinisolibacter aquiterrae. Taxonomy (GTDB): domain Bacteria; phylum Pseudomonadota; class Alphaproteobacteria; order Rhizobiales; family Ancalomicrobiaceae; genus Pinisolibacter; species Pinisolibacter aquiterrae. The sequence goes on from NZ_JAFNIH010000025.1 coordinate 36,625, forward strand.
GGTCACCGAGGCGCCCTTGGCCGTGGCGTCGGCGAGATGGCGTTCGACCTTGGCGACCGCCTCCTCGTTGATGAGCGGCCCCTGGACGACGCCCGGCTCGGTGCCGACGCCGACCCGGAGCGCGGCGACCGCCTGCGACAGCTTGGCGACGAAGGCGTCGTAGACGCCGGCCTGGGCGTAGATCCGGTTGGCGCAGACGCAGGTCTGCCCGGCGTTGCGGAACTTGGCGATCATCGCCCCGTCCACCGCCGCGTCGACGTCGGCGTCGTCGAAGACGAGGAAGGGCGCGTTGCCGCCGAGTTCGAGCGCGACCTTCTTCACCGTCCCGGCCGACTGGCGCATCAGGAGCTTGCCGACCTCGGTCGACCCGGTGAAGCCGACGACGCGCACCGCCGGATGCGAGGTGAGAACGCCGCCGATCGCCGGAGCATCGCCGGTGATCACGTTGAAGACGCCCTTGGGGATCCCGGCCCGTTCGGCGAGCACCGCAAGCGCCGTCGCCGACAACGGCGTCTCCGGCGCCGGCTTGATCACCACGGTGCAGCCGGCGGCGAGCGCCGGGGCGACCTTGCGGGTGATCATCGCCGAGGGGAAGTTCCACGGCGTGATCGCCGCCACCACGCCGATCGGCTGGCGCAGCACCAGGACACGGGCGTCGAGCCGATGGCTCGGCAGCGTCTCGCCACGGACGCGCTTGGCCTCCTCGGCGTAGAACTCGACGTAGGAGGCGCCGTAGTCGACCTCGCCGAGGGCCTCGCCGAGCGGCTTGCCCTGTTCGGCGGTGAGGATCCGCGCGAGATCGTCGCGGTTCTCGGTGATGAGGTCGAACCACTTGCGCAGGATCTTCGAGCGCGCCTTGGCGAGCATCGTCGACCACGCCGGGAAGGCGGCGGCGGCGGCCTCGACCGCCCGCGTCGCCTCCGCCGCGCCGAAACGCGGCACCTTGGCGAGGAGCGCGCCGGTGGCGGGATCCTCGACCGCGTCGACACCCTCGCCGAGGAAGGCGCCGTCGATGTAGTTGCGGCCCTCGAGCAGGCTCGGGTCACGAAGGCTCGCGGCGAGCGTCTTTTCGATCGTCATGATGGTCATCGTTCACCCCCGCGCCGCGACGAGCGCGGCCTCCAGCGCCTTCAGGCCGTCTTCGAGAACCGCGTCCGATACGGTCAGCGGCACGAGAATGCGGATCACGTTGCCGTAGACGCCGCAGGAGAGCAGCACCAGCCCGGCCTCGAGCGCCGCCGTCGTCACCCGCTTGGTGGCCTCCGCGTCGGGCTCGTAGGCGCCGTGCGACTTGACGATGTCGAAGCCGATCATCGCCCCGTTGCCACGGATCGCCGTGATCGGAACCATGTCGTTGCGGGTCGTGAAGCTCTCGAGCCGCCCCTTGATCGCGGCGCCGATCGTGTCGGCGCGCGCGAGGAGCTTCTCCTCCTCGATCACGTCGAGGACGGCGAGCGCGGCCGCGCAGGCGATCGGGCTGCCGCCGTAGGTGCCGCCGAGGCCGCCGGCCTCCGGCGCGTCCATGATGTGGGCGCGGCCGAGCACGCCCGAGATCGGGAAACCGCCGCCGAGCGACTTCGCCATGGTCACGAGATCCGGCTCGACGCCGGTGTGTTCCATCGCGAAGAGCTTGCCGGTGCGTCCGAACCCGGTCTGCACCTCGTCGGCGACCAGCACGATGCCGTGTTCGTCGCAGATCGCGCGCAGCGCCTGGAACAGCTCCTTCGGCGTCTCGTAGAAGCCGCCTTCGCCCTGGACCGGCTCGACCACGATCGCCGCCACCCGCTCCGGCTCGACGTCGGCGCGGAAGAGGAACTGGAGCGCCTGCAGCGACTGCTCGACGCTGACGCCGTGCAGCGGGTTGGGGAAGGGCAGGTGCCACACCTCGGCCGGCATCGGACCGAACTTCTTCTTGTAGGGCGCCACCTTGCCGGTCATCGCCATGGTCAGCATGGTGCGGCCGTGGAAGGCGCCGGTGAAGGTGATGACGCCGGTGCGTCCGGTATGCGCGCGGGCGATCTTCACCGCGTTCTCGAGCGCCTCGCCGCCGGTCGTGAAGAAGATCGTCTTGGCCGGGCCGGAGAAGGGCGCGCGCGCGTTGATCTTCTCGGCGAGCTCCACGTAGCTCTCGTAGGCGTTGACCTGGAAGGCGGTGTGGGTGAACCGCTTCAGCTGCGCCTCGACCGCCGCCATCACCTTGGGGTGACGATGGCCGGTGTTGAGCACCGCGATGCCGCCGGCGAAGTCGACGTAGCGCTTGCCCTCGACGTCCCAGATCTCGGCGTTCTCGGCGCGGTCGGCGAAGACCGGGGTCGCGGTGGCGACGCCGCGCGGCACGGCGGCTGAACGGCGGGCGAGGAGATCGGCATTGCTGGTCATGGAACGGTGCCCTGTCTCGAAGACGATGACGAAGAAGCCTGATGCTGCACCGCTTTTTCACGCCGCACGAGTGGCTTTCTTTTCACCGCAGTGGTGATATCCAGTCACCACGAGAGGCGAGGAGAAAGACCGCCGTGGCGAGACCGACGAAGGCGAAGGGCGCATCGAAACGGGAGGCGGGCGAGGCCGACGAGCGCGGCGGTCGCGACGCCCTGCCGCCGCTCGCGGCGCTCAGGGCCTTCGAGGCGGTCGTCAGGGCCGGCTCGATGCGTCGGGCCGCGCTCGAGCTCCGGGTCGGCCACGCCGTCTTGTCGCGCCAGGTCCGCCGGCTCGAGGAGTGGTTCGGCCAGCGCCTGCTCGAGACCGGCCCGCGCGGCGTCTCCCCGACCGAGGACGGCGCCCGCCTCGCCGCGACGCTGACCGACGCCTTCGACCGCATCGCCGCCACCGTCGCCGATCTCGGCCCGACCCGGGGCCGGCGCCTGCTCAGGCTGTGGTGCGTCCCCGGTCTCGCCTCGCGCTGGCTGACGCCCCGTCTCGCCGACCTGCAGGCGGCGCTGCCCGACGTCGAGATCGTCCTGCGCGCCACCACCGAGCCGGCCGATTTCGCCCGCAACGACGCCGACGCGGTGATCGTCTTCGGCGAGACACGTCCGGCGAAGGGCAGGGCGGAGCGGCTCGAGCCCACCCGGCTCTTCCCCGTCGCCGCGCCCTCGCTCCTGGCGAAACTCGGGCCGCCGGTCGACCTCGCCGACATCCCCCGCCTCGGCCTCCTGCACGAGGAGAGCCGCGAGCAGTGGCGGCGCTGGTTCGCCGCCGTCGGCGTCGCCCGCCCGGGCCTCGACGGGCCGCGCCTCTGGTACGCCTCCTCGGCGGTCGACGCGGCGGTGGCGGGGCAGGGCGTGGCGCTCGCCACCCGGCTCCAGGCCGCCGACGACCTCGAGGCCGGGCGTCTCGTCGAACTGCCGGCGGAGGAGGTCCATCTCGGCGATTATTGGTTCGTCGTCGCCGAGGATCGCGCCGGCGATCCGCTCCTGGCGCGCCTGGGCGCCTGGCTCGCCCGCGCCGTCGCCGCCACCTGAAAGGAGGCCGCGAAGCGCCTCCGGTCGCCGTCGTGCGACCGTGAGGTCCGGAACCGAGCCGCGACGCCGCGCACCCCCTCATCCGCCCTTCGGGCACCGTCTCCCGCCAGGAGAGAAGGGAAGGGCGCGTTCGACGCCTCGCGCCTCGAATGCATGATGACGAAACGTCCGGCCGCCTCCCGAGGCGTCACCCCGAGGAGAGATCCCCATGCCGTCGATCCGCGCCCTCCACGCCCTCGCGCTCGTGCCGGCGCTTCTCGTCGTCGCCCCGGCCTCCGCCGAGACGGTCGTCCGAGGCGCCTGCGGGGTGAACCGCCGCGCCCGCCTCCGCGCCACCCCGCCCGCGGACCGCGCGAGCCCTCTCGCCTCATACCGAGCCCGAACGGGCGTCGGCCGGTCAGGCCGTAACCACGGGAAATTCCGACGAACCGGAATTTCCCGTGATTGACATCACGCGTGGAGGCCGGGCGCCTCGTGGCCGCTGCGGGCGACATATTCGGTGTAGCCGCCGCCGTACTGGTGGACGCCCTCCGGCGTCAGCTCCAACACCCGGTTGGAGAGCTCGGCCAGGAAGTGGCGATCGTGCGAGACGAAGATCATGGTGCCCTCATAGGCCGAGAGCGCCCCGATCAACATCTCCTTGGTGGCGAGATCGAGATGGTTGGTCGGTTCGTCGAGCACCAGGAAGTTCGGCGGATCGAACAGCATCTTGGCCATCACCAGCCGCGCCTTCTCGCCGCCGGAGAGAACCCGGCCCTTCTTCTCCTGGTCGTCGCCGGAGAAGCCGAAACAGCCGGCGAGCGCGCGCAACTGCCCCTGTCCCGCCTGCGGGAACGTGTCCTCGAGGTTCTGGAAGACGCTGCGGTCGCCGTCGAGCATCTCCATCGCGTGCTGAGCGAAATAGCCCATCTTGACGCTGGCGCCGATCGAGACCGTGCCCGCGTCCGGCTCGGTCGAGCCGGTGACGAGCTTCAGGAGCGTCGACTTGCCGGCGCCGTTGACCCCCATCACCGCCCAACGCTCGCGCCGCCGGATCTGGAAGTCGAACCCGTCGTAGATCGTGCGGGCGCCGTAGCGCTTGGAGACGCCCTTCAGCGTCGCCACGTCCTCGCCGGAGCGCGGTGCCGGGGGGAAGTCGAAGGCGATGGTCTGGCGCCGGCGCGGCGGCTCGACCCGGTCGATCTTCTCGAGCTTCTTGACCCGGCTCTGCACCTGCGAGGCGTGGCTGGCGCGCGCCTTGAAGCGCTCGATGAACTTGATCTCCTTGGCGAGCATCGCCTGCTGACGCTCGAACTGCGCCTGCTGCTGCTTGTCGGCCTGGGCGCGCTGGGCGACGTAGAATTCGTAGTCGCCGGAATAGCTGGTGAGCTGGCCGCAATCGATCTCGATGATCTTGCCGACGATCCGGTTCATGAACTCGCGATCGTGCGAGGTCATGAGCAACGCCCCCTCGTAACCCTTCAGGAAGCCCTCGAGCCAGATCAGGCTCTCGAGATCGAGATGGTTCGACGGTTCGTCGAGCAGCATCGCGTCGGGGTTCATGAGCAGAATCCGGGCGAGCGCCACGCGCATCTTCCACCCGCCCGAGAGCTTGCCGACGTCGCCGTCCATCATCTCCTGAGAAAAGGAGAGGCCGTCGAGCACCTCGCGCGCCCGCCCCTCGAGCGCATAGCCGTCGAGTTCCTCGAAACGGTGCTGCACCTCGCCGTAGCGCTCGATCACCGCCTCCATGTCGGGGCAGTCGGGATCGGCCATGGCGGTCTCGAGCGCATGGAGTTCGGCCGCCACCTCGCTGACCGGCCCGGCCCCGTTCATCACCTCGGCGACGGCGCTGTGGCCGGACATTTCGCCGACGTTCTGATCGAAATAGCCGATGGTGATGCCGCGATCGATCGAGACCTGACCCTCGTCCGGCTCGTCGCGGCCGGTGATCATGCGAAAGAGCGTCGACTTGCCCGCGCCGTTGGGGCCGACCAGCCCGACCTTCTCGCCCCGGAGGAGCGCCGCCGAGGCCTCGATGAAGAGGATCTGGTGGCTGTTCTGCTTGGAGATGTTCTCGAGACGAATCATGATGCCGGTGGCCCGTGTCGGTGGGGAGGGTCGTCGCCTGGGCGGGCGCCCGCGCGAGGACCCGCCGGGTCTTTAGGGGGCGCGGGCGCGAATGGCAATCCGCACGCCCGAGATCGCCGCGCCCGGCCCGAGAATTCGCCATGCCTCCGGCGACCCCCGCGAGAAATGACGAGGTCATTCTGTCTCATGCGAATTGCTCCATATGGCGTTTCATGAAGACCGTCGTACTGTCACGCGACGTGAAGAGGCGCCCGTCGCGGGGCCTCGCGCGAAGGTCTCCGGACGGAAGAAGCCGGAGCAGGGAACGTGTCGGGTGGAGCGCGGGACGGATCGGCGACGGTCGCGGCCCTCCATCCGCTCGCACGGATGCAGAGGGTGATGTCATGCCGATGCTGCGCTCGTCGATCGTCGCCGTCGCCCTCCTGTCCTCCCTCGCCACGGCCCACGCCGACATGGGCCGGGTGATCGTCGGCGGTTCCGACGTCCGCGTGAGTGAGAGCGCCCAGAAGGCCCTCATCCTCCACAATCGCCGCGAGGAGATCCTGATCCTCGGCACCGAGATCGGATCGAGCGCCGCCACGTCGATCCTGCGCTTCATCCCGTTCCCGACGGAGCCGAAGGCTGCGCCGGCCCCGGCCGACACCTTCGACCGCCTCGGCGCGATCGTCGCCAAATACCGGCTGCGCTTCGCCACCCGCTGGATGACCAAGGCCGGCGCCTCGGAAAAGAGCGAGCCGATCGAGGTCCTCTCCGCCGAACGGATCGGCGCGCATGACCTGACCACGGTCCACATCCGCGACGTCGCCGGCTTCCGCGCCTGGATCGACGCCCATCTCGAGGCCCACGGCCTGCCGCGCGCCGCCGCCCTCGACCGCGAGGAGGCGGTCGTCGCCGACTACGTCCGGCGCGGCCACACCTATTTCGTGCTCGACCGGGTCGATCTCGCCGATCGCCCGCGCTTCGTCGAGCCGATCGCCTTCCGCTTCGAGAGCCCGGACCTCTATTACCCGCTGGTGACCTCGAACAGTTTCGGCGGGGAGGGGGCGGTCGAACTCTTCGTCGTCGCCCCGCTCACCCTGTGCCGGCCGGGGTCGAACGACATGGTCGCGGTGTTCAAGGGCGAGGACGTCGATCGCTCCGCCGCGCCGGGTTCGCAGGCGACATGCCTCGGCCTCGACGCCAAGGCGAGCACCTCCGCCCGTCTGGTGCCGGAGGAGGGGGATCTCGATCCGATCGTCCCGGATTGGCGCGTCTTCTTCGGCGAGGAGGCGATCCATCTCCAGGCGATCCGCCGCGTCGGCCCCTATCGCTTCGAGACCGACGTCCACGCGCCCCTGGTGGGGGAGGCGAAGGCGCTCGAACCGGAGGCGCCGCAGGGACCGTCGATCCCCGGCCTCTCCGCGCTCGCTCCGCCCGCCGCCTGCACGGCGAAGCCGGAGCGCGGCCCTTGCAAGGCCGCTTTCGAGGCCTATTGGTTCGATGCCGCCGGCGGCGCCTGCAAGCCGTTCCTGTGGGGCGGCTGCGGCGAGCCGCCGCCGTTCCGAACCCTCGAGGACTGCGAACGGACCTGTCGTTCGCGCTGAGGAGGGTTCACCGCCGGACTGCCCGGAGACTTCCCTCGACGCCCGTGAAAGGACGACCCGAACATGCCCGCATCTCCGCGCCATTCCCTCCGCCCGCGCCGGCTCGCGAGCCGCTCCGCGCTGCGCGTCTCGGTGCTCGCGATGGCCGCCGCCCTGCCGGTGACGCTCGCCGGCGCGGCCGAGCTGCCGCTGACGCGCGTCGTCCTGTCGAGCGCCGGCCTCGCCCAGTTCACCCATCAGGGCTCGGCCGCCGCCGGCACCACCATCGACCTGCCGGTCCGGCTCGATCAGGTCGACGACGTGTTGAAGAGCCTCACCGTCTTCGACGCCGCCGGCGCCGTCGGGCCGATCAGCCTGCCGGGGCGCGAGCCGCTCGACGAACTCTTCCGCGATCTGCCCTTCGACCGCGAGGCACTGGCGAGCCCGACCGATCTCGTCAACGCGCTGGTCGGCAGCGAGGTCGAGATCGCCGGTCCGGTCGCCGCCCGCGGCCGCATCTTCCGCGTCGAGACGGAGCGGGTCGCGACCCCCGACGGCCATGATGTCACCACCCGTCATCGCCTGTCGCTCCTCACCGACAAGGGGCTGGTCCAGGCGATCTTCGAGGAGATCACCGCGCTCGCCTTCACCGATCCGCAGGCGCGCGGCCAGATCGACCGCGCCCTCGCCGGCCTCGCCGAGAACCGCGCCAAGGAACGGCGCAGCCTCTCGATCGGCGTCCTGGGCACCGGCTCGCGCGCCGTCGCCGTCGCCTATGTGGTGGCCGCCCCGATCTGGAAGACCAGCTGGCGCCTCGTCATCCCGCAGGAGAAGGGCAAGGCCCGGCTCCAGGGCTGGGCGGTGCTCGAGAACCTGACCGGCGGCGATTGGAAGGGCGTCGACCTGACGCTGACCTCCGGCAACCCGGTCGCGCTCACCCAGCCGCTCTACACCTCCATCTACGGCGAACGCACCACCGTGCCCGTCTCGACGGGCGCGCGCATCGCGCCGCCCTCCGATTCCGGCCGCACCGCCGCCGACATGCGCGCCCGCGCCGGCCGTGACGCCGCCGCCCGCCTCGAGGAGGCCGAAGCCGAACCCTGGGCCAAGGGCGGCATCGTCCGCGCTCCCGCGCCGGCGATGCGTCTCGCCGTGGCGCCGCCGCCGATGGCCCCGGTCGCCGCCGCCGCCGAGGCCCGCGACGCGGCGACCCAACTGGTCTATCGCTTCCCGAGCCCGGTCACCCTCGCCACCGGCCACACCCTGATGCTGCCCTTCGTCGACCGCACGATCGAGGCCGAACGCGTGTGGGTCTACCGGCCGAGCACCGATCCCCGCCATCCGCTCGCCGCCCTGCGCCTCGTCAACGACGGCGAGACGGCGCTGCCCGGCGGAATCGTCACCACCTTCGAGACCTCCAAGGACGGCGCGCTCGAGCACGTCGGCGACGCGGTCCTCCCGCTCATCACCCGTGGCGAGGCGAAGTTCCTCTCCTTCGCCCTCGACGCCGGCACGACCGTGCGCCGCGAGGATCGGGGCGTCCGCCGCACCAGCCTCGGCACGATCGCCGACGGCATCCTGACGACGACGGTGCGCTCGCGCCGGGTCTTCGCCTTCGAGGTGACGGCGCCTCCCGACCAGGATCGCACCGTGATCCTCGAGGAGGGCCGCATCGACGGTTGGACCCCGACCGCCAAGGAGGGGATCGAGACCACCCCGACCCATCACCGCCTGCGCGTCGAGGTCGCCAAGGGCGCCATGGTCGAGACCGATCTGACCCTCGAACGGGTCGACGTCCAGACCGTGAGCCTCGGCACCATGCCGCCGGAGGACCTGCTCGCGCGCATTCGCGGCCTCGAGAACGAGGGGCCGGCCTTCCGCGCGGCGATCGATCGCCTCGCCGTCGTGGTCGCCGAAATCGGCCGCGCCCAGGCGCAGCGCGACGCCAACGAGCAGGAGCGCGAGAAGATCGTCTCCGACCAGGAGCGCATCCGCGCCAACCTCCAGTCGGTCGGCCCGTCGAGCGATCTCGGCCGGCGCTATCTCGACATGCTGAAGACCCAGGAGAATCGCCTCGCCGAACTCGGCCGGTCCGATCAGACGGCGGCCGACACCATCGCTGCGAAGCGCAAGGACGCTCAGGAGATCGTCAAGACGCTGAAGCTGTGACGATCACCGGCTGAAGGATCGGGGACGCGCCGCGCGCCGGGGAGCCGTCGCCGCCGTCGCGCCGCCCGAGACGAGGAGAAGCACCATGACCGAAGACATGAAGACACGCAGACGGTTTCTTCGTCAGGCCGGGCTCGCCGCCCTCGGGGTCTTCGCCGTCGCCGGCGCGCGCCGGGCGGCCGCGGCCTCCGATCCGAAGGGGCTCTTCGCCGGCCAGTTCCTCGAGGACGGCCACGTCGTGAACATTCCCGCCGGTCACTACGACCGCGAGCAGATGCTGTTCGTCGAGGAGGCGACCGGCCGGCCGATGGTCGCCCAATCGCAGCAGATGACGGGCTCGTGGACCTACAGCGACACCACGCGCTGCACCAACATGTTCTATCCCAACAACGGCGCGCCGACCTGCGCCGCCTACGACAGCGATCAGGATTCCCATCCCGACGGCTTCAAGCCGGGCGAATGAGCCCCCCCGGCCGGGCGGAGCGGAGCGACCGTCCGCCCGGCCCCTCGATCTTCGGCCCCCCGAATCTCCGGCGTCGTCGCGTCGCCGGCCCCGCGCGAGGTTTCCGTCATGACGGCCGAAATCCTCATCGTCACCGGCGAACACGATTCGACCGCCGATCTCATGGTCCTCGAGCTGCGCGAGCGCGGCGTCCCGTTCCGCCGCTTCCATCCCCAGGACGTGCCGCGCGACGCCCGCGTCTCGCTCCGCTTCGGCCCGGACCATCCGCCCGCCGCCCACGCCGGCGCCTTCGGCGACACCATCGATTGGGACCGGATCGCGGCCGTCTGGTATCGCCGCCCCGAGCCCTATTCGCTGTCGCCCGGACTGACGGCGGAGGAGCGCGAATTCGCCTATCACGAGTGCACGTCGGTGATGCAGGGCCTATGGCGCAGCTTCGATGCCTTCTGGGTCAACCACCCCGACCGCATCCGCATCGCCGAATCGAAGCCGCTGCAACTGACGCTCGCCCGTCGCCTCGGCTTCGCCATCCCGCGCACGCTCTTCACCAACGATCCCGAGGCGCTCGCGGCGCTGTGGGAGGCCTGCGACGGGCGCATCGTCTACAAGTCCATGACCCAGGGCGTCCTCGGCCAGAGCCTGCAGCAGTCGGTCTACACCAACCGCGTCGGCGCCGATCACCTCGCCCGCGCCGACCTCCTGCGCAACGCCCCCGGCCTCTTTCAGGAGGAGGTGGCGAAGGCCGCCGATCTGCGCATCACCGTGATCGGCGACCGCCTGTTCCCGGTCGAGATCCGCTCGCAGACCGATCCCGACGCGCGCGTCGACTGGCGTCGCGGCGAGGTGCCGCGCATGGATCACGTCGCGGTGACCCTGCCGAAGCCGATCGAGACCGCGTGCCTCGCGCTCAATCGCGCCCTCGGCCTCCATTATTCGGCGATCGACATGGTGGTGACGCCGGACGGCGATCACGTCTTCCTCGAGATCAATCCGAGCGGTCAGTTCGGCTGGATCGAGAGCGTCACCGGCCTGCCGCTGATCGCGACGCTGGCCGACCTCCTGATCGAAGGCCGGGATCGCCGCTGGACCGATCCGATCGCCGGATGAGGCCCTCCGCGGGGTCCGGCCTGCGAAGCCGCCGAGGGATCCTCCGACGAAAAAGGGCGCCCACGAAGGGCGCCCTCGCATTCCTCGATCGGCGTCGGGGCCGGATCAGCCGCGCTTGTCGAGCGGCACGTAGTCGCGCATCGGGGCGCCGGTGTAGAGCTGACGCGGACGGCCGATCTTCTGATGCGGATCCTCGATCATTTCCTTCCACTGGGCGATCCAGCCGACGGTGCGGGCGAGCGCGAACAGCACGGTGAACATCGAAGTCGGGAAGCCCATCGCCTTCAGGGTGATGCCCGAATAGAAGTCGATGTTCGGGTAGAGCTTCTTCTCGATGAAGTAGTCGTCGTGCAGGGCGATGCGCTCCAGTTCGACGGCGACGTCGAGCAGCGGATCGTCCTTGATGCCGAGCGTGCCGAGGACCTCGTGGCAGGTCTTCTGCATGATCTTGGCGCGCGGATCGTAGTTCTTGTAGACGCGGTGACCGAAGCCCATCAGACGGAACGGATCGTTCTTGTCCTTGGCGCGGGCGATGTATTCCGGGATGCGATCGACGGTGCCGATCTCCTGGAGCATCTGCAGCGCCGCCTCGTTGGCGCCGCCGTGCGCCGGGCCCCACAGGCAGGCGATGCCGGCCGCGATGCAGGCGAAGGGATTGGCGCCCGACGAACCGGCCAGACGCACGGTCGAGGTCGAGGCGTTCTGCTCGTGGTCGGCGTGCAGGATGAAGATGTGGTCGAGGGCCTTCGACAGGACCGGGTTGACCTTGTACTCCTCGCACGGAATCGAGAAGCACATCTTCAGGAAGTTCGAGGTGTAGTTGAGGCTGTTGTCCGGATACACGAACGGCTGGCCGATCGAGTACTTGTAGGCCATCGCGGCGATGGTCGGCATCTTGGAGATCATGCGGATCGACGCGACCATGCGCTGGTGCGGATCGGCGATGTCCAAGCTGTCGTGATAGAAGGCCGCGAGCGCGCCGACGGTGCCGACCATGACGGCCATCGGATGGGCGTCACGACGGTAGCCGGTGAAGAACTTCAGCATCTGCTCGTGCACCATCGTGTGACGGTAGACACGGCTCTGGAAGTCGGAGAACTGCGCCAGCGTCGGCAGTTCGCCGTAGAGCAGCAGATAGCAGGTCTCGAGGAACGTGCCCTGCTCGGCGAGCTGGTCGATCGGGTAGCCGCGATGGAGCAGCACGCCGGCATCGCCGTCGATGTAGGTGATCTTCGATTCACAAGACGCGGTCGAGGTGAATCCGGGATCGTAGGTGAAAGCCCCGGTCTGGCCGTAGAGCTTGCCGATGTCGACGACGTCGGGTCCGATCGTGCCGGAACGTACCGGCAACGTAATGGACTTTTCGCCGAGGTTGAGAGTGGCGGATTTATCGCTCATGCAGGTACCCCCGAACGCGGAAGATCGACCCAATCGGCACGAGACCTCATCGAACCGTTTTGATCGAAGCGGAAACGAAGGCGAGACGATTTGTCTCGGGTCTCGTGCATCCGGGTCAGAGGCCTAACCCATTCCCGACGGGGCGACAAGCACTTCCTAGGGATGATGCAGCGCTCCCGCCGCCTAAAGAAAAGTCACTCCAACATGTTGGCGAGATTGACGAACCGACCTCACGAAGCCGCGAGCGCCGGGCCCTCGGCGGGCGCGGCGTCCGATTCCGGCGGAATTCGGGCGTGAGCCCTCAGCCCGTGACGCGATCGCCGAGACGCGCGAGCGTCTCCTCGCGGCCGAGCACGGCGAGGACGTCGAAGATGCCCGGCGAAGTGGTCCGCCCGGTCAGCGCCGCGCGCAGCGGCTGAGCCGCCTTGCCGAGCTTGAGGCCGGCCTCCTCGGCATAGGCGCGCACGACCGCCTCGGTCGAGGCCGCCGACCAGTCCTCGACCGCCTCGAGCCGGGGGAGCAGCGCCGCGAGCACGCCGACGCCGGCCGCGTCGAGCAGCGCCGCCGCCTTCTCCTCCATCGCCAGCGGCCGCACCGCATGGATGAAGCGGCATCCGTCGAGCAGTTCCACCAGCGTCTTGGCGCGCTCCTTGAGCCCGGGAAGCGCCATGCGGATCTTCGCCTTCAAGGGCTCGTCGAGGATGGCGAGAAGCGCGCGGCCCTCGTCGGTGTGCGGCAGGAAGGCGAGGAACGCATCGAACAGCGCGTCGTCGGGCGTCGCGCGCATATAGAGGCCGTTGATGTTCTCGAGCTTGGCGAAATCGAAGCGCGCCGCGCTCTTGTTGATGTCGCGGACCTCGAACCAGCCGATCGCCTGATCCATCGAGAAGATCTCGTCGTCGCCGTGGCTCCAGCCGAGGCGCGCGAGATAGTTCTTCAACGCGTCCGGCAGATAGCCCATGGCGCGATAGGCGTCGACGCCGAGCGCCCCGTGACGCTTGGAGAGCTTGGCCCCGTCGGCGCCGTGGATCAGCGGAATATGCGCCCACGCCGGCACGTCCCAACCCATGGCACGGTAGATCTGCGACTGGCGGGCGGCATTGGTGAGGTGATCGTCGCCGCGAATGACATGGGTCACGCCCATGTCGTGGTCGTCGACGACGACGGCGAGCATGTAGGTCGGCGTGCCGTCCGAGCGCAGCAGGATGAAGTCGTCGAGCACGTCGTTGCGGAAGGTGACCTTGCCCTGGACGAGGTCGTCGACCACCGTCTCGCCCTCCTGCGGCATCCGGAGACGCACCACGAAGGGCGCTCCCTCCGGCGCCTCGGACGGATCGCGATCGCGCCAACGGCCGTCGTAACGGGGCGGGCGGCCCTCCTTGGCGGCGAGCTCGCGCATCGCCTCGAGCTCGGCCTGGGTGGCGAAGCAGCGATAGGCGAGGCCGCGTGCCACCATCTCGTGGGCGACCTCGGCATGGCGCTGCGCGCGCGCGAACTGAAACAGCGGCTCGCCCTCGCCCTCGAGCCCGAGCCAGCGCAGCCCGTCGAGAATGGCGTCGATGGCGGCGTCGGTGGAGCGTTCCCGGTCGGTGTCCTCGATGCGCAGCAGCATCTTGCCGCCGGTATGGCGGGCCCACAGCCAATTGAACAGCGCGGTGCGGGCGCCGCCGATGTGCAGATAGCCGGTGGGGGAGGGAGCGAAACGGGTGACGACGGTATCGGCCATGGTCGGGTCCGGTCTGGCGAGGAGGGGAGGGCCGGCGCCATCCGTCGTTCGACGACGATGGCGGCGGGCACGGGCGTTCGTGTAGCATTGTCGGCGCGGGAAAGCGAACGGGAACCTCGGGGATGGCGAAGGAGCCGACGGCGGAGCGGACGCGGAGCGTGGCGCCGGCCTCGCCCGACCTGCGTCGTGCCTTGCCGGTGATTCCCCGGGGCGACCTGCGCCTGCGCGTCGCCGAAGCCGCCCGCCGCCTCCTCGACGGCGCCTCCGACGATCTCGCCTCGGGCAGCGGTCCGCCCCTGCTGGCGGCGGTCTTCGCGGCGGGGATCGCGGTCTATTTCGCCCTGCCGCACGAGCCCTGGCTACCGGCGCTCGCGCTCGCCGCGTTCGGCCTCGCCGCGCTGGCGTTCGTCCGGCGGCATCGCGGCGCGCGGGCCCTCGGCGCGGTCGTCCTCGCGGTCGCGACCGCCGGCGCCCTCGCCGCGGCGATCTCGACCCGGCGCGTCGCCGCCCCCCGGCTCGATCGCGAACGCACCGTGGCGGTCGAGGGCCGCGTCGTCGACCTCGACGGCACCGCCAGGGGCGGCACTCGGCTCGGCATCGCCGTCGAGCGGATGGAGGCACCCGGTCTCGACCCCGCCTTCGTCCCGACGACCATCACCGCGACGCTGAGCGCGCGCGGTCCGGTCCCGGCGATCGGCGACGGCGTCGCCTTCAAGGCACGGCTGAAGCCGCCCGAGGGGCCGGTTCTCCCCGGCGGATACGATTTCGCGCGACGGGCCTGGTTCGAGGGGCGTGGCGCGAGCGGCTATGTCCTCGGCCGGACGCGCCCCGTCGAACGCGCCCCCCCGACTCTGAGCGATCGCGTGCTGGCGCCGATCGGCACGCTGCGCCACACCGTCGCCGAGCGGGTGAGGGCCGGACTTCCCGGCGGCACCGGCGCGATCGGCGCGGCGCTGATGGTCGGCGAGCAACGGGCGATCCCCGAGAGCGTCGCCGAGCCCTTGCGCGCCTCCGGTCTCACTCACATCGTCTCGATTTCCGGGCTCCACATGAGCCTCGTCGCCGGCGGCGTCATGGCGGCGCTGCGCCTCCTGTTCGTCGCGGTGCCCGGCTTCTCGCTCCATCATGCCGCAAAGAAATGGGCCGCCGTCGCCGCCTTCGTGGCCGCGAGCGTCTATCTCATGATGTCGGGCATGCAGGTCGCGGCGCTGCGCTCGCATCTGATGGTGAGCGTCGCGCTCCTCGCCGTCGTCGTCGATCGACCGGCGATCACCATGCATACGGTCGCCGTGGCGGCGATGGCGATCCTGATCGTCGACCCGGCCTCGGCGCTCGAGCCGAGTTTCCAGATGTCGTTCCTGGCGGTGATCGCGCTGGTCGCCTCGTGGGATCTGTGGCGGCTGCGCGTCGAGGCGCGGCCGCCGCCGGCCGACGACGCCGGCCCGATCGCGCAAGGGCTGATCACGGCATGGCGTCACGTCGAGGGCCTCGCCTTTTCCTCGCTCATCGCCGGGCTCGCCACCGCCCCGGTGATCGCCGGCGTCTTCTATCGTGGCGCGCCCTATTCGATCCTCGCCAACATGGTGGTGCTGCCGGTGGTCGGGATGCTGGTCATGCCGGCGGCGGTCCTCACCGCCCTCGCCATGCCCTTCGGCCTCGAGGCCTGGCCGCTCGCGGTGATGGGGCTCGGCATCGACTACATGGTGACGATCGGGCGCTGGGCGTCGAGCCTCCCCGGCGGCTCCGGCCTGATCGGCGCGCCGCACCCCTGGGCGATGCCGCTCGGCGTCGCGGCGGTCCTGTGGCTGTCGCTGTGGCGCTCGCGGATCCGTCTCTTCGGGATCGTTCCGGGCCTTCTCTCACTGGCGTTGCTCTGGGCGGGCTCGCATCCCGACGTTCTCGTCGGGCGCCACGGCTCGCCGATCGCGGTGCGCGGCGGCGACGGGCGCCTGCATGTCCTGATGGAGAAGACCGACCGCTTCGACGTCTCGATCTGGCTCGCCGCCGACGACGACGCCCGAACGCTCCAGGACCCCACCTTACGCGAGGGATGGCGTTGCGACGGCGTCGGCTGCACCTTCGAGCGCACCCCGACGCCGGGCGCCGACGACGGCCTCGTGGTCGCCGTGGTGCGCGATCCGCGCGGTTTCGTCGAGGATTGCGACCGCGCCGACGTCGTCGTCTCCCATCTCGCCGCCCCACCGGGCTGCGCCGCCACCGCCCTGGTGATCGATCGCCCCCGTCAGGCGGAAACCGGCGCTCTCGCCCTGGTGCTGCGCTCCGGACGCGAGCCCCCGTCGGACCCGCCGGCCCGTTCGGCCGCGACACCTCTCGCCGCCCCGGATCCCACGACCGAGGCACCACCGGAGCCGGACACCGCCTCCGCTGCCGCACCCTCGAACGTCACCGACATCGGCCCGGTCCACCCGCGCCGTCGCTTCGAGACGATTGTCAGCCTGCCGTCTCCACCCCGTCCGTGGACACCGCGCGACCCGCTCGCCGAACGCATGGCCGCCGAAGTCCGTCCGGAGGCGGCCGCAGATCTCACCGCCGAGGACGACCACCCGGCCGACGACGGCATTCCATCGGCATCGGACCCGGCGACCTCGCCCGACCTCGAGCCTTGATCGCCTCGCGACCCGCGACTCACGACCCGCTCGCCCCACCCCGTCGGCGCGACCTCAGTAGCGCCGGATCAGCCCGACCAGACGACCCTGAACCTTGACCCGGTCGGGGCCGAAGATGCGGGTCTCATAGGCCGGATTGGCCGCCTCGAGCGCGATCGAGGCGCCGCGCTTTCTCAGCCGCTTCAAGGTCGCCTCCTCCTCGTCGACGAGCGCGACGACGATGTCGCCGGATTCGGCCCCGTCGGCGCGTTTGATCAGCACCGTGTCGCCGTCGAGGATACCGGCCTCGATCATCGAATCGCCCCTGACCTCGAGCGCGAAATGCTCGCCGCCGCCGAGAAGGTCGAAGGGAACGGGAATGGCGTGTGTATAGGTCTGGATCGCCGAGATCGGCGTGCCCGCCGCGATCCGCCCCATCACCGGGATCGACACCACCTCGGCCATCGCCTCGGCGTCGGCGGGGCCGGGGGCCGCGACCGGACGCGGCTTGCCGAGCGTGCCCTGGATCACCGAGGGCGTGAAGCCCTTGCCGCCGGGCGTGACGGCGCGCGCCGGACTGGCGAGCCCCGGCGTGACCGAATCGGGCAGGCGGATGACCTCGAGCGCGCGGGCGCGATTGGGCAGGCGACGGATGAACCCGCGCTCCTCGAGCGCCGTGATCAGCCGGTGGATACCCGACTTGGAACGCAGGTCGAGCGCGTCCTTCATCTCGTCGAAGGAGGGCGGAACGCCGTCTTCCTTCAGACGTTCGTGGATGAACATCAGAAGCTCGAACTGCTTGCGCGTCAACATCGCCCGACCCTCACCCCGCGAGACGCCGCCGAAGGGCATCGCCTCGATCGTCCCGTCGCCGACCCGCGCCGTCGCCGACGCGAGATCCCATGGCGAAATCCCATGACTGCCGCGCAAGCAACCGACGAGAGATCGCGAGAAGCGATCGTCTCGGCCCGTGGCGCGACTCGAACCGTGTACAAATCACGAACTCAAGCTACGCGTTCCCAGGATGTTCCGCAAGAGCCGGCGTGAACGAAACGCGTCCCCGCGCTTGCGCTCAGTCGAGGCGCACCACCGTGACGGGATCGTCGATCCGGGCGGGGGGCGCGTGCGGCGGCCGAACGATCAACACGCGCGCGGCGGAAAAGCGGCTCAGCAGCGAGGAATCCTGACTGTCGACCGGCATTGCCACGAGGTGGCCGTCGGCGGCATTGGTGAGCGTGCCGCGCAGATAGTCCTGGCGCAGGTCGTTGGCCGGCAGCGGCGCGCCGAGGCGGACGGTGGCGGCGACGGGACGCGGGTCGGCGAGGCCGGAGAGCGCGCGGACGAGCGGCGCCACATAGAGGATGCCGCAGACGAGCGAGGCGGCCGGGTTGCCCGGCAGGCCGAGTACGCGGATGTCGTCTTTCCGGCCGAACATCAGCGGTTTGCCCGGACGCATCGCGAGCTTCCAGAAGGTGAAGGCGACGCCCTCGGCCTCGAGCGCGCGATGGACGAAGTCGTGATCGCCGACCGAGGCGCCGGCGAGCGTCACCAGCGCGTCGATCCCGCTCGCAAAGCCCGCGCGGATCGCCGCGCGGGTGGCGTCGAGGTCGTCGGGGGCGATGCCGAGATCGATCGGCTCGCCGCCGGCCTGTTCGATCAGGGCGGCGACGGCGACGCCGTTGGAGGCGACGATCTGATCGGGCCCCGGCGTCGCGCCCGGCGGCACCAGCTCGTCGCCGGTGGCGAGGAAGGCGATGCGCGGACGACGGCGGACGGCGACCTCCGCGTGGTTCATCGAGGCGACGAGGCCGAGATTGGTGTAGCCGAGCCGGGTGCCGGCGGTCAGGCCGATGTCGCCCTCGCTGAAGTCGGCGCCGGCGGCGCGCACGTGTCGGCCGACGACGGCGGCTTCCTCGAGGGTGAGCGCGTCGCCGTCGCGGGCTGCGTGTTCCTGCATGACGACCGTGTCGGCGCCCTCCGGCAGCGGCGCCCCGGTGAAGATGCGGATCGCCTCGCCCGGACCGAGCGCCGCGCCGTAGCCGCGGCCGGCGGCCGCCTCGCCGACGATGCGCAGGCGCGCGCCGGGGCTCTCGGCGTCGCGCGCGGCGAGCGCCCAGCCGTCCATGGCGGCGGCGGCGAAGGGCGGCTGGGTGCGGCGCGCGCGAATGTCCTCGGCGAGCACCCGGCCGTTGGCGCGGGCGAGCGGCACCCGTTCGATCGCGACGGGAACGACCCCGTCGAGCACGCTCGCGAGCGCGGTTTCAACCGGGGTCAGGGCCATGATCTCACTCCGCCTTCCAGGTGCCGGACTTGCCGCCGGACTTCTCGAGGAGCCGCACCCCGCCGATCACCATGCCGCGATCGACCGCCTTGGCCATGTCGTAGATGGTGAGGCACGCGACCGAGGCCGCCGTCAACGCCTCCATCTCGACGCCGGTCTGGCCGGAGACGCGGGCGAGCGCGGTGACGCGCAGGCCGGGCAGCGCCTCGTCGGCGACGATGTCGACCGTGACCTTGGTGAGGAGCAGGGGATGGCAGAGCGGGATCAGCTCGTGCGTCTTCTTGGCCGCCATGATGCCGGCGATGCGCGCGGTGGCGAGCACGTCGCCCTTCTTCGCCTGACCGGAGAGGATCAGCGCCAGCGTCTCCGGCAACATGGTGACGAAGCCCTCCGCGATCGCGGTTCGGGTCGTCACGGCCTTGTCGCCGACGTCCACCATGTGGGCGGCGCCGGTCGCGTCGATGTGGGTGAGGCGGGGCGCTTCGCTCATGTCAGTCTCGGGTCAGAAGGGTACGCGTGGCGGCGGTGACGTCGGCCTGACGCATCAGGCTTTCGCCGACCAGGAAGGTCGAAATGCCGACCGCCTCGAGACGGGCGCAGTCGGCCGAGGTGAAGACCCCACTCTCGCCGACCAGGAGACGGTCGGCCGGGATCATCGGGGCGAGCCGCTCGGAGGTCGCGAGCGTGACCTCGAAGGTCTTCAGATTGCGATTGTTGATGCCGATCATCGGCGAGGCGAGACGCAGCGCCCGCTCGCACTCCACCTCGTCGTGGATCTCGACGAGCACGTCCATGCCGAGCGCGAAGGCCGCCTCCTCGAGCGCCTTCGCCTCGTCGTCGGTGAGCGAGGCCATGATGATCAGGATGCAGTCGGCGCCCCAGGCGCGGGCTTCCAGCACCTGATAGGGCTCGAACAGGAAGTCCTTGCGGATGCACGGCAGCGCCACGGCGGCGCGCGCGGCGGTGAGGAACTCCGGCGCGCCCTGGAACGAGGGACCGTCGGTCAGCACCGAGAGACAGGCCGCGCCGCCGGCCTCGTAGGCGCGCGCCAGCGCCGGCGGATCGAAGTCGGCGCGGATCAGACCCTTCGACGGGCTCGCCTTCTTGATCTCGGCGATGAGGCCGCGCTGCCCGTCCGCCTTCTTCGCCCGGAGGGCGGCGAGAAAGCCGCGCGGGCGGTCGACCTCGGCGATGCGGGCGCGCAGATCCGCCTCGGAGGTGACCCGCTTGGCGGCCTCGATCTCGGCGCGCTTGTAGATCTCGATGGTCTTCAGGATGTCGGCCATCGGATCCTCAGGCGTTGGAGACGAGGATGAGCGCGTCGAGGCGGGCGCGGGCGGAGCCGTCGTCGATCGCCCGGGCCGCGCGCTCGACGCCTTCGAGCAGCGTCGACGCCTTGTCGGCGACCACCAGCGCGGCGCCCGCGTTCATCAGCACGATGTCCCGATAGGCGCCGGGCGTGCCGCCGAGCATGGTCCTGAGAGCGGCGGCGTTGTGGGCGGCATCGCCGCCCTTGAGCGCCTCGCCGGGATGCCGGGTGAGGCCGACGCTCTCCGGCGTCACCACGAAGGTGGCGATGCGGCCGTCCTTCAGCTCGGCGACATGGGTCTCCCCGGTCACGGTGATCTCGTCGAGCCCGTCGGACCCGTTGACCACCCAGGCCGCCTCGGCGCCGAGGGCCGCCAGCGAATGGACGATCGGCTCGACCCAGGCGCGGGCGAAGACGCCGGTCATCTGGCGCTTGACCCCGGCCGGATTGGAGAGGGGGCCGAGCAGATTGAAGGCGGTGCGGGTGCCGAGTTCGACGCGGGCCGGGCCGACGTGCTTCATCGCGGCGTGATGGGCGGGCGCGAACATGAAGCCGACCCCGGTCTCGCGGATGCATTCGGCGATCTTGTCGGGGCCGACGTCGATCTTGACGCCGAGCGCCATCAGCACGTCGGCGGCGCCGGACTTCGATGACAGCGCGCGATTGCCGTGCTTGGCGACGGGAACGCCGCAGGCGGCGGTGACGAAGGCGGAGGCGGTCGAGACGTTCCACGAGCCAGAGCCGTCGCCGCCGGTGCCGACGATGTCGACCGCGTCGGCGGGGGCGGCGACCCGCAGCATCTTCTCGCGCATCACCTCGACGGCGCCGGTGATCTCGTCGACGGTCTCGCCGCGCACGCGCAGCGCCATCAGGAAGCCGCCGATCTGGGCCGGGGTGGCGGATCCCGACATCATCACGTCGAAGGCGGTGCGCGCCTCGGCGCGGGTCAGGCTCGCGCCGGTGGCGACCTTGGCGATGAGGGCCTTCAAATCGGTCATGAATAGTCTCCGGGGACGTCAGGCGGCGCGGCGGTCGCGGCGGCGGTCGTTGAAACCGCGGGCGATCTCGAGGAAATTGCGCACCAGTTTGGCGCCGTTCTCCGAGGCGATCGATTCGGGATGGAACTGCACGCCGTGGACGGGATCCACCGCATGCATCATCCCCATGATCAGACCGTCGTCGGAGGAGGCGACGGGAACGAGGCAGGACGGCAGGCTCGACCGCTCGACGATCAGCGAGTGATAGCGCGCGCCGGTGAAGTCGGCGTTGAGACCGCGGAAGACGCCGCGTCCGTCGTGGCGGATCACGCTGGTCTTGCCGTGCATCAGATGCGGCGCGCGGATCACCTTGCCGCCATAGGCCTGGCCGATCGCCTGATGACCGAGGCAGACGCCGAAGATCGGCATGCGCGGGCCGAGCCGCTGGATCGTCTCCAGGCAGATCCCGGCCTCGGTCGGCGTGCACGGGCCGGGCGACAGGATGATGCCTTCGGGATCGAGCGCGGCGATCTCGTCGACCGTGATCTTGTCGTTGCGCACGACCTTCAACTCCGGACCCTGTTCGCCGATGAGGTGCACGAGGTTCCAAGTGAAGCTGTCGTAGTTGTCGACGACGAGAAACATGGGCCGAGCCTTCTTGCGCATGGAGCGTCAGAGATAGCGGGGGAGGGCGGCTTTGTCACCTGCGAGCTCCGCCTCGCGCCCGCGACGCCGGCGCGACTGCCCATACCGAGAACCCCGGAATGGTCGGATTGCGGACGTCGTTTCGCCGCCGAAGTGATATTTTGCGCCATGGACGGTCCCGATCGGAGGTCCGCCATGCGTTTCCTCGTCCATCACAGAACTCGCTATCGCTATTCGGCGCCGGTGCGCCTCGGCCCCCATCTGCTGCGGTTCAATCCGCGCGGCGACGGCATCACCGTGCTCTCGCGCAGCCTCATCGTCGCCCCCGAGCCGGTCGGGTGGCGCGAGGTGGTCGATCGCTTCGGCAATCCCGTCACCGAACTCGAGTTCGAGGGCACGAGCACGCAGCTCTGTATCGACAGCACGTTCGATCTGGAGACCGCCGCCCCGCCCCCCCTCGACGGTTTCGCGACACCCGATCTGCCGTGGAACGCGCTCGACGCGGACCTGACGGTCTATCTCGACGCCGAGAGCGCGATCGACCCGACGGTGAAGTCCTTCGCCCGCGATCTCGCCGAGGCGAGCGGCTGGTCGGCGCGGGGCTTCCTCACACGGCTGAACCGCACCCTCCACGACCGCACCCGCCATCACATCCGCCACGGCGGATTCGCCCAGGCGCCGGCGGTGACGCTGGCGACCGGGGCGGGGGCCTGTCGCGACACGGCGATGCTCTTCATCGCGGCGGCGCGCGCGCTCGGCATTCCCGCCCGTTTCGTCAGCGGCTATCAGGCCCGCGCCGAGACCGCCGACGGCGGCCGCCATCTCCACGCCTGGCCGGAGGTGCATCTGCCCGGCCTCGGCTGGCGCGGCTACGATCCGACCCACGGGCTCGAGGTCGAGGACGGCCACGTCGCGCTCTGCGCGGCGCCCGATCAGGTCGGAACGATGCCCCTCGAGGGCGGCTTCTGGGGCGACGGCGTGACGTCGACGCTCGACTACGTGGTGCGCATCGAAGCGGAGGAGTGAGGCCAGAGCCGGCGCGCCGACCCGCTCTCACTGCCCGCGTTTCGCGCCGCTGGCGAAGCGCACGGCTTCCTCGGCCGCGCGGAACAAGGCCTTGGCCTTGTTGACGCATTCGGCCTGTTCGGAGGCGGGCACCGAATCCGCGACGATGCCGGCGCCGGCCTGGACGTACATCTTGCCGTCCTTGACGATGGCGGTTCTGAGCGCGATGCAGGTGTCCATAGCCCCGTCGGCGGAGAAATAGCCGACGCAACCGGCGTAGAGACCGCGCTTCTCCTTCTCCAACTCGTCGATGATCTCCATCGCGCGCACCTTGGGTGCGCCCGAGACCGTGCCGGCCGGGAAGCCGGCGGCGAGCGCGTCGAGGGCGTCGTGGCTCGGATCGAGCCGCCCCACCACGTTGGAGACGATGTGCATCACCTGGGAATAGTATTCCAGGAAGAACTTGTCGGTGACCTTGACCGTGCCGATCGAGGCGACGCGGCCGACGTCGTTGCGGCCGAGGTCGAGCAGCATCAGGTGTTCCGACAGTTCCTTGGGATCGGCGAGGAGATCGGACGCGTTGGCCTTGTCCTCGGCCGGGGTCTTGCCCCGGGGGCGGGTGCCGGCGATCGGGCGGATCGTCACCTCGCCGTCGCGCACGCGCACCAGGATCTCCGGGCTCGAACCGGCGACGCAGAAGTCGCCGAAATCGAGGAAATAGAGGAACGGCGCCGGATTGACCCGCCGCAGCGCCCGATAGAGCGCGAAGGGCGGCAGGGTGAAGGGCGCCTCGAAGCGCTGCGACAGCACCACCTGGAAGATGTCGCCGGCCTTGATGTACTCCTTCGAGCGCTCGACCATGGCGCCGTATTCCTCGGCCGTGGTGTTGGAGACCATCGGCACGTCGAGGCCGACGTCGCCGATCTCATAGGCGCTCTTGTCGACCGGCCGATCGAGGGCGTCGATCACCGAGGTGATGCGCTCGACCGCCCGCGCATGCGCCTGCGCCGCCGAGACACCGGGCTCGGGATGGACCCGGGTGACCACCCAGATTTCGTCCTTGACGCCGTCGAACACCAGCTCGGTGCGCGGACGCACCAGAATGGCGTCGGGAAGGTTGAGGACGTCCGGGTTCGGCTCGCCGATCTCTTCCATCTGGCGGACCATGTCGTAACCGAGATAGCCGAACATGCCGGCCGACATCGGCGGCAACCCCTCGGGCATCGGAAATTCGTTGGCGTGGACCAGGGTCCGCAGCGCATCGAGCGCGCGCCCCTCGACCGGCTCGAAGGCGGCGCGGTCGGTGGCGAAGCGGCGGTTGATCTCGCCCCTTTCACCGAAGGCGCGGAAGACGAGGTCGGGATCGAAGGCGATCATCGACCAGCGGCCGCGCACCGCTCCCCCCTCGACCGATTCCAGCAGGATGCAATGGTCGCGTCCCCCGGCGATCTTCACATAGGCCGAGACCGGCGTCTCGAGATCGCCGACCAGCGTGGTCCACACCACGGTCGGCGAGCCGGCGTCGTAGAGGGTCGAGAAGTCCTCGAGCGAGGGTTCGATGCGCATGGGATCGTCCTCAGTCGCGGGCGTGGCCGGTGACGCGGTCGATCACGGCACGGTTGCCGGTGACCCCGATGTCCTTCTGCTCGAGCGTCAGCCACGTCTCGAGCAGCGAGTTCCGGATCGAGCCGCCGAGCTGATCGGCGCTCGCCTTGGCGTCGTCGGTCTCGGCGAAGAAGACCGCCGGCGTGACGCTCTCCACCTGGAGCAGCACCGTGTCGCCGGTCTCGCTCGGCACCGAGGCGAAATGCCCCTCCGGGCCGGAGAAGGCGGCGACGACGGCGGCGGCCGAGAGACCCTCGACCTTGTCCTCGCGCTTGAAGGCGGCTGAGGTCTTGACCTCGAGCCCGGCCGACTTCGCGACCTCGTCGAAGGCCTCGCCCTTGCCGAGACGCTCGGTCAGGCCCTTGGCGGTCGCGGCGAGGCGGCGGGCGGTCTCCTCCGCCTTCCAGGCGGCGAGCACGCGGTCGTGCACCTCGGCGAGCGTCTGATCGCGGGCCGGATCGATCGAGGTCACGGCGTACCACATGAAGCCGTGGCCACCGAGATCGATCGGGTCGTTCTCGACGCCGATGTCGCTCTCGAAGGCGCCCTTGATCATCTCGTCGTATTTGGCGATGCCGGTCGGCTTCGGGCCGTCGAGCGGCTTACCGGCCTGATCGACGCGGACGAAGTCGATGGTCTTCAGCGACAGGCGGGTGGCGACCTCGGTCAGCTTGGCGCCGCCCGCGAGGGCGTCCTCGACCTGATCGTGACGCGACAGGAGATCCCCCTCGGCGCGCTTGGCGGCGATCTCCTTCTTCAGCGCCGGCGCGACCTCGGCGAAGGTCTCGACCGACCCCGGCGCGACCTCGGCGAGCTTCAGAACGACGGAGCCGAGCCGGCCCTTCACGACCGGCGACACCTCGCCGACGGCGGGGATCGCGAAGGCCGCCTTGGCGACCTCGGGGTCGAGGAAGTCCTTCTCCGCCATCAGGCCGAGATCGATGTCCTCGGTCTTGAGGCCGCGCGCCGTGGCGATCGCCTCGAAGCTCTGGCCGGCCTTCACGTCGTCGAGCACGGCGGCGCCGGCCGCCTCGTCCGGCACGGCAATCTGGAGCACGCGGCGCTTCTCCGGCGTGGTGTAGGTCGCCTTCAGCCGGTCGTACTCGGCCTTGGCGTCGTCGTCGGTCACGTCCTCGGCGCGCGCGATCGCGGCGGGATCGAGGATCAACGCGGTGATGGTGCGGCGCTCGGGCGCGCGGAAGGCGCGGGCGCGCTCCTTGAAGAAGGTGTCGAGATCCGCCTCGGAGGGCGCGGCGATGTCGCCGAGGCTCGCCGCCGACAGGGTGACGTATTTCACCGTGCGGCTCTCGTTGCGGTACTGGTCGACCGCCTCGACCAGGGCCGTCGGCGCGGCCTGACCGCCGACCAGCGCGTCCATCAACTGGGCGCGCAGCACATCGGC
The DNA here is from genome assembly GCF_019160155.1 of Pinisolibacter aquiterrae. Taxonomy (GTDB): domain Bacteria; phylum Pseudomonadota; class Alphaproteobacteria; order Rhizobiales; family Ancalomicrobiaceae; genus Pinisolibacter; species Pinisolibacter aquiterrae. The sequence continues at coordinate 62,411 of NZ_JAFNIH010000025.1, forward strand.
GCGGCGGCGGACCACGTACATGTCCTCGCTCCAGCCGTTGGACCGCAGGAGATCGACGAAGCGATTGCGGTCGAAGGCGCCGTTCGCCCCCTTGAAGTTCGGATCCTTGAGGATCTCCGCGCGAATGGTGTCGTCGGAGATGCCGAGCCCGAGCAGATGGGCCGCCTCGGCGATGGTCGCGTCGGTGACCACCTTCGACAGGATCTGATTCGACACGCCCGTCTTCAGCGCCTCCTCCTTGTTGAAGGGGCGGCCGATGCGACGCGACAGCTGCTGCAGTTCGCGCTGATAGGTCTGGTCGAGTTCGATCACCCCGATCTCGTGCGATCCGACCTTGTAGGCGGTGTTCGATCCGAACCCGCGGAACACGTCGGCGATGCCCCACACGCCGAAGGAGACGATGAGAAGGCCGAGCAGAAGCTTGGAGATCCAGGTGGAGGCGCCGCGGCGCAGAACGTCGAGCATGGGGGGAGGGGTCCCGTGGGAGCGTGATCGATCTGCCGGGACGACCCCCGGCGCGGGCGGCGCGGATCATAGGAACGGACCTCGGCCGAGGCAAGGCGCGTTCGCGTGAGATCGAAAGTGCTCCGCGCACGGCGCCTCCGCCGCCGCCGAGCGCCCGACGAGGCGATTGCCGTGGCGTACGGTCGGTCCACAATGACGGCGGCGCGAGAGGGAGCGATTCGTGCCGGGAGGACCACCATGACGCCGATCGACCTCACCGCGCCGAGGGTTCGCCTCGACGCCGTCGACATTCGCCGTGTCCCGATGCTCGGCATCGCCGTCGGCATCGCGGTCGCCGCGACCACCCTTTCGATCATCGAGCGCGACGGCGCCACCCCCTGGCTGACGGGCGTGATGGTCGGGGTGATGTGGATCGCGGTCGGTCTCGCCGTGGTCTCGGTGATGCCCTTCGCCAACGCGCTGGTGCTGCGCGAGGACGGATTCCGCGTCCGCGTCATGGGGGTGCTGGGCGGGTTCGTGCCCTGGTCGAAGGTCGCCTCGGTCGAGGCCGGCGAGGGCTGGGCCGGGGCGACGGTGGCGGTGCATCTGGTCGAGGGCGCCGACATCGGCCTGATCCCCGGCCTGCCCCGCGACCCGACGCTCGGCATCCACACCTTCACCGACAGCTACGGCCTCGCCCCGGAGGAACTGGCCCAGGCGATGGAGCGGCGGCGGCGGGCGGCGGCGCATCCGTAGTGTCCCGTCGGACGAAGAGACGCCGTCGCGGCCGTTGCGAGGCGCTCCCGCGATCTGCTACCGATCGCCACCGAGAGGGCCCGTGGGCCCGGTCGCGACATCGTCCCGAGATCAGAGGAGAACGCCATGAAGCCGCTCGTCGCCGGAAACTGGAAGATGAACGGGCTCAGAGCCTCCGTCGCCGAATTCGAGGCGATGATCGCCGGCTACGGCGCCGATCTCGCCGCGAAGGTCGATCTCATGATCTGCCCGCCGGCGACCCTGGTCTCGGCGCTGGCGAGCGTCGGCGGACCGATCCCGGTCGGCGGCCAGGACTGCCACGCCAAGGTCTCCGGCGCCCATACCGGCGACATCGCGGCGGAAATGCTGAAGGATGCCGGCGCGAGCGCCGTCATCGTCGGCCATTCCGAGCGGCGCACCGACCACGGCGAGACCGACGCGATCGTCAAGGCCAAGGCCGAGGCGGCGGTCCGCGCCGGGCTGGTGGCGATCGTCTGCGTCGGCGAGACCGAAGCCGAGCGCAAGGGCGGCAAGACCCTCGACGTCGTCGGCACCCAGGTGCTCGGCTCGCTGCCGGCGGGTCTGAACGGCTCCACGCTGGTCGTCGCCTACGAGCCGGTCTGGGCGATCGGCACCGGCCTCGTCCCGACGCTCGAGGACGTGGCGGAAGTCCACGGCTTCATCCGCGAGAAGCTGGTCGGGCTCTACGGGGCCGACGGCGCCGGCGTGCGCATCCTCTACGGCGGCTCCGTCAAGCCGTCGAACGCCGAGGAACTCCTGTCGGTCGCGGACGTGAACGGCGCGCTGGTCGGCGGCGCCTCGCTCAAGGCGGCCGACTTCCTGGCGATCGCCTCGGCCTATCTCTGATCTCTCGCGACGTCGGCGCGAATCGGAAACGGCGGCTCCGCGAGGAGCCGCCGTTTCGCGTTTCAGGGGATGAGGTCCGGGAGGAGACGTCGGGACGGGCGCGCGATCAGGCGCCGCGCTTGCCGTCGAGCGTCCAGGCGCCGCCGCCGGCGAAGACGAAGTAGAGGAAGACGAAGCAGAACTGGATCGCGCTGTCGCCGCCGTTCAGGATCGGGAAGAAGCTCTTCGGCGCATGCGCCATGAAATAGGCGACCGCCATGAAGCCGGAGAGGACGAAGGCGGTCGGCCTCACGAAGAGACCGACGATCAACAGAAGCGACCCGACGACCTCCAGCACGCCGGCGAGACCGTAGATCGAGAAGACCGGCATCCCGTCGAACATGGCGACGTGCGGGATGGCGAAGAACTTGGCGGTGCCGTGGGCGAGGAACACCAGCGCGGTGGCGATGCGCAGCACGGCGAGCGCCTTGGGGGCATGCGGGGTGAGGGTCGAGGCGAGAGACATCGGGGGAACTCCGGGTTTCGAGCGAGGGGGAGCGGCGGCGCCGCAACTCGTGAGCCCCACTGTGCCTGTCGCGAACGGTTCGCACGAGACCGCCGTGCGACGACGCAATGTCGCCGTAGCGTGAACAATCCCGGCCCGATCTTCGCCGTCGTTCCCTGTCCGAGGGACGCGCGCCATCGCCGCGACCGCTCTCGGTCACTGGCGTCCGCCGTCACGATCGTGTAAGACGCATCGCGAAAGCGGCGCGGGGGAGCAACTCCGGCGCCGTTCGGTTCGTTTCTCAATCTGGTCGGGATCGATGGAAACCGTCATCATCGTTGTACATCTGATGCTGGTGCTGGCGCTGGTCGGCGTCGTGCTCCTGCAGAAGTCGGAAGGCGGCGCCCTCGGCATGGGTGGCGGCGGCGGCGGCCTCATGGGCTCGCGCGGCACCGCCAACGTACTGACCCGCACCACGGCGATTCTCGGCGCCGCGTTCTTCGCGACTTCGCTGATCCTGGCCATCCTCGCGGGCCGTCAGGGCGATCGTCCGTCGTCGATCCTCGATGGTCCGGCCCCGGCCGGCACCGCCGCTCCCGCGGCCCCGACGGCGCCCGCCGCTCCGGCCGGCACCGGCGGCGGCATCCTCGACCAGCTGCAGCAGATGCAGAAGGGCTCGCAGACGGCGCCCGCGGCTCCGGCCGCGCCCGCCGCTCCGGCTCCGGCGGCGCCGGCCGCGCCCAAGCCCGCGGGCCAGTGATCTCGCGCCTTCGGGCCTCGAGAGATTTCCCGGGACCGGGTGGCGGCTGACGCTCTCCGGTCCCGCATTCGTTGGAGGGGTCGTTCGACCTTTCCGTGGACACCGTCACCGCTCGCCGTTTCGCTCTTTCGAATCGGCCGGCGACCGAGATATGGTCGAATCCCATGGCGCGGTACGTTTTCATCACCGGCGGCGTGGTGTCTTCGCTCGGCAAGGGGCTTGCGTCTGCGGCCCTCGGAGCGCTTCTTCAGGCACGCGGCTACAAGGTTCGGCTCCGCAAGCTGGACCCCTATCTCAACGTCGATCCGGGGACGATGTCTCCGTATCAGCACGGCGAATGTTTCGTGACCGACGACGGCGCCGAGACCGACCTCGATCTCGGCCACTACGAGCGCTTCACCGGCCGTCCCGCCAACAAGCAGGACAACATCACGACCGGCAAGATCTACCAGGACATCATCACCAAGGAGCGCCGCGGCGACTACCTCGGTGGCACCGTCCAGGTGATCCCGCACGTCACCGACGCGATCAAGGAATTCGTCTCCTCCGGCAACGAAGGCTACGACTTCGTCCTGACCGAGGTCGGCGGCACCGTCGGCGACATCGAGGGCCTGCCGTTCTTCGAGGCGATCCGCCAGCTCGGCAACGACCTGCCGCGCAACCACGCGGTCTACGTCCACCTGACGCTGATGCCCTACATCCCCTCGGCGGGCGAATTGAAGACCAAGCCGACGCAGCACTCGGTCAAGGAGTTGCGCTCGATCGGCATCGCCCCGGACATCCTCCTGGTGCGCGCCGACCGGCCGATCCCGGAGAACGAGCGGCGCAAGCTCTCGCTCTTCTGCAACGTGCGCCCGAGCGCGGTGATCCAGGCCCTCGACGTCAAGTCGATCTACGACGTGCCGATCGCCTATCACGCCGAGGGTCTCGACAACGAGGTCCTCGCCGCCTTCGGCATCGACGTGGCGCCGGAACCGAACGTCTCGATGTGGCGCGAGATCTCCGACCGGATCCACAATCCGGAGGGCGAGGTCACCATCGCCATCGTCGGCAAGTACACCGAGCTCAAGGACGCCTACAAGTCGCTGATCGAGGCTCTGACCCACGGCGGCATCGCCAACCGGGTCAAGGTCAATCTCGACTGGGTCGACGCCGAGATCTTCGAGAAGGAGGATCCCGCGCCCTATCTCGAGCACGTCCAGGGTATTCTCGTTCCCGGCGGCTTCGGCAAGCGCGGCACCGAGGGCAAGATCCGCGCGGCCTCCTGGGCGCGCCGCGCCAAGGTGCCCTATTTCGGCATCTGCTTCGGCATGCAGATGGCGGTGATCGAGGCGGCGCGCAATCTCGCCGGCATCGAGGGCGCCAATTCCACCGAATTCGGCCCCTGCCAGGCGCCGGTGGTCGGCCTCCTGACCGAATGGGTCAAGGGCAACGAGCTGCACACCCGCGCCGAGGGCGGCGACCTCGGCGGCACCATGCGCCTCGGCGCCTACGAGGCGCGGCTCGAGCCGGGCTCGAAGATCGCCGGGATCTACGGCAAGACCGAGATCTCCGAGCGTCACCGCCACCGCTACGAGGTCAACGTCGCCTATCGCGACGCGCTCGAGGCGGCCGGCCTGCACTTCGCCGGCATGTCGCCCAACGGCGAACTGCCGGAGACGGTGGAGATCGCCGATCATCCCTGGTTCATCGGCGTGCAGTATCACCCCGAGCTGAAGAGCCGGCCGTTCGAGCCGCATCCCCTGTTCACGTCGTTCATCGCCGCCGCCAAGGTGCAGAGCCGGCTGGTGTGACCCGCGAGGAGACCCTGATGGACTGGACGCCGCTCACCGACAGTCTCGCGGGCCTCGCGCCGTTCCTGATCTACGTCGGCCTGTCGCTCGGGCTGATCGCGATCTACGCGGCGATCTACATGCTGGCGACGGCGCACGACGAACTGGGCCAGATCAAGCGCAACAACCCGGCGGCGGCGATCGCCTTCGCCGGGTCGTTGATCGGCTACACGCTGCCGCTGGCGGTGGCGGCGCAGCATTCGGCGACGCTGCTGGTCTTCCTGGTGTGGGGCGTGGTGGCGATCGTCGTTCAGGTGGTGATCTACTGGTTCTTCCGCCTGCTGATGCTGCGCGACGTCTCCGCCCGGATCGATCGCGGCGAGGTGGCGGCCGGCATTCTGCTGGGCGCGGCCTCGCTCGCCGGCGGCATCGTCGACGCCGCCGCGATGGCGGTGTGACCGGCGACCGGGGCGCACCGCCGCCGTCCCTCGCGGAGACGGCCGGGCGTGACGACGGGGAGTTTTCGATGACCGAGACAGTGCATTCCGTAAGGTCGCTTCCGTCGGGGCGCGGCCTCGATCACGTCGTGGCGGCGGTCGGCGATCTCGACGCGGCGGCGGCGACCTGGGAGCGGCTCGGCTTTCTCGTCACGCCGCGCGCACGCCACCCCTGGGGCACCGAGAACCGCCTGGTCCAGCTCGACGGATCCTTCATCGAGCTTCTCGCCATCGGCGAGGGCGCCGACATCGAGGCCCCGCGCGCCGGTGCCTTCTCCTTCGGCGCCTTCAACCGCGACTTCCTCGCCGCCCATGGCGACGGCCTGTCGATGCTGGCGCTCGAGAGCCGGGACACCGCCGTCGATCGGGCGATCTTCGCCAAGGCCGGCCTCGCGACCTGGGCGCCCTTCGGCTTCGAGCGCATGGCGATCTCCCCGGAGGGCGAGGAGCGTCGCGTCGGCTTCGATCTCGCCTTCACCGGCTTCACCGGCGAAGGGGATCACGGCAGCCTCGATCTCGGGCTCTTCACCTGCCGCCAGCGCTTTCCCGAGGCCTTCTGGCGAACCGAATACCAGCGCCACCCCAACACGGCGAAGCGCCTCGACGCGGTCGTGCTCGTGGCGCCCGATCCCTCGGATTTTCACGAGGGCCTCTCCGCCTTCGCCGGCGTGCGCGATTTCCACGCGACCGGCGCCGGGCTGGTGATCCCGACCCCGCGCGGATCGATCGAGGTGACGACCCCGACGGCCTTCCGCTGGCGCTATGGCGCCGACGCGCTGCCGGTGACGCCGGAACGGCTGACCTTCGCGGGGCTCCGCTTCGGGGTCTCCGACCTCGGCGAGACCGCGAGCCAGCTGATCGCCGGAGGATTCAGCGTCGCCGATCGGGCCGATGCCTTCGTGGTCACCGGCATCCACGGCGCGACGATCGCCTTCGAGAAGACGGCGTGAGGCCGCACCAACGCACGAGAGGAAGACCCATGTCGCCCAACCGGGAAGTCGTCGTCGGATCGGTCCGCTTCGCCAATCACCTGCCGTTTTCGCTCATCGCCGGCCCCTGCCAGATGGAGAGCCGGGCGCATGCTCTGGAGACGGCGGCGGCGCTGAAGGAGATGACCGAGAAGCTTGGCATCGGCCTCGTCTTCAAGACCTCGTTCGACAAGGCGAACCGCACCTCGGCGAGCGCCGCGCGTGGGGTCGGGCTCGCCGGCGCCTTGCCGGTCTTCGCCGAGATCCGCGAGAGCCTGGGCCTGCCGGTCCTGACCGACGTCCACGACGCCGGCCAATGCGCGCCGGTCGCCGAAGTGGTCGACATCCTGCAGATCCCGGCCTTCCTCTGCCGCCAGACCGACCTCCTCCTGGCGGCGGCGGCGACGGGGCGCGTGATCAACGTCAAGAAGGGCCAGTTCCTCGCCCCCTGGGACATGAAGAACGTGGTCGCCAAGCTGACCGGCGCGGGCAATGCGAATGTGCTCCTCACCGAGCGCGGCGCCTCCTTCGGCTACAACACGCTCGTCTCGGACATGCGCTCGCTGCCGATCATGGCGGAGACCGGCGCGCCGGTGATCTTCGACGCGACCCATTCGGTGCAGCAGCCGGGCGGGCAGGGGACGTCCTCGGGTGGCGAACGGCGCTTCGTCGCGGTCTTGGCGCGGGCGGCGGTGGCGGTCGGCGTCGCCGGCCTCTTCATCGAGACCCACGAGGATCCCGACCGCGCCCCCTCCGACGGACCCAACATGGTGCCCTTGGCCGAGATGCCGGCGCTGCTCGCCCGCCTCCAGGCCTTCGATCGGGTCGCCAAGGCCGACTGATCGGCGAGAGGCTCAGCCGGCGTCGAGCAACCGCTCGAGGAGATCGAGCGCGGTCTCGGCGGCGGCGAGCCGGATCGCGTCGCGGCCGAGGTCGCCGAAGCGGGCCTCGTGCGCGAGGCTCGGACCGGCACGGCGGACGGCCGCGAAATGGACGAGCCCGACCGGCTTCGCCGCGCTGCCGCCGCCCGGGCCGGCGATCCCGGTGATCGAGACCGCGAGATCGGCGCGCGAATGGGCGATCGCCCCCTCCGCCATCGCCAGCGCCACTTCAGCCGAGACCGCCCCGACCCGCGCGAGCAGATCGCGCGGCACCCCGAGCATCTCGGTCTTGGCCTCGTTGGTGTAGGTGACGAAGCCGCGATCGACCACGGCCGAGGAGCCGGGAATGCTGGTGAGCAGCGCGGCGACGAGGCCGCCGGTGCAGGATTCGGCGGTGGCGATCATCAGGCCGGCGGCGGTCGCCCGTTCGACGACGCGGCGCGCCCGGTCGAGCCGTGGGGTGAGATCGAGCATGATCGTCTCCTCGAATCTGGGAGGGATCGGTGACGCGCCGAGGCGCTCACCCGCGAAGGGGCAGCCGGATCGTCGCCGTGGCGAGGACGGCGATCCCCTCGTTGCGCCCGACGAAACCCAGCTTCTCGTTGGTGGTCGCCTTCACCGCGATCCGGTCGAGTGCGCAGTCGCAGATCTCGGCGAGACGGACCCGCATGTGCTCGCGATGGGGACCGATCTTCGGCGCCTCGGCGACGATGGTGACGTCGGCGTGGGCGAGCATGCCGCCACGCGCCGCGAGCCGCGCCAGCGCGTCCTTCAGGAAGACGACGCTGTCGCACCCGCGCCACTGCGGATCCGACGGCGGGAAATGGGCGCCGATGTCGCCGTCGCCGAGCGCGCCGAGGATCGCGTCGGTCAGCGCGTGCAGCGCCACGTCGGCATCCGAATGGCCGTCGAGACGGGCGACGTGAGGGATCTCGACCCCGCACAGCGTGACGTGATCGCCGGGAACGAGTGCGTGGACGTCGTAGCCGGAGCCGACGCGGACGTCGGCGAGGCGGGCGAAGCGATCGAGGGTCATACGGGCCTCGGCGATCTCGAAATCGGCGTTGGTGGTCAGTTTGACGTTGGCCGGGTCGCCGGCGACGACGCGGACGTCGAGCCCGGCCCATTCCGCGACCGCCGCGTCGTCGGTGAAGTCGTCGCGCCCGGCGGCGGCGGCGCGGGCGTGGGCCTCCGCGAGGGCGGCGAAGCGGAACCCCTGCGGCGTCTGCGCGGCATGGACGCGCTCGCGCGGGATCGTCTCGACGATGCGCGCCTCGGCATCGACACGCTTCAGCGTGTCGACGATCGCGACCGCCGCGAGCGTCCCGTCCGCCGCGTCGAGCCCGGCGAGCGTGCGATCGATCACCTCGGCCGTGACGAAGGGCCGCGCGGCATCGTGGACCAGCACCCGATCGGGCGCATGCGCCGCCAGCGCCGCGAGCCCGGCCCGCACCGACGACTGCCGCGTGGCGCCGCCGGGAACGGGCGCGAGGAGGCGCTGATCGGCGCCGAAGACGGCGACGGCCTCGCCATAGGGCGACGCGTGGTCGGGATGGATCGCCACCACGACCGCGTCGACCGCCGGATGATCGAGAAAGGCCGCGATCGTATGGGCGAGGACGGGTCGATCGACGAGGCGGCGATATTGCTTGGGGGCCTCGCCGTCGCGGGCGGCGCGGCTGCCGCTGCCGGCGGCGACGATGACGACGGCTGTGCGCATGGACCACCTGGACGAGGACACGGGGAACGGGCGACGGTCCGAGGACGCGACCGAGACGATTGCCATGGCGCCCTCGTTACCATCGACATGCCTGCAAATACACCATATCCAGAGCCGCCGACGTCGATCCCCGGGAGAAATTTCAACGAGGTTCTTGCTCTCGGCCGATTTTCTGCCATCTATGTGACCAATGAACGAGTTTGCCCAACGAATGAGCATGAGCGAGAACCGGACGACGGGCGGTGTGTTCGCGCGTGAGGCGCGCGTCTCCTGGCCGGGAGCCGGCCCGTCGGGCCGGCGAGGTCTGCGGTCGCCGGTGTTTCTGGCGCCGATGTCCGGCATCACCGATCTGCCGTTCCGGCGGATCGCGGCGCGATTCGGCTGCGACGTCGTGGTGACCGAGATGGTGGCCTCCGATGAACTCACCACCGGCGGCGTCGACGCGACCGTGCGCGTCGCCGGCGAGGGTCTCGGCCTCCATGTCGTGCAGCTGGCGGGTCGCCAGCCCGGACCGACCGCGCGGGCGGCGCTGATGGCGGTCGAGGCCGGCGCCGACGTGATCGATCTCAACATGGGGTGCCCGGCCAAGCGCGTCTGTCAGGGCTGGTCGGGCTCGGCGCTGATGCGCGATCTCGATCTCGCGGTCGACATCATCCGCGCGGTGCGCGCCGCCGTTCCCGCCTCGATCCCGGTGACGCTGAAGATGCGGCTCGGCTGGTCGCGCGAGACCATGAACGCGCCGGAACTCGCCCGCCGCGCCGTCGCCGAGGGCGTCGAGCTGGTGACGGTTCACGGCCGCACCCGCGATCAGTTCTACGAGGGCACCGCCGATTGGGCGGCGGTCCGGGCCGTGCGCGAGGCGGTCGACGTGCCGCTGGTCGTCAACGGCGACATCGACGGCGAGGCCTCGGCGCGCGCGGCGCTGACGGCCTCCGGCGCCGATGCGGTGATGATCGGCCGCGCCGCCTGCGGGCGCCCGTGGCTCCCCGGCGCGGTCGGGCGGGCGCTGCGCGGCGAGGCGCCGATCGAGCCGCCGCGAGGGCGCGCCTTGCGCAATCTCGTCGTCGAGCATCACGAGGCGATGATCGCCCATCACGGCGTGAGCGTCGGCCTCAAGGCGGCGCGCAAGCACCTCGCCTGGTATCTCGACGCGGCCGTCGCCGACGCCGGGCTCACGGTGAGCGAAGCAGCGCGCAAGGCGCTGCTGACGGCGACCGATCCCGGCGCCGTGATCGATCTCGTCGATCGGATCTTCACCGACGACATGGAAAGGCGGGCCGCATGACCTCCACGTCTCCCCGTCCCTCGGCCGCGAGCGAGCCGACGCCGAACGCGGTCCTGAATGCGCTGCCGCATCCGGTGATCGGCGTCGACGCCAACGGACGAATCGTCTCGGCCAACGACGCGGCCGAGCATTTCTTCCAGGCGAGCGCGCCGTTCATGCGGCGCCACATGATCTCCTATTTCATTCCCTTCGGCTCGCCGGTGCTGGAGCTGATCGATCAGGTGCGCGAGCGTCAGGCGCCGGTCAGCGAATACCGGGTCGACATCGAGAGCCCGCGCCTGCCCGGCGACAAGGTGGTCGACATCTATGCCGCGCCCATGTCCGATCGCCCCGACTGCGTCGTGGTGATGCTGCAGGAGCGCTCGATGGCCGACAAGATCGACCGTCAGCTGACCCATCGCGGCGCGGCGCGCACCGTGACCGGCCTCGCCGCCATGCTCGCCCACGAGATCAAGAACCCGCTCTCCGGCATTCGCGGCGCGGCGCAGCTCCTCGAGCAGTCGGCGAGCGACGAGGACCGGACCCTGACGCGCCTGATCACCGACGAGGCGGACCGGATCGTCAAGCTGGTCGACCGGATGGAGGTCTTCTCCGACGAGCGCCCGGTCGAGCGTTCGGCGGTGAACATCCACACGGTGCTCGATCACGTGAAGCGGCTGGCCCAGACCGGCTTCGCCCGCGACATCCGCGTCGTCGAGGAATACGACCCGTCGCTGCCGCCGGTCTTCGCCAACCGCGATCAGTTGGTGCAGGTGTTCCTGAACCTGATCAAGAACGCGGCCGAGGCGATCGGCGACGCCCCCGACGGCGAGATCGTCCTGACCACGGCCTATCGGCCGGGCGTGCGCCTGTCGGTGCCGGGGTCCAAGGACAAGGTGACCCTGCCGCTCGAATTCTGCGTCAAGGACAACGGGCCGGGCGTGCCGTCCGACCTGATGGAACATCTCTTCGATCCCTTCGTGACCACCAAGACCAACGGGTCGGGCCTGGGTCTGGCGCTCGTCGCCAAGATCGTGCGCGATCACGGTGGCGTGGTCGAATGCGACAGCCAGCCGCGTCGAACCATCTTTCGCATCCTGATGCCCGCCTACACGCGAGCGCAGAGCGACAAGATGAGCTTCGGCTCCTGACCCAACCGGCGAGGACCTTCGCACATGCCAGCGGGCAACATTCTGGTCGCCGACGACGATGCCGCCATCCGTACCGTGCTCAATCAGGCGCTGTCGCGCGCCGGATACGAGGTACGCCTGACCTCCAATGCCGCCACCCTGTGGCGCTGGATCGCGCAAGGGGAGGGCGATCTCGTCATCACCGACGTGATCATGCCGGACGAGAACGCCTTCGACCTCCTGCCACGCATCAAGAAGATGCGGCCGGACCTGCCGGTCGTGGTGATGAGCGCCCAGAACACCTTCATGACGGCGATCCGCGCCTCCGAGAAGGGCGCCTACGAATATCTGCCCAAGCCCTTCGACCTGAAGGAGCTGATCGCCATCGTCGGCCGCGCGCTGTCGGAGCCGAAGAACCGCCGCATCCCCGATCGCGGCGACATGGACGGCGAGGCGATCCCGCTGGTCGGCCGTTCGCCGGCGATGCAGGACATCTACCGCGTCCTCGCCCGTCTGATGCAGACCGACCTCACGGTGATGATCACCGGCGAGAGCGGCACCGGCAAGGAACTGGTGGCGCGCGCGCTCCACGACTACGGCAAGCGCCGCTCCGGCCCCTTCGTCGCCATCAACATGGCGGCGATTCCGCGCGACCTGATCGAATCGGAGCTGTTCGGCCACGAGAAGGGCGCCTTCACCGGCGCCGCCGCCCGCGCCTCCGGCCGCTTCGAGCAGGCCGAGGGCGGCACCCTCTTCCTCGACGAGATCGGCGACATGCCGATGGACGCCCAGACCCGTCTGCTGCGCGTCCTCCAGCAGGGCGAATACACGACCGTCGGAGGACGCACTCCGATCAAGTCGGACGTGCGCATCGTCGCCGCGACCAACAAGGACCTGCGCATCCTGATCAATCAGGGCCTGTTCCGCGAGGATCTCTATTTCCGCCTCAACGTGGTGCCGATCCGCCTGCCGCCCTTGCGCGAGCGTTCCGAGGACATCGGCGATCTCGTGCGCCACTTCTTCGCCATGGCCGAGAAGGAGGGCCTGCCGGCCAAGCAGGTCGAGGCCGCCGCGCTCGATCGCCTGCGCCGCTATCGCTGGCCCGGCAACGTCCGTGAGCTCGAGAACCTGATCCGCCGCCTCGCCGCGCTCTACCCGCAGGACGTCATCACCGCCTCGGTGATCGACACCGAGCTCGCCCAGCCGACGCTCGCCTCCGCGCCGGAGGAAAAGCCCGGCGAGGAGGGGATCGCGGCGGCGGTCGAACGCCACCTGACGACCTATTTCGCCTCCTTCGGCGACAATCTCCCCCCGCCCGGCCTCTATCACCGGATCCTGCGCGAGGTCGAATATCCCCTGATTTCGGCGGCGCTCGCGGCCACGCGCGGCAACCAGATCAAGGCGGCCGAGCTGCTCGGCGTCAACCGCAACACGTTGCGCAAGAAGATCCGCGACCTCGACGTCCAGGTGATCCGCTCGTCGCGGTGACCGGACGCGCGTCCACGGCGCGAACGGAGAGGGGAGAGGTCCGATGGATGCGTCCACCTTCGTCGCCGCCGTCGCCGCCGGCATCGTCTATGTGGTGACGCCCGGCCCGGCGACGCTCGCCGTCCTCGGCATCACCGCCACCCATGGACGTGCGCGCGGTCTCGCCTTCTTCCTCGGCCACGGCGTCGGCGACGCCATCTGGTCGGCGCTGGCGCTGGCGGCGCTGATGGGGGCGAGCCGGCTCGGGCCCGAACTCTTCCGCCTGCTCGGTCTCGCCTGCGGCCTCTATCTGATCGTGCTCGGCCTGCGTGCGATCGTGTCACGGCCGGGGGCGGCGGCGACGACCGTCGGCGGCGATCGCCCGATCCGCACCGGCGTCGTCTTCGGCCTGACCAATCCGAAGGCCTATCCCTTCTCGCTCGCCATGTACGGCGCGCTCTCGGTCGGGGTCGGCCCGTCGCTCGAGCTCGCCGGCGCCGTCGGGCTCTTCCTTGCGACCGGCCTCGGCATGGCGTTGGGCGCGGCGATCACCGTCGCCTGGAGCGGATTGCCTGCGGTCGGCCGGCTGTTCCTGCGCTTTCGCGGGGTCGTGACGCGCGGCGTCGGCGTGCTCTTCGTCGCCTTCGGCCTGCGCACCGTATGGGAAGCGGCGCTGCCGAACCGCCCGGCCTGAGCGCGTGACCTGTTGTCGTCTGGCAACAGTGCCGTAATTCGGCAACAATCCGGTCCGATGAAGGAACGCGTCGACTCGGCGACCCCAACGGTCGGGTCGAGGGGCCTGGGGGGCATTCTTGGACCAGCAGACGATCCTGACCATTCCGAAGGCGACGTCCGTGCCGATCGGCGACCGGACCCGGCGGATGCGTCGCTTCGGCATGGTCCTGACCGTGGTCGCGCTGATCACGGTCATGGTGACCTTCGCGATCCTGACCGGCATGACCCGGGTCGTGCCCACGACCTCGACCGTCACCATCCTCGTCAGCGTCAACGGCGTGCTGATGGCGACGCTGCTCGGGCTGATCGGCTTCGAGATGCTCGGCCTGTGGCGAGCCTGGATCGCCGGCCGCGCGGCGGCGCGCCTGCACCTGCGGGTGATCGGCGCCTTCTCGCTGGTGGCGGCGGCACCCGCCCTGATCATCGCGGTTCTCGCCTCCGTGACCCTCGATCGCGGCCTCGACCGCTGGTTCGAGGATCGCACCCGCCTCATCGTCGACAGCGCGGCGATGGTGGGCGACGCCTATCTCGCCGAACATTCCCGCGCCATCCGCGCCGACGCGATGGCGATGGCCGCCGACGTCTCCAAGGTCAAGGAACTCTACGAGTCCGAGCCGGATCGCTTCGACGGCCTGATGCTCGCGCAGGCGCGCCTGCGCGGTCTTCCCGCCGCCTTCATTCTCCAGAAGGACGGCACGGTGATGACCCGCACGGTGATCGTGCCGGATTGGTCGGAGATCCGCATGCCGCCGCCGGAGGCCTATCCGGCCGCCGAGGCGGGCGAGCCGGTGGTGCTGACCCCGGGCCAGACCAATCAGGTCGGGGTGATCATCAAGCTCGAGGGCTGGGACGACCTCTATCTCTACGTGACGCGGCCGCTCGACCCGCAGGTGCTGGGGCCGCTCCGCCAGTCCAAGGAGGCGGCCTCCGACTATCGCCAGCTCGATCAGAGCCGCTTCGGCGCGCAATTGGCGTTCGGACTGATCTTCGTCGGCGTGTCGCTGATCTTCCTGATCGCCGCGATCTGGATCGGCATCGGCTTCGCCAATCGCCTCGTGGCACCGATCCGCCGGCTGATCCTCGCCGCCGACTACGTCTCCAAGGGCCATCTGGCGGTGCAGGTGCCGGTCCGGCGCAAGGAGGGCGACATGGCCCACCTCGCCGAGACCTTCAACACCATGACCAACGAACTGCGCGGTCAGCGCGCCGAGCTGATCGCCGCCAAGGACCAGATCGACCGCCGCCGCCGCTTCACCGAGACGGTTCTGTCGGGCGTGACGGCGGGCGTCCTCGGCGTCGACGCGGAAGGGCGGATCACCCTCGTCAACCGCTCGGCCGAGCATCTGCTGGCGGCCGGCGAGAGCGAGATGATGGGCCGCCGCGTCGTCGAGGTGATCCCCGAGGTGACCGGCGTTCTCGACGCGGCGCTCCAGGATCCCGCCACCCTGATGCACCAGGATCAGATCTCGCTGCTGCGCTCGGGGCGCGAGCAGACGGTCAACGTCCGCATCACCTCCGAACTGTCGGACGCCACCGGACGCGGCTTCGTCGTCACCCTCGACGACATCACCGATCTCGTCTCCGCCCAGCGCTCCTCCGCCTGGGCCGACGTGGCGCGCCGCATCGCCCACGAGATCAAGAACCCGCTGACCCCGATCCAATTGTCGGCCGAGCGCCTGCGTCGGCGCTACGGCAAGAGGGTCGAGGACGACCGCGAGGTCTTCGACCGATGTGTCGACACCATCATCCGTCAGGTCGGCGACATCGAGCGGATGGTCAACGAGTTCTCCTCCTTCGCGCGCATGCCGAAGCCGCAGCTGGTGCGCGCCGATCTCGTCGAGGCGCTGCGCGAGGCGGTGTTCCTGCGCTCGGTGGCGGCGCCCGAGATCGATTTCTCGACCCATCTGCCCGACGGGCCGATCTGGGGCCAGTACGATCACCGCCTGTTGCTCCAGGCCTTCTCCAATCTGGTCAAGAACGCCTGCGAGGCGATCGAGGCAGTGCCGCCGGAACAGGCCGCGCGCGGCGCGGTCGAGGCCTCGATCCGGCGCGAGGGCGACATGGTCGTGGTCGAGGTGATCGACAACGGCATCGGCCTGCCGTCCGAAAACCGCCACCGTCTGCTCGAACCCTATGTCACCACCCGTGAGAAGGGCACCGGCCTCGGCCTCGCCATCGTCCGTAAGATCCTCGAGGATCACGGCGGACGGATCGAGCTGGTCGATGCCCCGAGCGTCGCCGAGGGTGGACGCGGGGCGATGGTGCGCCTGACGCTGCCGGCGGAAGACGGCCCCGGACGGGCGCCCGAGACCGCCACGAAGACTTCTCCTGCAACCGAAAACGAAGTGACCGATCATGGCGTCTGACATTCTCATCGTCGACGACGAGCGCGACATTCGCGAACTGATCGCGGGAATTCTCGAGGACGAGGGACACGCGGCGCGGCTCGCGTCGAATTCCGACGAGTGCCTCGCGGCCATCGAGAAGCGACGGCCGAGCCTCGTCTTCCTCGACATCTGGATGCAGCAGAGCCGGCTCGACGGTCTCGCCCTGCTCGACGTGATCAAGCGTCAGCATCCCGATCTGCCGGTGGTCATCATCTCCGGCCACGGCAACGTCGAGACCGCCGTCTCGGCGATCAAGCGCGGGGCCTACGACTATATCGAAAAGCCCTTCAAGGCCGATCGGCTGATCCTGATCGCCGAGCGCGCGTTGGAGACCTCCAAGCTCAGGCGAGAGGTGAAGGAACTGCGAGAACGATCTGTCGATACTCAGGAAATGCTGGGTTCTTCGTCGACGATCAACCAGCTGCGCCAGCAGATCGAGCGGATCGCGCCGACCAACAGCCGCGTGCTGATCACCGGCGCCTCCGGGTCGGGCAAGGAACTGGCGGCCCGCCTGATCCATCAGACCTCCACGCGGTCCTCCGGCCCCTTCGTGGTGCTCAACGCGGCCGCGATCACGCCGGAACGCATGGAGGTCGAGCTGTTCGGCACCGAGCAGGACGGCGGCTCCAACCGCAAGATCGGCGCGCTCGAGGAGGCCCACGGCGGCACGCTCTATCTCGACGAGGTCGCCGACATGCCGCGCGAGACCCAGGGCAAGATCCTGCGCGTCCTCGTCGAGCAGAGCTTCACCCGCGTCGGCGGTTCGGTGAAGGTGCAGGTCGACGTGCGGGTGGTGTCGTCGACGGCGCGCGACCTCCAGCGCGAGATCTCCGACGGCCGCTTCCGCGAGGATCTGTTCCATCGCCTCGCCGTGGTGCCGATTCGCGTCCCCTCGCTCGCCGAGCGGCGCGACGACATCCCCCATCTCGTCCAATATTTCATGGAGCAGATCTCCCGCACCGCCGGTCTGCCGATGCGTCGCATCGGCGAGGACGCGATGGCCGTGCTCCAGGCCCACGACTGGCCCGGCAACATCCGCCAGCTCCGGAACAACGTCGAGCGCCTGATGATCCTGACCCGCGGCGACGAGGACGCGGTGATCACCGCCGACCTGCTGCCCTCGGAAATCGGTGCCATGCTTCCCGCGCTGCCCACCTCCACGGGCGGCGAGCATCTCATGAGCTTGCCCTTGCGCGACGCACGCGAGATCTTCGAACGAGAATATCTGATGGCGCAGATCAACCGCTTCGGCGGCAACATCAGCCGCACCGCCGAATTCGTCGGCATGGAGCGGTCGGCGCTGCATCGCAAGCTGAAGTCGCTCGGGGTGGGCTGAGACCCGCCCGGGCGCGAAGGAGTGTTCCCATGTCCCGTATCGCTTACGTCAACGGCCGCTATCTGCCCCATGCGAACGCCGCCGTGAGCATCGAGGATCGCGGGTTCCAGTTCGCCGACGCGGTCTACGAGGTCTGCGAGATCCGTGACGGCGAGGTGATCGATCCCGGCCTCCATCTCGATCGGCTGGAGCGCTCCCTGCGCGAGTTGCGCATCCGCATGCCGATGAGCCGCACGGCGCTCCTGGTGGTGATGCGTCAGACCGCCAAGCGCAATCGCGTCAGGAACGGCGGCGTCTACGTCCAGGTCTCGCGCGGCGAGGCCCATCGCGACCATGCCTTCCCCGACGCGTCGGTGCCGCCGACCGTCGTCATGACCGCCAAGCCGCACGATCGCGCCAAGGCCGAGGCCCAGGCCGAGAAGGGCATCGCCGTCATCACCGTCCCCGACAATCGCTGGGAGCGGGTCGACATCAAGTCGGTCGGCCTCCTGCCCAACTGCCTCGCCAAACAGGCCGCCAAGGAGGCGGGCGCCAAGGAGGCCTGGTTCGTCGACGGCACCGGCCTCGTCACCGAGGGCTCCTCGACCAACGCCTGGATCGTCACCCGCGACGGCGCCCTGGTCACCCGTTCGGCCGAATTCGGCATCCTGCGCGGCATCACCCGCACGGTTCTGCTCGAGGTGGCGAAGCGCCTCGGCCTGCGGGTCGAGGAACGCTCCTTCACCGTCGCCGAGGCCAAGGCCGCCAAGGAGGCCTTCATCACCGCCGCCACGACCCTGGTGATGCCGGTGGTCTCGATCGACGGAACCGCGATCGGCAACGGCCATCCCGGCGAGACCGCGCTCGCCCTGCGCCGCGCCTTCCACGGCTCCACCGAACGCGTCCCGCTCTGATCGCCGCTCTGAGCAGGTGCGAGACGGCCGGCCGCCGCAAAGCGTGGCGGCCAGGGCACAGCCTTGCGATGAATATCGAAAATGTCTGAAAATTGGGCATGCTGCAGTGCAAAAAAGCTGTTCGGCTCGCGCTCGGCCGCCTATCATCTCAGTCAGACCCGAGGCGTCCGTGTTCCAGCACGGAAAGCGAACTTGCCCGATGACGTGGCAGGGGCCTCGCAACACCAAGAACAGAGGTCGTCAAACATGGCGGATCGCGCTCCCAATCTGCAGGACACGTTCCTCAACTACGTTCGCAAGAACAAAACCCCGGTCACGATCTTTCTGATCAACGGCGTCAAGTTGCAGGGTGTCGTCACTTGGTTCGACAATTTCTGCGTCCTTCTGCGCCGTGACGGACACTCCCAACTCGTCTACAAGCATGCGATCTCGACCGTGATGCCGGGTGGCCCGGTGCAGCTCTTCGAGCCGGCGGAAGAGGCGTGATCGCATCGCCGGCGCGCCAGGGAATTCCCTCGGGCGCGCCGCGAGCTCGACAGGCGAGGGGCAACGGCCCTTGAACGACATCGACGACGAAGGTTCATCCCACGAACCGGAGCGGCGAAACGAGAAGGCGCTGAAAGGCGTCGCTCGCGACGCCGCGCCGACGCGCGCGCTCGTGGTGGTTCCCTGGCGCAGCGAGAGGCCGCCCCGGGGCGAGGGCACCGACGCGCCCAACGCCGCCCGCTCGCTCGACGCGCGCCGGGAGGAGGCGATCGGTCTCGCCCGGGCGATCGAGCTCGAGGTGGTCTCCGACTTCCCCGTCAAGCTCCGCGAGGCGCGCCCGGCGACGCTGCTCGGCACCGGCAAGCTCGAGGAGGCCCGGGCCTTGATCGAGGCCGAGAAGATCGATCTGGTCGTGGTCGATCACCCGCTGTCGCCGATCCAGCAGCGCAATCTCGAGAAGGAATGGAAGGCCAAGGTGCTCGATCGCACCGGCCTGATCCTCGAGATCTTCGGCGAGCGCGCCCATACCAAGGAGGGCCGGCTCCAGGTCGAGCTCGCCCATCTCACCTATCAGAAGAGCCGTCTGGTGCGGTCCTGGACCCATCTGGAACGGCAACGCGGCGGCTTCGGCTTCCTCGGCGGCCCCGGCGAGACCCAGATCGAGGCCGACCGGCGGATGATCACCGAGCGGATCGCCAAGCTCGAGCGCGAGCTGGAATCGGTCGCCCGCACCCGCGCGCTGCACCGCAAGAACCGCAAGAAGGTGCCGCATCCGGTGGTCGCCCTGGTCGGCTACACCAACGCCGGCAAGTCGACGCTGTTCAATCGGCTGACCGATTCGGAGGTCTTCGCCAAGGATCTCCTCTTCGCGACCCTCGATCCGACGCTCCGCAAGGTGCGTCTGCCGCACGGCGGCGACATCATCCTCTCCGACACGGTCGGCTTCGTCTCGGATCTGCCCACCACCCTGGTGGCGGCGTTCCGGGCGACGCTCGAGGAGGTGATCGAGGCGGATCTGATCCTGCACGTGCGCGACATCGCCCACGAGGACACCGCGGCGCAGGCCCACGACGTCGAGACGGTCCTCTCCCAGCTCGGCGTCGATCCGCTGAACCGCGATCGGATGATCGAGGTCTGGAACAAGATCGACAAGCTCGATCCCGACCATCGCGCCAAGCTGCTCGAGGAGGGCGAGCGGACCTCGATCGACGCGCCGACCGCCTTGCCGGTCTCGGCGATCACCGGCGACGGCGTCGCGAGCCTGCTGGCCCTGATCGAGGACCGGCTCAATCGTGATCGCGCCGTGTTCCGCGTCGAGATCCCATCGAGCGAGGGCGAGCTGGTCGCCTGGCTCCATCGCCATACCGAGGTGATCGCGCGCGAGGACGGCGAGGAGGCCGTGTCGCTGCGGCTGCGGGTCCCCGACAAGGACCTCGATCACTTCCGCGCCCGCGCCGGGCGCTTCATCCGCGAGGTGCGCGGCCGGGTGATCGAGCCGCGCCGCGACGACGAGCCGCCCGCATCCAAACCCTACGATCCGCTCGCCTGAGCCTCACGCGACCGCGCATGCGGACAGGCCGTCGGTCTTCATGTCGGCGAATTCGATGCCGATGTCGTCGCGGCCGAGACGCACCACCTTGCCCCGGGTCCGCCCGAGCAGAACCGGCGCGCCGATCGGCGGACGCACCGCCACCCGCACCGCCGCCCCCGACATCGACACGTCGAGGACACGGCAGCGCTGGACCGAACCGTCGCGCAACACCAGCGTCGACCACGGATTCGCCGGCACCACGCGGACATGGCGGCGGACCTCGGCGAGGCCGATGAGGGGGAGGTTGGCGATCCAGGTCAACTGGTCGGCGAGCTTGTCGCGGCGGCTCTGCGAGACCGAATAGGCGAAGGCGAAACCGCCCGCGAGATGGCGCACGATGCGCCCCTCGATCCGGCCGATCTGATCGACATGGGCGACGACCCGCTCCTTGAGGTCACCCCCGACCGGGGCCGCCACGGCCGCTCCGCCGGCCGACATGTCGAGGATCCGGCAGGCGACTTCGCTGCGATCCTCGAACATGCACCGTCCGGTGAGCGCGACGGCGACCCGTCGGTGGCGTCGCCCGTCGACAGGCGCCGTGTGGAGCTGCGGATCGGCGGTGAGGGTCTGTCCCATGAGGGATCTCCAAAGACGTCCGTAACGGGCGCCATCCGACACCGAAAATCGTTGCCGACGCCTTGCCGAGACACCTCGATCCGTCAGGATAGGTCCATGTGGCCCGCCGATTTCTGGAAACGGATAACGGAATCCGTCGCCCCCTCGCCGCGCGCCTCGGACGCGGGGCGTGGGGTTCGGGCGCAGGGACGGCCCTCGCGCGGACGCTCGGTGGGAACGGCGAGGGCGAGGCCGATCTCCGCCGCATGGTCGAGTACCAACGCGTCGAGCGCCTCGAGGCGGGTGATCTCGTCCTCCATCCGCCGCGACAGACGCTCGAGGAAGCCGGCGCAGCAGACCGCCGGCGTGCAGGCAGCGCGCCCCTGTTCGCCGAGGCACCCGGGGCAGGGACGCCGACCGGCGTCGAAGAACACTTCGAGCTCGGAAAGCGTCGCCCCGAGCCGGAGCAGCGCCAGCATCACCGACGTGTCGCGGATGTCGCCCGGCCGATAGAGATAGCCGCGCCCCGGCCGTGCCGGCGTCACCAGCCCGGCGCGGCGAAGCTCCTGCAGGCGCCGGGGATCGACCCGCAGCAGCGCCGCCAGCGCGGTCTCCGACCGCAGCACCGCCGGCGAGGCGACCACTCCCGCCAGGAGGCGGGCGAAGACGTCGACGAGATCGGCTCTCGCATGGCTCATGGCGGTCCCCTCCTGGGTGCGGTCGAGGCGCGGACGGCGCGGGGCTCGGCCGAGGTGGTCCGAACGGCGACGACCCGTCGTTCGCCGTCGCGGTTCGTGCGGCGGCGTCGCGTCGTCTCGGGGTGGTCCCGCCCGCGAACGGGCGGGAACGATGTCACAGGAAGGCGAGATCGACGGCGAGCACCGCGTCGCTCGAATCCCGGATCGTCGCCCAACGGGCGTCGACGTCGGCGAGGGTCTGGCCGAAATAGGCACGCGCCAGCGCCACCTTGGCGACGGCCCAGCCGTCGTGATCGGCGCCGGAGGCGATCATCGCCTGCGCGGCGAGCGCGGACCGGCCGAGCATGATGCCGCCGGCGAGCGCCCCCATCAGCATCAGGAACGGCACCGAGGCGGCGAAGGGCAGACGCGGATCGCGGCCGTTCGCCTCGACGAGCCAGGCGGAGGCGAGGCGGGCGGTATCGATCGCGGCATCGAGGGCGGTCCCGAGATCGGCGAGCCCCGAGCGGGCGGAGAGCGCCTTCGCCACCGCCGCCTGACGGTCGAACCACGCCTCGAGCGAGGCGCCCTTGTCGCGCAGTACCGAGCGACCGACCAGCGCGTTCGACTGGATCGCCGTGGTGCCCTCGTAGATCGTGGTGATGCGGGCATCGCGCAGATGCTGGGCGGCGCCGGTCTCCTCGATGTAGCCCATGCCGCCGTGCACCTGGACGCCGAGCGAGGCGACGTCCTGTCCGGTCTCCGTCGACCAGCCCTTGGCGACCGGCGTCAGCAGATCGACCTCGAACTGCGCCGCCTTGCGGGCCGCGGCGTCGGGATGGGCGTGGGCGAGATCGTGGGCGGCGGCGACCGTATAGAGCAGGCCGCGCATCGCCTCGATGCGGCTCTTCATCGACACCAGCATGCGCGCCACGTCGGGGTGATGGATGATCGGCGGCACGCCCGCCTCGCGCCAGCCGACCGGCTTGCCCTGGATACGCTCGCGGGCATAGGCGACCGCCTGCTGATGGGCGCGCTCGGCGATGGCGAGACCCTGGAGCCCGACGTTGAGACGGGCATGGTTCATCATCGTGAACATGTATTCGAGGCCGCGATTGGGCTCGCCGATCATCTCGCCCAGCGCGCCGCCGGCCTCGCCGAAGACGAGGACCGCCGTGGGCGAGCCGTGAATGCCGAGCTTGTGCTCGATCGAGGCGCAGACCACGTCGTTGCGCGCGCCGAGCGCGCCGTCCTCGCCGACCAACACCTTCGGCACGATGAAGAGCGAGATGCCCTTGACGCCCGGAGGCGCGTCGGGAAGGCGCGCCAGAACCAGATGGACGATGTTCTCGGTCAGATCCTGCTCACCATAGGTGATGAAGATCTTCTGGCCGGAGATCCGGTACTTGTCGCCCTCCGGCACCGCCTTGGCGCGCACGGCGGCGAGATCGGAACCGGCCTGCGGCTCGGTCAGGTTCATGGTGCCGGTCCACACGCCGGTGACCATGTTCGGCAGCCAGCGCGCCTTCTGCTCCTCGCTGCCGAAGAGCTCGATCGCATGGACCGCGCCCTGCGTCAGCATCGGGCACAGCGCGAAGGCCATGTTGGCCGACTGCCACATCTCCTGGACGGCGAGGTTGAGCACCTGCGGCAGACCCATGCCGCCCCATTCGGCCGGGAAGGGCAGGCCGTTCCAGCCACCCTCGACGAGGGCGTTCCAGGCGTCCGACCAGCCCTCGGGCGTGGTCACGTCGCCGTCGGCCCAGGTCGAGCCGACGCTGTCGCCGACCTGATTGAGCGGCGCGACGACGTCGGCGGCGATCTTGCCGGCCTCCTCGAGAATCGAGCCGACCAGATCGGCGGTCGCCTCCTCGTAGCCCGGCAGACCGGCGATGGCGGGGAGATCGACGACCTCGTCGAGAACGAAGCGGATGTCACGGATCGGCGCGGCGTAGCCCGTCATGGGTTCACTCCGGTTGAGAGAAAAAGGCGCCGGTTTCAGGGACCGGCGCCCGATCGACCATCGGCGCGGGAGGGAGATTCGGGCTCGCTCCCGCCGCGATCGATCTCAGAGTCGACGATGTCCGGCGCGGCGAAACCGCGCCGGGAGGCTGAGCGATCTCAGATGTCCTTGGCCTGATTGCGCAGCATGAACTTCTGGATCTTGCCGGTCGAGGTCTTGGGCAGCGCCCCGAAGACGAAGGTCTTGGGGATCTTGAACCCGGCCAGATGCTGACGGCAGAAGGCGACGAGATCGGCCTCGCTCACCTCGGCGCCGTCCTTCAGCATGATGAAGGCGCAGGGCGTCTCGCCCCATTTCTCATCCGGACGGGCGACCACGGCGGCCTCCATCACGTCCGGGTGCTTGTAGAGCACGTCCTCGACCTCGAT
Organism: Pinisolibacter aquiterrae; assembly: GCF_019160155.1. Taxonomy (GTDB): domain Bacteria; phylum Pseudomonadota; class Alphaproteobacteria; order Rhizobiales; family Ancalomicrobiaceae; genus Pinisolibacter; species Pinisolibacter aquiterrae. Next base: position 86,472 of record NZ_JAFNIH010000025.1, read on the forward strand.
CGAGGAGATGTTCTCGCCGCCGGAGATGATGATGTCCTTGGAACGGTCCTTGATCTCGACATAGCCGTCGGGATGCCAGACCGCGAGGTCGCCGGTGTGGAACCAGCCACCCTCGAAGGCTTCCGCCGTCGCCTTGGGGTTCTTCAGATAGCCCTTCATGACGTTGTTGCCGCGCATGAAGATCTCGCCCATCGTCCGGCCGTTCTTCGGGCACGGCTCGAGCGTCGTCGGATCGGCGACCATGACCGCCTCGAGCATCGGCCCGCGCACGCCCTGGCGCGACTTGATCGTCGCCTTCTCGTCGAGTTCGAGGTCCTTCCACTCGTCCTTCCAGACGTTGAGCATGGTCGGGCCATAGACCTCGGTGAGGCCGTAGACGTGGGTGACGTCCCAGCCCATCCGCTCCATGCCGGCGATGATGGCGGCCGGGGGGGCGGCCCCGGCGACCATCGCCTTGACGCTGTGGGAGACCTTCTCCTTCAGCGCGGCGGGCGCGTTGTTGATCATGTTGAGGACGATCGGCGCGCCGCAGAAGTGGGAGACCTTCTCGACGGCGATGGCCTCGTAGATCTTGTCGACGCGCACCGCCCGGAGGCACACCGAGGTGCCGGCGACCACCGCCATGGTCCAGGGGAAGCACCAGCCGTTGCAGTGGAACATCGGCAACGTCCACAGATAGACCGTGTCCTCGCCGAGGTGCCAGGAGAGCGCGTTGGAAACCGCGTTCAGATAGGCGCCGCGATGATGATAGACGACGCCCTTCGGGTTGCCGGTGGTGCCCGAGGTGTAGTTGAGGGTGATCGCCTGCCACTCGTCGGTGGGGAAGGTCCAGGGCGCGTCGGCGTCGCCCTTCGCGATCACGTCCTCGTAGGTCATCGAGCCGATCAGCTCGCCGCCCTCGTATTGCGGATCGTCGATGTCGACGACGGTGATCGGCCGGTTCAGGAGCGCGATCGCGCCCTTGGCGATCTTGGAGAACTCACGGTCGACGAAGAGGATGTTCGCCTCGGCATGGTCGAGGATGAAGGCGACCGCCTCCGGATCGAGCCGGGTGTTGATGGCGTTGAGCACGCCGCCCATCAGCGGCACGCCGAAATGCGCCTCGTAGAGCTCGGGCGTGTTGGCGGCGAGGAAGGCGATGGTCGCGCCCTTGCCGAAGCCCATCTTCGAAAGGCCCGAGCCGAGCCGGCGGCACCGTTCGGCCGTCTCGGCCCAGGTGCGGCGCAGCGTGCCGTGGACGATGGCGGTCTTGTTCGGCCAGATCGCGCTCGCCCGCTCCAGGAAGGTGAGGGGCGTCAACGCCACGTGATTGGCGGCGTTCTGATCGAGATCGCATTCGTAGGGATTGACGGCGGTCACTCGGGCTCCCTCCTCGGGTGGTCGTCCCGCGCCGTGCCCCGGAGGACACGGACGGAATCATTGATTGACGCGGACGCTAACAACGGGGTTTTGCGAAATGCTGTCCGAATGTGAACCGATTGTTGCAAGGGGTTCATCCAAAGGTCGTAGGTAAGTCCTCAATTTCGCACATGCGAGATCGCACGGCCCGATCATCGTGCCATCGACCAGGTCACATCCTTGGCCAGAACGTATCCTGCACCATAGACGGTCTTGATCAACTGCGGTTTGCGCGGATCCACCTCGATTTTCTTTCGCAGTCGCGAGATCCGAACGTCGATCGAGCGCTCGTAGGGGAAGTCGTCGCCGTCGTCGGAATCCGATTGCAGCTGCTCGCGCGACAGCACCCGGTTGGGCGCGCGGGCGAACATCAGCAGCAGCGCGGCCTCGGCGGCGGTGAGGTTTTCGACGTGTCCGTCGTCGCGGGTCAGCGTGAGATTGCCGACGTCGAAGGTCCAGGGGCCGAAGCGGGCGCGCGACTGATCGGCGTTGCGCGCGGCGGCGACCAACTGGTCGTGGCGGCGCAGCACGGCGCCGACCCGGGCCACCAACTCGCGCGGCTCGAACGGCTTCACCACATAGTCGTCGGCGCCGAGTTCGAGCCCCAGAACCCGGTCGGAAACCTCGACCCGCCCGGTCAGCACGATCAGACCGAATCGAACGTCGGTCCACAGCTCGCGCACCAGATCGAGCCCGTTCATGTCGGGCAGATTGAGATCGACGATGAGGAGATCGGGCGCCTCGCGGCGGATGGCGGCGCGCGCCTCGCGGCCGGTCTGGAACGCGGTGAAGGCATAGCCGTAGGTCTCGAGCAGATCGCGCACCAGCGCGCAGATCTCCAGTTCGTCCTCGACCAGATAGATGCGTTTCTTCATCGGCCGCGTTCCTTTTCTTCGTCGCCGCGCGCCCGCATGGCGGTCGCCAGCGCCGCGATCAACTCGTCCTTCTCCCAGGGCTTGGCCAGGATCGGGACGTCGGGGAGATCGGTCGGGGTCTCCGCCCGGGCGAAGCCGGTGACGAGGACGACCGCGATCTCCGGGCGTGTCTCGCGCAGGCGCCGGGCGAGGTCGAGACCGGAGAGGCCCGGCATCACCACGTCGGAGAGCACCACCCGGATGTCGGCGATGCCCTCGATCAGGCTCAGCGCCTCCTCGCCGCTCTCCGCCTCGATCACCGCGAAGCCGAGACCGACCATCTGCTCGAGCGCCATCCGGCGGACGTCGTCGTCGTCCTCGACCACCAGCGCCATCTCGCCGGGGAAGAGCGCCTCGCCGTCGCTCGAGGCGGCGTCGATCAGCGGCGCGTCGGGAACCGGATCGGTCTCGGCGAAGAGCAGCGACACGGTCGCGCCCCGTCCGGCGGCGGAGACGATGCGGATGAAGCCCTGAGACTGCTTGACGAAGCCCCAGACCATCGCGAGGCCGAGGCCCGAGCCCATCTTCTTGGTGGTGTAGAAGGGCTCGAAGGCCCGCGCCAGCGCCCCCTCGGGGAAGCCCTGGCCGTCGTCGGCGACGGCGATCTCGATCCACCGTCCGGCCGGCACCGGCTCGTCCCAGTCGCCGAGATCCTCGGTGCCGAGGCGGCGGCAGACGAGACGGATCCGTCCTCCGTCGGGCAGCGCGTCGCGGGCGTTGAGCGCCAGGTTGACGACCGCGCGCTCCAACTGGACGTGATCGGTGACGATCCAGAAGTCGTGGCGCCCGCCCTCCGCCTCGAGCACCACGTCGATCGTGTGCGGCAGCGAGCGGCGCAGCAGCATGCCGATCTCGGCGAGGAGCGCCGCCACCTCGATCTGCTCGGTGCGCATCGGCTGGCGCCGGGCGAAGGAGAGGAGCCGCGAGGTGAGGTCGGCGCCGCGCCGGGCCGCGCGCTCCGCCGGCTCGACATAGGCGACGAAGCCCTCGACGTCGGCGTATTTCTCGCGCGCCGTGGCGAGATTGCCGATGATGATCGACAGGAGATTGTTGAAGTCGTGGGCGAGGCCGCCGGAGAGCTGGCCGATCGCCTTCAGATGCTCGGCCTCGAAGATCCGCCGCTCGGTCTCGCGCTCGTCGGTGACGTCGCGGGTCAGCACGAAGATGCCGAGCACCTCCCCGGCCGCGCCGATCTGCGGGATCACGGTGTTCGCCGTGACGATGCGCCGGCCCGCCCGGTTCTGGAATGCATATTCCAGATTGACGACGCCGCCGCCTCGCGTCCGGGCGAGCGGCTCGGCGAGGGTGGCGTAGGCGGCGCGCCCGATCACCGGCTGCAGCGGTTGGCCGACGATCGCCTCCTTGGGCTTGTCGACCAGTTCGCTCCAGGCGCGATTGACGAAGCGGAAGTGTTCGTCGGGCCCGAGATAGGCGATCGCGGCGGGGATCGCGTCGAGGATCAGGCGCTGCCGGGCCTCGACCTCGGCGAGACGGGCCTGCGAGCGCTGTTCGGCGACGATGGCCCCCTCGAGATCGGCATTGGCGCGTTGCAGCTGATCGGTGCGGGCGCGCACACGCTCCTCGAGCAGGCCGACGTTCTCGCCGACGCGGGCGACCATGGCGTCGAAGGTCTCGGCGAGGACGCCGATCTCGTCGGCGCGCCGAATGCCGGTGCGCGCGTCGAGATCGCCGCCGGAGACACGTGCCGCCGTGACGGCGAGCGAGCGCAACGGCTGCACCAGCCGCCACAGGCCGAACCCACCGAGGAGCGCGGCGAGCGCCCCGATGCCGCCGGTGATCGCCAGAATGCGCCGCGACAGCTCCTCCGAACTCGACTTCAGCTCGTCCACATAGACCGAGGAGGCGATGTACCAGTCGAATTCCTTGAAGTGCCGGACCCAGGAGATCTTCTCGTAGACGTAATTGCCCGGGTCCGACGGCTTGTCCCACATGTAGTGGAGCGGCTGGTCGCCGTCGGCGACGGCGCGCAACTCGCCGGCGATCGGCGCGCCGGTCTTGGGATCCGACCGGGCCGTGAACTCCGTCCCCTCGATGTTCGAGTTGGGATGGATGATCATGTTGTTGGCGGCGTCGAAGACATAGGCGTAGCCGGTGCGGGCGATGCGGATCTCGCGCAGCGCCCGACGCATGTCGTCGATCGCGCGGACGCGCCGTCGCTCCACCTCGGCGTCGACGTCGTCGAGATAGGCGCCCGCGCCGACCACGATGCCGAGCCTCGGCAGGTCGCGGAAATAGGAGATCTTGCGCGACGGCTTGGTCGAGCCGAGCCGGGTCCAGTCGTAGACGGTCGAGCCCTCGCCGGCCTTGCGGGCGATTTCGATGACCCGGGGAATGATGTTCTCGCCCGCCTCGTCCTTGATGGTGGAGACGTCGTGGTCGTACCAGCGCGGATCGGGATGGGAGAGAATGTGGGCGGCGTAGTCCGACACCCAGATGTAGTCGTCATTGCCCCATTTGACGGTGCGCAGCGTCTCCCAGGCGAGACGCTTGACGTCGTCCTCGCCGATCTCGCCCCGGGCGCGCCGCGCCTCGACGCCCTCGATCAGGCCGACGGCGAGCGTGACCGCCGTGCGCAACTGGCCCTCGAAGGACTTCAGCGTGATGTCACGGGTCTCGTCGAGCCGGCCGGCCATCTTGGCGGCCATCTCGAACACGTTGTCGAGGATGGTGCGGCTCGCCTCGAGCTCGATCTCATAGGCCTTGCGTTCGACGAGCGGCACCGTGAAGAGCCACATCGCCGAGGCGAGAACCGCGATGACCAGCATCAGCGCGGAAAAGAGCTCGAGGAACAGACGAGACTTGAACATCGGCATCCGGCTCGGGATCGAACCACTCGAACGAGCGGCGCGGAAGGATGGTCCGGGCGCGGGCGAACCACAAGCCCGCCTCGATGCGACGTCGGCGCGGGGATCGCTCCCCGCGCCGATCGATGGTCCGGATCCGGATCTCGCCCGAGGGCGAGCGGATCAATGGGCCGAGGCGGCGGCCGCGCCGATGCCGGTCTCGGCGCGGACGTCCTGCTCGTCGAAGGCGGCGCGCTCGGCGACGGCCTTGGGCGAGGCGTCGAGCTTCGACACCACGAAGGCGACCAGGAAGGCGAGCGTCATCGAGAACAGCGCCGGATGATCGATCGGGAACACCGCCTGGGCGTTGCCGAGGACCTTCACCCACACCGCCGGCGACAGGACCACCAGAGTGACCGCGCAGACGAGCCCGGCGATGCCGCCGGCGAGCGCGCCACGGGTGGTGAGACCGCGCCAATACATCGAGAGAAGCAGAACGGGGAAGTTCACCGACGCCGCGACGCCGAAGGCGAGCGCCACGAGGAAGGCCACGTTCTGATCCTTGAAGGCGATGCCGAGGACGATCGCGACCACGCCGATGGCGGCGGTGGCGATCTTGGAGACGCGCATCTCCGAGGCCTCCGAGGCCTTGCCCTTCATGATCACGCCCGCATAGAGGTCGTGCGCGATCGCCGAGGCACCGGCGAGCGCCAGACCCGCGACCACCGCCAGGATGGTGGCGAAGGCGACCGCCGACAGGAAGCCGAGGAAGACGTCGCCGCCGAGCGCCTTGGCGAGATGCATCACCGGCATGTTGGAGCCGCCGAGGATCTTGCCGCCGATCTTGCCGCCCTCGAAGAACTGCGGATCGGTGCCGACGATCGAGACGGCGGTGAGACCGAGCGTGCAGACCACGAGGAAGAAGAAGCCGATCAGGCCGGTCGCGACGAAAACCGACTTGCGCGCCTCCTTGGCGTTCGGCACCGTGAAGAAGCGCATCATGATGTGCGGCAGGCCGGCGTTGCCGAAGACGAGGCCGAGCGACAGCGACACCGCCGTGATCGGATCGGCGAGGAGCTTGCCCGGGCCCATCAGCGACGAGCCGGTCGCGCCCCGCGCCTCGACGGCGGTCTTGGCGACGGTCTCGTAGTTGAAGCCGAACTTCCACAGCGCCAGGATCGCCAGCAGCGTGCCGCCGAAGAGCAGCAGGCCCGCCTTGATGATCTGCACCCAGGTGGTTGCGACCATGCCGCCGAAGGTGACGTAGACGATCATCAGGACGCCGACGAGGACGACGGCGTAGTTGTAGGGCAGGCCGAACAGCAGCTGGATCAGCTGGCCGGCGCCGACCATCTGAACGATCAGATAGAAGCACACCACGGTCAGCGAGCCGACGGCGGCGAAGGTGCGCACCGAGTTCTTGTCGAGCCGGTAGGCGGCGATGTCGGCGAAGGTGAACTTGCCGAGATTGCGCAGCCGTTCGGCGAGCAGGAACATGATCACCGGCCAGCCGACGAAGAAGCCGATCGCATAGACGAGACCGTCGTAGCCGACCGCGTAGACCATCGCCGAGATGCCGAGGAGCGTCGCCGCCGACATGTAGTCGCCGGCGATCGCCCAACCGTTCTGCATGCCGGTGATGCCGCCGCCGGCCGTGTAGAAGTCGGCGGCGGAGCGGGTGCGCTTCGACGCCCACCAGGTGATGCCGAGCGTGGCGACGATGAAGACCAGGAACATGCCGATGGCGATCACGTTGATCGGCTGCTGCTGGACGGCGCCCTCGACGCCGGCGGCGAGCGCCGGGCCGGCGAGGGCGGGGAGGGCGAGAGCCGCGATCGAGGCGGCGAGAGCGAGACGACGCGTCACTTGCCGGCCTCCTTCACGATGTCACGGGTCAGGTCTTCGAATTCGCCGTTGGCGCGGCGGATGTAGAGGCCGGTCGTCAGCCAGGCGCCGACGATGATCGCCGCGCCGATGGGAAAGCCGATGGTCAGCGTCCAGCCCGCGCCGATCGGCGCGCGCATCATCGCCGGCGCGAAGGCGACGACGGCCATGAAGACGTAATAGACCGTCAGCACGACGGCCATGAGCGTCCAGGCGAAGCGCGAGCGCTTGGCCTTCAGCTCGAGAAATTTCGGATTGGCCCGGACCTTTTCGGTGATCGAGCTGGACATGGCGTCCTCCCCCTGCTCACACGCCGGCGATCGACGAACCGTCGATGCCGCGTCTCCTCCCGACGAAGGCGCGCGCCCTCGTCCTCGAACCCGCCCCGTCTCCGAGATCCGACGCGCCTCCCAGCACGTCGCGCGACCCGTCGCCGCGTCTCGGGACGAAGGTCGTCCTTCCTCGGGCAGGGGCGGTCGTGGGCTCGGTCGCACGAAACTTTTGCCGGCGTTTATCCAATTGCGACCGAATCGTTACAGCCCCGCCCCGGCCTCGGCCCGCCACCCGCCGCCCACCCGGCGGCGGGGCGGGGCCGGCGCCGACCGCCGCCGTGCGCCTTCGTCGCAGGTGGCGTGCCGTCGCAGCGGCATCGCGTCGCAAGCCGCCCGCTCGATGCCCTCCGGCGGAGGCCCCACCGGGGTCGCGAAATACCGATAAATATTTGAAATTATTTTATTCTCCAAAGCGGATCCAGGATCGCGGGTCGAGCCGGGGAGATCTCCGCACGTAATAAGTTGTATGTTACGTCTATCTTAGACGGCGCATAGTGCTGGAAAGCAAACGTTCGGAGCCGGTCGCATGGACATCGCGCACGAGTTCGCCGAAAGCCCCTTCGAGGCGCCCCATACTCGACGAACTGTCGAGGGAGAGGCACAGGCCACGGAACCCCTCTTTCTCGACGCGGGATCGAGCGAGGAGGCCTGCGTGCCGTCTCCGCTCCATGCGGTCGCCCCGGTCGAGACCGAAGCGGGGGAGGGGCCCGAGCGCGTGCGGATGCGGCGTCCCTCGCAGGTGCGCGCCAAGTCGCGCGGCGGCGTCGGCCTCTATGAGCGGATGGGCGGAGCGGTGGCGCTGCGCCGGCTGGTGCGGCGCTTCTCCGAGCTGATGGCGACGTTGCCGGAGGCTGAGGCCGCGCGCGTGGTGCTGCACGTCGCCCCGGCCGATCTCGGGCCGAAACTCTACGAATTCCTCTCCGGCTGGCTCGGCGGGCCGGAACTCTACACCAAGCGCCACGGCGCGCCGAAGCTGAAGCGCCGGCACTTCCTGGTGCCGATCGGCCCGGCGCAACGCGACGCTTGGCTCCTGTGCTTCCGCATGGCCGCGACCGAGACCGTCACCGACGCCGCCGTGGTCGAGGAACTCCTGCCTCAGATCGAGAGCCTCGCGCATTATCTCGCCGCTCGCGACTGATCGCGGTCGCCCGATTGCTCCCGCCTCCGCCATTTCGGGCTTTCTCGATCTTGCGGAGCGCGGGAACTCGTGTTCGTACTCGCTCGATCGAGACTCCCGACAGGAGACCCTGCCCATGACGTCCGCCGACGCCGCGCCCGCGCCTTCCCTCTACGACCGGATCGGAGGCGAGGAGGGCGTGCGCCGCTTCACCCGTCGTTTCTACGAGGTGATGGACACGGCGCCCGAGGCGGCCGCCTGCCGGGCGATCCACCCCGAGAGCCTCGCCGAGAGCGAGCAGAAGCTCTTCGAATTCCTCTCCGGCTGGCTCGGCGGGCCGCAGCTCTTCGTCGAGCGGCGCGGCGCCCCGATGCTGCGCGCCCGCCATCTCTCCGCGCCGATCGGCGCCGAGGAGGCGAAGGGCTGGGTCCTGTGCTTCCGTTGGGCGCTGGTCGACACGATCGAGGATCCGGAGATCCGCGCCGCGATCTTGCCGCAGGTCGAGACGCTGGCGAACCACATGCGCAATCGCGGCTGACGGCCGATCCGCGACATCGAGACGCCGAACGGCGCGGGAGACCTCTCCCGCGCCGTTTCGTCTGGTGCATCGGGAGGACGCCCGCGCCCTCGGCCGTCCCGCGCGCGCGCCGAAACGCGAAGCGCCGCCCGCTCGCATCGCGAGGGGCGGCGCTTCGTCGAGGAGACGGGACCTCGGCTCAGGGCGCCTTGAAGAAGTCCTTGGCGGTGGCGGTCTCGCGCCCACCCTGTTCGGTGATGCGGAAGACCACGTCGCTCGACCTTCCCTTCAGCTCGGCGCCGGGGACGATCACGGCGGCGCGCACTTCGCGGGTCCGGTCGGGGCCGACGTGGATCACCGGATTGCCGTCGACGTTGTGGTCGATGCCGACCACTTCGAGCCTCGCCCCCTGCGGCACGCCCTCGACCGCGAGGATGAAGTGCCGCTCGTGGCCGACCCGGTTCAGGAGGCGGATCGTATAGCCGTTGCGCACCGAACCGTCGGAATTCTGGACGTAGAGCGGATTGCGGTCGTGCAGCACGTTCACGCCGGCATTGCCGCGCGAGAGGAACGTATAAGCCATGAAGCCGGTGACGGCGACGATCAGCACCGCATAGAGGATCGTCCTGGGCCGCACGATCTTGTAGACCGGCGCCAGACCCTCGCGGCGGCGGTCGAAGTTGACCGGCGTGTCATAGGCGATCAGGCCGGTCTCGCGACCGAGCTTGGTCATGATCGAGGTGCAGGCGTCGATGCAGAGGCCGCACTGGATGCAGGAGAGCTGCGAGCCCAGGCGAATGTCGGTGCCGGTCGGGCACACGGCGACGCACTGATAGCAGTCGACGCAGTCGCCGGCCGGCTGGCCCGCCGCCTTCAGCTTCTTCGCCTCCTTCACCGAGGCGCGCGGCTCGCCGCGATCGTTGCGATAGGTGACGTTGAGCGCGAATTCGTCGGTCATCGCCGCCTGGATGCGCGGCCACGGGCACACGTAGATGCACGTCTGCTCGCGCATGTAACCCGCGAAGAAATAGGTGGTGAAGGTGAGGATGCCGATCCACAGATAGGCGATGAACGGCGCCTGCCCGGTGAAGACGTTCTTCACCAGCGTCGGCGCATCCGAGAAATAGAGCACCCAGGCACCGCCCGTCGCCACGGCGATGACCAGCCACGCCACCCATTTCATGACCTTCTTGGCCACATAGGCGCCGTCGATCGGACCCTCGTCGAGCTTGATTCGCTCGCGACGATCCCCCTCGATCAGCCGCTCCACCGCCAGGAAGAGGTCGGTCCACACCGTCTGCCAGCACAGATAGCCGCACCACACGCGGCCGGCGACCGAGGTCATCAGGAACAGCGTGAAGGCGGCGGTGATCAGCAGGCCGGTGAAATAGTAGACTTCCTGCGGCCAGATCTCGATGAAGAAGAAATAGAAGCGCCGGCCGGGCAGATCCGCCAGCACCGCCTGATCGGGCAGACCCGGGCCGCGATCCCAGCGGATGAACGGCATGACGTAGTAGATCGACAAGAGCGCGATGAGAATCGCCCACTTGACCTTGCGCACGGTTCCCTGCACGGCGGCAGGATAGACCTTGATGTGTTCCTGGTAGTAATTCTCTTCCATGGCGTCGGCGGGATGAGCCGCCTTTTCGAACCCTGGACCCTTGGCCATCGAGATGGTCTCCGAACATGGTGCCCCGGTGGCCGGGGTTTCGGGCGGACAGTGCCGGGCTCGGGTGTCCCGATCCATGCGGCAAATCAAATATCTTCGAGATAAAATCCAACTTTGCCCCGGCCGCAAGGGCGAAGACGGGGGATGCGTGGTTTACCGGAGGCGGGGTTCTTTTGCGCTGCGAAGACGGATAGGCTGACGGCGGCTCGAGGGCGTCCTCGACATCGAAAGGCCGAGCGATGATCGAACAGCGCGACGACACGCCGATGCACGCGACCTGGCGTGCGCGGCTGCGCAATCACTTCGTCACCGGACTGGTGGTGGTCGGCCCCCTGGCCATCACCGTCTATCTCGCTCGCGGCTTCCTCGAATGGGTCGACGCCACCGTCAAGCCGCTGATGCCGGCGGCCTGGAACCCCGATCACTATCTGCCCTTCGCGGTGCCCGGCTTCGGGCTCCTGGTGGCGCTGGTCGGCATCACCATCCTCGGCGCGGCGACCGCCTCGCTGGTCGGGCGGACGCTTCTCTCCTACGGCGAGGATCTGGTCGGGCGCATGCCCTTCGTGCGGCCGGTCTATCGGACCCTGAAGCAGATCTTCCAGACCTTCGTCTCCTCGCGCGATCAGAGTTTCCGCGAGGTCGGGCTGATCGAATGGCCGCGCGCGGGCGTCTGGTCGCTGGTGTTCGTCTCCGGCCCGGCGCGCGGCGAGGTGGCCGAGCGCCTCTCCGCCGAGCGGCCCGAGGTCGCCGTCGACGACTGGCTGACGGTGTTCATTCCGACCACGCCCAATCCGACCGGCGGCTATGTCATGTTCCTGCCGCGGCCCGAGGTACGGATCCTCGAGATGAGTGTCGAGGACGGGGCGAAACTGGTGATCTCCGGCGGGATCGTCTCCCCCGAACGGGTCGCGACGCCGGCCGTCGACGCCGGTCGTGACGCCACCGCCACCGGCGCGTGACGCCTCAGCGCGGCGGTTCGGGAGTGGCGGAGCGACGCTCCTGCATGATCTCGATCTGCATCTGCTGGATCTCGGCGAGCCGCTGCCACTGATGCGACAGGATGTGATCGAGCTTCTCGTGGAGATGGCGGATCTCCAGCTCGGCCTTGAGATTGACCCGGTAGTCGTTCTCCGAGCGCAGTCGATCCTTCGCCTCCTGGCGCTTCTGGCTCATCATGATGATCGGCGCCTGGACGGCGGCGATGCAGGACAGCACCAGATTGAGCAGGATGAAGGGGTAGGGGTCGAAGGCCCGGGCCGTCATCGCCACGTTGAGCCCCATCCACGCGACCAGCACCACCGCGAACAAGGTGATGAAGGTCCAGCTGCCGCCGAAATTGGCGACCGCGTCCGACCACCGCTCGCCGAGGGTCCGATCCTCGGCATAGTCGGCGGCGACGTTGCTCGAGATCGTGTCGGCATTGGCGATCGAGGCGGCGACCTGCGCCTCGAGCGAGGTCAGCTCGCCATGCTCGGCGGCGAGCATCTCGCGGATGTAGCGATCGCGCCGTTCCGCGACCGCCGCCCGCGACAGCAGCGCGTCGCGCGGAAGGCCGGGCTTCTCGCGCAGGATCGTCTCGGCGAGCCCCGGCGTCAGCGCAAAGAGAGGGATCAACTCGGCGAGCGGCAGATCGACGCCGGTCAACGCGCAGGCGGCACGGGCACCGCGATCGTGGGGATGATGATGCGTCGTCATCTCGAGCCTCTCGTCTCGTCAGCCGGCCTCGACCAGACGGATGCCGCGATCCTGATCGAAGAGATGGAGCAACACCCGAAGAGCCTCGCCCCGGGGTGTGGCGAGAGTGGGATCGCGGGCGAGGATCAGCCGGGCGTCGTCGCGCGCGGCGGCGAGGAGATCGCCGTGGCGGTCGAGCCGCGCGACGCGGAACCCCGGCAGGCCCGACTGGCGCGTGCCCAGCACCTCACCACCGCCCCTCAGCCTCAGGTCCTCCTCGGCGATGACGAACCCGTCCTCGGTGGCGCGCATGATCTCGAGCCGCGCCTTGGCGGTCTCGCCCAGCGGCCCCTTGTAGACGAGGAGGCAGGACGAGGCCTCGGTGCCGCGCCCGACCCGCCCCCGCAACTGATGGAGCTGGGCGAGACCGAAGCGTTCGGCGTGTTCGATCACCATGATCGTCGCGTCGGGCACGTCGACCCCGACCTCGATCACCGTGGTGGCGACGAGGAGCCGGGTGTCGCCCTCCTTGAAGGCGCGCATCGCCGCGTCCTTCTCCTCCGCCTTCATGCGCCCATGGACGAGGCCGACGACCGGCCCGAGCACCATCGTCAACTCCTCGAACCGAGCCTCCGCGGCGGCGAGATCCGACGTCTCGCTCTCCTCGACCAACGGCGAGACCCAATAGATCTTCTGGCCGTTGGCGATGGCGCGCGCGAGGCTCTCGACGATCTCGCCCATGCGCTCCGACGAGGCGAGGCGGGTGGCGATCGGCTGGCGCCCCGCCGGCTTCTCGGTGAGGCGGGAGACGTCGAGATCGCCGAAGGAGCTCATCATCAGCGTGCGCGGGATCGGCGTCGCCGTCATCACCAGGAGATCGGTCGCCCGCCCCTTGGAGGTCAGCGCCAGACGCTGATGGACGCCGAACCGATGCTGCTCGTCGACGACGGCGAGGGCGAGATCGGCGAATTCGACCGGGCCTTGAAAGAGCGCGTGGGTGCCGATCAGGATCTTCACCGCGCCGGAGGCGAGCCCTTCCAGGATCGCCTCGCGCTCGCGCCCTTTCTCGCGTCCCGTCAGGATCGCCCAGGGGATGCCGGCGGCCTCGGCGAGCGGCGCGATCGAGCGGGCATGCTGGCGGGCGAGGAGGTCGGTCGGCGCCATGATCGCCGCCTGACCGCCGGCCTCCACCGCCATCGCCGCCGCCATCACCGCGACCAGCGTCTTGCCGGAGCCGACGTCGCCCTGGAGCAGACGCAACATCCGTTCGGGTTTGGCGAGATCGGCGCGGATGTCGTCGATCGCCGCCTCTTGGCTCCCGGTCGGCGAGAAGGGCAGGGCGTCGCGGATCTTGGTGGTGAGCACCCCGGTGGCGAAGCGCGGGGCCTTGGGCAGGTGCTTGGCGGAGGCGCGTACCAGAGCCAACGTCAGCTGTTGGGCGAGCAATTCGTCATAGGCGAGCCGCTCGCGGGCGGGATCCTCGGCGGTCTCGTCGAGCGGGCCTTCCGGGTGGTGGAGCGCCCTGAGCGCCGAGCCGAAATCGGGGAACTTCCGCTTGGCGAGCCAATCGGGATCCTGCCACTCGGGCAAATGCGGCAGCCGGTCGAGCGCATGGCGCACGGTCCGGGCGATCGCCTTGGAGGAGAGCCCCTCCGTCTGCGGATAGACCGGCTCGACCAGCGGCAGGGTGGCGAATTCCGCCTCGGTCGCGACGAAGTCGGGATGGACCATCTGCGGCGAGCGATTGAACCACTCGACGCGGCCGGAGACCCATCGCGTCTCGCCCTCCGGCAGGAGCTTGGTGAGCCAATCGGCGCGGGCGGAGAAGAAGACGAGCGTGAGATCGCCGGTCTCGTCGAAGGCGATGACCTTGTAGGGCGCGCGGCTGCCGCGCGGCGGCGCCCGATGCTCGGCGACGGTGACGCGGATCGTCGCAATCGCCCCGTCGACGGCCTCGCCGATCTTCGGCGTATGGCGGCGGTCGATCACCGAGACCGGCAGATGGAACAGGAGATCGACGATCCGCGCCTCCACCCCGGCCACCGGATTGGCGCCCTCGAGCAGGCGGTCATAGAGCACGACCGTCTTCGGCCCGACACCGGGCAGGCCCTTCAGGCTCGCGAAGAGGGGAGTGAGGATCTCGGGGCGCATGGGGCCTCGGGCGCTGGGTACGACGGATTCTCGTTCCGTTCTAGCAGGAAGCAAGATGGGCGGGGAGGGGGCTGTGCGCCTTCTCCCCTCCCGCCTCCCCACGCTCCGTCATGGCCGGGCTCGACCCCGCCATCCATTGGGCGCCCCACGGACGTTTCTCACCGCCACCGTCCACCGCCCGAGCCCCCCGAACCGCCACCGCTCGGCCATTTCGGCTTGCCGCGGTTCTTCAGGCTCTCGAGGCTCGGATAGCGGCCGAGCTTCTTCTGCGGCGGGGGCGGCGGTGGCGGGGTCGGTTCCAACCGCAACTTCTTCACCTCCGGCGCCTCGACCATGCCCGACGACAGCGTGATCGGCCCATCGTCCTTGCGCTCGGCGAGCTTGACGAGCTGCGTCAGGATCACCGCCGAGCCCTTGAGACGATCGATCGGCTCCGGCCAGTCGCGCGAGAGCACGATCTTCTGATCCGGGCGGATCTTGGCGAGGCTGCCCTGCTCGCCGATCCAGCGCACCAGCCCGGCCGGATTGGCGAAGGACCCCTCGCGGAAGGCGACGACGACGCCCTTCGGCCCGGCCTCGATCTTCTCCACGTTCGCCCGCCGGCACAGCGCCTTGACGTAGACGATCTTCAGAAGATGCTCGACCTCCTCCGGCAACGGGCCGAAGCGGTCGATCAGTTCCGCGCCGAAGCCGTCGATCTCCTCGAGCGTCGAGAGATCCGACAAGCGCTTGTAGAGCCCGAGCCTGAGCGCGAGATCGCCGACGTAGTCCTCCGGGATCAGAACCGGCGTGCCGACGGAAATGGTCGGCGACCACTTCTCCTCCGGCATCGCCTCGTCACCCGACTTCAGCGCCGCCACGGCCTCCTCCAACATGTGCTGGTAGAGTTCGTAGCCGACCTCCTTGATGTGGCCGGACTGCTCCTCGCCGATCAGGTTGCCGGCGCCGCGCAGGTCGAGATCGTGACTGGCGAGCTGGAAGCCGGCGCCGAGGTTGTCGAGCGACTGCAGGACCTTGAGACGCTTCTCGGCTTGCGTGGTGAGCTTCTTCTCCGCCGGCGTCGTGAAGAGCGCGTAGGCGCGCACCTTCGATCGGCCGACGCGGCCCCGGAGCTGATAGAGCTGGGCGAGGCCGAACATGTCGGCGCGGTGGATGATCAGCGTGTTGGCGGTCGGGATGTCGAGACCGGATTCGACGATCGTGGTGGAGAGCAAAACGTCGTATTTGCCCTCGTAGAAGGCGTTCATCACGTCTTCCAGCTCGGTCGCCGGCATCTGGCCGTGGGCGACGCAGACCTTCACCTCCGGCACCACCTTCTCCAGGAACTCCTTGCGCTCGGCGAGATCGGAGAGGCGCGGACAGACGTAGAAGCTCTGGCCACCGCGATAATGCTCGCGCATCAGGGCGTCGCGCACCACCAGCGCGTCGAAGGGCGAGACGAAGGTGCGGACCGCCATGCGGTCGACCGGCGGCGTCGCGATGATCGAGAGCTCGCGCACGCCGGTGAGCGCCAGCTGCAGCGTGCGCGGGATCGGCGTCGCCGAGAGGGTGAGGACGTGGACGTCCGCCTTCAGCTCCTTCAGCCGTTCCTTGTGCTTGACGCCGAAATGCTGCTCCTCGTCGATGATGAGGAGGCCGAGGTCCTTGAACGAGATCCCCTTGGCGAGCAGCGCGTGGGTGCCGACCACCACGTCGAGCGTGCCCTCGGCGAGTTCCTTGCGGACCGCCACCATGTCCTTGTGCGACACCAGCCGCGAGGCCTGGGCGACGCGGATCGGCAGTCCCTTGAAGCGTTCGGCGAAGGTCCGATAGTGCTGGCGCGCCAAGAGCGTCGTCGGCACCACCACCGCCACCTGCCGACCCGAGGCCGCCACCGCGAAGGCCGCACGCAGCGCCACCTCGGTCTTGCCGAAGCCGACGTCGCCGCACACCAGCCGGTCCATCGGGCGCCCCGAGGCGAGATCGTCGAAGATCGCGTCGATCGAGGCGAGCTGGTCGTCGGTCTCCTCGTAGGGGAAACGGGCGCGGAATTCGTCGTAGAGCCCTTCCGGGGGCGTGTAGCGCGGCGCGGTGCGGAGGAGGCGCGCGGCGGCGGTCTTGATGAGCTGATCGGCGATCTCGCGGATCCGCTTCTTCATCCGCGCCTTGCGCACGCCCCAGGCGACGCCGCCGAGCTTGTCGAGCTGCGCGTCACTCTCGTCGGAGCCGTAGCGGGTCAGAAGCTCGATGTTCTCGACCGGCAGATAGAGCTTGTCGCCGCCCTGGTATTGAAGCTCGAGGCAGTCGTGCGGCGCGCCGGCCGCCGTGATCGTCTTGAGGCCGGTGAAGCGGCCGATGCCGTGATCGACGTGGACGACGAGATCGCCCTCGGCGAGACCCGCCACCTCGGTCAGGAAGTCGGAGCCCTTGGGCTTGCGCTTCTTGGCGCGGATCAGACGGTCGCCGAGAATGTCCTGCTCGGCGACGACGGCGAGATCCTCGATCTCGAACCCCTGCTCGAGCCCGAGCACGGCGAGGCCGATCTCGCCCTTCTCCATCAGCGCCGCTTCGGGGAAGGTCTCGAGCCGCCGGGTGCGGGCGAGGCCGTGGTCGTCGAGCACCTGCTTCAGGCGGTCGAGCGCGCCCTCCGACCAAGCCGCCAGCACCACCTTGCGCGCGCCGTTGCGCAGCTCCGCAAGATGGGCGATCGCCGCGTCGAAGACGTTGACCCCCTCCATCGCCCGTTCGGCGGCGAAGGAGCGGCCCTGGCGCCCGTCGAGATCGACCACGTCGAGGCGCTCGTCCGGCAAGGCGAAGGGGGTGAGGCGGGTGGTCTTGGCGTCGGCGAGGCGGGTCGTCCATTCCTCCGGCGTCAGATGGAGGGCGGTCGGCTCCAGCGGCTTGTAGGGGACCGACCCGGACGCCGCCTCCTCGAGCGCCTCACGGCGGGCCTCGTAATGGTCGCGAACGTCGTCGATCCGCTCCTTCAGCGCATCCTCGACATGATCGTCGAGGACGATGCGGGCATCGCCGCAATAGTCGAAGATGGTCTCCAGACGATCGTGGAAGAGTGGCAGCCAATGTTCCATGCCGGCGTAGCGGCGGCCCTCGGAAATGGCGCCATAGAGCGCGTCGTCGCGGGTCGCGGCGCCGAAGGTCGCGAGATAGTTGCGGCGAAACCGGCTGACCACGTTGGGCGTCAACGTCACCTCCGACATCGGCACCCATTCCAGGCGCTTGAGCTGCCCGGTGGTGCGCTGGGTCTCGGGATCGAAGCGGCGGATCTGTTCCAACTCGTCGCCGAAGAAATCGAGTCGGACCGGGGTCTCGGCCCCCGGCGCGAAGAGATCGAGGATGCCGCCGCGCGCGGCATATTCGCCGGTGTCGCGCACCGTCGAGGTGCGCTCGAAGCCGTTGGCCTCCAGCCACTCGATCAGCTTCTTCATGTCGGCGCGCCCACCCGCCTGCGCGGCGAAGGTCTCGGTGGCGACGCTCTCACGGGTCGGCAGGCGCTGGGCGGCGGCATTGACCGTGGTCAGGACGACGATCGGCTTCTTGCGCTCGCGCGGCGTGGCGAGATGGGAGAGCGTCGTCATCCGCCGGGCGACGATGACCGGATTGGGCGAGACGCGGTCGTAGGGACGGCAATCCCAGGAGGGGAGGGTGAGGACGTGGACGTCGGGCGCGAAGAAGGCGAGCGCCGCCTCCAGCCTCTGCATGCGCACGCCGTCGCGACAGATCACCAGGAGCGAGGCGCGACCGTCGCGGGCGCCGGCATCGCGGGCGAGATCGCCGATCACCAGGCCTTCGGCGCCGTCGGGGACGCGCGACAGCGTGACGTGAACGCGAGTGCGGAAGAGACCGGAGAGCTTCTTCACGGGTGGCGATCCTCGGGAACGGACTGGGCGTGAAAACGCGGCGACGCCCGCGAGGGCCTTTCCGGGACACCGCGCGGGATCGTCACGTCTCTCTTCAACAGGATTCCGGGGCCGCTCGCCAGCCCCTTTTCGAAGGGCTGGCCCTCAGGCGCCCTTCGCCTCGTGCGTGAAGGCCTTCATCGCCCGCCACACCGGCTTGTCGTGAATCGGGTCGACCTCCTCGGTCCCGACCACCCAGGCGAAGAGCTCGCGATCGGAGACGTCGAGGAGATGCTCGAAGTCGGCGAGATCGTCGACGGAGAGGGTGGCGACATGAGCGTCGGCGAAACGGCCCATGACGAAGTCCATCTCCTTGGTGCCGCGATGCCAGGCGCGGAACAGCGCCTTCTTGCGCCGAGGCTCCAGGCCGTCGCTGGTGATGCCGCTCATCCGTGGTCCCTTCCTCGCTGCCTTCGTGGCCGTTCTAGCCGGGGGCGAAGGCCTTGTCATCGTCTCGATGGTCGGAGGATGACGGCGAACGTCATCTGCCGCCGGTTGTGCCGGCCGCGCGCGGCGGGCAAGATCACGCCACGGAACCGTGCCACGCCGAGGGCGCGGCCGCGAGGAGAGGATCCGTCATGCCCGTCACCGCCGATCGCGCCGTTCGTCGCCCCCTTCTCGCCGCCGCCCTCGCGGCCCTTCTCGTCACCGCCGCCTCGGCGGAGGACGAGAACAGACCCTATGCCCCGATCCCGGCCGAGATCGGCAAGGCGGTCGCCCCGTCGAACGAGCTCCTGATCGCCGCCAAGGTCGCCCGCGACGCCGCCGTGGCGCGCAACGGCGAGGCCGTCTTCGCGATGATCGCCGACGAGGTGACGCTGGTGAACTCCGGCATCACCGTCACCGCCGGACGGAGCATCGAGAAGAAGGGCCCCTTCGAGAGCGCCGACGACGCCTTCTCGACGATCGGCGGCATGTTCCAGGAGGGCGACATCGTCGCCATGGCCAAGGCGTCGGGCAAGAAACTGAACCTCGGTTCGCTCTATGCCGAGGACACGATGCGCGTGATCGCCTCTTCGATCGACGAGGCCGACTGGGGCCGCGATCCCCTGGTCAAGGGCGGGTTCTGCACCTATCGCGCCGCGCGCTGGGACCCGAAGGCGGCTGAGAAGACGCGGGCGAGCGGCTCGCGCGGCTACTGGGTCGACGCGCCCACCAAGGCCTTCGGATCGGCCGACCCGGGCGCCCGGACGGTGGCGACGCTGAAGCCCGGCCACCTCTATCTCCAGGGCTTCATGGACGACCTGCCCGAGGGCTGGAGCGCGGTGCGTCTGCCCGGCGGCGGGGTCGGCGCGGTGCCCGAGAAGGAGCTGAAGAACCCCACCCCCTGGGGCATCTGCTTCCTGCCGAACGTCGACGGCGGCTGGTTGATCTCGGCCTTCGCCACGTCGCTTCTCTGAACCGTCAACCGAACAGCAGCAGGTTCGACCGCCAGATCACCCAGAGACAGGCGAGCGCGAAGAGCGCGAAGCCGAGCGCGGAGAGGCGCGCGAGCCGGGCGGCGATCGCCGGCTGCGCCACCGCGAGGCTCGCCCGGCGCGGCACCACCCCGAGCATGCCGGAGGCGAGCGCCGCCGCCGCGCCGAGGAAGAGCGGCAGATAGAGCGCGAAGCCGAAGTGATCGTATTCCCGCTTCAGGAGGCAGAACGGGCAGTGGTGGTGCGGCTGCTCGTAGACGTAGAGCGAGACGACCGACACGATCGCCGCGAGCCCGACGACGAACATCGCCCCGCCGAACACCCCCTGCGCGATCTGGAAAACGCGCGACCGCCCGGCGACGAGCCCGCCGAGGACCACGACGGCGGCCCCGCCGAAGAGGAGCCACAGCGCCGGTCGCGGCTCGAGCGCGGCGAGTTCGCCGCCCGCTCCCGAGGATTGCGGCCCGTCCTCGAAGAGCTTGCCGCAGCACGACGTGATGGTGTCGGCCTTCAGATCGAGGAAATAGGCGGTCTCGAGCCCGGCCTCGAGCGCGACGATCGGCGCGACCGCGAGCAGGGCGGCGTATTTCAGGCGGATCAGCGGGAAGTCGCGGCCCTCGCCGTCGACCCGGTCGAGCACCAGCCACAAGGCGCTCGCGAAGAAGACCGCGATCTTGGCATAGAGCGTCGCAAACCCGTAGACGCTGGCATTGAGCGTGCCGACCGCGCACATGGCGCCGACGAAGAGGGCGCTCATCCGGTCGGCGTTGAAGACGAAGAGGATCAGCGACGCCGCCTCGAGCGCCAGCACGAGCCCGACCGCCGTCGAGACCAGGATCGTCGCCCGCTCCAGCCGGATCTGCCTTTCGCTGCCCGACGCGCGATCCCACGACGCCAGCAGGCGCATCGCGAAGACCGCGCTCGCCAGAAGCACCGCCGTCGCGAGCCAGGACGAGCCGAGAAGCGCCAGGATCGAGGGGTGGAAGATCATGGCGTCGCCTCGACGATGCGTCCGTCCGCCATCGCGACGCGCGCGTCGACGACGCTCGCGCGGGTGATGCGCGGATCGTGCGAGGTGATGATCACCGTCTTGCCTTGCGCCTTGAGATCGGCGGCCATGGCGAGGAACTGCTCGACCCGGGCGCCGTCGAGGCTCGCGGTCGGCTCGTCGGCGATGACGACGGCGGGATCGTTGATGAGCGCCCGGGCGATGGCGACGCGCTGCGCCTCGCCGCCGGAGAGGTTCTCCACCCCGAGGCCGGCGCGATCGCCGACCCCGAAATGCTCGAGCAGCTCGCGCGCATGCGCCTTCAACCGCGCATGCGGCACCCCGAGCGGGAAGGCCGGCAACATCACGTTGTCGAGCGCCGTCATCCCCCGGATCAGATTGAACTTCTGAAAGACGAAGCCGAAGGTCCGCCGCCGCACCTCGGTCAGGAACTTCTCCGGGAGCCCCGAGACGATCTCGCCGTCGAGGCGGATGCGCCCCATGGTCGGGCGTGCGAGGCAGCCGATCAGGGTGAGGAGGGTGGTCTTGCCCGAGCCGCTCGGCCCTTCGAGCACGGTGACGGCACGATCGGCGATGGTGAGATCGACGCCGCGCACCGCCTCGACCCGATCGGGACGGCCCTCGCCATAGACCTTGGTGACCTCGGTGAGTTCGATCATGGCGCGCTCCTCACCGCATCACGGCGTCGGGGTCGGTGACGGCGGTCTTCCAGATCGGCACGACGACGGCGGCGGTGTAGGGGACGACCGTCAGGAGCGCGAGGGTCGCGATCTCCAACGCATCGACCTCCGGCGACAGCGGGAACCGCGGCCACAGCGTCGACCAGCCCTTCAACACGGGTTCGAAGAGCCCGGCGGAAAAGAAGAAGACATGGACCCAGGCGGCGAGGAGCCCCGCGAGGAAGGCGGTTCCGGAAATCGCGGTTCCCTCCCAGAGTTTCATGCGGATGACGTCCGAGGTCTCCCAGCCGATCGCCTTGAGAATGCCGATCTCGCGCCGCTCCTCGGCCGAGAGCCCCGAGGCCTTGTCGAAGGCGAGGATGACGAAGGCGAGGAGCGAGGCGGCGAGCAGCGCCAGCGCCAACCCTTCGCGCCAGGAGAACAGCGCCTCGAGCGTGCGGTGCATGTCGGCGCGGGTGACGAAACGATAGGTCGGGAGCCGCACCGAGGCCTTCTCGGCGATGGTCGAGACCTCGCGCGGATTGGCGACTTCGATCGCGAAATCCGTGTAGCGATCGGCCGGGATGGCGAAGAACGACCGGAAGTCCGCCTCGGCGACCAGCACCAGGTCGGAGGAGACCAGGGCGGACGCCTGCGGCAGGATCGCCTTGATACGGGTGCGCAGGAACTTCCCCGCCGGCGACACCAGGAAGAACGGCTTGCCGACCGCGAGTTTGCGGGCGCGCGCCACGCCCTCGCCGACGATCGCCTCACCGGAGGCGAGCGCATGGGCCGCATCGGACGGGGAGGGCACCATCACCGTGTAGTTCGCCGCCCCGGCGCTGTCCCAGAGATAGCCCCAAAGGCGCGGCTCGACCCTGCGGATGCCGCGCAGTCCCTTCAGAGCCTCGAGATCGGCGCCGGTGGCGAGGTCGTGGCGGCCCATCACCATCGACTGGGCGACGATCTCCGGCGCGTCGGCGAGCATCACCCCGGCCTCGCGCCGGATCGCCGAACCGAACAGCATCACCGAGCCGAGCAGGAACACCACGAGCGCATAGACCAGCGTCAGGCCAAGGTTCTTCGCCGGCCGCCGCGCCAGCGAGGCGACAGCGAAATCGAGGAGATGGCGTTGCCGTTCGAACCGAGCGCCCATGCGCCTCACTCCTCGCCGCCGCCGATATGGCCCGTGCCGAAGCCGCGCGGCGCCGCGACCAGCGAGCCGGCCGGGAAATGATCGAGGCCGGTCGGCGCGTCCTGGAAGGCGGAGGCTAGATCGGCCTGCGAGGGATGGCGCGTATAGCGCGCCTCGCCGAAGAGCGCCGGATCGGTCAGCCCGAGCTCGCGGGCGAGCGCGCGCCCGCTCTCGCGACGCGCCTCGGTCGCCGGCCGCGCCAAGAGCGCCGCGGCGATCAGGGCGCCGAGCGCCAGAACCAGACCGCAGGTCGAGAGCGCGGCGAGCGTCGAGCCGCGCGGCCGCGACGCAAGGGAAGCGGAGGTCATTCGAACCGCCCCTCGTCGAGGGCCCGCATCAGTCCCGGCGTCAGATCGGCGGCGGCGGCGACCCGGCGCCCCTTGTGGTCCTTGACGAACTCGTCGGCGTCGGCTCGGGTCGCGTGCGGCACCGCCTCGTGGCCCATCGGCCCGTAGACGTCGGAGCCGAGCACGTAGGTCGCGGCGAAGGCATCGACCCGGTCGCCGTCGTAATAGGCGGTGACGCCGACCCTCGCGACCTGATCGCGGGTCCGGCCCGGCGCCCAGCGGGTGAGATCGCCGAGATATTTGAAGAGGTCCTTGGCCCCGTCGAAATGGAAGACGGTGCCGTCGCGCCACATCAGCGTGGCGATCCAATAGGGGTATTTGGCGACGAACATGCCGCAGACCGGGCAGAGATCGCGCTCGCCGGGCTTCGGCAGGTCGAGCACCGGCGCGCGCGCGGCGCCTTCGTCGGCCGAGGCGGCGGGCACCTCCACGCAGGCGAAGGCGGCGAGGCCGAGAAGCACCGACCGGCGATCGGGCGAGGCGAGGCGGCGGGAGGGACGCGGCAGCGGCATGGGCGGGATCCCGGGAAGGGAGGGGCCCGGCGGCGCCCCGCGCCGCCGGGAGAGACGATCACATCTTGCCCATCTTCTGGCGCATCTCGCTGCGACGCTTGCGCAGCATGATCGTGTCGTCGGCCATCGCCAGATAGGCCTTGCGGAGAGCGCCGTCGAAATTCGTCACCTCGGCGCCGGCCTTGGCGGAGGCCTCCTGCGCGGCGGCGGCCTTGGCCTTGGCCTCGTCCGCGAAGGCGGCGTTGGAGACGCGCGTCATGGTGCCGGGCTTGGAGGGGTCGATCACGTAGAACGCCTTCTCCACCGCGATCAGCGGCTTCACCGCGCCGTCGGCGCCGGCGTCGCCGACCCAGATCGCCTTCGGCCCCTTGTCCATGTTGAGGGAGAGGCCGATCGCCGCGCAATGCAGCGAGCAGGTGCCGTCGACCGAGTTGTCCTCGTAGTGGATCAGATGGCGGGTGTGGCTGAACTTGGCGCGCTCCATCCCGCAATAGCGGCAGCGCGGGAACTTCTTCAGTTCGTCGGTGAGCGGGTTCTCGTCCTTGGGCAGATCCTTGATCAGGCCGTGCTTGTCGGTCCAGACCCACGGCGCCATGGGCTTGTCCTCGGCGCGGGCGGGAACGGCGGCGAAGAGAGACGCGAGAGCGGCGCCCGCGACCAGGCCGCGGCGATCGATGATGGTCATGGGATGTCCCTTTGTATGGTCGTTCGACGAGTGTCGACGCACGTTCTCACCGAGCCGAGACGGCACGAGAACGGGTGATCGGACGTTCAGGCGAAGCGACGCGCGGGCGGTCCGCGCAAGGTCCCGTGCCGCAGCAGGGGCCGCCGATCGGCGACCTCGTCGAGCGCGGCGGGCACGAGGACGGCGACGACCAGCGAGGCCGGCATCTCCACGACAGGGGCAGTCGCGGCGACGCCGTGGCTCGCCAGAGCCGCCAGCGAGCAGAGCACGCAGTCGTTGCTGCGGTCCGCCGTGTTCCCCGTGGGCGCGGCGAGGGGGCTCTCGTCGTGACCGCCACACAGGGAGAGGAGACCGAGGGCCGCGTCGTCGGCGACGAGGCCGGTCGCGCGCGCCGCGGTGGCACCGAGGTGATCGGCCGACAGCACCACCTGGAACAGGAGCAACACGACGGCCGCGAGCACGCCGAGGCGGCTCTGGCGGATCCTGTCGAGGCTCGTGGGGGTGCGGCCGATCATGGGCACTCGTTTCGGCGCGTGCGGACACGCTTCGGTCTCGGGGAGGCCGGGGAGGGGGGGGATATCCCCGAGCCATGCTCAACCTATCGCAGATTCCGCCCCTCTCGCAATTGACGGGGGTCAAATGCGGCGGCTGCGACTCTGAGCCACGGGAGAGATCGCGATCTTCGACCCCGAGACGAGCGCCGACGCGCCCCCTCCGCCGTCGTCCCCGGTGCGCCGGAAGCGACGGAGGGCGAGCCGAGTGGCGACCCGCCTACGGCCTCACATCCCCTTCGCCTCGACCCACAGCGCCTCCATCTCGTCGAGCGTCGCCTCGGCCGGGGTGCGGCCCTCGGCGGCGAGGCGGGCCTCGATATGGGCGAAGCGGCGGCGGAACTTGTCGTTGGTGCCGCGCAGCGCCGTCTCCGGATCGAGATCGAGATGGCGGGCGAGATTGGCGACGGCGAAGAGCACGTCGCCCAATTCGTCGCTCTGGCGAGCGCGAACCGGGGAAGGGGTGACGATCTCGGCCTCGATCTCGTCGAGTTCCTCGCGGATCTTGGCGAGCACCGCGAGCGGATCGTTCCAATCGAAGCCAACCGTGCCGGCCTTGGCCTGAAGCCGCACCGCGCGCGTCAACGCCGGCAGGCCGACCGCGACGCCGTCGAGCAGGCCCCTCGGTGGCTCCACCTTGCCCTCGGCGGCGAGACGGGCGGCGCGGGCGGCCTTCTCCTCCGCCTTGATGCGCGCCCAGGCGTCCTGCGCCACCGCGACGTCGCGGGTATCGTCGTCGCCGAAGACGTGCGGATGGCGGCGGATCATCTTGGCTGTGATCGCCTCGACCACCGAACCGAAATCGAAGGCGCCTTCCTCCTCGCCCATGCGGGCGTGGAACACCACTTGGAGCAGAAGATCGCCCAATTCCTCGCAGATGTCGGGGCGATCGCCGCGCGAAATCGCTTCGGCGACCTCATAGGCCTCCTCGATCGTATAGGGAGCGATGGTGGCGAAGGTCTGCTCGAGATCCCACGGGCAGCCGGTGCCGGGGGTGCGCAGCCGCGCCATGATCTCGACGAGGCGGGCGATGTCGCGGGAGGGGGTCATGATCGGATCCGGATCGGGGAGGGGGCGAGTCGCACCTTAGCAGAGCCGGCCCCCGCCAGCCGAGACGCGTCGCGCCGCCGCGTGCTATGGGTCGGGCGCCGATTTCATCCGCGAAAGCCCGCCATGCCGCCCTCGATCCCCGTCACCCGCTCGATCTCGATCGACGCCGACGAAGTCGTCGAGACCTTCATCCGCGCCTCCGGGCCGGGCGGGCAGAACGTCAACAAGGTGGCGACGGCGGTCGAACTGCGCTTCGACGTCGCCGCCTCGCCGTCGCTGCCCGAGCGCGTCCGCGAACGCATGGCGGCGATCGCCGGCCGGCGCCTGACCGGGGAGGGCGTGTTGGTGCTGCGCGCCGACCGCTTCCGCACCCAGGAGCGCAATCGCGCCGATGCGCTGGAGCGTCTGCTCGAGATCATCCGCGAGGCCGCGACCCCGCCGCCGCCGCCGCGCCGGGCGACGAAGCCCACTCTCGGCTCGAAGATCCGCCGCCTGGAGGGCAAGAAGAACCGAAGCGGTATCAAGAAGATGCGCTCCGGCCGCCCGGACGTCGACTGAGGCGGATCGCGCTCAGATCAGGCCGGCGGCGATGTTGATCGTCAGCGCCAGGATCGTGGTGTTGAAGAAGAAGGCGAGGGCGGAGTGAATCAGCGCCACCCGCCGGAGGCGCTTGCCGGTGAACTCCACGTCGGCGGTCTGGCCGGAGGTGCCGACGGCCACCGCCACATAGAGGAAATCCCAATAATCCGGATGGGTTTCGCCGGGAATCCTCACACCCGGATCGACCCCGTCGGCGCTTGCGATCGACCAGGCGTGAGCATAATGGAGCGCGAACATCACCTGGATGAAGCTCCAGGCGCTGAGCACCGTGAGCGCGGCGAGCCCGACATGGGCGAGGCGGAGGACCCCGTCGAGGTCCTTCACGACCGCCAGCTCGCCGAAGACCGCGAGAAGGCTCGCCACACCCGAAAGGATCGACAGGGCGAGGCTCGCCCGCGCGCCTTCGTCGAGCCGCCGCGCGCGGCGCAGTGTCGTCGGCGCGTCGGAGGCCGCCATCATGTGCAGTACCAGCCCGAGGTGAACGCCGATGGCGCCGTTCCAGGCGACGAGGATCACGGTCGGAATGCGCCAGTCGGTGGCGAGACCGAGCCCGGTGGCGGCGACCGCGAAGAGCGCGGTCGCCAGCGTCAGACGCGGCCGCGCGAGCAGTTCGCGCGCCGTGCGGGGAAGCTTGCGAAGCCGCCGATCGCCGAGGCGCTCGCGCGGCACGTCACGGGGCATGGCGCACACCTTCCTGAAAGAGGGATCAAACGGACCTGCGAGAGGGATCGTACCCCGAAGGCTCGAACGAGGGGCCCGGATCCGGCCCCAAGACACGGTCCGGGTGGAGTGATCAGATTCGCATAAGACGGATTATGGAATATATTTGATGCGGTCCGTGAAGCCGGAGACGGGTATGCGACGGCGGATCTCCTCGATTCTCGAGGCACCTGCGGACTGTTCCTCGAACGATCGGCACGAACGCACGTCGGCGCACCGTTCGATCCCTCGTCTCGCGTCCGGTCCACACGAGGACGCGGACTTCAGATCCCGTCGGCACCCCGGCGCATCCCCGACCGCGCCCACCGACCCGCCGAACCTCGCGACGCCGGCAGAACCGACCTCACGACTTGAAGGAAAATTCCAGACCGTCCCAACCCGGCTCGACGCCGGCGGGAAGCTTCGCCTTCAGCGCCTCGTAGTCGAGTTCGTTGTGGAGGTGGGTCAGAACGGCGTGTTTCGGCTTCTTGCGGGCGATCCAGCCGAGCGCCTCTTCGACGCTGAGATGGCTCGGATGCGACCGCCACCGCAGCGAATCGAGGATCCACAGATCGAGCTTCTGCAGATGCGGCCAGGACTCCTGCGGGAATTCGCTGACGTCGGTCGAATAGGCCACGTCGCCGAAGCGCAGACCGAGACTGTCGATGTCGCCGTGGATCTGGCGGAACGGCACGATGCCGATCGAGCCCCCTTCCCCATGCACCGTGACGGGATGACCAAGCGTCAGGCGATGCTCGGTGACGATCGGCGGATAGGCCGACCCCGGCGGGGTCTGGAAACAATAGCCGAAGGCGTCGTGAACCCGCTTCGACGTGGTCTCGTCCATCCACACGTCGACCAGCCGGCGCCGGTTGAGGACGAAGGCGCGCAGATCGTCGATGCCGTGGATGTGGTCGGCATGGGCGTGGGTGAAGACGACCGCGTCGACCCAGTCGACCCCGGCGTCCAGCATCTGCTCGCGCAAGTCGGGCCCGGCGTCGACCAACACCCGCGTGGTGCCGCCCGAGGCCTCGGTGCGGGTCACCAGGAGAGCGGCGCGGCGGCGGCGGTTCTTCGGGTTCGCCGGATCGCAGGCGCCCCAATCGTTGCCGATGCGCGGGTTGCCCGGCGACGAGGCGCAGCCGAGGATCCGAAAGGTCATCGTTGCGGTCATCGTCGAAACTCCCTGATATGATTGTCGTTTTCGTGGGTCTGGACGAAGCCTTGACGGCCTCAGGCCGCGACTTTCGCGAAGAGCCGATGGAAATTGGCGGTGGTGGCGGCGGCGATCTCCTCGACGCCGACGCCCTTCACCGCCGCCAGAACCTCGGCGGTCTTGGCGACGAAGGCCGGCTCGCAACGCTTGCCGCGCCACGGCAGCGGCGCCAGATAGGGCGCGTCGGTCTCCACCAGCAGCCGATCGAGCGGCACGTCGGCGGCGACCGCCCGCACCTCGTCCGCCTTCTTGAAGGTGAGGATGCCCGAGAAGGACACGTAGCCGCCGAGCGCCAGCGACCGCCGCGCCAGATCCGGCCCCGACGAGAAGCAATGGAGGAGGTGCGGGAAGGCCCCGATCTCGGTCTCCTCCTCGAGGATCCGCGCCATGTCGTCGTCGGCCTCGCGCGCATGGATGACGAGCGGCAGGCCGGTCGTCCGCGCCGCCGCCACATGCATGCGGAAGCCGCGATGCTGCAGGTCGCGCGGCGCGAGATCATAGTGATAGTCGAGCCCCGCCTCGCCGATCGCCACGCATTTCGGATGCTCGGCGAGCCGGAGGAGATCGTCGAGCGTGACGTCCTCCTCCTCCTCGGCATTGTGGCAATGGGTTCCGACCGAGCACCAGACCGGGTCGTGCGCCTCGGCGAGGCCGCGCACCACGTCGAAGCGCTTCACCCGCGTCGAGATCGTCACCATCTTGGCGACGCCGGCCTCCTTCGCCCGCGCGAGAACGCCGTCCATGTCCTCGGCGAAGTCGGGGAAGTCGAGATGGCAGTGACTGTCGACCAGAACCACGGGCTCAGCCCCCCTTCCCCACCGGCGTCTCCACCGTCGGCTCGACCCATTTCGGGAAGACCGGCGTCGGCGCCGGCAGCATCAGCCCGGCGGCGAGACGCCTCGTCACGGCCGCGAAGTCGCGATCCTCGGGCGCCTGGGCGAGCAGATCGAGGAGCTTGCCGGCGGCGGTCGGCAGCACCGGCTGAGCGAGCAGCGCGACGATGCGGATCACCTCCGCCGTCGCCCACAGCACCGTGCCCATGCGCTCCGGATCGGTCTTCTTCAGTGCCCACGGCGCCGCGGCGGTGAACCAGCGGTTGGCCTCGCCGACCACGGCCCAGATCGCCTCGAGGCTCTTGTGGATCTCCTGGCGGTCGTAGGCGGCGCGCGAGGTGGCGAGGAGCGCGTCGGCGGCGGCGAGCATCGCCTCGTCCTCCGGCGCGAGCGGACCCGGGATCGGCACCCTCCCCTCACAGTTCTTGGCGATCATGGAGAGCGAGCGCTGCGCCAGATTGCCGAGATCATTGGCGAGATCGGCATTCATCCGGCCGACGATCGCCTCGTGCGAATAGTTGCCGTCCTGCCCGAACGGCACCTCTCGCAGGAAGAAGTAGCGCACGGTCTCGGCGCCGTAGTCCTCCGCGAGGGTGAAGGGGTCGACGACGTTGCCCGTCGACTTCGACATCTTCTCGCCCTTGTTGAAGATGAAGCCATGGGCGAAGACGCGCTTGGGCAGCGGCAGACCGGCCGACATCAGGAACGCCGGCCAATAGACCGCGTGGAAGCGGACGATGTCCTTGCCGATGACGTGGAGATCGGCGGGCCACCACTTCCTGTAGTCGTCCGAGGCCTCGTCGGGGAAGCCGGCGCCGGTGATGTAGTTGGTCAGCGCGTCGACCCAGACGTACATGACGTGGCCGGGACAGTCGGGAACCGGGATGCCCCAATCGAAGGTGGTGCGGCTCATCGAGAGGTCCTCGAGCCCGCCCTTCACGAAGGAGATCACCTCGTTCTTGCGCGCGTCTGGCCCGATGAAGTCGGGGTTCGCCTCGTAATGGGCGAGGAGCCGCTCCTGGAAGGCGGAGAGGCGGAAATACCAGGATTCCTCCTCGGTCCATTCCACCGGCGTGCCGGTGGGCGTGGCGCGGCGCTGGCCGTCCTCGCCGACTTCCGTCTCGCTCTCGGTGTAATAGGCTTCGTCGCGGACCGAGTACCAGCCGCCGTATTTGGCCATGTAGAGGTCGCCGGCCGCCGCCATCCGCCGCCAGACCTCTTGGACTGAGGCATGGTGCTCGGCCTCGGTGGTGCGGATGAAG
This sequence comes from Pinisolibacter aquiterrae, assembly GCF_019160155.1. GTDB lineage: Bacteria > Pseudomonadota > Alphaproteobacteria > Rhizobiales > Ancalomicrobiaceae > Pinisolibacter > Pinisolibacter aquiterrae. Next base: position 116,864 of record NZ_JAFNIH010000025.1, read on the forward strand.
CGGTCGTAGGAGACCTCGTAGGCGGCGTCCATCTCCTTGAAGACGGCGGTGTTGCGGTCGACCAGCGCGCGCGGGGTCATCCCCTCGCGACCGGCGGTCTGATGCATCTTGAGCCCGTGTTCGTCGGTGCCGGTGAGGAAGAAGACGTCGTACCCGTCGAGCCGCTTGAAGCGGGCGAGCGCGTCGGTGGCGAGCTTCTCGTAGGCGTGGCCGACGTGGGGCCGCCCGTTGGGATAATCGATCGCCGTGGTGATGAAGAATTTCGGGCCGGTCATGTCGTGATCCTTCGGGTGTCGCTCGGCGCACCCGTGCGCGAGATCGGACGTCGTGTCGGAAATCGCCGTCGTCCCAGAGGTCTACTCAATTCCGCGCCGCCTCGGCAAGGGCTCGCAGCGCGGCGAGGATCGCCGCCTTGCGGTCGAGGTTGAGCGCGTCGGTGCGCGCGACGATGCGGCCGATCTCGTCGTGGGCCTCGGCGAAGGCGGCGGCCGCCGCCACGCCCCGGATCGCGAGCGCCCGTTCGGCGGCCGCGACGGCGGCTTCACCGAGGAAGTCGACGGCGATGTCGAAGGCCTCGTCGGCGCCCCGCGCGGAGACCCGGTCGGCGAAGGCGTGGGCTGCGCGCAGGTCGAGATCCGGCGCCCGCGCCATCATCGCGTCGAGCGCGGTCTTCAGCCCGACGCCGTCGGCCGAGATCAGCGTCGCCGCCCGGCGCAACGAACCGTCGGCGAGTTCGGCGGCGGCGGCGAAGGCGCGCGGATCGCCCGAAATGCCGATCGCCCCGAGACCGGCGGCGATGGCATGGGGGCTGAGCGGAGCGAGATCGAGCCTGCGGCAGCGCGAGCGGATCGTCGCCATCAGCCGGCCCGGCGCATGCGAGATCACCAGGAACAGCGAGCGCGGCGGCGGCTCCTCGAGGATCTTCAGGAGCGCGTTGGCGGCATTGGCGTTCATCTCGTCGGCCGAGTCGACGATGGCGATGCGCCAACCGCCCTCGCCCGCCGTCGAGCCGAAGAAGCCGACCGTGCGGCGGATCTCGTCGACCGGCAGCTCGGTCTTGAAGCGCTTCGCCTTCTCGTCCCACGGCCGGCGCAGGTGGAGGAGGTCGCCATGCGCGCCGGCGGCGATGCGGCGGGCGACCGGATGCTCCATGTCGACAGCGAGCGAGGTGGCGCGCGCCACCTCGGCCGCCGTCGGATCGGGATGGGCGAGCACGAACCGGGCGAAGCGAAACGCCAGCGTCGCCTTGCCGATGCCCTTGGGACCACCGAGGATCCAGGCATGATGGATACGGCCGGACCGATAGGCCTCGAGCAGCGTCCGCTCGGCCTCCACCTGACCGAACAGCTCGGCGCGGCGGCGCGGCAGCTCGACGCCGTCGATCTCGTCGATCTCGGGAGCGGCTTCGACGGGGGCGGGGGCGCGGGCCATCAGGCGCTCCGTTCCGCCGGGGCGAGGCCGAGACGGGTCTCGACCGCGAACCAGATCGCTTCCGCCACGGTGCCGGGATCGTCGGTGGCGTCGACCACAACGAACCGCTCCGGCTCCTCGTGGGCGAGCTTCAGAAAGGCGAGACGGCGGCGCTCATGGGTCGCGAGATCCTCCTTCTCGAAACGGTCGGCGACCCCCTCCCCGCGCCGCGCCCCGGCCCGCGCGAGCCCGATCTCGGCGGGAACGTCGAGGAGGATCGTGAGGTCGGGACGCGTCCCGTCGACGGCGACCTGTTCCAGGAGCCGCACCATCTCCGGCGCGACGCCGCCGCCCTGATAGACGCGCGTCGAATCGTAGAACCGATCGGAGATCACCCAGCGCCCGGCGTCGAGCGCCGGGCGGATCGTGCGATCGACGTGATCGGCACGGGCGGCGGCGAAGAGGCAGGCCTCGGCGAGCGGGCCGAAGGCCTCCGCCGCCCCCTCGAGCAGGACGTGACGGACGCATTCCGCGCCCGGCGAGCCACCCGGCTCGCGCGTCACCACCACGTCGAGACCGCGGCCGCGCAAGCGCTCGGCGAGCCGCGTCACCTGGCTCGACTTGCCGGCCCCCTCCCCGCCCTCGAAGGTGACGAACCGTCCACGCGGGGACGCGAAGGCCGGGGCCGCGCCCGGAGAGACGTTCATCGGCGCAACAGTCCGATCAGGAGTTCGCGGGTTCCGTCGATCGCCCGCCGGCCGAGGGTACCGAGCGGCACCGCCTCGGCGGTCACAACGGGATAGTCGACCACCGGCTTGTCGTCGTTGGTGACGTAGAGACGGCCGATCGTCCGGCCCTTCTCGATCGGCGCCTTGATCGGCCCCGTATAGACGATCCGGGCCCGCAACTTGTCGCGATTGCCGCGCGGCACCAGAATGTCGACGTCGGTCGGCGACGAAATCGTCACCGTATTGGCCGCCCCGCCGAACACCGTCGCCGCGCCGAGGGCCTCGCCGGCCTGATAGATCCGCACCGTCTCGAAGGTGCGGAAGCCCCATTCGAGCAACTTCTTGGCATCTTCCCCTCGATCCTTGTCGGTGGGCGCGCCGCCGATCACCACATAGAGACGCTGCGACCCCTGAACCGCCGAGCCGACCAGATTATAGCCGGATTCCTTCAAGTATCCGGTCTTGATACCGTCGGCACCGATGCCGTCGTTGAGCAACGGGTTGCGGTTCAACTGACGGATCTTGTTGTAGGTGAATTCGCGCTCGGAATAGATCTTGTAGATGTCGGGATAGTCGCGGACGAGGTACTTCGCGAGCACGATCAGATCGCGCGCGGTGGTGCGATTGTCGGCGCCGGGCAGGCCGCTCGGATTGCCGAAATGCGACGCCGTCATGCCGATTTCCTGGGCCTGCCGGTTCATCACGTCGGAGAAGGCGCCCTCGGTGCCGGCGATCCCCTCGGCCATGGCGATGGCGCCGTCGTTGGCCGACTGGATCATGATGCCGCGAAAGAGATCGGCGATCCGCACCTTCGAATTGACCGGCGCGAACATCGAGGAGGTGCGCGAGGGCGCCCCGCCGGTGCGCCAGGCGTGCTCGGACATGGTGAACTCGCCGTCGAGCGACAGCCGCCCCTCCTTCACCTCGCGCGCCGCCACCGCGACGGTCATCATCTTGGTGAGGCTCGCCGGAACGAAGGACTTGTCGGCGTTCTTGGCGAAGAGAACCGCGCCCGAGGCCCCGTCGACCAAGAGTGCCACGTCCGCCTTGGTGTCGATCGTCCCGGGGGCGGTCGCCGGCGGCTTGGTGGCCGCGACCAGGGCGAGACAGGCGACCGCCGCGACCCACCGCGTCCAGCGTCTGCTCTCGGTATCGAGCCATCGCTCGAGGCGTGCGCGCATCGTCGTCCCCTTCCCGACCAGGGCACGAACATCCGGCGAGGACCCGTCCTCGCGACATCCGTGAATCGCCACTCAGTATAGGAAGGGGCCCGATCGCTCGCCACCCCGTCCGGAGCGCGGGGCCGATCTCGTCCGACGAATTCCGGTGCGCGTCAGCGCGTCACCCGGCCGAGAGCGTCGCCCTCGGCGATCCGAGCGAAGGCCCCCGCGATCCGGTCCTCGGCGGCGTAGGAGGCACGCTGCGAATGAGCGACCGGCAGCGCCGAGGTGTCGTAGCGCCCGTCGCCGCCCGGCAGCGGCATCAGCGACATCGGCGCGCCCGAGGCACCCGGCAACTCGGCCTGGATGACCTCGGCCGAGGTCGCGACGGGCTTCGGCAGACGCTCGCGCGCGGCGGCCCGCAGCCCGGCGGCATCGACGCCGGCCAGTTCGAAGGAGGAGGCGTCCTGGGTCGCGGCGAGCGCGCGCGAGGAGACCGGCATGATCGGCCGGCTCGGCGCCAGGACGTTGACCGGCGTCGCCGGACGAGCGTCGGCGACGAGCGTCGCGGTGGTCGGGATGCGGCGCGGCAGCGGCGCGAGATCGGCCGAGGCGACGAGCACCCGGTCGTCGACGTTGGGCGCGAGACCCGGACCACGCAGACTGGCGAGCAGGGTGCGCTGATCGGATCCGGCGAGACCGGCGCGGCCGACGTACTGCACCCGGACCTTGGAGACGCCGCGCCCCTTGATCTCGAGCAGATGCGCGGTCCGTTCGGAGAGATCGATGATGCGACCGGCCGCATAGGGCCCGCGATCGTTGACGCGCACGATGATCGAGCGCCCGGTCTCGAGCGAGGTCACCCGCGCATAGGACGGGATCGGCATGGTCGGATGGGCGGCGGAAATCGTGGTGCGGTCGTAGACCTCGCCGTTGGCGGTGCGGGTTCCGTGATGGAAGTCGCCGCCGTACCAGGAGGCGGCGCCGACCGCGTCGTAACGGGGATCCTCGCGCGGCACGTAGGTGCGGCCGTTGATCGTATAGGCCTTGCCGACCTGATAGCGGCCGCCGCCCGGCGTGACCTTGTCGTGCGGGCCGACGACCCGCTCGATCGGCTCGATGCCGCTGGTGCGCAGATTGTGAGTGGAGGAACATCCGGCGAGTGAGAAGGCCGTGGAGGCGACGAGAGCGCCGACGAGCGAAGTCCGACGTCGCGTCCAACCCGCGTCACTTGCCATGGTGTGCTCCCTCTGCCGCCGCACCGTCGCGACCGCGTCTTCCCCGACGACGCACCTCGAGCCGGCGCCGTCGAGTTCGATCATCGATCTACGCGGTTAACTCTTCGTAAACGAAATACATCAATCACGGCGCCGTGAAAAGAGCACCCCCCGGAGGCGCTCGTCTCACTCCGCCGCGACCGCCTCGAAGCGGATCCCACCCTGATTGCCCTCGGCCCAAGTGGCATGTCCTGTGCAACAACTTCCGTCACGCAGCGTCAGGCGGACCGAACGTCCGACGTCCCTTGGCGTCAGACCTTCGACACGCACGCCGCCCGACGAGCGATCGACGATGGTGACGGAACGGCTCTGCCCGTCGACCTGGAGCATCGCCGGCTGGGCGACGATGCGACGCACGTCCCCTCGCCGCTCCTCGCCCATCTCGATGCCGCCGATCGCCTGCGACAATTCGTCGAGCAGCGCCAGCACCTGATGACTGGCCTCGCCCACCTTCTCCATCGCCGCGAAGGCCTCGACGTCGCGGCCCTCGGCATGGGCGCGCAGCGCCTGGAGACCGAAGGCGTGGACCAGCGCATGCGGCTCGACCAGATTGCGATAGGCCGGCAGCGCGCGATATTCGGGCTTCGAGATGGAATCGTACCACTTGCCGAGGCGGCACTGGTGATGATCGGGCATCTCGCCCGGCTTCCAGTCGCCACGGCCGACCAGCGTGTCGAGGATCCGCTTCTTGAAGAAGACGTGATCGATCTTCGCCATCTCACACATCGAACGGTCCGAATCGGGCTCGAACCAACTCTTGGCGAGATCGGCGAAGCGATCGTTGTTGTCGCGGATCTTGTCGCTCATCGTGACGAGGATCGACTGATTCTGCGTCGCGGTGCCGGCGACCTGGGAAATCGCCGCGGCGATCTCCGAGGACGTGTTCTTCTGCCCGCCGAGAATCTCGGAGATGTCCCGCATCTTGAGCGTCACGTTGGAGACCTGCCCCGCGACGGTGTCCATGGTCGAGGCGGCGCGGTCGATCGCCGAGCGCCCCTCGGCCACGGCGGCGTTCGAGCGCTGCATGGTCTCCAGGATGTCGGTCATGCCCGCCTTCAGCGCGGCGATGCGCCGGGTGATGTCCTCGGTCGAGCGCGACGTCTGGTTGGCGAGGTTCTTGACCTCGGCGGCGACCACGGCGAAGCCGCGTCCCGCCTCGCCGGCGCGCGCCGCCTCGATGGTGGCGTTGAGGGCGAGGAGATTGGTCTGGCCGGCGATCCCCTCGATCACCGTCAGGATCTGGCCGATCTGCTCCGACGCCTTGGAGAGTTCGTCGACGCTCGCCGCCGTCTCGTCGACCGCAGTCGAGATGTTGCCGATCGCCGCCGCGACGTCGCGCACGGCGGAACGGCCGACGCCGACGGTGCGATCGGTCTCCACCGCTTCCGACGAGGCGCTCTCGGAATTGCGGGCGATCTCCTCCACCGAGGCCACCAGCTCGGCGGCGGCGGCGGAAATCGTCTGGCTGTTTTCGCCGACGAGCACGGTGTTGCGGGTCAGCTGGGCGAGATCGAGGGCGGTTTCGTTGGTGTCGGAGACCATGTGCGCGGCATTGCGCAGGTTGCGCAGATCGCTCTCGCGCGAGGCCTTGCCGTCGCGGGCCTCGCCGACGAGGTCCTCATAGGCGGTGTTGGAGACGATCATGTCGGTGAAGACGCGTTCGATCAAGAGATCGACCGCCGCCTCGAACCCGCCCGGCGAGAAGCGATGGCGCTTGGCGAGATGCGGCACCAGCTTCTTGAGCAGGAAGGCGTAGCCCGCCATGTACCAGCCCGACGGCAGCGCGATCTTGACGTGAACCTCGCCGATGGTCTTGCTGCGCGTCGCGAAATCGGCGGGAAGCTCCGGCCGGAAGAGCTCGCGCCAATGGGCCGCCTGGGCGCCCTTCAGCCGCTCGACGGTGACGTCCGACGCGACGGCCTCGCCGAATTCCTCGCTCTGGCGCAGACCCTGATAGAACTCGCTCAGGATCGCGGGAACGACCTTCTCGCAATCGGCCCACAGGTCGACCCGGCCGCGCCGTGGCATGCTCGATCGCCCCATGAAGGCGCTCACGGATGCCATGTTCAGATCGGTGCCCATCGACGTCTCCCGCTGCGCCAGTGCCACACTCATACTCGTGCCGCGCTCGTATATGAGCGGACGATGAAGTGTGATGGTTGAGAGGACGTTTACGTGGCGTCGAAAACGCCGGGCCCCGCAGATTTCACCGAAGGATCGCCGGACGCCGCGCCGAGGCGCCGCTCAATCGGCACGGGCGGCGTCGTCTCGAGCCGCAGCCGGTCCGGGACCACGCCCGTGCGGACGCGCCTCCAGGATCGCCCCGGCGAGGAGATGCGCGACGCAGCCGTAGGACCAGTCGTTCATGTGCAGCCCGTCCTCGGTGACGAAGGTCTCGAACGGATAGTGGCGATCGCGATGCCAGCTCTTCATGACGGCGAAGCGATCGAACACGTCCACCCGCGTCTCGCGCCCGGTGACGGCGATGAGATCGAGCATCGCCTCGTAGTTCGACCGCGCCAGCACGCGCGGCGAATATTGCATGTTCATCAGGAGCACGTCGGACCCTTGCGCCTGGAGACGGGCGATCCCGGCGCGCGCGTCGAGAAACACCGACCACATGTCGTGGCCGGCGAGAAGCACGTTGGTGCCGATCTGCCAGATCACCAGGTCGGGACGCTCGGCGAGGACGTCGCGATCGAAGCGCAGCATCTCGTCTCGGGTCTCGTTGCCGTTGACGCCGCGATTGACGACGGTGATCGAACGCCCGGGCGCGGCGCGGCGCAGCTCCGCCTCGAGCCGGCTCGGATAGGACCGTTCCGGGCTCGACGCGCCGAGCCCGAAGGTCGAGGACGACCCGAGCGCGACGATCTTCAGCGGCCCGCCGTCGACCCAGCGCTTGTAGAAGCGCGGCAACGGGCGATGAAGCCGGACCCCTTCCGGGGGGGCGGCACAGACCGGCTCGGCCGGCGCGGCCTCGGCGGAGGCCAGCGACGGCATCGCCACCATCAGACCGGCGGCGAGCCCCGCCGCCACGAGCGCGAACCGCCGCTGCGGGGTCCTCGGGCTTCGCGATCGTGCCTCGTCGCTCGACGTCGTCATGGGGCCTCGCTCGGTGGCGGAAGGGGATCGTGGGAAGGGGAAGAGGTCGCGCGCGGCCCCGATCATGGCCGTCTCGCGAAGAGCCCGGTCGCCAGCGACCGCGCCAGATCCTCGGCCATGCAGCCGTCGGTCCGGGTCGCGACCTCGCCGCTGGTGGCGGTGTCGGCCTTGCCGGCGCGCAGCTTCTCCAAGGTCTCGCCGACCTCGTAGCGGCGCACCCGCAGCACCCTCTCCTCGCGCGCGACCTGGGTGATCATCGCGCGCACCGCCTGATATTCGGCGTCGTTGCGCAGAACCGGGGTGTAGTGGAGGCCGATCAGGACGACGTCGACGCCGTGGTCCTTCAGCCAGCGAATGGTGTCGCGCACCGTCTCGCCGATCTCCGCCGGATCGAGGCCGGCCATCGCATCGGCCGTGCCGACCTGCCAGAAGACGACGTCGGGCGCGGATCGGGCGACCTCGAGCCGGATCCGGTCGGCGGCGTCGCGCGCGAGCTCGCCGGAGACGCCGCGCTGGACCACCACCACGTCGAGGCCCTTGAAGGTCTTTTCCAGAAACCCCTCGACCAGCTCGTAATAATCGCCGTTGCGGAAGCTCCCGCCGACGACGGAACTGCCGATCGCCACGGCGACGATGCGCTTGCGTTCCTTCATCGCGCGCTCGAGATTGGGAAAGGCGATCGCCGTCGCGTCGCCGGCCGCGAGCCCGCAGGCAGAGGACGAGGGCGCGACCGGCGCCTCGGCCCGCGCGCCCGTCGCCGACGCGAGCGCGGTGAGGAAGAGGGCGATCCGGACCCGACGTCCCATCGTCGTCATCGAGCGCGCTCCCACCAGTCGGCCCCCCGGGCCACGACGAACGAGATCGCCAGCCCAACGCAGACGACGATCGTATCCAAAGGCAAACCGCCCCTGAACGCAAATCGAAGGATCTGCCCGGCGAGACTGAGAATCGAGCCGAGACAGAACACCAGCAGCGAATGCCGCCCGAGCAGCGACAACGCCCCCGCGAACCGAGGAACGTAGCGCTCGAAGAACGTGAAGGTCGGCGCGAAGAGGGTGGCGAGAAGCAGGAAATGGACGATCCGGGTCGGCGTCAGGAAGCTCTTGTCGTTGACGAAGAGCAGACGCGGGAACGGCGCCATGGTCGGATCGAGCTCGATCCCTTCGAGGCGCAGAACCGCGGCGGCGACGATCAGCGGCAGCGCGATCACGCGGATCGCCGTCATGTGCCGCGCCGCGAAGCCACCGAGGCCCTCGGGGCGCGACAGGAGAAAACCCAGAACGAAGTCGAACTGCCAGCACAGCGGATTGAAGAACCACTCCCCCTGCGTCGGCCAGGTCGGGAAGGTGATCTGTCCGACGAGCGCGGTCAGGTAGACGGCCGCCGAGACCGGCAAGAGCAGCGCCGGCCATCGTCGGTGGAGGATCACCACGAGCGGCGACAGGCAGAGCAGCACGACATAGAGCGGCAGGATGTCGAAATAGCCGAGCTGATGGGTCAGAAAGACCAGACCGATGTGCGCCTCGATCGGATCGGTGAAGACCGCCCCGGCGTTGAACCATTCGAGGATCAGCGGATTGTCGAGCCAAAGCGAGGTGACCGCCAGCATCGCGATCGCCATCATCACGATGACCATGTGGGCGGCGTAGAGCTTGCCGGCGCGAAGCCCCAGCCGGCCGACCACGTGCACGGTCGGACGCGGCGCATGGGCCGGGCCTTCGACGTATTTCAGCGACCAGCCCGCCAGAAAGACGAAGAGCTCGGCCGAATCCGACAGCGACAGCGCCTTGTGGGTGAACTGCTCGTAGACGTTGCCGGGGATGTGATTGACGAAGATCTCGACCAGGGCGAAGCCGCGCCAGAAGTCGACGACGTTGATCGCGCGCGGCATGTCCGCCCCTTCGCTCCTCGATGGACGAACCGGAGACCGCGCGTCTTGGCGGAAGCGGTGGGATTCGAACCCACGGTGGGCTTGCACCCACGGCGGTTTTCAAGACCGCTGCCTTAAACCACTCGGCCACGCTTCCGTCGCGCCTTCAATGGCCGGAACCATCGGGAACTTCAAGAGGCGAGGTGTGGCGGCGTGATGTCCCCCGGTGACGCCGGAGGCGCCGTCAGTCGCTGAGGCCACCCCCGAGGACGACGGCGACGACGATCAGGGCGGCCGCGACCAGGGCGAGAATCACCATGCCGATCAGGTCGCGGCGACGCATGGCGGCGGAGGTGTCTGTCGGCTCGAATTCGTCCATGCTCGATCCTCGCCGCGCATTGCCCCGGCGGCCGGGTCGCCTCCCCTCGTCCTCATCCGTGGCGAGAAAAAGGCGAAGCGTCCCGATCCGCCGTCGTCGTCAGGCGGTGTGCTTGATCACGAAGCGGAACACGCCCGCGTCGGCGCTCTTCTCCACCATCGTGTTGCCGGTGGTGCGGCAGAAGGCGTCGAAGTCGGCGACCGAGCCGGGGTCGGTCGAGAGCACCTCGAGCGTGCCGCCCGACGGCACGTCCTTCAGCATCTTCTTGGTCTTGATGATCGGCAGCGGGCAATTCAGTCCCTTGGCGTCGAGGGTCATGTCGGCCATGGCGTTCGTCTCCCTTGGAGTTTCTTCGTTGAAGGTGTTCCCCACGCGCGAACGCGGGGAAGGGTTCGGGTCGGCCGTCTCAGCGGCCGTACCAGATCATGCAGTCGTGCCGGGCTTCCGCAAAGAACAACCAGCGTTCGACCAGGAGGCCGACGGCGAGCGAGCCGACCGCGCCGACCGCCATCACCGCGGCCGTCACCGCGGGCGCCCAGAGCGCGGCGACGGTGAGCATCAGCGGCAGCGCGAAGAGCGCGACATGGGCGAGTGAGCGCAGCCGGCGGGCATGTCTGCGCGCCACCACGAAGCCCATCTCGTGCATCAGGAAATTCGCCTCCGTATGCGGCTGCTCGAGCAGACGCACGGCGCCGAAACGGCCGAGGCCGGTGGCGGTGCCGAGATCGCTGGTCGGCTGGAGCCGATCGATGGTGGTCCAATAGGCGAGCTTGACGCCCCAGGCGATCACGATCGAGGCGATCGCCACCACGTCGACCGCCGGGGTGTGGACGCCGAAGAGGCGCGTGACGACCGCGAGCAGGACCGCGCCCGACATCAGCCCGAGGCCGAGATAGGCGACCGGCACCGTGGCGAGGTTCCATTGCCGGATGGTGGAGAGGCTGGCGTAGATCATCGACGTGGCGATCACCGTGGCGCCGGCGAGCAGAGCCGCGGCGACGCCCATCCAGCCGAAGAAGCCGGTGGTCTTGCCGAGGAACACCCAGCCGATGCCGAAGAGACCGGCCGGCAGGAAGGTGGCGACCGCCAGAACGCCCTCGCGCGACAACCACGAGGTGCGCCACTGCGAGAAGGCGTTGATCGCCCGTTCGGGCCGGCCGAGATGGAAGGTGGAGGACAAGAGCCCTCCCCCGATCAGCCCGAGGGCGAGGCCGACCACGACGAAGCCGAGGAGGCTCGTCGCCGGCAGGAGACCGCCGACGGCGAAGATCGCGGCGAGGATCAAGAGACCGTAGCCGGCGCCCGAGGCGGTCGTGAAGAAGATGACGGAATAGGCGGGATGCATCGTCTCGTCGTCCTTCTCAACGCGTCAGGATCCGGTCGACCCACTTCAGGAAGCGGCCGGCGCCTTCGAGGCTCGCGGTGGCGGCGGTCGCCGCCGGCGCCGCGCCACGACGGCCGGGGCGCGGCGGCAGATATTTCGAGGTCGGGCGATAGCCCTTCTCCGGCATCGGATCATAGCCACCGCGCTCGGCCGTCAACTTCGAGACGGTCGAATTCGGATCGGCGAAGTCGCCGAAGTGACGCGCCTTGGACGGGCACGCCGCGACGCAGGCCGGCACCCGGTCTTCCTCGGGGAGGTTCTGGTTGTAGATCTTGTCGACGCAGAGCGTGCACTTCTTCATCACGCCCTGGACTTCGTCGTATTCGCGCGCGCCGTAGGGGCAGGCCCAGGAGCACAGTTTGCAGCCGATGCACTTGTCGTGATCGACCAGGACGATGCCGTCCTCCGACCGCTTGTAGGAGGCGCCGGTCGGACACACCGTGACGCAGGCCGGGTTCTCGCAATGGAGACAGTTCTTCGGGAAGTGGACCGTGCGGCCCGCCTCCCCCTCCCCGCCCACCTCGTAGGTGAAGACGCGGTTGAACCACACGCCGTGCTGTTCGGCGGCATAGGCGTTGACGTCGGTCAGCGGGCCGGAGATGCCGCCGGTGTTCCATTCCTTGCAGTTGGTCGCGCAGGCATGACAGCCGACGCAGGTGTCGAGATCGATGGCGAGGCCGAGGCGCTTTTCGGGCCGGGTCGCGGGCAGCGAAGTCATGCGCGGGTCCTCTTCGGGTCGTGATCGGGAGCGAAATGGGCGCCGTAGTCGTTGATCGCCGGCGCCGGGTCGAGACCGACGACGCGCGGCAGGGTCGGGAATTGCGGCTCGGTGATCTCCGCCCCCGCCGCCACCTTCTCGATGCGCACGCGCAGGTCGAACCACGCCGCCTGTCCGGTGATCGGATCGGAGTTGGAGAGCCGGCGCCCGTCCGACCGCGGCGGCAGCAGCTCCGAGATCAGGTGATTGAGCAGGAAGCCCTTCTTCGCCTCCGGCGCGTCGGGGGCGAGGTTCCACGAACCCGAGCGCTTGCCGATCGCGTTCCAGGTCCAGACGGTGTCGGGGTTGAGCCCCTCCATGGTCTTGATCTGCACCTTGATCGAGCCGTTGTGGCTGGTGACGCGCACCCAATCGCCGTCGTCGAGCCCGAGGTCGCGCGCCTTGGAGGTGGCGACATAGAGCTTGTTGCGACCGAGGATCTGGCGGAGCCACGCGTTCTGCGAACCCCAGGAGTGGTACATGATCATCGGCCGCTGGGTCAGCGCGTGCAGCGGATAGGTCTTGGTGTCGACCGAGGCCTCCTCGTGCGGCACGTACCAGACGGGCAGCGGATCGAAGGCCGCCTTCAGATTGGCGCGCAGATGGTCGGGTGGCTGGATCGCGCCGTGACCTTCGGCCGCGAGGCGGAACTTCTGCATCGGCTCGGAATAGAGCTGGATGACGATCTGATCGGCGTGGCCGATGAAGCCCATCTTCACCGCGAAGTCGAGATAGGACTTGTTGGCGAATTTGTAGAACTTCTGATCCGGCGCCAGTTCGTGATGCCAGAAGCTCTCATGGGCGATATAGGCGTCGAGCTGGTTCGGATTGACCGCGCCGCGCCCGAAGGTCTCGCCGTTCTCGCCGCGCCAACCGGCGAGCGGACCGATGCCCGGTGTGCGCTCGTGGTTGACGATGTAGTCGGGATAGCCGCCGGGGAACTTCGCCGTGCCGTCCGGATTGGTCATGCCGGGAAGCTTCAGCCGGGCGCCGAGATCGAGCAGCACGGTCTGGAACGCGCGCACGTCGCGATCGGGCTCGACGATCGGATGGCGGATCGCGTCGGCCGGCCCGTCGGCCTCGCAGATCGGCCGGTCGAGCAGCGAGATGCAGTCCCAGCGCTCGAGATAGGTCGTGTCCGGCAGGATCAGATCGGCGTAGGAGACCATCTCCGAGGCATAGGCGTCGGAATAGATGATCTTCGGGATCCTGTATTCGCCGGTCTTGGGATCGACGTCGGTCAACATGTCCATGACACCCTTGGTGTTCATGGTCGAGTTCCAGCTCATGTTGGCCATGTACATGAACAACACGTCGATCGGATAAGGATCGCCCTTCCAGGCGTTGGTGATCACCATGTGCATCAGGCCGTGTGAGGCGATCGGCGCCTCCCAGGAATAGGCCTTGTCGATGCGGATCGGACGGCCCTCGTCGTCGACGATCAGGTCCTCCGGCCCGGTGGTGAAGCCGAGCGGCAGGCCGGCGAGCGGCGTGTTGGGCGCCGAGGTCTTGCCGGCCGGCTTCTGACCCGGCGGGATCGGCTTGGGGAACGGCGGCTTGAAGCGGAAGCCGCCGGGGCATTCGACCGAGCCGAGCAGCACCTGGAGGAGATGGATCGCCCGGCAGGTGTGGAAGCCGTTGGTGTGGGCGGAGATGCCGCGCATCGCGTGCATCGCCACGGGGCGGCCGATCATCTTGGAATGGGTGCGCCCGGCCCAGTCGGTCCATTCGACGTCGAGCTCGATCGTCTGCTCGAAGGCGACCTCGGCGAGCTCGGCGGCGATGCGGCGGATCGTGTCGGCGGGAATGCCGCAGGAGGCCGCGACCGCCTCCGGCGCAAAGGCCGCGTCCATGTAGCGCTCGGCGATCCGCTGGAACGACGGCACCGCCTGTCGCCCGTCGGGAAGCTCGAACGAGCCCACGACCGCCGGCGCCACCTCGGGCAGCTTCGCCGACACCAGCCGGCCGGTGGTCTGGTCGAAGCAGAGCGGATCGCCGGCGGCGTCGCGGGCGAAGAGCCCATGCTCGGCGGTGCCGGGCGCGTCGATGACGAGCCACGGCGCGTTGGTGTAGCGGATCAGATAGTCGAGATCGATCTTGTCGGCGTGGAGCAACTCGTGGATGAGCGCCATCACGAAGAGCCCGTCGGTACCCGGCCGGATGCCGAGCCATTCGTCGGCGATCGCCGAATAGCCGGTGCGGATCGGGTTGACCGACACCACCTTGGCGCCACGCCCCTTCATCTTGCCGAGGCCGGTCTTGATCGGGTTGGAATCGTGATCCTCGGCGACGCCGAACAGGATCAGATACTTCGCGCGCTCCCAATCGGGCTCGCCGAACTCCCAGAACGAGCCGCCGATCGTGTAGAGCCCGGCGGCCGCCATGTTGACCGAACAGAAGCCGCCATGGGCGGCGAAATTGGGCGTGCCGAACTGGGTCGCCCACCAGCCGGTCAGCGACTGCGACTGATCGCGGCCGGTGAAGAAGGCGAGCTTCTTGGGATCGCTCGCGCGGATCGCGCCGAGCCATTCGGTGGCGAGGCCGAGCGCCTCCTCCCACTCGATCTCGACGAACTCGCCCTCGCCGCGCTTGCCGACCCGCTTCAGCGGCTTCCGGAGGCGCGAGGGCGCATAATGCTGCATGATCCCGGAGGATCCCTTGCCGCAGATCACGCCCTTGTTGATCGGATGGTTCTTGTTGCCCTCGATGTAGCGGATCATCCCGTCCTTGAGGTGGACCTTGATGCCGCAACGGCAGGCGCACATGTAGCAGGTCGTGTACTTCACCTCGTCGTGGACGACGGGCGACAGATCCGGTGTCGGCTCCTTCGACATGAACCCCGTTTCCTCTTGCCTCGCCCGCGAGGGGCCTTGATTCAGCTTCGTCGGCGTCACGCCGGACGGTTCACTTCGCGGGCGCGGGCGCGTCCCGCTCCGCCTCGCCGCCCACCCATTCGGGCGGACAGTTCTCGATCGTGACCTCTTCCTCGAAGTCCTCCTCGAGCGGTTCCTGTTTGCCCATCCGGGCGCATTCGACGAAGACGTTCAGTCCGCAGCTCCTGCATTCCTCGTAGTCGAACTTGCGATAGAGGGTCCTGAGCGCGTCGGTCTTGGAGGTGAAGACGTTGGCCCGGCCGATCTCGTCGAGGTGCCCGCCCTTCTCCAGGATGTCCCAGACCCGCTCCTTCACCCGGATCAGATAGAGCCCGCCGCCGCGCGCCCGCCACCGCCGCGCCGCCTGGACCAGCGCCTCGGCGCCGGCGAGATCGACGAAGTTGACGCCACTCATGACGATGGCGAGATGACGCCGGTTCGGGCTCTCCGCCTCGAAGCGCCTGAGCTTGTCCTGAAACGCCGCCACCGCGCCGAAGAACAGCGATCCGTCGATGCGGATGATGCGCAGCTGGCGACATTCGGGAAGGGTCGGACCGGGATTGGTGAACTTGCGGCCGCCGCTCATCGGATCGGGCACGCGCGGGAGGATCTGCGGCTTCGACGTGCGATAGAGATAGACGATCAGCGACAGCACCACGCCGACAAGGATCGCCGCCTGGATGTGCACGAAGAGCGCCGTGAAGATGGTGATCGCCATCACCGCGCGTTCGGAATGGGCCGAGCGCAAGATCTGGGCGATGCGCTTGCGATCGATCAGGCTCCAGCCGACCAGCACCAGCGTCGCCGCCATCGCCGCATGCGGCAGCCACGCCGCGAGCGGCGCGGCGAAGACCAGGATGCCGGCCAGCAGCACCCCGGCCGAAAGGGCCGAGAGCGGTGTGCGGGCACCCGCGTCGTAATTGAGCGCCGAGCGATTGAAGGAGCCCGAGACGACGTAGCCGGAGAAGAAACTGCCGATCCCGTTGGCGAGCCCCTGGCCGATGAACTCCTGGTTCGCGTCGACGTGCTGACCGCAACGCAACGCCAGCGCCCGCGAGATCGACACCACCTCGTTGGAGGCGGAGACCGCGACCGCGAAGGCCGTCGGCAGCAGCATGCGCCAGGTCGCCGGGTCGAAATCCGGCATCGACAGCGGCGGCAGATGCGCCGGCAGCGCCCCGACGGTCGAGACCGACCCGGGCATCCAACGATCGACCAGCGCGCCCGCGAGCCCGCCCGCGAGGATCGCCACGATCATGTAGGGGATGCGCGGCGTCCAGATCCGCACCGCGATCGCGGTCAGAAGGGTCGCCATCGCGACGGCGAAGGTCGGCCAGGCGATCTGATCGAGCCCGAAGACGAAATCCCGCAGGATCTCCAGGAATTCGGCGTCCTTGGAGACGGGGATCCCGAGGAACCCCTTGACCTGATGGGCGATGATCAGGATGCCGACGCCGGTCGTGTAACCGACGACGACCGAATGGGAGATGAAGTTGACGATCGCCCCGAGCTTGAAGACGCCGAGGCTGAGTTCGATCACCCCGACCATCAGCGCGAGCGTCAGCGCGAGTTCGACGTAGCGCTCCGACCCCGGCGTGGCGAAGGCCGAGAGCGAGGTGAAGAGCACCAGCGAGGCGGTGGTCGAGGGACCGGCGACGAGATGCCACGACGAGCCGAACAGCGCCGCGATGATCGTCGGGACGATGCCGGCATAGAGCCCGTATTCCGGCGGCATGCCGGCGATGGTGGCGAAGGCGACGCCCTGCGGCAGCACCACGACCGCCCCGGTCAGGCCGGCGATCAGGTCGGCTCGGATCGAGGCGCGGTCGCTCATCCGCATCCAGCCGAGGAACGGCAGGAGCGCGGGCAAGACGGCACTGATGCGAGCGGACGCGGCCAAGGCGCGGTCCCTCCTCGTTGTCGGTTTCCTCGAGACGTCGTTCGCGGGCCCCTGTTCGGGCTCCGCTCTCGCCCCTCGTCTGTCGGAGGGGTCGGTCGTCCTGATCGCCGGGCGGAAAGGCCCGGCGACCCGTTTCGGGTACGACCTTTCGCTCCTCGATCCCCGCGAGGAGGACGAGACGGGCGGTCGCGAAGGGGGAGGACGACGCCGGGGACCCGGCGCCGTCGATGCGTCATGCCGTCGGGCATTGAAAATGACCGACGGTATTCCCGACGCGAACTTCTCATGCCTCTGATGCAGATGAGAAATTCGCGCTTCTTCAAAGGCCGGGTGCGTCCGCACCCTCGGCCTTTGGCATCAGGTGCTCTTCTTCAGCTTGCCGATGCCGAGGAAGTCGAGCATCGCCTTCTCGTAGAAGGGCTCGCTCTCGCCGCGACGCATCTTGCGGATGAAGTACTTCTCGAAGCCGATCTTCGCCGCATGCACCCACTTGCCCGACGACGACCAGTTGACGTTGCGCGGCGGGATCTGCGGCTGGGCGACGAAGGCGATGCCCGAGTCGCCGAAGTCGGCGAGGCAGACCGCGTTCCAGGTCGCCTCGTGGGTCGAGACGCCGCCGCGCAGGATCTGCCCGATGTTCTGCGCCGTGGCGGTGACCATCGACTCGATCATGAAGCCGGTCTTGGGCACGCCACAGGGCACGGGCGACGGCCCCATCGGCGGGATGGCGACGCAGACGCCGACCGAGAAGATGTTGCGATGGGTCGGGTTGCACTGGTGCTTGTCGACCAGGATGAAGCCGCGCGGATTGACGAGACCCTCGACGCCGCGCACCGCCTCGATGCCGCGGAAGGCCGGCAGCATCATCGCGAAACCGAACGGCATCTCCTTCTCGGCCTTGACCGAACCGTCGTCGGCGATCTCCTCGACCGTCATCTTGCCCGCTTCGACCTTCTTCACCCGCGAAGAGGTCATCCACTTGATGTGCTTGCCGCGCATCTCGCTCTCGAGCAGACCCTTGGTGTCGCCGACGCCGTCGAGGCCGAGGTGGCCGATATAGGGCTCGGCGGTGACGAAGGTCATCGGCACCTTGTCGCGGATCTTGCGGCGGCGAAGCTCCGTCTCGACGATGAAGAGGAACTCGTAGGCCGGGCCGAAGCAGGAAGCGCCCTGCGCCGCGCCGATGATGATCGGTTGCGGATTCTTGCAGAACTCCTCGAAGGCCTCGGCCGCCTTCTCGGCGTGATCGATGTGGCAGATCGACTGGGTGTGACCTTCGGGACCGAAGCCCTCGATCTCGTCGAAGGCCAGTTCCGGGCCGGTGGCGATGATCAGGAAGTCGTAGTCGATGAAAGAGCCGTCGGCGAGCTCGACCTTGTTTTCGGTCGGCATCACCTTCTTGGCCGGCGTCGCGCGGAAACCGATGCCGCGCTTGGCGAAGGTCGGCGCCAGATCGATCTGGATGTCCTCGCGCTGGCGCCACTTGACGGCGATCCACGGATTCGACGGGACGAAATGATATTTCGGATCCTTGGTGATGACGGTCAGCTTGTCCTCCGGACGCAGCTGATCCTTCATCTCGTAGGCCATGACGACGCCGCCGAGACCGGCGCCCATTACGACGATGTGAGCCATCGAACCCTCCTGATCACGCCCGCCGCGAAGTCCTGGGACCCTCTTCGAGGCGGTCTGTTTCTTCGGTCGTGCCTCCACCGATCACCCCCCGGTGAGACGGCCCGGACGAGGACACCACCATTATGTCCTTCATAATATTCTCATGTTTCGACCCGCGCCATGTCACGGGTCAAAAATTTCACCCGGTATCGACCTTTCTTTCGGTGAAGATCGCCGGGGTCTCGGGTGGGGTCGAGGATCATCCCGTACTCCAGACACGGGGGCGCTTCATCCCGGCGATCCGGCACGCCTGACCCGGATAGCCGTAGGGAAAGAGCTCGAACAGGCGATTGCGGGGCGCGCCTCGGGTCTCCGCGAGGTGGCGCATGACGTGGCGGGCGTCGGGGGAGACGCCGTGTTCCTCGCGCTCCGCCCGCATGAAGCGCACGACGTCCCAATGTTCCTCGGTCATGGTGACGCCGAGGGCGGCGGCCGTCTCGAGCGCGAAGGTCTCGTCCCAGTCGTCGGGGTCGAGCAGATAGCCGTCGGCGTCGGTGGCGGGGCGGGCTCGTCGGGTCACCGCAGGCCTCCGAACGCCATCGCCTCGCCGACCGCGCCGAGATCGCCGCGCCGCCCTACCGGCGCCGGCGCCGCCCCGGCGATCCGCTCGCCGCGCCCCTCGCGCCGCGCCGCGCGATGCGTCTCGACGAAGGCGACGAAGCGCCGTGCCCAATCGAGGCGCGAGGTGTCGCGCAGATGGGTGAAACTCGCCACCGTATTGGCGATCACCACGCCGTCGTCGCGGCCGGTGATGCCGTCGCCGCGCAACACCTTCCAGGCGTAGGCGAGGTCCGGGGCGAGGTTCTCGAGCCGGGCGTAGTGGAACTCGTGCGCCCGCACGCGGCGCGGCCCGGCCGCCTCGGGCGTGGCGCCGCCGCGCGGCCACGGCATCGCGGTGGTCTCCTCGAGCACGACGAGGCCACGACCCTGCGGACGTTCGTGGACGACCGCGTCGCCCGGCACCAGACCGACCATGTCGCCCTCGACGCCGTTCCAGACGATCTTGCGCGAGAGATACATCAGCCCGCCGCACTCGGCGTAGATCGGCAGGCCCGCCCTGCCCTTCTCGGCGATGTCGGCCCTGAGGCTCGCATTGGCCTCGAGCGCCGCGACGTGGCTCTCCGGGAAGCCGCCGCCGATGAAGAGACCGTCGGCCGGCGGCAGACGCTTCGCCTCGAGGGTCGAGAAGAACTCGAGCCGCGCCCCGGCCCGCTCCAGCGCCTCGAGATCGTCCTGGTAGTAGAAGCAGAAGGCGCCGTCGCGGGCGACCGCGATGGTCGGCGCGCCCGGGGGCAGCGACGCCTTGCCACCGCGCACCACGATCGGGCGGGCCCGATCGGGGGTCGGCGCCCGGCTCTCGGCGAGCGCCTCGATCCGGGCGAGGTCGACACCGCCGGCGACGGTCTCGGCGAGATGGGAGACGACGCGCTCGACGTCGTCGGTCTCCTGCGGCGTGGTCAGCCCGAGGTGACGCTCCTCGACCACCAGATCGGCGCGCCGGCCGATGGTGCCGAGCACCGGCACGTCGGTGTAGCGTTCGATCGCGGCGATCAGCTTCGCTTCCTGGCGCGCGGTCGCGACGCGGTTCACCACCACGCCGCCGATGTCGACTTGGCTGTCGAACATCCGATAGCCCATCAGGAGCGGCGCGATGCCGCGCGTCATGCCGGAGGCGTCGAGCACCAGCACGACCGGCGCCTTCAGGAGCTTGGCGAGCGCGGCGGTCGAATCCGCCCCTTCCAGATCGACCCCGTCGTGCAGACCCTTGTTGCCCTCGATCAGGGCGAGATCGAGCCCCGCCTCGCGCGCCGCCACCTGCGCGGCGATCTCGTCGGGCGTCTGGGTGTTGAAGTCGAGATTGTAGCTCGGTCGGCCCGACGCGCGGCGATGCCACAGCGGATCGATGTAGTCCGGCCCCTTCTTGAAGCACTGGACGCGCCGGCCGATGCGGGCGAGCGCGGCGGCGAGGCCGATCGTGAAAGTGGTCTTGCCGGACGACTTGTGGGCGGCGGAGACGACGAGACGCGGCATGGTTCAGGCCTCCTCGTGCGGCAGCAGCCGGAAGAGCCGGAGCGCGATCATGGTCAAGAGCAGCGCCACCGCGACGCCGCCGAGGCCGAGACCGAATTCCGGCAGGCTCGGGACATAGGTCGCCACCACGCCGTCGCCGAAGCTCGAGGAGACCTCGAATCCGGGGAAGAGACGCATCGGGAAGACCTGTCCACCGATCAGGATCACCCACAGCTGGGCGAAGCCGCCGAGGATCACCAGGGCGCTGGCGAGCGCCACCCGGCCGCGCGTCACTTCGGTGCGGTTGTAGAGCATGGCCATCGGCGCGATCAGGCCGAGCGCCACCGCGCCGATCCAGAAGACGCCCGTGTAGAGCCCGCCGTGAAGCAGGATCCAGGCCTCGAACTCGACCCGCTCCGGCGAGAAGATCGCCGTGAAGTGGTAGACGCCGGTGAAATAGAGCACCGAGCCGACGAAGATCACCAGAAGACGCGCCAGCCGATCGAGCAGCAGGTCGGCGAGGCGGCGGTCGGAGGCGTCGTCGATGGCGATGCGGATCAGCAGGAACACCGCCAGGCCATACGCCAGAGACATGGCGATGAATTCCGGCGCCAGCACCGCGGTGCCGTAGCCCGAGCGCGCCACCAGGAAGCCGAAGATCGAGCCGGTGCCGGTGGTCAGGATCAGACGCCACAGAAAGGCGAGGAGCCCGACCGGCTTGACGAACCTCTCCCAGCGCCGCGTCATCTGCACCACCAGATAGGCGCCGACGATGCCGACGAAGCCGGAATAGAGCAGCACGTTCCAGGCGAAGATCGATCGGAAGTTGTAGTTGGTCATCGCCACCGTCAGCCGATCGGGACGGCCGAGATCGAGCACCAGCACCGAAAGGCCGCCGACCAGGAAGGTGATCGCCAGCACCGACGACAGGCGCGCCTTGGGCTTGTAGCCCATCTCGCCGAAGACCGAGCCGAGCGAGGCGATGTTGAGCACGCCCGACGCGACCAGGATCAGGAAGATCGCGAAGACGTGAGGCAGCCCCCACACGACCGAGTTGTTCATGCCGGAGACGACGTGGCCGTTGATCTCCATGTAGAGCGCGGAGGCGGCGCCGATGCCGAGGACGCCGAGCAGCGCCACGAAGGCCGTGCCGAACCAGCGCCCACCCTTGCATTCGGTATAGGTGATGTGGGTCATCGTCCGTCCCCTCACAGATTGCGGTAGCGCACGCCCGGGTCGACGCCGAGGTCGCCACGGATCTGCTTGGTGGGAACGCTCGCCACCGCCTTGGCGATCTCGGAGCCGGGATCGTTGAGATCGCCGAAGAGCATCGCCCCGCCGGCGGTCGCGCAGGCCGAGACGCAGGCCGGCGCCTCGCCGCGATCGACCCGGTGGACGCAGAGCGTGCAGCTCTCGACCGTGCCGACGCCGCGCGGCGCCCACGGCTTCTGGTCCTCGAGCTCGTGATGGACGAAGGACCGCGCCTTGTAGGGACACGCCATCATGCAGTAGCGGCAGCCGATGCAGCGATGCTTGTCGACCAGCACGATGCCGTCCGCCCGCTTCATCGAGGCGCCGGTCGGGCAGACGTCGACGCAAGGCGGAAGGGCGCAGTGCTGGCACATCACCGGGGCCGAACGCGTCACCCCCGACTTCGGATCGCGCAGCGAGACCTTGCGGATCCACTGGCTGTCCTGCTGGTTGTCCGCCCCCCCTTCCCAACCGTTCTCGGTCTTGCAGGCGGTGACGCAGGCGGTGCAGCCGTCGGCGCATTTCGAGATGTCGATCAGGAGCCCCCAGCGCTTGGCCGGATCGGCGCCGGCCGCCTGGGCCTCCGAGGTGCCGTAGGCGATCAGGGTCACCGTCGGGGCGAGTGTCGTCACCGCCACCGCGCCGGCCCCGCCCAGGAAGGCGCGACGGCCGGCGTCGATCGCGGTCTCGGCCGAGGGCGCGGCCGAACCGCAACCGCAACCGCCGCCGCATCCGCCGGTCTTGTCCGTGCCGCATCCGCTCATGGTCTGGTCTCCCGGGCAAAGGCCGCGAGGGCCGCGAGGTCGGCGCTCGAGGCGGCGTGCGCCGCCTCGGCCGTCTTCTCGGTCAAGGGACGCGAGGCGTGGCACTCGAAACAGTCGACCTTGACCGCCGCGTAGTCGTGACAGGCGCGGCAGAAGTGCTGCGGCGACTTGATCGAGACGAAGGCGCCCGAGGCGTCCTTGACCGCATGGCAGGTGATGCAGGCGGTGAGGCCCTCGGCGGTCTTGCGGTCGCCCTCGCGCACCGTGACGTCCCGGGTGTGCTTCAGCATGGTCATGTGCGACCGCCGCATCACCTCCGGCGGCGCCACGCATTGGCCTTCCGCCTTGGGGATCGCGGGGGCCGCGACCGCGCTTTCGATCGCCGAGCCCGTCGCCGCCCCGACGAGGCCGCCCGTGAACAGCGTCGCCAGGAACAACAGGAGCGTGGCGAGGTTGGAGCGACGCGTCATGTCACTCCCCCAGACCCATCTGGATGAAGCCGGTCGGGCAGACGTCCTTGCAGATGTGGCAGCCGACGCATTTGGCGTAGTCGGTCTCGACGTAACGCCCGATCGCCCGTTCCTTCTTCGGCACACGCGAGATGGCGGTCTGCGGGCAGTAGATCACGCAGGCGTCGCACTCGAAGCAGAGGCCGCAGCTCATGCAGCGCTTGCCCTCGTGTTGCGCCTGCTCCTCGGTCAGCCCCTGGATGCGCTCCTGGAAGTTGCCGATGACGTTCTCCGCCTCGACGTGGATCTCGGCGCGATGCTCGCGCGGGTCGTAGGAGAAGTGACCCTTGAAGAGATCGGTGTGCGGCACGACGTGCGACGACGAGCGATCGTCCCAGTTGTGGATGGCGAAGTCGGCTTCGCTGGTCCCGCGCTTCTGGAGATGGTCGTAGGCCTCCGGCTCCAGATGCCGTTGCTGGAGTTCCTCGAGCAGACGGAAATGGTGGACGTCGATCTTGGGTCGCTTCTCCGGCATCTCGCCGTCGAGGAAGTGATCGATCACCTCGGAGGCGATGCGGCCGTGGCCGATCGCGGTGGTGAGGAGATGCGGCTTGACGATGTCGCCGCCGGCGAAGTGCTTCTCGGTGCCCTTAACCCGATAGACGCCGTCGACCGCGATGAAGCCACGACCGCCGTCGAGCCGGGCGAGACCCTCGGCGAGATCGCCCATCTGGCCGATCGCCGAGACGATCATGTCGCATTCGATGACGAATTCGGTGCCCTCGCGCGGCATCGGCACCATGCCCTTCATGTCGCAGGCGCACATCCTGAGGCCGGTGACGCGACCGCCCTCGGAGATCACCTCGAGCGGCATCACGCTGTCGCGGATGTCGACGCCCTCGCGCAGCGCGTCCTCGCGTTCGCGCTCGGCCGCCGTCATCTTGGCCATCGGGAACAGCGAGGTCAGCGTCGCCTTGACGCCCTCGCGGGCCATCGTCCCGGCGACGTCGTGGGCCTCGAAGCCCATCGTCTCCGACCCGGCGCGATCCTTCTCGGCCCTCTTGGTGATGTGGCCGAGGCGGCGGGCGACCGAGGCGACGTCGATCGAGGTGTCGCCACCGCCGACCACGACCACGCGCGGCGCGGTCGAGAAGACCCAGCCCTGGTTGAAGGCGTCGAGGAACTCGATGCCGGTGATGCATCCCTCGGCGTCGTTGCCGGGAACCGGCAGCGGCCGGCCCTTCTGCGCGCCGAGCGCCCAGAAGATCGCGTCGAAGTCGGCCTCGAGGGTCTCGAGGCTCACGTCGGTGCCGACGCGGGTGTTGAGCCGGACCTCGATGCCGGTGGCGATGATCCGGTCGATCTCGGCGTCGAGACGGTCACGCGGCGTACGATAGCCGGGGATGCCGAAGCGCATCATGCCGCCGAGGCGGTCATGGGCCTCGAACAGGGTCACGGCGTGGCCCTTGCGGCGCAGGAACCCGGCGGCGGCGAGGCCGGCCGGGCCGCCACCGATCACCGCGACCTTCTTGCCGGTCTCGGCCTCCGGCTTCGGCAGGGCGAGACCGTTGTCGATCGCCCAGTCGCCGACATATTGCTCGACCGCGTTGATGCCGACGAAATCGTCGACCTCGTTGCGGTTGCAGCCGTCCTCGCACGGCGCCGGGCAGACGCGACCCATGACGGACGGGAACGGATTGGCCTCGACCATGCGGTCGAAGGCATAGGCCTGCCACGGCCGGCCGTCGGGGGCCTTGTCCTGGCCGCGGGCGATGGCGAGCCAGCCGCGGATGTCGTGGCCCGACGGGCAGCCGGCCTGACACGGCGGGGCGCGGTGGATGTAGGTCGGGCACTTGTGCGACTTGTCGGCGGTGAAGATCTTCTCCTGAAGATCGTCCCAATTCCACATGGACTCGCCGTTCTCGAAACGACGGAAGGTCAACTTCTTGGGGTTCGGGCTCTCGTTCATGACGTCCTCCCAGGACCATTCGCGCCGCTTCAGCGGTCGTCGTCGTTTTCTTGCTTGGGCTTCTGAAGGATGATGGCGTTGGAGACGAGCTGGTGGACGCTGAGGATGGAGTCGCGCTCGAAGCCCCAGTCGGGCATCACCTTGGCGAATTGGGTCTTGCAGATGGCGCAGATCGCCGCCATGTGCGTGACGCCGTGATCTTCGGCGACGGTCTTCAGCGCCTTCATGCGGGGGCTCGCCCCCTTCTTGCGGATGTCCATCAACTCGTCGGTCAGGAGCCCGCCGCCGCCGCCGCAACAGAAGGTCTGATCGCGGATCGTGTCCTGCGCCATGTCGAAGTAATGGTTGCAGACCGTCTTCAGGATGGCGCGCGGAATCTCGAACTGGCCGCCCGGCTGGTCGCCCATGCGGGTGGCGCGGGCGACGTTGCAGCTGTCGTGATAGGTGAGCCGGATGTGGTCGTTCTTCGACTTGTCGAACTCGAGCGCCCCCTTCTGGATCAGATCCCAGGTGTACTCGCAGATGTGCTGCGGGATCGGGTAGCGCTGGTCGAGGAAGTCGAAGGGACCGGCGAGCGTGTTGAGGAACGAATAGGCGACGCGCCAGGCATGCCCGCATTCACCGAAGACGATGCGCTTGACGCCGAGATCGAGCGCCGCCTCGCGAATGCGCAGAGAGATCAGCCGCATCTGCTCGTAGGAGCCGATGAACATGCCGAAATTCGCCGCCTCCGAGGCGTAGGACGAAATCGTCCAGCTGGCGCCGGCGGCGTGGAACACCTTCGCGTAGCCTATCAGCCCGTCGACGTGCGGCTCGGCGAAGAAGTCGGCCGAGGGCGTGACCAGCAGGATGTCGGCGCCCTTGACGTCGAGCGGCAGCTTCACCGGCACACCGATGTCGTCCTCGATGTCCTCCTCGAGGCCCTCCAACGTCGAACGCAGCGCGTTCTTGTTGAGGCCGAGGTTGTTGCCGATCGTGTGGACCTTGCCGATGATCTCGTTGCAGTATTTCTGTCCCTTGCCGATCGCATCGAGGATCTCGCGGCCGGCCATCGAAATCTCGGCCGTGTCGATCCCGTAGGGACAGAACACCGAACAGCGCCGGCACTGCGAGCACTGATGGAAATAGGAGTACCAGTCGTCGATCACCTCCTTCGTCAGCTCTTCCGCGCCGACGAGACCGGGGAAATATTTCCCCGTGAAGGTGAAATAGCGACGGTAGACCTTGCGCAGCAGGTCCTGGCGGGCGACCGGCATGTTCTTCGGGTCGCCGGTGCCGAGGAAATAGTGGCACTTGTCGGTGCAGGCGCCGCACTTCACGCAAGAGTCGAGATAGACCCGGAGCGCGCGGTTCTTTTCCAGAAGCTCGCCCATCTTGGCGATGGCGACGTTCTGCCAGTCGTCGACCAGCTCGCCCGGGAAACCGAGCGCCTTCTGGTGGTCGGGCGAGGCGCCCCACGGCTGCGAGGCAGCCATGGCGCCGGGGCACAGCGTCGGGATCTCGAGCGGATCGAGACGGTCGGCATCCGAGCCGGGAACGATCGCATCCATGGGTCTCACCTCGCGCGGTCGGCTTCGAGCTTCGCCGCCCACGGCGCCAGATGACGACGTTCACGGCTGTCGTCGACTTGATTGCGCGAGGGCGAGAAGAACACGCCGGCGGCATGCACCAGCTTGGAGAACGGGAAGACGATCATCAGCGTCGCCACCAGCCCGAGATGGACGAGCAGGATCGGATCGCTCGGCAGCGGCTGGATGTCGAAGCGCATCAGGCCGAGGAAGAAGGTCTTCACCGCGACGATGTCGGTGTGGGCGACGAATTTCATCAGGAGCCCGGAGCAGCCGATCGCCACCAGCAGCGCCAGCATCAGATGGTCCGACGGCCCGGTGATGTAGCGGATGCGCGGCACGATCAGGCGGCGGCCCCAGAGGCCCGCGAGGCCCGCGACCATGGCGAAGCCGGCGAGAACGCCGAGGGGCTGCATCAGGGCGAGCAGGCTCGGCACCGGCTGGACGAAGTAGCGCAAGTGACGGATCAGCACGACCGCCAGCGCCACGTGGAAGATCCACCCGAAGGCCCAGATCCACTTGTTGGCCCGGAACAGGCTCTCGAACACCGTCACCTCGCGCAAGAGACGGTAGGCCACACCCGACTTGGTGGTCGGGGCCGGCATGGTCGGAATCTTGAGCGGCGCCGGGGTGCGGGCGAAGCGCGTGATGCGCAACACCATGCCGGCGAGGAAGATCGCCGTCGCGCCATAGAAGAGACAAGCGTAGATCGTCGTCAGCACGGGCGTTCCCCTGCCATCCGCAAAAGGACCTGATCGGTCGATGACGTCCGTTCGGGCGAAGGCGCGCCCGATGCGAGGCGGCGAGATCGCGACGGCTCCGTCCGGGTCGTCACCTCTCCCCGGCGACGGGGAGAAGAACGAACGCGCCGTCGCGGGCCGGGGCCGCGCGCCCGTGGCTCAGACGCAGCCGGTCGGCTTGGGCAGGCCGGCGATCTTGCACGCCTGCTTGGCCGGGCCGTAGGGGAACAGCTCGTAGAGATACTTGTTCGAGGACTTCTCCTCGCCGAGCTTCTTCTTCAGCGCCTTGGTGAGGACGCGGATGGCCGGGGCGATCTGATACTCGTCGTAATATTCGCGCAGGAAGTTCACCACTTCCCAATGCTCGTCCGACATCTCGATCTTCTCGTCCTTGGCGATCAGCAGGGCGAGTTCGGGGTTCCACAGCGACAGGTCGGTCAGATAGCCCTCTTCGTCGGAAGCGATGTCGGCGCCGTTGAAATGATAGCTCATGGGGTTCCTCCAGTGAATTTTCGTTGTCGTGGCCAGTCCGGTCAGAGCCAGGCCTGGGATTTGTCGTGGGTGGCCGCCAGGTCGACGAAGCCGCCGTAATCGACGACCGAGACGCCTTCGACCACCGCATCGGCCGGGATGCCGCGCGCGGCGAGATCCGGACCGAGGACATGGATGGTGCAGCCGGGCATCGCCGCCTTCAAGGCTTCGGCGACCCGGGTGGAGCCGGCCCGCGCCCCGACCACGGCGTCCTCGATGAGGAGG
The DNA here is from genome assembly GCF_019160155.1 of Pinisolibacter aquiterrae. GTDB lineage: Bacteria > Pseudomonadota > Alphaproteobacteria > Rhizobiales > Ancalomicrobiaceae > Pinisolibacter > Pinisolibacter aquiterrae. Next base: position 144,885 of record NZ_JAFNIH010000025.1, read on the forward strand.
ACCGCGTCGCCGGGCAGCGCATGCGCCAGACAGGAATCGAGGCTGCCGCGCTCGTAGGGGGACTTGTTCACGGTGTGCAGCGTGGACATCGGTGGTCTCTCCCTCAGAAGCTCAGGACGACGTCCTGCGCGGCCATGATCTGGGCCATGCGGGCGCGATCGACGATCTCGATCGAGGAGACGTCCTCCTCGTCGTCGTTCTCGTGCGTGACCTCCATGAGGTCGTCCTCGGTGAGGCCGCGCTCGGCGAGGCTCTCGCGCTCGACGTAGAGCTTCTTGACGTCGTAGTCGCCGAGCGCCCGGTAGGTCGGCGCGAAGTTCTTGACGCCGATGCCGGTCGTCACCTGCTTCTTGACCAGTTGGAACACGCCGTCGTCGAGGAAGGCGAGGCTGACGTCCTGCTCGAAGGCGGCGCCGATCAGCACCACCTCGAGGCTCTCGAGCGCATAGACGGTGCCGTGCGGCGCCTTGCGGTTGACGTAGAGAAAACGCTTGGTGTCGGACATGGATCCCCTCCCCTCAGTCGCCGAAGACGACGAGGCGATCGGCCTGGATGCCCGCCTCGATCAATTGGCCGAGGCCGGAGATGCGGAAGCCCGGGGCGATGTTGGCGGAGCCCTCGCCCTTGCCGTGGCGCTTGGCCTCGCCCTCGTCGAGAATGCCGCGCCGTTGCGCCGCCGCGATGCAGACGACCATGTCGAGGGCGTTCTTCTCGGCCAGTTCCGACCAGTTCTTCTGCACGTTGCGCTCGTCCTGCGGCGGAACCGTCAGACGCGTCGCGTTGTTGACGCCGTCGTGATAGAAGAAGACGCGATAGATCTCGTGTCCCTTCTCGAGCGCCGCCTTGGTGAACTGATACGCCGTATCCGACGCCTGATGGGTATAGGGACCTTCGTTGACCACGACTGCGAACTTCACGGAAACCTCCCGGGCTCGTTCTGACCTCTTCGGTGGGGCGGCGGGGCTCGGACGAGCCCCGCGCCGGTCTCAGAAGTGGACGTGCGTCGACATGTTCATGTTGTGACGCGCGCCGACCCAGGTATCGATGTGATGCTTGGTGAAGGCGAGGCCGGTCAGCTCGAAGAAACGCGGCCAACCGATCCGGTCGATCCATTCGCCCATGCGCTCGAAGTCCTTGGCGTTGTCCTTGTAGGCGTAGAGGATCTTGCGGACGACCTCCTCGACCTCGGGCCAACGCGGCGCGTTGTTGGGCAGATTGGCGACCACCAGCTTGTGGAAGGCGGGCTTCGAACGGGCGTTCGAGTGCTTGCCGCCGACCCAGATGGCGATCTTGGTCGAGTCCGCGCCGTTGATCTGCATCGGCGGGCACGGCGGATAGCAGGCGCCGCAGCACACGCACTTCTTCTCGTCGACCTCGAGCGACGGCTTGCCGTCGACCATGGCCGGACGGATCGCCGCCACCGGGCAACGCGCCACGACCGCCGGGCGCTCGCAGACGTTGGCGACGAGATCGTGATTGATCTTCGGCGGCTTCGTGTACTGGACGTTGATCGCGATGTCGCCCTGGCCGCCGCAGTTGATCTGGCAGCACGAGGTGGTGATGCGCACGCGGTTCGGCATCTCCTCGTGGGTGAACTCGTGATGCATCATGTCCATCAGCGACTTCACCACGCCGGAGGCGTCGGTGCCGGGGATGTCGCAGTGGAGCCAGCCCTGGGTGTGGGAGATCATCGACACCGAGTTGCCGGTGCCGCCGACGGGGAAGCCTGCCGCGCCGAGCGCCGAGATCAGCGCCGGCACCTTGGCGAAGTCGCCGACCATGAACTCGATGTTGGAGCGGGTGGTGAAGCGGACATGGCCCTCGCCGTGGGTGTCGGCGATGTCGCAGAGGGTGCGGATCGTGCCGACGTCCATCTGGCGCTGGGTGCCGGCGCGCACGGTCCAGATCTCGTCGCCGTTCTTGGCGACGTGATGGAGCACGCCGGGGCGCGGGCGATCGTGCCAGGCCCAGTTGCCGTAGTTCTTCTTCATGATCGGATGCATGTACTGGAACGGATCCGGCACGCCGTGTTCGTCGGGCAGCCGAGGCCGCACTTCGGCCGTCTGAGCTTGGCTCATCGCGATGTTCCCTCCCTAGGGACGTCTGGGCATGGTTCGAACGCGCGGGGTTTCTCCCCCGCGTCGTCGTCGGCCGATCGGATCGTCGCGACCCGATCGGCTCGTCGAATGCGACGGATCACTCGGCGGCCTTGTGGAGCTTGCGCTCGAAGTACTTGTCGGCCTCGACGGTGAAGTCGTCCGTGCGCACGTAGCTCGAGGTGCGCGGGTGCTTGACCATGTTCGGATCGGGCTCGATGCCGACCGCCTTGAGGAAGGCCGGCAGGCCGATGCGATCGATGGTCTCGCCGACACGCTCGTGCTCGAGCGCGTTGTCGGTGAAGAACTCCATGATCGACCGGGCGAATTCCACCAGGCTCTCGTAGTCCTCGTCCGTCTTGAGGTCGAAGAACGGCACCACCATCGTGCCCATGAGATCGCCGACCTTGAGCGAGCGCTTGCCGCCGATCAGGATCGTCGCGCCACGGTCGTCACCCGGCGCCAGCGCCTTGTTCATGACGTTGATGCAATGCATGCAACGCACACAGGACTGATTGTCGACCTCGAGCGTGTCGTCGTCGTTGAGCGACAGCGCCCGGGTCGGGCACATGGCGACGACGTGGTCGATCGTGTACTTGCGGCCCGCCTTGGCGACATAGGCCTTCACTTCCTCCTGGTCGACCTTCATGTCGTCGCGCCAAGTGCCGATCACCGCGAAGTCGGCGCGGTGGATCGCGTTGACGCAGTCGTTCGGGCAGCCGGAGAACTTGAACTTGAACTTGTAGGGGAACGACGGCCGGTGCATCTCGTCGAGGAACTCGTTGATCACCGAGCGATGCGCCTTGACCTCGTCGTACATCGACATTTCGCAGCGCGCGTGACCGACGCAGGACATCGAGGTGCGCAGCGCCGGGCCGGCGCCGCCGAGGTCGAAGCCGATCTCGTTGAGGGCGTCGAAGGCCTTCTGGACGTTCTCGGTCTTGCAGCCCTGGAACATGATGTCGCCGGACTGGCCGTGCAGCGCGATCAGGCCGGATCCGTGCTCCTCCCAGATGTCGCACATGTTGCGCAGGAGGTCGGTGGTGTAGTGGTAGCCCGCCGGCGGCTGGACGCGAAGGGTATGGAACTCCTTCGATTCCGGGAACTTGTCGGCCACTTCCGAGAAGCGCGGAATGATGCCGCCGCCGTAGCCGAAGACCGACACGGTGCCGCCCTTCCAGTAGCCGAGGCGGTTCGTGTAGGAGTGCTCGAGCTGGCCGAGCAGGTCGTTCATCATCGCGGCATATTGCTTGCCGCCGCTGTCGCGCAGCCGCTTCAGGCCGGTGACGAAGCTGGGCCAGGGGCCGGTCTCGAGCTGGTCGAGATGAGGCGTGGGATGCTGCGCGGTCTCGCGAGCGGCGCCGGACACGGCTCCGTCGCGGGCGTCTTCGACACCCGACATGGGATATCTCCTTCGAACGTTTCCCGACCGCTCCCGAAAGACCGATCGGACCCCTATCGCCTCGTCCGTCCCGCATGTCTCACACATGTCGGCGACGAAGCTCGTTTGAAATTCCGACACGCCCCCCACCCGTTCCGTCCGAACCGGGGGGACGTGAAAACTCGTTTCTCTCGCCGAACGCAGCCGATTCGTGTCGGTGATGGCGCCCGTTCGAAACGGTTATATGCGAGAGCACGAATATGATGCTATGCTGATTTTCAAGAATTGCAAAGAGCCTCGGCGAACGGATTCGCACTTTCCCGCGAGACTTTTGAATCGGTTGAAAAATTTTTCACCGAGGAGACGGGAGGACGGGCGAGGATCGCCCCGGGGTATCGACCAGACGGCGCGAGCACCCGCGAAGACGGGGCCGCGCGGGAGGAGACGGAGGGTTCATGGACGCGGTGCGACTCGAGGAGAGGCCGGCCCCGGCGGCTCTACCGGGGGATTTCGGCGTGGCGCGGCGATTCGATCCGACCCGCTTCGACGACGACGTCGCGTGGCGGGCCTGGCGCGCCGCCAAACTGGCCGAGCACCCGCGCCGCGCCGACGAGCTGATCGTGCCGCTCGCCGATCCGGCGCGGCCGACGGCGCGTGAACTCGACGCCCTCGCCGAGGTGCTCGGACGGGCGAACATGGTGATCTATCGCGGGCCCGTGCTCGACGAGGCAGGGGCGCGGGCGGCGGTCTCGGGGCTCGCGCGGGCCTGCGGACTGCGCCGTTTCGAGCGCCATCGCTCCGCCGGCGACGACGGGCTGGTGGCGATCCGCATCACCGACGCGCCGCGACAGGCGGGCTTCATCCCCTACAGCGACCGTCCGCTCGGCTGGCACACCGACGGCTATTACGCCTGGGGTGGGCCCGAGGCGGCGATCCAGGCGATGGTGCTCCATTGCGTGCGCCCGGCGCGCTCCGGCGGCCTCAACGCCCTGCTCGACCCCGAGATTGCCTATCTGCGCCTGCGCGACCGCGATCCCGCCCTCGTCGAAGCCTTGATGCGGCCCGGCGCCATGCTGATCCCCCCTTGCGAGGAGGAGGACGGCACGGTGCGCGGCGAGACGATCGGCCCGGTCTTCTTCCGCGACCCCGCGACCGGCCGCCTCGGCATGCGTTACACCGCCCGCAAGCGTCACATCGCCTGGGCCGAGGATGCCCTCACCCGGACGGCCGTGGCGGCGCTGGTGGAGATCATGACCGACGATCCCGTGATCTTCCGTCTGGCGCTCGAGCCCGGCATGGGCCTTCTCGCCGACAACGTCCTGCACGACCGCTCCGGCTTCGTCGACGCCGACGATCCCGCCGAGGGTCGCCTGCTCCTCCGCCTGCGGTCCTACGATCGCATCGCCCTTCCCCGACCGGAGTTCACCGCCTGATGGCCTCTCTGTCCGATCTCATCATCTCCCACCGCGAGATCACCTCCTACCGCGACCTCGAGAAGCTGGTGGAGGCCGCCGCCCACGACGGCATGATCGTGCTGCACATGGATCTGAAGCCGGACTTTCCCGACACGCCTCGGGATTGGCAGAAGCGCCTCGAGCTGGTCTTCTACCGCGCCGGCGTTCCCGATTTCTCGTCCGACGGATCCCCCACATGAGCGACGTCGTCCGCAGACCCCTGACCACGCTCGAGGCCCCCTACCGCCGCGAGGTCCGCCTCGAGGAGGTGGAATTCGAGAGTGGCATGATCATGCTGCGCGTGATCGTGCGCGAGGGGCACCGCATCACCCAGCTCGACCTCGACGCGACCACGGCGCGGGACTGGGGCGCGGCCATGGTCGCCTGGGCCGATCGCCAGACCGACGGGTGAGGCCGAACGCGGCGTGTCCGGACAGATTCGATGTCGAGCGGAGGCGCTTCGTCCCGAGGTGCGAGCACGAGCGAGCCTCGAAGGGCGAAGGGCCGAGAGGCACCGCCCGTCGTGGCTTCGCCCTTCGAGGCACCGTCATCGACCCTTCACCTCAGGGTGAAGCCGAACCCTCGAGAAGGCCGCGAGCGAGCGTCGCGGCCTTCTCCCCGCCGTGTCACACCGGCTTGCGGCCGTGGAGATCGATCAGGGCGGAGAGCCCCTTGTGGCCGTGGCCCTCGTCGACGACGGTGTCGTGTTCGGCGATCGAGAGATCGGTGAAGTCGCCGAAGGCATGTTCCAGCAGGGCGCGAGTATAGAGGTTTTCGAGCGCCCTGGGACCGCCGGTGCCATAGGCGAGCTGTTCCGGCCGATAGCCGGTGAGGATCAGCAGCCCGCCGGGCTTCAGCGCCTTGCGGATCCCCTCGAAGATCTTCGCCCGCTCCGCCGGGGTCGCGAACTGGAAGAAGATCGCGGCGACCACGTCGAATTCCGCCTCCGGCCAATCCCAATGGAGGATGTCGACCGTGCGCGTCTCCAGCGCCACCTCGCGCTCCGCCGCGAGCGCGCGCGCCTTCGCCTGGGCGGTCGGAGAGAAGTCGATCGACAGCACCTCGAGCCCGCACTCGGCCAGGAACACCCCGTTGCGCCCCTCGCCGTCGGCGATCGCCAGCGCCTTGCCGCCGGTCTGCGGCAGAAGCCCCTCGCAGGAGGCGAGGAAGGCGTTGGGCTCGGTCCCGAAGACGTAGTCGGGATGGGCGAAGCGGGTCTCCCAATGGTGGAACTGATCGGTGCTCATCGCGCTCCCTCTCCTCGGCTGTCACCCGATCCATAGACGAAGAAATCCCGGCCGCGAAGCCGGGATCTTCGAGGTCACACGCGAACGTGTGGATGTGGGACGACGGACCGCGGCGCGAGCCGCGGGGCGTTCAGTCGTCGTCCTTCGTGATGAGATGGCTCGCCAGGATCTCGACGATACTGTCGAGCCCGCCGGTCCATTTGGTCGCGGCCTTGGCCTCGTCCATGGTCAGGCGGCAGTTGGCGCAGGACGAGACCAGCGTCTCGACGCCCGCCTTGGCGACCTGATCGGTCTTGATCTTGAAGACCTGATAGCGGATCGGCGCGGACCGCGCGATCGCCTGCACGCCGCCGCCACCGCCGCAGCACCAGTTGGAATTCCCCGTCGGCGCCATCTCGTGGAAGTCGGTCATGAACCCTTCCATCAGGTAGCGCGCGTCCGCCGCCGCGCCGCCGCGCCGCGAGATCTGGCAGGGGTCGTGATAGGTGAAGGGCGTGGTGTAGGGCTTGAACTCGAACTTGCCCTCGCGCTTCAGCTTGGCGAGATATTCGGTGATGTGCCACACCTCGAAGGGCAGCGGCCGGCCGATGACGTTGGCCGCCTGCCAGCGCATCACGCCATAGGCATGGCCGCATTCGGGGATGATCACCGCCTTGACGCCCAATTCCTCCGCCGCCTCGACGATGCGCATGGTCATCATCTTGGCGATGTCGGACTTGCCGGAGAGATAGCCGAAGTTGGTCGCCTCGTAGCCCTTCTTGGAGAAGGTCCAGTTCACGCCCGCGTGGTTGAGCAGCTTCGCCATGGAGACGATGCTGTCCGGGTACTTCATCATCTCGATCGACGAGACGGTGAGCAGCACCTCGGCGCCCTTCTTGTCGAGCGGCAACTCGATCTCGTTGTCGTCGGCGAGCCACTCGAGACGATCCTCGAGCTTCTCCGGCGACAGGCCGAGCGGCGAGCCGCGATCGCGCGAATTCTCCGCCGCCGCGAAGAGATCGGCCGGGCCGATGCCGGCCGACGCCATGGCCGCGCGGGTGGCGCCGGTGATCGAGGCGATGTCGATCCCCATCGGACACACCAATGTGCAACGTCCACACATGTTGCAGGTGTCGAAGATCAGCTCCTCCCAGTCCTTCAGATCCTTCTCGGTGATCTTCGGCGCGAGGCCGAGCATCCCGAGGAAGCCGGTGCGGGCCTTGTGGGCCTTGGCGATCGGCAGAATCTTGTAGGCGGGCGTGTATTTCGGGTCCTTGGTCGCCTGATAGAAGTGGCAGGCCTCGGCGCACAGACCGCACTTGACGCAGGCCTCGGCCCAGGTCGCGAGCGGGCGTCCGACGACGGAGAGGAACTTGTCCGCGGCCGCCTGGACGTTGATGGTGTCGGTCATGACGAACGTCTCCTCGTCGCTCAGCTCACACGGATCTGCATCAGCTCCTCACCGTCCTCGTCGGTGACGTGGACCGCGCAGGCGAGGCAGGGATCGAAGGAGTGGATCGTGCGCTGGATCTCGATCGGCTGCTTGGCGTCGACCATCTGGTGGCGATCCATCAAGGCCGCTTCGTAGGCACCCGGCTGACCGGAGGGATCACGCGGTCCGGCGTTCCAGGTCGAGGGCACGACCGCCTGATAATTGGCGATCTTGCCGTTCTCGATGACGATCCAATGGGCGAGACCGCCGCGCGGCGCCTCCATGAAGCCGACGCCCTGGCACTTCGACGGCCAGGTCGAGGGTTCCCACTTGTCGGGATTGTGGACGGCGAGATTGCCGGCCTTGATGTTGGCGTTGAGCGTGCCGAGCCAAGCGTCCATCTTGTCGACGATCAGCTTGGTCTCGAGCGTGCGGGCGGCGGTGCGGCCCATCGTCGAGAACATCGCGGTGAGCGGCAGATCGAGCTTCTTCAGCGCCATGCCGGCCAGCGCCTTGGTCTCCTCGTGGCCCTTGGCGTAGAGCATCAGGATGCGGGCGAGCGGCCCGACCTCGACCGCATGGCCGCGCCAACGCGGGGCCTTCAGCCAGGAATATTCCTTCTCGACGTCGAGCTGGGTATAGGGCGGCTTCGGGCCGGTATAGGCGAATTTGGTCTCGCCCTCGTAAGGATGGAGACCCTTGTCCTTGCCGCCGGCGTAGTCGTACCACGAATGGCCGATGAACTCCTGGATCTGGCTGGGATCGTTGAGGTCGACCGGATGGATCTTGGAGAGATCCCGGTTCAGGATCACGCCCGACGGCACCATGAAGGTCGAGGGATCGCCCGACCCCTTCTCGGGGAAGTCGCCGAAGGTCATGAAGTTGCCGAGGCCCTCGCCACGCGCGAACCAGTCCTTGTAGAAGGAGGCGATGGCGAGCGTGTCGGGGACATAGACCTCGTCGACGAAGGCCTTCATCTTGCTGATGATCTGGCGGACGTGTTCGAGACCGAGCACGTTGACCGAGGTCGAGGCCGAGCCGGAGCCGGCGACCGGCGCCGAGGAGATCGGCGACGGCGTGCCGCCGACCAGGAAGTTCGGATGCGGGTTCTTGCCGCCGAAGATCGCATGGAGCTGGGCGACGTCGCGCTGCCAGGCGAGCGCCTCGAGATAATGCGCGACCGCCATCAGGTTCGCTTCCGGCGGCAGCTTGTAAGCCGGGTGGCCCCAATAGCCGTTGGAGAAGATGCCGAGCTGGCCGGCCTCGACGAATTTCGCCAGCCGCTTCTGGGTCTCGGCGAAATAACCGGGCGAGGACTTGGCGTAAGGGCTGATCGACTGCGCCAATTCCGAGGTCGCCTTGGGATCGGCCTTCAGCGCCGAGACCACGTCGACCCAGTCGAGCGCGTGCAGGTGATAGAAGTGCATGACGTGGTCGTGCACATATTGCGCGCCGACCATCAGGTTGCGGATCAACTGCGCGTTCTCGGGGATGACGTAGCCGAGCGCATTCTCCACCGCGCGCACCGAGGCGAGGCCGTGGACGAGCGTGCAGACGCCGCAGATGCGCTGGGCATAGGCCCAGGCGTCGCGCGGGTCACGGCCCTGCAGGATGATCTCGATGCCGCGCACCGACGTCCCCGACGAATAGGCCTTGGTGATGGCGCCGTCGGCGCCGGTTTCCGCTTCGATGCGAAGGTGACCCTCGATGCGGGTGATGGGGTCGACGACGACACGCTCCGTCATGGGTCGTGCTCCGGTTCAAGGGTCCCCGGCGTCTCGTTCGACGGACGGCCATGGGGACGGAAGAAGGGTCGGGCGGGAAATCCCGCCCGAGACGGGAACTCAGACGCCGCGCCGGGCCAGGAACGCGCCGGTCTGACCGCGCGACAGGAACACCAGGAAGGCGTGGAACAGCTTGCCGAAGGGCAGCCAGATCAGGAGCACGGCGATCGACAGGATGTGGATCGCCAGCAGCGTCTCGTAGCGGGCGCCGACATGGCCGACGGCGGCGAGGCCGGTCAGCACGGGCGCGATGGTGACGACCCAGGTGAAGTAGTCGTCGAAGGTCGAGATGAAGCGTTGCACCGGGCTGGTGATGCGCTTCACCAGCGCCGCGATCAGCGAGAGCGCGGTGATCGCGCCGACGGCGTAGATCACGCCCGACGGCAGCGCCGGCCAGGAGAGCCCGGTCAGATTCTTGATGAAGAGGATGTGCGGCCGGAAGCCGAACACCACGATCGCCAGACCGACGTGGAACACCCAGCCGTTGAAGAAGGCGAAGCGCTCGGCGGTGGCGAAGGTCGGATGCGGCAGCATCCGCCGGCCGATCTCGCGCAGGCCCGCCCAGAACGGACCGGGCGTGCCGAGACGCGGGATGGTGCGATCCACCGGCTTGCCGAGGAACAGGAGGGCGAACAGGCGCCACAGGACGCCGAACACCAGGACGGCCATCGCGACGTTGATCGCCGGGCCACGGGCGAAATCCAAGAGATCCATGATCCTCACCCCTTGTTCAACGACGACTTGCGATGACGGGCGACGGCGGCGGCGGCGAGACCGGCGACCGCACCGGCGATCGCGGCGCCACCCACCAGTTTGGCGGTCGGGCCGACCGAGCCGGAGAGCGGCACGTAGAAGCCGCCCTTGTCCCAGAAATCGGGCTCCGAGCAGCCGAGACAGCCGTGACCGGACTGGATCGGGAAGGACACGCCGCCGTTCCACTTGGTCGTGGCGCAGGCGTTGTAGGTGACCGGGCCCTTGCAGCCGACTTCATAGAGACACCAGCCGGCGCGCGCTCCTTCGTCGTCGAAGGATTTGGCGAACTGACCGCGCTCGTAGAACGGACGGCGATAGCAACGGTCGTGGATGTTGTCGCCGAAGAAGGCCTTGGGCCGGCCGAGGTGATCGAGCTCCGGCACTTTGCCGAAGGCGAGCAGATAGGCGATCGTGCCGGTCATCGCTTCCGGGATCGGCGGACAGCCGGGAATGTTGATGATCGGCTTGTCCTTGATGATGTCGGCCACCGAGACCGCGCCGGTCGGATTGGGCTTGGCCTTGGGGATACCGCCGAAGGCCGCGCAGGTGCCGATCGAGATCACCGCGAAGGCGTCCTTGCAGGTCTCTTCGAGGATGGCGAGGTTCGATTGACCGGCGCTCGTCGAATAGATGCCGCCGTCCTTCAGCGGGATCGAGCCGTCGACCGCGACGATGTACTTGCCCTTGTTGGCGGCCATCGCCTCCTTGCGGGCATGTTCGATCCCCTCGCCCGAGGCCGCCATCAGCGTCTCGTGGTAGTCGAGCGAGATGAAGTCGAAGATCAGGTCCTCGAGCGTCGGCGAATAGGAGCGCGTGATGCTCTCGGTGCAGCCGGTGCACTCCTGGAAGGAGAGCCAGATCACCGACTGACGCCGGGCCTTGGCGAGCTCCGCCGCCATCGACCGCGAGACCTCCGGCGCGAGCGCCATCAGCGATCCCAGATAGGAGGCGTATTTGACGAAGGCGCGGCGCGAGATGCCGTGTTCGGCCAGTCGTTCGCCGAGTGTCGCGAATTCAGCCACGGGGTGTTTCCTCCTCGTCTGCGAGAGGGGCGGTGACGGCCTCGGCGAGGCGCCGGGCGGCGCGGGCGACGTCGTCGGGATGGGCATGTAGAATTTCGGGAACGAAGGTGATCGCGATCTCCTCCAGCGCGACCTCGTCGCCGAGGCCGAGATGGCGGATCCACCAGACGCCGGAGAAGCCGGTCTCGCGCACTTCGGAGCGGCCGGCGACCTCGAGATCGCAGCGCACCTCCCCCTCCCCCAACAACTCGCCGAGACGGGCGAGATCGTCGGGCGAAAGCGGCAGGCTCTTCAGGTCGATCGTCGTCTCCTCCCCCGTCTCGGCGAGACGGGCGAGCGCGGTGGCGATCTCCGAGAGAACGGCGAGGGCGAGCGGAGTCGCCTCCCCGGTCATGGGTGAAACGGAGTTCATGCGCGTCCTCCCCAGCGCTCGATCAGCGCCGTGACTTGGGCCCGGGCCTCGGGCACGGCGGCGGCGACGGTCGGCTGGGGCTCGGCCCCGAGCGTCAGGTCGCCGGCTTGGATCGCGACGAGCGCGCGACGGCCGGGTTTGGCGCCGATCAGCTCGGCGGTGAGAATGAGGTCGGAGACGGCGATCTCGTGCGGCGTCGACCGCTTGACCCGCAGCAGCGCGTCCATCTCGTCGCCCTCGAACAGGCGCACCTCGCCGAGCGTGCCGCCGAAGTCGGCCGCGTCGACCAGGATCACCGACGGGGTGTTCTCGATCAGCGGCAGCAACGCGAGGCCGATCGTGCCGCCGTCGTGATAGGTGACGGATCCCTCCGCCCCGGCGGACGCGACCTCGCTCGTCGAGGCCTCCGCCAATTCGCGCACCACCAGCACGCCGACGCCGTCGTCGGTGAGCAGCGTGTTGCCGACACCGAGGACGACGATTTCGGAAGACGCGGATGTCGAGGTCATGGGATCACCGAGGGCTCGAAGCGACCGTCTGAGACATGCGTACTTTATGAAATTCTAATTCGTCGCACGCTTTGATCCGGATCAACACGATACCTGTCCGAGGACGATTTTCTCAAGTCCGATGACGAATTTCTCGAGGAATTTCACGGACTTGGATCGTGCTGCGAGTGCGAGCGCATGCTGCACCGCGAAGGCGTCGAGACATACGCCTCCTCGCGCGGACCCGCGCCGTGCGGGTCCGCGTTCAGCGAGCATGGATGCGTCGTCGAAGGTTCAGCCGGCGCAGCCGGCGAACCCGTCCGCGGCCATCTTGGCCTCGTATTTGTCGGAGACGGCCGCGCCCGGCGTCAGCGTCGGCTTGACCGCGTCCCAGCCTTCCGGCTCGAGCTCGATCATCCAGCCCTTCACATAAGGGTCTTCGTTGGCGAGCGTCGGGGTGGCGACGAGAGCGTCGTTGACCGCGAGCACGTTGCCGCCGACGGCGGACTTCGCCGGGCCGACCCACTTGCCGCTCTCCACCGTCGCGCAGGACTTGCCCGCCGCGATCGGCTTGCCGACCTTCTTCGGCGTGAAGGCGACGAGCTTGCCGGCCAGCGCCACGGCGACCTGGGTCATGCCGATCTGCACCTTGCCGCCGTCGAGTTCACGGTACCAGGTGTGGCTTTCGACGTCGTAGAGGAGATCGTCGGGAAGGTTGCATCCACGCACCACGGGCATTTTTCGTTTCCTCTCAGAAGGATGACATCGGACGCGAGAGGCGCGGGGCCCTGCCCCACGCCCGTCTCGTCAGTAGGTGAGTACGCGAAGGTCGTCGTCTTCCATGATCTTCTCGAGCATGTAGGCGGCGCCGACCACGCCGGAGCACTCGGGAATGAGGTCGTCGGCGGTCATCTCGAAGAGATCGAGGTTCGGCGAGCACGACTTGAACACGACCCCGGCGCCGTGGGCGTCCTTGATGAAGTCGTAGACCGACTTCGGGCTGCCCGGCTTCACCACCAGCTTCTCGGCCTCGCCCTTCTTCAGGAGGATGCCGGAGGCGGCGGTCATGATCACTTCGACCTCGTAGTCCATCGCCGCGGCGACCGTCGCCTGGAACAGCGGAGCACCCAGCTCCTGACCGTTGCGGGGATCGGTGTTCGACATGACGATCAAGAGTTTGCTGGCCACGTGACGTCTCCCGTCGAGGTTCGCGCGGAGTGCCTCCCGGCCCCCGCGTCGGGGCTCTACATTATGATATTCTAATGTTAAGTCCGGATTCGCTGTTGGTCGTCCGTCTTTTTCCTCTGCGACAAAACAATCGGGTGGAAGGCTGCTTTCCACCTCACGAGATGGAAAGTGGCTTTCCGGTCGCGGCCGCTTCGACCACCTCGGCGAAATCGCCGGCGCCCGCCGAAAGCGCGCCGACGCGCGCCTCGGCGAAGAAGCGCTCGATCCGCTCGCCGATCTCCGCGACCGGCGCCCCGCGCAGCACCGCCTCGAGGTCGAGGATGGTGCGCGGCGGGGTCACGAAGAAGTCGCCGGTGATCAGGACCTCGCGGATCCGGTCGTCGGAGGCCCCTTCCCGGCGCACCCAGGCCTCGATCGTCCCGCCCGCGCCGTGCTTGGCGGCGTGACCGGCCTCGACGGGGGGAGAATCGATCTCGGCGACGAAGTCGTCGGTCCCGATCTCCTCGTCATGGGCATGGGCGGCGAGCTCCTCCTCGCGCGCGGTGATCGCGCCCCATTCGGTGGCGATGCCGAGCCGTTCGGCGAGCCCCTCGAGGAGGGCCGCGCGGACCGCCTCGGTCGACGGCGTGGCCGGCCCGAGGAGCGTCTTCAGCGTGGTGACGCGGGCGCCGGCGTCGTCGAGCGCGCGCTTGGCGAGCTTCGCCTCGGGCACGTTCAGCGCCGCCAACATGCGTACGGGATCCATGTCGACGAGGATCGTCGCCTGATAGAACAGCGTGTCGCCGTCGAAGAAGCCGCCGGTGCCGGAGATCTTGCGACCTTCGACCTCGATGTCGTTGCGCGGCCGATAGCGGGCGGGCACGCCGAGTTTCGTCAGGCCGAGGGCGATCGATTCGCACACGCCCCGCGCCACATCGGCGAGGGTCGGAAGGTCGAGGCTCCGGCGATGGAACACGAGTTCCAGCCCGAACTGGCCTTCGTCCATATAGAGCGTGCCGCCGCCGGTGATGCGCCGGACCGTCTCGACGCCGTTCTGGCGACACCAGTCGAGCCGGATCTCGCGCGACAACGACTGATGCCGCCCGACCAGCGCCGAGGGCGAGAAGGTCAGGAAGCGGATCGTGTCGGGGATCTCGCCCGCCTTGTGCGCCTCGATCAGAGCCTGATCGAAGGCGATGTTGGCGCGGCCGCCGCGAACCCCGGTGTCGATGACGCGAAAGACCGGACCCATCTCAGGCATCCACCTTGGGCAGGTTCAGCTGACGGCGGATCTTGGCGCGATCGCGCTTGTTCGGCTGAAACGGGAAGCTGGCGATGTCGGAGACCGGGCTGTCGCCATAGGGCCGGTCGCAGGCCGAGACGTCCTCGGCGACCTTGCCCGGGCAACCGGAGGTGCGGAAGGCCGTGCCCGCCTCGATCACCGTCTCGAGCTCGGCGCGCGGCAGGCCGAAATCGGCGACACGTCCATGATTGTCGAACCGCATCTGGTCGACGCGAAGGCCGCGATAATCGATGAGGTAACGGCCGAGCTGAACCCGGCGCCACTGGTCGCGCGGGGTCGCCGGCAGATGGTCCATCAGCGAGCCCTTCTCGGGGAAGAAGGAGAACATGTGGCTGTGGCCGCCGATGTCCTTGACCCGCTGGACCATCGCCAGCATCTCCGCCTCGGTCTCGCCCATGCCGGCGATCAGATGCACGCCGATCTTCTCGGGGCCGAAGATGTCGGCGGCGTGGCCCATCACCTCCCAATAGCGCTCCCAGCGATGCGGCCCGTCGACGGTCTTGCCGCGCGTGCGCTCGAAGATGTCCGGGGTGGCCGCGTCGAAGGCGACGGTGAACATGTCGGCGCCGAGATCCTTGAGGCGCTGCACGTCGGCGCGCTCCATCGTGGTCGGGTTCGACAGGATCGAGACGGGGATGTCCGACGGATCGATCCGATCGGTCCAGGTCTTCAGGACCGTCGGCGTGTCCGCATCCGAGTCGGGATGGGTGATCATCGAGATGCACATGCGGTGGAAGCTGGTCTTGGGACCTTGGCGCTTCACGATGTCGACGATCTCGGTCATCGGCACCGCCGGCCAGTCGACGCGGATGAAGTTGCGGTCGGCATAGTCGCGGTCCGCCTCCCGGTGCCGGGCGAGGCCGCAATAGGCGCAGTTGGCGCGGCAGCCTTCCGGGTAGGTGAGCAGGAGATTGAGGCAATGGGTGCAGGAGCAGCGATACATCTTGCCGCCCATCAGCCCGAGCGAGATCGCGGCCGCCGTCGACACCTGGACGTAGTCGGGCGAACGCATGTTCGGCGTCTGGATGTTGTCGTTCGGCAGATAGACGCCACGCGGCGCCACGTCACCGGCCTTCACTCGCGCGCCGTTCTTGGCCGAGGCGGGAACGACGGCGGGCGCGCGCGGCGCCATCGCGTCGAAGGGGTTGAAGTCGGGGGCGCCGGCGGTGGTGGGCCGGGTGGTCCCGTGGGTTTCCAGGCAGCTCATGCGGCTACTCCCGAATGTGGCGCCGCCTCGAGGGGCGCGGTCCAATAGTCGTCGTAGGCGATCCAGGCGCGCTGGAGATCGGCGGGCGTCGCCCGATGGCGGGCGCAGGCCGCGACGATCGCCTCGCGGCGGGCGACCGCACGGGTGAGCGCGGGGGCGAAGAGATCCTCGATCTCCTCGGCGTAGTCCTCGAGCGCGGCTCTCTCCCCGGCGATGCGCGCGGCTGCCGCCTCGCCCGCCATCCGGCCGGAGATCACGGCGGAGGCGATGCCGGCGCCGGTGATCGGATTGGTGAGGCCGCAGGCGTCGCCCGCCAGGATCACCTCGCGGCCGCCGAGCCGTCCCGACGGCGCCAGCAGGCCACCGGCCGGGATCAGCCCGCCGGTGATCGCCAGCACGTCCCAGCCGATCCGCCCCTCGCGCACCAACGTCGCTTGGAGCCCTTCGAGCAGGACCCGCAGGAAGCCGCGCGCCGGCGCGTCGACGCCGAGGCCGAGATTGGCGACGGACCCCTTCGGAAAGAGCCAGCCGTAGCCGCCGGGCATGGTGGCGGAGAGAAAGATGTCGGTGGCGTCGTGGGGCTCGAGCAGCGGCACGGTGATCTGGCGGGTGTGCGAGACCACCCGATTGACCGAGCCGATGGCCCGGCCGACCGCCGAGCGCGGACCGTCGGCGCCGACGATCACCCTCGCCTCGATCCGCGATCCGTCGGAGAGCGTCACGCCGGAGGCGTCGACCCGAGCGACGGGAGCGGAAAAGCGACATTCGGCCCCCGCCTCGCGCGCCGCCTCGACCAGCCCAGCGTCGAACCGCGCCCGATCGATGATCCAGCCGGGCAGCGCGTCGCGTCGCGGGCCGTCGCCTTCCGTGTAGGTCTCCATCGCCGCGATCGGCTGAACCGCGAAACGCCCGAGCGCCTCCACTTCGGAGCCGAGCGACAGCGGCACGAATTCCGCGCATTGCACCGGCTCGCCGGGCCGGACGCGCTTGTCGAGGCCGATCACGCGGGCGCCGGCCCGCGCGGCGGCCCGCGCCGCCGACGCTCCCGCCGGGCCGAGCCCGACCACGACCACGTCGCAAGCCTCGAGCGCCGCCCCGGTCATGCCGCGCAGGGGGCGATCCGCCCCCTCCCCTCGATCAGACCGTCGCGGGTCTCCTTCATGGAGCAGCAGGCCATCTGTTGCGTGTGCGGCCGGCCGATCATCCGCGCCACCTCGACCGCGCCTTCCGCCGGGAAGGCGATGCCGTCGAGGCCGGCCATGACGGCATAGGCATCGGTCACGCGCTTGTGCATGCCGGCCGGCCGCGCGCAGCCGAGCAGCACGTCGCGATCGGCCACGCGGGCGCGGCCTTCCAGGAAGATGCGCCCCACCTCGGCCGTATCCGGCGTCTCGAAAGTGCCGGGCGCGGCGTAGAACGGCATGATCACCACGAAGACCAGCGAATGGACCGGGTGACGCGCCACCATGTCGAGCGCCCGCGCCTCGCCGAGAATGCGGCCGTAATGGAGCCCGACGACGATGTGGGGGACGACCTCCATCCCCGTCTCGGTCAGCGCCGCCAGCGTCTCCTCGAAATCCTCCACCCGCCGGTCGAGATGGTAGACCTGCGCGATCGTCTCTTGCGCCCCGATCACGTCCATCATCACCGTGTCGACGCCGGCCGCCTCCATGGCGCGGGCGCGGACGCGGTCGATGAGGGCGGAATGGATCGCGATCTTCAGATGGGGAAAGTCACGCTTCAGCCCCTCGATGACGGGATAGAAGCGCTCGTAGCGGATCTCGTTGCGCTTGTCGGAACCGCCGGAGAGCAGGAAGCCGGAGAGCCCGCGGAGCGCGATCATGTCGCGGACGCGCCGGTCGAACTCCTCCGGCCTGAGCGCCGGAATCATCGGCTTCAGGATCTCGGTGCGGCAATGGTCGCAGTTCAGCGCGCAGGCCGAGCCGGTGATCGAGAAGGCCGGGAACGTCCCCTTGGAACAGCCCGAGAGCTCGCTCGTCTCATATTCCTTGAAGGTGGGCGTGGAGAAACGGATCGGCCCACGCTGGGACCGGCCCGCCGCCGCCCGTTCCATCTCGGCGAGCAGGGCGGCATCGAAGACGGCATCCTCGAGCGGCTCGATCGCGGCGATCGCTTCCGACCAACCCATCCGACGCTCTCCCTCGCTTCGTTTCGAGTCTCACATGCGAAACTTCTGATATTTCGATCGAGGTAACTCCCATTCACCGTCCGACGCAATCGGGATGAACCCTGAAACCATGCGGCAAGTTGGCCGATCGCGCAATTTGCGTTTCTAATCGGTTCACATTTTCTTCAGCCGGCCCGGATCGCGCCCGCGATGGTCCGAATCTCGTCTCGAATCGGCCCTTCGCTCGGCAAATCGACCAAGGTGGTCGTCCATGCGGGATCGCGGTCCTCCTCCTCGACCAGGTCGCAGTCGAGCGCCGCGAGCCGGGCGCGCGAGACCTCCGGCAGGGTCCCCGGCAACGGGAATCCGGCGAGAACGCCCCACAATCCGGCCCAATACCGCGCCAGCGTCCAGGGATTGTAGCCGCCGCCGCCGAGCACGACGGCCCGGGACGCGTGGGCGATGACCTGCGTCACCGCCCGCCACAGCGCGCCGTTGGAGAGTCGCATGCTCGACAGAGGATCGCCCAGGAGCGGATCGGCGCCGCAGGTGACCACGACCGCCTCCGGCTCCAGCCGCTCGAGAATCGGCGCCACGCCCTCGGTGATCAGGAGATCGTATTCGGCGTCGACGATGCCACGTGGGACCGGCGCGTTGCGCGCCCTGCCCTCGCGGCGATCGTCGAGGGCGCCGGTCCCCGGCCAGCGCCCGGCCTCGTGGATCGAGATCGTCCAGACGCGCGGATCGCTCGCGAAGGCATTCTCGACCCCGTCGCCGTGATGGGCGTCGAGATCGACATAGGCGACCCGCTCGAGGCCGCCGTCGAGCAGGCCGAGGATCGCGAAGACCGGGTCGTTGAAGTAGCAGAAGCCCGAGGCCCCGTCGGGCCGGCCGTGATGGGTGCCGCCGGCCGGATGGAACGCGACGCGCCCGTCGAGGGCGAGACGCGCCGCCTCGAACGACCCGCCGACGCTGGTCGAGGCGCGCTCGAACACGCCGGCGAAGAGGGGATTCTCCATCCCCCCGAGCCCGTGCCGGGCCCGGACCTCGGGCGCCACCACCCCGCTCGCATCGGCCGCCGCGAGTGCCGAAACCCAGTCGCGGGTGTGAAACCGCGTCAACAGGTCGCAGTCGGCGACGGGGGACGAATGGACCCGCCCGGCGAGCCAACCGAGGTCGCCGGCGAGGTCCAGAGCGGTCTCGACCCGCGCGATCGCCAGCGGATGATTGCGGCCGTACGCCGCACGACGGTAGACGTCGGAGGCGACGACGACGGCTTCATTGAGGAATTTCATTCGACATTTCAATTGTTCACGTCTTTCCTTCGCGTCTGCGAACACCGCAGTGCAGCGGATTTCCTTCGCAAAACAACAGACTTGCGACGCCGGGGCGGCGGGCCTACCCCTCTTCCATCGCAGCATTCTGATATGCGAATATGCCCTGAAAGACGGCAACGACGCATGATCAGACCGTCAGGAGGCGATGTCCGACGATGAGCGAACAAGACGACAACAAGCCCAAGTCGATGACCATCATCGTGACCAAGGGGTCGCTGGACTGGGCCTACCCGCCCTTCATCCTGGCGACGACCGCGGCGGCGATGGGTGTCGACGTGACTCTCTTCTTCACCTTCTATGGTCTGCCGCTCCTCAAGAAGAAGCTCGACCTGCAGGTGACCACGCTGGGCAACCCGGCGATGGCGATGCCGATGATGGGCACCCACATGGTGATGCCCAATCTGATCGGCATGTTGCCGGGTGTCGACGCCATGGCGTCCAAGATGATGAAGAACATGATCGCCAAGAAGGGCGTGGCCTCGATCGAGGAGCTGCGCGACATGGCGATCGAGTGCGACGTCAAGATGATCGCCTGTCAGATGACGATGGATCTGTTCGAGTTCGACAGGAACGACATGATCGACGGCATCACGCTCGGCGGCGCCGCCACCTACATGGAAAACGCCCTGAAGTCCGACATCAACCTCTACATCTGAGCGCCGGCCGCATGCCGGCGCTCCCCTTCCCCACGACCTCCCACGAAAGGGTTTCGTCATGGCCGATCAGGTCCTCGACGCCAAGGGTCTCAACTGCCCGCTGCCGATCATCAAGACGAAGAAGATGCTCAAGGAGTTGCCGGTCGGCAACACTCTGGAAGTGATTGCCACCGACCCCGGTTCCGTGGCCGACTTCGCCGCCTTCTGCCGTACCACCGGGAACGAAATGGTGGAACAATCGCAGGACGGTGCGGTGTTCAGATTCGTCATTCGCCGCGCGGCGTGAGCGAGATCACGATCTACCGGAAGCGACGGGGACGCGACCGGAAGAGGAATGGAACCACCGACGTCCGACGCGGCTCCACCGCGAGAGGCATTCGGTGGTTCAGCCCTTTCGGGGCGACTGGAATATCGGAGTGTCGACGATCGGCGGGCCGGGGGGTTCGTCGGTCTCGGGGGTCCGGGAGGGGGACGCGAGGCGCTCTTCCACCGGATCCTCGCCCAAGAACAAGCAAGAACGTTCCCGCGCGGGCCACGCGGGTGCGATGGGCGGACCGAAGGTCTCGGGACCGCATTGGGGGATAGTATGACGATCAGGCATCTCGTCGGCGGGGTCTCCGCGCTCGCGCTCGCCGCCACCGCCCTTCTCGGGGCCGGCTCGGCCGCGAACGCCACCGAAGGTTATTTCCAGACCGGCTATGGCACGATCCAGAAGGCGCAGTCGGGCGCCGGCGTCGCCAATCCGGAAGATGCGATGAGCCTTTCGGTCAACCCGGCCGGTCTCGTCTCGATCGGCGATCGCTTCAACGCCGCCTTCACCGTGTTCTCGCCCCAGCGCGACGTCACCGCGAACGGCTTCGGCATGCTCCCGGGCGGCACGACCACCAGCGAGAGCAACTTCTTCCTGATGCCGAACATGGCCTATTCCCGCCAGATCGACGCGCAGTCGGCCTGGGGCGTCGCGGTCTTCGGCAACGGCGGCATGAACACCGATTGGCCGGGCATGGCGCGCGCCTTCGCCGCCTGCGGCGGCGGCACGGGTCTCTTCTGCGGCGGTCAGGCCGGCGTCAACCTCGAGCAGATGTTCGTGTCGGTCGGCTACGCCCGCCGCATGGGCGACTTCTCGGTCGGTGTCGCCCCGGTCTTCGCCATCCAGAAGTTCCGCGCCTCGGGCCTCGCCGCCTTCACCGGCTTCTCCGCCTCGCCGACCAATCTCACCAACAACGGTGACGACTGGTCCTATGGCGCCGGCGTGCGCGCCGGTCTGCAGTGGAACGTCACCCCGGGCGTGCGCTTCGGCCTGTCCGGTCAGACCCCGATCTGGTCGACCAAGTTCGACAGGTATTCGGGCCTCTTCGCCGACGGCGGCAGCTTCGACATTCCCGCCAACGTCACCGCCGGTGTCGCCTGGGACGCCATGCCCGGCGTGACCCTGATGGCCGACTATCGCCACATCTTCTATGCGTCCGTCCCGGCGATCGCCAACACCTCGGCGACCCTCGGCGCGGTTCCGCTCGGCGCCAGCGGCGGCCCCGGCTTCGGCTGGCGCGACGTCGACGTCTTCGCCTTCGCCGCCGCGTGGAAGGTCACCGCGGACGCGACGCTGCGGGTCGGCTATTCGCACAACACCAACCCGGTCCGCTCCCAGGACGCGTTCTTCAACATCTTCGCCCCGGGCATCGTCACCGACCACGTCTCGGCCGGTATGAGCTATCAGCTCAACAAGAACTCCGGCATCGATCTGGCCGTGGCCTATGTGCCGCGCGCCCGTCTCGACGGCGTCGACATGTTCGGTCAGCCGATCTCGCTGTCGATGGAGCAGTACGAGGTCTCGCTCGGCTACAGCTACAAGTTCTGATCTCCGAGGGGATCGAACGAAGAAACGGCGCCGGAGCGATCCGGCGCCGTTTTCCGTTTTCCGCCTTCGGTCGCGAGTGCTTGCGACCTCCCGGGCAGGCGAGGGCCGTCTGGATGGCCCCCCCACCGACGCCCCCTCGCCTCACGCGGCCGCGCCGGCCCTGAGCGCCGCGACCGCCGCCGCATAGTCGGCCTTCTTGAAGATCGCCGAGCCCGCCACCACCGTGTCGGCGCCGGCCTTCGTCACCGCGCCGATCGTGTCCGGGGCGACGCCGCCGTCGACCTGGAGGCGGATGGCGCGCCCGGAGCGATCGATGCGGGCGCGCACGTCCGCGATCTTGTCGAGCACGTGCGGCAGGAAGGCCTGCCCGCCGAAGCCGGGATTGACCGACATCAGCAGCACCAGATCGACCTGATCGAGCACGCAGTCGAGCGTCGCGACCGGCGTCGCCGGATTGAGCACCACGCCGACCTCGCATCCCTTCTGGCGGATCAGCCGCAGCGAGCGGTCGAGATGTTTCGTCGCCTCGACGTGGATCGAGATCAGATCCGCGCCGGCGTCGGCGAAACTCTCGATCAGCGCGTCGACCGGCTCGACCATCAGATGGGCGTCGATCTTGAGCTTCGTCCAGGGCTTGATCGCCTGGAGCACCATCGGGCCGAAGGTCAGGTTGGGGACGAAGTGATTGTCCATCACGTCGAAATGGATCCAGTCGGCGCCGGCCGCCTCGACGGCGCGGACCTCCTCGCCCAGGCGGGCGAAGTCGGCGGAGAGGATCGACGGAGCGATGACGAGCGGGAGCATGGCGCACCTCTGAAGCGACGGTCGCCGGCGGACCGTGGGGGGAAAGAAATGCCCGGAGAGCGAGAGGCGCGGGCCGACGCGGATCCCTCTCTCCGGGCCGTCCCTCGGGTCGGGGGACGTATCGGGTTCGTCAGGCGAGGACGGCGCGCACCGTCTCGGCGACGCGCTCCGGCGTGAAGCCGAAATGCGCCAGCAGCGCCTTGTCGGGGCCGCTCTCGCCGAAGCGATCGATGCCGATCACCGCTCCGCGCTCGCCGACCACGCCGCGCCAACCGCGCGTGGTGCCGGCCTCGATCGCGACGATCGGCAGGTCCTTCGGCAGGATCGCCGCCTTCTCCTCTGCGCTCATGCGCTCGAACGCCTCGACGCAGGGCATGGAGACGAGACGCGCGTCGATCCCTTCCTTCGCCAGGAGATCGGCGGCGGCGGCGGCGAGGCCGACCTCCGAGCCGGTGGCGAGGAGCGTCACGCGCGCATCGTCCGGCGCCCGCAGGACATGGGCGCCTTGGGCGCCGGGAACGGCGGTGCGCGGCTGCGGCGTCAGGTTCTGACGCGACAGGATCAGCGCCGAGGGACCGTCGGTGCGCGCGAGCGCCGCCCCCCAGGCCGCCGCCGTCTCCGCCGCGTCCGCCGGCCGCCACACGTCGAGGTTCGGGATCAGCCGCAGGCTCTCGACATGCTCGATCGGCTGATGGGTCGGGCCGTCCTCGCCGAGCGCGATCGAATCGTGGGTCAGCACCCAGATCACCCGTTGCTTCATCAAGGCGGCCATGCGGATGGCGTTGCGGGCATAGTCGGAGAAGACCAGGAAGGTCGAGCAGAACGGGATGAACCCGCCGTGCAGCGCGATCCCGTTGGCGATCGCCCCCATGCCGAATTCGCGCACGCCCCACAGAACCTGATTGCCGGCGGGGTCGCGGCTGACCGGCACCGAGCCCTTGTGGACGGTGAGGTTCGAATGCGACAGGTCGGCCGAACCGCCGAGGAACTCCGGCACGTGTTCGGCGAGCGCGCCCAGCGCGATCTGGCCGGCCTTGCGGCTGGCGACGGTGCCCGCCGCCTCGCAGGCCGCGAGCGCGGTGTCGAGCCCCTTGTGGAAGTCCGGCGCGAGCCGGCCTTCGACGCGGCGCGAGAATTCGGCCGCGAGATCGGGATGGGCGGCGGCATAGGCGGCGTAGCACTCGGCCCATTCGGCCGAACGGGCGGCGCCGGCGGCGCGTGCGTCCCATTGCGCGCGGACGCTCTCCGGGATCTCGAAGGGCGCGTGCGGCCAGGCCATCGCCGCGCGCACGGCGGCGATCTCGGTCGCACCGAGCGGCGCACCGTGACAGCTCTCGCTGCCCTCCTTGCCCGGCGAACCGCGACCGATCACGGTCCGACAGCAGATCAGCGACGGCTTGGCCGTCTCGGCGAGCGCCACCCGGGTCGCCGCCTCGATCGCCACCGGATCGTGCCCGTCGACACCGCGCACCACGTGCCAGCCATAGGCCTCGAAACGGCCGGGCGTGTCGTCGGCGAACCATTCGGCGCATTTGCCGTCGATCGAGATGCCGTTGTCGTCCCAGAAGCACACCAGCTTGCCGAGCCCGAGCGACCCGGCGAGCGAGGCCGCCTCGTGGGAAATGCCCTCCATCAGGCAGCCGTCGCCCAGGAAGACGAAGGTGCGGTGATCGACGATCGTGTGGCCCGGCCGGTTGAACTGGGCGGCGAGCGTGCGCTCGGCGAGCGCGAAGCCGACGGCATTGGCGAGACCCTGGCCGAGCGGGCCGGTGGTGGTCTCCACGCCCGGCGTATGGCCGACTTCCGGGTGCCCCGGGGTCTTGGAGCCGAGCTGGCGGAACGCCTTCAGGTCGTCGATCGAGACGTCGTAGCCGGTCAGATGCAGGAGCCCGTAGAGCAGCATCGAGCCGTGCCCGTTGGAGAGCACGAAACGGTCGCGATCCGGCCAGGACGGGTTCCGCGGATCGTGCCTCAGATGATCGCGCCAGACCACGGCGGCGATCTCGGCCATGCCCATCGGCGCGCCGGGATGACCGGACTTGGCGGCCTCGACCGCGTCCATGGCGAGGGCGCGCAGCGCGGCGGTGACGGGCCAGGCGAGCGAGCCCGGACGGGCGGTGTCGACGGTGGTGGGGGCGTTCATCGGGGGGTCCTCTGACGAAGGTCTCGTTCGTTGCTCGATCGACGCGTCGCGACCCGGTCGTCGCGGTCCTCGCGTCGCGGGTGCCTCGGTCTCCGTCGGGACCGGGCGCGACCCGGTCGTCGGTCCGGCCTCGAAGGCTCCGGTGCACCTCATGGATCCCCGGGGCGAGCCCGGGGATGACGGTGGGGGAGAGGAACGGGCGGCCTCTCCCCTCCTTCAGCTCGACCGGCGCTTGCGGTCGACGATCTTGAGGATCATCGGCGTCAGGATCAGCTGCATGGCGAGGTCGAGCTTGCCGCCGGGGATGACGATCGAATTCGCCCGGCTCATGAAACTGTCGTGCAGCATGGTCCGGAGATAGGCGAAGTCGATGCCGCGCGGATCGCGGAAGCGGATCACCACCATGCTCTCGTCCGGGGTCGGGATGGTCCGGGCGATGAAGGGGTTGGAGGTGTCGACCGTCGGCACGCGCTGGAAGTTGATGTCGGTCTTGGTGAACTGCGGCACGATCATCGTGACGTAGTCGGGCATGCGCCGCAGGATCGTGTCGGTGACCGCCTCGGTGGAATAGCCGCGGGTCGCCTTGTCCCGGTGCAGCTTCTGGATCCACTCGAGGTTGATGACCGGGACGACGCCGATCTTCAGATCGGCATGGCGGGCGATGTCGATCCCGTCGGCGACGACCGCACCGTGCAGACCCTCGTAGAAGAGGAGATCGGACCCCGGTTCGAAGGCGCGCCAGTCGGTGAATGTGCCGGGCGGCGAGCCGTATTGCTCCGCCTCGTCGGCGTCGTGGACATAGGTGCGGGTGCGGCCGTTGCCGGTGGCGCCGTAGGAGCGGAACGTCTCCTCGAGCTCGGCGAGGAGATTGGACTCCGCGCCGAAATGCGAGAAGTGGTGGTCCCCGGCGGCGGCCTTCTCGGCCATCATGCGCTTCATCTCGGTGCGGTCGTAGCGGTGGAACGCGTCACCCTCGATGTTGGCGGCGGTGATGCCCTCGCGGCGGAAGATCTGGTCGAAGGTGCGCTTGACCGAGGTGGTGCCGGCGCCCGAGGAGCCGGTGACGGAGATGATCGGATGCTTGACGGACATGGGACGGGCGTCCTCTGGTGCGAAAGGCGTCGAAACGAGCGGGACGGGCGAGATCAGGCGGAGAGCAGACCGCGATTGGAGAAGAGCGGCGAACGCTCCGAATGTCCCCAGCCGCTGGTGAGGTAGCGCTCCACGCGCTCCACCTTGAGGCGTGAGCCGAAGATCAGCGGCACGCGCTGGTGCAGCTTCTCCGGTACGAGATCGAGGACGTTGGTCTCGCCGTCGCTGGCCCGGCCGCCGGACTGCTCCATCAGCATGCCGATCGGCGCCGCCTCGTAGACGAGGCGCAGGCGGCCGGCCGCGTAGCCCTTCCGGTCGTCGCCGGGATAGAGATAGATCCCGCCGCGCATGAAGATGCGGTGTGCCTCGGCGACCATCGAGGCGATCCAGCGCATGTTGTAGTCGTTCGATCGCGGGCCGTCGCGGCCGGCGATGAGATCGTCGACATAGGCGCGGACGCGGTCGTCCCAGTGGCGGTAGTTCGACATGTTGATGGCGAACTCGCGCGCCTCCTCCGGCACCCGCACGCCGGCCTTCACCAACATGAACCGCCGCCGCGCCGGGTCGAGGACGTAGAGATCGACCCCCTCGCCGATCGTCAGCATCAGCGCGACATGCGGACCGTAGACGACGTAACCGGCGGCGAGCTGCTCGCGGCCCGGCCGCAGGAAGGCGGCATCCGCCGTCGGATCGCCGGTCTCCGGACGCAGCCGGATCGAGAAGACCGTGCCGACCGAGACGTCGGTGTCGATGTTCGAGGAGCCGTCGAGCGGATCGACCGCCACCAGGAGACGCCCCTCGGGGTCGAGCGGGATCGCGACGTCGGCCTCCTCGGAGGCCAGCGCCGCGACCGGCGCCGCCTTGCAGGCCTCGCGGATGATCGTGTCGCAGCGGACGTCGAGCTCCTTCTGCACGTCGCCGCCGCCGTTGTCGGCGCCGAGCGAGGCGCCCATCGCTCCGGCGAGCGGCCCGGCGGCGATCAGCAGGGCGATCTCGCCGCAGGCGCGCGCCAGGACGTTGACCGTGCTCGCGACGTCGAGACGGACCGGATCGGTGCCCGCCCAAGTCTCCAGCCGGCTGGCCAGATCGGGGGTGTTCGCTGCTTCGCGCATGACGTGAACCTTTCGTCGTTTCCCTTTGTCTTTTTATCGTTTTCTTGACTCTGTTCGTCTTCGCGAACTTGGCGTCCCGATCTCGGCCTCAACCGTCTCGGGACAAGACTCGGCTGGAGCGGATCTCCGCCGCCGTGATGGTGGAGAGCGCGTCGGCGTCGACCTCGCCGCCGGCCTCGAACAGGCGGATCGCCTGGCGCAGACGGGCGCGGTCGAAGGCGTTGCGGATCGATCGGGCATTGGCGAAGTCGGGACGATTGCGCCGCGCCGCGACATAGTCGGCGAGCGCCGCCCGGGCCCCCTCGTCGAAACGGTAGCCCTCCTTTTCCGCGATCAGATCGGCGATGCGGAGCAATTCCTCGTCGTCGTAGTCGGGGAAGTCGATGTGATGGGCGATGCGCGAGCGAAAGCCCGGATTGGCGGAGAAGAAGGTCTGCATCCGATCGGCGTAGCCGGCGAGGATGACGACCAGATCGTCGCGCTGGTTCTCCATCACCTGCAACAGGATCTCGATCGCCTCCTGACCGTAGTCCTTCTCGTTCTCCGGCCGATAGAGATAATAGGCCTCGTCGATGAACAGCACGCCGCCCATCGCCCGCTTCAGCACCTCCTTGGTCTTCGGCGCGGTGTGGCCGATGTACTGGCCGACCAGATCGTCGCGGGTGACCGAGACCAGATGACCGCGCCGGACGTAGCCGAGCCGATGGAGGATCCCCGCCATCCGCAGCGCGACCGTGGTCTTGCCGGTGCCGGGATTGCCGGTGAACGCCATGTGCAGCGTCGGCGTCGAGGTCTCGAGCCCCAGCTCCCGCCGCGCCTTGGTGACGAGGAGATAGGCGGCGATCTCACGGATGCGCTGCTTGACCGGCTGGAGACCGATCAGATCGCGATCGAGTTCGGCGAGCAACGGGCCGATCTCGCTGTCGCGATACATGTCGGCGAGATTGAGCGCCTGCCGAAGCGGCGGGGCGGGTGTCTCGGTGCCGGGCATGGGGTCGGCGAGCATGGTCATCGGTCGAACCTCGTGTCGCGGATCCCGGCCGGACCGGAGCCGCATCGTTCCTCTGCCGTCGGCCCCGCGCCGGGACCGTCCTTCGCCGTCGTCGTCCGTCATCCCTCATGGCCGGGCGCGGCCCGCTCCTCCATGCGACATGTCCTCGCGGGGGAACGAAGGATCGCATGGGAGCCCCCGGGCCGGGCCCGGGGGTGACGGAACGCCCCTCGCCTCACGCCGGGACGCGACGCAGCGCGTAGCGCTGGACACGGCCCTCGGCCTCGACCCGGTCGAGCGCGAAGCGCGCCTCGACCGGCGGACGATGGGCGATGAAGGCGAGACGCACCGTCTCCCAGCCACGGGTACTGTCGAAGGCGTTGATGCGGATGTAGCGCTCCGGCAGGGCCGTGCGCGCCGCCTTCAGCTCCATCATCACGCCGGCGGCGTCCTTGAGGTCGAACATCGGCATGCCCCACATGTCCCAATAGGTGTTGCGGGGATGGGGATCGTCGGTGGTCTCGATGCTCACCGCCCACCCTTGCGCCAGCGCAAATTCGATCTGGGCGGAGATCTGGGTATCGGTGAGGTCGGGCAGGAAGGAGAAGGCGCCTTGGGTCAGTCTCATCGGTCGGTCCTCGCTCGGAAGCGGTGAAGGGGGCGGAGACGGCGCGCGGACAGGCACGCGAGCGCCGTCTCCGAGTGTCGAGCCGAGGGAGGCTCAGCTCGCCACGGGGGTGGGCACGTAGTCGGAGGTGTCGGTCGAGGCGTAGTCGAAGGTCACGTTGCCCCAGGTGGTGAGCGCGGCCTCGAGCGGCTTGCACCACTTGGCGGCGTCCCGCAGGATCTCCGGACCCTCGGCCATGATGTCGCGCCCTTCGTTGCGGGCCAGAACCATGGTCTCCATGGCGACGCGGTTGGCGATCGCGCCGGCCTGAATGCCCATCGGGTGACCGATCGTGCCGCCGCCGAACTGCATCACCACGTCGTCGCCGAAGAGGTGGAGGAGCTGGTGCATCTGGCCGGCATGGATGCCGCCCGACGCCACCGGCATGACCTTGCGCAGGTCGCACCAATCCTGCTCGAAGAAGAGACCGCGCTGCAGATCGACTGCGTTCTTGGTCTCGCGGCAGACGTTGTAGTAGCCCTGGACGGTCATCGGATCGCCCTCGAGCTTGCCGACGGCGGTGCCGGTGTGGAGGTGATCGACGCCGGCCAGACGCAGCCACTTGGCGATGACGCGGAACGACACGCCGTGGTTCTTCTGGCGGGTGTAGGTGCCGTGGCCGGCGCGATGCATGTGCAGGATCATGTCGTTGGCGCGGCACCACTCGGCCATGGACTGGATCGCGGTCCAGCCGATGACGAGGTCGACCATGACGATGACCGAGCCCATCTCCCTGGCGAACTGGGCGCGGCGATACATCTCCTCCATGGTGCCGGCGGTGATGTTGAGATAGTGCCCCTTGGTCTCGCCGGTGGCGGCGGTGGCGCGCATCACCCCTTCCATGCAGTAGAGGAAGCGGTCGCGCCAGTGCATGAACTGCTGCGAGTTGATGTTCTCGTCGTCCTTGGTGAAGTCGAGCCCGCCGGCCAGACCCTCGTAGACGACGCGGCCGTAGTTCTTGCCCGAGAGGCCGAGCTTCGGCTTGATGGTGGCGCCGAGCAGCGGCCGGCCGAACTTGTCGAGACGCTCGCGCTCGACGACGATGCCGGTCGGCGGACCCTTGAAGGTCTTCACATAGGCCGGCGGGAAGTACATGTCCTCGAGCCGAGCGGCCTTGAGCGGCTTGAACGAGAAGACGTTGCCGATGATCGAGGCCGTCAGGTTGGCGATCGAGCCCTCCTCGAACAACACCAGATCGTAGGCGACCCAGCAGAAGTACTGGCCCGGCTGATTGGGAACCGGCTCGACCTTGAAGGCCTTGGCGCGGTAGCTGTCGCAGGCGGTCAGACGATCGGTCCACACCACCGTCCAGGTCGCGGTCGAGCTCTCGCCGGCGACGGCGGCGGCGGCCTCGATCGGATCGACGCCCTCCTGCGGGGTGATGCGGAACAGCGCCTGGAGATCGGTCGCCTTGGGCACGTAGTCGCCGTCCCAGTAGCCCATCTGAGCGTACTTCAAGACACCGGCGCTGTAGCGCTTCTTGGCATCCATCTTGGCGGTGGGCTTTTCCATGACGGTCATCGGGGCGCTCCCTGGTTTTCGTGTGAAGGGAGACTGCCCACATCGTCGGATTAAATAAATTCGTATTTCCTTTGCTGAGAGTTCAGATAAACTGAATGACATGCGCAATGTCACCTTGAAGCAACTCCGCATGGTCGTCGCCGCTCACGCCGGCCGCTCCTTCGCCGCCGCCGCGGAGGCGCTGCACGTCACGCCGCCGGCGGTGACGGCGCAGATGAAGCTGCTCGAGGAGGAGGTCGGTCTCGCCCTGTTCGAGCGCGACGGCGGCGGACTTTCGCCGACGGCGGCGGGCCAGGAGATCCTCGACGCGGCCCGGCGGATCGAGAAGATCCTCGCCGACGCCCGCGAATCGATCGAGGCGATGCGTTCGCCCGACGGCGGCCGCGTGACGGTCGGGGTGGTCTCGACCGCGAAGTACTTCGCCCCGCGCCTCCTCGCCGCCTTCGCCCGCGAGCATCCCCGCGTCGAGCTCGAGCTGGTGGTCGGCAACCGCTCGGACATTCTGTCGCGGTTCGAGGCCGGCGACGTCGATCTCTCGATCATGGGGCGGCCGCCGGTGGACGTGCCGGTCGAGAGCGCGCTCATCGGCGATCACCCCCACGTGGTGGTCGCCGCCCCCGACGATCCCCTGGTCGGGCTCGGGCCGATCGCCCCGGAGCGGCTCGCCGGGCGGACCTTCCTGGTGCGCGAGCCGGGCTCCGGTACCCGCACCCTGATGGAGCACTTCCTCGCCCGGGCCGGCATTTCGCCGAAGATCGGCATGGAGATCGGCTCCAACGAGACCATCAAACAGGCGGTGATCGCCGGCCTCGGCCTCACCTTCATCTCCGCGCACACGGTGGCGGCCGAACTCGAGGACGAGCGCCTCGCCCTGATCGACGTCGAGGGCCTGCCCTTGTGGCGGCGCTGGTACGTGGTGCGGCTCGCCCGCAAGCGGCCGATGCCGGCGACGCGGGCACTGGTCGACTTCGTGACCAGCCGGGGACTCGAATTCCTGCCGAGGATCCCCGGCGTTCCGGATCGGCCGGGCGAGGACTGACCGGCCCCACTCCGCGTCCCCTCCCCGTCCGGCCGCGCATTGCCTGTGGAGAGGCGTCCCGAAACGGATCGTTCTCGCGGCGCGGCATGATAGGGTCGCCGCCTTCGAAGGCGGGAAGCGCGAGCGCGGCATGAAGATCGGAATCGATCTGGGCACCACATCGACGAACGAGGCGGCGAGCCTCGATCTCGAGGAGCTGCTCTCCACCCGCCTCCTCGTCCAGGGCAATTCCGGCTCCGGCAAGTCGCATCTGCTGCGCCGTCTCCTGGAGCAGTCGGCGCCGCACGTCCAGCAGGTGATCGTCGACCCGGAAGGCGACTTCGTCACCCTCGCGGAAGGCTTCGGCCACGTCGTCGTCGACGCCGAGCGCTCGCCCGCCGAACTCTCCCGCATCGCCGATCGCATCCGCCGTCACCGCGCCTCGGTGGTGCTCGACCTCGAGGGCCTCGACGCGGAAGACCAGATGCGCGCGGCGGCGGCCTTCCTCAACGGGCTCTTCGACGCCGATCGCGACCATTGGTATCCGATGTTGGTGGCGGTCGACGAGGCGCAGCTCTTCGCCCCCGCGATCGCCGGCGAGGTCTCCGACGAGGCCCGCAAGACCTCGCTCCAGGCGATGACCAACCTGATGTGCCGTGGCCGCAAACGCGGCCTCGCCGGCATCATCGCCACCCAGCGCCTCGCCAAGCTCGCCAAGAACGTGGCGGCGGAAGCCTCCAACTTCCTGATGGGCCGCACCTTCCTCGACATCGACATGGCCCGCGCCGCCGATCTCCTCGGCATGGAGCGCCGCCAGGCCGAGGCCTTCCGCGATCTCGTGCCCGGCCAGTTCGTGGCGCTCGGCCCCGCCCTCTTCCGCCGGCCGACCCCGGTCCGGATCGGCACGGTCGCGACTCGCGGCCGCTCCGGACGGCCCGAGCTGATGCCGCTGCCGGAGATGGGCCGCGCCGCGCTCGAGGATCTGATCTTCGCCCCCGTCCCGGCCGAGGAACTGGCGTTGCGGCCGGCGCCGGCCCCGCGCGCGCCCAAGCTCGGCACCACCGAGCTCCTGGCGCAGGTCGCGGCGGCCCGCCCCCAGGCCGAGCCGGAGGCGGCGGAGGAGACGCCTCGCCTGCCGCCGGAGGAGCTGGAGCGCGCCCTCGACGAGATCTTCGCCGAGATCCTGTCGGAGCCGGAGGCGGCGTTCCGCCCGGTGCCGGTGATCTATCAGGACTTCGCCTTCCATTGCCGTCTGCGCCGGCTCGGCGAGGTGGCGCAGGACATGCCGAGCTTCCGCCGCCGCCTCGCCCTCGCCCGCGCAGGCGTCGGCACCAACGACGGCGACGAGGCCTGGAGCGCGGTGCTCGCCACCGCCGAGGACCTGCCGGAGGAGATGCAGGGCGTCTTCCTGATGGTGGCGCGCGCCGCCCGCGAGGGCGAGGCCTGCCCCTCCGACGACGTGCTCGCGCGCGCCTACGGCAGCCATTCGCCCTCGCGCGGGCGCTGGCTCCTCTCCTACATGGCCGAGCGCGGCGTGATCGTCTCGGAGACCGATTTTCGCGGCCAGCGCACGGTGATCGTCACCGGAACCGGCTGGCGCACCCGCCCGAGCGGCGGCGCCACCGGCGCGCGCGGCGGCGAACGGCGCGGCGCGGCGCGTGCCGCGCGGGTCGGCGAGGCGCTCCGGCGCTCGACCTGACCCGGCGGCGTCACGATATGACGCCCGAGGGCGCCAGTATCGCCGCCATCCTCGGAGAGATCCCTTCTTCCGTAACGTCATTGTCGAGGATCGCGCATGCGATCTTTCGAATTCACCTTCTGCGTGTCGCATCGAATGCTGTCGCTTCGACCGCATCACCGGGCCGAACCCCGTTACGAGCGCAGACGTTAGATGACTGAAATTCTCGTTTTTTCATCTGAAATGACAAACAACACCAGAATACATTTCTGATATTCCGAATCTTTCAGATCATCTATATATTTCCGAGATTTATATT
Organism: Pinisolibacter aquiterrae; assembly: GCF_019160155.1. Lineage (GTDB taxonomy): Bacteria > Pseudomonadota > Alphaproteobacteria > Rhizobiales > Ancalomicrobiaceae > Pinisolibacter > Pinisolibacter aquiterrae. The sequence goes on from NZ_JAFNIH010000025.1 coordinate 177,934, forward strand.
TTAGGTCTTGACGTCCCTTAAACCGATTTGCATAGTTTCGATTACTAATGAATGATAAACTAATATCTTGGCGTCGACTTCCGACATAAGATCCGCGCCGTCGAGTTTGGAGGAAGACGATCATGGAGGAGCAACGCCGCGAGCAATCGCGGCGAATGACGATCATCGTCTCGAAGGGCGCGCTCGATGCCGCCTATCCCCCGTTCATTCTCGCCACGATGGGCGCGGCGATGGGGGTCGAGGTGACGATGTTCTTCACCTTCTACGGTCTCTCCCTGCTGCGTCGGCGGCTCGATGCCGGGGTTTCGGCGCTGGGCAACCCGGCGTTTCGCCTGCCCGTCGGCGGGCTTCGATTTCGGCCGATCAACCTCCTCTCGGCCCTGCCCGGCTTCGAGGGCGAGATCGGCGATCACATGAAGCGGATGTTCGCGAAGACCCGCGTCGCCGACCTCGGCGAGCTCAGGGCGCTGACCGTCGAGGCCGGCGCCAAGCTGATCGCCTGCCAGATGACCATGGATCTGTTCGAGCTGAAGCCGACGGATCTGATCGACGGCGTCACCCTCGGCGGCGCCGCCTCCTACCTCGAGGAATCCCTTCACGGCGACATCAATCTCTTCGTGTGACGGCGGACCGCTCGCGCGGCCCCGCCGTCGAGCCGACGAAACACATGAGCAACGATCGGGGGATCGACATGCCTGCCCTGTTTTCGGACGATTGGATGGTGGATTTCGGCAACGCCTGGAACGACGAGCCGGCGCTCGGCGACGCGCTCGCCAAGATCGGCTTCACCTCCGTCATCGGTTACGGCTTCGACGGCGAGGAGACGCCCCGTGGCGCGATCAAGGTCGAGAACGGCTACGTCACCGGCGCCGGCGCCTATGCCGGCGAGGCCCTCAACTGGGACCTGCGCGCCTCCGCCGCCGATTGGGAGAAATGGTGCAAGGGCGGCCTCGGCATGATGGCCCTCGGCCTCGCCTACACCACCGGCAAACTGAAATTCAAAGTCGGCGACTACGGCGCCATGATCAAGAACCCCGCCATGGCCGGCCCCTTCATCAAGAGCTTCTCGGTGATGGGCACCGTCGCTCGCAGCTGAAGTCGGCCGTCCCGGGGGTTCGATCGTCATGTCGTCCAAGCTTCTCAACTTCGCGGGCTTTCTCGCCGCCGCGGTCATCGGTGGCGCGGTCGTGGCCTGGCTCGGCGACCATGCCGCGCCACGCCCCACCGGCGACGGCGGACGCGCGCGCGACACCGGCCTCTACGCGGCGGTTCCGGCCGTGCCGCTGGTGGAGGTCTCGCGCATGCCGGCCGCGGCGCGCCTGAAGCTCGGCGGCACGGTGGAGCCGCGCGACACCGTCCGGCTGACGGCGCAGGCTCCGGGGCGCGTCACCTTCGTGGCGGCGCAGGAGGGCGAGCGGATCGGCGCCGGCCAGATCGTGGTCGCCCTCGACGACGACGGCCTTGCGCCGGAATACCGCGCCGCCTGGGCCGCGCTCGCCGGCGACATGGCGGCGAGCCAGAACGCCCAGACCCAGCTCTGGCACGCGCTCCACGGCCAACGCACCGCCCCCATGGGCGGTCCGGCGATGGACGCCTACGAGCGGATGTTCACGCCCTTCTACAACATGGCGCAGGGGCTGATGGGTTCCATGTTCCCCGGTTTCGCCGGCGGTGCCTCGCCGCTCCAGACCCAGGCGCAGGCTCAGAAGAACTGGCCCGCGATCAATGCCGCCCGCGCCGACTACGAGCGCCAGATGGCCGGCCTGATCGCCGCGCAGTCGCGCCTCGACGGGCTCGATCAACGCCTGCGCGATCGCCGCGCGATCACCCCGCGCGCCGGGGTCCTGATCCGCCGTCACGTCCGCGTCGGCGACGTGGTCCAGCCCGGCCAGCCGCTCGCCGACGTCGCCGACGTCGACCGTCTCGACGTCCGGCTCGAGGTGCCGACCAATCTGGTCGGCCAGCTCGTGGTCGGCGATCAGGTGCCGGTGACGCTCGGCGCGACCAATCTCTGGGCCCCCGTGGCGCAGATCTTCCCGACCGCCGACCCCGCGCAACGCACCGTCTCGGTCAAGCTGGCGCTGCCCGAGGGCGCACCCGCCGCGCCCGGCATGTACGCCCTCGCCTGGATCGCCCAGGCCTCCGGCAACGGCCCCTCCGCCTCGGCGCCGGCGGTGCCGGTTTCGGCGATCGCCCGGCGCGGCAGCCAGCCGCTCGCCTTCGTGGTCGACGGCCGTGGCCGGGTCGAGATGCGCATCGTCCGCCTCGGCGACGTCACCGGCGACCGCGTCGCGGTGCTCTCCGGCCTCGCCATCGGCGAACGCGTCGTCGCCGAACCCGCGCCCAACCTCAAGTCCGGCGACACGATCTTCGCCGGGCGGCCGTGAGGGAGGGCCCGATGTCGTCGCCCCACCCCTCCCCGTCGGCGCCGCGTCACCACCACGCGATCGGCATCGCCGGCCGCACCGCGCGCGCCTTCATCGAGAGCCCGCTGACGCCCCTGCTGCTCGCGGCCTTCTTCCTGATCGGCCTGCTCGGCATGCTGGTGACGCCGCGCGAGGAGGATCCGCAGATCTCGGTGCCGATGGTCGACATCTTCGTCGCCTATCCCGGCGCCACCGCCCCGGAAGTCGCCAATCTCATCTCCGAGCCGCTCGAACGGCTGATGTCGGAACTGTCGGGGGTCAAGCACGTCTATTCGATGTCCCGCGAGGGCCTGTCGATGGTGACGGTGCGCTTCGACGTCGGCGAGCAGATGGAACCCTCGCTCGTCAAGCTCTACGACAAGCTCTACAGCCACATGGACCTGATCCCCAAGGGCGTGATGCCGCCCCTGGTGAAGCCCAAGAGCATCGACGACGTGCCGGTCGTGACCGTGACCCTGTCGTCGGCGGCGCTCGATCTGGTGCAGTTGCGCAAGCTCGGCCTCGACGTCGCCCAGCGCTTCAAGTCGCTCGCCGACACCGGCCAGAGCTTCGTCGTCGGCGGCAGCCCGGAACAGGTCCGCATCGAGATCGATCCCTCGCGGCTCGCGACCCACGGCCTCACCATGGGCCAGGTGGCCAAGGTCGTCGCCGCCGCCAATCAGCGGATGCCGGCCGGCGACGTGATCGACGGCAACCGTTGGTTCGACGTCTATACCGGCGACTTCCTCGCCCACGGCGGCGATATCGCCGACCTCGTCGTGTCCGTGGTGAACGGCCGCCCGATCTTCCTGCGCGACGTCGCCACGATCCAGCAGGGCGAGCGCGAGACCAAGACCGTGGTCGACGACAGCGTCCGCCAGCCGGACGGCGGCTTCCTCACCCGCCCGGCGGTGACGGTCGCGGTCGCCAAGAAGCGCGGCACCAACGGCGTCGAGGTGGCCGAGCGGCTCAACGCCGAGCTCGCCACCCTGCGCGGCACCCTGATCCCGTCCGAGGTCACGGTGACGCTCTCGCGCGACTACGGCGCCACCGCCCACGACAAGGTGTCGGGCCTGATCTTCAAGCTCTTCATCGTCTCGGCGCTGGTGACCGTACTCGCCTTCCTCACCATGGGCTCGCGGCCGGCGGTGATCGTGCTGATCACCATTCCCGCCGTGCTCCTGATGTCGCTCGCGGTCGCCTATGTGTTGAAGTTCACGATCAACCGCGTGTCGATGTTCGCGCTGGTCTTCGCCATCGGCATTCTCGTCGATGACGCGATCGTGGTGGTGGAGAACGTCTACCGGCGCTGGCTCGCCCACGGCGAGACCTCCGACGACCTGACCGTCGAGGCGGTCGACGAGGTCGGCAATCCGACCATCCTCGCCACCTTCACGGTGGTGGCGGCGCTGCTCCCGATGGGCTTCGTCTCCGACATGATGGGCCCCTACATGCTGCCCATCCCGGTTCTGTCGTCGGCGGCGATGATCTTCTCGCTGATCGCCGCCTTCGTCTTCGTGCCGTGGCTCGCCGCGCGCGTGAAGCCGAAGATGGCCGATCTCGAGCGGGCGGCGGCGCGCGAGCATCGCCAATCCGAAGTGATCGCCAAATGGTACGGCGGCCTGATCGACCCGATCATGGATTCCCGCCCCCTCGGCCTGATCACGCTGATCCTGATCGTCGTGGCGATGCTCGGAGCGGTGGCGCTCTTCGTCGTCGAGGCGGTGCCGTTCAAGATGCTGCCCTACGACAACAAGTCGGAGATGCAGGTCGTCATCGACATGCCGGAGGGGACCGACCTCTTCGTCACCGCCAATCTCGCCCACCGGCTCGGCACCGAGCTGAAGGCGGTGCCGGAAGTGGCGGCGTTCCAGACCTATGTCGGAACCTCCTCGCCCTTCAACTTCAACGGCCTCGTGCGCCACTATTTCCTGCGCGCCCAGCCGTGGCAGGGCGACATCGCCGTCCAACTGCTCGACAAGAAGCAGCGCCATCGCTCGAGCCACGAGATCGCCGCCGAGGTGCGCGAGACGCTGACGCCGATCGCGGCGAGCGTCGGCGCGCGGCTGACCATCGCCGAGGCGCCTCCCGGCCCGCCGGTCCTCGCCCCCGTCGTCGTCGAACTCTACGGGCCGACGCCGGAGATCCGCCGCAAGGTCGCCGCCGACATCATGGCGATCCTGAAGAAGACGCCGAACGTCGCCGACGTCGGCACCTATCTGGAAGCCCCCCACGACGACATCCAGTTCGAGGTCGATCGGATGAAGGCCGGCCTCTACGGGGTCTCGGTCGAGGACGTCAATCGCGAATTGAAGATGGCGACCGGCGGCTTCGAGGTCGGCCCGCTCGCCGGCGGCATGGAGCTCGAGCAGACCGTCATCGTCCTACAGGTGCCGCTCTCGACCCGGGTCAATCTCGGCAATCTCCTGGTGCTGCCGATCCGCAATCAGGCCGGCGTCTCGGTGCCGCTCGGCGAACTCGGTCGCTTCCTGCGCCGCCCGGTGGCGCCGCCGATCTGGCACAAGGACCTGCGTCCGCTCGAATACGTCACCGCCGACGTGATCGGCCACCTCGGCGCGCCCCTCTACGGGATGATGGCGATCGACGCGGCGCTGAAGGACTACGTCACGCCCGACGGGCTGACCATCTCCGGCAGCTACTTCGGTCGCCCCGCCGACACCTCGGTCTCGAGCTTCAAGTGGGACGGCGAATGGGAGGTCACCTACGTCACCTTCCGCGACATGGGGATCGCCTTCGGCGCGGCGCTGGTGCTGATCTACATCCTGGTGGTCGCCGAGTTCCGCTCGTTCCTGCTGCCGCTCGTGGTGATGGCGCCGATCCCCTTGACGCTGATCGGCATCGTCCCCGGCCATTGGCTGCTCGGGGCGGACTTCACCGCCACCTCGATGATCGGCTTCATCGCGCTCGCCGGCATCATCGTGCGCAATTCGATCCTCTTGGTCGAATTCGCGCGATCGAAGGTCGGCGAGGGCTGGAGCGTGCGCGACGCCATCGTCATGGCCGGCCGGGTGCGTCTCCGGCCGATCCTGATCACCGCGCTGGCGCTGGTGATCGGCTCCATGGTGCTGCTGTCGGACCCGATCTTCCAGGGCATGGCGGTGTCGCTCCTGTTCGGCTCGCTGGTCGCGACCTTCCTGACGCTGGTGGTGATCCCGCTCGGCTGCCTCTCATCGCGCACCTATTTCAAGGCCCGCGAGACCGGCCCCTCGGACGACGGCGGATCCGCTCCGTCTCCGCCGCCCCCACCGGAAGGCCCGACGCCCACCCCGTCACCGGCCGCCCCGCCGGCCGAGGGCGCCGCGCCGAGCTCGCGTCCGGCCCGGTTGGCCCGTCGCGGCGAGGAGAGCACGGCCGCTCCGCCGCCGCCGCCTCCGCCCGCGCCATCCCCGGCCGTCGCGCCGTCCCCGGACGCGCCTCCGCCCGCCGGCCGCCCGGCCCGCCTCGCCCGTCGCGGCGAAACGCCCGAGCCCGCCGCGCCGACCACCCCGGCCACGCCGGAGGCGCCCCCGGCCGCGCCCGCGAGCACCCGCCCGCCGCGCCTCGTCCGCCGTGTCGAGCCGACCGAGACCGCGCCCGTGCCGACGCCGATCCCACCCCCTGTGGAGGCTCCCGCGCCGCAGACGCCCGCCCCGTTCGTCGAGGCGTCGCCCCCCCGTCCGCCCCGCCTCGTCCGCCGCGCGGTGAACGCCCCGGCCGCGACCGAGACGCCGCCGCCCGAACCCGCGCCAACGCCGATCGCGATCGCCGCGCCCGTCGAAGCGCCGGTGGCCTCCGCGAAGCCGCGCCGCGCCGCCACCCCGCGCAAGCGCGCGCCGAAGAAGGTGGCCGAACCGCGCGGCATTCGCCTGAAGGCCACCCCCGAACCCGAAGGGAACGAGCCATGAGAGCCGCGATCCTTCTCGTCCTCTGCGCCGTGGCCCCGGCCACGACCGCGCCGACTGCAGCCGCGACCTGGGGCGAGCTCGGACGAGGACCGGGCCCGTCCACCGCGACCGTCCCCGGCTCCGGCGCCGCCTACGCGCCCGGCCCCGCCCATGCGCCCGGCGCCGCCTACGGCCCCTGCCCGCCGTGCCTGCCGGTCGCCGATCCGATGGGCCGGCAGATCGGAACTGCACTCGGGATGGAGGGCCGCCCGCCCGCCGCCTACGACGCGCCGGGCGCGGCCTCGGCGCCGCCGGCCTGGTCGGTCCCCCCCGAAGCTCTTCTGCCGATGACCCGCGACGGATCGCTGCCGAACGGCGCGCTCCAGATGGGCACCTTCGGCCAGATCAACTCCACCACCGACCCCTACAACCCCTGGGGTCTGAGTACGCCTTTCATGTTCGTGCCGTGGTCCACGCCGCTCTCCGGCTGGACCAATGCCCAGACATGGAACTGGTGGCGCGCGCGTTCCGGCGTGCGTTCACCCGCCTGGTAGCCGCGCTCGCGGACTGCCTCATCGGGAGGCCTGAGAGGAAAAAAACATGCGTAAACTCGAGATCATCGCCTTCGCAATGCTGCTCGGTGGCACCGCCGGCGCCGCCTTCGCGGCCGAGACCCCCGCCGCGCCCCCGGCCGGTCCCTATGGGCAGCCGGCGGCTCAGGCCCCGACCCAGCCGCCGATGCCCGGCTATTGGGGCGCTCCGCCGCCGTGGGCCCAGCCCGCCCCGCCGGCTCCCGCCGCCGACGGCAAGACCGCCGCTCCGGCCGCGCCTCAGGGCTGGGCCCCGCCGCCCCCGCCGCCGCCGCCCCCGCCCTACTATGGCGGCTATCCGGGCTACGGCCCCGGCTACGGTTACGGCTACCCGGGCTACGGCTACGGCCCCTACGGCCATCCCTATTACGGCTACGGCCGCGGCTATGGCCAGGGGTACGGCCAGGGGTACGGCCAGGGCACCGGCAACATGCGCGGCAACTTCTCCTTCGGCGGCGATGCCAACACCTCCGGCAACGGCTGGGGCATGCCCGGCTGGAACGGCGGCGGACCCGGCTGGGGCGGACCCGGTTGGGGCTGGTGATCGCGCCCCTCGCGGCGGCGTCCGGGCCTCACCCGGCCGCTCGCCGCGCGGCGCGATCGACGTCGCGGAACCTCGCTTCGGCCCGCGCGGCCGGAGCGAGGGCTCACCCGGCTGAGGAGACGTTGAGATGAAGGGCATCGGAAGACTTCTGGCGACCGCCGCCGTGGCGACCGCGCTGCTCGTCCCGGCGACCGCCGAGGCGCAGTGGTGGGGCGGAAGCCCCTGGGGCGGCGGCCCGTGGGGGGGTGGTCCTTGGGGCGTGCCGGGATATGGCGCGCCCGGGTTCGGCTACCCGGGTATCGGTTATCCCGGTCTCGGCTATCCGGGCCTCGGGTTCAATCCCTGGGGATCGGGGCTCGGGCGCGGCAACCTGAGCTTCTCCACCGATCTGTCCGGCTGGGGCAACGGCCTCGGCAACGGCATCGGCTCGCCTTGGGGCGGATCCCCCTGGGGGGGAAGCCCTTGGGGCGGCACGCCTTGGGGCGGGACCCCATGGGGAGGAAGCCCCTGGGGTGGCTCGCCCTGGGGCGGCGGCCCGTGGCGGGGCTGGTGACGATCGCGGCACGGCGGCGGACGGAGAGGCATCCGCCGGCCGCCGTGTCGATCCTCATTCGATCGACGGGGAAAGCCGATGCTCGCGCGCATCTTCACACGACTGTTCTATGCCGTGATCTTCTTCGGGCTCGGCGTCTGGGCCGCGCCGCATCTGGGCGGCGCCTCGCGCTGGATCGACGAGGGCGTCGCCTCGACCCGTGACGGCGCGGTGGCACTGTGGGCCTGGGCGGAGGAGACCTTCTCGCCCGCCGGCTTCAAGCCGTCGCCACCCGCGCCCGCGCGCGACCCGGCGGCGAAACCGGCGCCAGCCGTGGTCCCGACACCGAGCGCCCCGGCGCCCGTGGTCGCGTCCCCCACCATGCCCGCGAAACCGGCGCCGAGCGCAGCCACGGTGGCGCCGGCCGAGACCGATGCGCTCGCCGACGCCCGCGCCGCCTATGCGCGCGGTGACGTCGCCGGCGCGATCCGCGCCTACGAGGATCTCCTGGTCGACCGACCGAACGACGCGACCGCCGCCGGCGAATTGGGCAACGTCCTGTGGGCCAACGGCCGGCACGCCGACGCCGCCGCGAGCTATCACCGCGCCGCCGTCGCCCTGATCGCGCAGGGACGCAAGGCGGAGGCAGAGGCGCTCACGGCGCCGATCCGCGCGGGCGATGCCGCCCTCGCCGACGATCTCGTCCGACGTCTCGCCAGGACCCCGGGCACCCCATGAGCAAGGCCAAGAAGCCCGGAAAGCGCGCCAAGCGCAAGGCCGCCGCCCTTCCACCCGGCGGCGGCTTCGTCGTGGTCGCCAATCTCAAGGGCGGTTCGGGCAAGAGCACGATCGCCTTCAACCTCGCCGCCTGGCTCGCCCGCCACGGCGCCCGACCGGCGCTGGTCGATCTCGATCCGCAGAAGACCCTGACCGATCTGGTGGCGGTGCGGCGGGAGATGGAGATCGCGCCGGATCTGCCGATCCCGAGCGACCGTCTCGACGAGGTCCCGGCGCGGACCGGCGCCTGGACCGTCGTCGACGTCGGCGCCGCCGACCGCGACGGCATGGCGGCGGCGATCGCCCGGGCCGATCTGGTGCTGGTGCCGGTCTTGCCCGGTCAGGCCGACGTCTGGGCGACCGAGCGCCATCTGGAGGCGGTCGACGGCGGTCGCCCCGATCATTGCGCGGTGCGGATGGTCCTCAACCGGGCCGATCCCGGCGAGGTCGGTCGCGAGACCCGCGAGGCCCTGGCAGCCCTCACCCTCCTCGCCCGGATGCGGCGATCGACCGCGCTGCTGCCGACCAGCCTGACGCGGCGCGTCGCCTTCTGCCGCTCGCTGAGCGAGGGCCGCGCCGTGTTCGAACTCGACGCCGCCTCCAAGGCCAGCGCCGAATTCGAGGCGCTCGCCGGCGCGATCCTCTCCGACCGCGCCGTCTTCCCCCCGATGTCCCCCCGAGCCGAGGCTTCGTGATGGAACCACCCCGCAAGCCCGCGCTCGAGAACGACTATCCGGCGCAGATCTACACCCGCCCCGACTATCGCCCGCCCGAATACGTCGCCTATCTCGACAAGGCGGTCGCCGCCGTCCATTCGCTGAAGCTGATCGTCTTCGGTCTCATGGCCGGATCGGTGCTGATGGCGATCTACGGCTTCTTCCTGATCTATCAGCTCACCCGCGACAGCCATCGCATGGTCGAGCAGACGGTACGGATGGCCGACGAAATGGTGGCGATGCGCGGGTCGATGGAGACGATCGGCGCCAATGTCGACGCGATGCGCGTGGCGATCGGGCGGATGGGCGACAAGATCGCCGTCATGAACGACAGCGTCGGCGCGATGAACGCCTCGGTCGGCCACATGGCCGGCAGTGTCGGCCTGATCCAGCATTCCACCGCCAACCTCGACCGCAGCTTCGGCCCGGCGATGGGGGCGATGAACACTTTCATGCCCTTCGGCTGGGGCGGCAACAGCTGGCGCGGCGCCCCACCCTACGCGCCGCCGCCGCCGGCCGGGTTCGGCCAGCCGCAGCGGTGAGCCCTGATCAACGGTGGCAGGTGGTGTAGGCCTCGGTGGTGGCGGCGTACCAGCCGTCCGGCACCTGACGGGTCTCCTCGACCTTGGCGATCTCCTCGTCCTGGGCCGGCTTGATCGCCTTGGTGGAGGCGCACTGGCAGGCGTCGACGATCTTCTGCTGTTTGGCGGAACGAGCGTCGGGCTTGGCGCCCTTGGCGGCGTCCGGCTCTTCCTTGGCCGATTCCTGATAGACGCAGGCATCGAGCAGGACGCGGCGGACCAACTCGCGCGAGACCTTGGCCTGCGGAATCGATTCCGCGGCGAGGGCGGGACCGACCGCCGTCGCCAGCGCGAGAACGGCGAGAGAAGCGGCGCGGAGGGATGCGACGGCGCGAACCATGGAGGTGTCTCCGAGGAAAGGGAGAATCCTGCGACGAAAGCCGTCGAGGTCTTCGGGAATTCGCTTCGGATAGCCCGTCCCTCGCCGCCCCTCAAGTGCAGACGGGTGACACGTCGACAGGATTCCACCGCTCGACGCGAACCCGGGTGTCGTGGAAGGCCACGCCACCATAGGGCGCGGGCTGATCGTCGCCGGTGAGCGTGTTGATGCCGCGCCCGTCGGGATGGGCGGAGTTCGGATGGATCCCCTCGACCACCACCACGCCCGGGAGCAGGCCCGGGAAGGCCTCGGCGAGGAGCCGCACCGCGCCGCGCGCGTTGACGAGCCGCACCGGATCGCCGTCGGCGAGGCCGAGACGGGCGAGATCGTCCGGATGCACCTTGGCGCGCGGCCCCTTCTCCCGCGCCTGCGAGGTCGCGGTCTCGGTGAAGCTCGAGTTGAGGAAATTGCGAGCCGGCGGCGTGACCAAGCGGAACGGATGGTCGGCGTCCACCGCCTCCAACACGTCCCATTGGTCGGGCAGGCGCGGCATCGACCGCCACGGCCCCATCGGCCCGTCGTTCTCGGCGGCGACGCTCGTCCAGTCCGGGGCGAAGCGGAAGCGCCCGTCCGCATAGCCGAAGCCATCGAGGAAATGGGCATGTTCGAACGGCGGCTGGCAATCGACCAGCGGCCGGTCCTTCAGATCCTCGAAGGTGCCGTAACCGCCCCGGCGCAGCATCCAGTCGACGTGCTCACGCGCGCTCATCTCGAAGCCGGGATGAGAGACGCCGAGCCTCTTCGCCAGATCGCAGATCACCCGGTGATTCTCCCGCGCCTCGCCCGGCGGCTCGATCAGTTTCGGCCCGACCAGGAGATACTGGTTGCCACCGCCGCGATAGAGATCGTCGTGCTCGAGGAAGGTCGTCGCCGGCAGCACCACGTCGGCCATCTTCGCCGTGTCGGTCATGAACTGCTCGTGGACGGCGACGAAGAGATCCTCTCGCGCGAAGCCGGCCCGGACCTTCTCCTGATCCGGGGCGACCGACATCGGATTCGTGTTCTGGATCAACATCGCCGTGACCGGCGGCCCGCCCTTCAGCGCCGTCGCGTCGCCGGTGAGAATCGCGCCGATCCGGCTCTGGTCGAGCCGGCGCACGCTCGGATCGCGCAGATCGCGCCCCTCCACCAGCGATTTGTCGATCCGAAAGATCGCGCCGTTGTTGTGGAAGGCGCCGCCGCCCTCGTGGCGCCAAGAACCGGCGACGACCGGAATGCAGCTCGCCGCATGCATCGCCACCGTCCCGTTCCGCTGGCGCGAGAAGCCGTAGCCGAGGCGGAAGAAGGTCTTCGGCGTGGTGCCGATCGCCCGCGCGAAGGCCTCGATCTCGCCGACCGAGACGCCGCAGATCGCCGACGCCCACTCCGGCGTCCGCTCGGCGAGATGGGCCTCGAGCTCGGCCGGCACGTCGGTGTAACGCTCGAGATAGGGCCGGTCGGCCCAGCCCTCGCGGAAGAGCACGTGCATCACTGCGCAGGCGAGCGCCGCGTCGGTGCCGGGGCGCACGACGAGCGCGATGTCCGCCTGTTCCATGGTCGGGGTGCGGTAGACGTCGACGACGGCGATGCGCGCGCCGCGTTCCTTGCGGGCGCGGGTCGCGTGGGTCATGACGTTGACCTGGGTCGCGACCGCATTGGTGCCCCAGATCACCACGAGATCCGACTTCGCCATCTCGCGCGGATCGGCGCCGGTCAGGCGGCCGTGACCGGCGATCCAGCCGGGCCAGGCGAGCGCGGTGCAGATCGTGCCGTATTCCTCGGAATATTTCTTGGCGTGACGCAGCCGGTTGATGCCGTCGCGCTGCACTTGCCCCATCGTGCCGGCGTAGTAATAGGGCCAGACGCTCTCGGGCCCGTGCGCGGCCTCCGCCTTCAGGAATTCGGCCGCGATCCGGTCGAGCGCCTCGTCCCAGGAGATCTCGCGGAACTGCCCGGAGCCCTTGGGGCCGGTGCGCAGAAGCGGCTTCGTCAGCCGGTTCGGCGAATGGACACGTTCGGCATAGCGCGCGACCTTGGCGCAGATCACGCCGGCCGTATAGCTGTTCTCGGTCGAGCCGCGCACCCGCCCGATGGTGCGCTCGTCGAGGAGCTCCACCTCGAGGCTGCAGGTCGACGGACAATCGTGCGGACAGGTGGTGCGCGCGGTGCGGACGGGGACGATCTGATTCATGCGGACCCTCGCGAGACGAAGGCGCGCACTATCGCAGCTTCGTCTCGCTCCAGGGAGGCCGCCGACGATGAATTTCGGCGACCCGATCGATCAATCCCGTCGATCGGTCACACCGCGCCGGAGAATTTCGGCAGGAACGGGATGTCGTCGAGGCCGATCCCGGAATGCATCAGCGCCCAAAAGAGCGCGAAGACGATGCCGGCGAGCACCGTCGTGAGCCCGGCCTTGAGGAGCAACTCCGGCTGCGCCGGCGCCGAGGCGGGCGTGCCCGGCACGACCTCTCCCGCCTCGCCCTGCGTGCGCACCTTCAACGGCAGAACCGCGAAGAGGACGATCCACCAGATCACGAAATAGATGGCGACGGCCGTCCCGATCCGCATGGTCCCTCCCCTCGGGTCTCGCCCGCGACGATACGACGAAGCCGCCGCCCGGTCGAGCCGGCGGCGGCCGCGCGCGAGGGAAACGCGATCAGACCTGCTCGATCTCGACCAGGGTGCCGCAGAAGTCTTTCGGGTGGAGGAACAGCACCGGCTTTCCGTGCGCGCCGATCTTCGGCTCGCCGTTGCCGAGGACGCGGGCGCCTTGCGCCTTCAGCTTGTCGCGGGCGGCGATGATGTCCTCGACCTCGTAGCAGACGTGATGGATCGCGCCGCCCGGGTTCTTCTCGACGAAATTGGCGATCGAGGAGGCCTCGCCGAGCGGCTCCAGCAGCTCGATCTTGGTGTTGGGGAGTTGCACGAAGACGACGGTGACGCCGTGCGCCGGCTGCGGCAGCGGTTCCGACACCTCGGCGCCGAGGACGTCGCGATAGACCGCGGTCGCCGCCGCCAGATCCTTCACCGCGATCGCCACGTGATTGAGCCGTCCGATCATCTCGTCTTCTCCATCTCAGTCAGTCGTTTCGATCCTGCATTAGACGCCCGCCGCGCGCGCGTCCATGCCGCTTTCGGCGATCGGTCTCAGACGACCGTGACCGTCACCTCGACGATCGGCTTCTTGCCCCAGCGCTCGTTGACGGCGCCGCGCACCGCGCGCTTGACCGCGTCGGCGACGACGGCGGTATCCTTGCGCTTCGGCCGCGGCAGCCCGTCGAGCGTGGCGGAGGCGGCGACCTCGACGGTGTCGCGGAAGAGCTTGCCGCGCGCGTCCTCCTCGGGAATGCCGATCAGCACGATCGCCGGGTCCGCCAGCGCCGTGCCCTTGGCATCGATCACCAGCGCCACCGTGATCACGCCGGCGAAGGAGGCCTTGCGGCGAGCCGAGGCGCCGGACTTGTCCGGCGTGGTCAGGATCGAGCCGTCGCGGAAGAGCCGGCCGGTGAAGACCTCGTCGACCTCGGCGACCGGCCCCGGCGCCAGCCGCAGCATGCGCCCGTTGAGCGCATGGCCGATCTCGGGCACCCCGAGCGAGCGGGCGAAATCGGCATGGACGGCGAGATGCAGCGCCTCGCCGTGGACCGGCACCGAAACCTGCGGCCGCACCGCCTCGTAGAGCATCCGCATCTCGCCGCGCCGGGGATGGCCGGAGACGTGGACGAGGCCGTCGCGATCGGTGACGATCTTGACGCCCTTGGCGGCGAGCGCGTTCATGATCGCGTTGACGGACTTCTCGTTGCCGGGAATCGTCCGCGAGGAGAAGATCATCATGTCGCCCGGCGACATCGCCACATGGCGGTGATCCCCGGCGGCGATGCGGGCGAGCGCCGCCCGGCTCTCGCCCTGCGACCCGGTCAGGAGCGCCACCACCTTGTCGCGCGGCAGCCAGCCATAGGCCTGATCGTCGAGAAACTCCGGCAAGCCGTCGAGAAGCCCGCATTCGCGCGCGACGTCGATCGCCCGACGCATCGCCCGCCCCATCACCACGACGTTGCGGTCGGCCTTCTGCGCGGCTTCCGCGATCGCGCGGATGCGGCCGATGTTCGAGGCGAAGGTCGTCACCCCGACGCGGGCCGGCGCCTTGGCGATGATTTCGGCGAGAGACTCGGCGACGTCCCGCTCCGAAGGGCTCGACCCGTCGCGCAGCACGTTGGTGGAATCGTTGACGAGCGCCCGCACGCCCTCGTCGCCGAGGGCGCGGAAACGGTCGAAATCCGTCGCCCAGCCGGTGACCGGGGTCGGATCGACCTTCCAGTCGCCGGTGTGGATGACGCAGCCGAGCGACGTGCGGATCGCGAGGCTCACCGCCTCGGGAATCGAATGGGCGACCGAGATCGCCTCCACCTCGAAATCGCCGATCGTCAGGCGGTCACCGGCGGTGAAGCGCGTGACCGGGATCTGGCGCGCGCCGGGCTCGGCGGCGGCCTTCGCCTCGAGCAGGCCGGCGGCGAAGGGCGTCATGTAGAGCGGCGCCTCGAGGCGCGGCCACAGCTCAAGCAGCGCGCCGAAGTGATCCTCGTGCGCATGGGTGATGACGATGCCGGCGAGGCTCTTCCGCTCCTCCTCGATGAAGCGAATGTCCGGGAAGATCAGATCGACGCCGGGTTCGTCGAATTCGGAGGCGAAGGTGATGCCGCAGTCGACCATCAGCCAGCGGCGATCGTCCTCCGGACCGAAACCGTAGAGCGCGAGATTCATCCCGATCTCGCCGACGCCGCCGAGCGGCAGGAACACCAATTCGTCACCCTTGCTGGGTCGCTTTCGCATCGTCACTCCTCGGACGTCCGTCCGGAATCGGGGAAGAACACGTCGCCCGCGGAAATCTTACGCCGGCTCCCGTCGGCGCGGGCGAGAATCAGATGGCCGGCCTCGTCGATCGCCTCGAAGAGCCCCTCGTCCTCGCCGTCGACGAGCCGCACCCGGATCGGCTCACCGAGCCGGACCGCGCGCTCGAGCCAGGCCGCCCGGATCGCCGCGAAGCCCCGCCCCTCGTCCCACTCGGCCAACCGCGCGGCGAACGCGGCGACGAGATCGTCGAGGAGCAATTCCGGCGGCATGTCGATCCCCTCCGCGAGGAGGCTCGTCGCCGGCGTCTCGGTGCCGAAGGGATAGTGGCGGCAGTTGATGCCGATACCGACCGCGACGGCGGTGCGCCCCGCCTCGGTGCGCGTCGTCTCGAGCAGGATACCGGCGAGCTTGCGCCCCGACAGCATCAGGTCGTTCGGCCACTTGATCCCCGGCGCGCGGCGACCGCTCGCCCGCGCGACCGCGTCGGCGGCGGCGAGCACCGAGACGAAGGGCAATTCGGGGAGATGAAACGGCGCGCAGGGGTCGATCAGCAGCGCCGAGGCGTAGAGATTGCCCGGCTCCGAGGTCCAGCTGCGACCGCGCCGGGCGCGCCCGCCGTCCTGCCGCTCGGAAACGACCCAGACCCGGCCGGGATCCCCGGCACGGGCCAGATCGAGCACGTCGACGTTGGTCGAAGCGGTGGCGATCTTGCGCAGCACCCGCCACGGCGCGCCCTCGGCGGGGACGGGCCGCCCCCGGCCGAGACGGGTCTCGATCATCAGAACAGAGACTTGGCGGCGGCGGTCGCGGCCGAGGTGAGGCCGTTGCCGGCGACGACGAAGATCACCACGAAGACGCTGGCGAGCGCGAAGACGACCTTCTGCTCGAGCGACGCCGGATCGAGCTCACCCGCCGGCTCGTCGAAGTAGATCACCTTGACGATGCGGATGTAGTAGAAGGCGCCGACCACCGAGGCGAGCACGCCGAGCACCGCCAGCACGTAGAGGTGACCGGCGACCGCCGCCTGGAACACGTACAGCTTGCCGAAGAACCCGGCCAGCGGCGGGATGCCGGCGAGCGAGAACATCAGCATGGCCAGACCGAAGGCGGCGATCGGCCGGTTCCGCGAGAGACCGGCGAGATCGGCGATGTCCTCGACCGGACGACCGTCGCGACGCATCGCCAGGATCATCGCGAAGGCGCCGAGCGTCGTCACCATGTAGATCGCCAGATAGATCGCGACACCCGAGACGCCCTCGACCGTGCCGGCGGCGAGGCCGACCAGCGCATAGCCCATGTGGCCGATCGAGGAATAGGCCATCAGTCGCTTGATGTTCCTCTGACCGATACCGGCGAAGGCGCCGAGCGCCATCGAGGCGATGGCGATGAAGGCGACGATCTGCTGCCAGGAATGGCCGACCGGACCGAAGGGCTCGGCGCAGACGCGAACGATGAGCGCGAAGGCGGCGATCTTCGGAGCGGCCGCGAAAAAGGCGGTGACCGGCGTCGGCGAGCCTTCGTAGACGTCCGGCGTCCACATGTGGAACGGCACCGCCGAAATCTTGAAGGCGAGACCGGCCATGATGAAGACGAGGCCGAAGACGACACCGAGCGAGGGTCCGTGCGCGCCCTGGAGCTGCGCGCCGATCGCGGCGAAGCCGGTGTGGCCGGTGAAGCCGTAGACCAGAGAGGCGCCGTAGAGCAGCATGCCCGAGGACAGCGCGCCGAGGACGAAATACTTCAGACCCGCCTCGGTCGACCGGACGTTGTCGCGATCCATCGCCGCGACGACGTAGAGCGCCAGCGACTGCAGCTCGAGGCCGAGATAGAGCGAGATCATGTCGTTCGCCGAGATCATCAGCAGCATGCCGACGGTCGCGAGCACCACCAGGACCGGATATTCGAACCGGGCGTAGCCGTCGGTCTTCGCCGGCCGCGCCGACAGGATCACCGCCACGCCCGAGCCGATCAGCGCCAGCACCTTCATGAAGGAGGAGAAGGGATCGACGACGAAGCCGCCGCCGAAACCCGACGCCGCCTTCGGACCGGCGATCACCAGCACCAGGGTCACGACCAGGAGGCCGACGGCACCCCACGTGACCGCGCCGGTCGACTTCTCCCCGGCGAAGACGCCGAACATGAGAAGCGCGAGCGCGCCGATCGCGAGGACAATCTCCGGCAGCGCCGGCAACAGATCGGGTGTCATGGTCACTGACTCTCAGCCCCAGTCGTCGGGATCGTGACCGCGTCTCACCCCCGAGCCGCGGTCCGACCGTTCATTCGCCAGCCCGACCGGACGGAACGCCCGGTCGGGGATCTCATCAGTTCGCCAACAGGGCGATCTTGGACGACGCCGCGATGGCGGCCGTCACCTTGGTCAACATCGCCTGCACCGAAGCCTCCGAGGCGTTCAGGATCGGCGCCGGATAGACACCGTAGAACACCGTCGCCGCGATCAGCGGGAACAGGACCGCGCGCTCGCGCCAGTCGAGATCGAGGATCCCGGCGAGCGCCGGCTTCTCGAGCTTGCCGTTCATCACCCGCGCCAGCAGATAGAGCGCGTAGGCCGCCGACAGGATGACGCCGGTCGCCGCGAAGAACGCCACCCAGGTGTTGGCGCGGTAGGCGCCGAGCAGGGTGAGGAACTCGCCGACGAAGCCGGAGGTGCCGGGCAGGCCGATGTTGGCCATGGTGAACAGCAGGAAGGCGACGCCGTACCACGGCATCCGATTGACGAGGCCACCATAGGCCGCGATCTCACGGGTATGCATGCGGTCGTAGATCACGCCGACGCAGAGGAAGAGCGCGGCCGAGACGAAGCCGTGGCTGACCATCTGGAAGATGGCGCCCTGCACGCCCGCCTGATTCATCGTGAAGATGCCCATGGTGACGTAGCCCATGTGGGCGATCGACGAATAGGCGATCAGCTTCTTGATGTCCTCCTGCGCCAGCGCCACCAGCGAGGTGTAGATGATCGCCACCACCGAGAGCGTGAACACGAACGGCGCGAACATCTCGGAAGCGAGCGGGAACATCGGCAGCGAGAAGCGCAGGAAACCGTAGCCGCCCATCTTCAGGAGGATGCCCGCCAGGATCACCGAGCCGGCCGTCGGCGCCTCGACGTGCGCGTCGGGAAGCCAGGTGTGCACCGGCCACATCGGCATCTTCACCGCGAACGAGGCGAAGAAGGCGATCCAGGCCCAGATCTGCAGCTGCAGCGGGAAGCCGTGCGCGAGCAGCGTCGGGATGTCGGCGGTTCCCGCCTCGAAATACATCGCCAGCATCGCGATCAGCATCAGCACCGATCCGAGCAGCGTGTAGAGGAAGAACTTGAAGGAGGCATAGACCCGACGCGGTCCACCCCACACGCCGATGATGATGAACATCGGGATGAGGCCGGCTTCGAAGAAGACGTAGAACAGCATCAGATCGAGGGCGGTGAAGACGCCGATCATCAGCGTTTCCAGCACCAGGAAGGCGATCATGTATTCCTTGACGCGGTTCTGCACGCTGTCCCAGGAGGCCAGGATGCAGAAGGGCATCAGGAAGGTGGTCAGCAGCACGAAGGCGACGGAGATGCCGTCGACGCCCATGTGGTAGCTGAACAGGTTGCCGAGCCAACCCGACTTCTCCTCGAGCTGGAAGCCCGGGTTCGAGGGATCGAACCGGGCCCAGATCAGGAGCGAGACGAGGAAGGTCACCACCGTGGTCAGAAGCGCGATCACGCGGACGTTGCGCTTCGCCAGATCGTCGTCGCCACGGACCAGCGCCATGAAGGCGACGCCGACCAAGGGCAGGAACGTGACGATCGTGAGCACCGGCCAGTTGCCCATCACCGAACTCCCCCGAACATCACATAGGTCACCAGCGCCGCGACACCGATCAGCATGGCGAAGGCATAGTGGTAGAGATAGCCAGACTGCAGCGCGACGACCTTGCCGGTGATCGCGACGACCCGCGCCGACACGCCGTCGGGGCCGAAGCCGTCGATGATACGCCCGTCGCCCTCCTTCCACAGGAAGCGGCCGATCGCCTTGGCGGGCCGGACGAACAGGAAGTCGTAGAGCTCGTCGAAGTACCACTTGTTGAGCAGGAACTGATAGAGGCCCTGCTGCGAGGCGGCGAGCTTCTCCGGCAGCGCCGGGTTCACCACGTAGAAGACATAGGCGACGATCAGGCCCGTCAGCATCGCGACGAAGGGTGCGAACTTCACCGCCGTCGGGACGTGATGCATGTGCTCGAGCACGTGATTGTTCGCTCCGGTGAAGACGGCGCCCTTCCAGAACTCGCCATAGGCGTGGCCGATGAAGAGACCCGAGAACACCATGCCGGCCAGAACCGCGCCGGTGGCGAGCACCATCAGCGGAACCGTCATCACCGCCGGGCTCTCGTGGACGTGATCCATCACCTCCTTCGAGGCGCGCGGAGCGCCCCAGAAGGTCTTGAAGATCAGACGCCAGGAGTAGAACGAGGTGAACAGCGCGGCGATGACGAGGAGCGCGAAGGCGAGACCGGAGACGGCGTTGTCGCCGACATAGGCCGCCTCGATGATCGCGTCCTTCGAGTTGTAGCCGGCGAAGCCGAACTCGGTCATCGGGATGCCGACGCCGGTCAGCGCCAGGGTGCCGACGATCATCATCAGGTAGGTGAGCTTGATGTGCCCCTTGAGGCCACCCATCGAGCGCATGTCCTGTTCACCCGAGACGGCATGGATCACCGAGCCGGCGCCGAGGAACAGCAGCGCCTTGAAGAAGGCGTGCGTGAAGAGGTGGAACACGCCCGGACCGTAGGCGCCGACGCCGAGCGCGACGAACATGTAGCCGAGCTGCGAGCAGGTCGAATAGGCGATGACGCGCTTGATGTCGTTCTGGACGAGACCGACCGTCGCCGCGAAGAAGGCGGTGACCGCCCCGACCAGGGTGACGATGGTGAGCGCCGTCGGCGACAGCTCGAACAGCGGCGACAGACGCGCCACCATGAAGACGCCGGCGGTGACCATGGTCGCGGCATGGATCAGCGCGGAGACCGGGGTCGGGCCTTCCATCGCGTCGGGAAGCCAGGTGTGCAGCAGGAACTGCGCCGACTTGCCCATCGCCCCGAGGAAGAGCAGCAGACAGATCGTCGTCACCGCGTCGACCTGCATGCCGAGGAAGGTGATGGTCTTGCCGGCCATCGACGGCGCCGCGGCGAAGATCGTGTCGTAGTCGACCGTCTGGAACAGCCAATAGACGCCGAAGGTGCCGAGGATGAAGCCGAAGTCGCCGACGCGGTTGACCACGAAGGCCTTGATCGCCGCCGCGTTCGCCGAGGGCTTCTGGAACCAGAAGCCGATCAGCAGATAGGAGGCGAGACCGACGCCTTCCCAACCGAAGAACATCTGCACCAGATTGTCGGAGGTCACCAGCATCAGCATGGCGAAGGTGAACAACGACAAATAGGCGAAGAAGCGCGGCCGATCCGGATCGTGGCTCATGTAGCCGATCGAATAGACGTGGACGAGCGCCGAGACCGTGTTGACCACCACCAGCATGACGGCGGTCAGCGTGTCGACGCGGATCGCCCAGTCGACCGAGAGACCGGCGGTGTGAAGGAACGGCAGCAGGTTGACCTTGAAGGCGCCGTGATGCTCGCCGAGGCCGACCTGGACGAAGGCGATCCAAGAGAGCACGGCAGCCACCAGCAGGAGGCCGGAGGTGACCAGTTCGGCCGGCCGCGCCAACGGCTTCTCCTCGTGATGCGCGTCATGGCCGTGGTCGTCGTGACCGTGGGCGTCGGCGGCATGACCCTGCGCGCCATGGTCGTCGTGACCATGACCGAGGGCGGCGGCTCCCATCGGCGCCACCGGATGGCCGAGCAGCGTCATCGCGCCCGCGATCAGGAAGCCGAGGAGAGGCAGAAAGACGATCGCCGTGAACATGGATCGATCAACCCTTCATCACGTTGACGTCTTCCACCGCGATCGAACCGCGGGTCCGGAAGAACACGACCAGAATGGCGAGGCCGATGGCGGCCTCGGCCGCCGCCACCGTCAGGACCAGGAGGGCGAAGATCTGCCCGACGAGGTCACCCAGAGCGGTGGAGAAGGCCACGAAATTGATGTTGACGGCGAGAAGGATCAGTTCGACCGACATCAGGATGACGATGACGTTCTTCCGGTTGAGGAAGATGCCGAACACCCCCAGCGTGAAGAGAATCGCGGCCACCGAGAGGTAGTGCGACAAGCCGATTTCCATGACTTCCCCCGTCTCGTCCGAGGTATCCCGACTTCGAGGCCGTGCCTCGAGGCGAATTCCCTGATCGGCGAGGCCCCTGCCCCGCCGTGATTTGCTCAGAGACCCTTGCCGCTCTCCACCGAGACGATCTCGATGGCGGTGGCCGGGCCGCGAGCGACCTGTTCCTCGATGTTCTGGCGCTTGACGAAGGCCTTGTGGCGCAGCGTCAGAACGATCGCGCCGATCATCGCCACCAGGAGGACCAGACCGGCCACCTGGAAGAAGAAGATGTACTTCGTGTAGAGCACCGCGCCGATCGCCGCCACGTTGGTGGTCGCCGCCGTGATCGGTGTCGCTCCGTGGCCGATCATGCCCGGCTCGATCGCCCAGCCGCCCACCACCATCAGCAGTTCGGCGAGCAGGATCAGCCCGATGACGCTGCCGATCGGCATGTACTCGAGCAGCCCCGAGCGCAGCTCGGTGAAGTCGACGTCGAGCATCATCACCACGAACAGGAACAGCACCGCGACGGCGCCGACGTAGACGACGACCAAGAGCATCGCCAGGAACTCGGCGCCCATCAGCACGAACAGACCCGCCGCGTTGAAGAAGGCGAGGATCAGGAACAGCACCGAATGCACCGGGTTGCGCGCCGAGATCACGCCGAAGGCGGAGGCCACGGTGACGGCCGCGAAGAGATAGAAGAAAAAGGCCTGGATCATCGGTCATCCCCGATCACTCTCCCGGCGGGATCGCCGGTCGAGCTACTCGTCAGCGGTAGGGTGCGTCCATCTGGAGGTTGCGAGCGATCTCGCGTTCCCAGCGTTCGCCGTTGGCGAGCAGTTTCGCCTTGTCGTAGTAGAGTTCCTCGCGCGTCTCGGTGGCGAACTCGAAGTTCGGCCCCTCGACGATCGCGTCGACCGGACACGCCTCCTGGCAGAAGCCGCAATAGATGCACTTCACCATGTCGATGTCGTAGCGCGTGGTGCGCCGCGTCTGGTCGTTGCCGCGCGGCGCCGCCTCGATGGTGATCGCCTGCGCCGGACAGATCGCCTCGCACAACTTGCAGGCGATGCAGCGTTCCTCGCCGTTCGGATAACGGCGCAGCGCGTGCTCACCGCGGAAACGCGGGCTCACCGGCCCCTTCTCGAAGGGGTAGTTCAAGGTCGCCTTGGGCGCGAAGAAGTAGCGCATCGACAGGAAGAACGCCGATACGAACTCCTTCAGCAACAAGGACTTCGCCGCCCGATCGAGTCTCATCGTCTCACCTGCCCTCGTCTCACCCCGAAATCGCTCCGGGGCCACGGTCGTCTCGTTTCCGGTCGCCCCGGTCACCCCGCCATCGTCGCGCCGAACCAATAGCCCAGTCCGACGAACACCGCGAGGTTGACCACGAAGGCCACCTTCAGAAGCACTTCCCGACGGGCGGCCTGCGCCGTGTCGCCGACGACCGCCGTCTTTTCCCAGGCACGCCGCAGCAGAGCCGCGATCATGCCGAAATCGATCACTCCGACCACGGCGCCCATGAAGGCCCCGATCAGACCGGCGAGAGAGATGTTCATCCTCTCTCTCCCTTTCTCCGGCTCAGGGCGCCCAGCCCGTCACCTGCAGCACGCCCGCGACGATGACCACCATGGCCAGCGAGAGGGGCAGAAACACCTTCCAACCGAGTCGCATCAGCTGGTCGTAGCGGTAGCGCGGCACGAACGCCTTCACCATCGCGAACATGAAGAACCAGAACAGGATCTTCAGCACGAACCAGATCACGCCCGGGATCCAGTTGAACGGCGGCAGATCGATCGGCGACGCCCAACCGCCCATGAACAGGATCGACAGCATCGCGCACTGCAGCACGATGGCGACATATTCCGCCAGCATGAACAGCATGTAGAGCGACGAGCCGTATTCGACCATGAAGCCGGCGACCAGTTCCGATTCCGCTTCCGCCAGATCGAAGGGGGGACGGTTGGTCTCCGCCAGCGCCGAGATGAAGAAGATCACCATCATCGGCAGCAGCGGCAGCCAGTACCAGTTCAGGAACGACAGCCACGGCACGCCGAGCGCGCTCGCCAGCCCATGGCTCTGGGCGCGGACGACGTCGGAGAGGTTCAGCGAGCCGACGCAGAGCAGCACCGTGATGATCACGAAGCCGATCGAGACCTCGTAGGAGACCATCTGCGCGGCCGAGCGCAGCGCCGACAGGAACGGATACTTCGAGTTCGACGCCCAGCCGCCCATGATGGTGCCGTAGACACCGAGCGAGGAGATCGCCAGCACGTAGAGGATGCCGACGTTGATGTCGGAGATCACCCACCCGTCGGCGACCGGGATCACCGCCCAGGCGGCCAGCGCCACCATGGTCGCGAAGAACGGAGCGAAGATGAAGATGCCCTTGTTGGCGCCCGACGGGATCGTCGGCTCCTTGAAGACGAACTTCAGCATGTCGGCGAAGGACTGCAAGAGACCCCAGGGCCCGACCACGTTGGGACCGCGCCGCATCTGCACCGCCGCCCAGATCTTGCGATCGGCGTAGATGACATAGGCGACGCCGATCAGCAGCACGACCAGGAGGACGAGCGATTCGGCGACGATGATGATGAGAGGCCAGAGGTAGTCGGCCCAGAATGCGGACATCACGCTCTCCCCCTCATTCCGCCGCGTCGCGCATCCGCGCCGTCGCCAGCGCCGAGCATTCCGCCATCGTCGCGGAGGCCCGCGCGATCGGGTTGGTCAGATAGAAGTCGCCGATCGGCGAAACGAATCCGGCCCCGCTCATCGCGCCGGCGCCCGACGTCAGCGCCGCGACGTCTTCATGGCTCGCGGGCACGATCTCGTCGACCCCGGCGAAAGTGGGATGAGCCGCGACCATCGCCGCGCGCAGGCCTCCGAGGCTGTCGAAGGGCAAGGTCTTGCCCACCAGCGCCGAGAGCGCGCGCAGGATCGCCCAGTCCTCGCGGGCCTCGCCCACGGGGAAGGCGGCGCGGGCACCGACCTGAACCCGGCCCTCGGTGTTGACCCAGGTGCCCGACTTCTCGGTATAGGCCGCGCCCGGCAGGATCACGGAGGCCGTATGCGCGCCCTTGTCGCCGTGGGTGCCGAGATAGACCACGAAGGTCTTGCCCAAATTCGAGGTGTCGATCTCGTCGGCGCCGATCAGGATCAGCGTCTCGATTTCGCCGGTGGCGCAGGCCGCCAGGATCTCGTTGGTCGACTTGCCGCCCGCCGCCGGGATCACCCCGAGGTCGAGCGCCGCGACGCGGTTCGCCGCCGTGTGCAGGACCGAGAAGTGGTTCCATTCGGGACCGACGGCGCCGACCGCGAAGCCGATCTCGGCGACCTTGGCCATCACCGCCGCGCCGTCCGGACGGGTGGTGACGCCGTTGCCGACGATGATCAGCGGCTTCGAGGCGTTCTTGAGAACGTCGAGGAAGCCGTTCTGGCCGGAGGCGAGCCAGTCGAGCGAGGACGGACCCTCGCCGAGGTAGTTGTAGGCATAGGTGAGATCGGCTTCCTCACCGAGGACACCGATCGGGCAGCCGCCCTTGCGCCAGCGCTTGCGGATGCGGGCGTTGAGGACCGCCGCCTCCTTGCGCGGATTGGTGCCGACCAGAAGGATCGCATCCGCCTGATCGATACCGGCGATCGTGGCGTTGAAGAGCCACGAGCCACGGCCGCCGGTGCCGAGGCGCGAGCCGTCGGCGCGGGCGTCGATCGAGGCGATGCCGAGCGAGGCGGCGAGCGTCTTGATCGCGAAGAGTTCTTCCGCCGAGGCGAGATCGCCGACGATGATGCCGATCTTCTCCGGCGCGGTCGCCTTGATCTTCTCGGCCACGACGCCGAGCGCCTGCGGCCAGGACGCGGCGGCGAGCTTGCCGTGGGCGTCGCGCACGTAGGGGCGATCGAGACGCTGGGTCTTCAGACCATCGACCACGTGACGGGTCTTGTCGGAGATCCACTCCTCGTTCACGTCCTCGTTGAGACGCGGCAGGATGCGGACGACCTCACGGCCGCGGGCGTCGACCCGGATGTTGGAGCCGAGCGCGTCCATGACGTCGATCGACTCGGTCTTGGTCAGCTCCCAGGGGCGGGCCTTGAACTCGTAGGGCTTGGAGGTCAGCGCGCCGACCGGACACAGGTCGACGATGTTGCCCTGCAGCTCCGAGGCCATCGCGGTCTCGAGATAGGTGGTGATCTCCACGTCCTCGCCGCGCGAGATCAGACCCATGTCGGCGGTGCCGGCCACTTCCGCCGTGAAGCGGACGCAACGCGTGCACTGGATGCAGCGGGTCATCACCGTCTTGACCAGCGGCCCGATGTCCTTGTCCTCGACGGCGCGCTTGTTCTCGGC
Organism: Pinisolibacter aquiterrae; assembly: GCF_019160155.1. Classification (GTDB taxonomy): domain Bacteria; phylum Pseudomonadota; class Alphaproteobacteria; order Rhizobiales; family Ancalomicrobiaceae; genus Pinisolibacter; species Pinisolibacter aquiterrae. Next base: position 203,735 of record NZ_JAFNIH010000025.1, read on the forward strand.
GAAGCGCGAGGAATCGCCGCCGAAGGCCATCGCCTGATCCTGGAGATCGCACTCGCCGCCCTGATCGCAGATCGGGCAGTCGAGCGGATGGTTGATCAGCAGGAATTCCATGACGCCCTCACGGGCGCGCTTGACCATCGGCGTGGTCGTGAAGACTTCCGGCGGCTCGCCGTTGGGGCCGGGCCGCAGATCCTTCACCGCCATGGCGCAGGAGGCGGTCGGCTTCGGCGGGCCGCCCTTCACCTCGACCAGACACATGCGGCAATTGCCCGCCACCGACAGGCGCTCGTGGAAGCAGAAGCGCGGCACTTCGGCGCCCGCCGCCTCGCAGGCCTGGAGAAGGGTCGCTTCCGGGGCGACGTCGATCTCGGTGCCGTCGATCTTGATCTTGGCCATGCCCGTTCCTCACTCCGCCGCCACGCGCGCCGTGCCCTTGCGGGCGGCGATGCGTTCTTCGATGACCGGGCGGAAATGCTTGATCAAACCCTGGATCGGCCACGCCGCCGCGTCGCCGAGCGCGCAGATGGTGTGGCCTTCGACCTGCTTGGTCACCTGGAACAGCATGTCGATTTCCTTGACCTCGGCCTCGCCCTTCACGAGGCGCTCCATCACCCGCCACATCCAGCCGGTGCCTTCACGGCACGGCGTGCACTGGCCGCAGCTCTCGTGGCGATAGAAGTAGGAGAGGCGCGCGATCGCGCGGATGACGTCGGTCGACTTGTCCATGACGATGACCGCCGCCGTGCCGAGGCCGGAGCCGAGGCCGCGCAGCGTGTCGAAGTCCATCGGCGCGTCGATCATCTGCGCCGCCGGCACCATCGGCACCGAGGAACCGCCGGGGATCACCGCGAGCAGATTGTCCCAGCCGCCGCGAATGCCGCCGCAATGCTTCTCGATCATCTCGCGGAACGGAATGCCCATCTCCTCCTCGAAGGTGGCGGGCTTGTTCACGTGGCCGGAGACGCAGAAGAGCTTGGTGCCGGTGTTGTTCGGCTTGCCGAGCCCGGCGAACCAGGCGCCGCCGCGACGCAGGATGGTCGGGGCGACGGCGATCGATTCGACGTTGTTGACCGTGGTCGGGCAGCCGTAGAGGCCGACGTTCGCCGGGAACGGCGGCTTCAGCCGCGGCTGGCCCTTCTTGCCCTCGAGGGACTCGAGCAGCGCGGTCTCCTCGCCGCAGATGTAGGCGCCGGCGCCGTGATGGACGTAGAGGTCGAACGGATAGCCGTGGACGTTGTTCGGTCCGAGCAGATTGGCCGCGTAGCACTCGTCGATGGCGCGCTGGAGCGCCTCGCGCTCGCGAATGAACTCACCGCGCACGTAGATGTAGGCGACATGGGCGCCCATCGCGAAGGAGGCGATCAGGCAGCCTTCGATCAGGTGATGCGGGTCGTTGCGCAGGATCTCGCGGTCCTTGCAGGTCCCGGGCTCGGATTCGTCGGCGTTGACCACCAGATAATGGGGACGGCCGTCGTTGACCTTGGGCATGAACGACCACTTGAGGCCGGTCGGGAAGCCGGCGCCGCCACGGCCGCGCAGGCCCGAGGCCTTCATCTGGTCGATGATCCAGTCGCGACCCATCTCCAGGATCTGCTTGGTGCCGTCCCAGAGGCCACGCGACATCGCGCCCTTCAGGCTCTTGTCCTGAAAGCCGTAGATGTTGGTGAAGATGCGGTCCTTGTCGTGGAGCATCGGTCTCTTCCCACTCGCCTCTCGGCACCGCCCGACCCGAAGGCCGGACCCTCTCCCCCGCTCCTCCCTCGCCGGGAGAAGCGACGCGAAACTCACTTTCCGCCGCCGGTCACGATGTTGACCCGGTAGGTCCCGTCGTAGAGACCCGGATCGTTCAACGTGGTGGCGCCGCCCTCGGCCTCGCAGCCGGTACGGCCGTTCTGCGGGCCGGGCTTCGGGGTCTCGCCGCGCTCGAACCCGTCGAGCAGCGCCTCGAAGCTCTCCTTGGTCAGGTCCTCGTAGGTGTCGGAGAAGACCGCGACCATCGGGGCGTTGACGCAGGCGCCGAGGCACTCGACCTCTTCCCACGAGAACTTGCCGTCCGCCGACAGCTCGTGGGCATGCGGCGCGATGCGGTTCTTGCAGACGTGGAGGATCTCGTCGGAGCCGCGCAGCATGCACGGCGTGGTGCCGCAGACCTGGACGTGCGCGACCGAGCCGACCGGACCGAGCTGGAACTGGGTGTAGAAGGTCGCCACCTCGAGTACGCGGATGTGCTTCATGCCGAGCCGATCGGCGATCGTCTCGATCGCCGCCTTGGAGACCCAACCCTCCTGATCCTGCGCGCGCATCAGGAAGGGGATCACCGCCGAGGCCTGCTTGCCGGCGGGATAACGGGTCAACACCATCTGCGCCCAGGTTTCGTTCTCGGGCGAGAAGGCGAAGGAGGCCGGTTGGACCTCGGCAGGGGCGAGCCTACGGACGCTCATGAAATCCTCGGCGGCTGATCGTTCATGTTCCAGATCGACTCGAAACAGGCCCCGCAGATCACCTCGAGGGCGTGGGGTCGTTCCGCGTCGGAGTCCATCGCCTCGGCGCAGTCGTCACACAGCGCGCAAGGAATTCCCCGATCGTCTTCCCACCAGTGGAACCCGTGGACCTCACCGTCGTCGAGGGCCGCCTTGACGGCGGTGCAGACGACGGCGGGCGGCTGGGGCCCGTGGTGGGGACAATCGATCTCCTTCACCGATCGACCTCGCCGAAGACGATGTCGATCGAACCCAGGATCGCCGCCACGTCGGCGAGCATGTGACCCCGGTTGAGGAAGTCCATCGCCTGCAGATGCGCGAAGCCGGGCGCCCGGATCTTGCAGCGATAGGGCTTGTTGGTGCCGTCGGAGACGAGGTAGACGCCGAATTCGCCCTTGGGCGCCTCGACGGCGGCATAGACCTCGCCCGCGGGCACGTGGAAGCCCTCGGTATAGAGCTTGAAGTGGTGGATCAGCGCCTCCATCGAGCGCTTCATCTCGCCACGCTTGGGCGGCACCACCTTGTGGGTCGCCGACGACACCGGGCCGAAGCGGTCCTTGCCGAGCAGACGCTCGACGCACTGCTTCATGATCTTGGTCGACTGACGCATCTCGAACATGCGGATCAGATAGCGATCGTAGCAGTCGCCGTTCTTGCCGATGGCGAGATCGAACTCCATCTCGTCGTAGCACTCGTAGGGCTGCGCCTTGCGCAGGTCCCACTTGGCGCCCGAACCGCGCACCATGACGCCGGACATCGCCCACTTCCACGCGTCTTCGAGGCTGACGACGCCTATGTCGACGTTGCGCTGCTTGAAGATGCGGTTCTCGGTGAGGAGGCTCTCGAGATCGTCGAGCACCTTCGGGAAGGTCTCGCAGAACTTGCCGATGTCGACCAGGAGCTGCTCGGGCAGATCCTGATGAACGCCGCCGACGCGGAAATAATTGGCGTGCATGCGAGCGCCGCAGGCGCGCTCGTAGAAGATCATCAGCTTCTCGCGTTCCTCGAAGCCCCACAGCGGCGGGGTCAGCGCGCCGACGTCCATCGCCTGGGTGGTCACGTTGAGGATGTGCGAGAGGAGACGGCCGATCTCGGAATAGAGCACCCGGATCAGCTGGCCGCGCTTCGGCACCTCGAGCCCGATCAGCTTCTCGGCGGCGAGGCAGAAGGCATGCTCCTGATTCATCGGCGCGCAGTAGTCGAGCCGGTCGAAATAGGGCGTCGCCTGGGCATAGGTCTTGGATTCGATCAGCTTCTCGGTGCCGCGATGCAGCAGGCCGATGTGCGGATCGACGCGCGTCACGACTTCTCCGTCGAGCTCGAGGACCAGGCGCAGCACGCCGTGGGCCGCCGGATGCTGCGGGCCGAAGTTGATGTTGAAGTTCCGAACGGTCGCTTCGGCGCCCATGCGCGGTCCCTCGTTTCCCAAGTCCTTGCCCCTTTCGGGGAAGCGTTCTCATGCGACGGCCGGGACGGCCGCCGATCGATCAGTTGGTCTTCGCCTTCTCGTCGCCGGGCAGGACGTAGTCGGGTCCCTCCCAGGGCGAGAGGAAGTCGAAGTTCCGGAATTCCTGGGCGAGCTTCACCGGCTCGTAGACCACCCGCTTCTCGACCTCGTCGTAGCGAACCTCGACGAAACCGGAGGTGGGGAAGTCCTTCCTGAGCGGATGGCCGTCGAAGCCGTAGTCGGTCAGGATCCGGCGCAGGTCGTGATGACCCGAGAACAGGATGCCGTACATGTCGTAGGCCTCCCGCTCGAACCAGTCGGCGCCGGGGAAGAGCCCCGTGGCGGAGGGAACCGGCGTCACCTCGTCGGTCTGCACGCGGATGCGCACGCGCATGTTCAGCGTCGGCGACATCAGGTGATGCACCACGTCGAACCGCTTCTCGCGCGCCGGATAATCGACGCCGCAGACGTCGGTGAAATTGACGAACTTCAAGTCGCCGTCGTCGCGCAGGGTCGAGAGCACGTCGAGGAGCGCCTTGGGCGCCACCTCGAGCGTCACCATGTCGACGCCGACGGACCAGCCCTCGAGCTTGCCTTCGAGCTTCGCCGCGATCGTCTCGCCGAGAGACTGGAGCGTGTGCGCCATCGCTTGCCTGACCCTTCTTCCCTCAGCCGGCGGAGCCGGCATCGACGTGTGACCGCGAGCGCCTCAGCGCTCGATGGTGCCGGTGCGGCGGATCTTCTTCTGCAGCAGAAGCACGCCGTAGAGCAGCGCCTCGGCGGTCGGCGGGCACCCGGGGACGTAGACGTCGACAGGAACCACGCGGTCGCAGCCGCGCACCACCGAATAGGAATAATGATAGTAGCCGCCGCCGTTGGCGCAGGAGCCCATCGAGATGACGTAGCGCGGCTCGGGCATCTGGTCGTAGACCTTGCGCAGAGCGGGCGCCATCTTGTTGGTCAGCGTGCCGGCGACGATCATCACGTCGGACTGGCGGGGCGAGGCGCGCGGGGCGAAACCGAAGCGCTCGACGTCGTAGCGCGGCATCGAGAGTTGCATCATCTCGACCGCGCAGCACGCCAGACCGAACGTCATCCACATCAACGAGCCGGTGCGGGCCCAGTTGATGAGTTCGTCGGTGGCGGTGACGAGGAAGCCCTTGTCGGCCAACTCGTCGTTGATGTTCATGAAGAACGGATCGTTCGCGCCGACGGGCTCACCCGTCTTGGGATCGATGATTCCCTTCGGGCTCGGAGCCACGAGGGGACCGGGTTGCTGGATCAATCCCATTCCAGGGCTCCCTTCTTCCACTCGTAGACGAAGCCGATCGTCAGCACGCCGAGGAACATCATCATCGAGCCGAAGCCGAGCCAGCCGAGCTTGCCGAAGGCGACCGCCCACGGGAACAGGAAGGCCACTTCCAAGTCGAAGATGATGAAGAGGATGGACACCAGATAGAAGCGGACGTCGAACTTCATCCGGGCGTCGTCGAAGGCATTGAAGCCGCACTCGTAGGCCGAGAGCTTCTCGGGGTCGGGCTTCTTGTAGGCGACCAGGAACGGCGCGACCAGAAGCGCGAGGCCGATGACGGCACCGAGCGCGATGAAGACGACGATCGGCAGGTATTCGCTGAGCAGGCCTTGCATGGCGATCCCGTTCCTCTCCCCCGATCCGAACGGCCGCGGCGCCTCGTTGCGCCTCGCGGTCTTCTCTCGCCGCCACGCCCACCCTGGAAACGGACGCCGATGCGTCGATCTCACGGGGTCCCCGGGGCGGCGGCACGACGACGACGTCGGGTGCGACGTCTCGTCACGAGGCACGCTTAGCCCACCCCAACCACCGACGCAAGCACCTTGGAAAGGCTCTTTGGTCGGAAGCCCCGGTCGCGTCGCCGCACCGCACCGAGGAAGCCGCGAGATGATTTCCCGATCCTTTCGGACGGGTTCGCGCCGATCGGTTCCCCTCGCCGCGCCGACCCGCGCCGACCCTCCGATCCGAAGAAATTTCGCTCGCCGGGCGCGATCCCGTGAAAGTCGTGGCGGAGCGCGGCTCGCGCGGCCGTCGACGCGGCGGTTATCCACAGAACCGCCCCCTCGTCGCGAAACCTCCTCTTCGTCACCCGCTTGACACGCTTCGTCGTGGGCCTTAAACGAGCGCCATCGCCGACGGGGTCAGCCCCTGGCGGCGAGACGCGGGGGTGTAGCTCAGTCGGTTAGAGTGCCGGCCTGTCACGCCGGAGGTCGCGGGTTCGAGCCCCGTCACTCCCGCCATCTTCTCTCACGAGAAGCCACGAAAGCCGCTCGTTCTCTCTGGGAACGGCGGCTTTCGGCTTTTTCCGGCGCCGTGACGCCGGCCGCATCCGGCCAGGCGTCAGTGAGAGAAGAGAATCGGCACGGTCATGTGCCGCAACAGCCAGCGCGTCCCCGAGCCTCGTCCGACATAGGGAAAGCCCGCGTGCTCGAAGGCACCGACGGCCATCAGATCGGCCGAATGATCGGCCGCCTGATTGAGCAGCGTGTCCATCAGACGGACCTCCTCGATCACCACGACGCGATGCAGCGCCCGCACCCCGTGCGTCGCCAGATGCGCGACCAACGGCGCGATCATCTCGTCCGGCGGTGCGCCGCGCGGCGCGCCCTCGACGATCAGCGCGTCGGCGTCGGCGCGCACCAGCGCGAGCGAGTCGGAGAGCGCCCGGGCCGCGGCGCGACCGTTGGTCCAGGCGAAGAGCGGCCGCTCGCCGATCGTCGTCCAGGTGCCCGAATGCGGCACCATCAGCACCGGACGGCCACAGGAGAGAATCACGTTTTCGGGAAGATCGGTCGGCGTCCGCCCGCGCTCTTCCGGCGGTTGACCGAGAATCACGAGATCGGAGAGGCGGGAGAAGTCGACCACCCGTCCGGTCACCTCCATCTCGCTGCCGCGATTGGCGTCGATCCAGACGGCGGCGGCGCCGAGGACGGACGTCGCCTCGGCGAAGAGCTCGCGAGAGGCGGCGGCCGCGGCGGCATAGTCGGCGCTCGGCCAGCTCGCCACCACGCCGACCTGCTGCGGCGGCGCGACCTCGGCGAAGAGGCCGACGAGACGCGCCCCGTCGGTCGCGGCGATGGAGACGGCGAGATCGAGACGGCTACGGCAGCGCGGGCTCGAATCGAGATGAACCAGAACGTCACGAAGGTTCATGAGTCGCATCCTCCTCGTCGCCGCCTCGGGTGACGCGGGAAGACTAGGGTGCCGGCCGACCCGCGTCCAGAGCGAGATCGCCCGCGCCGCGCGTCACGCCGGCACCAGGAAGGCGACCGACATCATGCCGCCCCAGGCGAGGACGAACCCCCGGAGCCAACGGCGGTCGACCCGCAGCGCCAGGCCGGCGCCGAGCCAGCCACCGAGGATCGTCCCGGCGACCATCAGCAGCGCGATCGGCCAGATCACCGCGCCCGCCAGCACGAAGACCGCCACCGAAGCCCCGGTCATCGTCATGCCGAGCACGATCTTGAGACCATTGGCGAGGCGCAGATCGGTCAGGCCGTAGCCGTGGAAGGCGGCGACCATCATCACCCCGCCGGCGGGGTTGAAATAGCCCGTGGCGATCGACACCAGAAAATGGACGACGCCGCGCCAGCCGGCGAGATCGCCGGTGCGATCGAGGTCCCACGCCGCCTTGCCGCGCACCGCCTGATGGATGTAGGGCGCGAGCAGGAAGGTCAGCGTGGCGACGAGGACGAGCCACGGCATCGCCGCATGGAGCACCGCGCGCGGCGTCGCCAACATCAGGGCGCCGCCGATCGCCCCACCCAGCGTCGAGATCACCGCGAACCAGCCGACGGTGCGGCGATGCGGGGCGAGGGTCGGCGCGTAGCGCAGGCTGCCGCCGATCAGTCCCGCCCAGGCGGCGACCGCGTTGGTGGCGTTGGCGGAGACCGGCGGCAGGCCGAGGCCGAGCAGGATCGGCAGGGTCACCAGCGACCCGCCGCCGGCGAGGGCATTGACCACCCCGGCGGCGACCGAACCGGAGAGAAGAAGTCCGAGATGCAGCGCGTCCATTGGGGATCCCCCTCGCCCTCGATACGAGAAGGATCTCCTGAAATACCGGGATAAGGCTTCCTATTTAATCCGACTTGAACTCATATTCGGCAATATTTCGTGCAAGATCGGCATATCGAGAGATATTTCATCCAGTTCCACCTTTCGCCGTGAAAGGAATGCCGCCAGCCATGCGTTCCTGCAAGTGATTGCGCAACGCGCGTCCTTTTTCTCCTCACCCCCGAAGGGACGCCGTTTCGGAGCAAAATTTTCTCTTCGCCGGACGGCCGAACGCAATTCCCTGGCTGGCGAGCCGACGCCCGGATCGCTTTAGTCGGCGGCGCCCCTCTCGACCCATGGACCGATCGATGTGCGAACTCCTCGGAATGAGCGCCAACGTGCCGACCGACATCCGCTTCTCCTTCGCCGGCCTCGCCCGGCGCGGCGGCGAGACGGGGCCGCACGCCGACGGTTGGGGCATCGGCTTCTATGAGGGACGCGGCTGCCGCACTTTTCATGATCCCGAACCGAGCGCGCGGTCGGATCTGGCGCGGCTGCTCCGGGCCTATCCGATCAAGAGCCGCATCGTCGTCGCCCATGTCCGCCGCGCCAATCGCGGCCGCGTGGCGCTCGAGAACACCCACCCCTTCGGCCGCGAATTGTGGGGCCGGCCGTGGAGCTTCGCCCACAACGGCCAGCTCGCCGGGGTCAAGCGCCTGCCGCTCGGCCGCCACCGCCCGATCGGCACCACCGACAGCGAACACGCCTTCTGCTGGCTCCTCGGCGAACTCGAGGCGCGCTGGAGCGCCCTGCCCTCGCCGCGCCGCCTCGACGCCGCCCTGCCCGCGCTCTTCCGCCGCCTCGGCGACCTCGGCGTCTTCAATGCCCTCCTCAGCGACGGGCGCACGCTCTATGCCCATTGCGGCAAGCACCTCTCGGTGGTGACGCGGCGCGCCCCCTTCGGCCGGGCGACCCTGCTCGACGAGGATCTCCAGGTCGACTTCGCGGCCGAGACGACGCCGAACGACGTCGTCTCGGTCGTCGCGACCCGCCCCCTCACCCGCGACGAGGAATGGCGCGAGCTGGTGCCGGGCGAGACGCTCGCGCTTCGCGCCGGCGAGGTCGCCACCCTGCCGGGCTCTGCCCGCGCGGCGGCGTTAACGAAGAATCAAGGTTGACGTTTCCTCGAGTTCCACCCCTCCCCCCGCCTCGTTAAGATGACGCGGTGAGACGAGGCCTGTCCCATGGCCGGCGTCTCATCGTGTGCTCGGGGCTGGACGTCTCGACGAGAAGAGCACCTCGAGGGTGCGACGCAGAGCGGCGGAAGATGTGATGAGCGGCCTCGACGTCTTGATGATCGGCCCTTTCCCGACCGAGGAGCAACGCATCGAAGGCGGGGTTCAGGCCTCGGTCTACGGCCTGTGCCGGACGCTCGGCGAGACCCGCGACGTCGACGGCCTCAGGGTCGTGGCGACGCCCCGCCGGGTCGGCGGCGCCATCGTGCGCACCCGCCTGCGCGGTATCGAGGTGATCCATCTCACCGCGCCCTATCGCCTGATGATCTCCACCGTCCTGCACGTCCCGGCGATCCTGCGCCTGATGAGGCGCTCGCCGAACGCGGTCGTGCATCTGCACGGCTCCGGCCTCTTCGAACTCGCCGTGCTCGCCGCCTGCCGCCTGCGCCGGATCCCGATCGTGTGGACGCTGCACGGCATCACCGAGAAGGAGACGCTGGAGGCCTGGCGGCGCGCGCCCTGCCTCGCCGCCCGGGCCCGGCATTGGCTCTATACCGCCTGCGAACGCCTGCAGCTGCGTCTGGCGACCGATCTGATCGTCGACACGCCCTATGTGGCGCGCGAGATCGCCGCCAACACCCGGGCCGAGCCGGCCGCCCTGCCCCAGGGCATCTTCCTCGACGAACTGGCGGCGGCCCGCTCGGACGACCGCAGCGCGCCGGTGGTGCTGGCGCTCGGCGTCATCCACCCGCGCAAAGGTCACGATCGGACCATCGCCGCCTTCGCCCGCGTGCTCGAGCGCGTCCCCGAGGCGCGCCTCGTGGTGGTCGGCTCGCTGACCTCGAAGGACCATCTCGACGAATTGCACGCCCTCGCCGCGCGGCTCGGCGTCGCCGAGCGGGTGGCGATCCGCGCCGACCTGCCGCGCGCGGAGGTGCTGCGGGCGCTCGCCGGCGCGCGCGTCTTCGCCCTGCATTCCGAGGAGGAATCGCAAGGGATCGCCCTCTGCGAGGCGATGGCGGTCGGCCTGCCGATCGTCGCCACCCGGGTCGGCGGCATTCCCGACGTGATCGGCGCGAGCGGCGCCGGGCTCCTCGTCGACCACGGCGACGTCGAGGGGTTCGCCGCCCACATCACGCATCTTCTGGTCGACGACGAAGCCCACGCGAAGATGAGCCGGGCCGCGCTCGCGCGCGGCGCCGACTTCGATTGGACCGAGATCGCCAAGGGCGTCGTCGATCGCTACCGGCTCGCCCTCGGCGGCCGGCGCAATCGACGCAAGCTCCGTTACCCGGACGTGCGGCCGGCGGTCGTCACCGAACGCTCAGAGCCCCACTGAGGCGGCCGCCTCGTCGAGCGAGGCGCGGAACAGATCGACGAGTTCGTCGACCTGGGCCTCGGTGATGATCAGCGGCGGACAGAAGGCGATCGCGTCGCCCATCGCCCGGCTGATGACGCCCTTCTCCTGCATGATCCCGGCGACCAGCGCCCCGAGCTTGCCGGCCGGATCGAGCGCCGTCTTGGCCGCCTTGTCGGTGACGAGCTCCACCGCCGCGATCAGCGCGACACCGCGCACCTCGCCGACCAACGGATGGCTCTCGAGCGCGCGCAGCCGACTCTGGAGATGCGCGCCGACCCGGGCGGCGTTCGCCACCAGCCCACGCTCCTCGATGATCGCCAGATTCTCGAGCGCCACCGCCGCCGCGACCGGATGCCCGCCGGCGGTGAAGCCGTGGCCGAGCGTGCCGATGCGCCCGCTCTCCTCGGCGATCGGCCGATAGACGCTCTCGTCGATCATCAGGGCGGAGATCGGCAGGTAGGACGAGGACAACTGCTTGGAGCACACCAGCACGTTCGGCTTCATGCCGTAGGTCTGCGAGCCCCAGAGATTGCCGGTGCGGCCGAAGCCGCAGATGACCTCGTCGGCGACCAGCAGGATGCCGTATTTCGCCAGCACCGGCTGAACCTTCTCCCAATAGGTCGCGGGCGGGACGATCACGCCGCCGGCGCCCATCACCGGCTCGGCGAACATGGCCGCGATCGTCTCCGGCCCCTCGCGCAGGATCAGCGCCTCGAGATCCTCGGCGCAGCGCGTCGCGAAGGCCTCCTCGCTCTCGCCCGGACGGCCCTCGCGCCAATAGTGGGGCGCGGTCGTGTGGAACACGCCCTCGATCGGCAGATCGAAGGAGCGATGGTTGTTGACGAGGCCGGTGAGGCTCGCCGAGGCGAGCGTGACGCCGTGATAGCCCTTGACCCGCGAGATGAACTTCTTGCGCTGCGGCTCGCCCATGGCGTTGGCGCGGTAGCGCAGCAGCTTCATCACCGTGTCGTTGGCCTCCGAGCCGGAGTTGGTGAAGAACACCTTCGACATCGGCACCGGCGCCAGCGAGATCAGCTTCTCGGCGAGGTCGATGACCGGCCCCTGAGCCTTGTGGCCGAAGGTGTGATAGTAGGGCAGCCGCTCCATCTGGCGGGTCGCGGCGGCGACCAGACGCGGCTCGGAGAAGCCGACGCCGACGCTCCACAGGCCCGCCATCGCCTCGATGTAGCGCTTGCCGTGGATGTCGTGGACGTAGATGCCGTCGCCACGCTCGATCACCAGGGGGCCGATCTCCTCGTGGCGAATCGCGTTGGTGTAGCCGTGGAGGTGATGCGCGACGTCGCGGGCTTCGGGGGAATTCGGCGCATGGGTCATGGAGCGCGGTGTCCCTTTGGACTGGAGGAATCGGAAAGGGGCGCCACCGGGCGCCCGAGACCCTGGGACCTTATGCCGAAACGACGCGCGACCAAATCGCTCGACGCAACGCTGCCGAACGTTCGACGGAGGCCTCGGTCTCCGACCCGGGCCGAAACGGCGTGGGCTCGGTCTCAGTCGTCGGCCCAGGGCGAATGGCGCGCGAAGGGCAAGGCGAGAAAATAGAGGCCGACGGCGAGGAACCCGGCCTTGATCGGCCAGCCGACGTGGAGATCGGCGACGATCGCCGCCGCCGCGAGCGCGAACCATGCCATCGTCACGGCGATGGTGACGACCCGCAGCTTCTTCACCCGCAACGGATGGACGAAGACGACGGGGGCGAACATCGCCGCCGTGCCGACGACCAGGATCGCCGCGCTCGCCGGCCACGGCAGCCGCAGCACGAAGAGATAGAGCACCGCCACGTTCCACAGCGCCGGAAAACCGCGGAACCAATAGTCGCGGGTCTTCATCGCGTTGTCGGCGAAATAGAGCGTCGAGGCGAGCGTGACGACGAGACCGAGCCAGAACGACACCGGCGTCGGCATCAGGTCCGAGCGCCACAGCGCGATCACCGGCACCAGCACATAGGTGAGGAAGTCGACGACGAGATCGAGCACGACGCCGTCGATGCGGGCCGCCGTCTCCGTCACCTTGGCGGCGCGAGCGAGCGTGCCGTCGATGCCGTCGATGAAGAGCGCGAGGCCGAGCCAGGCGAAACAGGCGGCGAAGTCGCGCTCGATCGCCGCATAGAGCGCGAGCAGCGCCACGGCCCCGCCCGAGGCGGTGAAGATGTGCACCGAAAAACCGGCGGCGCGGCGAACCGAGGCCGGTTTGTCCTCCCAAGTCATGCTCGTCGTCCCGAACGGCGGCGATCTTCCGATCGAAGACCCTGTCGCTCCGTCACAAAGCATGTCCCGAAGGTTCCGGCAACGTCTGTTCGTATCCACGGCGACGAACGGCGAAACGAGCGGCGGACGGCGGTCCTCCGTCGGGAAGGCCGTCGTCCACCACCCTTCCGCGCCGCGCCCTCCCCCGTCGCCTCGGCTCGCACCATGGGCACCGCTCTTCTTCGGACCCGTCGACGACGGATCGGCTCGGCGGCGCTACCTCACTCGTGGAACGAGGACGGTGCGAACCGGCGACGCGGCCGGAGGGGACGCGGATCGGACCTCAGCCGACCGTCACGCGACGGCGGGTCGGTCCGAGCGCATCCTCGAAGGAGATGAGCACGGCGGAAATCGTGCGCATCTCCTCGGGAAATTCCTGTCGCGCCCGGCCGATCGCATCCTGGACCAGACTGTCGGCGATCGGATCGGGGCGATAGAGGCGGATCTGCGAGGGATTGTCGTGATCGTCGTAGGTTACGCCGACGTCGACGCCGAGGAGATCGGTGAGGCGGTCGGACAGTTGCTGAAAAGACATGGATCATCTCCGTCGATATCGAACGTGTTTCATGGTCGCTGCGGCAGCGTGTCTCACGGTGGATCCCGCCCGCTCCGATGCGGCGAGGAGGCATCGGAGCGGGCGAGCACTCACCACAGGGCGGTGAGCGCCTCTCGTCCTCGAGACGTCACGAACCGATTGTCCGCCGACTTCATGAAGCCGAGGAGACGGCTCGCGAGGCTCGGGGGGCTGTCCTCGAGGGCCGAGAGGAATCGCGTGGCCCAGACGTCGACGGGATTTTCGACGAGGCTGGCCCACATCTCGCGCCAGCGGGCGCGGCGCTCCTCGAGCGGCATCACCAAGGCGACACCGATCGACTTGGCGACGCCCTCCCCGTCGTAGGGATTGACGAGGATGGCTCCGTGCAGTTCGGCCGCCGCGCCGGCGAAGCGCGACAGCACGAGGACGCCGGGGTCCTCCGGGTCCTGCGCCGCCACGTATTCCTTGGCGACGAGATTCATCCCGTCGCGGAACGGCGTGACGAGGCCGACGGCGGCGGCGCGGTAGAGCCCGGCGAGCGCGGTGCGGCCGTAGGAACGGTTGACGTAGCGGATCGGCGTCCAATTGGCCTCGCCGAAGCGCCCGTTGACGCGGCCGGCGGTCTCCGAGACCGAGCGCTCGATGTCGGCATATTCCGGCACCTCGGAGCGGCTGCGCGGGGTGATCTGGAGATAGGTGACCTTGTTGATCCAATCTGCGTCGCTCTCGATCAACTTCTCGAAGGCCGCCATCCGCTCCGGCACGCCCTTGGAATAGTCGAGCCGGTCGACGCCGATGATCATCTTGCGGCCCATCAGGCTCTCGGTGATCTCGCGCACGAAGGAAGCCTTGCCGGCTCGCCGCGCCCGCTTGGCGAAGCCCTCGGTCTCGATGCCGATCGGGAAATGGGCGATGCGGGTCGTCTTGTCGTCCCAGCCGACGATGCCGCGACCGTTCGAGCGCAGCCCGTATTCACGGGTCAGATAGGCGAAGAGATTGTCGGCGTCCGCCTCGGTCTGGAGCCCGACCAGATCGAACTGCAGGAGCGCGCGCACCAGATCGTCGTGACGCGGCAGCGCGGTCAGGATGTCCGGCGCCGGCCACGGGATGTGGTGGAAATAGCCGATGCGGTTCTTCAGCCCCAGGCGCCGCAGCTCCGAGGCCAACGGAATCATGTGGTAGTCGTGGACCCAGATGATGTCGTCGTCGCGCACCATCGCCGCGAGCGCCGTGGCGAAACGACGGTTGACGTCGAGATAGGAGGCGAGATCCTTCCGCGCGAACTCGGTCAGATCGAGCCGCGTGTGCATCAGCGGCCACAGGGCGCGGTTGGAATAGCCGTTGTAATATTCCTGGACGTCGTCCGGGGTCAGATCGAGATAGGCGTAGGAGACGTTGCCGGCGTCGTGGAGCGTCGGGGTCGGATCGGGCTCGGCGACCGCCTCGCCGGACCATCCGAGCCACACGCCCCCGCGCTGCTTCAACGCCTGTTCCAAGGCCACCGCCAGGCCGCCCGCGCGCGTGCGGCCGTTGGCGGGGTTCGGAACGCGGTTCGATACGACGACGAGCCGGCTCAAAACGCATCCTCCCATGATTTCGACAGTCGCCGGGCGCAACGAATGAGCCCGACCATCGAATAGGTTTGCGGGAAATTGCCCCAGAGCTCGCCGGTTTCGAGTTCGACACCTTCCGAGAGGAGGCCGACGTCGTTGCGGACGGCCAGGACCGAGGCGAAGACCTCGCGGGCCTCCTCCTCGCGACCGACACGCGCCAAGGTCTCGGCGAGCCACAGGGTGCAGATGTTGAAGGCGGATTCCGGTTCGCCGAAGTCGTCTTCTCCGGCGTAGCGATAGAGATGATTGCCGTGGCGCAGGCGGCGCTCGACCTCCGCCAGCGTGCCGAGCGCCATCGGGTCGCGCGGCGCCACGAAGCCGAGATCGGCGAGGAGCAGCAGACTGGCGTCGACGTCCTTGCCGCCGAAACACGAGGCGAAGGAGTTCAGTTCCTCGTTCCAGGCCTCCTTGACGATGCCCTCGTGGATGTAGTCGGCCGAGGCGCGCCATTTGGCGGCGCGATCGGCGAGACCGAGATGATCGGCGATGCGGGCGAGGCGATCGCACGCCGCCCAGCACATCACCGCCGAATGGGTGTGGACCGACTGCCGGCCGCGATATTCCCAGACGCCGGCGTCGGGCTCGTTCCAGCGGCGCATCGCCTGTTCGCCGAGCGGTTCCAGCATGGCGAAGAGGTGGTGGTCGCCGGTATGGGTCAGGCGCGTGTCCCAGAAGCTCTGGGCGAGCGCCAGCACCACCGAGCCGTAACTGTCGTTCTGGACCTGCGAATAGGCGCCGTTGCCGACCCGGACCGGACCGAGATCGCGATAGCCGGGCAGTTCCTTCACCTCGCGCTCCTCGAGGCGGTTCTCGAAGGTGAGCCCGTAGAGCGGCTGGAGATAGCCGGAAGGCGAGCGCGCCACGATGTTCTTCACCCAGCCCATGAAGTTCTCCATCACGGCGGTGGCGCCGAGACGGTTGAGCGCCTGGACCGAGAAGAACGCGTCGCGCAGCCAGCAGAAGCGATAGTCCCAGTTGCGGCCGGGCGAGCCGTATTCCGGGATCGAGGTCGTCAGCGCCGCGACGATGCCGCCGGACTGCTCGTAGGCACACAGTTTCAGCGTGATCGCCGAGCGCACCACCACGTCCTGCCATTCGAACGGCAGCGCCAATCCCCGTGTCCAGGTCGTCCAGTAGTCGTGGGTGCACTCGCGCGACCGGCGCTCGAATTCCATCAGCTCCTCGACGATCGCCTCGTCGGGGCCGAGCACCAGCACGTGTGGCCGGTCGAGCACGAAGGTGATCTCGCGATCGATGAACTCCGCCGGCACCGTGGTGGTGAGGCGCACCACCTGATCCTCGAGCAGATAGCGGACGTGGTTGGAGCCGCGCGTGCGATCGGGCCGGCGCCGGCCCCAATCGGTCAGAGGCCGCATGCGGATGGTGATCTGCGGCTGACCGGAGATCGGCTCGATGCGCCGGACGATCATCGACGGACGCAGGATCCGCCCCCAGTGCTGATAGCGCGGGACGTGATCGGTGATCCGGACGATCCCGGTCGCCGAGGCGATGTCGGTCTCGAGAATGGCGGTGTTGGTGAGATAGCGGCGTCGGGTCGACAGCTTGTCGGCGACGTCGATGGCGAAGGACCCCTCCTCCGCCCGGGAACCGGCCACCAGCGCATGGAACAGCGGATCGCCGTCGAAGCGCGGCAGACAGCACCACACGATGGTGGCATCGGCATCGACCAGAGCCGCGATCTCACAGTTTCCGAGCACGGCCAGATCGAGGGAATTCTTCATACGGCCTCCTTTCGCAACGCCGTCCGTTCGACGGCGAAATCGCGGATCAACCAATGGACGTCGGCGATGCCGCCGACCTCGAAGTCGGCCGCATGGCCGGGACGCGCGCCGACCTGGAACGAGACGCCGCCGAAGGCGCGCGCCGCCAGGAAGGCCTCGTCGTCGGTGAGATCGTCGCCGAAGACGACCGGCACCCGGCCGGAGAAGCACGCCGTCTCCATCAGACGGTGCAGCGCCGCGCCCTTCGAGGCGCCGGCGAGGGTCACCTCGACCACCATCTTGCCGTGGCGCACGCGGAACGGACCGGCGACGCCCTCGATCGCCGCCGCGACCAGGGCCTCGACCGCGACGCGCGCCGCCGGATTGCCGCGATAGTGCACGGCGACGGCGAGGCCCTTGTCCTCCAGCGTGACGCCGTCGGGCAGGCCCGGCGCCAGGGCTGCGAGACGCTCGCGGATCGGCGCGATCTCCTCCGCCGAGCGCGCCTCGGTCATCGATCCGTCCGGCAGACGCAGCTCGAGCCCGTGCTGACCGCAGCCCGGCAGCCGCAGCGGCGCCAGGAACCTGTCCACCGTGGCGATCGGCCGCCCGGTCAGGATCGCCACGGCGCCGCCGTGGCAGACCGAGAGTTCGGCGAGACACGAGGTCAGGTGACGCGGCACCACCACGTCGTCGGGCGTCAGCGCGATGTCGACCAGGGTGCCGTCGAAGTCGATGAAGAAGGCCTTGCGGCGCGGATCGGCCAAGAGCCCGGCGATCGCCTCGCGCAACGGCGGATGCAACGACCGCGACGCCTCCCAATCGAGCATCATCGCCCACACTCCTTGTCGACCGCCGCCGTCGCCGCGGTGAAGCCGGCGAGATCGTAGACGTCGGTCGTGTCGTTGCCGCGGCCGGATTTGGCGGAGACCTGCATCTCCTGCCCCGCCTTCATCTCCTCGACCACCCGGCGTTCCTCGACGTCGGTGGCGAGCCAGGCGGCCGCCCCCTTGGAGAAGAGCTTGTGCGCGCTCGCGCCGATCTGCAGCGAATGCTGCGCCTGAGCGAGGCGATAACCGAAGTCGAACGAGATCTCCCAACTGCCGCCGCGTTTGGTGACGAAGGCGAAGCCCGGGTCGCGCTTCAGGGTCGCCGGCAGGCGCTCCTTCGGCGAGGCGATCACGAAACAGACCCGCCCGGCGCCCTGGTCGGCGACGATCGCGCGCCATGCGCCGACCTGCGCGAGCTGGCGCTGCGCCGCGACGGCGGAGCCGGCGGTGAACACGAAGGCGCTCGCCAGGGCGACCGCCGCGACCTTGTTGAAGTTCCTCGTCATGGATGGATCCGACCGTTCCTCTGGAACCCGAACCGCGCCGTCGGGCCGACGGTCCGAGAGTTTCGCTGTCCACCTCCCCTCCCCGGGAGAAGAAGCAGTCGCCGACCTTTCGCGGACTCTCGCCACGCTCCGATCGAAGCACGTATCGCGATTCACTTATCGCAAACCAGATGAAGTAAAGTCAATGTTAAATGTTCTTAACATGGCATCTTAACATAGTAACATGCCGCTTTTGAGATTGATGTTCTTTCTTCGGCGATCTATACACGATGTCTACAGAAGAATTGTTCTGGAGTTCGAGGGGGCAGGGCGAGGTGGGACAGGTCCGGTCGACATGGAAGACGGTCGACGAGACTGCTAACGTCCGACTCCCCGAGAGCCTGCCGCCGCGTCGGTCGGCATGGGCGCTCGACGGAGAGGCGGAGTTCGAGGACATGCGGCGGCGTCCGACCAAGACCATCGTTGCGGCGAGCGTCGGCGCGCTGATGATCTTCGCGGTGACGGTGCTCGCCTCCCAGGTCGCGGTGCTGATGCACGAGGGCGCGACGACGCGGCTCGTCGAGCGGATCGGCGACGTCTATCTCGACGGCCTGTCGGCGGCCGTCGCCCCGCATCTCGAGAACGGCCGCACCAACGAGCTCCAGAAGGTGTTGGAGCGGATGGCGTCCTACCACGACGGCGTGCGCGAGGTCCGTCTGGTGATCCGCGCCGTCGGCGGCGAGGTGCTCGCCGACCTCGCCCGCGACGACGCGGCGAAGCGCTCGGAACTGCCGCCCGCCCGCGAGGAGGTCTCGCTCACCTCGACCGAGGATCGCGGACGCCTGTGGGTGCAGCGTCCCCTGATGATCGGCGGCCACGCCGTCGCGGTCCTCTCGGCGCAGCTCGACGTCAAGCCGATCCGCGACGAACGCTTCGCCGCCAACATGACCTCGCTCGTCCTGAACGCCGCGCTCGCGGTGCTGCTGGCGGCGATCGGCTTCTTCGTGATGCGCCGGCTCCTGCAGCCGCTGCGGCTGCTCGAGGCGGCGCTGGTCGACGCGGTCGACGGCGATCCCCGGCCGATCCCGCTCGAGACCGTCAAGGAGACCGCGACCCGAGTCGATCGCCTGCTCGTCGAATACAATCGCATGGCCGCCGCCTCGACCGAGCGCAGCCAGCTGCAACTCCTTTTGGCCGAACGCTTGCGCAGCGCCGATCTCGGCCGCCTCGCCGCCACCATCGCCCACGAGGTGCGCAATCCCCTGAGCGGCATGCTCAACGCGGTCGACACCGCCCGCCGCTTCCGCGACAACCCCGATGCCGTCGCCGCCTCGCTCGATCTGCTCGAGCGCGGGCTCCGCGCGATCGCCCGGGTGGTCGAGACCACCCTCTCCCTCCACCGCCCCTCGACGCGCCACACGGCGATGAAGCCGGTCGACTTCGACGATCTCGAACGCCTGTTGGCGCCGCTCGCCGAGCGCCGGCACACGCGCCTGCAATGGACCGCCGACGTCGGTCACGACTGGGCGGTCGACGCCGCGATCGTGCGTCAGATCGTGCTCAATCTCGCGATCAACGCCCTCGCCGCCGCCGGCTCGGGCGGCGTCGTCACGGTCTCGGTGGCGCGGCGCGGCGGGCGCGGCCTGATCCGCATCACCGACGACGGGATCGGGCTGAAGCCGGAATTCACCGAACGGCTCAACACCCTCGACCTCGCCTGGGTCGACACCACCGAGCGCGGCATCGGCCTCGGCGTGGTGGTGCGCGCGGTCGCCTCGCTCGACGGGCGCATCGTGGCGCGCGGCCGCACCCCGGGCGGCACCGAGATCGAGGTGTCGCTGCCGCTGTCGAAGGCGCGCCGCGTCGCCGAGGAGGAGACCTCCGCGTCATGAGCCGCGCCCCCGCCGTTCTGATCGTCGAGGACGACGAGATCCTCGCCGCCTCCCTCGTCACCCGGCTCACCCTGGAGGGCATGCGCCCGACGCTCGCCACCACCTGCGAGGCGGCGATCGACGCCCTCGCCCGCATCCGCTTCGACGCGGTGGTAAGCGACATCCGCCTTCCCGACGGCTCCGGCGAGGACGTGTTCTGGTCGGAGCACGAACGGCTCGGCCCGACCCCGACGATCTTCACCACCGCCTTCGGCGACGTCGAACAGGCGGTGCGGCTGGTGCGGCTCGGCGCCAGCGACTACCTGCTGAAGCCCTATGATCTCGGCGCTCTCGTCACGCGCCTACGCGACCTCACCGAGGACGCCCCGGCCGGCCGCGAGATGCCCGCCGGATCGGCCGCCATGGCGCGGGTCCTGACCGCGCTCGACCGCATCGCCGGAAACCGCGAGAACGTGCTCCTGACCGGCCCGACCGGGATCGGCAAACAGACCCTGGCGCGGCGCCTCCACGCCGCCTCCGGCGCCCCCGACCGCCCCTTCGTCACCGTCGAGGGCGCCGCCCTGACCGGCGCCGAGGGCGAACGGCTGCTCTTCGGCGCGATCGAGGGCGGGGTCGAACACCAGGGCCTCCTCGACGACGTCGGCGAGGGCACGTTGTTGTTGGCGGAAGTCGGCGACGTCGCCACCGATTTCCAGCCGCGCCTGTCGCGGGTGATCGGCGAACGGCTGTGGCGCCCGCTCGGAGCCCGTGAGGAGAAGGTCTTCGCCGGCCGCGTGGTGGCGACCACCAGCCGGCCGATCGCCGAGCTTCTCGCCGACGGCACCCTGCGGCGCGACGTCTATCAGCGTCTGGCGGTGTTCGAGGTCGCGGTGCCGGCCCTCGCCGAGCGGCGCGAGGACATTCTGCCGCTGGCGCTCGGGCTCCTCGCCGATGCCGGCCGCCTGCGCGCCGACCTCGCCGGCCTCGCCTTCGCGGCCGACGCCGAGGCGGCGCTGACCGCCTGGGACTGGCCCGGCAACATCCGCGAACTGCGCAATCGCATCGTCCGCGCGGTGACGCTCGCCGACCACCCCGAGATCGACGCGGCCGCCCTCTTTCCCGACGTCGCGGTGCTCGAGGAGAGCGCCGATCACAAGCTCGAGGCGGCCCGGCGTGACGCCGAACGCCAGACCATCGAGGCGACGCTGGCGGAGAACAACGGCCGCATCGTCGACACCGCCAAGGCCCTCGGCATCTCGCGCGTGACCCTGTGGTCGAAGATGAAGCGGCTCGGGATCAACAAGACCTGAGCCCGAACGAGCGCCGCCGTCGACGGCGCCCGATTTCGAGCGCGCCGGCGACGGCGGGAGAGGAAGGTCGCGGAGGATCCGTCCGTCACTCCACGGTGACGGACTTGGCCAGATTGCGCGGCTGGTCGACGTCGGTGCCCATGAAGACGGCGGCGTGATAGGCCAGCATCTGGATCGGCAGCGCATAGACGATCGAGGCGACTTCCGCCGGCATGTCCGGCAGGACGATCGTCTCCAGGATCGGCACCGAGGCGGCGGTGGCGCCCTTCTCGTCGGTGATCAGGATGATCTTGCCGCCGCGCGCCGCCACCTCCTGCATGTTGGAAATGGTCTTCTCGAAGAGCTTGTCGTGGGGCGCGATCACGACGACCGGCATGGTCTCGTCGATGAGCGCGATCGGCCCGTGCTTCAGCTCGCCCGCCGCGTAGCCCTCGGCGTGGATGTAGGAGATCTCCTTGAGCTTCAGCGCGCCTTCGAGCGCGATCGGATAATTCGATCCGCGCCCGAGATAGAGCACGTCCTCGGCCTTGGAGATTTCACGAGCGATCTTCTCGATCTTCGGCTCGAGCCGAAGCACGCGCCCCATCAGCCCCGGCAGATCACCGAGCGCGCGCACCAGCCGGCGCTCGTCCTCGGCGGAGAGGACGCCGCGCGCCCGGCCCGCCGAGACCGCCAGCGACGCCAGCACCGAGAGCTGGCAGGTGAAGGCCTTGGTCGAGGCGACGCCGATCTCCGGACCGGCCAGCGTCGGAAAGATCGCCTCGGATTCGCGTGCGATGGTCGAGGTGGTGACGTTGACCACGGCGGCGGTGTGCTGGCCTTCGGCCTTGCAGTAGCGCAGGCTCGCCAGCGTGTCGGCCGTCTCGCCCGACTGCGACACGAACAGCGCCAGACCGTTCTTCGGCAGCGGCGGCTCGCGGTAGCGGAACTCGGAGGCGACGTCGATCTCGACCGGCAGCCGCGCCCACTGCTCGAACCAGTATTTGGCGACCAGACCGGCGTAATAGGCGGTGCCGCAGGCGACGATCGACAGCCGCTCGAGCTTCGCCCAGTCGAACGGCAAGGCGATCGGCAGGCGGATCCGCGACTCGGAGAGATCGAGGTAGTGCGCCAGCGTGTGGCCGACGACCTCGGGCTGCTCGTGGATCTCCTTGGCCATGAAATGGCGGTAGCTGCCGCGATCGACCTGGAAGGCGGCGGCGGAGACCACCACGATCGGACGCTCGACGACGGCGTCGGTCTCGTCGTGGATGGTGGCGCCGGCGCGGGTGATCTCGACCCAGTCGCCCTCTTCCAGATAGGCGATGCGGTCGGTGAAGGGGGCGAGCGCGATGGCGTCGGAGCCCAGATACATCTCCCCCTCGCCCCAGCCGACCGCCAGCGGCGAGCCGCGACGCGCGCCGATCACGAGATCGTCGTGGCCGGGAAAGAGGAAGGCGAGCGCGAAGGCGCCGGTGAGCCGCTTCAGCGTCGCGGCGACGGACGCCGCAGGGCTCTCGCCGCGCGCCAGATGGAAGTCGACCAGTTGGGCGACCACCTCGGTATCCGTCTCCGAGGAGAAGCGCTGGCCGGCGGCCTCCAACTCGTCACGCAGTTCCCGGAAGTTCTCGATGATGCCGTTGTGGACCACGGCGACGCGGGCGGTGGCGTGGGGATGGGCGTTGGCCTCGGTCGGCGCGCCATGCGTCGCCCAACGGGTGTGGCCGATGCCGATCAGGCCGGTGAGCGGTTCCTTGGCGAGACGGATCTCGAGATTGCGCAGCTTGCCCTCGGCCCGGCGCCGGGTCAGCACCGACCCGGCCTCGAGCGTGGCCACGCCCGCGGAATCGTAGCCGCGATATTCGAGACGCTTGAGAGACTCGACCAGAAGGCCCGCGACGGGCTCCCGCCCGACGATACCGATGATGCCGCACATGAAGGGTGAACCCTCTGTCGTTGAATCTGTTGCCCCGCTTCTATCCGAAGCCCGGCATTCGGGCGAAATCACATTCGATTGCGGAATGTGACGCGGCGCAACACGGCGCGGAGGCCGCCCGATCCCACCTCAGGACTTCGCGCGCGCCCGCGCCATCTTGGCACGGAACGACGCCGCCCAGCCGTCGATCGTGGTCTGGCGCCCGCGCGCGACCGCGAGCCCGTCCGCCGGCACGTCCTTGGTGACCACCGACCCCGACCCGACATAGGCCCCGTCGCCGATCTTGACCGGCGCCACCAGCGACGAGTTCGACCCGACGAAGGCGCCCGCGCCGATCTCGGTCAGATACTTGCCGAAGCCGTCGTAGTTGCAGGTGATGGTGCCCGCGCCGATGTTGGCCTTCTCGCCGATGGTGGCGTCGCCGATGTAGGTGAGGTGGTTGACCTTGGCCCCGGCCGCCACCTTGCCGTTCTTGATCTCGACGAAATTGCCGACGTGGACGTCGCGGCCGAGCTCCGCCCCGGGGCGGAGACGCGCGAAGGGGCCGACCGTCGCCCCCTCCCCGACCGAGGCGCCCTCGAGATGGGAGAAGCCGCGGATGCGCGCGCCGCTCGCCACCCGTACGCCCGGCCCGAAGACCACGTTCGGCTCGATCGTCACGTCCGGCTCGATCACCGTGTCGGCGGCGAAGAAGACGGTGTCCGGGGCGATCAGCGTGACGCCCGAGGCGAGCACCTCGGCGCGGCGGCGCGCCTGGAACACGCGTTCGCAGGTGGCGAGTTGAACCCGGTCGTTGACGCCGAGGAATTCCTCCTCCTCGCCCGCGACCGCGACCGCGACGAGCCCACGCCCATGGGCGATCTCGACCGCGTCGGTCAGATAATATTCGCTCTTGGCGTTGGCGTTGCCGATCGCCTCGAGGATCGACAGCGCGTGCCGGCCGGAGAGCGCCATGATGCCGGAATTGCAGAAGTCGACGGCCCGCTCCGCCTCGCTCGCGTCCTTCTCCTCGCGGATGGCGACGAGACGGCCCCCCTCGGTGAGAAGGCGGCCGTAGCCGGTCGGCGCGGGGCTGTGGAAGCCGAGCACCACGACGTCGGCGCCGGCCGCGAGTTCGGCGCGGACCCGGTCGATGGTGGCGGGCGCCACCAGCGGCGTGTCGCCGTAGAGCACCACCACGTCGTCGGCGCCGCGCGCGATCGCCGGCTTCGCCTGAAGCACGGCATGGGCGGTGCCGAGACGATCGGTCTGGACGAAGACCTCCTCGACGCCGGCCTTTTCGGCGACCTTCGCGACGGCCTCGGCGTTCGGGCCGATCACGGCGGCGCAGGCGGTCGCGCCGGCGGCGCGGGCGCAGGCGATCGCATGGGCGACCATCGGCCGCGCGCCGACCTCGTGGAGCACCTTCGGCAGGCGGGAACGCATCCGGGTGCCCTCGCCGGCGGCGAGCACGATCGCGAGGAAGGAACGGTCGGTCATCGAAATCTCCCCGGGGCCGCCTCTGGGCCGACGTTCCGGGTTCGATAGCGCGGGCCGGCCGCCGGAACAAGGCCCCGGCCGGTCTCGGCCCGCCCGCCGTCCGTCGCGACCGCGTTCGGCTTCGAAAGCGCGGCGACGAAGATGATAGAATGAAACGACGAATCGGGCGGAACCCGACCACGCGAGACGGATCACCGAGATGGATCGACCCGGCGACCCCGCCGCCCTCCTGGACGACGATGCGACCAACGGCGGCCTCGGGCTGGCGGTGTGGGGGTTCACCACGGTCGTCGCGGTGATTCTGGGGTTCGCGTCCTGGCAATACGCGCCGCCGCGTCCCGAAGGCGCGGAAGAGACGCGCGTCGTCGCCCTCCCCGCGTCGGACGAGATCACCGGCTCGATCGCCGTCGCCGAGCGTGGCGCGGGCGGTGTCGCGCCGGCCCGCGTCGTCGGCGGCAGCCGGATCACGCCGATGGCCCTGTCGCCGGGCGAATCCCCGGCCACCAGCCGCGACATCGATCAGTTGCGCGCCGAAATGCGCGACCTGCAACGGCGCATGGCCCAGATGGGCCTGTCCGGCGACGGTCTCTCGCGCCGCCTCGACCGGCTCGAGCAACGCCTGACGACGCTCGCCGCCGCCTCCGCGCCCGCCCCGGCGGCGACCACCGCGACCCCGTCCGAACCCGCGCACGAGGCCGCCGCCCCCACCGCCGCGCCGGCCACACCCGTCGCCGCGCGCGAGGCGGCGTCCCACGTCGTCGCGACCGGCGAGGCTGCGGCGGACGCGCGGCGCCTGCCGCAGCCCCGGCCGGAGAGCGATCTGCCGATCGTCACCGGCTCGCTGCCGCCGAAGCCCGCCGCCCCGGGCAAGGCCGACCGCCAGGCCCCGGCCCCCGCCGTCCCGTCGATCGAGACGGTGACGGTGAAGCCGCTCGCCTCCGCCGCCCAGCCACCCGCACCCGTGCCGGCGCCGGCGCCCGCTCCTCATCCCGCCCCCCACGCCGAGGCGAGCCCCGTCGCCGCGCCGACCGGGACGATCGCGGCGATCGATCTCGGCGGCTATCGCTCGCTGGTCTCGCTCAAGAAGTCGTGGTCGGACCTGACCGAGCGCTATACGGAATTCGGCAACGGTATCGAGGCCTTGGCGCGCCTGCGCGAGACCGACACCGGCATGGAGGCGCGGCTGGTCGCCGGCCCCTATCCGAGCCAGAGCGACGCCGCCAAGGCCTGCATCCGCCTGCGCGCGCTGGGTGTGACCTGCGCGGTGACCGGCTTCACCGGCCAACCGCTCGCGGCGATCCGCTGAGGCCGCGTCAGCCGATCGACGACAGGATCGGGAAGGTCTCGATCAGCCAGAACGACAGCCGCTCGATGCCGCCGGTGAGGAAGGCGATGCCGGTGAGGATCAGCAACACGCCGGTGATCTTCTCGACGAGCCCCATCTGCGCGCGGAACCGGCGCATCAGTCTCATGAAGGGCTGCGAGAAGGCCGCCGCCGCCAGGAACGGCACGCCGAGGCCGGCGGCATAGACGGCGAGGAGCATCGCCCCCTGCCCGACCGTCTCGCGGCTGGCGGCGACGCCGAGGATCGCGGCGAGCACCGGCCCGATGCAGGGCGTCCAGCCGAAGCCGAAGGCGATGCCGATGACATAGGCGCCGATCGGCCCGGCCGGCCGCCGCGCGACCTGGACCCGCGCCTCGCGATAGAGCAGCGGAATGCGGAAGACGCCGAGGAAATGGAGACCCATGACGATGATGGCGATGCCGGCGAGCGGCGCCAGCACGTCGAGATGCGACCGGACCAGCGCCCCGAACACCGAGGCGGTCGCGCCCATCGCCACGAAGACCGTGGCGAAGCCCGCGACGAAGGCGAGCGCGGCGAGGAAGATGCGCCGCCGCGCCGCTTCCCATCCCGATCCCGTCATCTCGTCGAGACTGGCCCCGGCGATGAAGGCGAGATAGGGCGGCACCAGCGGCAGGACGCAGGGCGAGACGAAGGAGAGGAGCCCCGCGCCGAACGTGCCGAGCAGGGTGAGATCGGAAGTCATGGACGCAAAGTCTCCTCGGGCCTCTGCCGGGCGAACGGCGATGCGGGTCTCGCGGGCGTTCCTAGCGCGAAACGGCGATGCCATGAAATCACCTTCGCGCCAGTTCGCATTTGACCGATGGGAAGAGGACGGCATCGGCACACGCGGGCGGCCTCGCGGGCCTAAGGAGGAACCCCGGGATGGGGCCTGCCCCCGGCTTGACCCGGACCGAGCCCTCCCCTTATGGTCCGGCCGCGCTGTGGGCCGGTAGCTCAGCGGTAGAGCACGTGACTTTTAATCATGTGGTCGCGGGTTCGATCCCCGCCCGGCTCACCAAAAACACAAATAAAAACAATATGTTATTTGATTTCAGCGAAAGCACCTGCCTGTTGCTGCCCTTGGTGTCCGCATGGTGTCCGCAATCCGGGAGTCCCTTTCCCCGCCGAGATTCCCGACGCAGCATTTCCCGAACAACGATGACGAGACCGAACTTCGCCGCCGTTCGGCGCGCCCTTGAGGAGGCCGGCGTCATCTTCGTTGTGGAGAATGGCGAAGGTACTGGGGTGCGGCTGAGGAAGGGGTGAGGCTGACCACAGGCCCATGGCATATGCCTCCCGAAGCCAAGCCAGGAGGTGAAAACCCGACTCGACACCAACCGACGCGCGTGGTTCGATCGGCCTCACTTGCCCCAAGGAGCCGATGCATATGATCAAGCAGGCTGCGTGGACCTCGATCCCGATCATGTTGTCATTGGTTAGCCCCGTGGGAGCGGCGGGGTGGGTCTCATCTAGTTATGTGGACAAAATGACAGACGCCACGATATCCGAGGCTTCTATCCTGTCCTCTGACTATGTCGGGGTTCCGACCGGCCTTACACCGCCTAAGCTTGTTGTTTGGTGCGGCACAGACGGAGCAAGTATCGCAGTACAGGTCCCCATCCAGTATTCCGGACGAGGTATTTTAGGCCAAGTCCGAATTGGTAATTCTCAGGCTGAGAACATTGAGTTCACTGCAAGCGGCGGAACATTCTTCCCGAAAAAGACAGTTGGGCTGTTCGATAAGGATTTCGAAAGAAGGCTGATTTCATCTATCAAGTTGCCAAGCACAAAGAAAATTATATTTCTTATATTTTCTTATGTGACCATTCAGGCGCAATTCGACACGTCAGACAATATTGCAGAGATGAGCAAGACAATTTCGCAGTGCATGAAGTAGGCAAGCTATATTCATCACCAACATAGGTATACGTCAACATGACCCGTGCCCTACTCGCCCTTCCCTTTGCCGCCCTTCTCGCCGGGTGCGCCGCCGGAGGCATCATGGAGACCTACGGCAGCGTTTCAAAGGAGGTGATCGACACCCCCAACGGGACGTTCTGGGTCTTCGACCGGCCCGACATCGGCAAGATCATGACGACGCCGAGCCCCGGAACGATCGCCGGCCCCGCGTTCCTTTCCGGTCTCACCCTCGGCATGGTCGTCACCGATCCCGTCCTCGCCTCGCATCAAGCGATTGCGAAGATGTGGTTCGAGAAGACCAACCGGAAGTGCGAGATCAAGACCAGCTTCGAGATTTGGCGGCCTGAATACGAGCATACCTACGTCTGCAAGACGTGACCGTCACCCCGCCCGCCGCGCCGCCTGCGCTTCCCTCTCCTTCGCCACCGCATTGCGGTAAACCGAGTCGAGACGGCGAAGGATCGCCACTCGCGAGCAGGCCTCCGATTGTGAGGGACGGCACCTCAAGCCGACCCGCTTTGCTGATTGGCCAAATCGGCTTCAGGCTGCGACACCCCACCCGTCGGCGCTCCGATCCATCTTGATGTCGTCGGCGTCGACGGGATCGAGATCGGCGAGCCGTTCCAGAATCCAGCGGCCCGGCTTGTCGTCGTCGCTTTCCTCGAAGAGGATGCGGATCAGACGATCGGCCATGCCAGGAACCGGCTTCTTTCGCAGCCGCTCCCACCGATAGACGCCTTGTTCTTCGGCGCCGATCAGGTTCGCCAGCGCCTTTTGCGATTGGTCGAGATGCTTCCGCAGGAACCGGAACTCGGCACCGTCGATCCGCTTCGGGCTGCGTACGATGGCGCGTGCGATGGCTCGGTGAAGCCCTTCGACATCGTGAATCGACACGGCATCGCCGTAGGGGGTCGCATGGATCTCGTATCCGTTGACCAGGAACACGCGATCCAGGCCGCTGTCCGTATAGTGGTAGGTCATGGCGAACACCTCATGCTTCCTCGAACTCAGAACACCGTCACCACGAGAAGTTTCGTCTTCCATTCGATTTCAACGACGCACGTCACCTCGTCACCCGCCGACCGGCCCGTGACGTTGAAGCGCCACCACCCCGACTTCGGCGCGATGTATGGCCCCTCGGTGACAGTGCCGCCGCGAAGCACGCGAAGGATGTCTTCGAACGAAATCCGCCGCTGCCGCTTGCGCTTCTGTGCATGTGGCAGCACCGATACACGCGCGGAGTTCGTCGCCAGATCGCGCACGATCCTTCGAGCCTCGTGCGCGTCGAGATCATCTGGCTGTTCATCGGTCACGACGAGGCGGAGATGTCTACGCGGCTTTGTCATACCATCAAAATGATTGCTTTTTGGTTTTCGTCAAGGGGCGATCTCGCCTACCTCGTGGGCTTCCGGGGCGAGCGTCGATCCGATCACGGCATAGCCGGCGAGGTCGGCCCAACTGTCACCGTGATCTTCCCTCTCGATCAACCGCGCCGCCTTCATCAGCGCGAGCATCAGGGCGACACGGTGCGGCGTGATCTCGGTTCCGAGGACGACGGACCACAGGCGGGCGATCCGATCGAAAGCCGCGTCGGGCGTGCCGTAGTCGATCGATCGCGCGGCGAGCGTCACCGCCAGGTCTTCGAGCGTTGCGGCGATGGTCATTTGCGATCGATCCCCCATCTCGCAATGAGCGCCGCTTCCGCCCGCCCGTGGTCTTTCTTGCGGGCGAAGAGGGCGGCGTGCGCCGGCCATAGCTCGATCGCCCTTCGGCGCGCGTCTTCCTTGGCGCTGGCGAGCCCGTAGGATCGCTTCCACGTTCCGGGCGCCACATACTCGGTCGTCACCGCCAGTGCCCCCAGGACGCCCGCCAGGACTCCCACGGCACGGCCGAAGGCGAAGGTCGAGGCGACACCCTGTCCCGGCATCGATCCGACCTGTTCGACCACCGCCTTCGCCGGATCGAATTCCGAGATCAGCCGAGCGAGAGATGTGGCGTCGATCCGCGCCGCCTTGCCCTCGCCCATCACGGGGAGGTCGAACACGGTCACGAGATCGCCCGAAGGCGTCACCACCGCCATAGCCCCCGATAGGCCGGGGTCGATGCCAATGGTCGGATGGGTGATGGCGACGTGTTCCACCTTTGCGCTCCGGTGCTCGACCGATCAGGCCTGATCGACGTTTGCCAACTCGCCATATGTCCCGGTCTGGACCAGTCCGCCGTCACCGAACTGATAGACGGGGATGCCGGCGATCATCTCGTCGAGTTTCGACATGAGCCCGTCACCGCTGGATTTCGCGGCGTCGCCCCATCCCTTCTTCGGCTCGGACTTCGCCTTCTCGATCGCGATCTCTCGCTCAACCTCGGCACTCGCACCCGCCATCCGCCGGAGTCGCCGCCCTGATTGACAACGAGGTATTCCCACCCGTCGACGTCGGGTCGGATACAGACACAATATCGATGGGGCTCCCGACTTTTCGCGGCTTGGATCGTTGCGGGGGCGGTGATATCGTTCTTGCTGATCGCGACGCCAATCGGATCTGCATTTCCCACCCCGCCACGGTGCCAGCCGCGCGCGGGGTGTTTTGCGTCGGGACGTTGCAATACCGCCCCCCGTTCGTCAGCGAACGGTAGAACGCCGACGTATGGGTTCATTGAGGCGGGGCCACCCCAGAAGCAGGGGATACCCTCCGCTTCGTTCTCGCCAAGCATCTCGGCAAACTTGGCGAGCCCCCGGCCAGACCAATCGGCCAATTCGCTTTCGTCATCGAAGTGGCGGATCGTCAGATATTCGCCCTCGTTGTCGATGTAGGCGACGAGTGCCGTCGTGGTGAAGTCGCCCATCACGCGGACCTCCGACGCCGGTTCGGGAAACACTCGCGACCCTCGATCCAAGACCGAACTGATGAGCGGCGATAGAAAATGCGACCGCCGAGGGCGATAAACGGAAGCCCATCGGGCATCGCGCGCCAACGCTTAACCGTTCGAGAACTCACCCCAAGTTCGGCGGCGATTTCCTTCTCAGCCAACATATCTTCGAGAAGCGACATCACATTCCATCCTCTGCATGAACCAGGATGGAAGCGACCATAACAGGACAAAAAGACCTACAAAATCAAATACGTATGCAATAAAGGCGGACTTATTTGCAGATCACCTGCCCCCGGTATCTCACTCATCTTTGGCAGCCATTGCCTTGAACATAAGCCTCTCTCGTTCTCGGGTTCTCTTGAGATGTGTTAAAAGTGCGCTCTCTGATCTTCTCGCAAGGAATGTCCTGACTGACCGCTCGCTTATCTTGAACTCCTCCATTGCTTTTGAAATGGCGGCCATTTGCTTCATATCGTATTCATATTGAAGAAATCTTACGTAATCCGCAATCTTCTGTTCTTCATATTCCTTGTTCACGCTGCGCGGACGATTGGCCGGGCGTACAATTTTACCTTCAATAATATCGGCGATAAGAATTCTCGCCTCTTGCGGGACGTAGCCATCCTCATCTCTCAGTTTGGAGATAAGACGTGAGAAATCCCCCGCCTCCACCTCTTCACGGATGCCTATCCATAAAACGTCAACCATGGATTCTATCCCTTGATCGAAACCAATTCGGCGTCTTTGCCGGGCGCGATGATCGCCCCGACCCGCTCCGTCGCTGCCCTCAGAGGGTCGTCCATGAGGTGCGAATAGCGAGCGGTGGTCGAGGGCTGGGAATGCCCGAGAAGGGCGCCGATGATAGGCAACGACATGCCGGCCGACGCGAGCATCGACGCATAGGTGTGTCTCAGGTCGTGGATGCGAGCGGACGGTTCGACGACGGTGCGCACCTTGCCCGTGCGTCCCTTGATCTGCCGCGCTTCGGTGATGCTGGCATCGATGCAGACCTGTCGCCATGCGCGCTTGATGTCAACGCGGGGGCCGGGCTTGCCACGGCTGCCCTTCGTTGCCTCCGAGGTGGTCGCCGATCGCCGGCTCGGAAAGACGTACTCCGCATCGTCGCCGGCCTTGGCACGGAGGTTTGCGAGAAGCAGGCGAGTCGGCGCCGACAACGGGACGCGATGAAGCGTCTTCTGTTTCGTCGTCGAACCCGGCTTCGTCCAAACCCCGGCCTCGATGTCGAACTGTTCCCACTTCGCGGCGAGCACTTCGCCACGTCGCGCACCCGTGAGGAGCAACAGCCGGATGATGTCCGCTCCCTGCTGGTCGGCGAGGCCGGTCAGCGCCCTGGTCAGTTGTCCCAGTTCGGCCGGAGACAGGTAACGGTGGCGCTTAACCTCTTGGTTCTTTTCGACGCCTCGGCATGGATTGTCCGTCCGCCACTCCCAGCGAATGGCGAGGCTGAACATTTTGGACAGGACGGCAACCGTCCGATTCGCCTGATATGTAGCGCCGCGCTTGGTGATCTTGCGGTGCAGTTCGTCGATATCCGAGAACGTCACGTCTGCGACTTTCCGGTGCTGCAACTCCGGGAGGATTTCACGGTCGATGATGATGCGGTAGCCGGACTCGGTGTTCGGGCGGGTCTTCGGTAGATGGTCTTTCGTGAACCGCTCGCACAGATCGCGAACCGTCTTCGCGTTCCGGTCGGCTTCGATCTCTGCCAGAGGGTCTTCGCCGCGATCGACCCGTTTGCGCAGTTCGGCGGCTTCCGCTCTCGCGGCGGCGACCTTCCACGCGGGATAGGCGCCGATGGTGAAGCGACGCTCCCGCCCGCCATTGGTTCGATAGTTCAGAATGAACGACTTCGCGCCGTTGGCGGTGACGCGGATGCCGAAGCCCTTCATCTCCGCGTCGTAATGGATCTTGTTCCCCGACGGAGGAGCCTCGAGCCCCTTCACAATCGTGTCCGTGAGCCTCTGAGACATAATCAGCGGGTCTCCGTGTCCGCACCGTGTCCGTCACTGCGGAGGTGCATCGCTGACATCCATTGTCCGCTCGTGTCCGCAGATGTCAACACAAAGACACGTATTTACAGGTGGTTATCTGGTGAAAATCGCTGAATTCCTTTTGCTTCAATGGCTTGAAATGGGGCTAAAAAAACGACTTTTAATCATGTGGTCGCGGGTTCGATCCCCGCCCGGCTCACCAATCAGATCAGTGATTCGCAAGACTTCGCGGGCCGAATTTTTCGGTGGAACGTCTGCCGGGTGACGCTCGGGGTGACGGGTGGTCGACCGCTCGCGACGCGGCGGTCCCGTCGGGTCCACGTCGCTCGAGGCACCGTTCCGCCGGAGCGGCGGATCGTCACCCTCGAAGAGGGTCGACGCACTCCGACCACGAACACGCTCGCCGCCGTTCGACGCGCCTCGAAGAGAAAAGCGTCCACGTCCTCGCGGAGGCTGGCGAGGGGGCCGGGGTGGGATTGCGGAAGCGGCAGCGAGCCGAAGCGTCTCGCGAAGACGCCTCCGCCGTGGACGATGCCACGGCGGATCCGCAGTCGATCGAGCGCCGGAGGCGCGATCACTCCGGGGCGATCGGAGCCCTGCCGCCCTCGGCGGTGAGGTAGGTGTCGCCTTCGTAGAAGGTCGCGGCGCCGACGCGCTCGGCGACCGCGAGCATGTGCGGCACGGCACGGCCTTCGGCGCGCAGACGCGCGACGACTCGCGCCGGGCCGATCCGATCGAGCAGTTCGAACGGGCCGCGGGTCCACGCGAAGCCCCAGCGAAGCGCGCGATCGATACTGACCACGTCGTCGGCGATCTCCGGAACCAGGTCGGCGGCATAGACCAGGGTGTCGCCG
Organism: Pinisolibacter aquiterrae; assembly: GCF_019160155.1. GTDB lineage: Bacteria > Pseudomonadota > Alphaproteobacteria > Rhizobiales > Ancalomicrobiaceae > Pinisolibacter > Pinisolibacter aquiterrae. The sequence goes on from NZ_JAFNIH010000025.1 coordinate 237,306, forward strand.
AGCAGATCCCAGGCGAAACGGCCTTCGGCGTCGTCGGCGAACATCAACGAGGCCAGATCGGCATGAACCGGGGAGAGGGTCACGCGCGCGGCGGGCGACCACGTGCCGGTGGTGGAGTCGTAGACCTCCTTGACCTTGCCGCCGTCCGGCGTCCGCTTGACCCGGTAGTAGCCGCCGCCGGTCTTGCGCCCGAGTTGGCCGCGCGCGACCATCGCGGCTTCCGCCGCCGGGAGCGAAGCGAAGGCCCGGCCGGCGTCGCCCTCGGGCAGGGTCGCGGCGAGGTTGCGGGCGATCGAATCCATCACGTCGAGACCGATCAGGTCGGCGAGGCCGTAGAGCCCGGTCGAGGGAATGCCGACCGGCGCGCTCATCAGCGCGTCGATGGTCTCGATGGTGAGGCCGGCGGCACGATGCGCCACCGCCTTGTGGAGACCGGCGAGGATCCAGAAGCAGCCGATGCGGTTGCCGATGAAGTTCGGAGTGTCCTTGGCGTCGACGACGCCCTTGCCGAGCACGTCGTGGACGAAATGGACCAGCTTGTCGTGGGCCTCGGGGCTGGTGTCGTCGCCCGAGACGATCTCGATCAGGCGCATCAGGCGGACCGGATTGAAGAAGTGGGTGACGAGCGTATCGCGTCGCTGGCGCTCCGGCGCGCCTTCGAGAATGTCGTGCAGCGGGATGCCCGAGGTGTTGGTCGAGACGATCGAACCATCGCGCCGTTTCGGCTCGATGCGGCGCAGCAGGTCGCGCTTGACCTCGAGCTTCTCGATCACCGCTTCGCAGATCCAGTCGCTGTCGCCGATCAACCCGAGGTCGTCGCCGATGGTGCCGACCGTCAGGCGCTCGGCGATGCGCGCCGCTTCCGCCGCGTCGACGGCCAGGGCCGCCACCCGCGCCCGCGCCGCCTCGGCGAGATCGCGGGTCGCCTCGAGCACGAGCACGTTGCGCTCGGCGGCCGCGCAGGCCGCGGCGATGCCACTGCCCATGGTGCCGCCACCGATCACGGTGATCGATCTGATGTCGCTCGTCATCGTCCATTCCTCGCTTCCGTGAGGGCGCATCGCGGGCGCCGCTCGTCGATTGAGTGGTGTCGTGGGCGGCCGTCGCGCGGCGCCTCGCAGGGGGGAGAATGGACGGATTCTGGAATTTTTGCTGCACCGCAAGAAACCCTACGCAATTCTTCGCGTCCGCACATTCGCCGCGCGGGCGAAGAGCGCGGCCGTCGGGGGACGTGCGCCACCCGAGACGCCGGGCCTTTCGCCCTCCATCACGGGCTCACCGCGGCATGGGCGCCGCGCGTCACGCCTTCGCTCCTGCGAAGACGTCGCCTTCGCCGAGACGCCGCGCCCGCCCCGCCTCGAACACCGCCCCTCACACGCTTGACCCCACCGGACCGGATGGGGAAAGTACCCGCCCGCATCGTGAGAATGCGGACGTTTGCCGGAAGCGGGGTGCGAACCTCGCCGGCGATGGGCCCGGGGGGGGAAGCGGAACATGGAAGTCTCAGGCGAAACGTCGGCTGCCGACGCACGGCCGGCGATCCGTCTCGACGGACTGCGCATCGCGTTCGGCCAGAAGGGGCGCCCCGCCTACGAGGCGGTCGACGCGACCTCTCTGACCGTCGGGGAAAACGAATTCGTCTCGATCGTCGGGCCGACGGGTTGCGGCAAGTCGACGCTCCTCAACGCCGTCGCCGGCCTGTTGAAGCCCGCCGCCGGGGGCGTCGAGGTCTTCGGCCGCCCCCTCTCCGGCCTCTGCCGCGAGGCGGGCTATCTCTTCCAGCAGGACGCCGTCATGCCCTGGAAGACCGCGCTCGACAACGTCGCCCTCGGCCTCGAGATCGCCGGCCGGCCGCGCGCCGAAGCGCTCGAGGAGGCGCGCGTCTGGCTCGGCCGCGTCGGCCTCGCCCGCTTCGCCGATCGCTACCCCCATCAGCTCTCCGGCGGCCAGAGGAAGCGCGTCGGCCTCGCCCAGGTGCTGATTCGCCACCCCAAAATCCTGCTGATGGACGAGCCCTTCGGCCCGCTCGACGCCCAGACCCGGCAGATCATGGGCAATCTCCTGCTCGGCCTGTGGGCCGCCGATCGCAAGGCCGTGCTCTTCGTCACCCATGACCTCGAGGAGGCGATCGCATTGTCCGATCGCGTGCTGATCATGTCGGCCGGTCCGAACGCCCGCGTCATCGGCGATCACCGCATCGATCTCGCTCGCCCGCGCGACGCCTCCGAAATTCGGCTCGATCCGCGCTTCCACGAGTTGCACCGCGCCATCTGGAACCAGTTGCGCGCCGAAGTGGTGAAGACCTACGGGGAGGACGCCGCATGAGCCGGATGAAGCTCTTCGCGCTCCAGGCCCTCGTCGCCGTGGTGGCGATCGCGATCTGGTGGATCGGATCGACGGTGAAGATCGGCGGCGTGCTGCTGCTGCCACCCTTCTTCTTCTCCACCCCGGGCGAGGTCTTCTCCCGGGTGGTGCGGATGGTGGCGACCGGCGTCGTCTGGCATCACCTCGCGGTGACGCTGATCGAGACCGCCCTCGCCTTCGTGATCGGCGCGGCCGGCGGCATCCTGTTCGGCTTCTGGTTCGCCCGGAAGCCGACCGTCGCGGCGGTGTTCGACCCCTATCTGAAGATGGTCAACGCGCTGCCCCGCGTCGTGCTGGCGCCGATCTTCATGCTGTGGCTCGGCCTCGGCATCTGGTCGAAGGTGGCGCTCGGCGTGACGCTGGTGTTCTTCATCGTCTTCTTCAACGTCTATCAGGGCGTCAAGGAAGTCAGTCCCGTGGTGCTCGCCAACGCGCGACTGATGGGCATGAACGACCGCCAGCTCTTCCGCCACGTCTATTGGCCGTCGGCGCTGTCGTGGATGTTCTCCTCGCTCCACACCTCGGTCGGCTTCGCGCTGGTCGGCGCGGTGGTCGGCGAATATCTCGGCTCCTCGGCCGGCCTCGGCTATCTCATCCATCAGGCGGAAGGCGTCTTCGACATCGCCGGTGTCTTCGCCGGCATGTTCGTGCTCGCCGTCTTCGTCCTGATCATCGACTGGGGCGTGACGGCGATCGAAAATCGTCTGCTCGTCTGGCGTCCACAGGCTCCGATCGGCAACGATTGACCGTCACCAACCAAGAACGACAGGGAGAGACGCACATGAAGTCCTTCACGACCCTCCTCGCCGCGGGCCTCGTCGCCCTCGGCCTCGCCGCCGGTCCGGCGGTGGCCGCGCCCGAGAAGACGACGCTCCAGATCGGCGTCGGCGGCAAGCCGCTGCTCTATTATCTGCCGCTGACGCTCGCCGAGCGCCTCGGCTACTTCAAGGACGCCGGCCTCGACGTCACCATCAACGACTTCGGCGGCGGCTCCAAGGCGCTGCAGGCGCTGATCGGCGGCTCGGTCGACGCCGTCACCGGCGCCTACGAGCACACCATCCGCATGCAGCAGAAGGGCCAGAAGATCGAGGCGGTGATCGAGCTCGGCCGCTTCCCCGGCATCGTTCTCGCCGTCGCCAAGGACAAGGCCGACAAGGTCAAGACCGTCGCCGACCTGAAGGGCATGAAGATCGGCGTCACCGCGCCGGGCTCCTCGACCCATCTGACGACCGTCTATCAGCTGGTCAAGGCCGGGCTGAAGGCGGACGACGCCTCCTTCATCGGCGTCGGCGGCGGCGCCTCGGCGGTCGCGGCGGTCGAGCACGGCAACGTCGACGCGGTCGCCCATCTCGACCCGGTCATCTCCAAGCTCGACGCCGACGGCGCCATCAAGGTCCTGGTCGACATGCGCACCGAGGCCGGCACCCGCGCCGTCTTCGGCGGTTCGAACCCGGCCGCCGTGCTCTATCTGAAGAAGGACTTCGTCGACGCCAACCCGCAGACCGTCCAGGCGCTGACCGACGTCTTCTATCGCACTCTGAAGTGGATCGAGAAGGCGACGCCGGATGAGATCGCCGCGGCCGTGCCCGAGGAATATTGGCTCGGCGACAAGGCCCTCTATCTGAAGGCGGTGGCCGCGTCCTTCCCGACCTATTCCAAGACCGGCCTGATCCCCGAGGAGGGCATGACCTCCACCCTCGCCTTCCTCGAGGCGACCGAGCCCGGCGCCTTCGCCGCCGCGAAGATCGACCTCGCCGCGACCTTCGACGGCCGGTTCGTCAAGAAGTCGGCCGAAACGGTGAAGTGACCACGATGCCACGGGGTCCCGATCCCTCGGGATCCCGTGGCCCGTCGACCACGCGGCGCGGCGGTCCCGTCACCGCCCTCGAGCGATCGCTCTGCCGTCGCCGCCGTGATCCCTCGCGTCCGGCACGTCCGGCTGATATCCTGAACGCCGGATGCGTCGCGGGATTCCGGCCTTCGCTCCGGCGCCGAGAGACGATCGGCGCGACACTCACCCGCCGAAGGACCCTCATCATGACCCGCCCCCCGATCCGGCGTTCCGGCTCCTCCGCGCGCGACGCCGCCGAAACGGCCTTCAGATCGGCGACCACCAGGCCGGTGGAAGCCCCGCCCAAGGCCCCCACGCTGCCCAACGTCCGCGAGACCGTCACCCTGCGGATCGATCGCGACATCCTGGAGCACTTCCAGGAGGACGGGCCGGGCTGGCAGGAACGGATCAACGCGGCGTTGCGCGGTCTCGTCGATCGCGGCTGATCGGCGCTTCGACGCGCCGCGCCGTTTGCGGCTCGGCCCCCGCAGTGGACCTGCCCGCGCGAGTGGATTAGACACGAGGTCCCCAGGGTCTTCGAGCGTTCGTCCATGCACCTCCTTCTGCGCAATCTCGCCGCCAAGCGCCTCCTCGTCGTCGGCGACGCCATGCTCGATCGTTACATGGAAGGGCCGGTCGGGCGGATCTCGCCGGAGGCGCCGGTGCCGATCGTCAGGGTCGCCGACGTGTTCGAGCGCCCCGGCGGCGCCGCGAACGTCGCGCTCAATCTCGCCTCCCTCGGGGTGCCCGTCACTTTCCTCGCCTATGTCGGCGTCGATGCCGATGCCGCGGCCCTCGCCGCCCGGCTCGCCGAGGCCGGGGTCGAGACCTGTTTCGTGCCGGTGAAGGGCGCCCGCACCATCGTCAAGCTGCGCGTCCTGTCGCAGCGCCATCAACTGCTCCGCCTCGATTTCGAGGACGGTTTCGCCGACGCCGATCACGCCGCGCTGCTCGCCGCCTTCACCGCCGCGCTCGCCGATCACGATCTGGTCGTGCTCTCCGACTACGGCAAAGGCACGCTCGAAGCGGTCGCCGCGATGATCGCGGCCGCGCGCGCCGCCTCGCGGCCGGTGGTGGTCGATCCCAAGGGCTCCGATTTCGGCCGCTATCGCGGCGCGACCGCGATCACCCCCAACGCCTCGGAATTCGCCGTGGTCGCCGGCCGCGCCGTCGACGAGGCCGATTTCGCCGCGCGCGGCTTCGCGCTCCGCGAGAGCCTGGCGCTCGAATATCTCCTGGTCACGCGCGGCGAGAAGGGCATGAGCCTCTTCGGCCGCGACGGCTTCCGCTTGGACATCCCGACCGAGGCGCGCGAGGTCTACGACGTCACCGGCGCCGGCGACACGGTGATCGCGACGCTCTCCGCCGCGCTCGCCGCCGGCGCCGATTTCGCCGACGCGACCCGTCTCGCCAATCTCGCCGCCGGCATCGTCGTCGGCCGAATGGGCACCGCCACGGTGACGCTCGACGAACTCTTCGCGCTCGCCGCCCCCCACGGCGACGTCGAGGATCCCGCCGTCACCCTGCGCCAGATCCGCGAGGCCAAGGCGCGCGGCGAGCGCATCGTCATGACCAACGGCTGTTTCGACATCCTCCACGCCGGCCACGTCGATTATCTGACCCGCGCCAAGGCGCTCGGCCATCGCCTCGTGGTGGCGCTCAATTCGGATGCCTCGGTGCGCCGCCTGAAGGGCGAGACCCGCCCGGTCAACGGCCTCGCCGACCGCGCCGCCGTGCTGGCGGCGCTGAAGGCGGTCGATTGGGTGATCCCCTTCGACGGGTCGGTCGACGCGGAAGGCCGCCACACCGACACGCCCCTCGACGTGATCACGGCGGTCGCGCCCGACGTGCTCGTCAAGGGCGGCGACTACACGATCGAGACGATCGTCGGCGCCCGCGAGGTCCTGGCGGCCGGCGGCGAGGTGCGGGTCCTGCCCTTCGTCGAGGGGCGCTCGACCTCGGCGATCATCGCGCGCATCAGTGAGCGCGGCGACGCCTGAGCGCGACGGAGGGATCCCCGCCATGCGGCTCGGCTTGTCCTGCAGTGCCCTGAAGGCGAGCGGCGGCATGGAACGCTACGCCATGGACGTCGTCGCCGGCCTCGCCCGCCTCGGCCACCGGCCGACGGTCTTCGCCCGCGCCTTCGATCGATCGCTGCCGGACTACGGCCGGATCGACCCGGTCGCGATCTCGCTCGCCCTCGTCCCCGGCAAGCTGCGCGACGAGGTCTTCGCCCGGCGTCTGGTGACCGCTCGTCGCCGCCACCCCGTCGACGTGATGATCGGCACCAACCGCACCCGCTCGGCCGACATCGCGATCTGCGGCGGCACCCATCTCGGCCACGGCCTCGCCTCCGGCCGCCCCCAGGGCTTCTGGGACCGGCGACAAGTTCGCCTGGAAAGAGACTTCTACGCCGGCTCATCGATCGTCGTCGCGCATTCGCGGCTGATGGCCGACGAGCTCCGCGATCTCTATGCGATTCCAGATGAAAAGCTGCGGACGCTCTATCCGCCCGTCGACGCGGGCCGGTTCCGGCCGGTCGACGCGGCGGCGCGGCGGGCGCTCCGCCGCGACTTCGGCTTCGACGACGAGACCGTCGTCTTCGCCTTCCCCTCGTCGAGCCACCGCCGCAAGGGGCTCGACGTCTTGCGGCGCGTGTTCGAGACGACGGACCTGCCGGTTCTCCTCGCCGTCGCCGGGCGGCCGATCGGGAAGGCCGGGCGCAATCTGCGCGATATGGGTTACGTCGCCGGAATGGAGCGGCTCTATGCGGCGGCCGACTATGCGATCCTCGCGTCGGACTACGAGCCCTTCGGCCTCGTCGGCGTGGAATCGATCCTGTGCGGCACCCCGGTGGTGACGGCCGAGACGCTCGGCTGCCGCGAGGTGATCGCCGAGACGGCGCGGATCGACTTCACCCGCGCCGATCCCGCCTCCCTCGCCGAGGCGCTGGCGCGCGCGGTGGCGCATGTCCGCGCCGGCACCTCCCGCCTCGCCGACGGCCGCGCGGCGCTCCTCTACGATCCCGACGTCGACACCCATGTGCGGGCGCTGGTGGCGCTCGCCGAAGCCATCGCCAGCGAGGCCCGTCCATGAGCGAGACCGCCGCCGACCAGTCGACCGCCTCGACCAAACGGCGCAATCCACTCGCCATGCGGATCCGCATCGCGCTCGCCCGGCTCGTCTGGTCGCCGTGGCCGGCGAGCGCAGCCGTCGGGCGGCCGCTCGGGCCCGTGGCGCTGATCCGCTGGGACGGCAAGATCGGCGACTGGGTCCTGTCGAGCCATCTCTTCGGCGCGATCGGCCGCGCCACCGGGGCGACCATGATCGCGGTCGCCGCCCCCCATCAGCTCGATCTCTATCGCGAGACCCCCGGCGTCGACGTGGTGCTCCCCTGCCGGCGCAAGTCGCTCGGCGACGTCGTCCGCACCGGGCTGGCGCTGCGCCGGCTCGGTTGCGACACGGTGGTCGAACTGACCGACCGCGCCCGCTGGTCCGACATGCTGGTGATGGCGCTCTCCGGCGCGCGGCTGCGGCTGAAGGGGGTCGAACCCGGCATCGGCTCGCTGTTCCGCCTGCTCGATCTGCCCGTGGACGGCCATGTCGTCGAGCGCGCCGCCGCGTTTCTCGCGGCGATCGGCGTGCAGGCCGGCGATTGGCGCTTCGATTGGCGGCTTCCCGCCGACGACCGCGCCGCCGCCGCCGCTCTGTGGGGCGACCGCCCGGTGACGCGAATCCTGCTCAATCCCTTCGGCGCCGATCGCACCCGCATCCTGCCGGCGCCGACCATCGCGGCCATCGCCGAACGCCTGATCGCGGCGCGCGCCGAGCCGACGCGGGTGATCGTGCCGCTGCCGCCCTCGGTGCCGGGCGACTGGCGCGCCGCCGTGGCGCGCTGGCCCGTCGAGACCCAGCCGGTGCCGGTGGCGCGGATCGAGGCGACGGCGGCGCTGATCGCCGGCGCCGATCTGGTGATCTCGCCCGACACCTCGATCGTCCACATCGCCGCCCTGTTCGACCGGCCGATGGTGGCGCTCTATCCGGAGGATACCCGCGAGACGCGGCGCTGGCGGCCGCGCTCGACCCGGGCGACGATCCTCGTCCCGACCGAGGCGGAAGCCGCCTCGGGCCTGCGCGGCATCACCGCCATCGACCCCGGCCGGATCGTCGAGGCCGCGCGGGAGCGGCTGACGATCGCGGCCTCGGGAGCGTGACGCGGACCCGCCCTCGTCCCCGAGATCCCGACGCGTCGGGATCTCGGGGACGAGCCTCAGTAGAGCAGACGCGCGCGGATCGTGCCCTCGATCGAGCGCATCTCCGCCAGCACCTCGTCGGCGAAATCGTCGGCCGCATCCGCCTCGATCACCACGTAACCGACCTCGCCGTCGGTCTGGAGATACTGCGCGGCGATGTTGAGGCCGCGATCGGAGAAGAGCGTGTTGAGCCGGTTGAGCATGCCCGGCCGGTTCATGTGGACGTGCATGAAGCGGGTACCGGCCGGACGCGCCGGCAGCTGCACCTGCGGGAAGTTGACGGCGCCGACGGTCGAGCCGATGTCGGACCAGTCGGCGAGCTTGCGCGCCACTTCCGAGCCGATGCGCTCCTGCGCCTCCTCGGTCGACCCGCCGATGTGCGGGGTGAGGATGACGTTGGCGAGGCCCTGGAGCGGCGAGACGAACTTCTCCGCGTTCGACTTCGGCTCCTTGGGGAACACGTCGACGGCGGCGCCGGCGAGATGGCCGTCCTTCAGGGCGCCGGCGAGCGCGTCGAGATCGACCACCGTGCCGCGCGCGTTGTTGATGAGATAGGCGCCCTTCTTCATGGCGCGGATCTCTTTCTCGCCGATCATCATGTGCGTCGCCGGGGTCTCCGGCACGTGCAGCGAGACGACGTCGGCCTGAGCGAGCAGCTCCGTCAGGCTGCCGACCGGCTCGGTGTTGCCGTGGCGCAGCTTGTCGGTCAGATCCTGGTAGATCACCCGCATGCCCATGCTCTCGGCGAGATTGGAGAGCTGCGAGCCGATGTTGCCGTAGCCGACGATGCCGAGCGTCTTGCCGCGCACCTCGAAGGAGCCGTTGGCCGACTTGTCCCAGCCGCCCTCGTGCGCCGAGCGCGAGCGATCGGGAATGCGGCGGAGCAGCATGACGATCTCGCCGATCACCAGTTCGGCGACCGAGCGGGTGTTGGAGAAGGGCGCGTTGAAGACCGGAATGCCGCGCCGGGCCGCCGCCTGCAGATCGACCTGATTGGTGCCGACCGAGAAGCAGCCGACCGCCATCAGCTTGTCCGCCGCCTCGAAGACCTCCTCGGTCAACTTGGTGCGCGAGCGGATGCCGATCATGTGGACACCCTTGACCGCCTCCTTCAGCGCATCGCCTTCCAACGCCGTCTTCAGATGCGTGACGTTGGTGTAGCCGGCCGCCCTCAACAGGTCGACGGCGGTCTGGCTGATGCCCTCGAGGAGCAGAATGGAGATGCGATCGCGGGGCAGAGAGAGGCGAGCAGGCATGATCGACACCGGGTTCGGGAAAGGAACAGCCGGTCTAGGACGAAGCGCCCCCCCGTTTCAATGCCAGAAATGCAACATTTCGCGATCTCCGCCGTGCCGAAGGGTCGCGGCGCGCGCCCCCTCGCCCGAGACGGCGGCGGCTTCGGCCGTCACCGCACGCACAGATGATGCAGCACGATACCGGAGGTGGTCGCGACGTTGAGACTGTCGACGCCCGGCGCCATCGGGATCCGAACCGCCCGGGTGCGCGCCAGGACCGCCTCCGGCAGCCCCGGTCCCTCGGTGCCGAGCAGGAACGCGACCCGGCCGTGCGGGCGGACGTCGACCAGACGCTCGGCGCCCGACGGCGACAGCGACAGCACCTCGAACCCGTGCCGCGCGAGGGTTTCGACCGGATCCTCGCCGAGGCCGAACCGCGCCTGCGGCACGCTCAGCACATGGCCGACCGAGACCCGCAGCGCCTTGCGATAGAAGGGATCGCAGCAGGTCGCGTCCATCAGCACCGCGCCCGCCCCGAAGGCGGCGGCGTTGCGGAAGAGGCCGCCCATATTGTCGTGATTGGCGATGCCGAGCGCCGCCACCACGACCGCGTCGGGGGCGAGGGTCTCGAGGAGCGCCGAGGCCGTCGGGAGCGTCCCGCGCCGGCCGATCGCCAGGATGCCGCGATGGAGCGGAAAGCCGACGATCGCATCGACGACGCCGCGCGCGGCGACATGGACCGGCACTTCCGGCGCCAACCGCTCGAGAAGCGGCGCCAGCGCCTCGATCCGGCGCGCGTCGATGAGGAGCGACACCGTCTCGTGACGCGGCGATCCCGCGAGAACCGAGAGCACCACCTCGCCCTCGGCGACGAAGAGATCGCGGCGGCCGACGAGATCGCGTTCGCGAATGTCGCGAAAGTCCGCGATGCGCGGATCGAGCGGGTCGTCGACGGGGACGAGAAGCGGCATGACGGGGTCCTTCCCGAAGGCGAGGCCCCTTCCCTGCCACGATCGCGCGCCCCGTCACAAGACCGTCGCGCGGGGGATTTCCACAAGCCCGCCCGTCGCCTCGTCCGCGTGCGCGGGGGGACTTGCCGAGGCGAACGAAGCACTATAGAAGCACGCCTCGTGAGCGCCCTTCGTCTATCGGTTAGGACGGCAGCCTTTCACGTTGCAAAGACGGGTTCGACTCCCGTAGGGCGCGCCACGCTTCTTCTCCACTTCGAGATCTCCCCCACGTCTCACCGCGTCAGGCGATCGAGACAGAGGATCGGCTCGTCGCGCGGCGCGACGTCGAGGCCGTCGGTGACCGTCAGGTCGACGGCGCGCATGGCGCGGGCGTCCGGGCCGGCGAAGAAGCGGAAGACGCCCGGCTCGACGATCCAATGCCCGTTCTCGACGTGGAAGCCGAGATCGGCGACACGCACCTCGAGCGCCACCTCACGCGTCCGCCCCGGCTCGATCTCGACAGGCTCGAAGGCGACGAGACGGCGGTCCGGCCGCGCCCGCGAGGCGAGGAGATCGCGGGCGTAGAGCTGGACCACCTCGCGCACGCCCCGCGTCCCCCGATTGGTCACGGCGACGCGGACGGTCACGGTATCGGCGACGCTCGCCCGCGGCCGATCGAGGACCGGGTCGGCGTAGTCGACCGGGCTCGTCGTCAGGCCGTGGCCGAAGGGGTAGCGCGGCTCCGGCGGCAGATCGAGGTAGCGGTTGGTCCAGCGATCTTGCGCCGCAGCCGGCCGCGAGGTCGGCGGCAGGTCGTAGGAGAGCGGGGATTGCCCGGTCGCGCGCGGCCATGTGAAGGGCAGTCGGCCGGAGGGCGCGACGTCGCCGAAGAGGATCTCGGCGGTGGCGACCGCTCCGTTCGTCCCGGGAAACCACACCATCATCAGTGCGCCGAGCCCGTCGCGGATCTCCTCGACGATCTGGGCGCGGCCCCCCTGGAGAAGCACCACCACCGGCCGCCCGGTGGCGACGAGCGCGCGCACCAGCGCGATCTGGCCGGCCGGTGGGCGCAGGTCGGCGCGGCTCGTCGCCTCGCCGATCCGCCGCTCGTCCTCCCCGACGACGACGACGATCGCGTCGGCCGCCGCCGCCCGGCGCGCCGCCTCGGCGATGCGCGGATCGTCGGGCGAGACCTCGGCGCAGGATTTCGGGCAGCCCTCGACCACGTCGGCCGCGACGCCCGACCGTGCGGCGCGCTCGGAGAGCGCCCGGGCGAAGGTCGTCACCTCCGCCTCGGCGGCGTGTCCCGGCGTCGGCCCGAGATGCGCCGCCGCGTCGTCGGCGAGACCGCCGACGATCGCCAGCCGGCGAATGCCCTTCAAGGGCACCGCGTTCCCGGCATTCTCGAGCAGCACGTCGGCGCGACGGGCGATCTCGACCGACAGACGGCGCAGATCGGCCGCGACGACGGCCGGCGACGCGCCGTTCGGATCGGCCACCGCGCGTTCCCGTTCGAGCCTCACCTTGGTGCGCAGCACCCGCCGGACCGCCGCGTCGATCTCGTCGCCGCGAACGAGTCCGCGCCGGAGCGCCTCCGCGAGATGCAGGCGATATTGATCGGACGACATGTCGAGATCGACCCCGGCGCGGAGCGCCAGCGCCACCACCTCGACCGGATCCTCGGCGAGGCGATGGAAACGCAGCTGTTTGATCGATTCCCAATCCGAGACGATCGCCCCGCCGAAGCCCGCTTCGCCGCGCAGCATTTCCTGGAGGAGACGCCGATTGGCGGCCATGGGGACGCCGTTCACCGCGTTGAAGGCGGCCATCACCATGTCCGCCCCGACCGCGATCGCGGTGCGGAAGGGCGGAAGCGCGACGTCCCGCAGGAAGGGTTCGCCGAGTTCGACCGGGCCGTATTCGCGCGCGCCTTCCGCGAACCCGTGGCCGACGAAATGTTTCAGGATCACCGCCTGGCCGCCCGCCCGCGCCCCTTGCGTGCGCGCGCCGGCGAGGCAGCTCGCCAGCAGCACGTCCTCCCCCGCCCCCTCGACGGTCCGCCCCCAACGCTGGTCGCGCGAGACGTCGACCATCGGCCCCATCGTCCAGTCGACGCCGTCGAGCACCGCCTCCCGCGACATCAGCCGCGCCGCCTCGCGATTGGCGGCGATGTCGAACGTCGCCGCCTGGGCGATCGGAACCGGCAGCAGCGTGCGATAGCCGTATTCCATGTCGATGCCGTTCAGCATCGGGATCTTCTGACCCGACTTCGGCCAAGCCGCCGCGAGCAGGCGCATGTCGCGGTCGGAATAGCCGAAGTTCATGACGTTGCCGGCCTCGCCCGTCTCGACGCGAGCGAAATCGAAACCGGGATAGTCGGACACGACGGTCAACTGCGCGATCTTCTCAGGTAACGTCATCGCCCCGAGCAGCACCTCGACGCGCGCCTCCGCCTCGTCCGGCGCCACCCCGGCCGCCGTCCCACCGCTCGGCGTCGCGACGAGCAGGAGGCCGGCGAGCGCTCGCAAATACCACATGGCGCGACATCCCCCGCCCACCCGACCGATCCGGGCCACGGCCGCGATCATGCCGAAATCGGACGCGGTTTCAATGCCATGTCGGCGACGAACGCCCTCGAGGACCGAGCGGTCGACCGAGTGTTGCGGGTGCGCCCTCCGCGCCGCGTCCGGCTCGCCCCCGAACGCGAACGGCCGGGCTCCAGGCCCGGCCGTTCTGGTCCATCCTCTCGCGCCGAGAGCGTGCCGCCGAGGTTTCGGCGCCCGCTCGCTCAGTGCAGGATCTGGCTGAGGAAGAGCTTGGTGCGCTCGTGCCTGGGGTCGGCGAAGAAGGCGTTGGGCTCGTTGGCCTCGATGATCTGACCGGCGTCCATGAAGATGACGCGGTCGGCCACCTGCCGGGCGAAGCCCATCTCGTGGGTGACGCACAACATGGTCATGCCCTCGTTGGCGAGGCCGACCATCGTGTCGAGCACCTCCTTGACCATCTCCGGATCGAGCGCCGAGGTCGGCTCGTCGAACAGCATGATCTTCGGGCTCATGCAGAGCGAGCGGGCGATCGCCACGCGCTGTTGCTGACCGCCGGAGAGCTGGCCGGGATATTTCTTCGCCTGCTCGGGGATGCGCACTCGCGTGAGGTAGTGCATCGCCACCTCCTCGGCCTCCTTCTTCGGCATCTTCTTCACCCAGATCAACGCCAGGGTGCAGTTCTCGAGAATGGTGAGATGCGGGAAGAGGTTGAAGTGCTGGAACACCATGCCGACGTCGCGGCGGATCTCGTCGATGCGCTTGAGGTCCTCGGTGAGTTCGATCCCGTCGACGATGATCCTGCCGGCCTGATGCTCCTCGAGCCGGTTGATGCAGCGGATCATGGTCGACTTGCCCGAGCCCGACGGGCCGCAGATGACGATCTTCTCGCCCTTCCTCACCTGGAGATCGATCTCCTTGAGGACGTGGAAGTCGCCGTACCACTTGTTGACGCCGCGCATTTCGACGGCGAGATCGGTCGAGAGCGCGCCGTTCGCCTGGGCGACGATGGTGTCGTCGGTCTTGATCATCCGGATGTCCCTCGAATTCAGCGCTTGTGTCCGGTGGCGAGCCGACGCTCCATCCACTGCGAATAGCGGCTCATGCCGAAACAGAAGACCCAGAAGGTCACGGCGGCCACGAAATACCCGGTCTTGCCGGTCACCGGCGAAATCCAGATCGGATCGGCGAGCGAGGCCTGGATCATGCCCAGGAGGTCGAACAGCGACACGATCAGGACCAGCGTGGTGTCCTTGAAGAGCGAGATGAAGGAATTGACGATGCCCGGGATCACCATCTTGAGGGCCTGCGGCATCACGATGAGGCCCATCATCTGCCAATAGCCGAGCCCGAGCGCCATCGCGCCCTCGTACTGCCCCTTGGGGATCGCCTGAAGACCGCCGCGGATCGTCTCGGCGAGATAGGCGCCGGTGAAGAGCGCCACGCCGATCAGGGCGCGCAGGAGCTTGTCCACCTCCATGCCTGCCGGCATGAACAGCGGCAGCATGTTGGAGGCCATGAACAGCACGGTGATCAGCGGCACGCCGCGCCAGAACTCGATGAAGACGATACAGAGGATGCGGATGATCGGCAGCTTGGACCGGCGCCCGAGCGCCAGCAGGATGCCGAAGGGCAGCGAGCAGACGATGCCGGTCAGCGCCACGATCAGAGTGACCAGAAGGCCGCCCCACACCGTCGTCTCCACCTCGACCAGACCGAACACGCCGCCGGTCAGAAGGAAGAAAGAGACGACCGGGAACGCCACCAGGAACAGGAAGACGTTGAGCCGCTTGTAGGGCACCGACGGGATCGCCAGCGGCACAAGCGTCGCGGCGAAGAGCGCGAACACCAGCGTCGGCCGCCACCGCTCCTCGATCGGATAGCGTCCGTAGACGAACTGCTTCCAATAGGCCTCGACATAGGGCCAGCAGGCGCCGGCCCCTTCCTTGCGGCAGACCTCGCCGTTCTCGCCGGTCCACACCGCCCTCAGGAAGGCGAAGTCGATCACCTGCCAGGCCAGCCACGCGATGATCGCGACGCCGAGGAAGGTGAGCAGCGTGTCGATCACCGAGCCGAACAGATGCTGCCGCATCCAGGCGATCGGACCGAAGAACCGGCCGGGCGCCTCGCGGGCCTCCGCCAGGGTCTCGCGCACATAGGCGCCGGAGTGCTGCGTCGCGTCGGTCATGATCTCACCTCTCGACGATCGCCATGCGGCGGTTGTAGGCGTTCATGATCATCGCGGTGGCCACCGAGGTGCCGAGATAGATCGCCATCCAGATCGCGATCACCTCGATCGCCTGACCCGACTGGTTGAGCACGATGCCGCCGACCGAGACGAGGTCGGGATAGGCGATCGCCACCGCCAGCGACGAGTTCTTGGTGAGGTTGAGATACTGGTTGGTCAGCGGCGGAATGATCACCCGCATCGCCTGCGGGATCACGACCAGTCGCAGCGTCTGCCCGTGGCTGAGCCCGAGCGAGCGCGCCGCCTCGGTCTGGCCGTGACTGACCGCGAGAATGCCGGCACGCACCACCTCGGCGATGAAGCTCGCCGTATAGAGCGAGATCGCCAGCACCAGCGCCATCAGTTCGGGGATGATCTGGATGCCGCCGGAGAGGTTGAACACCGACTTCTTCGGCGCCACCAGCGTCAGATCGAACCCGGAGGCGGCGAACAGAACCAGTGGCAGGCCGACGATCAGCGCGACCGAGGTCCAACCGGCCGGAAACGGTTGCCCCGTCTCCATCTGCCGCTTCGACGCCCACCGCCGCACGAACCAGGAGACCACCAGACCGAAGATCAGCCCATAGAAGATCCCGTCGCCGGCGAAACCGCCGAACCGGAACTCGGGCAGGTAGAGGCCGCGATTGTTGAGGAAGACCCATCCGGGCACGGGCTGGATGCTGTCGCGCGGGCTCGGCAGGACGCCGAGGACGGCGAAGTACCAGAAGAAGATCTGCAGCAGCAGCGGGATGTTGCGCAAGAGCTCGACATAGCCGGTGCAGAGCCGGGAGATGACGAAATTGTGCGAGAGCCTCCCGACGCCGACCAGGAAGCCGACGATGGTGGCGAACACGATGCCCGCGACCGCGACGATGACGGTGTTGACCAGACCGACCAGGAGAGCCCGGCCGTAGCTGGCATCCTTGGGGAAGGAGATCGATTCCTGCGCCAGATCGAAGCCGGCGGTCGTGGAAAGGAAGCCGAACCCTTGCGCGATGTGCCGCTTCTCGAGATTGACCGCGGTATTGTGGACGATCGTCCAGGCGATCCCCGCGACGACGATCAGGGTCAGCCCCTGAAACACATACCCGCGCCAGATCGGGTCGTTGTACCAGGGCACGCGCGGTGCTTCGTCCGCGCTTCGGTGATCTTCAGCCATCGGTCCCCCTTGCGCCGCCGGCGCCGATCCGCGCCGTCGTCGTTGTTACGAGCCCTCACCCACCCACGTCCCGGAGCCCCCACTCCGAGACACGTCGGTTCCGTGGACCCGGCCGAAAGACCGGCCGGATCCGGGAAGGTCGTCGCGATCAGCGGATCGGCGGCGCGTACTGGAGGCCGCCCTTCGACCACAGCGCGTTGATGCCGCGCGAGATCTTGAGCGGGCTGGTCTCGCCGACGTTCTTCTCGAACAGCTCGCCGTAGTTGCCCATCAGCTTGACGATCTGGTAGGCCCAATCGTTGGTCAGGCCGATGTCCGTGCCGAAGGAACCGTCCTTGCCGAGCAGACGCTTGATGTCCGGATTCTCGGACTTGGCCTTCATCTCGTCGACGTTCGCCTTGGTGACACCCGCCTCTTCGGCCGAGAGCAGCGCGAAATAGGTCCACTTCACGACGTTGAACCAGGCGTCGTCGCCCTGGCGCACCATCGGGCCGAGCGGCTCCTTGGAGATGATCTCCGGCAGAACGATGTGCTCGTCCGGCTTGGTCAGCTTGAGGCGCTCGGCATAGAGGCCGGAGGCGTCGGTGGTCAGCACGTCGCAGCGGCCGGCGTCATAGGCCTTCACGACCTCTTCCGACTTCTCGAAGGACACGACCTTGTAGTCGAGCTTCTGGGTGCGGAACCAGTCGGCGAGGTTGAGCTCGGTGGTGGTGCCGGTGTTGGTGCAGACCGAGGCGCCACCGAGCTGCTTGGCCGAGGTGATGCCGAGCGACTTGCGCACCATGAAGCCCTGGCCGTCGTAGTACATCACGCCGGCGAACTTGCCCTGCTTGGTGTCGCGCGACATGGTCCAGGTGGTGTTGCGCGAGAGCACGTCGATCTCGCCGGACTGCAGCGCCGTGAAGCGCTCCTTGGCGGAGAGCGGGGTGAACTTGACCTTGGAAGTGTCGTTGAAGATCGCGGCCGCGATCGAACGGCAGAAGTCGACGTCGAGGCCGGCCCAGTTGCCCGCGCTGTCGGGCTGGGAGAAGCCCGCCAAGCCCTGGCTGACGCCGCACTGGATGAAGCCCTTGGCCTTCACGTCGTCGAGAGTTCCCGCGGAGGCGCCGGCCACGGAGGCCGCCAGAGCGACACCGAAGGTCGCCACGATCATCGTCTTCGTCATGGTCCTGCCTTTTGTTGACGGCGCGCGGGTAACGTCCCGCAGAGCCTATCGAGAGAGCTTGCGCGATCGCCGAGACGCGAACCTGTTCGAACCATGTCGAACCCGCCCCTCCCCGTCTCGCGGTCGCCTCCGTCTTGAACTAGAGTGCAACACCGCGATCGATCACGAGAGCCATCACAGACCGAAGCCGACGGTGGGTCAAGCGGAACCTTCCGTGGAAATCCCTATCGCGACGCAAAAAATGGGCATTCGCCGCCCCGCTCGAGAAAATTGGACCGCCACATGACCGACTCAAGGAACGCCTCCCCCGCGACCTCGCCGATGACCCGCCTCGCCCACGGCGGTCGCGTCGAGGGCAGCCCCTTCGTCAATCCGCCGGTGGTCCACGCCTCGACCGTGCTCTTCGAGAGCGTCGCGCAGATGAAGGGCAAGTCGGCGACCCCGGCCCGTTACACCTACGGCCGCCGCGGCACGCCGACCTCCGAGACCCTCGAGGCGCTGATCACCGAACTGGAGGGCGCCGAGGGCACGGTTCTGACCCCGTCGGGGGCCTCCGCCTGCGTCGTCGCGCTGATGGCGGTTCTGAAGACCGGCGACCACGTGCTGATGATCGACGGCGTCTACGGCCCGACCCGCGCCGCCTGCGACGGCATCCTGAAGCGATTCGGCATCGAGACGACCTATTTCGATCCGCACGTCGGCGCAGGCGTCGTCGATCTCGTCCGCCCGAACACCCGCGCCGTCTTCCTCGAGAGCCCGGCCTCGCTCACCTTCGAGATGCCCGACGTCGCCGCGATCACCCGCGCCCTCGACGGGCTCGGCGCAGCGCGTCCGATCGTCCTCATCGACAACACCTGGGCGACGCCGCTCTTCTATCGGCCGCTCGACCACGGGGTCGACGTCTCGATCATGGCGGCGACCAAATACGTGGTCGGCCATTCCGACGCCCTGATCGGCACCATCGCCGCCGGCCCGCGCGCCTGGGCGAAGATCAAGAGCACCCACGGCGATCTCGGCATGTTCACCGGCCCCGACGACATGTATCTGGCGCTGCGCGGCGCCCGCACCATGGCGGTTCGCCTCGCGCATCATCAGGAGAGCGCGCTCACGATCGCCCGTTGGCTGGAGACCCGGCCGGAAGTGTCGCGCGTGCTCCACCCGGCACTGCCGTCGCATCCCGATCACGCGATCTGGAAGCGCGACTTCGAGGGCGCCTCGGGCCTGTTCTCGATCGTGCTGAAGCCCTGTTCGGAGGAGGCCGTCGCCGCCTTCCTCGACGGGCTCGCGCTGTTCGGCCTCGGCTATTCCTGGGGCGGCTACGAGAGTCTGGCGATCCCCGCCTTCCCCTCGGCGATCCGCACCGCCGTGCCCTGGGTCGCCGAAGGCCCGGTCGTGCGCCTGCAGATCGGCCTCGAGGCGACCGAGGACCTGATCGCCGATCTCGCCGCCGGCCTCGATCGGCTCGCCGCACGAGGCTGAGCCGAGAGAAACTACCTCGATCGGCTCGGCCGGCGAAGTTGAGCCGAGAAGCCACCTCGATCGGCTCGCCGATCGAGGAACCGCTCAGGCGGTGTGCCCGCGCCGCGCGGCGAGGAGATCGGCGAGGAGGTCGAACCATCCCGCCGGCCCCGCCGCCCGCCGCACGACGAGACGTCCGTCGGCGCCCTGGGCGAAGACGAGGCCGCGCGCCGCCAGCCGATGCGCCAGGAAGAAGGTGACGGCCGCGCCGAGCGCGAAACCCGCCGCGACGTCGGAGGGGAAATGAGCGCCGAGGCCGATCCGCGTCACCGCGATCGCCGCCCCGGCCGCCCACGCCACCCCGCGCCAACGCGGGAACAACAGCGCGAGCACGGCCGCGCTCGCCCCGGCCGTGGTGGCGTGTCCAGAAGGGAACGCCGCCCATTGCGCCGAGAAGGCGGCGCCGTGGAGCTGGAAGACGCCGTCGCCGACGAGATGTTCCGGCCGCGCCCGCCCGTAGAGGTTCTTGATCGACGAGGCGAAGAGACCGCTGCCGGCGACCGACGCGAAGACGAAGCCGAAGGCCGTCGCCACGCCATGGAGACGCACCCGCACGGCCCGCGTCAGCTCCGCCGGGTCGATCGCCGCGAGAAGAAGAAGAAGGACGCCCGAGCCGACCAGCAGTTCGACCCCCTCGCCGAACGAGGTGCCGAAGGTCAGGATCCGGTCGGCGATCGACCCGTCGGCCACCACCGGGCGGAACCGCATCAGGGGATCGAACAGCGGGATCGCCGCGAGCGCCACGACGAGCCCGCACGCCAGGACGAAGCTCGGCCGCTCCAGCGCCGGGCCGAGCCGGCGCTCGTGCACCGGCCGCCGCCGCGCCGTCAGCCGGGCGCCGTGGCCGAGCCGCCGGAGGGCGGCGCCGACCCGTCGCAGGCTCGTCTCGATCAGGGAGGTCGAAAGGGTCACGCCGGTCCTCGTCTGTTTCCCGCCGGGGCGGTGACTATCACGGTCGAGAAACGGCGGCAAAAGCGTGACGGTCCGACGCTCAATTGTAATGGGGCGACAGCAGCGACGCCGTGCTGACCGGGGGTAGACCGTTGGACGATTCGTCACCCGGCACCGGCGGCAGCAGCGGCATCCGCCGCGCCGGCGCCGCGCCCCCCGCCGACGGGACGCTCGGCTGCGGCGCCGGCGTCGCCGCGATCGGCGAGACGTAGTCGGACTGATAGACCGACCCGCTCGAGCAGGCCCCGAGCGCCAAGCCGACGGCTGCGAGGGCGATCACGAGCGAAGCGCGGCGAAGCGACGAAGATTGACTCACGATTGGGATCCTCCCCTGACGGTCATCCGGTCGCGGCCGTCGACGACGCGAAGCCGCCGACCCGATCCGACCACGATACCGAGATCGAAACGAACGAACCTGAAATTTGACTCGATCGGCTCGAGAAGTCGTTAAACACCACCCCGCGCCGACGGCGATCGGTCGGGGTGGTTGACCGAATCTGAATCCGCCCCCCCTCGACACCGAATCGTGAACCCTTCGCCACCCCGAGCCGGTCGGAAGGGTCGAAGTTGCATGCAAAATATGTAATATCATGGCCCGCACTTGCTCCATGTCAAAGATTCGACCCTCGGTCTCGTGCGAAAGACGCATCGCGTCGCCCCCGACGCACAGGATTTCAGCAGATTCGACGAACACGGCCGATGAAGGCCGGAGAGGAACGTCTCGATGTCGACGACGAGAAAGTCGGTTTCCATCGTCATCGCCGGCAGTGGCGGAACCGGCGCCATCACCGCCGGCAGCACCCTGCTCGCCGCCGCCGCGCGTGACGGCCACTACGGCCTGATGACGAAGCTCTCCGGCGCCCAGGTGCGCGGCGGCGAGGCGGCCGCGCTGATCGAGATCGGCCGCTCCGGCATCGACGGTCCGATCGAGGCCCAGCCCGACCGTTTCGACGCCCTGATCGCCCTCGATTGGGAGAACATTCAGCGCTTCGCCCCCGAGATCCCGCTCGACGGCGACAGCGTCGTTCTCTCCGACCCCAAGGCCGGCCCGGTTCCGGCGGTGATCGCCGCCACCGGCGCGCGCATCCTCGAGGTGGCCTTCGGCGCGCTCGCCGGCTCGGTCGAAGGTGGCCGCATCAACATGGTCGGCTTCGGCGTCGCCGCCCGCCTCGCCGGTCTCGACGAGACCGCGATCGAGGCGGCGATCCGTGCCCAGATCGGGGCCAAGGGCGAGAAGGCGGTGGCCGCGAGCCTCGCCGCCGCGAAGGTCGGCGCCGAGGCGCTCGCCGCTCTCGGCGTCTCGATGGCGCTCTCGCCCGGCGAGAAGAAGGCGCGCTGGATGTGTTCCGGCAACGACGCCGTCGGCCTCGGGGCCCTGCGCGGCGGCATCGAATTCGTCGCCGCCTATCCGATCACCCCGGCCACCGAGATCACCGAGTGGCTGGCGGTCGAGATGCAGGAACACGGCGGCCGCGTCGTGCTGGCCGAGGACGAGATCGCCGCCATCAACATGTGCTGCGGCGCGGCCTATGCCGGCGTGCCGACCATGACCATCACCTCCGGCCCCGGCCTCGCGCTCAAGGTCGAGACGCTCGGCCTCGCCATCGCCGCCGAACTGCCGATGGTGGTCGTCGACGTCATGCGCGTCGGCCCCTCGACCGGCATCCCGACCAAGTCCGACCAGGGCGATCTCGACATCGCCCTCCACGGCACCCCGGGCGATGCGCCGCGCGTGGTTCTGGCGCCGATCTCGATCGCCGACTGCGCCGCCACCACCGAACGCGCCGTCCATGTCGCCGAGGCGCTCCAGACGCCGGTGATGCTCCTCTCCGACCAGTCGCTCGGCCAGACCCAGACCATCATCGACATCCCCCGGACCCGCCCGGCGCCGCTGAAGCGTCTGGTCGAGCCGGCCGTGACCGGCCCCGACTTCCGCCGCTATGCTCTGACCGAGAGCGGCGTCTCGCCGATGCCGGCCCCCGGCAATCCCGGCACCCAGTGGGTCGCCGACGGTCTCTCCCACAAGGAGAGCGGCCATCCCTCCAACGCCGCCGTCGATCACATCGCACAGATGAAGAAGCGTCTGCGCAAGCTCGAGACCTTCGACTGGGGCGACACCTGGGGCGAGGTCCACGGCCCCGCCGACGCGACGCTGGCGCTGATCGCCTTCGGGTCCACCGTCGGCCCGGCCGCCGAGGCCGCCCGCCGCCTGACCGAGGCCGGCACGCCGACCCGCGTGGTCGCGCTGCGCCTGATCGCGCCCTTGCAGAAGAACCGGCTCGCCGAGGCGCTCGCCGGCACCGCTCGCGTGGTGGTGGTCGAGCAGAACGCCTCCGGCCAGCTCTTCCGCCATCTCCTCGGCGAACGCGCCCTCGGCCCCGGCGCCGAGAGCTTCGCCCGCCCCGGCCCGGCGCCCTTCCGCGCCGCCGAGATCGTCGCCCACCTCACCGCCGAGACCCGCGAGGCCGCCGAATGACCATCCACGAAGCTCCTCACGTCTGCCCGCAACAGGCCTTGACGCTCAAGGACTTCAAGTCCTCGGTCGAGCCGATCTGGTGTTCCGGCTGCGGCGACTTCGGCGTGCTCCAGGCGCTCCAGCGCGCGCTCGCCGAACTCGGCCGTCCGCCGCACGAGGTGGTGGTGGTCTCCGGCATCGGCTGCTCGTCGCGGCTGCCGGCCTATACCACCGCCTACGGCTTCCACGGCGTCCACGGCCGGGCGCTGCCGGTGGCGACGGGCTTGAAGCTCGCCCGTCCCGACCTCGAGGTGATCACCGTCGGCGGCGACGGCGACGGCTATTCGATCGGCGGCAACCACTTCCTGCACGCCTGCCGTCGCAACGTCGACATCACCTATATCGTCATGGACAACCGCGTCTACGGCATGACCAAGGGCCAGCCCTCGCCGACGACCGAAGCCGATTGGGACAGCGACGCCGCCCCCGGCGGCACCGGCGTGAAGCCCTTCTCGCCGCTCGCCATCGCGCTCGCCGCCGGCGCCAATTTCGTCGCGCGCGGCTTCGCCCTCGACGTCAAGCCGCTGGCCGCCGTCATCGCCGAGGCGGTGCGCCACCCCGGCTTCTCCTTCGTCGAGGTGCTCTCCCCCTGCATCACCTTCCGCCCGGAAGAGATGGAGTGGAAGAAGACGATCGAGCGCAACGCCGTCACCGCGACGACCGATCGCACCGAGGCGACCGCCAAGGTCCTCGGCGCCAACGAGATGACCACGGGCATCTTCTTCAAGGGAGATCGCGGCGCCTATGCGAGCGCGCCGACCGGCCATGGCGACGCGGAGAAGATCGCCGAGAAGTTCGTCGTCGGCGCGTGAGGCCGAAGACGGAAGCAGTGCGGACGTTTGCCGTCGGCGCCTTCGGCTGCCGACGGCCGGGGGAGAGGGGCTCGCGCACGACGCGGGCCCCTTTCGCGTTTCTCCGGCGTCAGTTGGAGAGGTCGCAATAGAGCGCCGCCCGCCCGTCGAGATCGAGCCCGGTCGAGGCCTCGATCTCCGCGTATTCGACCGCCATCGCCGCGTTGCTCCGCTTCACCCGTTCCGCGAAGGTCGCGGTCACGGCCTCGGCCGGCGCCGCGAATTCCACCGCCCAGGCGTGGATGCCGTTCTCCTTGCCGAGCGAGAACACGAACCGCTTCACCGCGACCCCGCGCCAGGTCCCGTCGAGCGGCACGCTCACCTCGACCCACTCGCCCTTGTCGACGGCCGCCGCCGGCCCGATCGCGGCGGCGAGATCGGCGGGGGCGGCGATCTTCGTCCCGCGCCGGATCGGCGGCGTGTGGCGCGCCACCAACGATTGTTCGAACGCCTGAAAGGCCGGCGACTGACGGCAGCCGTCGTCCATGCCCTCCAGAAATCCGTCGAACACCGCACCGGCCCGAACCGGCACCGGCGCCGCGACGAGAACGAGGCCGGCGAGAGCGGCGATGACGATGCGAGACGGCTGCGACATGGACTCCTCCCTCGTCGGGGCGACGATCACGCGGAACGCGAGAAGGATCATCGCGCGCCGCCGTGTCGCGTCCATGACCTCGCGCAACCCAGCCCTGCGACGCCTCGACGCCTTGTTCGCGCCGTCGCGCTTGGCGGAGCGGCGCGGCGCGTGCGAGGCTCGCGCCGCGCCCTCCCGCGCCCCATCCCCCGCACCCGAGAGCCGAGACGAGACCGATGTCCGCAGCCGATCGCGTCCTCAGCCCCCGGGCCTTCGCCGGCCTCGCCGCCCTTCTGGTCGGCCTCGGTTTCGGGCGCTTCGCCTATACCGCGCTGGTGCCCGGCCTGATCGAGGAGGGATGGATCGGCCCCCACGGCGCCGGCACGCTCGCCGCCGCCAATTTCGCCGGTTACCTCCTCGGCGCCATCGCCGCCGCCCGCATCGCCGCGCGATTCGGCGCCCCCCGGTCGCTCCGGATCGCGATGCTCGCCACGGCGCTGTCGCTGTTCGCGGCGATGGTGCCCTTCGGCGTCGTCTGGCTCTCGGCGGCGCGATTCGTCTCCGGCTTCGGCGGCGCCGTGCTGATCGTCGTCGCTCCCGCCGCCGCCTCGCTCCAGGCGCCGGCCTCCAAACGCGGCATCGTCGCCGGAATCGTCTTCACCGGCGTCGGGCTCGGCATCGCGCTCTCGGGCACCCTGGTGCCGCTGCTGGCGCGCTCCGGCATCGCCGTCACCTGGGGCGCGCTCGGCCTCGGCGCCCTGGTGCTGACGATCCTCGCCGCCCCGGTCTGGCCGGACCTGCCGCGCCCGAGCGCGACCACCACGGTGAGCCGCCCCTCGCTCGCCGTCGCCCTCTTCGCCTTCGGTTACGGCCTCGACGGCGCCGGCTCGATCCCCCACACCGTCTATTGGGTCGACTGGATCGCCCGCGACCTCGGGCGCGGCCTGCCCGCCGGCGGTCTGCAATGGACGCTGTTCGGCCTCGGCGCCGCCCTCGGGCCGCTCGTCGCCGGCCGCATCGCCGATCGCGTCGGCTTTCGCGCCGCGCTGGTCGGGGCCTTGTTGCTGAAGGCCTGCGTGATCGCCCTGCCGCTCGCCTCGACCGGGTTCCTCGCCCTGGCGGTCTCCTCGATCGTCGTCGGCGGCATCACCCCGACCTCGGGCATGCTCGCCTCCGGCTGTGCCCGCGAGATCGACGGCGCCGAGCATCACGCCCGTAACTGGGCGCTCGCCACGACGGGTTACGCGGCGGCCCAGGCGCTCGGCGCCCTCGCCTTCGGTCAGGTCTTCGCCGCCACCGGATCCTATCCGCTGCTCTTCGCCTGCGGCGCCTCGCTCCTCGTCCTCGGCGCCGTGATCGCCTGGATCGGCACGAAGCCCGCGCGCGCCTGACGCGCGCAATTCACGACGTCTCGCGCGCCTGACGCGGGCGCCGGCTCAGCCGATCTTCGGCAGCCACCGGCCCAGCCGATCCGTCGCCTCGACCATGTCCGCCATCGTCCCGGCGAAGGAGAAGCGCACATAGCCGTGGCCGCGCGCGGCGTCGAAATCCGGCCCCGGCGTCGCCGCCACCCCGGCCTCGGCCAGCATCCGCTTCACGAAGTCGATGCTGTCGTTGGAGAAGCGCGCCACCGACGCATAGGCGTAGAAGGCGCCGTCGACCGGCAGCAGATCGTCGAAGCCGAGACGCGGCAGATGCTCGAGCAGGAAGGCGCGGTTGGCGGTATAGCCCGCCTTGACCACGTCGAGCTCGACGGTGGAGGCGGGATCGAAGGCGGCGAGCGCGGCGCGCTGCGAGATCTCGTTGTTGGAGAGCGTCAGGTTCTGCGCCAGCCGATCGATCGGCTTCGCCAGCACCTCCGGCATCACCATCCAGCCGATCCGCCAGCCGGTCATGCAATAGTATTTGGAGAAGGAATTGACGACGATCGCCCGGTCCGACGAGGCGAGCGCCGTCGCCTGCCGGCCGTTGTGGACGAGGCCGTGATAGATCTCGTCGGAGATGAACCAGAGCCCCATGGCGTCGGCCGCCTTGACCAGCGCGTCGAGCACCTCGGGGCTGTACATCGTGCCGGTGGGATTGGCCGGCGAGGCGATCAGGACGCCGTCGAGCGGCTTTTCCGCATGCGCCCGCTCGAGCATCTCCGGCGTCAGCGCCCAACGCGTCTCCGGCCCGCATTCGATCTCCACCGCCTCGAGCCCGAGGGCGGCGAGGAGATTGCGATAGGCCGGATAGCCCGGCGTCGGCATGGCGACCCGCGCCCCCGGCTCGAAGGCGGCGAGGAAGGCGAGGTTGAAGGCGCCCGAAGACCCCGCCGTCACCGCGATCCGGTCCGGCGCCACGGCGATGCCGTAGGTCGCGGCGTAATGGCCGGCGATCGCCTCGCGCAATTCGCGGATGCCGAGCGCCTCGGTGTAGCCGAGCCGGCCGTCGAGGGCGCGCTTGGCGGCGGCGATCACCCGCGAGGGCGCGTTGGCGCCGGGCTGGCCGACCTCCATGTGGATCACCCGATGTCCCGCCCGCTCGCGCTCCACCGCCGCCGCCAGAACCTCCATGGCGATGAACGGGGCGACAGAGGAACGATGCGACGGCTGGAAACGGGACATGACGGGCTCCGAGAAGTGGGACGGGTCAGCAATAGCGCAGTCGGATCGCGGCGACGACCCCCCTCGCCGCCGCCGGTTGCGCCCGATCCGCGGTGGCCCTAGATATATGAGAAATGACGAATATGAAGAACCGCCGGCAACGGGCGGTCGCGGAGAGGAAACGAGAATGATCCACGAGACCCCGACGTCGCGCATCACCTCGGAGCGCATCACCTCGGAGCGCGCCGGCTTGGAGCGCGCCCATGCCGCGCTCGGCGAGCACCCGGTCTTCGCATCCGTCGTCACCCTCGACGACCTGCGCCGTTTCATGGCCTGGCACGTCTTCGCGGTGTGGGACTTCATGACGCTGCTGAAGCGCCTGCAACGCGACCTCACCACCGTCACCCTGCCGTGGACGCCGCCGCCGAACCCGGAGGCCGCCCGCCTCGTCAACGAGATCGTCCTCGGCGAGGAGACCGATCTCGCCCCCGGCGGCCGTCACCTCAGCCATTACGAGCTCTATCTCGAGGCGATGCGCGAGGTCGGCGCCGACACCCGCCCGATAGAAGGCTTCGTCGCCGCGCTCGCCGGTGGCGTCGCCCCCGAGGCGGCGCTGGAAGCGGCCGCGATCGACGCGGCTCCCGCCCGTTTCGTGCGCTCGACCCTCGCCACCGCCCTCCACGGCACCCTGCCGGAGGTGCTCGGCAGCTTCTTCTGGGGCCGCGAGAGCGTCATCCCCTCGATGTTCCGCGCGCTGCTCGCCCGTTGGCGCATCGACCAGGCGACGGTGCCCACCCTCACCTTCTATCTCGAACGCCACATCGAACTCGACGGCGACGAACACGGCCCCGCCGCCCTCGCCATGATCGAGGTGATCGTCGGCGCCGATCCGGCCGCGAACGCCGCGATGATCGCCGCCGCCGGCTCCGCCGTGGCCGAACGCCACGCGCTCTGGACGGCGCTCGCCGCCGACATGACCGCGCGCCGGCCGGTGCTCGAGACGATGTGAGCCGCGCGCGCCGCGACGAGCCTTCGTGTCGCCGCGGTTTCGTCCTATAAGGCGAGACGATCCTGACCCGAATCCAGCCGACGATCGGAGCCTTCATGCGTCTCGCCCCCCTCCTCGCCACCGGGGCCGCCCTCGCCCTCCTCGCCGCGCCGGTCACCGCCTCCGCCGCCGAGGCACCCGATCGCGCCGCGGTGGAGAAGATCGTCCGCGAATACATCATCGCCAATCCCGAGATCATCGCCGAGGCGCTCCAGGCGCTCGAGAAAAAGCAGGCCGAGGCCCAGGCCGCCGATCAGAAGGCGCTGATCAAGCGCTCGAGCAACGTGCTCTTCGACAGCACGCGCCAAGTGGTGCTCGGCAATCCCAAGGGCGACGTCACGGTGGTCGAGTTCTTCGACTAC
Source organism: Pinisolibacter aquiterrae (assembly GCF_019160155.1). Taxonomy (GTDB): domain Bacteria; phylum Pseudomonadota; class Alphaproteobacteria; order Rhizobiales; family Ancalomicrobiaceae; genus Pinisolibacter; species Pinisolibacter aquiterrae. The sequence goes on from NZ_JAFNIH010000025.1 coordinate 265,437, forward strand.
AACTGCGGCTACTGTAAGCGCGCCCTCGGCGACATGCTGACGCTCCTCGACCGCGACAAGAACCTGCGCATCGTCCTCAAGGAGTTCCCGGTTCTCGGCCAGGGCTCGACCGACGCCGCCAAGGTCGCGGTCGCGGTCAACCGGATCGCGCCGGAGAAGTATCTCGACTTCCACAAGCGTCTCCTGTCGATGCGCGGTCAGGCCGACAAGGCCAAGGCGATCGAGGCCGCCACCGCCGCCGGCATCGGCGCCGCCCAGCTCGACAAGGCGATGGCCGACACGGAGGTCGACGCGACGATCGAGGAGGTCTACGGCCTCGCCGGCGCGCTCGGCCTCTCCGGCACCCCGTCCTACGTGATCGGCGAGGAGGTCGTCCCCGGCGCCATCGGCCTCTCCAAGCTCCAGGCCCGCATCGCCGACGCCCGCTGCACCACCACCCGCAAGTGCTGATCCGGCCCGGCTCCGGCCGGGTCCGAGCCGTGCCCGGACCAGGGCCTTGTTCGCGACCGCGCCCGCGCCTATAAAGCGCGACGCGCGGCCGCCGCCCTGCCCGAAGGCGGGGATTCGGCGACCGATCGCATCGCTTCGGTCGACCGGGACATCCCCCGGCGCCGACCCGGATCACGAGATGCCCGACACCGTCTTCGTATTGAACGGTCCCAACCTCAACCTTCTGGGTCTGCGCGAGCCGGCGATCTACGGATCGACGACCCTCGCCGACGTCGAGGCCATGGTCGGCGCCGCCGCCACGCGTCTCGGCCTCGCCGTCGACTTCCGGCAGACCAATCACGAGGGCGTTCTGGTCGACTGGATCCACGAGGCCCGCACCGCCGCGGCCGGCATCGTGATCAATCCGGGCGCCTACACCCACACCTCGATCGCTCTGCACGACGCGATCAAGGCCGTCGGCCTGCCGCTGATCGAGGTCCACATTTCCAACATCTTCGCTCGCGAGAGCTTCCGGCATCATTCTTACGTGTCGCCCGTGGCGGCCGGCGTTCTGTGCGGCTTCGGCCCGCACGGCTACGTGCTGGGACTGGAAGCCCTCGCCCGGATCGTCGCGACCCGAAACGCGACGCCCACCTCCTGAACCCGAGACGAGAACCGATGGCCACGCCCAAGAAGCCCTTCGACACCGACTTCATCCGCGACCTCGCGCATCTGATCGCCGAGACCGACCTCTCCGAGATCGAAGTCGCCCAGGGCGATCTGAAGATCCGCGTCGTCCGCTCGGTGCAGGTGATCGCGCCGGTGACCGTCGCCGGCCCGGCCCACGCCGCGCCCGCTCCGGTCGCCGCCGCTCCCGCCGCCGCCCCGGCCGCCCCCACCTCCGGCGAGACCGACTGGTCGAAGCACCCCGGCGTCGTGAAGTCGCCGATGGTCGGCACCGCCTATCGCGCCCCCTCGCCCGGCTCCGCCGCCTACATCGAGGTCGGCTCGCAGGTCCGCGAGGGTCAGACCCTGCTGATCGTCGAGGCGATGAAGACGATGAACCAGATCCCCGCGCCCAAGGCCGGCACCGTCACCGCCATCCTGTTCGACGATGCGAGCCCGGTGGAATACGGCGAGCCGCTCGTCGTCGTCGAATGACGGGAGCAACGGACACGCCCATGTTCAACAAGATCCTGATCGCCAATCGCGGCGAGATCGCCCTCCGGGTGCTGCGCGCCTGCAAGGAACTCGGCATCCGCACGGTGGCGGTCCACTCCACCGCCGACGCCGACGCCATGCACGTCCGCCTCGCCGACGAGAGCGTCTGCATCGGCCCGCCCAAGGCGTCCGAGAGCTATCTCAACATCCCGCAGATCGTCGCCGCCTGCGAGATCACCGGCGCCGAGGCCGTCCATCCCGGCTACGGCTTCCTGTCGGAGAACGCCCGCTTCGCCGAGATCGTCGAGGCCCACGGCGTCAAGTTCATCGGCCCCTCGGCCGAGCACATCCGCATCATGGGCGACAAGATCGAGGCCAAGCGCACCGCGCAGCGCCTCGGCATCCCGGTGGTGCCCGGCTCCGACGGCGCCGTCGAGACCGAGGCCGACGCGGTCCGCATGGCCGAGGAGATCGGCTACCCCGTACTGATCAAGGCCTCCGCCGGCGGCGGCGGTCGCGGCATGAAGGTCGCCAAGACCCCCGACGACCTGCTCGAGGCCTACAACAACGCCCGCGCCGAATCCAAGGCCGCCTTCGGCGACGACGCGGTCTACATGGAGAAGCTGCTGATCACCCCGCGCCACATCGAGGTGCAGGTGTTCGGCGACGGCAAGGGCGGCGCCATCCACCTCGGCGAACGCGACTGCTCGCTCCAGCGCCGTCACCAGAAGGTCTGGGAGGAGGCCAATTCCCCGGCCCTCAACAGCGAACAGCGCGAGAAGATCGGCGCGATCTGCGCCAAGGCGGTCGCCGACCTCGGCTACGCCGGTGCCGGCACGATCGAGTTCCTCTACGAGAACGGCGAGTTCTACTTCATCGAGATGAACACCCGCCTCCAGGTCGAACACCCGATCACCGAGGCGATCACCCGTATCGATCTGGTCAACGAGCAGATCCGCGTCGCCGCCGGCGTCGGCCTGTCGGTCACCCAGGCCGACATCGAGTTCAAGGGCCACGCCATCGAGTGCCGCATCAACGCCGAGAACGCGGCCACCTTCGCGCCCTCGCCCGGCCTGATCACCTATTATCACCCGCCGGGCGGCCTCGGCGTCCGCGTCGATTCCGGCGTCTATCAGGGCTACCGGATCCCGCCCTATTACGACAGCCTGATCGGCAAGCTGATCGTCCACGGTCGCGACCGGGTCGAGTGTCTGATGCGTCTCAGGCGCTGCCTCGACGAATTCGTCGTCGACGGCATCGAGACGACGATCCCCTTGTTCCGCAAGCTGATCGACAACCAGGACATCGCCAACGGGATGTACGACATCCATTGGCTCGAGCACTTCCTGGAGACGAAGCCCTTCGACTGATCGAACGGCCCGATCCCCCCGATCCCGACCCTCGGCCGCGCCACGGCCGGGGGTCTTTCCCATGGACCCCCGCGTGCCCCGCTCCCGCCGAACCCTCGATCCGGATCTCCTGCTGCGCGCCTATGCCAACGGCATCTTTCCGATGGCCGAGAGCGCCGAGGACCCCGATCTGTTCTGGGTCGAGCCCGACCGGCGCGGCGTCCTGCCGCTCGACGGCTTCCACGTGGCGCGCCGCCTCGCCCGCACCGTCCGCTCCGATCGCTTCGAGGTCACCGTCGACACCGATTTCGAGGCGGTGATCGCCGGCTGCGCCGCGCCCGCGCCCGGCCGCACCGGCACCTGGATCAACGCCGAGATCCGCCGCGTCTACGGCGAACTCTTCCGCCTCGGCCGCGTCCACACCGTCGAGGTGCGCCGCGACGGCGCCCTGGTCGGCGGGCTCTACGGGGTGCGAATCGCCGGCGCCTTCTTCGGCGAGAGCATGTTCAGCCGCGAGACCGACAGCTCCAAGGTGGCGCTGGTCCATCTCGTCGCGCGCCTGCGCTTCGGCGGCTTCCGCCTGCTCGACGCTCAGTTCCTGACCGATCATCTCGCCCGATTCGGCGCAGAGGAGATCCCCCGCCTCGCCTATCGCCGCCGCCTCGCCGCCGCCCTGACGGCGCCGGCCGAGTTTCACCGCCTCGGCGCCCCGGGCGTGCCGGTCGACGGCGCGACGACGCTCGCCGCGCTCTCCTGATACCAAAGGCCGAAGGTGCCGACGCACCCGGCCTTTGAAGAAACGCGGATTTCTCATCTGCGTCGGAGGCGTGAGAAATTCGCGTCGGGAATACCATCGGTCATTTTCAATGCCCGATGGTATGAGCCGGCTTCCATCGATCGAAAAGACGGGAAGGTCGTCCGTTCAGCGCAGCGGCGGCACGTCCGGCACCGGCGGCGGAGCGACCGGCGCGGTCGCCTTGGGCTTCGGCGCCGCCGGGGGCTTGGCCGGCGCGGCGGGCTTCGCCTCGGCCGGCGGTGTGGCCGGCGCCTCGCCGGCACCCGCCTTCGACCCCTGGAGATCGGGCGAATGACCGCGGCAATCGGTCAGCCAGACGTCGTAGACGGCGTGATCGACCGCATGCAGACCGGGGCTGTCGGCGAACATCCAGCCGGAGAAGATCCGGCGGATCTTGTTGTCGAGGGTGATCTCGTCGACCTCGACGAAGGAGGTGGTGAGCGGCGCCACCGTCTGCGGCCGCGAATAGCAGACGCGCGGCGTCACCTGGAGCGCGCCGAACTGCACCGTTTCGTCGATCGCCACGTCGAAGGAGATGATTCGCCCCGTGATCTTGTCGAGGCCGGAGAAGACCGCGAAGGGTTGGGCGATCTTGTTCTCGTCGTCGGCCATCGCCGGCGGCCGCAGCGCCTCCTTGGGCGCGGCGAGCGCGGCGGAGGCGGAGGCCAGAACTCCGGCGGTCGCCAGGACACGGGCGAGGAGAGCGGCACGGCGAAGAGACGAGGGGCGCGTCATGTCGGGGCTTTCGCGTCCGGAAGAAAAGACGAAGGCGCCCCGATTGTGGGCGGGGCGCCGATCGAAATGAACCAGGGTCGTGGCGAAGTCGAGGCGAAGACCGCGACCCGCGCCGATCATTCCGGCTTCCAGGCCACGTAGTCGCCGCCGCTCGCAGCGCGCTTGGCGGCCCCGAGGAGCGAGCCCTGGGGACGATGGGCGGCGGCGGTGCCGGTCATGTTGGCGATATGCGGCTTCTGCCAGGGCCAGGCCTTGTAGCCCTTCTCCTCCGACGGCGGCACGTCGGTGCGCTGGTGCATCCAACCGTGCCAGCCGGGCGGGATCTTGGAGGCTTCCGCCTCGCCGTTGTAGATCACCCAGCGGCGCTGGAAACCGAGGCCCGGATCGATCTTGCCGCCACGGGTGCGGTAGTACTTGTTGCCGAACTCGTCCTCGCCGACGAACTCGCCGTTATTGCGCGTGTACCACCAGGTGCCGACGGTCATGCCCTGCCACCAGGTGAGGATCAACAACAAGAACTTCTTCATCGGGCGTGTCTCCGCCGGCCGCGCGGCCCGAGCTCGGGACGGTGTTCGCCCGAAATCCGGCGAGGCCGAATGTCTCGACGAGGCACGACGACCGCCCGCGCGAGCGCGCCCGCGATCATCCTCGTTCGCGCCCGTTATGCCGTGCGCTCGAGCCGCTGTCCAGTCGCCCCTTCGAAGGGTTCCACCCGCGGCGGCGCGCCGAAGCCGAGCAGACGCGAGCGCCCCTTGTCGTCCTCTTCGGCGGTCTCCGGGCGCGGCGGCGGCCGGCGCGGCGGCTGGCGGGTCGGGAAGGCCTTGACCCCGGTCATCAGATCCTGCCAGCGCTGGCGCTGACCGGCGAGCAGCTTCTCCCGATCCTCGAGCACGAAGTGCCCGCTCGCCTCGTCGAAGACGAAGGTGCGGGGATCATTCGCCACCGCCTCCAGACGGCGGACCACCGCCGCCGGCGACAAGGGCTTGGCGACGACGTGATGGACCCCGAGCGCGATCGCCCGCTCCACCAGGGTGCGGGTCGGCTCGGACGTCACCAGGATCACCGGCACCGAGGTGAGCGGACCCGAGCGCGGGTCGCGCATGGAGCGCACGAGCGTCAATCCGTCGGCGTCCGGCATCTCCCAATCGGTGATGACGATGTGCGGCGGCTCCACCAACATGGCGTGATGCGCCTCCTGGGCATTGTCGAAGCCGCGCACGCGCGCGACCCGTGCCCCGGAGAGGATGGAACGCATGATCGCCTGATCCTGACGCGAGTCGTCGACGAAGACGACGTCGAGATCCCGCAGGTCGCGTCCCCCGGCTCGATTCTGTCTCATGATGGCATGCCCCCTCGACGCCCCCGGCATCGCTTCGACGGCACCTTGGCACCACCGCTCGAGCACGGGGTTTCGCTCGGAGCGGCAATTTTCGCTCAATTCGAATCGAATTCTCCCATCCCCGTCGTCACTTGCGGGAGCGACCGGGTTCGTCCCCGTTTTCCACACGGGCGGACACCATATTTAGCCGACTGTCGACGATCCGCCCCAATCGCTTGACGCTGTCGGAGGACTCGGACTAGTTTTCGGTCGTGCGGTCCCGAGCGGGTTCCAGTCTCCGACCGCATGGAAATTCTCGAGTCATCGGTCGTGGACCCTGATCGCTCTCGTCGTGCCCACAAGGCGCAGCGAGGGATCGGGGACGTGCGTTCGGTCGTCGTCGGCCTGTCCGTGACGAGCCTGTGAATGAACCGGCGTTAACACTATATTTTGTGTTTACCGACACCATCACCACAAGATATTCCTCTGGGCATCGGGGAATCATCGAAATCGGGCGACGCCGTCGCCCATCGAAAAGACGGGTTCGGCGGTGCCTCGCACCGACCGACGGGCTGGGGATCGAAGACCATGCGCATCGAGCGTCGCTACACGACGGCTGGGCAGTCGCCCTATCAGGCGATCGAATTCCGCACCACCACCAGCGAGATCCGCAATCCGGACGGCTCGGTGGTGTTCAAGCTCGACGGCATCGAGGTGCCGGCCGCCTTCAGCCAGGTCGCGGCCGACATCCTCGCCCAGAAGTATTTCCGCAAGGCCGGCGTCCCGGCGCGCCTGAAGCGCGTCGAGGAGGAGACCGTCCCCTCGTGGCTGTGGCGCTCGGTGCCCGACGAGGCGGCGCTCGCCGCCCTGCCCGAGGCCGAGCGCATGGGCTCCGAGCACGACGCCCGTCAGGTCTTCGATCGTCTCGCCGGCACCTGGACCTATTGGGGTTGGAAGGGCGGCTACTTCGGCAAGGAGGAGGACGCCCGCGCCTTCTTCGACGAGTTGCGCGCCATGCTCGCCCTCCAGCTCGTCGCCCCCAACAGCCCGCAGTGGTTCAACACCGGCCTGCACTGGGCCTACGGCATCGACGGCCCGTCGCAGGGTCACTTCTACGTCGACTACCAGTCCGGCGAGCTCGTCCGCTCCCAGACCGCCTACGAGCACCCCCAGCCGCACGCCTGCTTCATCCAGTCCGTCGCCGACGATCTCGTCAACGAGGGCGGCATCATGGACCTGTGGGTGCGCGAGGCCCGTCTCTTCAAGTACGGCTCCGGCACCGGCTCGAACTTCTCGGCGCTGCGCGGCGAAGGCGAGCGCCTCGCCGGCGGCGGCCGCTCCTCCGGCCTGATGAGCTTCCTCAAGATCGGCGACCGCGCCGCCGGCGCCATCAAGTCGGGCGGCACCACCCGCCGCGCCGCCAAGATGGTGGTGGTCGACGTCGATCACCCGGACATCGAGGCCTACGTCAATTGGAAGGTGAAGGAGGAGCAGAAGGTCGCCGCCCTGGTCACCGGCTCCAAGACCTGCGCCAAGCACCTCTCCGCCGTGATGAAGGCCTGCGTCAACTGCGAGGCCCCCGGCGACGACTGCTTCGATCCGGCCAAGAACCCGGCTCTGAAGCGTGAGATCCGCGCCGCCAAGAAGGCCTTCGTGCCGGAGAACTACGTCAAGCGCGTCATCCAGTTCGCCAAGCAGGGCTATACCGACATCGAGTTCCCGATCTTCGACACCGATTGGGATTCGGAAGCCTATCTGACGGTCGCCGGCCAGAACTCCAACAACTCGGTCCGCGTCACCGACGGCTTCCTGCGCGCCGTCGAGCAGAACGGCAAATGGGATCTGATCCGCCGCACCGACGGCAAGATCAAGAAGACCATCGACGCCCGCGCGCTGTGGGACGACATCGGCCATGCCGCCTGGGCCTCGGCCGATCCCGGCATCCAGTTCCACACCACCATCAACGACTGGCACACCTGCCCGGCCTCCGGCGAGATCCGCGCGTCGAACCCGTGCTCCGAGTACATGTTCCTCGACGACACGGCCTGCAACCTCGCCTCGATCAACCTGCTGCCCTACCGCACCGCCGACAACGGCTTCGACGTCGCCGCCTACGAGCACACCTGCCGTCTGTGGACGATCGTGCTCGAGATCTCGGTGCTGATGGCGCAGTTCCCGTCGCAGGCGATCGCCGAACTCTCCTATCGCTACCGCACCCTCGGCCTCGGCTACGCCAACATCGGCGGCCTGCTGATGTCGTCGGGCATCTCCTACGACAGCGCCGAGGGCCGCGCGATCTGCGGCGCCCTCTCGGCGATCCTGACCGGCGTCGCCTATGCCACCTCGGCCGAGATGGCCGAGGAGCAGGGCCCCTTCCCCGGCTACGAGCCCAACGCGAGCGAAATGCTGCGGGTCATCCGCAACCACCGCCGCGCCGCCCACGGCGAGGCGACCGGCTACGAGAAGCTCGCGACCCTCCCGGTGCCGCTCGACCACGCCTCCTGCCCGAACAAGGCGCTGATCGAGGCCGCCACCCGCGCCTGGGATCGGGCCCTGAAGCTCGGTGAGAAGCACGGCTATCGCAACGCCCAGGTCTCGGTGGTCGCCCCGACCGGCACCATCGGCCTCGTCATGGACTGCGACACCACCGGCATCGAGCCCGACTTCGCCCTGGTGAAGTTCAAGAAGCTCGCCGGCGGCGGCTACTTCAAGATCATCAACCAGTCGGTCACCTCGGCGCTGCGGGTGCTGGGCTATCGCGAGAGCGAGATCGCCGAGATCGAGGCCTGGGCCGTCGGCCACGGCTCGCTCGATCAGGCGCCGGGCGTCAACACCGCGACGCTGCGCGCCCGCGGCTTCACCGACGAGGCGCTGGCCAAGGTCGCCGGCAGCCTCAAGTCGGCCTTCGACATCAAGTTCGTCTTCAACAAGTGGACCCTCGGCGAGGAGTTCTGCACCAAGGCGCTCGGCTTCACCGCCGAACAGCTGAACGACCCCGCCTTCGAGATGCTGCCCGCGCTCGGCTTCACCAAGGCCGAGATCGAAGCCGCCAACATCCACGTCTGCGGCGCCATGACGGTGGAGGGCGCTCCGCATCTGAAGGCCGAGCATCTGCCGGTCTTCGACTGCGCCAACCCCTGCGGCCGCACCGGCAGGCGCTTCCTCTCGGTGGAGAGCCACATCCGCATGATGGCGGCGGCCCAGCCCTTCATCTCCGGGGCGATCTCCAAGACCATCAACATGCCCAACGACGCCACCGTCGAGGACTGCAAGAACGCCTATCTGCTCTCCTGGCGCCTGGCGCTGAAGGCGAACGCGCTCTATCGCGACGGCTCCAAGCTCTCCCAGCCGCTGAACAGCCAGCTCGTCGCCGACGACGAGGACGAGGCGGAGGACGCGATCGAGGCGATGAAGGCGTCCGAGCCGGCCCAGGCCCGCGCCGCCGTCGCCGCCGAGCGCATCGTCGAGCGGATCATCGAGCGCGCCGTCCGCAACCGCGAGAAGCTGCCGAACCGCCGCAAGGGCTACACCCAGAAGGCGATCGTCGGCGGGCACAAGGTCTACCTGCGCACCGGCGAATACGACGACGGCCGCATCGGCGAGATCTTCATCGACATGCACAAGGAAGGCGCCGCCTTCCGCTCGCTGATGAACAACTTCGCCATCGCCATCTCGCTCGGCCTCCAGTACGGCGTGCCGCTCGAGGAATATGTCGACGCCTTCACCTTCACCCGGTTCGAGCCGGCCGGCATGGTCATGGGCAACGAGGCGATCAAGAACGCCACGTCGATCCTCGACTACGTCTTCCGCGAGCTGGCGGTCTCCTATCTCGGCCGTCACGACCTCGCCCATGTGAAGCCCGAGGACATCGGCCACACCGCCATGGGCTCCGGCGTCGCCGAGGGCTCCAAGCCGGCCGGCCCCGAGGCCGCCGTCTCGCGCGGTCTGGTGCGCGGCAAGCTGCCGGAGCGCCTGAAGGTGGTCGAGGGCTCGGCCCCCCGCTCGACCGGCGACGGCCGTCCCGCCGGCACAGTCTCCTCGGCGAGCGCCGCCGTCACCGCGCTCAGCGCCGTCTTCGGCGCCACCGCGCTGAAGCAGGACGCGGCCTATGACGCCAAGCCCGCCGCCGCCGGTGCCACCGAGGCGAAGCCCGTGACCGCCGCCGACCGTCGCGCCGAGGCGCGGATGAAGGGCTACGAGGGCGAGAGCTGCTCGGAATGCGGCAACTTCACCATGGTGCGCAACGGCACCTGCCTGAAGTGCGACACCTGCGGCTCGACCTCCGGCTGTTCGTGATCCGGCCGGGCCACGGCCCGCGCCGCACGACGACGAAAGATCCCTCCCCGACGCCGTCGCGGAGGGATTTTTCATGCGCCATCGCGCCGCGCCTCGTCCGCCGCTCGATGGCCCCGGCGGCGGCGAAGACGGCGGTCCCCCTGCGATCGGCGCGTGTTCGCGAAAGATTCTCGCGAAATCCGTATATTCGCCCATTGCCGGATCGGCTCACGATGCCGACATGTTCGAAAGGCCGCCGACGTAACGCCGGAGGCGGAATCCCTTTTCCAGACGCGGGCTCGCCTCGCGACGTCAGGAGGTTCCCCATGCGTATCTCGACCCGTATCGCCGCCGTCTTCCTGGCCGCCACGGTCGGGCTGATGCCTGCCGTCGCGTCGGCCCAGACCTTCTTCCCGCCCGTCGGCGCCGCCCCCGGTGGGCGTCCCGGCCCCGGCCCGGGTGTGCGTCCGGGCGGTCCGGGCTTCCATCCGGGTGGCCCCGGCGTGCGTCCGGGCGGCCCGGGCTTCCGTCCCGGCGGCACCGGCATGCATCGTCCGCCTCCGCCGCGCTACTACGGCGGGCGCTACTATCGTGACGACGGTTGGGATCCCGGCGCGGCCGCCGCCGCCGGCATCATCGGCCTCGCGGTCGGTGCCATCGCCGCCGGCGCCGCCTCTCAGGCCGCCACCGACGACGGCCATGTCGATCGCTGCCTGCGGCGCTATCGCTCCTACGATCCGTCGACCGACGCCTATCGCGGCTACGACGGTCGCCTGCATCGCTGCCGTCTGTGACGGCACCGGCGTGACGCGCCGCCGCCCGCTCCCTGCGGCGACGCGGCACACCCCGGAGACGGCATCCCCTGGAGATCTCCGTCGACGCGCCCTCGGGCGCGTCGATTGCGTTTCCGCCCCCCGTCACGCCCGCCCGAGCCGCGACGCACAGGGCGGATCAGAACAGGCTCTCGTCGTTGCGAATCGCGGCCGAGAGGCGATCGACCGTCGCGATCGCCGCGAGGACACGCCGGATGCCCTCCGCGATCGCCCGCCCGCGCGCGTCGACCCCGCGCCACGCCACATCGCCGCCCGGCGGCACGATCTCGACCAGCCCGACCCCGCCGATCACCAGCGCGTCGTCGCGCGCGATGCCGATCACCCGGCCGTCGCGGGGCGCGACCACCGCCTCGCCGTCGACCCGTCCAACCGTCATACCGCGATAGACCATGCGCCCGACCTCGAACGGGGTCCGCCAACGCCCGGCGCAGGGCGACCGCATCTCCGGTCCGCCGGCCGCGTCGCCCCCGCCGTCGCCCTCGCCTGCGACCGGCCCGCGCCAGACCGCCCGCCCGGCCGCCTCGCCCCGGCTCTCCACCGCGACGTCGCAATGCCCTCCGGCGACGAACCCCGGCCCGACGCCGATCGCCACCCCGGCGAGCCCGCGCAGGTCCGCTCGCTCCCGCCCCCCTTGCGGCCGCGCGTCGATCAGCACGTCCGCCGCCCGGATCGCCAGAACCTCGTTGAGATCGAGATCGACCACCGCGACCCGCCGGGGCTCCGACAGGATCACCGCCAGCTCGAACCCGTCGTCGGCCCGGATCGCCTCGACCCCCTCGAGCGTCGCCGCCTCGCCGTGGGCGGCGTCGTCGAACGCCATCCCCCGCCGCAGAACCATCCGCGCCGGATCCCGAACCAGGACGACGCGACGCCCCGCCTCGGTCAGCCGCAAGGCGATCGCCGAGGCGATCTCGTCACTGCCCAGGACCACGACGAAGGACACCCCGTCTCGGCCGAGAAAGTCGGCGATCCGCGTTCTGTTCATCTTCCCCCCGATGTCTCGCCTCCCAGTCTAGCGCCCGCGACGGCGCGACCGAAGCGCGAAGCCGAAAGAACGGACCACCCGCGACCTCATGACCGAGGCGAGGACCAGAGCCGGCGCCGGCGCCGCGCCGCGCGCGAAGCCTCACCCCCGCTTCCCGCGACGCCGCAGAAGTCGTTGACCGATCGAACGAATGAGCTATGGTCGGCCGTCCTTCCGGTCGAACAATCCGGGCGCGGACGGCGCGTCCTCGCGGCGGCCGTCGCGTTCGGCGTTTCGGCCGACGGCCAATCCCGCCGCCGCAATTTCGGCCATGTTTCGGCCGACGGATCTCCCATGGATCGCCGAGACTTTCTGACCTCGTCCCTGGCCTGCGCGGCGGCTCACGCCTTCGCGTCCCTCGCGGTCGCCACCCCGGCCGCCGCCCAGACGCCCACGACGGCGCCGCCCCAGGACCAGCCCTTCGGCTATCAGGCCCTGAAGGAGGAGGCGCGTCTGCGCTCCACCAAACCCTGGGTCGAGCCGGCCGGCCGCATTCCCGCCCGCTTCGCCGACCTCGGCTTCGAGCAGTATCGCGAGATCCGCTGGCGCCGCGACCTCTTCGTCTGGCGCGGCGAGAATCGCGGTTTCGCGCTGGAGCCGCTGCCGGCCGGATCGGTCTACAAGCTCGCCGTCGACGTCTATCTGGTCGAGAACGGTCTCGCCCTGCCGATCTCCTTCGATCGCGAGCGATTCGACTGGGGCCGCACCTCGCCGCCCGAGGACGGCGTCGCCCTGCCCTTCTCCGGCGTCAAGCTGCATCGCCCGGCCGAGGCCGATCGCTGGCCCGAATTCGCCGTGTTCCAGGGCGCGAGCTATTTCAAGGCGACCACCCGCGACCTGCGCTACGGCCTGACCGCGCGGGGCCTCGCCATCGACACCGCCTCTCCGGACGGCGAGGAGTTCCCCACCTTCACCCGCTTCTACGTCGAGAAGCCGGAGGAGAACGCCCAGTCGATCCGCCTCTACGCCCTGCTCGAGTCGAAGAGCCTGACCGGCGCCTACCGCATCACCCTGCGCCAGGGCGCGGAGGTCGCCACCGACGTCGAGCTGACGCTGTTCCCGCGCGTCGACCTCGGCCACGTCGGCCTCGGCGCCCTCAACTCGATGTTCCTCTACGGCCCGATCGGCCGCACCCGCCAGGACGACATCCGCCCGGCGGTCCATCTGAGCGACGGGCTCGCGGTCAAGACCGGCGCCGGCGAGCGCCTGTGGCGGCCGCTCGCCAATCCGACCACCCTGCAGATCTCCGCCTTCGGCGACGAGAACCCGCTCGGCTTCGGTCTCGCCCAGCGCGCCCGCACCTTCGCCGACTTCCAGGACATCGAGCAGCGCTGGGAACAGCGCCCCTCCGCCTGGGTCGAGCCGGTCGGCGACTGGGGCAAGGGGTCGGTGGTGCTGGTCGAGATCCCCTCCGACAGCCAGATCCACGAGAACATCGTCGCCTATTGGCGCCCGGTCGCCAAATTGCCGGCGGGCCAGGAGTTCTCGGCCGCCTATCGCCTCCATTGGCAGGCCTCGGGGCTCGAGCCGACCGATCTCGCCCGCGTCTCCGCCAGCCGCGAGGGGCGCGGCGGCACCGACGCGCGCCGCCGCTTCGCCATCGATTTCGTCGGTCCGACGCCGCCGACCGGCGAGCTGCACCTCGCCGTCTCCGCCTCCGCCGGCAAGATCGTCGCGCCGATGATCGTGCCGAACCCGGCCGCCGGCGGCCACCGCGTCACCTTCGATCTCGAACCCGGCAATGCCTCGCTGGTCGAGCTGCGCGTCCAACTGACCGACGGCAACCGCCCGGTCAGCGAGACCTGGCTCTACCGCTGGGTCGCCGCCTGATCCCTTCCTCGCGCCATGCGGAATGACCCCGTGACCACGGACGCATCCCTCACCTCCCCCGCCGCCGTCCTCGCTCCGGTGCCCCCGGAAGCGCCGATGGCCATGCCGGTGCAGAAGCTCGACGTCTGGAACGGCCGGCCGCCGACCGAGGTCGACCGCCCGACCGGCGTCGTCACGCGTCTGGTGCGTCTCTTCGTCTTCGGCCTGGGCTTCCTGATCTCCGCCTATGGCGTGCGCGAGATGGTGGGCGTCGTCTCCGCCGGCGGCATCGTCGGCCTGGAATGGCCGCTGATTCTCTTCTTCGGCCTGACCTTCTCCTGGATCGCCCTCTCCGCCGCCTCCGGCATCGCCGGCTTCTTCGCCGGCTTCTTCGAGCGCCGCCCGAAGAATCTCGATCGCCCACTCGACGCCATGACCGCGCTGGTCATGCCCGTCTACAACGAGAGCCCGGCCCGCACCATCGGCGCGCTCGAGGCCATGGCCGAGGAGATCATCGCCCTCGGCGAGGGCCGGCATTTCGAGATCTTCGTGTGTTCCGACACCACCGACCAGACCGCCTGGGTCGAGGAGGAACTGGCGATCGACCGCCTGCGCCATCGCCTCGGCGATCGCATGGCGGTGTGGTATCGCCGCCGCCACAAGAACGTCGCCCGCAAGGCCGGCAACATCCAGGACTTCGTCACCCGCTGGGGCGACCGCTACGACCACATGCTGGTGCTCGACGCCGACAGTCTGATGATGGGCACCACCATCGTCACCCTGGCGCGCCTGATGGAGGACGACGCCAAGGCCGGGATCATCCAGACCCTGCCGGTGATCGTCAATCGCAACACGCTCTTCGCCCGTCTCCAACAGTTCGCCGGCAGCATCTACGGGCCGGTAATCGCCCGCGGCCTCGCCGTCTGGCACGGCCGCGACGGCAACTACTGGGGTCACAACGCCATCATCCGCACCAAGGCCTTCGCCGAGGCCTGCGGCCTGCCGGATCTGCCGGGCCGCAAGCCCTTCGGCGGTCACGTCATGAGCCACGACTTCGTCGAGGCGGCGCTGATCCGGCGCGGCGGCTGGGCCGTCTACATGGTGCCGTGGCTGGCGGGATCCTACGAGGAGAGCCCGCCCTCGCTCCTCGACGTCGCCATGCGCGACCGCCGCTGGGCCCAGGGCAATCTCCAGCACATGGCCCTGCTCGGCACGCGCGGCCTCGTCTGGCCGTCGCGGGTGCACTTCTCCACCGGCATCATGAGCTATCTCGCCTCGCCGATCTGGCTGATGCTGCTGCTGGTCGGCTTGGCGCTGGCCTTGCAGGCGCGGTTCATCCGGCCGGAATATTTCTCCAAGGAATTCTCGCTCTATCCGGCCTGGCCGCGCTTCGATTCGGAGCGCGCGGTGTCGCTCTTCCTCGTCACCATGGGCGTGCTCTTGCTGCCCAAGGTGCTGGGCGTGATCGAATCGCTGATCCGCGGCAACGTCCGCCGCCGCTCCGGCGGCGCGATCGCCATCGTCGTCGGCATGGTGCTGGAGACGCTGATCTCGGCACTGGTCGCCCCGGTGATGATGCTGCTCCAGTCGCGCCACGTCGCCGAGATCCTGCTCGGCCGCGATTCCGGTTGGAAGACCCAGCGCCGCGACGACGGCGGCATCCCGCTGGCCGAGGTCATCCGCCACCATTGGCAGCACGCGACCATCGGCGTCGTCATGACCTTCGCGGCCTATGTGATCTCGCCGGCGATCCTCGCCTGGATGTCGCCGACGGTGATAGGCCTGATGCTGGCGGTGCCGATCTCCTGGGCCTCAGGCTCGCTCGCCGCCGGCCTCGCGCTGAAGAAGATCCACCTCCTCCTCATCCCCGAGGAGACCGACCCCCCCGCCATTCTCGCCGCCGCCCGTGCCGCCCAGCAGCTCGCGGAAGCCGAGTTGCCGGAGGTCGAAGACGGCCTCACCTCGGTGGTGGAGAACCCGGTCGCCCGCGCCGTCCATGCCCGCATGCACCTGCCGCCGCCGCTGCGCGCGCGCGGCAAGCCCGAGCTCGAGCCGGTGATGGCCGCCGCCAAGATCCACGAGGCGACCAATTTCGCCGAGGTCCTCTCCTGGCTCGGACCGAAGGAGCGCATGGCGGTGCTGTGCGAGCCGGAGCTGATCAAGTCGATCGACCGGCTGATCGTGACGCCCGAGCCGCCGCCCAACCTCGTCGCCCTCGAGGAACGTCGCGTTCAACCCTATCCGGCCGAAGTCCCGCCCCAGGCCCACGAGTTCGTGGGCGAGAGCGAGACGGAGACCACGCCCGAGACGTCCCCCACCGGCGGCTGACGCCCGCCGGGGCACCTTCCCCCCTCCAGACGCCGGCCGCGCGCCGCAAGAGCAGGAGATCTGCCCCATGTTCGACGTCCGACGTCTCGCCCTCGCCTCCCTCGTCGCGCTCGTGCCGGCGCTCGCCGTCGCCGCCGAGCCGGTCCCGAAATATTCCGTCGCCCTGACCCTGTCGCCCGCCGCCGTCGCCAAACTGACGAAAGTGAAGGAACAGGTCACGGTCTCCGCGCACTATTACGGCATGCCGACCGAGGCGGCCGAGAAGAAGAAGATCCCCAACGAGATCGGCGAGATCGATCTCGGCGACGAGGAGATCACCCGCCCCCTCGCCGAGCCGCGTGCGGTCTTCGCCTTCGCCGGCAAGGGCTTCGACATGAAGAAGACGAAGTGGATCCATGCCGGCACCTCCGGCATCCTGATCAACGTCTATTCGGCGCGGCGCTCGGTCGACGACAACATCCTCGATTGCGGCATCTACCAGGACACCGTCGAGCTGGCGATGTCGAAGCCGATCGAGATCGCCTGCAAGCTCATCGGCGAGTGATGCCGAGCGGGGACCGTTCCGACCTGTTCGCGACGCTCCCCGCGAAGGCGAGCCCGAGCGGGCCTCGGCCGGTCGGGCCGTGACGCTTCGACATCGGACAGGCCCGACTTTCGCAAGTTCGGTATGAGAGCGGACGAGCGGGACGCGCGCCTCAGTGCGGCGCGCCCCACACGCGGATGAACCCGCCGTTGCTGCCGCCGTTGACGCAGACCGCCGGCCGCGCCAGCACCACGGTATAGATCCCCGTATCGAAATCGACGCCCGGCGCCCACGTCGCCACGCACCAGGCGGACTGGTAGGGATCGCAGCTGCCGCGCGCCATCGTCCCTTGGACGATGGTCGTGCCGTCCTTCTCGAGCCGGAAGGCGACCGACCGCTCGCCCGCCTTCCAATTGTACCAGACCTCGATCCGCTCGACGCGGATCGGCACGCCCACCTCGAACCGCGATCGATCCGTCCCCGAGCAGGCGGCCGGATTCCAATTCTCGTAGAGCGGCGTCTCGGCGGCGGCCGGCGTCGCCATGACGACTGTGAACGCGGCGAGGGGCGCGAGCGCGAAGGCGCGGGCGAGAGCGGCAACGGAGGCGATCGTCATGGCGCGGTTCCTCCTCGGGCGACGACGACGAGACGCGATCCTCTAGAGGACCCGAAGTGTCGTCCCGCCCGCAACCCGCCGCCATGCGAGAGATCAAGCGACGGCGCGGGGCTCAGAGCGGGGCGATGTCGCCCTCGGCCCAACCCGCGATCGTCTCCGCCTTCCAGTCGGCGTAGCGCCCGGCCTCGATCGCCTCGCGGGCTCCTCCCATCAGCGTCTGGTAGTAGGCGAGATTGATCCGGGTCAGCAGCATGGCGCCGAGCGCCTCGCCGGTCCTGACCAGATGATGCAGATAGGCCCGCGACCACTCGCGCGCCGCCGGCTCCGGGCTGGTCTCGTCGATCGGCCGGGGGTCGTCGGCGTGCCGGGCGTTCTTGAGGTTGACTCGCCCGCGCGCGGTGAAGACCTGCCCGTGCCGCCCGGCCCGGGTCGGCATGACGCAGTCGAACATGTCGATGCCGCGCGCCACCGCCTCGATCATGTCGTGCGGCGTGCCGACGCCCATCAGGTAGCGCGGCTTGTCGGCGGGGAGCAGCGGCGCCGTCGCCTCGATCACCCGGAGCATCACCTCCTGCGGCTCGCCGACCGCGAGCCCGCCGAGCGCGTAGCCGTGAAAGCCGATCTCGACCAGCCCGCGCGCCGAGCGCGCCCGGAGCTCCTCGTCGTCGCCGCCCTGAACGATGCCGAAGATGCCGTGACCGCGCTTACCGAAGAAGGCCGCCTTGGAGCGCGCCGCCCAGCGGAGCGAAAGCTCCATCGCCCGTTCCATGTCGGCCCGCGTCGCGGGCAGCGCCACGCATTCGTCGAGCTGCATCTGGATGTTCGAGCCGAGCAGGCCCTGGATTTCGATCGAGCGCTCCGGCGTCAGCTCGTGGCGGCTGCCGTCGATGTGGCTCTGGAAGGTGACGCCCTTTTCGGTGATCTTGCGGAGCTGCGCCAGCGACATCACCTGGAACCCCCCGGAATCAGTCAGGATCGGATGCGGCCAGTTCATGAGGCGGTGGAGCCCACCGAGGCGCGCCACCCGTTCGGCGCCCGGCCGCAGCATCAGATGATAGGTGTTGCCGAGGATCACGTCGGCGCCGAGCGCCCGGACCTGTTCCGGATACATGCATTTGACCGTCGCCTGGGTGCCGACCGGCATGAAGGCGGGCGTGCGGATCTCGCCGTGCGCCGTCGTCACCGTGCCGCGCCGGGCGGCGCCGTCGGTCGCATGCAGCGTGAAGCCGAAGGCGGGGGAGCTGTCGGTAGCGGAGGCGAGAGGCGCGTCGGTCATGAGCGGTCCGGGAAGAGCAGCGAGGCGTCGCCGTAGGAATAGAAGCGGTAGCGCCGCTCGATCGCATGGGCATAGGCCCGCTTCATCCGGTCGAGCCCGGCGAAGGCCGAGACCAGCATGAAGAGCGTCGAGCGCGGCAGGTGGAAGTTGGTCATCAGGGCGTCGATCGAGCGCACCGGCCGCCCCGGCGTGATGAAGATGTCGGTGGCGCCGGCAAAGGCCGAAAGCCGGCCCTCGCCGTCGCAGGCGCTCTCGAGGATCCGGAGCGACGTCGTTCCGACCGCCACGATCCGCCCGCCCGCCGCCCGCACGGCGTTGAGCCGCGCCGCGGTCTCGCCCGAGAGCACGCCGCTCTCGAAATGCATGACGTGATCGGCGGTGTCGTCGACCTTGACCGGCAAGAACGTGCCGGCGCCCACATGGAGCGTCACGAAATGCCGCTCGACCCCGAGCGCGTCGAGCCGGGCGAACATCGCGTCCGTGAAGTGGAGCCCCGCCGTCGGTGCCGCCACCGCGCCCTCCTCGCGCGCATAGATCGTCTGATAGTCGCGCTCGTCCTGGGCGTCGACGCCGCGCTTGGCGCCGATATAGGGCGGCAGCGGCATCGAGCCGATCGCGTGGATCGCCTGATCGAGATCGGGCCCGGCGAGATCGAAGGCGAGATCGACCACGCCGTCCTCGCTCTTGGCCGTGACCGTCGCCCAGACCTCACCGAGGAGGCACACCCGGCCCGCCTCGCCGAAGATCACGCGGTCGCCGACCTTGAGGCGCTTGCCCGGCCGCGCGAAGGCTCGCCAATGGGCCGCGCCGGCGCGCTCGATCAGATTGAAGACGACCGCCGTCCGGGCCTCACCACGCACGCGGATGCCCGAGAGCTCGGCCGGGATCACCTTGGTGTCGTTGAAGACGAGCGCATCGCCGGGCCGGAGCCACGCGGGCAGATCGCCGACGGTCGCGTCGGTGAACTCGGGCTCGCCTCCGGGCGCGACCACGAGCAGCCGCGCGCTCTCGCGCGGGGTGGCCGGGCGGAGGGCGATGAGATCGTCGGGAAGGTCGAAATCGAAGAGGTCGACGCGCATGGCACCGTCATATGCGGCCGGACGGCGGGACGCCAGCCTTCGTGTGACGCGAAACGGCCGGAGCATCCGCCCCGGCCGCCTCGAAACTCGATCCCTGATCGCCGATCCCTCGGCGATCACGCCGCGATCATTCGCCGATCACTCGGCGATGTCGGCCATGACCTTCACCGAGATCATCTTGTCCGGGTTCACGACCGGCTCGCCGCGCTTGATCTTGTCGACGTTCTCCATGCCTTCGACGACCTTGCCCCACACCGTGTACTGGCGGTTGAGGAAGCTGGCGTCGTCGAAGCAGATGAAGAACTGCGAATTGGCCGAATTCGGGTTCTGGGCGCGCGCCATCGAGGCGGTGCCGCGCACGTGCGGCTCGGCGTTGAACTCGGCCTTGAGGTCCGGGTACTTCGAGCCGCCGGTGCCGCGGCCGAGCGGGCAGCCGGTCTGGGCCATGAAGCCCTCGATCACGCGGTGGAAGACGATCCCGTCGTAGAACCCTTCACGCGCCAGCTTCTTGATGTGGGCGACGTGGTTGGGGGCGAGGTCGGGGCGCATGGCGATGACGACGCGGCCCTGGGTGGTTTCGATGACGAGGGTGTTTTCCGGGTCGAGAGCGGTCATGAGTGGCTCGGTCCTTGCGATTGGAGCAGGTCGGGGCGTCCGAGGCGTTTCCCGACGGTGTCGAGCCTTATCGACCGAAACCGTGTCGAGGGCAACGAGGGATTTCCTCACGCCCGCGTCGCGCGCGGCTTTCGGGGGGCGGGTTTCGCCGCCGCCGCCCGCCGCGCGGCGCCGATCGCGCCACGCGCCCAGTCGGCGAAGACGTCCGGATCGTCGAACACTACCTCCGGCGCCCGGGCATAGGACATCACCGTCGTCCGCCCGGTCTTGGTCTCGTAGGAGAAGCGCGGCAGCTCGCGTTCGTCGAAGGCCGGCCCGTTCTCCGCGTCGACCTTGAGATAGAGCGTGTCGGCGATCACCAGCGCGAAGGCGAGGCCCTCGTGCCAGAGACAGAGCCCGCCGAACATCCGCTTCGACGTGACGCCGCCGAGCGGCCGGCAGAGGTCGAGATAGAATTCGACGTCGCTCACGGGGTCGCTCCTCGGCTCGTGATCCATCCGGCGATGTCGCCGAAGGCCGGCCACAGCGAGACCACCAGCAACAGCCCCATGGTGAGATTGAAGAGGCGCAGGCGCAACGGATCGCGCAGGAACCGCGCGATGACCGTGCCGAGCCCGGCCCAGGCCGTCGTCGAGCCGATCCCCGTCAGGAGAAACACGCCGAACAGCAACGCCGCCCCGCCGATCGCCCCGAGCCCGTCCGGCACGTAGACCGAGACCGCCGAGATCACCATCACCCAGCCCTTGACGTTGACCCATTGGAACGCCGCCGCCTGGAAGAAGCCGAAGGGCTTCGCCCGCGCCGCCCCCGCCCCGGGATCGACGCCGCGATCGACCGGCTGAAACGCGATCTTCGCCGCGAGCCACAGGAGATAGACGACGCCCGCCACCTCGATCGCCGCGTGCAGCCACGGCACCGCCTTGAACACGCCGCCGAGCCCGAGCGCCACCAGCGCCGTCATCGCCGGATAGCCGAGCGAGACGCCCGCGATGTGCGGGAGCGTGCGGCGGAAACCGAAGTTCACACCCGAGGCGAGCAACATCACGTTGTTCGGCCCCGGCGTGAAGAAGGAGATCACGGCGAAGACCACGAGCGCGATCGTCTGATCGGCGAAGACATGGGACATCGGACGGGAGAACCTCTCGCAAGGCGCGCGGCGGGGGGGCGCGGTGAGGACCGTTCTCGTCAATGACGCGAGAACAGGTCGCGCAGCTTACAGAGACTGGTCGTGATGTCGAAGCGTTGTTCGGGGAGATCCTCCCCGGCGACGAGGAGCGTGAGCGCCCGGACCGGATCGCTCTCGCCGGTCAGAACCACGTCGGCGCCGCGCGCCTTCATGTGACGCACGAACCCGTCGCCGGCACTGCCCGCCACGACGATCTCGACCCCATCGAGCGGATGCGGACCGTCGTCTTGGAAATGGTGGAAGAGCTGCTCCTTGACGAGCTCGACCCGGCTCGGCTCCGGCAGCGGATCGCCCGCCCGCACGTCGGCGAGATCCCACAGGAGCCAGCACCGCGTCTGCCCGGCATGACCGGAGACGGTGGCCCAATCCTTCGTTGCGACGGCGATCCTCATGAGCCCTGCCCCTCGTCCTTGCCCGCCCAACCGATCAGCCCCGGCCGCCGGCGACAATGATCGAGATCAAAGGCGGAAGACCCACGCCGGACGGATCGACCGTTCACGCCGCGCCGGCGAGCCCCATCGACCAGAAGTCCGCCTCGAGCAGGCTCGCCTGGGCGAAGATCGCGGCGCAGTCGGAAAAGCGCGCCTCGGTCAGCGAGCGCTCCGCCAAGCGATCGAGATGGGCCCGCGCCTCGCGCGCCACCTCCTGGTAGCCCTCGCCGGCATATTCGGCGATCCATTCGGCATAGGGGTTCGAGGGGTCGAGCGCTCCGGGCCGCATCGCGAGCCTCGCGGCGATCTCGGCATAGCCGACGATGCAGGGCGCCAGCGACACATGGAGATCGAGGAGGTCGCCGCGCATGCCGGTGTCGAGCACGAAACGGGTATAGGCGGTGGTGGCGCGATGCTCCGGCGTCGTCTCCAGAACCTCGAGCGGGATCCCGCGCCGCTCGCACAGCCGCACGTGCAGATCCATCTCCACGTCGAGGATCGCCGCGAGCCCCTTCTGCGCCGCCCGCATCTCCACGAGATCGCGCCCCTTGAAGACGGCGAGCGCATAGGCGCGCGCGAACTGGATCAGAAACAGCCAATCCTGGACGAGATAGGTCCGAAACGCCGCCTCCGGCAGCGTGCCCCTGCCGAGCCCGGCGACGAAGGGATGGTCGACATAGGCCGCCCACGCTTGCGGGTGAGCGGCCTTCAGACGGTCGAAGAGGTCCATCTCAGAGTTTCGCCGGCTCGATCGAGACCGATTCGCCGCAGCCGCAGGCCGAGATCTGGTTGGGATTCTCGAACACGAAGGTCGAGGCCATCTTGTCCGTCTTGAAGTCGACCGTGGTGCCGAGCAGATAGAGCGTCGCGGCCGGATCGACGAAGACCTTGACCCCGTCGACGTCGACCACGTCGTCCTTGGGATCCGCCGTCTCCACCATCGCAAAATGGTAGGTCATGCCGGCGCAGCCGCCCTTCTCGAGGCCGAGCCGGAGGCCGGCCAACGGCGTCGAGGAATTGGCGATGATCGAGCGGACCCGGTCCACCGCCGCCGGTGTCAGCTTGACCACGGGCATGTCGCCGAAGAGACCCATGTCGTTCTCCTTCTCGCTCAATACATGTCGAGCGCGATGCGCGCTTCGTCGGACATGCGGCTCTGATCCCACGGCGGATCGAACACCATGTTGACGGTGACCTCGTTGATGCCGGCGACCGCGCGGATCGCGTTCTGCACCCAGTCCGGCATCTCGCCGGCGACCGGGCAGCCCGGCGCGGTCAGCGTCATGTCGACCGCGACGTTGCGCTCGTCGTCGATGTCGACCTTGTAGATCAGACCGAGCTCGTAGATGTCGGCCGGGATCTCCGGGTCGTAGACGGTCTTCAGCGCGCCGATGATGTCCTGCGTCAGCCGCGCCAACTCCTCCGGCGGGATCGCCGATCCGCCCGAGGTCGCGACCTGGGAGGGGCCGGCGGAGAACTCCGGTGCCGTGGCTTCCATGGGTGTCTCACTCCTTCCCGTCAGGCGAAGAACGATTGCGCCTTGACGAGCCCTTCGACCAGACGGTCGACCTCGTCGCGGCGATTGTACATGGCGAAGGACGCACGACAGGTGGAGGTCACCCCGTAGCGCTTCAAGAGGGGTTGGGCGCAATGCGTGCCCGCGCGCACCGCGATACCGTAGCGATCGAGGATCGTCGCGACGTCGTGGGCATGCGCGCCCTCGACTTCGAAGGAGACGATCGCCCCCTTGCCCGGCGCCGTCCCGAACACCCGCACCGAGTTCAATTCGGCGAGCCGCGCCTGGGCATAGGCACCGAGATCGGCCTCGTGGGCGGCGATCCGCTCGCGGCCGATCGTCAGCATATAGGTCAGCGCCGCGCCGAGACCAGCGGCCTCGACGATCGGCGGCGTGCCCGCCTCGAAACGATGCGGCGGCTCGCCGTAGGTGACGAGATCCTCCGTCACCTCGCGGATCATCTCGCCGCCACCGAGGAAGGGCGGCATCGCCGCGAGCAGCGCGTGACGCCCGTAGAGCGCGCCGATGCCGGTCGGCCCATAGAGCTTGTGGCCGGTGATGGCGTAGAAGTCGCAGCCGATCGCCCGCACGTCGACGGGCATGTGCACCGCCGCCTGACTGCCGTCGACGAGGGTGAGGATGCCCCGCTCCCGCGCCATCCGGCAGATCTCGGCGACCGGCACCACCGTGCCGGTGACGTTCGACATCTGGGTGATCGCGACGATCTTGGTCTTCGGCCCGAGCAGCTTCTCGAACTCGTCGAGGAGGAACGAGCCGTCCTCGGCGATCGGCGCCCATTTCAGCACGACGCCCTTGCGCTCCCGCAGGAAGTGCCAGGGCACGATGTTGGCGTGATGCTCGAGGATCGACAGCACCACCTCGTCGCCCTCGCCGAGCCCTTGGCCGAGCGAGGAGGCGACCAGATTGATCGCCTCGGTCGTCGACTTGGTGAAGACGATCTCGTCGGTCGAGGCGGCGTTGAGGAAGCCGCGCACGATCTCGCGCGCGCCCTCGTAGGCCTCGGTCGCGGCGTTGGCGAGGTAGTGCAGGCCGCGATGCACGTTGGCATAGCGGTGCTGCATCACGTCGACCATCTCGTCGATGACGACCTGCGGCTTCTGCGCCGAGGCGCCGTTGTCGAGATAGACCAGAGGCTTGCCGTAGACCGTCGTCGACAGGATCGGGAAGTCGCGGCGGATCGCCTCGACGTCGTAGGGGGGAAGAGGAGCGTTCATCGCGCCACCCTCCCGTCGATCCATCCGTCGAGCTCCGCCTCGATCGCCTCGCGCACGCCCTCGTGGGCGATCGCGTCGGTGACCTCGCCGAGGAAGGCGCGGATCAAGAGCCTCTCGGTCTCGGCAGCGGGAATGCCGCGGCTCATCAGATAGAACTTCAGCGTGTCGTCGATCTCCGCGACGGTGGCGCCGTGCGCGCAGGCGACGTCGTCGGCGAAGATCTCGAGCTCGGGCTTGGCCATGGCTTCGGCGCGCGGCGACAGCAGTACCGCATGCGCCCCCATCCGCCCGTCGGTGCCCTGCGCCGTCTTCTCCACCCGGATCTTGCCCTGGAAGACCGACTTCGCCTCGCCGTCGATCGCCGACTTGTAGAGTTCGCGGCTGACCGCGTTCGGCCCGACGTGAGTGACGAAGAGGGTCGCGTCGGCATGGGCGCGATCGGCGATCAGCGTGGCGCCGCGCGTGGTCAGGTCGCACGCCTCGCCGAGACGGGCGAAGATCTGGGTGCGGGCGAGCTTGGCCCCGAGCGTGATCACCGAATGGTCGAGCACCGCCTTCTTGCCGAGCGACAGCGCCAGCGAGGAGAACCGCGCCGCCTGATCACCCTCCTTCTGCCGGTCGGTCCACGCGACCGTCGCCCCCTCGGCGAGG
This sequence comes from Pinisolibacter aquiterrae, assembly GCF_019160155.1. Lineage (GTDB taxonomy): Bacteria > Pseudomonadota > Alphaproteobacteria > Rhizobiales > Ancalomicrobiaceae > Pinisolibacter > Pinisolibacter aquiterrae. The sequence continues at coordinate 290,622 of NZ_JAFNIH010000025.1, forward strand.
GTCAGCTCGGTCAGCGTATGGGCATGAAATTCCAGATCGTTCGGGCTCTGATGGCTCTCGATCACCTGGAGCGACGCCCCTGCCCCGACCTCCACCGCATGGCGGACGAAGGCCGAGACGGACGCGCCCGAGGAGAGATGCCGGATCTCGAGCGGCCGCGCCGCCACGGCGCCCGGCGCCACCCGGACCACCAGCCCGTCGCCGTAGAAGGTCGTGGCGAGCCCCACCAGCGGATCGCTCTCCGCCGTCACGTCCGCGTCGAGCCGAGCGCCGAGCGCGGCGAGCACCTCGTCGCCGGTGGCCAGCGCCGCCGCGATCGAGGTCACGCTCACGCCCTCGCCGAGCCCGGAGAGATCGGAGAGATCGGCCATGAACCAGCCGTCGACGAAGACCGCCCGCGCCGCGTCGACGGCGGCGAAGACGTCCGCGCTCACGCGGGTCTTGGCGGAGGGACGCGGCGCCGGCGGCGGCGCGCTCACCATCAGCGAGCGCAGATCGGTGAAGTGATAGGCCTCGACGCGGCGATGCGGCAGGCCCTCGGCGGCGAAGCGCGCGAAGGCGCCGGCGCGCGGACCGATGTCGCCGGGAAGCGCCGAGGCCATCGCCTCGAACGCCTGCTCGAGATCGGTTTCGGCGCGGGTCCTGCGTCTCTGGGGAGCGGTGGCGATCGTCATCGTCGCCTCCTCACGCCGCTTCGTCGGCGAAGTCGGCATAGCCCTTCGCCTCGAGTTCCAGCGCCAGATCCGGCCCCCCGGTCTTGACGATCCGCCCCTTGGAGAGGACGTGCACCACGTCCGGACGGATATGGTCGAGCAGACGCTGGTAGTGGGTGATGACGACGAAGGCGCGATCGGGCGAGCGCAGCGCGTTGACGCCCTCCGAGACGACCTTGAGCGCGTCGATGTCGAGGCCGGAATCGGTCTCGTCGAGGATGCAGAGCTTCGGCTGCAGGATCGCCATCTGCAGGATCTCGTTGCGCTTCTTCTCACCGCCGGAGAAACCGACGTTGACCGGACGCTTCAACATGTCCTGGGTGATCTTGAGCTTGCCGGCCTCGGTGCGCACGAGGCGCATGAAGTCCGGCGTCGACATCTCGCCTTCCCCACGCGCCTTGCGCTGCGAATTGAGCGCCGCCTTCAGGAAGGTCATGTTGCCGACACCCGGGATCTCGACCGGATATTGGAAGGCGAGGAAGAGGCCGTTCGCGGCCCGCAGCGCCGGGTCCATCTCGAGGATGTCGACCCCGTCGAGCGTCGCCGTGCCCTGCGTGACCCGGTAGCCGGGCTTGCCGGCGAGCACATGGGAGAGCGTCGACTTGCCGGCGCCGTTCGGCCCCATGATCGCGTGGACCTCGCCCGCCTTCACGGTCAGATCGAGCCCGCGCAGGATCTCGCGGCCATCGGCTTCGATCTCGGCATGGAGATTCTTGATTTCGAGCATGGAAATATCCCCTCGGGGAACGGCGCCGGGCGCCGAGGATGATGAAACGAGCGGCGGAGCGATCAGCCCACCGAGCCCTCGAGGCTGACGCCGATCAGCTTCTGAGCCTCGACGGCGAACTCCATCGGCAACTGCTGCAAGACCTCGCGGACGAAGCCGTTGACGATCAGCGCCACCGCCTCCTCGGTCGGAAGACCGCGCGAGATGCAGTAGAAGAGTTGATCGTCGGAGATCTTCGAGGTGGTCGCCTCGTGCTCGACTTTGGCCTTGGGGTTGCCGCTCTCGATATAGGGCACGGTGTGCGCGCCGCAGTCGTGGCCGATCAGGAGACTGTCGCAATTGGTGAAGGAGCGCGCCCCGTCCGCCTTGCGATTGATCTTCACCTGGCCGCGATAGGTGTTCTGCGACTTGCCGGCGGAAATGCCCTTGGAGATGATCCGCGAGGCGGTATTTTTGCCCAGATGGATCATCTTGGTGCCGCTGTCGACCTGCTGATGGCCGTTCGACACCGCGATCGAGTAGAACTCGCCCTGCGAGCCGTCGCCGCGAAGGATGCAGGACGGATATTTCCAGGTGATCGCCGAGCCGGTCTCCACCTGGGTCCACGAGATCTTCGAACGGTCGCCGCGACAGTCGCCGCGCTTGGTCACGAAGTTGTAGATGCCGCCGCGTCCGTCCTTGTCTCCGGGATACCAGTTCTGGACGGTGGAATATTTGATCTCGGCATCTTCCATGGCGACCAGTTCGACCACCGCCGCATGCAGTTGGTTCTCGTCGCGCTGGGGCGCGGTGCAGCCCTCGAGATAGCTCACGTAGGAGCCCTTCTCGGCGATGATCAGGGTGCGCTCGAACTGGCCGGTCTTCTTCTCGTTGATCCGGAAATAGGTCGAGAGCTCCATCGGACAGCGCACCCCTTCCGGGATCCACACGAAGGAGCCGTCGGAGAAGACCGCCGAATTGAGCGTCGCGTAATAGTTGTCGGAGGTCGGAACCACCGTGCCGAGATACTTCTTCACGAGATCGGGATACTCGCGCATCGCCTCCGAAATCGAGCAGAAGATGATGCCGACCTTGGCCAGTTCCTCACGGAAGGTGGTGACCACCGAGACCGAATCGAACACCGCGTCGACGGCGATCCTCGCCCCTTCGACGCCGGCCAGAACCGCCTGTTCCTTCAAGGGAATGCCGAGCTTCTCATAGACCCGGATCAGTTCCGGATCGACCTCGTCCAGGCTCTTCGGCCCGGCCGTGCTCTTCGGCGCGGCGTAATAGTAGAGGTCCTGGAAGTCGATCGGCGGATAGTGCACCCGCGCCCAGGTCGGCTCCTCCATGGTCAGCCAACGCCGATAGGCGTCGAGCCGCCATTCGAGCATCCACTCGGGCTCGTTCTTCTTGGCGGAGATGAACCGGACGATGTCCTCCGACAGCCCCTTGGGGGCCATGTCGGACTCGATCGCCGATTCGAAACCGTACTTGTACTGGTCGACGTCGATCGCCCGGACCTGGTCGACCGTTTCCTTCACTGCAGCCATGACGTTCTCTCTTCGCAGCGCGGGGTCAAGGTCCGCGGGTTCGAGAATCCGGTATTCCAGTCTTCCACGCAAGTGACCACCGGAAGGGCCACCCGCGCGTCGATCATGACCGCGCCGATCATGACCGCGTCAGTCGCCCGATCACCCGCCTCGCCACCGCCACCACCCGCTCGAGATCCGAGACGGAGGTGTCGAAACCGAAGGACAGGCGAATCGCGCCCCGGGCGTAGTCCTCGCCCACCCCCATGGCTTCCACCACGTGGCTGGCTCCGACCTTGCCCGACGAACAGGCGGACCCGGCCGAGATCGCCACCCCTTCGAGATCGAAGGCGATGACCGCCGTCTCGGCCGATGCGCCCCGAATCGCCACCATGATCGTGTTGGCGAGACGCGGGGCACCCGTTCCCAGAACTTTCACATTGGAAGATATAGAACGCAACTCCCCTTCCAACCAGTCCCTTCGCGCGGTGAGATCCGCAATTTCACGTAGTCGCTCACCCGCAATCGTCGCCGCAGCGCCGAAGGCGGCGATGCCGGGCACGTTCTGAGTGCCGGCGCGGCGCCGGGATTCCTGCCCTCCGCCGACGAGGAGCGGCGCCGGGACGATCTCCGGATTGCGGGATATCAGCGCGCCGCACCCCGGCAGACCGCCGATCTTGTGGGCCGACAGCGACATCATGTCCACGTCGAGCGCCGGATCGTCGAGCCGGATCCGCCCGGCGCCCTGGACCGCGTCGCAGTGGATCACTGCGCCGCGCGCCCGCGCGATCCGCGCCACCTCGGCGATCGGCTGGATCACGCCCGTCTCCGAATTCGCCAGTTGCACCGAGACCAGCGCCCGCTCGCCCGCCGCCGCGAGCGCCGCGAGCCGCGCCTCGAGCACGTCGAGCCGGATCCGCCCGTCGCCGTCGACGGCGATCGTCTCGACCCGCTCGGCGGCGAAACGCCCACCGGCGAGCACCGAGGGATGCTCCGTCGCCCCGATCAGCAGTCGATCGAGCCGGATCTCGCGCGTCCCCTCGCGCATCAGCGGCGACAAGGCCGTGACGTTGGCCTCGGTCGCGCCGGAGGTGAACACCACGTTGGCCGCCGCCGCGCCGGCGAGGCGCGCCACCGCGCGGCGCGCGTCCTCGACCCGCGCTCGCGCCGCCCGCCCCTCGAAATGGACCGACGAGGCGTTGCCCCCGGCCCGCGCCGCGTCGTTCGCCGCCGCGAGAGCGGCGTCGAGCACCGGCGCGCCGGCGTTGTGATCGAGGTAGAGACGGGTGATGGTCATGACGGCGAGCGGCTGCCCCGAACGACGAAGGCGCCCGATCGCGCGACCGAGCGCCCTTCCATGCCACGCCCGCGAGCCCGGCGCAAAGCCTCCCCACCGATCCGGCGAGACCCGCCGCCCGCGACGACGGTCAGTCGAAGGCCGCGCCCATTTCGCCGTCGCGCACCCAAACCTTGTGGGCCGGGCGGCGCTCGCCGCGATCGAGCAGGCGCAGTTCGAAGATCGGCGGCACCACCACCGGCCCGGGGAACTTCAACCGCGCCCCCTTGCCCGTGAGATCGCGAACGATACAGTCCATCGACGAATATCCGCCCGCGAACACCACGCTCGCCCGCAACAGACTGCGGCGACGACTTTCGCGGCGACGGTCTTCAGAGGTCCCCGACATGGCGAATGCTCCCACCGGCGACGAAGTTTCGGCTCGACGAGGGTTCATCATACGCTCGCCCGCGCCCTCCCGCCACGACGAGACCTCCACGTGGTGAACGAAGGTCCTTCGCCTCACGGCGCGAAACGATCCGCCCGCGCCATCGCCCAGGCGTCGCGGAAGCGCCGATCATTGGTGCCGACCACCAGCTCGCCGTGCGACAGCGCCGGATAGAGCACGTCGAAGCCGATCGATTCGTAGGCCGAGACGCGCCGGGTGAAATGGACCGGCATGAAGCGGTTGGGATGATCGAGCCCCGCCGCCCCGGTCAGTTCGGCGAGCGCGTGGACGGTGGAACGGTGGAAATTCGCCACCCGCTCGCGCTTGTCGGCGACCACGAGCGCCCGCCCGCGCGTCGGATCCTGAGTGGCGACGCCGACCGGGCACTTGTCGGTGTGGCAGCTCTGCGACTGGATGCAACCGACCGCGAACATGAAACCGCGCGCCGAATTGCACCAGTCGGCGCCGAGCGCCATGGCGCGGGCGATGTCGAAGCCGGTGATGATCTTGCCCGAGGCGCCGATCCGGATCGATCCGCGCAGGCCCGCGCCCACCAGCGCGTTGTGGACGAAGTCGAGCCCGTCGCGCAGCGGCAGGCCGAGATGGTCCATGAACTCCATCGGCGCCGCGCCGGTGCCGCCCTCCTTGCCGTCGACGACGATGAAGTCCGGCAGGATCCTCGTCTCGAGCATCGCCTTGACGATGCCGAGGAATTCCCAGGGGTGGCCGATGCAGAGCTTGAACCCGGTCGGCTTGCCGCCGGAGAGGTCGCGCAGCGAGGCGACGAACTCGAGCAGACCGATCGGCGTGGAAAAGGCCGTGTGCGCCGCCGGCGAGATGCAGTCGACGCCCGTCGAGACGCCTCGCGTCACCGCGATCTCGTGGCTGACCTTGGCTGCCGGCAGCACCCCGCCGTGGCCGGGCTTGGCGCCTTGGCTGAGCTTGATCTCGATCATCTTGATCTGCGGATCGGCGGCGGTCGCGGCGAATCGATCCGGCGAGAACGACCCGTCGCCCTCGCGCGCGCCGAAATAGCCCGACCCCAGCTCCCAGACGAGATCGCCGCCGCCCTCGCGATGATAGGGCGAGACGCCGCCCTCGCCGGTGTCGTGATAGAAGCCGCCGTCCCGGGCGCCGGCGTTGAGGGCGCGGATCGCGTTCGCCGACAGGGCGCCGAAACTCATCGCCGAGATGTTGAAGACCGAGGCGTCGTAGGGGTGGGCGCAATCGGGACCGCCGACGGTGATCCGGAGATCCTTCGGATCGACCTCGGTCGGGGCGAGCGAATGGCGGATCCACTCGTAGCCTTCCGCGTAGACGTCGTATTGGGTGCCGAACGGCCGCTTGTCGAGTTCGCGCTTGGCGCGCTGATAGACGACGGCGCGCTTGTCGCGCGAGAACGGCATGCCGTTCTTCTCGTCCTCGAAGAAATACTGCCGCATCTCCGGCCGCATCTCCTCGAGCAGGAAGCGCAGATGCGCCGAGATCGGATAATTGCGCAGCACCGCGTGTTTCGTCTGGATCACGTCCCAGATGCCGAGCGCCGTCAGCCCCGCGAAGAGCGCCAGCGGCAGGCCGATCAGCCACGGCATCGAGGGATGGGCGATCAGGAGGCCGGCGCAGAGGACGGTCGCCGACGCCGCCACCGTGAGCGCGATGTAGCGCGGCGAAAACGCGAGACTGAAGAATGACATGCCGTGCTTTCCTCTCGCCAGCCGCCCGCGCGCCGCGCGACGATCTCCGCGCGCGTCGGGTCCGGCGGCCGCGACTCGGTCGGTCCTCGACCCTCGCCGCGCAGTGTGAAGGTCGGACGTCGCCGCGTCACGCGCGAGCCTCGCCGGACGTGCGGGCGCCGCGCGGAGGGAGTAGGCTCTCGCCGACTCGTCCGCCCGCGTCCCCAACACGCTCGAGGGAGCCACCCGCGTGATCCGCCTCCTCCACACCGCCGACTGGCATCTCGGCCAATCGCTGATGGGCTGGTCGCGCGAGGAGGAGCACGACCGCGCCCTCGCCACACTCCTCGATCTGGCCGAGGCGCGGGACATCGACGCCCTGATCGTCGCCGGCGACGTCTTCGACACCCAGAACCCGAGCGAGAAGGCCGAGCGGCTCTTCTTCCGCACCCTGGTGGCGCTGCGCCGCCGCCTGCCGCACGTGGTGGCGGTGGTGCTCGCCGGAAATCACGATCCCGCCGGCCGCATCGAGGCCCCCCATCCGCTCCTCGCCGAACTCGGCGTCCACGTCGTCGGCCGTATCCGCCGCCGCGACGGCGCCGTCGACCTCGACCATCACCTCCTGCCGCTCGTCCCGCGCGACGGCGGCGCCACCGTCCACCTCCTCGCCCTGCCCTATCTCGGCCCGGCGAGCCTGCCGCCGATCGACCGCCGCTCGGAGGAGCCGGGATCGCCGGTGGTGCGCGCCGTCCGCGCCTTCCATGAAGAGACGATCGCCGCCGCCCGCGCCCGCATCGGCGACGCGCCGCTCGTCCTGACCGGCCATCTGACCGTCGGCGGCGGTCTGGAATCGGAGGGCGCCGAACGGCGCATCCTGGTCGGTGGCGAACACGCGGTGCCGCCCGATCTCTTCCCCGACGATCTCGCCTATGTGGCGCTCGGCCACCTCCACCGCCCCCAGGCGATCGGCCGCCCCACGATCCGCTATTCCGGATCGCTCTTCCCCCTCTCGGCGAGCGAGCGCGACTACGACCACGGCGTCTCCCTGGTCGAGATCGAGGCCGGCGCCACCCGGGTCGAACATCTGTCGATCCCTCACCCGGTGCGGTTCCTGCGCCTGCCGGCGCGCGGATCCCTGCCGCTCGAGGCGCTCGACGCGGCGCTCGCCGATCTCGCGCTCGATGTCGAGACCCCGCTCGACCTGCGCCCCTTCGTCCAGCCGGTGATCCGCCTCGACGGCCCAGCTCCCGGCCTCAAGGCCGATCTCGATCGCATCGCCGGCGCCCATCCGATCCGCCTCGTCGGCCATCTGGTCGACCGCCCGTCGGCCGACGAGACGGCGACGCGCCTGCCCGAGAGCGTCGATCTCGCCGACGTCGCCCCGGCCGATCTCTTCGCCCGCGCCTTCGCCGTCGAACACGGAACGCCGCCCGAACCGGCCCATCTCGAGGCCTTCGCCCGCCTCGCCGAGGCGGTGGAGAGAGGGGAGGACTGAACTCATGCGGATCCTCGCCATTCGCGGCGCCAATCTCGCCAGCCTCGCCGAACCCTTCGCGGTCGAGCTCGCCACCGAGCCGCTCGACGCCGCCGGCCTCTTCGCCATCACCGGCGAGACCGGCGCCGGCAAGTCGACCCTGCTCGACGCGCTCTGCCTCGCCCTCTACGGTGAATTCCCCCGCCTCGGCGGCGGCTCCGATCAGGACCTGCCCGACGTCGCCGATCAGACCGTCAAGGCCAAGGACCCCCGCAACATCCTGCGGCGCGGCACCGGCTGGGGTTGGGCCGAAGTCGACTTCCTCGGCCTCGACGGGCAGCCCTATCGCGCCCGCTGGACCGTCAACCGGGCGCGCGGCAGACCCGGCGGCCGGCTCCAGGCGGTGACGCGCCATCTGGTGCGCCTCGGCCCCGACGCGGCGCCGATCGAGACCGTCGCCGAGAAGGCGACCGCCGTGACACGGGCGGTCGAGGCGCGGACCGATCTCACCTACGACCAGTTCCGCCGCACCGTCGTCCTCGCCCAGGGCGAATTCGACGCCTTCCTGCGCGCCGACGAGCGCGAGCGCGCCGATCTCCTCGAGAAGATCACCGGCACCGAGATCTACGCCCGCCTCTCCGTCGCCGCCTTCGAGGCCGCCAAGACGGCGCGCGAGGCCCTCCTGCGCGCCCGCGAGCGCCGCGACGCGGTCGGCTTGCTCGCCCCGGAGGTACGCGCCGAGAAGGAGGCCCGTCGCGGCCTGATCGCCGGTGAACTCGCCGCCATCGACGCCCGCCTCGCCGGCGCCGCCGCCGCGATCGCCGCGCTCGACCGTCTCGACCGCGCCCTCGAACGCGCCGACGCGGCGGAGGCCGCCGCCCGCGCCGCCGACGTCGCCCTCGACGAGGCCGGCGCCGATCGCGACCGCCTCGCCGCCGTCGATCGCGCCCGCGCGCTCCGCCCGGTCTTCGACACGCTGCGCAAGGCCCGCCGCGCCGAGGCCGGCGCCGTCGAGGCCCTCGCCGAGGCGATGGAGCGGCTGAAGACCGCCACCCCGCGCTACCGCGACGCCGAGATCACCCGCAACGCCACCCTCGCCGCATTGAAGACCGTCGACGAACGCATCTTCCTCCTGAAGCCGGTCTGGGACACCGCCGCCAAGCTCGACGAGCGCGTCGCCGGGGCCCGCCGCCTCGTCGCCGAGGCCGAGATCCCCTTCCGCGAAACCGAGGCGGCCGTCGCCCGGTGCCGGGCCGAATGCGACGCCGTCACCGCGCGCCGGACCGAGACGCTCGCCGCCCTCGCCCGCCTCACCGCCGAACGCGACCGCCATCCCGAATTGGCGCCGATCGTCGAGCGCTGGGAGACGATCGCCGAGAAGCTCGCCGAACGCGCCCGCGTCTCCGACGCCGCCCGCGAGGCCGGCGCCCGCGCCGCCGAGGCCGCCGAGGCCCGGACCGAGGCGAACGCCCGCCTCGCCGCCCTCGACGGCGCCGAGGAGACCCGCCGCGCCACCCGCGCCGAGGCCGAGGCGACGCTCGCCGCCGCTCGCGAGGCGCTGATCGCCCTGCGCGACGAGGAGGCCCGCGCCCGCGACGACGCCCTCGCCCGCCTCGCCGCCCGCGCCGCCGAGGTCGCGCCCCTCGTCCGCGAGGCGAGACGGACGTCGATCCAATCGAGCGTGCGCACGACCTTGCGGATGCGTTGGCCGGTGATGTCCTGAAACGAGCAGGCCTCGAAGATCACCATGACCTTGTCGTCGACCAGCGCCTTGTA
>NZ_JAFNIH010000017.1 GCF_019160155.1 Pinisolibacter aquiterrae
GTCTTCAGGCGCTTGGTGTTGGTGACGAAGAGATCGTCGCCGACCAGCTGCACCTTCTTGCCGATCAGATCGGTCACGGCCTTCCAGCCGGCCCAGTCGTCCTCGGACATGCCGTCCTCGATCGAGATGATCGGGTACTGGGCGCACAGATGCGCCAGATAGGCGGCCTGCTCGTCGGGGGTGCGGACCTTGCCCTCGCCCTCGTAGACGTAATTGCCGTTGCGGAAGAACTCGGTCGAGGCGCAATCGAGCGCCAGATAGATGTCCGAGCCGACCGAATAGCCCGCCTTCTCGATCGCCTGGACGACGAAGTCGAGCGCGGCCTCGGCCGAGGCGAGGTTCGGGGCGAAGCCGCCCTCGTCGCCGACGTTGGTGTTGTGGCCGGCCTTCTTCAGCTCGCCCTTGAGGGTGTGGAACACTTCCGCGCCCATGCGCAGACCTTCGGCGAAGGTCTTGGCGCCGGCCGGCATGATCATGAATTCCTGGAAGTCGATCGGGTTGTCGGCGTGGACGCCGCCGTTGATGATGTTCATCATCGGAACCGGCAGGACGCGGGCGCCGGGGCCGCCGAGATACTTGTAGAGCGGCAGGCCGGCGGCGGCGGCGGCGGCCTTGGCGACGGCGAGCGACACGCCGAGGATGGCGTTGGCGCCGAGGCGGGCCTTGTTGGGGGTGCCGTCGAGGGCGATCATCGTGTTGTCGATGAGGATCTGGTCCTCGGCATCGAAGCCGCCGATGGCGTCGTAGATCTCGGTGTTGACGGCCTCGACGGCCTTCAGCACGCCCTTGCCGAGATAGACGGCCTTGTCGCCGTCGCGCAGCTCGACCGCCTCGTGGGCGCCGGTCGAGGCGCCCGAGGGAACGGCGGCGCGGCCGAAGGACCCGTCCTCCAGGACGACGTCCACTTCGACGGTGGGATTGCCGCGGCTGTCGAGAATCTGACGGCCGACGATGTCGACGATGGCGGTCATG
>NZ_JAFNIH010000016.1 GCF_019160155.1 Pinisolibacter aquiterrae
CCGACCCGAAGCGCCGCCTGGAGCCCGAGCGTGATCTCGGTCTGCATGTCCGCGAGCTTCTTCTGATAGAGCTGCGTCGCGGCGAGCGGCTTGCCGAACTGCTTGCGGTCGAGCCCGTACTGACGCGCCCGCGTCCAGCAATCCTCGGCCGCCCCCATCACGCCCCAGGCGATGCCGTAGCGGGCCCGGTTGAGGCAGCCGAACGGGCCCTTGAGCCCGGAGACGTTCGGCAGGATCGCATCCTCGGGCACCTCGACGCCGTCCATCACGATCTCGCCGGTGATCGAGGCGCGAAGCGAGAGCTTGCCGCCGATCTTCGGCGCCGAAAGCCCCTTCATGCCCTTCTCCAGCACGAAGCCGCGGATCTCGCCGCCGTGCGCCGCCGACTTCGCCCAGACCACGAAGACGTCGGCGATCGGCGAATTGGAGATCCACATCTTCGAGCCGATCAGCCGGTAACCGCCGTCGATCTTCTCGGCGCGGGTCTTCATGCCGGCCGGATCCGACCCGGCGTCGGGCTCGGTCAGGCCGAAGCAGCCGACCCATTCGCCGGTGGCGAGCTTCGGCAGGTACTTCTTCTTCTGGGCTTCCGAGCCGTAGGCCTCGATCGGGTACATCACCAGCGAGGACTGGACCGACATCATCGAGCGATAGCCCGAATCGACGCGCTCGACCTCACGGGCGACGAGCCCATAGGAGACGTAGCCGGCGCCGGCCCCGCCGTAGTCGTCGGAGACGGTCACACCGAGGAGGCCGAGCGAGCCCATCTCCTCGAAGATGGCGCGGTCGGTCTTCTCCGCGAGATAGGCCTCGACCACGCG
>NZ_JAFNIH010000035.1 GCF_019160155.1 Pinisolibacter aquiterrae
GAACTCGTAGAACAGGGAGTCTTGAACGACTTGCCGATCGCCCATCATCGACTTCACTCCTGCCGCCGTGACACGAGTGAATCAGTGATCGACGCTCGGCGCAACGCCTGAGTTTTTCAACAGAATCCGCCGAAAGCGGAAGCTCGTCAACTACCGCGATGCCTGTGGAGCCATTCAGTGCCTGAATGACAAGGCGTAGCAATTGCACGTCGGTATCGCGGGATCGGCAGCAGGCCAATTTCTTCGGTTCTTAGTTGAATGCGTTCTCATGCTGTCGGTCGATAACCGAGATCGAGACGCCGAAATGATCTGCAATCTTAGATTTCGGAAGATCCTCTTCCTCCATCATATGGATCACCGCATTTTGGGGGGCCAAGAACTCCGCGGCAAAAGCACGCCCGACCGCCTGCCGATCAGTGTACAGATTGGCAACGCAGGACGTTCGGCTGCCAAACGCAATGAAATCTCCCACACCGCGCGCCAGGGTAAACACACTCGTACGCGGTCCCTCATCCTCGACGACGAACGAGGGAACTTCGCCTTCGGAGTCCTGGAAGGCCCGCAAAGTTCCAGGCGCTTTGGGGCTAAGTCCAATGCCACCACCCGCGCCTAGTAGCTTCGACAAGCCCTCTATGCCCTTGACGGGCTCGTCCTCATCCAACCCTAGGCATTTGCGCGCACTGCGCGCGAGTGCATAGCCATGCCGATAGGGCCTCCCCGCTGCACTGTAATCGCTCGCGCATGCGCCGCGCAGCTGAGTAAGTGCTGGCATTGCGTTGCGATTACGAAATCGCTTAAGTTCTTGGGTGGTCCAAAGCAGACCTTCGCCCAGCGATTCGATAAGAACTGCTGAGCTGAAATCAAGACGCGCAGGTTCATCTGCTATGAGAGCCAGCAGATCTCGAATCTGTTGAGCGCGTTCATCCGATAAGTCGTGAGGCGTTACACCGAGAGCCCCTGCTGTGCAGCAGAACGCACGCTCGGTGGGATGACCACGCGAATCTTCGATTCTCTGTAGAAGTGCGTGGAGCGGACGAGAACTTCTTCCCTTCAGCCGATGGTGGGAAGCCAAAGGTCGCAGAAATTCATCGATCAAATGCTGCTCAAAAGCAGAAACTGAAAATACACGAGACCCCTTCTCAAGATCGAGCATTCGATTGTTGCTCGCCCTCGCCTGAAGAACGATACTTGCGCCGCGAACTGTGGCTATTAATCCAAAGTCTTCTCCCGGCATCTCCTCAAGCGTGAACTCCCAAAGACGAAACGGAGCGTCGCGCCGGTAGAGAATTCGCCACCAGTTCGCAAGCAACTTGCGCCCAAGCGCATCGAGGTCGCCTTCAGTCCGCGCAGCGGCCCGCTCCCTAGACGACGCCAACCACAACCAGCTGGTCAGTTGACCTTCGATGTTGTCACTCGAAAGCTCCGCTGCCGTGGACTCAGCAATCTCTACAGAGAACAAGTCGTCTGCGGACAGGCTGGGCGTAGCAACGCCCTCGTCCGAATTGTACAGCCCGAGTTCCCGCGCCTTGGTCGCCCCCGTATCTGTAATCCTCGGAATCGAACGACGGCCGCTCGAAACGATCTCGACTAAGCCGGCGGCAACTAGCGCAGTCAGCGCCCGGCTAACGTTGGGCTGAGCGCGCGCCGCGAGATCGGCAAGCGCGCCAATGCTCGGCGGATTATGTCGCGCGATCAGACCGAGCAGATCGCGATGTCCCGGAATGCCAAGCACACGTACCCAGTCGTCGTTCGCCCGCGGCGCCTGAACACGTGCCAGTAGCCGGTCGCGCATGGCAGAGGCTGAAATGGTGTTAGGCATGGTCATCATCCACGATGAATTCCGACGAAACGCCGTGAGCGGCACAATGGGTCCCTAGTTTGTCGAAGAAATCACTGATCAACTTCGACGCTGAGACGAACCCGTAACGGAATCGCTGGCCCGTACGGCCGGCTCGATGCTCATGGTCCCAACAATCGTCTTCGTTCGCACCATCGAACGCATGGGAGTTGTCATACCCGAAGAGACGGTCGCCGCTGCCGTCTTGGAAAATGAGCGCGTAGTCAATCCCGTGTGGCTGCTGTGGCGTCGGATCGACCCATTCAGCCCTGATAACTACCTGCCACCCATTTGCCATCCGGTAGACACCGGCCATATCGATCAGATTGCTGAGTTCGACATCACCGAACATATATCGCCTCACGATATGAAATGGAAGAGGCTCCTCGGCTCTAAGTGGTGCTTGGGTGCACGCTTCGGCTTTTGGCGAATCAAACTACAATCAGCCACTATGACGCGCAATGAACCCTATCTGCTTGAATTTCCCTTCCGCTTGGAGGCCGTCACGACCAGCATTGATGGCGTAGCGACCTTGCGATCGGGCTCCACTTAAATGTCCGCTTCGGGTCGAACTGCGTCGACCGCATCGCGCCGAAAGCGGAAGCTGAGCTCACGTTGCACGGCGACCGAAATGGGGTCGGAAACCGCCCCTCCCGCCCCCTCGTGCCTTCCCGGCCCCTCGTACGCCTCCGGCCCCTTTCCCGGGTTTTCGCCCCCACCGGACGTCGCCGTTCGAGCTTCACTCGCCCCACCCTTCACGCCGTCGGCGTCACGAAGCCGTCCAGCACTCGCTTTCGTCCCGCCCTGTCGAAGTCGATCGTCAGTTTCTCGCCTTCGACTTCCGCCACGTTGCCGTTGCCGAACTTCTGGTGGAAGACGCGGTCGCCGACGGCGAATTTCGGCGGGGACGCGGTCACCGATTTGGCCACCAGCGCGCCTTCGATCACCTTGATCTTCTTCTCGTGGATCGGGTTGCCCCAGCGGTCGCGGGCGGGGGTGCGGTCCATGCGCTCGGTCGAGCCCGACCAGCGGCCGCCGCGTTCCTCGAAGCCGGTGGGGCCGTTGCGGCCGCTCGCCTCGCCGAAGCGATCACGGCCGGCGCCGCCCCAGCCCTGGTCGGCGCCGGCGCGGGTGGCGGCCGATTGGTCGAAGTCGCCGTCGTCGGCGCCGTAGCCGCGCGCCACGCGGGCCTGTTTCTGCGCTTGGGCCCGCTGCCAGCCGGGCGTCGCATAGGTCGAGCCGAAGGGTTCGGCCTGATCGAAGCGCGAGCGGCCGTAGCCGCCGTAGCTCGAGCCGGTCTCGCGGATCTCCACATGCGGCTCGGGCAATTCGTCGAGGAAGCGCGAGGGCAGGGACGATTGCCACGAGCCGTGGATGCGGCGGTTGGAGGCGAACCAGAGATAGGCACGCTTCTTGGCCCGGGTGATGCCGACATAGGCCAGGCGCCGCTCTTCCTCGAGGCCGGAGCGGCCGCCTTCGTCGAGGGAGCGCTGGTGCGGGAAGAGGCCTTCCTCCCAGCCGGGCAGGAACACGCGCTCGAATTCGAGACCCTTGGCCGAATGGAGCGTCATCAGGTTGACGGCGTCGACCGATTTGTCGCTCTCGGTGTCCATCACCAGGGCGACGTGCTCGAGGAAGGCGGGGAGGCTCTCGTAATCCTCCATCGCCTTGATCAGTTCCTTGAGGTTCTCGAGCCGGCCCGGCGCCTCGGCCGACTTGTCGTTCTGCCACATCTCGGTGTAGCCGGCCTCGTCGAGGATGAGGCCGGCGAGTTCGCCGTGCGGCAGCGCGTCGAGCTGATCGCGCCAGCGGGTGAAGTTCTGCACCAGCGCCTTCAGGGTGGCGCGGACCTTGGGCTTCAGCTCGTCGGTCTCGACGATGCGCCGCGCCGCCTCGAGCAGGGGCACGCCCTGGACCCGGGCGAAGGCATGGACCTGTTGCAGAGTGGCGTCGCCGAGGCCGCGCTTCGGCGTGTTGACGATGCGCTCGAAGGCGAGATCGTCGGCGGGCTGGGCCGTGACCCGGAAATAGGCCATGGCGTCGCGGATCTCCATGCGCTCGTAGAAGCGCGGGCCGCCGACCACCCGGTAGGGCAGGCCCAGCGTCACGAAGCGATCCTCGAATTCGCGCATCTGGAAGGAGGCGCGCACCAGGATGGCGATCTCGTCGAGGGGCGTTCCCTTGCGCTGAAGGGTCTCGATCTCGTCGCCGATCGAGCGGGCCTCTTCCTCCGAATCCCAGGCGTTGGCGACCAGGACCTTCTCGGCGTCGGGGTCGTCCTGTTCGGTGAAGAGCGTCTTGCCGAGCCGGCCCTCGTTGTGGGCGATGAGATGGGAGGCGCTCGCGAGAATATGCGTCGTCGAGCGATAGTTGCGCTCCAGCCGGATCACCAGGGCGCCGGGGAAATCCTTCTCGAAGCGCAGGATGTTGTCGACCTCGGCGCCGCGCCAGCCGTAGATCGACTGATCGTCGTCGCCGACGCAGCAGACGTTCCTGGTGCCGACGGCGAGCAGCCGCAGCCACAGATATTGGCAGACGTTGGTATCCTGATACTCGTCGACCAGGATGTAGCGGAAGCGGCGCTGCCAATCGGCGAGCACGTCGGGGCGGTCGCGCCAGATGCGGATGACGTGCAGCAGGAGATCGCCGAAGTCACAGGCGTTCAGCGTCAGGAGGCGGGCCTGATAGGCGCGGTAGAGCTCGACGCCCTTGCCGTTGCCGAAGGCGCGGCCCTCGAGCGGCGGCACCTGATCGGGGGTGAGTCCCTTGTTCTTCCAGCCGTCCATGAAGGCGGCGAACTGGCGCGCCGGCCAGCGCTTCTCGTCGATGCCCTCGGCCTGGATGATCTGTTTGATCAGGCGGATCTGATCGTCCATGTCGAGGATGGTGAAATCGGAGCGCAAGCCCACCAGCTCGGCGTGACGGCGCAAGATCCGCGTGCCGATGGCGTGGAAGGTGCCGAGCCAGGGCATGCCCTCGACGCGCTCGCCGACGAGCCGGCCGATGCGCTCCTTCATCTCGCGCGCCGCCTTGTTGGTGAAGGTGACGGCGAGGATCTCGCCGGGACGCGCCCGGCCGGTGGCGAGGATGTGGGCGATGCGGGTGGTCAGCACCCGCGTCTTGCCGGTGCCGGCGCCGGCGAGGACCAGGACCGGGCCTTCGGTCGCCTCGATCGCCTGACGCTGTTCGGGATTGAGGCCGGTGAAGAACTCGGCCGAGGGGGCGGCGAAGTTCGCAGCCGCCGCGCGGGCGGCGATGCCGCCCGGATTGTAATGGGGCGCGTCTCCGGACGCGCGGCCGGCGATGCCGCCCGGATTGTAATGGGGCGCGTCTGGCGACGCGCGGCCGGCGATGCCGCCGGGGGCGTACGGCGGGGCGGGTTCGAAGGGGCGGTTCGCGGCACCGGGCAGGGGGATCGGGCAATCGTCGTCGAGATCGGCGGGCAGGGGGGCGCGGGCGCCGCTCGCGGGGCCGGGCGCGAAAGGATCGTCGTCGCGGTCGAAACCGTTGATCATACTGGTCGTCGTCTCGGAATGGGGCGGGCCGCCACCCGGGCGCCGGCCGTGATTCTCACTTCGTTCCCCTCCACCATAGCATGGATGTGGGCACGAGGAGGGCGGAGCGACGCGGAGGGGCCGCCGTGGTTGAAAGGGCTACGCGCGATGGACTTGCGGGTGCCCATGGATTCACGTGAGAGTAGCGCCTAGGTGCGGCGCCCAAGCCTCGCCGTCAATCGAATAACCGATGACTGCGGAGGACGCCGCCGTGCGGGCGAGGACCGTCTACGACCAAGCGTTCTTCTTGGCCTTGGCACGGCCGCGCGACAACTCTTACGCGGCGCGGCTGGAAGCGCTCGAGCGGTGGAACGCGTGGCGGCGCGATCCGGCGAATGCTGCGGTGAGTGTCAATTTCACCGGGGTGGACTTTCGGGCGGAGGAAAACGTCCAGATTCGGTTCGAGGGATTTGAGTTCGGGGATCGGGCTCGCTTCGATGGTGCGACTTTCAATAATGGAGCGAAGTTCCACAGCGCGACATTCGGCGCTTTGGCGCGGTTTGTTGGTGCGAGGTTCAGGGCTGGTGCGGTGTTCAACAATGTGCGAATCGGGCTCGGGGCGAGGTTCGACGGCGCATCGTTCGGTGATGGCGCAAGCCTCCATGGCGCGACGTTCGGAAATTTGACGTGCTTCGACGACGCGACGTTCGCCCATGGCGCGAGCTTCGTGGACGCGGCGTTTGGTATAGGAACTCGGTTCGTCGGCGCGACATTTGGGGCACTTGCGCAGTTCCGCGGCGCGACCTTTGACGATCGGGTGTCGTTTGACGGTGCCTGCGGCGAAGGCGACGTGAAGGCAAGGCGGTGGGAATGGGAAACTCTGGGCGAGGCGGAAGGCGAAAGAAGAGAAAAATTCTATCGAGATCGACGCGAGTCCGAAGGGTTCGGTCCGGCGAAGTTCTCGATCGTCTCCTTCACGGGCGCTCACTTTCGCGGCAACGTCTCCTTCGCTCGCCGTTCCTTCGAGCACCCGGCCGATTTCACCGGGGTCCGCTTCGACGCCCCGCCCGAGTTCGACGGTGCGACCAATCTCCAGCGTATCAATTTCACTGGCGCGCGCATCAGATTCGCGCCCGCCGACCGTCCATGGTGGAAGCCGCACTTTACTACCAACAGCACCGTCGCCATCCGCCTGCGTGCTCTGCGTTCCCAAATAGAAGCCACCAAGAACCACGACTTCGAGCGCGATCTCTACATCGAAGAACGCAAGGCGGAGCGGGGGATCTATTTCGATCGTTATCTGGAAGAGCGGCGCTGGGCCGCGCTCGCTGGGCATTGCCTGTGGATCGGCGTCATGGCCGTCTACTGGGCGTTCTCCGACTACGGCCGATCCTGGCTGCGCCCCGCGATCTGGCTCGCCCTCAGCATCCCCGCCTTCCATCTCCTCTACGCGCATCTTCTCGCCGATCGGCGCGAGATCACCGTCGTCGCGGCGCGGGAGGCGGTGACGAAGACCGGCGAGGGCAAGGACGCGCTCGTCGTCGTGAAGGGGTGGCAGGTGGCGGAGGCGCGTGTCCTCGCCGACTACGACGCGACGGTCGGGCAATTGGCGGTCTCGAATGCCGTGCCCTTCGTCGGGCCGCTCACCATCGACGGCGACGCCAAGAAATTCCTCTATTGTGGCGTCTGGCCGACGGGGAAGGGCGAGACCATCGCGGGGAGCGTCGTCGAGCCGTGCCGGCCGATCCCGCCGCCGGGGTTCCAGGCAGCGATGATCTCCCAGAACCTCCTCTCGATCCTCCTCGTCTTCTTCATCGGCCTCGCGCTCCGGAACTACTTCCGGGTCAAGTGACCGATCGTTCGACCTCCACCGGCACCGCCTCCGTCCCCGTGGCAGCCGCGCCGGCGGCCTCCTCCTTCGCCGCCCACTCCGCCACGCGTGGCTTCTTCGGGCGGGCGTGGTCGGGGAGCGGCAGGGGGTAGACGTGACGAGGGGGCAGGCGGTGGGTGACGATCGCCACCAGCACCAGGATCAGCGAACCGACGATCACCGGGGCGGCCAGAAACGACCAGTGCGGATGGGTCAGCATCACCACCAGGGCGGTCGCGCCGGCCGGCGGATGTGTCAGCCGCATGAGACCCAGGAGCGCGATGACGCCGCCGACGGTGCCGGCGAGGTTGAGCGGGCCGGCGGGGAGGAGATGGTCGGTCAGGAGCGCCACGGCGGCGGCGATCGCATGACCGCCGATGACGTTCGCCGGTTGAGACAGCGGACTGTCGGGCACGCCGAAGAGGAGCACCGCCGAGGCGCCGAAGGGGGCGACGATCAGGCTCGCGCGGGTCGCCTCGCCGAGCAGCCAGATCGCCAGGAAGGCGATCGCCGTGCCGAGCCCGGCCTTGATCCACCGCGCGGCGGGCGCGCTCGGCTGATGGCGATGCAGAAATCGTCGCGGCATGGTCCCTCCCGGAAATGCGGACGACTTCGTGGCCGTCTTCTGCCCGGAAAATGAGCACAAGGCCGTTCCCCTCACAACGCGGCTCGCCGTCACGGCGCCGTCATGAGAGTCTCGCGATAGAAGGCGCCGAAGAGAGAGGCGAGGGACGTGATGGATGCGGGCGATCGGGGCGATCTGGACGCGGCGGTGGGGACGCCGGGCGAGGTCTTTCTCGCCTTTCTGCGCCAGGGGGTGACCGCCTTCGGCGGGCCGATCGCCCATCTCGGCTATTTCCGCGAGGAGTTCGTCGTGCGGCGCAAGTGGCTCGACGACGCGACCTACGCCGATCTGGTGGCGCTCTGCCAGTTCCTGCCGGGGCCGGCGTCGTCGCAGGTGGGGATGGCGCTCGGCCTGATGCGGGCGGGCCGGCTCGGGGCGCTCGCGGCCTGGGCCGGGTTCACGCTGCCGTCGGCGATCGCGCTGGTCCTCCTCGCGCTCGGGATCGCCTCGTTCGGGACCGGCGCCGCCGGGTGGCTGCACGGGCTGAAGATCGCGGCGGCGGCGGTGGTCGCCGGGGCGCTCATCGGCATGATCCGCAGCCTCGCGGCCGCCCGCGAGACGGCGACGATCGCGGTCGCGGCGATGGCGGCGGCGACGGTGCTGCCGGGTGCGATCGGACAACTCGCGGCGATCGCGCTCGGCGGCCTCGCGGGCGCGGCGGCGGGGCGGTTCGATCTCCTCGGGGCGCGGGGGGAGGCGAGCGGCGCGCCGGGGCGTGGGCTTTCGACGGTGATCGGACGCGGCGAGGCGGTGGCGATGCTGGCGGTCTTCGCCGGGATCTCGGTCTCGTTGCCGCTGGCGGCGGCGACGGGGTCGGGCACCCTCGGGCTCGCCGATGCGTTCTGGCGGGCGGGGTCGTGGGTCTTCGGCGGCGGGCACGTGGTGTTGCCGCTCCTCCAGGCGGAACTGGTGACGACGGGCCGGGTCGACGGGGCGGCGTTCCTCGCCGGCTACGGCGCCACGCAGGCGGTGCCGGGGCCGCTCTTCACTTTCGCCGCCTTCCTCGGGGCGGTGGCGAAGATCGGGCCGGGCGGTGTGCTCGGCGCCGCCGTGGCGCTGGTGGCGATCTTCCTGCCGTCGTGGTTCCTGGTCGCGGGGGCGTTGCCGTTCTGGCGGGACCTGCGGGGGCGGGCGGCGGCACGGGCGGTGCTCGCCGGGGTCAATGCCGCCGTGGTCGGGCTGTTGGCGGCGGCCTTCTTCGCGGTGGTGTGGCCGCAGGCGATCCTGGCGCCGGGCGACGCGGTCGTGGCGGCGGCGGCCTTCGTCGCGCTGGTGGCGTGGAAGGCGCCGCCCTGGGCGGTGGTGGCGGTCTGCGCACCGATCGGGGCGGTGATCGCGGGGTGAGGCCGCACGGACGGAGCGTCGGCTCTCTCGTCGAGATCTTTTCGCCGGCGTACAGGCCGTGTCGTCTCCACTTGAATTGACGTTTCGTCATTTCGAGCGGAAAAGCATGACGCAACGTAATTCTTTGCGTGGCCTGTAACTCCGGTCGGATATATTTCCGGATCGGCGAAATCAAAACGAATGATAAAGGAATCCACCCCAAATTGCGACGAGACCGCCAATCGGGGATTTCGGTAATGATGGGTCTTTCGAAGCTCGGCCTGCGCCTTCAGGTGGGCAGTATCGTCGTCGTCGCCGTCTCGTGTCTGGCGGTGGTGGCGGGGCTCTATGTGCGCGGCGAGGCGCGGATGTCGGCGATCCTCGGCGAGGTCGAGGCGGTCCGATCGGTCGCCGACCGGGTCACCCGGCTCGAAATCGACTTCCTGCAGATGCGGCGCTTCGAGAAGAACTTCCTGATGCGTCTCGATCCCGGCGCGGTGAGCGAACACGGCGCCGCGCGCGGGCGCGCCGGCGAGACCATCGCGTCGCTGAGCCGGGATCTGAAGGCCTCCGGCCGGAGCGATCTGGCGTCGCGCGCGGGCGAGGTCGCCAACGGGTTGACCGCCTATGGCGGCGCCTTCGACGGGCTGGTGGAGGCGCGCACGGTGCTCGGTCTCACCCCGGACACGGGTCTCGAGGGGGTGCTGCGCCGCGTGGTGCACGATCTCGAGAAGGCGGTCGGCGACTTGAGCGATCCGAGCCTGCAGATTCTCGTGTTGCAGATGCGGCGAAACGAGAAGGACTTCATGCTGCGGCACGATCCGAAATACGCGGACGCGGTGGTGGCGCGGGCCAAGGAGCTGAGCGACCGGCTCATGGCTCTCGACCTCCCGTTGATGACCCGCATCACGCTGACGCAGACGATCGAAGGCTATCGGGTCCGGTTCCTGGCTTGGGCCGAGGGCGAGCGCAAGGTGCGCGAGGCCGAGACGGCGATGCAGAAGGTGCATCGTTCGATGGAACCCGTCATGACCGGGCTCGCGTCGGCGGCCTCCGATCTGCGGCGCGGCACCGAGGCGACGGCGGAGGCGACCAAGGTTTCGACCGAGCGCTCGCTCCTTCTCGCCATCGGCGCGCTCCTGGTGTTGTTGACCGGCATTTCCGCTCTGATCGGCCGGGCGATCGCCAAGCCGATCGTCGGCATGACCGAGGCGATGAGCCGGCTCGCCGACGGCGATCTCGCGGTGGCGGTGCCGGGGCAGGGGACCGGCAACGAGATCGGGCGCATGGCGCGCGCGGTCGAGGTGTTCCGCGACAACGCCCGCGAGCGGCAGGCGCTCGAGGCGGCACAGCGCGGCGAGGCGGCGCGGCTCGCCGCCGACCGGCGCGCGACGATGGCGGCGCTGGCCGATCGGTTCGACCGGCAGGTCGGCGGCGTGGTGGCGACGGTCTCGGCGGCGGCGCGTCGCTTGGAGGCCTCTGCGGGCACGCTCAGCGCGGCGTCGGAGGAGGTCTCCGCCCAGTCGACGGCGGTGGCGGCGGCGTCCGAACAGGCGAGCCGCAACGTCCAGAGCGTGGCGGCGGCGACGGAGGAACTCTCTTCGACCGTGACCGAGGTCGGCCGGCAGGTCGCCCGCTCGACCGAGATCACCGCCGAGGCCCAGACCGCCGCCGAGGGCGGCGTGGCGCAGATGCGCGGGCTCGCGGCGGCGGCCGAACAGATCGGGACGATCGTCCAGATGATCACCGAGATCGCGGCCAAGACCAATCTTCTCGCCCTCAACGCGACGATCGAGGCGGCACGCGCCGGCGACGCCGGACGCGGCTTCGCGATCGTGGCGCAGGAGGTGAAGGGGCTCGCCGAGCAGACCACGCGGGCGACCTCGGAGATCGGCGTGCAGGTGGCGGCCATCCAGGGTTCGACCCAGCTCACCGCCGAATCGATCACGTCGATCGGCCGGACCATCGGCTCGATGAACGAGGTCGCCGGCTCGATCGCCGCGGCGGTCGAGGAACAGGGGGCGACCACGCTCGAGATCTCCCGCAATCTGCAGGAGGCGGCGCGCGGCACCGCCGACGTCAACGCCAACATCGACGGCGTCAGCACCGCCGCCGTCGGCTCGAGCGAGGCCTCGACCGAGGTCCTGTCCTCGGCGACCGATCTGGCGCGGCAGGCGGAGACGCTCAGGGCCGAACTCGCGCGGTTCCTGGCCGACATTCGCGCGGCGTGAGCCGGGCGTTCGGCGGAGGCCGTCGGCCGTCTTCGATGCCCGATGATGGCCTCAGCCGCGCTCGGGCGCGAAGCGCGCCAACAGGCCGGCGAGATCCGGCTCCTCGACCAGGAGGGCGGCATCGTCCGGCGTCATCCAGCGGACGTCGCGCTCGGCGCTCTCCTTGAAGGTCGCGAGATGACGCTCGACCTTCAGCGCGTAGACCTCGACCCGGACGAAGTGGAAGCGGTCGGACATCCGCTTCCAATAGGTGAAGGCGCCGATCGGTGTCTTGCCGACCTTGCCGGTGACGCCGGCCTCCTCCTCCGCCTCGGTGCGGGCGGCGGCGCGCGCGGTCAGCCGCTTGATCGGCCAGCCCTTGGGGATGGTCCAGCGGTGCGTCTCGCGGGTGGTCACCAGACAGACCTCGAGGCGGCCGTCGACGATCCGCCACGGCAGGGCGGCGATCTGACGGCGCGGTTCGTCGAGCTCGGCGGTCGGCGACTTCGCCATCACACGAGGCCCACCAGCCACCAGGTCGCGGCGGAGATGATCGCGGCGGCGGGAATGGTCACCACCCAGGCGACGACGATCGAGGAGGCGACGTTCCAGCGCACCGCCGAGGTGCGCCGGGCCGAACCGACGCCGACGATCGCGCCGGTGATGGTGTGAGTGGTCGACACCGGCACGCCGAGCCAGGTGGCGAGGAACAGCGTCAGCGCACCGCCGGTCTCGGCGCAGAAGCCCTGCATCGGGGTGAGACGGGTGATCTTGGACCCCATGGTGTGAACGATCCGCCAGCCGCCCAGAAGCGTGCCGAGGCCCATCGCCGCCTGACAGGAGATCACAACCCAGAACGGCACGTGGAACTCGCCCCCCAGATAACCCTGCGACCACAGCAGCACCGCGATGATGCCCATGGTCTTCTGGGCGTCGTTGCCGCCGTGACCGAGCGAATAGAGCGAGGCGGAGACGAACTGCAGCGTCCGGAAGCCTCGGTCGACGGAGAAGGGCGTGAAGGGGCGGCAGACCCAGGCGACGATCGCCATCAGCACCAGCGCCAACAGGAAGCCGAGCAAAGGCGACAGAACGATGGCGACGGCGGTCTTGAGGAAGCCCGACATCACCACCGCGTCGACCCCGGCCTTGGCGAGGCCGGCGCCGATCAGCCCGCCGACCAGCGCATGCGACGACGAGGAGGGAATGCCCACCACCCAGGTGACGATGTTCCAGACGATCGCCCCGCTCAGCGCGCCGAAGACGACGCGCGGATCGATCACGTTCGCCTCGACGATGCCCTTGCCGAGGGTCTGGGCGACGTGGAGGCCGAAGAACATGAAGGCGATGAAATTGAAGAACGCCGCCCAGGCGACCGCGTATTGCGGGCTCAAAACCCGCGTCGAGACGATCGTGGCGATCGAATTGGCGGCGTCGTGCAGGCCGTTCAGAAAGTCGAAGGCGAGCGCGACGGCGATCAGTCCGACGAGGAGGGGCAGGGCCAGGGTGGCGTCCATGGGATCGGTTCGGCCTCGGGCGGCAAGGGGCGGATGCCCGGGTCAGACGTGTTCGATGACGATGCCGGAAATCTCGTTGGCGACGTCCTCGAAGCGGTCGGCGACGCGCTCGAGGTGGCCGTAGATCTCGGCGCCGACGGTGAAGGCCATCGGGTCGGTGTGGCGATGGGTCAGGAAGAGCGCCTTCAGACCCTGATCGTGCAGCTTGTCGACCTTGCCCTCGAGATCGGTGATCGCCACCGCGTAGGTGTTGAGGGCGCCGGCGTTGGTGCCGACCTTGCGCAGGAGCGGGATCGCCCGGACCGTCATCTCGGCCGCCTCGACGGCGATCGCCGCCATCTCGCGCATCGGCGCCTCGAAGGTGGTCACCTCGAACAGCGTGATCGCCTTGGAGGTCTGATGCATCTGGTCGATGGCGTCGTCGAGCGACTCGATCAGATCCTTGATGTCGACCCGGTCGAAGGGCGTGATGAAGGAGCGGCGCACCGCCTGGAGTACCTCGGCCGTGATGTCGTCGGCGCGCTTCTCGTGTCGCTTGACCTCGGCGCAGGCGGTGGCGATGTCGGCGGAGCCGTCGAAGAGCGAGCGCAGCGCCAGCGCGCCCTCCAGGAGAACCTGCGAATGGGCCTCGAAGAGGTCGAAGAACCCGTCTTCCCTGGGCATCAGGGCCCGGAACCAGGACAACATGGAAACCCCCGTCCGTGTCGTGACGGGCGCGGTTTATGACAGTTCGGTGACGAAGGCGAGTCCGAACAGGTCCGGACCCCGTCTCCCGCCTCGGCCCCGGCCGCCCGGCCGACCCTCCGGGAAGGCGAGGATGCGGCTTGACCCGGACGAGGCGGCGTGGTGCATCGGGAGCGAAGGCGAGGGGCGATGCGATCGAGCGAGGCGACGGTTCGGGTGATGCGGTGGGCCCTGCTCGCCGCGCTGTCGCTCCTCCTCGCGTGGGGGCTCGAGGAGATGCGCCTGCCGGCCGCGTTCCTGATCGGGCCGCTGGTGGCGGGCATTCTCGTGCGGCTCGCCGAGATGGCGCCGAAGGTGCCGCGTCCGGCCTTTCTCGCCTCGCAGGCGGTGGTCGGGGCGATGTTGGGCTCGGCGTTGACGCCGTCGATCGTCGCGACGTTCCGCGCGGATTGGCCGATCCTTCTCGGCACCGTGGCGGTGATCGTGGCGGCGGCGGGCCTCTCGGGCTTTCTCTTGTCGCGATTCGGGGTGTTGCCGGGGACGACCGGGGTGTGGGGCGCCTCGCCGGGCGCCGCCTCGGCGATGGTGATCCAGGCGGCGGCGCACGGCGCCGACGTGTCGCTGGTCGCCTTCATGCAATATCTCAGGGTGTTGTTCGTGGCCTCCGGGGCCTCGGTGACGGCGCGGCTGTGGATCGGCGTCGAGGCGATGCCGCCGCCGCCGGTGATCTTTCCGCCGCTCCATCCCGGGCCCCTGGCGCTGACACTGGCGATCGTCGCGGTCGCGGCCGGGCTCGGCATCGTCTCGCGGATTCCGTCGGGCGCGATGCTCGGGCCGCTCCTCGCCGGGGCGGTGCTGCACGGCGCCGACGTCTTCGTGTTCGATCTGCCGACCTGGCTGCTGATCGCCGCCTATGCCGGGGTCGGCTGGACGATCGGGCTCGGCTTCACCCGGTCGGCGGTGGCGCACGCGGCGCGGGCGCTGCCGTGGATCGTCCTGTCGATCCTGTTCCTGATGGCGGTGGCGGCGGGTCTGTCGGTGGTGCTGGTCGAGCGGCTCGGGGTCGATCCGCTGACCGCCTATCTCGCGACCTCGCCGGGCGGCATGGACACGGTGGCGATCATCGCCGCCTCGACCCCGGTGGACGTCTCCTTCGTCCTGGCCCTGCAGGCGGTGCGGTTCTTCGTTCTGGTGGGGATCGGGCCGTGGTTGTCGCGGCGGGTGGCGGCATGGTCTTCGAAGAGCTGAGGCGCCTCGCCTCGACTTCTCCGGAGCCCTGCGGGCTGCTAGGGTCCGGCTCCGAGTTTTCCATGGGGAGAGGCGAGCATGAGTGAGCGGACGCGCAACGAGGCCGGAATCGCGGCGACGATCGAGCGATTGATCGAACGCTTCGGCGAGCGGGTCTCGACGTCGGCGTCGATGCGCGAGCAACACGGTCACACGCTCACCTGGATCGCCAATCAGGCCCCCGACGCGGTGGTCTTCGCAAAGAGCGAGGCGGAGGTGCAGGAGATCGTGCGGATCGCCGCGGCGAACGACTGTCCGCTGGTGCCGTTCGGGGCGGGGACCTCGCTCGAGGGGCATCTCAACGCGCCCTACGGCGGCATCTCGGTCGACGTCTCGGCGATGGACGCGATCGTCGCGGTCCATCCGGACGATCTCGACGTGGTGGTGCAGCCCGGCATTCGCCGCAAGGCGCTGAACGAGCAGCTGCGCGACACCGGCCTCTTCTTCCCGATCGATCCCGGCGCCGACGCAACCCTCGGCGGCATGGCGGCGACGCGCGCCTCCGGCACCAACGCGGTGCGCTACGGCACCATGAAGGACAACGTGCTGGCGCTGCGCGCCGTCACCGCCACCGGCGAGGTCGTCACCACCTCGCGCCGGGCCAAGAAGTCCTCGACCGGCTACGATCTCACCCGGCTCTTCGTCGGCTCGGAAGGCACGCTCGGCATCATCACCGAGCTGACCATCCGTCTCTCCGGCATTCCCGAGGCGATTTCCGGCGGCATCTGTCCCTTCCCGAGCGTGCAGGCGGCGGCCGACGCGGTGATCCTGACGATCCAGTCGGGGATCCCGGTCGCGCGCATCGAGTTGCTCGACGAGGTGCAGGTGCGCGCCTGCAATCTCTATTCGAAGCTCGATCTGCCGGAGACGCCGCTGCTGCTCGTCGAGTTCCACGGCACCGAGGCGTGGGTCGCCGAACAATCGACCCGCTTCGGCGAGATCGCCGAGGATCTCGGCGGCGGACCGTTCACCTGGACGACGAAGCCGGAGGAGCGCTCGAAGCTCTGGGCGGCGCGCCACGACGCCTATTGGGCGGGGCTGGCGCTGCGCCCCGGCTGTCAGACCTTCTCCTCCGACGTCTGCGTGCCGATCTCGCGGCTCGCCGAGTGCATCGCCGAGACCAAGGCCGACATCGAGGCGACCGGCCTCGTCGCGCCGATCGTCGGTCACGTCGGCGACGGCAACTTCCACACGCTGCCGCTGTTCGATCCCGCCGACGCGGACGAGGTGGCGCGGGTCAAGGCCTTCGTCGGGCGGCTGGTCGAGCGCACGCTCGCCATGGAGGGCACCGCCTCCGGCGAGCACGGCGTCGGTCAGGGCAAGATGAAATATCTCGAGGCCGAACACGGCGCCGCCGCCCTCGACATGATGGCGACGATCAAGCGGGCGCTCGATCCCAAGGGCATCCTCAATCCCGGCAAGATCGTCGCGATCCGATGAGCCGGGGCCGGCGGCGGACAGGACGGAGGGCGCGTTGAATTCGCTCTACATCGGTGTCGGCGTCGCGATCATCCTGGCGTTGGTGACGGCGCTGGTCGGGCCGCTCTTCGTCGATTGGGGCACCCATCGGGCGGTGTTCGAGGCGGAGGCGAGCCGGATCGTCGGTCTGCCGGTGCGGGTGCTCGGCGACGTCGACGCGCGCCTCCTGCCGAGCCCGCGCGTGCGTTTCGGTGACGTCGTCGTCGGCGATCTCGCCCGTCCGGTGGCGCGGGTCGGCCGTTTCGACCTCGATCTCGACGTGGCCGGGCTGCTCCGGGGCGAGACGCGGGTGTCCGATCTCGTGCTCGATCGTCCAGCCGTCGATCTCACCATCGAGACCGACGGCCGCATCGTCGGCCTGCCCGAGCACGGCGCCGATCTCACCGACGTGCACATCGAGGCGATCCGCTTCGTCGACGGCCGGGCGCGGCTCACCGATCTGCGTTCCGGCACGGAGTGGACCGCGACCCGGCTCGAGGGATCGGGCTCGGTGGAGAGCCTCGGCGGGTCGTGGCGGCTCGACGTCGCCGGTCAGTCGCAGGGCCGGGCGCTGAGCCTCCGGTTGGCGGCGCGCGGCAGCGGCGAGGCGCGGCAGTTGCGGACCGTGCTCTCACTGCCGGACCTCGGGGTGACCGTCTCGGGCGATCTCACCGCCGGCGATCCCGCGACCAAGCCCGGTGTCGCCGGTCCGATTACGGTGGAGAAGCGCGACGACACGGCCCTGCCGATCACCGCGACGGCGGCGATGGCGCTCGATCCGGACGGGGTGCGGCTCACCGATCTCGCGGTGGTGATCGGCGACGCGGTCGAGGGCGCGCGGTTCGAGGGGCGGGCGACCGCCCGGTTCGCCGCCGCGACGACGCTCGACGTCGATCTCTCCGCCAAGCGGCTCGATCTCGACGGAACCGCCCCGGCGCCCGGTGGCGCGGGAGCCAGGCTCGCCGGGCTCGGCGAGGGCGTGCGCGGCGGTGTCGGCCGGCTGGCGCTTCCGCGCGCCACCCGCGTCTCGCTCTCGCTCGGCTCGGTCGCGGTGGCGGGCGGGCTCGTCTCCGACGTGGCGCTGGAGGCGCGGGCGCGGCCCGGCGGATGGACCCTCGATCGGCTGGCGGCGCGCCTTCCCGGCGAGACTCGGCTCGATCTCGCCGGGCGGATCGGCCTCGCCGAGGGGGCGACGCTCGACGGGCGCGGGTCGATCGCGATCGGCGCGCCGGAAACCCTGGCCGCGTGGTGGTCGGGCGAGCCGGCGGGCGAGGCGGCGATCGGCGCTTTGACGCTCGACGGTGGCTTCTCGCTCTCGCGCGACGGGTTCTTCGGCCCGGATCTGGCGGTGACGCTCGCCGGCGCGCGGGCGCGCGGACGGGTCGAGAAGCGGGCCGACGGCGCGCTGCGGCTCGGGCTTTCGGCCGACCGGCTCGACGGCGCGCGGTTGGCGCGGCTCGGCCGGCGCCTCGGCGTCTCCTCGGCGATCGGGCGCGGGCTGGATCTCGACCTCGACATGCGGGTGGTCGATCTCGGCGCGGCGCGGGCGGAGGGCGCGCGGCTGGCGCTGCGGCTCACCGGCGACACGGTGGCGATCGATCGGCTGAGCGTCGCCGATCTCGCCGGCGCGCGGATCGAGGGCTCGGGCCGGATCGCCTCGGCGTGGAGCGCGCCGAGCGGGTCGCTCGACCTCGCCGTCGCCTCGGAACGCCCGGCGGCGGCGGCCAAGGCGCTCGCCGGCCTGATCTCGGCGGAAGCGGCGGCGGCGGCCGAGGCGATCGGCGCGGCGGCGGGGCCGCTCGATCTCAAATTGACGCTGGCGGGCGGTGGCGAGGCGCTTCGTCTCGGCATCGACGGCCGCGCGGCCGGTGGCACGCTCGCGGTCGGCGGCACCTGGACCGGGCGGCTCGACGATCTCGCCCATGGCCGGATCGAGGCCGAGGCGAACCTCGCCGGGGCCAAGCTGACACCCGCCGCAGCCCGTCTCCTCGACGCGAAGCCGGGGGAGGCGTCGGTCCTGAGCGGCACGATCCGCGGCCGGGCGAGCGACGGTATCGCCTTCGCGCTGCGGGCCGGGCTCGGCGGGCGCCGGGCGGAGGTCGCCGGTACCCTGTCGCGGCCCGACGAAGGGCCGGCGAAGGCGGCGTTCGAGGCGAAACTCGCGGCGCCCGACGTCGGGTTCCTCGCCGGGCTCGCGGGACGGCCGGGGCTCGCCTTCGAGCGGCGGCTTCCGGTCGATCTGAAGGTGACGGCGGCGGGCTGGGGCGACGATTGGCGGGTCGCCGATCTCTCCGGCACCATCGCCGAGACGCGGCTGACGGCCTCGGGCGCGTTGGCGCTCGCCGGGCCGCGACCCAAGGCGACGGGCCGGCTCGGGCTCGATCGGGCCGATCTGGCGGTGCTCGCCGGCACCGCGCTCTCGATCGGCATCGACTTCGATCTGGCGACGACGATCGATCGGCTCGACGACGACGAGATCCCGGTCGCGACGGCCGTCGCCGGGCGGGCGATCGGCGAGCCGGGAGCGGCGCGCCTGATCGATCTCTCGGCGCGGGTCGGGGCGGCGGCGATCGGCGGCGAGATCCGCGCGCGGCGCCCCGAGGCGACGCGGACGCTGGTCTCGGGACGGCTGGAGGCGAAGGGGGTTCCGCTCGCGATCGCGCCGGAGGCCGGGCGTCCGGGCCTCCAGGGGCGGCTCTCCGGCGACGTGGTCTTCGAGGCGGACGGCACCGATCGCGCCGCCACGATGGCGTCGCTGGCCGGCAGCGGTCACGTGCGGTTCGACGACGGTCGGCTCGACGGGGTCGCGGTCGACGCGCTGAGGGCCCCGGCGGGGGAGGCGGAGGCTCCGGCGGAGCGGGTGGTGCGGGCGATGGCGGGGCGGACGACGGCCCTGCCGGCGATCGACGTGCCGGTGCTCGTCGACAAGGGCGTGATCCAGATCCCGCGCTTTCAGGCCGCGCTCGACGGCGGGCGGCTCTCGGGGCGGGCGACGATCGATCCGGTCGCCGGCACGCTCGACGGGCTGATGACGATCGAACCCGTCGGCGAGGGCGATCTGCGCCGGACGACGGCGGTGTCGCATGCGACGCCGTCGCTCGATCTGGCGCTGTCGGGGACCTGGGAGACGCCGCATCTCGCCTTCGATACGACCAGCCTCACGGCGTTCCTGTCGCTCTATCGGCTGGAACGGGAGATCGAGGCGGCGGAGGCCCTGCGGCAGGACCGGGTCGAACGTCTGCGCTTCTCCACCATCCTCAAGCGGATCGAGGAGAAGCGGCGCGCGCGCGAGGCGGAAGCGGCGGCGAAGGCCGCCGAAGCGGCCCGGGCGGCGGAAGCGGCGAGGGCAGCGGAAGCGGCGGCGAAGGCGGCGGAAGCGGCGCGGACACAGGCGCCGCCCTCTCCGACGGTCGCGCCGCTCGGGGCGATCCGGCCGACGGCCCCGGCTCCGGCGCCCACCGCGCCGGGCGCCGTTCAGGCGCGGCCGTCGCCTTCGACACCGGCTCCCTCCGGCGCGCCCGCCGCGCCGGGAGCGGCGGCGCCGTCGCTGGCGCCGATGCGGATCACGCCCGTGGCTCCCACCGAGGCGTCGAGCCCGCCACCGGGGATCCCGGCGGGCGGGGGCGAGCGCCCCGGGGCGCCGACGATCCCGTGAGGATCAGCCGGCGCGCGTCTTTCGGGAGAGATGGGCGAGAACCGCGACGCGGATGGCGGATGCGAGATTGCGGTCGGGGGTGCGGGCGCCGTCGATTTCGGCGACCAGGGCCGCGAGGGGCAGGGACCGTTCCGTGGCGAGCGCTTCGAGCGCCGCCCAGAACTCCGGCTCGAGGGCGACCGAGGTGCGGTGGCCGGCAATGGTCATGGAACGCTTGTCCATGGTGGCCTCCTCGGACTTCACCCGTGCGGCGTATCGGTCTCCTCCGACGGAGGGATCTCGTCGCGACGGTGGGCTTCGAGGCGGCGGCGATCGAGGGTGCTCGTCAGCTCGACAGTGTCGCGCTCGGCCCGGGTTCGGCCGAATTTCACGCGATTTTCTTCCGCGCGTCGGCGATCCTCCGCCCGTGCGCGGGTCTTGCGAGCCTTGGAGAGCGACAGGATCTCGGTCATGGCCGCCTCACGGTACCCAGGAGATCACTTCTTCCGGAACTTGTCGAGCGAGACGACCGTCGCACCCGTGTCGGGGGCGGGGGGCTCCTCGGCCGGTTCGGCGGGGCTCGCGTCCGGTTCGGCGGCGGCTTCGGTCGCGACGTCCGGGGTGGGCTGGATCGGAATGATCGAGGGTTCGGTCGGCACCAGGCGGGGGCCGTCGGAGACGGCCTCGGCGGCTTCGGTGCCCTCGGTGATCACCTCGAACTGCAGGCCGAATTCGACGGAGGGGTCGACGAAGCCCTTCACCGCGTTGAACGGCACGTGCATGCGCTCGGGGATGCCGGAGAAGGAGAGATTCACCTCGAAATATTGATCGGTGACCTCGAGGTCCCAGTACTGGTGCTGGAGCACCACGGTCATCTCGGTCGGGTAGCGCTGGCGCAGGCGGCCGGACAGGCGCACGCCGGGATGGCGCGTGTCGAAGGACACGTAGAAATGGTGTTCGCCGGGCAGGCCGGTCTTGGCGATCTCGCCCATGACCTTGCGGACGACGCCTCGAAGCGCCTCCTGCACCAGCACGTCGTAACGGATGAGATCCTGCGTCATGGTCGTTCGCTCACGGGTCGCACGGAAGAGTCGCTCCCTTCTGTTTAGCCCAAGCGAAGGCCGATGACCACGAAGGCGTGTCGGACACGGGCGGAAAGGGAGGAAGTGAGGGCTTCTGTTGCCAGGTGCCCTCGAACCCCGCCTAGACGCTGCTACACGTCAGGACTTTTTGACCGGAGTCAGAAACCGCTCACGCGGCCACTGCAACCGGAGCATAGTTGTCGTTGGCAACTATAATTTTGACCCGATGACGGCGGTATCATGCCGGGCGAAAGACCAGTCTTTAGACCCTCGTCGATCCTGGTTCGCCCCCGCCGGAGCCCATCGGCGATGTGCCGGTGGGCTCGGGTGGAGGCGCCGGGTACTGCCCCCGGGTCCGATAGGCTTATTACACAGTTCGTTTATCGCCATATCCGTCTTGCGACGGCAGAGCCAATATAGGGGGCCGGGGCCGCGACGAAAAGGCCCCGGCGAAAAATCGCCCACAGCGGATGCGCCGCTCCGGTCAATCGATCACCCAGCGATCGCGCAGGATCCGGGCGCGCGCCGCGCGCGCCAGACGGCGGGTCTCGGCGAGCGGATCGGCGACGGCCGCGCGCGGGTCGAGATCTCCCGGCACCAGGCCGATGTCGGCGAGGCGGTCGGCGTCGAGGCGCTCGAGATGAGCGAGGGCACGGGCGGCGGCGTTGCGCCGCCGGATCAGGGCCGGGAGTTCGCGCAGGGCGGCGATCGCCCGGGCGGCGAGGGAGGGCGCGAAATCGTCGCGTCCACGGGCGAGGGTCAGAGCGGCTTCACGCATGGCGATGGTCTCCCGTTGCCGGAAACCGGCTCTCGCGCGGCCTTCCGGGTGATCACGTCTTCGTCGGTGGGGGCGAGAAACGCATCTCGCGAGGATCACTCTGTGGGAGATGGATTGATCAGACAATCGAAAAGATCTAACGTCACGCATCAGGTTTTCTGAATTGTCCGGAGGGCGCGATGACCGACGTGGGCAGTGAGCAGGGGGCGAGCTTCACCGGGGCGGCCTCGCTCGAGATCGATCTCCTCAAGACCTTCGCGGCGATCGCGCGCACGGGCTCGTTCAGCCGTGCCGCGCAGGCGGTGTTCCGCACGCCCTCGGCGGTCTCCATGCAGATGAAGCGGCTCGAGGAGATCGTCGGCCGCCCGCTCTTCGCCAAGGACGGGCGCACGGTGGTCTTCACCGAGGCCGGCGACGATCTCCTCGGCTACGCCCGGCGGATCCTCAGGCTCAACGAGGAGGCGTTGGCGCGCTTTCGCTGCGCCGACACCGCCGGCATGGTGCGGCTCGGCACGCCCGACGACTATGCCACCAAGTTCCTGCCGAAGATCCTGGCGCGGTTCGCGGCGAGCCATCCGCTGGTGCAGGTCGACGTGGTGTGCCGGCCGTCGACCGAATTGGCGCAGCGGCTCGACGAGGATCAGATCGACATCGCTCTGATCAGCTCCGGTCTCGGTTGCACCCTGCCGACGAGCGGCACCATCGTCCATCGCGAGAAGCTCGTCTGGGCGGGGGTGCGCTACGGCGAGGCGCACGAGCGCCGGCCGCTGCCGCTCGCCGTCTCCGGCACGACCTGCTCGTGGCGGACGCGGGCGATGGACGTGCTCGACCGGCTCGGGGTCGCCTACCGGGTCGCCTATTCGAGCCAGCACTACGTCGGGCAGATGGCGGCGGTGCTCGCCGACCTCGCGGTGGCGCCGTTGCCGTCGAGCGTCATCGACGGCGAGTTGGTGCCGATCGACGAGCGGGTCCTGCCGCCGATCGGTCACTATGAGATCCAGATGATCCGTTCGGCGCGCGCGGCCGGGGCGGCGGTCGACGCGCTCGCCGGCCACATCGTCTCCTCCTTCGAGATCGAAGAGGGGATGTTGCCGGAACGCGAGGCGGCGGAGTGAGCCGGGCGGCTCAGCCGACGATCTCGATCAGGGCGCCCTCGGGCGAGCGGATCACCGCCTCGTAATAGCCGTCGCCGGTGGTGCGCGGCGGCGAGACCAGCGCGCCCTCGGCGGCCAGTGTCGCGGCGAGCGTGTCGACCGCCTCGCGCGAGCCGAGATCGATCGCCACATGGGTCCAGCCGATCCGCTCGGCCGGGTCGGCGCGATCGCCGTCGAGCCAGGGTCCGGTCATCAACTCGAGCGCCGGGCCCTCGGCGAGGCGGACGAAGCGCGAGCGGAAGCCCGGGCGATTGCGGCTGACGTATTCCTCGCCGACGGCGGCGGCGAAATGGCGGGCCCAGAAGGCGACGGAGGCGTCGAGGTCGGGGGTCCACAGGGCGACGTGCGCGATGCGGGCGGGGGCGAGCCGGGGGGACGCGGGACGCATGAGGGCCTCCATCGGGTGTGAAAAGTCGGGGACCACGGCGAGGTCCTCGGTTGAACGGTCATCGCGGCGCGAGTAGGGCAGGGGAAGCGTTGCGCGACGGGCGGGGCGGTCCCATGCTCGCGCTTCGCCGAGGGGCGAGTCGAGAGCGGAGAGGGAAATCGATGCGAGCCTATCTCGATCTGATGCGGCGGATCCGCGACGAGGGCGCCACCAAGACCGACCGCACCGGCACCGGCACGCGCTCCGTCTTCGGCCATCAGATGCGTTTCGATCTCGCCGACGGCTTCCCGGTGCTCACCACCAAGAAGCTGCATCTGAAGTCGATCATCCACGAACTGCTGTGGTTCCTGGCCGGCGACACCAACATCAAATATCTGAAGGACAACGGCGTTTCGATCTGGGACGAGTGGGCCGACGAAAACGGCGATCTCGGGCCGGTCTACGGCCACCAGTGGCGCTCGTGGCCGAAGCCCGACGGCGGCACGATCGATCAGATCGCCTGGGTCCAGAACGAGATCCGCCGCAATCCCGACAGCCGCCGCCTGATCGTCTCGGCATGGAACCCGGCCGACATTCCGCGCATGAAGCTGCCGCCGTGCCATCTCCTGTTCCAGTTCTACGTCGCCGACGGCCGGCTCTCCTGCCAGCTCTATCAGCGCTCGGCCGACGTCTTCCTGGGCGTGCCCTTCAACATCGCCTCCTACGCGCTGCTGACGATGATGATGGCGCAGGCGACGGGCCTGAAGGCCGGCGACTTCGTCCATTCCTTCGGCGACGCCCATCTCTATCTGAACCATCTCGATCAGGTGGAGACGCAGCTCACGCGCGAGACACGGCCGCTGCCGACGATGGCGATCGATCCGGGGATCTCCGACATCTTCGACTTCCGCTTCGAGCATTTCCGGCTCGAGGGTTACGATCCCCATCCCCACATCAAAGCGCCGGTGGCGGTATGAGCGGGGATCGTATGAGTGGGGGCGTGATCCGGCCGGCGCGGCCCGGCGAGGCGGGGGTGGTGCTCTCCTTCATTCGGGCGCTCGCGGTCTACGAGAAGCTCGAGCACGAGGTGACCGCGACCGAGGCGATGATCGACGCGGCGCTGTTCGGCGAGCACCCACGCGCCTTCTGCGATCTGATCGAGGAGGCGGGGCGGCCGGTCGGCTTCGCCCTGTGGTTCTACAATTTCTCGACTTTCGAGGGGAAACACGGGATCTATCTGGAAGATCTCTTCGTTCTCCCGGAGGCGCGCGGGCGCGGGTACGGCAAGGCCTTGCTGGCGCATCTGGCGCGGCGTTGCGTCGCGGAGGGGCTCGGGCGGCTGCAATGGTGGGTGCTCGACTGGAACACGCCCTCGATCGACTTCTATCGCGGGCTCGGGGCGCGGCCGATGGACGAATGGACGGTGATGCGCGTCGACGGCGACGCGCTCGTCCGGTTGGCGGAGGCGGGCACATGAGCGGGGTCGAACTCTTCTGTGTCGTGGCGGCGGCCCGCAATCGGGTGATCGGCCGTGGCGGGACGCTGCCCTGGCACATCCCCTCCGACCTGAAGCACTTCAAGGCGGCGACGCTCGGGCGGCCGATGATCATGGGGCGGCGGACCTGGGCCTCGATCGGCCGGGCGCTGCCGGGCCGGACCACGCTGGTCGTCAGTCGCGAGCCGGGCTTTGCGGCCGAGGGCACGGAGGTCGTCGCCTCGCTCGAGGCGGCGATCGCGCGGGGCCGGGCGATCGCGGCGCGGGACGGGGTCGACGGGGTCGCGATCGTCGGCGGCGGCGAGATCTACGCCCAGGCGCTGCCGCTCTGCGATCGGGTCGAGCTGACCGAGGTGCGGCTCGATCCGCCGGTCGAGGGGGCGGTGCTCTTTCCCGCGCTCGACGCGGGCACCTGGGTCGAGACCGCGCGGGTCGCGGGGACGCGCACGGAGCGCGACGACGCCGACTTCGACTTCGTCACGCTGCGGCGGCGTGGCGCGGCCTGAAGTCGCGATCGCGATTCGATTTCGGCTTTCTTTCCAGCGGTCGCGTTGAAACGCCCGGTCGCGATACCTATAAAACGGGGAGTGCTACGGCGCGACACGTCTCGGGCCCACGGTTCCTCGTGCCGTGGAACCCGTCATCCGACAAAGGAAAAGACATGCCTTGGAGCAACCAGAACGGCGGCGGCGGAAGCGGCGGCGGATGGAAGGGCGGCGGCGGCGGCCCATGGGGTCAACCGCCGCGCGGACCTTCCGGTGGCGGCGGCAATCAGCCCCCCGATCTCGAGGAACTCCTGCGACGGAGCCAGGAACAGCTGCGCAGCTGGCTGCCGGGCAGCGGCGGCGGCTCGGGCGGTGGCGGTCTCGGCGGGATCGGCCTCAAGGGCCTCGGCCTCGGCGCGGTCGCGGCGCTCGCGCTGTGGCTGGCGACCGGGTTCTACCGGGTCGAGCCGGACGAGCTCGGCGTCGAGCTGGTGCTGGGCAAGGTGGTGTCGCAGACGACGCCGGGCCTCAACTACAATTTCCCGTACCCGATCGGGCAGGTCTACACGCCGAAGGTCCTGGCGGTGCGCGAGCTCTCCGTCGGCCAGCGCGACGGCGACGGCGTGCGCAGCCTGTCGCCGCGTGACGGCAGCGACGAGAGCCTGATGCTGACCGGCGACGAGAACATGATCGACGTCTCGTTCAAGGTGCAATGGGACGTCAAGGACGCGACCGCCTATCTCTTCAACATCCAGAACCCGGAGGCCACCGTGAAGGCGGTCGCCGAGAGTTCGATGCGCGAGGTGGTCGGCCGCAACACGCTCGACTATCTGCTCACCGAGAACCAGGTGGTGGTGCAGAACGAGGTGCGGCGGCTGATGCAGAAGGCGCTCGATTCCTACGGCGCCGGCATCGAGATCCGCCTCGTCAACATCAACGGCAACGGCGCCAACCCGCCGGTGCAGGTGATCGACTCCTTCCGCGACGTCCAGGCGGCGAGCATCGACGCGGTGCGTCTGCAGAACGAGGCGCGCTCCTACGCCAACAAGATCGTGCCGGAAGCGCGCGGTCAGGCGGCGGCGATCACCGCCCAGGCGCAGGCCTATCGCCAGCGCACCGTGGAAGAGGCGCGCGGTCAGGCCGACCGCTTCTCGGCGGTGCTGACGGAATACAAGCTCGCTCCCGACGTGACGCGCGAACGGCTCTATCTCGAGACGATGGAGCGGGTGTTCGGCGGGATGGACAAGGTCATCGTCGATCAGGGCAAGGGCGAGGGATCGGTCCTGCCCTATCTGCCGCTCGATCAGATCGGCCGTAAGGCCCAGCCGCGTACCGGCACCGGAGGTCAGTGATGAAGAACGGATTCATCGGGCTCTTCGCCGTCGCCGCGGCGGTGGTGATCGCCTTCGTCACCGGCGTCGCCTTCGTCGTCACGCCGACCATGCAGGTCCTCGTGCTGCAGTTCGGTCAGGTCAAGCGGGCGGTCGTCGAGCCGGGCATCTACTTCAAGATTCCCTTCATCCAGAACGTCGAATATCTCGACAAGCGGATCCTCGACATCGACCTCAACCCGCAGGAGCTGATCGCCTCCGACAAGAAGCGGCTGGTGGTCGACGCCTTCGCGCGCTACCGCATCATCGATCCGGTGCAGTTCTACCAGTCGGTCCGGACGATCCAGGGCGGCAATCAGCGCCTCAACACCTTCGTCTCCTCGGCGGTGCGCGCGGTTCTGGCCGACGCGACCTTCTTCGAGGTGGTGCGGGACGACCGCGCCGGGCTGATGGACAAGATCCGCACCCAGGTCGACGGCGAGGCCAAGGGCATCGGCGTCAAGATCGTCGACGTCAAGCTGCGCCGCGCCGATCTGCCGCAGAAGAACTCCGAGGCGGTGTTCCAGCGGATGCAGACCGAGCGTCAGCGCGAGGCGACCGAGCTGCGCGCCAAGGGCGCGGAGGAATCGAGCCGCATCCGCGCCAAGGCCGAGGCCGAGAAGGAGATCCTTCTGGCGGAGGCGAACCGCGACGCGGAACGGGTTCGCGGCGAGGGCGATGCCGAGCGCATCAAGATCTTCGCCGACGCCTTCGGCAAGGACCCCGATTTCTTCGCCTTCTATCGCTCGATGCAGGCCTACGAGGCGTCGATGAAGGGCTCGGACACCCGGGTTCTCCTGTCGCCGAACTCGTCCGACTTCTTCCGCTACCTGACCGACCCGAAGGGCGGAACGAGCGCGGGGGCCAAGTGAGGTGACGGCGGGCCCGGGCACGCGCGACTTTCTGGCGGCGCTCGGGCTGCTGCTGGTGTTCGAGGGGGTGCTCTACGCGCTCGCCCCGGGCGCCCTGAAGCGGATGTTCGAGGCGGCGCAGACGCTCGACGACGGGGCGCTCAGGATCGGTGGCGTGCTCGCGGTGGCGGCCGGAGTGGCCGTCGTGTGGTGGGTGCGCGGCTGAGGCCCGAGGTCGTCGGATCACATCGCCGCGAGGCGAGACGGGGCGGGCATGGTTCCGCCCCATTCCGTCGTTTGTGTCGACGTGCGAAGACACCACCCGGACCGGCGCCACGCGGAGCGGCCGGTAAACGAGAAGGACCGACGTCCCGATGACGATGCCTGCCCCCTCCGGTTCGACCCTGGCGCGGACGCGTCTTCTTCTCGGCGCGACGCTGGCGGCGACGCTCGTCGCCGGCACCGCCTTCGCCCAGACCGCGACGGCGCCGCTCTCGGCCCCGGTGGCCCCCTCGGCGGCGGCGTCGCAGCCGACCCGGCACGGCCCGGCTTCGGTCGCCGATCTCGCCGACGCGCTCTCCGGCGCGGTGGTCAACATCTCGACCACTCAGACGGTGGCGGCGGAACGGCCGATCCAGATCCCCAAGGCGCCGGACGGATCGCCCTTGCAGGAGTTCTTCGACGAGTTCTTCAAGAACCAGATGGGCAAGAACGGCGGCGCGCCGCGCAAGATCCAGTCGCTCGGCTCGGGCTTCGTGATCGACGCCTCCGGCCTGATCGTCACCAACAATCACGTCATCGACGGCGCCGACGAGATCACCGCCAACTTCACCGACGGCACCAAGCTGAAGGCGGAACTGGTCGGGCGCGACAAGAAGACCGATCTGGCGCTGCTGCGCGTCAAGCCGCTGAAGCCGCTGACGGCGGTCAAGTTCGGCGACAGCGACAAGGCGCGGGTCGGCGACTGGGTGATGGCGATCGGCAATCCGTTCGGCTTCGGCGGCACGGTGACGGTCGGCATCGTCTCGGCGCGCAATCGCGACATCAATTCCGGCCCCTACGACAACTACATCCAGACCGACGCGGCCATCAACAAGGGCAACTCGGGCGGCCCGCTGTTCGACATGTACGGCGACGTGATCGGCATCAACACGGCGATCATCTCGCCGACCGGCGGCTCGATCGGCATCGGCTTCGCGGTGCCCTCGAAGACCGCGGCGGCGGTGGTGGAGCAGCTGAAGCAGTATGGCGAGACCCGGCGCGGCTGGCTCGGCGTGCGCATTCAGGGTGTTTCCGACGACATCGCGGAGAGCCTCGGCCTGAAGGAGGCCAAGGGCGCGCTGGTCGCGGGCATCTCCGAGAAGGGCCCGGCCGACAAGGCGGGGATCCAGGCCGGCGACGTCATCGTCAAATTCGACGGCAAGGACGTGCCCAACGTGCGCGAGTTGCCGCGCATGGTCGCCGACACGCCGATCGACAAGTCGGTCGAGGTGGTGGTGCTCCGGAAGGGCAAGGAGGTCACCGTCAAGGTGGCGCTCGGCCGGCTCGAGGAGGGCGAGAAGCTCGCGGCCGCCGACAAGCCCGGCACCAAGCCCGACTCGGTGGTGCCCACCACCAAGACCGTCGCTGGCGCGACGCTGGCGCCGCTCGACGCGGAGGCGCGGGCGAAGTTCAAGATCAAGGATCAGGTCGCCAAGGGCGTGGTGGTGACCGAGGTCGCGCCGGGTTCGGCGGCGGCGGAAAAGCGGATCCAGCCGGGCGAGGTCATCCTCGAGGTCGGCCAGGAGGAGGTCGCGAGCCCCGAGGACGTCGTCAAGAAGTTCGAGGCGCTGAAGAAGGACGGCCGCAAGCGGGCGCTCCTGCTGATCGCCTCCGCCGAGGGCGAAATGCGCTTCGTGACGCTCGCCTCGGCCGAGTGAGGCTCTTTCGCGCGTGACGAGATCGGACGGCGCCGGAGCGATCCGGCGCCGTCGTCGTTTTTCGGAGTCCGAGCCGGAGCGGGGCACCGTCTCCTGTCGAGGGCGTGAGGTCCCGACCCATTCGACGTCGAGCGGAGGTCCTTCACCCTGAGGTGCGAGCGTGAGCTCGCCTCGAAGGGCCAAGGGCCAAGGGCCGAAGGGCACGGCCCCGTCGAGGCTTCGCCCTTCGAGGCCCGGTCTTCGACCGTGCGCCTCAGGGCGAAGCCGAACCCGGCGCAGAGTCGAGACTTTCCGCGTCGTCTCAATCGGCCACGAATTCGCTGCGCCGATAGCCCTGGAGGTAGAGCAGAGCGGTCAGATCGCCGTGGTCGATGCGGGCGTGGGCGGCGGCGGCCACCTTGGGCTTGGCGTGATAGGCGACGCCGAGGCCGGAGGCCTCGATCATGGCGAGGTCGTTGGCGCCGTCGCCGACCGCGAGGGTCAGGTCCATCGGCACCTTCTTTTCCGCCGCCAGCTCGAGGAGCGAGGCCTTCTTGGCGTCCTGGCCGAGGATCGGCTCGGCGACGGTGCCGGCGAGCTTGCCGTCCGCCTCGATCAGAAGGTTCGAACGGTGCTCGTGAAAGCCGATCATCTTGGAGATCGGGCCGGTGAAGACGGTGAAGCCGCCGGAGACGAGCGCGGTATAGGCGCCGTTCGCCCGCATGGTGCGCACCAGCTCGATGGCGCCGGGGGTGATGCGGATCCGCTCGGCGATGACCTTGGCGACGACACTCGCCGGCAGTCCGGCGAGGAGGCCGACACGTTCCCGGAGAGCCGGCTCGAAGGCGATCTCGCCGCGCATGGCGCGTTCGGTGATCGCCGCGATCTTCTCCTTCAGCCCCAGTTCGGCGGCGAGTTCGTCGATGCATTCCTGGCCGATCATGGTGGAATCCATGTCGGCGATCAGCAGGCCCTTGGCGCGGGCGCCGATCCTCTGCACCACCACGTCGACCGAGGCGGCGAGTGCCTGCCGCAGGTCCTCGGCGACCGCCTTCTCGGTGCCGGGCTCGGCGCGGAAATGGACGTCGGCGGCGATGCCGCTCGCCAGCGTGTCGATCGCGGTGCCGGCGAGCCGGGCGCGGGCGGCCTCGGCCAGCGCCGCGTCGACGGCGGGGGTGGTCGGCGCGGAGATCAGGGTTGCAACATGAGTCATGATCGAGAACAAGCTCCTGACCGGGGCGAGGCGACGAGCGAGGGCGGCGAATGAGCGAGAAGAGGGCGGCGCCCGCGCGCGCGGTGCTTATCGCAGGACCGACGGCGAGCGGCAAGTCGGCGCTGGCGCTCGACCTCGCCGAGGCGCTCGACGGGGTCGTGATCAACGCCGACTCGATGCAGATCTACGATGGGCTGCGCATCCTCACCGCGCGGCCGTCGCCGGCGGAGGAGGCGCGCGCGCCGCATCGGCTCTATGGTCACGTCGATCCCGCCCATGCCTTCTCGGTCGCCGAGTGGCTCGCCGACGTCGGCCCGGTGCTCGAGGAGACCCGGGACGCGGGACGGGTGCCGATCGTGGTCGGGGGCACCGGGCTCTATTTCGAGGGCCTGCTCGAGGGGCTCGCGCCGGTGCCGGAGATCGCCGAGGAGGTACGCGCCCATTGGCGCGCGCGCGCCGACGCGGTCGGGGCGGAGGCGCTCCACCGCGATCTCGAACGGCTCGATCCGGTGATGGCGGAGCGGCTCAGGCCGTCGGACACGCAGCGCATCACCCGCGCGCTCGAGGTCATCGCCTCGACCGGACGCTCGCTCGCCGATTGGCAGGCGGCGCCGCATTCACCGGCACTGCTCACGCGCGAGGAGACGGTGCGGATCGTGCTGGAGCCGGAGCGGGCGGTGCTCCACGAGCGGATCGCGCGGCGGTTCCGACTGATGATCGCGGAGGGCGCGATCGAGGAGGCGGCGGCGTTCGCGGCGCGAGGCCTGTCGCCGCGCCTGCCGGCGTGCCGGGCGATCGGGGTCGCGGCGCTGGCGCAAGTCGCCGCCGGGCGGCTGCCGCTCCAGGACGGGATGACGCGCGGCATCGTCGAGACCCGGCAATATGCCAAGCGTCAGTCGACGTGGTTTCGCGGGCGGATGGGCGAGTGGCTGCGCGGTGAGGCGGCCGATCTCCACGCGGCGACGATCGCGGTGATCGCGGGAGGGGCGTGAG
The DNA here is from genome assembly GCF_019160155.1 of Pinisolibacter aquiterrae. Classification (GTDB taxonomy): domain Bacteria; phylum Pseudomonadota; class Alphaproteobacteria; order Rhizobiales; family Ancalomicrobiaceae; genus Pinisolibacter; species Pinisolibacter aquiterrae. The sequence continues at coordinate 31,623 of NZ_JAFNIH010000035.1, forward strand.
CGACGATTTCGTCGAAGTTCGACGCGAAATCGTCAAAACCCTCACTTGACCGGCCGGAAGTCGATCGCTAACGTCCCGGCCATCGACCAACCAGAGGATCTGCGCCGCCATGTCGCGCATCGACATTCTCGTACTCGTATCGCGCGCCGCCGCCGGGACCCGCTGAAGGGGTTCCCGAACGAGAGCGAGCGCGCGGATCCAGGCCCCCCACCGGGGCCTTTTTTATTACCCGAACCAGACCATCGACAATCGGAAGAGGCGCCCGGACGGGCGGCCGAGGAGCGGAGAAGACCCCATGTCACGGCAGATGACCGGAGCGGAAATGGTGATCGCGGCCCTGCAGGATCAGGGTGTCGAGGTGCTGTTCGGCTATCCCGGCGGATCGGTGCTGCCGATCTACGACGCGATCTTCAAGCAGGAGAAGATCCGCCACGTTCTGGTTCGCCACGAGCAGGGCGCGGTCCATGCCGCCGAGGGCTACGCGCGGTCGACCGGCAAGGTCGGCGCGGTCCTCGTCACCTCCGGCCCCGGCGCGACCAATGCGGTCACCGGCCTCACCGACGCGTTGATGGACTCCATCCCGCTGGTCTGCATCACAGGGCAGGTTCCGACCCATCTGATCGGTCAGGACGCCTTCCAGGAGTGCGACACCGTCGGCATCACCCGGCCCTGCACCAAGCACAATTGGCTGGTCAAGCGGATCGAGGATCTGCCGCGCATCCTGCACGAGGCCTTCCTGGTCGCCAAGTCCGGCCGTCCCGGCCCGGTCGTCATCGACATTCCGAAGGACGTCCAGTTCGCGACCGGCACCTACGTCGGCCCGAAGAACATCCAGCACAAGACCTATCGCCCGAAGATCAAGGGCGACATGGACGCGATCCGCAAGGCGGTCGAGATGATCGGCAAGGCCCATCGGCCGATCTTCTATACCGGCGGCGGCGTCATCAACTCCGGCCCGGCGGCCTCGCAGCTGCTGCGCGAGCTGGTCAAGGCGACCGGCTATCCGATCACCTCGACGCTGATGGGCCTCGGCGCCTATCCCGCCAAGGACGATCAGTTCCTGGGCATGCTGGGCATGCACGGGACGCTCGAGGCCAACATGGCGATGCACGAGTCGGATCTGATCATCTGCGTCGGCGCGCGCTTCGACGACCGCATCACCGGCCGTCTCGACGCCTTCGCGCCGCATGCCAAGAAGATCCACATCGACATCGACCCGTCCTCGATCAACAAGATCATCAAGGTCGACTGCGCCATCGTCGGCGACGTCGCCCATGTGCTCGAGGACATGCTGCGCGTCTGGAAGCAGACCCAGCCGGAGATCGACAAGAAGGCGCTGAAGGCCTGGTGGGGCAAGATCGAGGCCTGGAAGGCGCGCAAGTGCCTCGCCTACAAGGGCTCCGACGAGATCATCAAGCCGCAGTACGCGATCCAGCGTCTCTACGAGATGACGAAGAAGCACGACACCTACATCACGACCGAGGTCGGTCAGCACCAGATGTGGGCGGCGCAATTCTTCAAGTTCGACGAGCCCAATCGCTGGATGACCTCGGGCGGTCTCGGCACCATGGGCTACGGCATTCCGGCGGCGGTCGGCGTGCAGATGGCGCATCCGAAGTCGCTCGTCATCGACATCGCCGGCGAGGCCTCGGTGCTGATGACCATGCAGGAGATGTCGACGGCGGTGCAGTATCGCCTGCCGATCAAGATCTTCATCCTGAACAACCACTACATGGGCATGGTCCGGCAGTGGCAGGAGCTTCTGCACGGCGGGCGCTATTCGGAGAGCTATTCGGAGGCGCTGCCCGACTTCGTCAAGCTGGCGGAAGCCTTCGGCGGCGTCGGCATCCGCTGCGACAAGCCGTCCGAACTCGACGCGGCGATCCAGCAGATGATCGACTGCCCGAAGCCGGTGATCTTCGACTGCATCGTCGATCCGGCCGAGAACTGCTTCCCGATGATCCCGTCGGGCAAGGCGCACAACGAGATGCTGTTCGGTGACGCGGTCGAGGACATCGGCTCGGTCATCGACGAGAAGGGCAAGATGTTGGTGTGAGGCGATCGCGGCGCGGGTGATCGCCCGCGCCGTCGCTCCTCCGTTTCCGGTTTTCTCAGACAACGACGGTTCTCGCCATGAACACCTCGCATTATCCCTCTCAGCACATCTTCCAGACGCCCGAAACCCACACGCTCTCGGTGATCGTCGACAACGAACCGGGCGTTCTCGCCCGCGTCGTCGGTCTCTTCTCCGGTCGCGGCTACAACATCGAGAGCCTGACGGTCTCGGAGACGGAACACGAAGCCCATCTTTCGCGCATCACCATCGTCACCACCGGCACGCCTATGGTCATCGAGCAGATCAAGAACCAGTTGGCGCGGCTGGTGCCGGTCCACCGGGTGGTCGATCTGACCGTGACCGGCCGGGTGCTGGCGCGCGAGCTGGCGCTGATCAAGGTCAAGGGCAAGGGCGAGGCGCGCGTCGAGGCGCTGCGTCTGGCCGACGCCTTCCGCGCCCGCGTGGTCGACGCCAACACCGAGAGCTTCGTGTTCGAGCTGACCGGCAAGTCCGACAAGATCGACGAATTCGTCGGGCTGATGGGGCCGCTCGGCCTCGTCGAATATTCGCGCACGGGCGTGGCCGCGATCTCGCGCGGACCCGACGCGATGTGAACCGGGACGGGCGGGGCGACGATCGGCGATGCCGTCGCGTCCCGCCTCGTTCGTGGCTCCGTGACGGCTTTCGTCACTTCGTCGCAGCGTCGATTTCCCCTATCGTCCCGTCGCGCGAGGCACGTGCGGCGGGACGAACGTCATGATCGAATGGGGACTACGGGCGCTCGGCGCCTTCTGGATCGTGGGCGGCGCGGCGACCCTGATCGCCTTGTGGCGGTCGCGGCCGTTCGACCGGCTGTTGGCGGCGCTCGGCGGTGGGTGGCGGCGGCGCGACCGCATTCGCGCCGGTCTCCTCGGTCTCGGAGCGGTGCTGACGCTGGCGTCCGGGGCGGGCCTCGCGGCGCTCGATCGCGCGGCTCCCGGCCTCATGGTCGCCAATGCGCTCGTCCAGGCGGCGTGGCTCGTCTTCGCGGCGCGGGCGTTTCCGCCGGAGGACGACGACGAGGCGCTCGGCCGCCGGCGGGTGGTCGTGGCCTTCGTGCTCTGGTGCCTCGCCACGGCGGCCGTGGTCACGGCCGCGCTCGGCGATGCCGTGAGGTTCGCGGCTCTGCCGCTGTTCGAGGCGGGGCTCGCGTTCGTGTCGCTGGCGCTGGCGGCGATCGTCGGATGGAGCGCGACGGCACGCGCCTGGGACGGGGCCGGGGCGGACGAGGAGATCCGGGGCGACGTTCCGGAGCCGATCGTCGATCCGACGGTGCCGCATCGTTGGATGTTCGCGCCCAACATCGTGACCGCGTCCATGCGCGACGTCGATACCGATCGGACGTTCGAGCCGGCGGCCCTGAAGCTGCCGGAGGCGCTGACCGAGCGGCTGGAGGCGTTCGAGATCGAGGTCCTCGAGCATCTCGTGGAGAGTCGCGACGACCCGGAGGTCTATGTCCTGCCGGCGCGGATCCGACGCGACCTCGAGGCGCGGATCGGCGAACTCGCCGAGGCGTTGAAGCCGCATGCGCTGAACGGCGAGACGTCGTGGTGGCTGCCACCGGGCGAGGAGCCGGAGCCGACGTGACGGACGCCGGGCGAGGTGCATTTCGATCACGCTCGAGAACTATTCGAAAATTTCCGTGGGCGCGGATTCGCTTCGTCACGAAATCGGCGTAGATCGCGGAGAGAGACGCCGGCTCGAGATCGCGCCGCGCCTTCTCTCCCGATTGAACGTTCATTCCTGTCGTTCGGACCCCCATGACCGTAGATCAAATCCATGCCCCGGAGGCGTGTCGCGTTCCGCCAGCGCGAGCTCGTCTCGTCGACCTTCTCCTGACGCACGAATTCTCGGTCGCGTTCTGGCTCCTGACGATCCTGGTGGTGACGCCGGTGTTCCTGGTCGGGGTGCCGCCGCTCGCCGACTACGTCAACCACCTCGCGCGCATGCGGGTGATCGCGGTCCAGGGGGTCGATCCGTCGCTGACGGCCTTCTACAAGATCGACTGGCAGCTGATCCCCAATCTGGCGATGGATCTGATCGTGCCGGTGCTCGACCGGATTCTCGACATCTATCGGGCCGGGCAGATCTTCACCGCGCTCACCGTTTTGTCGATGGTGACGGGGCCGATGGCGGTGCACAAGGCGCTGTTCGGACGGATCAACGCCTTCCCGCTCGTCGCCTTCGTCGTGGTCTACAACGGCATCTTCCTGTTCGGGATGATGAACTATCTGCTCGGCGTCGGTCTGGCGATGTGGGGGCTCGCGGCCTGGATCGCGCTGAAGGAACGGCCGGTGATCCTGCGGATGATCGTCTCGGCGGTGTTCTGCTTCCTGCTCTACGTCTGTCATCTCTACGCGGTCGGGCTCTACGGGCTCGCCATCGGCTCCTACGAACTGTGGGCGTGGAGCCGCCGGCGCTTCGCCCTCGACCGGGCGCTGATGGTCGATCTCGTCGCGCTGATCGTGCCGGTGCTGCCCTTGGTGCCGCTCCTGATGGGGTCGTCGACCTGGGGGCTGGTCACGGAATACGCCTGGGCGCCGCAGAGCAAGATGGAAGGGCTGGAACTGATCTTCCGGACCTATGTCGACACGCACGACCTCGCGCTGATGGGGCTCGGCGCGGTGGCGCTCGGCTGGGCGCTCCATCGCGGCATCCTGTCGGTGCACGGGGCGATCTGGCCGCTCGCCTTCTTCGGCTTCGCGGTGTTCCTGGCGATGCCCTACACCCTGTTCGGCTCGGAAATGGCCGATCAGCGGATGCCGGTGGCGCTCCTCCTGATGCTGATCGGCTTCGTTCACCTCGATCCTGACGACAAGTGGTCGAAGGCCGGGTTCCTGGTGCTGGTGGTCGGCTTCGCGGCGATGCGGGTCGGCGACGTCGCGGTGCATTGGCTGAAGATCGACGCGATCTATACCGACATGCGCGCCTCCTTCGCCTCCATGCCGCGCGGCTCGAAGATCCTGGTCTCGGTCGCCGACGATCCCAAGGGCGCGCAGGCCGAGCAGGACGCGATCAGCCATGCGCCCTGTCTCGCCATGATCGAGCGCTCGGCGCTGGTCTCGACCGCCTTCACCGTCAAGGGCAAGCAGATCATGACGGTGCGCAAGGCGTTCCGCGCCCAGGTCGACACCGAGGACGGGGTGCCGCCGGCGATCTCGCAGCTGGTGGCGACGTCCTACGTCTTCGACGACGACGAACCGCGTGAGCACTTCTGGGACAAGTGGACGGAGGAGGACGACTACGTCTATGTCCTCTACACCGAGAAGGAAGCCGACAACCCGGATCCGAGCAATCTCGATCTCGCCTATGACGGCAAGGGCTTCCAGCTCTACAAGGTCAAGAAGAACGCGGACGCCGAGGGGCGCTGAGCCCCTCGTCGACCGTCCGGCGGATCAGTCGATCAGCGCCACGTCATAGGCGCCGATGGCCATCGCCATGTCGAAGAAGATCAGCTTGGTGACCGAGGCGATCAGATCGGCGCGTTCGTCGGTGTCGAGGTTCGGGACCCGAGTCAGGTCCTCGACGAGCCGCGAGGCGAACCAGCCATAGGCCTGGATATAGAGCTTCGGCAGGATGTCGTGCTCGCGGTGGACGATGCCGACGCGGGTCACGCGGGTCACATAGGCATCGTCGATGCCCTGTTCGAACAGGCGCTCCCAATGGTCGATCAGCAGGTTCGTCAGGCGATCGGAATCGACGCCGACGAGATGGTTCGCCGCGCTGGTCGCGGTCAAGGTCTCGATCAGGCGAACCGCCACGGGCCGAATGAGGCTCTTCAACAGGGGCAGGTTTCGCGACGCGCTGACGTGACATCGCTCGGTGAGGCCCATGACGGCGGCGGCTTCCATGATCTCGTCTCGCATGAAACGCGTATCCTCCTTGGACTTCGACGGAAGGCACCGTCGAGTGAGGCAACCTCCAATGGCCGGTTCGATCATGCACCGAATATTCGGGGCGTTCCTCAACAATCGATGATTGTGGGGTCGCCTCGGCCCGTTTCGGCGCATCTTGCCGGGAACGGATAGTCGTTCATCCACCACCGTGTGTTCTCTGCGACACGGCGACGCCGGGGCGGGCGCCGCGCCGATCCGGCGCGCCGGGCTCGAGGGTACGTCCATCGGCGCGCGGTCGGGCGAGACGAGAGGATCCGACGAACGGACCCTTGACCGCGCGCGGCGGCGCGGCTAAACCGACCGGCGACTAGTACCGTACGGTACAGTACGCTGCGCTGCGAAAGGCGGTTCTTCGCGCATGCGTGTGTCGCGGATGCGGGCAGGGCTCGCGGAGGCGCATATGGCATCGCGGAGGCGGGTGTCACGGGTTCGGACGCATCGCGGCGGAGACATCGCGTTCGATGTGGGGCGCGGTTCGCGAGCGGTGCGGTTCGGGGTGGGTCGCGCGACGTGGCCGGAGGGGTCTGGGGTGAACGTGTCTTCGATCCAGGACGAGGCGGCCTTGAGCGAGCGCCAGATCGGCGTTCTCGCGGCGGTGCTGCGTCTTCTGGTGGAGACCGGCGACCGGCTGACCATGGCGGCGGTGGCGCGGGCGGCCTCGTGCTCCAAGGAGACGCTCTACAAGTGGTTCGGCGATCGCGACGGGCTCCTCGCCGCGACGGTGCGCTGGCAGGCGGCGCGGGTCCGGGTCGGGCCGGTCGACCGCTCGCGTCTCGATCGGGAGCGCCTCGCCGAACGGCTCGAGGAATTCGCGATCAATTGGCTGAGCGTGATCTCGACCGACACGTCGATCGCGCTCAATCGGGTGGCGATCGGGGCGGCGGCCAAGGCGGGTGCCGCCGGGCCCGGGACGGGAGCGGCCGATCCGCATTCGCTGGGGGCGATCGTGCTCGAAAACGGCCGCTTCGCCATGGGGCGGCGGTTGAAGCCGGTGCTGGAGGCGGGTCGCGAGGCCGGTCTCCTCGCCTTCGACGACGCGGAGGAGGCGTTCCGCACCTTCTTCGGGCTCGTCGCCCGCGACATTCACATCCGGTTGCTGCTCGGCGACCGGATCGTTCTCGACCCCGAGCGGATTCGCGGCGAAGCCGCGCGTGCGGTCGGGCAATTCCTCGCTCTTCACGGAGCGGATCCCCAAACCGGCGCCGCCGGTGCGTAATCCCTGTCAGGGAAGGAAAAGAAGATGCGCGTCTATTACGATTCCGATGCCGACATCAATCTGATCAAGGGCAAGAAGGTCGTCATCGTCGGCTACGGCTCGCAGGGCCGGGCCCACGCCATGAACCTCAAGGATTCGGGCGTGAAGGAGATCCGGATCGCGCTGAAGGCCGGTTCGACCACCGCCGCCAAGGTCGTCGCCGACGGTCTCGAGGTGATGAGCGTCGCCGACGCCGCCAAGTGGGCCGACCTCATGATGATGGCGACCCCCGACGAGCTGCAGGCCGACATCTACAAGGCCGAGATCGCCCCCTTCATCCGTGACGGCGCGGCGATCGCCTTCGCCCACGGCCTCAACGTCCACTTCGGCCTGATCGAGCCGAAGAAGACCGTCGACGTCATCATGATCGCGCCGAAGGGCCCGGGCCACACCGTGCGCGGCGAGTATCAGAAGGGCGGCGGCGTGCCGTGTCTGATCGCCGTCCATCAGGACGCCTCGGGCAACGCCCACGACCTCGCGCTCTCCTACGCCTGCGGCGTCGGCGGCGGCCGTTCGGGCGTCATCGAGACCAACTTCCGCGAGGAATGCGAGACCGACCTGTTCGGCGAGCAGGTCGTGCTCTGCGGCGGTCTGGTCGAGCTGATCCGCGCCGGCTTCGAGACCCTGGTCGAGGCGGGCTATGCCCCCGAGATGGCCTATTTCGAGTGCCTGCACGAAGTGAAGCTGATCGTCGACCTCATCTACGAGGGCGGCATCGCCAACATGAACTACTCGATCTCCAACACCGCCGAATGGGGCGAGTACGTCTCCGGCCCGCGCATCATCACCTCCGAGACCAAGGCGGAGATGAAGAAGGTGCTGCGCGACATCCAGACCGGCAAGTTCACGTCGGACTGGATGCAGGAGTATCGCGCCGGCGCCGCCCGCTTCAAGGGCATCCGCCGTCTCAACGACGAGCATCAGATCGAGGAAGTCGGCGCCAAGCTGCGCGCCATGATGCCCTGGATCGGCAAGAACAAGCTCGTCGACAAGGCCAAGAACTGAGCGGTCCCGCTCCTCTTCCCGCCCGGACCCTCGGTTCGGGCGGGGGTCACGGACGTTCCCCGGCCGGCCTCACGCCGGCCGGAGGAGCACGAAGGTCATCTCCCGGCGCAGCCTGAAGCCGAGCCGCTCGTAGAGCGCGATCGCGCCGGCGTTGCTCGCGAAGGCGTGCAGAAACGGACGGTCGCCACGGACGAGGACGTCGCGGGCGACCCGGCTGCAGAGGATCGCGGCGAGGCCGCGGCCCCGGACGTCGGGATGGGTACAGACGCCGCTGACCTCGGTCAGGCCGGGCAGGCGCATCCGTTCCCCCGCCATCGCGACGAGGCGCCCCTCGATCCGAACCCCCCAGAAGCGACCGAGCGTATGCGTGCGCGCGGCGAAGGGCCCCGGCGCCGTCGCGGTGGCGAGGGCGAGCATGTCGCCGGCGTCGGTGTCGCCGAGCGGCTCGATCCCGGCGTCGTCGATCGCGGCTTCCTCGACGAGCCGATCGGGGCTCTCCAGCACCATCTGCACCGCCGGCGCGCGGATCTCTTCGCGGCACCCCGGCGGCACCGGCGAGGCGACCGCCTGCATCAGGCCGAGGCCGCCGGCCGAGACGACCAGCGCCGCGAGTTCGGCGAGGCTCTCCGCCTCGTCGTCGATCGTCGCCGCCAGCGGTCCGATGTCGGGATGAAAGCGGCGGGCCCGCTCGGTGCCGACCGAGACGGAGCGCTGGAGGGTCGAGAGGGCATGCCAGATCGGGCGGTCGAGGGCGGGGTGGTCGAGTGGGGTCACGGCCGGGGCTCCGTCTCGGGGAGGAGGTCACGAGCCCGCGCATCGAGCGGCCGCGCGGCGAGGGCGTCTTCCAAGGCGTCGAGTTGATCGAGCAGCGGGCCGTCGAGATCGGCGCAGAGCCGGCGCACCGCCGTCTCGATCGCCGGCCACAGGTCGCGTTCGGCGCGGTCGACGAGACGTCGTCCGGCCTCGGTGAGACGAACGACCCGGGCGCGCTGGTCGGTGGGATCGGCGGCGGTCGCGACGAGGCCGGCGGCCTCGAGCTGCGTGACCGAGCGGGTGATCGCCGGCTGGCTCACCCCGACGCGGCGCGCCAAGGCGCCGATCGAGGCGGGTTCGGTGCCGGCGAGGACGGCGAGCAGCGGATATTGGCCGGCGGCGATGTCCAGGCCGAGGCGCGCGGACAGACGCGTCACGTCTCCCTGCAGCCGCTCGCCGATCCGCTTCAGGCGGCTGCCGAGCGTCAAGTGTCCCATGCGTCGAACGAGGTCGTCGACCATCGCATCCTCCGAGCGGTCCACGCCGCCTCGGAAGATTTTACATAACGCGTTATATTCTTCAACGGCGATCGACGCGACGGGGCGAGGCGCTCGGGCGATGCGTCCGGTCGGGCCGCCGATCAGCTCGGGAATTCGCGCCGGGCCCAGGTGGCGGCGAGGGCGAGGAGGCCGGCGAGGCGGCGATCGTCGATGTCGGGGAGATACCAGGGGCCGGCATCGCCGGGCGCGCGAGTGGCGCGGATCGGGCGCGAGAGAGCGGGCAGGCCGTCGATCGCGGCGACCTCGAGCCGGCCGGAGAACTCGTCGCTCTCCGCCGGGGGAAATTCGCCGTCGCCGCTTCCGGAGGCGAGGCGGATCTCGTCGACACGCAGTGTTGCGACGCCGGCGCGGGAATCGTTCGGCGCGAGCATGTCGACGAAGGCGCGCTCGAGGGCGGGACGGCCGAGGGCCGCGACCTTCTCGGCATAGCCGGCGAGCCCCTTGGCGGCAATCGGCTGCACGTCGAGCGTGATCGCGCGCAGGCGGCGATGGGGCAGGGGCGGATGGCCGCCGACGATGCATCCGCCGAGCGGCGCGAGGCCGAGGGCGGCGAGGAGGGACCGACGGGTGAGGAGACGTTTCATCGAGGCCACCGTTCGCGCGGGGTTCGAGCAAGGGCGTCAGTCTACGACGGGCAGTGGCTTCAGAGCGAGCCCGGAGTGGTGAAGAGATCGGCGACGACCGAGTCTTTCGCGGCCAGTCCGGGAAAGACGGACGGTTTGCGGTCGAGACGCACCAGGCGCGCGAAGAGGACCGTGCGGCCGCCCTTCTCGGCCCAGCCGACGAACCAGCCGATCGGCCTTTCCCGGTCGAGCGAGTCGTCGGGGTGTCGCGCCGCCGCCGAGCCCGTCTTGCCGTAGAGGCGCCAGCCGCCCGGCTCCAGGCCGGTGTCGAGGAGGCGGATCGTCGTCTCGATGGCGTGGGGCGTGACGGGCAGCCGGCGGCCGACGAGCCCCCGCAGGAAGGCGATCTGCTCGAGCGGCGAGATCTTCAGGGACGAGCCGATCCAGGATCGGGTCAGGCCGTTGCCCTTGCCGGGGTCGCCGGAGACGTCGCGATTGCCGTAGTCGAGGCGCGCGACGGCGTCGGCGAAGCGCCGCTTCCCCAGGGCCTCGGTGATCTTCTGCGAATACCAGACCACCGAGTTGCGGATCCATCCGGTCGGATCTGTATCGGTCTTCCAAGAGGGCATCCAGGCGGGATAGCCTGGGCGATAGGGCAGGACGGGCGCATGTTCGTCGGTCAGGATGCCGGCGTCGAAGCCGATCACGGCGAGGGCGATCTTGAAGGTGGAGGCGGGCGTGACGCGAGTCTCGCAGTCTCCCTCCCGTTTCAGGAGAGTGTCGGTGCCGGCCTCGGCGACAGCCGTGCAGACGACCGACATCTCGGCTCTGGCGAGGGAGACGGAGGCGAGAGCGAACACGAGTGCGAGCGATGCGACATGTCTCACGGCCGATTCCCCCCCGAGTCGTCCCTTTTCACCACAGCGCTCGAGGATTATGGCATTCGGTGGACGGTCGGCGGTCCGCCGAGACCGTTCGAGAGGCAGGAGCCCGAGAGGTGGCGATGCGGCGGTTGAAACTGATGGCGGACTACGGCTGCCATCCCCTGTGGGGGACGGTCGACCCCGAGATCGGCGACATCGATCCGGCGAGCCTGCCGTTGTCGGCGGCGCTCATCGCCGATCTCGCCGCCTGGGCGGCGGCCTTCGACGCGACGCTCGACCGCGACGATCCCGCCGCTTCCGGCTTCGCCTCGGCCGAGGCGGAGGCGGCGTTCCGGGCCGAGGGCGAGCGTCTGGCGGCGCGGCTCTCGGCCGAACTCGGGCCGGATTTCGAGATCGTCCCGGTGCTCTGAGACGCGTCTCCGCAGCATTGCTCATGGATCGCCGCCGGCCGCGTGCCCATCTGAGGCGACGAGGAGGGCGCGAGCCGGGAGGGTCGGTCATGAGGCGAAGAGCGATCGGTGCGGTGGTGCTGGCAGTCGGACTGCTGGCGAGTGGGTCGGCGCTCGCGTGTTCCTGCGCGCGGGTCTCGCGCGAGGCGGTGATCGAGCGGGCGGAGGTCGCCTTTCGCGGCGAGATCGTCTCCTCGGGGAAGAGCCGTGACGGCCGCGAGGTGGTGGCGCGGGTCAGGGTGATCGCGCCGATCAAGGGGCGGGTGCCGGCGATGGTCACTGTGACCAGCACGGCGGTGGCCGCCCGCTGCGGCTATCCGCTCCATCAGGGCGCGACGCTCGACTTCGCCGGGCGCCTCGACGCGGGCGGGCGCATGGGCGTCGGCATGTGCGGCATGGTGCCGCTCAATCCGAGCCCGTGGGGCGATCGGCTCCGTTGAGGGCACGGTGCCGTCCCGGCCCGATCCCGCACCGTTCCGCCCGCGACCGTCGTGGTGGCGACGGCCGAGGCGTCACCTCGCGCGAATTTCAGGCGCCGAATTCCCGCCGTGCCCAGGCGGCGAAGACGGTCGCGACGCCGTCGAGGCGGCGCTGATCGATGTCGGGGAGAGACCAGGGGCCGGCGCTCTCGGCGTCTCGCGACGCGGTGATGCGGCGGCGAGTGGTGCCCCAGGTGACCCAGCCCTCGATCCAGTCGGAATGGGCGTCACCGGAGAAGGAGCCGAAGGGAATCGTCCGCCAGCGGCCGGCGACATAGACGGGGAAGTCGCAGGCGTCGATCTCGAGGGTCAGCACGGGGGCCTTGCGGTCGCTCGGATCGATCATGTCGGCGAAGGCGGGCGTGGCGGCGCGACGCACCGCGTCACCGACGCGCCGGGCCCAGGCGGGCATTCCGGCGGCGGCGATCGGCGAGGCGTCGACCTTCAGGGCGCGGAACCGGCGGCGCGGCAGCGGCGGCTCGAGGCCGAGCGCGGACTGGAGGCCCGGTTCCCCGGCGCAGCCGGCGAGCGGGGCGAGGGCGAGGCCGGCGAGGAGCGCGCGGCGGGTGAGAGGGGGGAATGACGAGGTCACTTGCGGAAGTCCTTCCTCGTGCGGGATGGGGCGCGGGGCGGCGACCTCGCGCCGGGCCGTTCTTCGCTCAGTCCTCGGCGCGGAGCGCCAGGAAATGCTCGAGCAATCCTCCGGTCGAGGGGTCGACGCCGGCGATCGGCGCGGCTCCGGTGACCATCGGCAGCAGGTCCGTCGCCAGTTGCTTGCCCAGCTCGACGCCCCATTGATCGAAGGAATTGACGTCGAACAACACGCCCTGGACGAAGACCTTGTGCTCGTAGAGCGCCAGGAGGCGGCCGAGGGTGAAGGGGTTCAGGCGGCGATAGAGGATGGTGTTCGAGGGGCGGTTGCCGGGGAAGATCTTGTGCGGGGTGAGCGCGTCGATCTTGGCCTTGTCCATGCCCGCGGCATGGAGTTCGGCACGCACGGCACGTTCGTTCTTGCCGGTCATCAGGGCCTGGGCCTGCGCGAGGCAATTGGCGACCAGCTTGGCGTGATGATCGCCCATCGGCTCGTTGGGCTCGGCGGCGACCAGGAAATCGACCGGGATGACGTCGGTCCCCTGGTGGATCAACTGGAAGAAGGCGTGCTGGCCGTTGGTGCCGGGCTCGCCCCATACCACCGGGCCGGTCGGACCCTCGACCGGACGGCCGTCGCGGCGCACCGATTTCCCGTTCGATTCCATGTCCAACTGCTGGAGATGGGCGGGGAAGCGCGACAGGCGCTGATCGTAGGGAATGATCGCCTGGGTCGGGAAGCCCATCAGCGAGCGATACCAGACGCCGATCAGGGCGAGCAGCACCGGCAGGTTGCGCTCGAGCGGGGCCTCGAGGAAATGGTCGTCCATCGCCGCGCCACCGGCCAGGAAGGCGCGGAAATTCTCCGGGCCGACCGAGAGCATCACCGGCAGGCCGATCGCCGACCACACCGAATAGCGCCCGCCGACCCAGTCCCAGAAGCCGAAGATGCGATTCTCGGCGATGCCGAAGGCCTTGACCTTGGGAATGGCGGTGGAGATCGCGGCGAAATGATCGGCGATCGCCGCCTCGCCGAGCGCCGAGACCAGCCAGGCGCGCGCCGAGGCGGCGTTGGTCATCGTCTCGAGCGTGGTGAAGGTCTTGGAGGCGATCAGGAACAGGGTCGTCTTCGGGTCGAGAGCCTTCAGCGTGTCGTGGAGATGGGCGCCGTCGACGTTGGAGACGTAGTGGACCTTCAGCGGGCCGGCCCAGGGCTCGAGCGCCAGCGTCACCATCGCCGGGCCGAGGTCGGAGCCGCCGATGCCGAGATTGACCACGTCGGTGAAGCGCTCGCCGGTGGCACCGCGCGCGGTGCCGGAGCGGACCGCCTCGGCGAAGGCGGTCATGGCGAGGAGCACGTCCTCGACGTCGCCGGTGACGTCGCGGCCGGCGACCGTGTAGGGGCGGCGCCGATCGGGATTGCGCAGGGCGACGTGGAGGACGGCGCGGCCCTCGGTCGTGTTGATCGCCTCGCCGGCGAACATCGCGGCGCGGCGATTCTCGAGCTTCGAGGCACGGGCGAGCGCGAAGAGGAGGCTCATCGTCTCGTCGTTCACCCGATTCTTGGAATAGTCGATCATCAGATCGTCGAGGCGGGCGGAGAAGCGCTCGAAGCGATCGGGCTCGGTGGCGAAGAGGTCGACGATATGGGCCGAGCGCATGGTCTGAGCATGAGCGCGGAGGGCCTGAAAGGCGACGTTGCGAGTATCGGTCATGGGTGTCGACCTTCTCGAGTCGTTGGAGGAGCGCGGGCGGCGCGCCACCCGCTCCGGCGTCGCGACCGGCGCCCGGAAGAGCGAGGCGCTCGTCAGAACGCCTTGAAGGTGATCAGGGTCTTGGTGTCGACGATCCCGGGAATCGGGTGGACCTTCTGATTGACGAAGTGGCCGATGTCGGTCTGGTCGTCGACGTAGAACTTGACGATCAGGTCGTGGTCGCCGGCGATCGAGTAGATTTCCGAGGCGATTTCGGCGTCGGCGATCGCGGTGGCGACGTCGTAGGACCGCCCGAGGGCGCATTTGATGAGGACGAAGAAGGGTTTCATTCCGGGGGGCCTCGTCGAGATTTCACGCCAGTCGACCAGATGAGGAAGCGAAGGGCAAGAGCGGAGGCTTGCGGATCAGTCCCGCGCGGGTCCTCGCGATCGAAAGCCCTTGCCAGGATCGGTTTCGCGGCTTAACTCTCGGCGATCTCATGGGGGTGCCCGACCAGGATCGGGCTGAGAGGCGAGCGCCAACTCCTAGAACCTGATCCGGGTCGTGCCGGCGGAGGGATTTGAGATGTCGTACGACGAGACCACTCTTCCGACTTCACCCGTGGGCAAGGTCCGCAAGCTCGAGGCGCGTCGCGTCGTCGAGGTGCTCGCCCATGTGCGCGAGCGCCGGCCGCGCGTCCACGTCCTGACCTCGCCGGTGGCGCAGACCTTCACCGCCAACATGTTGCTGGCGGTCGGGGCCGAGCCGTCGATGACCTTCTCACCGGAGGAGGTGCCGGCCTTCGTGGCCTCCGCCGACGCGCTGCTGGTCAATCTCGGCATGCTCGACCGCGTCCGCCGCGACGCCTCGACGACGGCGATCGAGGTCGCCAAGGAGGCCGGCGTCCCCTGGGTGCTCGATCCCGTCAAGATGCAGATCTCACCGTCGCGAATGGAGTTCGCGCGGCGGCTGATCGAGATGGACCCCGATCTGGTGCACACCAATCGCGGCGAGTTTCTGGGCCTCTCCGGGCTCGAGGCGAGCGACGAGGCGGTCGAGCAATATGCCGTCCATTTCGTCTCGACGCTGGCGGTCACCGGCGAGGTCGACATCGTCACCGACGGAACGCGGATCATTCGCGTCGCCAACGGTCATCCGCTGATGGACCGGGTCACGGCGATGGGCTGCGCCGGATTCGCGGTCGCCACCGCCTTCCGCGCGGTCGAGCCCGATCCGGTGGTGGCCGGCGCGGCGGCGCTGGTCGTGCTCGGCGTGGCGGGCGAGGTGGCGGCGGCGGCGGCCCATGGTCCCGGCTCCTTCGCCGTCGAGATCCTCGACGCGCTCCACACTCTCGACGAAGAAACCCTGCTGGCACGAGCGAAGATCCGATGATCCCCGACATCCGCTGTTATGCCATTCTCGACCCCGAGCACTGCCGGGGCCGCGATCTCGCCGACCTCGCGCGCGCCTCCGCCGAGGGGGGCGCGACGCTCCTTCAACTGCGCGACAAGCACGGCACCACCCGCGAGATGGTGGAGCGGGCGCGGGTGATCGTCGCGGCGCTCGCCGGCTCCAAGGTGCCGGTCCTGATCAACGACCGGGTCGACGTCGCGCTGGCGGCGCGGGCGGACGGCGTCCACGTCGGCCAGGACGACATGTCGCCGCAGGACGTGCGCCGCCTGATGGGACCCGACGCGATCGTCGGTCTGACGGTGAAGACCGCCGACCAGGCGGCGGAGGTGCCGGTCGGGCTGGTCGACTACACTTGTGTCGGCGGGATCTTCGCCACCGTCTCCAAGCACAACCCGGATCCGCCGGTCGGGCTCCTCGGCCTCGGCCGGCTCGCCGACCGGATCCGTCTGAAGCGGCGGGATCTTCCGGTCGGGGCGATCGCCGGCATTCGCGCCGACAATGCCGAGGAGGTGATCGCCGCCGGCGCCGACGGCGTGGCGGTGATCTCCGAGATCTTCATGGCCGACGATCCGCGCGCGGCGACGGAACGCCTGCGCAAGGCGGTCGATCGGGGTCTGGCGGGGAGGACGGAGCGATGACGGCCAAGGCGCTCACCATCGCCGGCTCGGATTCCGGCGGCGGCGCCGGGATCCAGGCGGATCTCAAGACCTTCTCGGCGCTCGGCGTCTACGGCGCCAGCGTGATCACCGCGCTGACGGCGCAGAACACGCGCGGCGTCACCGCGATCCTCGACGTGCCGCCGGAGTTCGTCACCGCTCAGATCGACGCGGTCTTCTCCGACATCGCCTTCGACGCGGTGAAGATCGGCATGCTGTCGCAGCCCGGCGTGATCCGCGCGGTACGCGACGGGCTCGACCGCTGGCGGGCGACGTCGGTGGTGCTCGATCCGGTGATGGTGGCGACCAGCGGCGACCTTCTGTTGGCGCCGGAGGCGATCGACGCCCTGCGCCGGCTCCTGCTGCCGCGCGCGACGCTGATCACCCCCAATCTGGCCGAGGCGGCGAAGCTGACCGATCAACCCATGGCCGACACGCCCGAGGCGATGATCGAACAGGGGCGGATCCTGCTCGGCATGGGCGCGCAGGCGGTGCTGGTGAAGGGGGGGCACGGCGAGGGGCGGGTCGCCGAGGACGTGCTGGTGAAGCCGAACGGGATCGAATGGTTCTCGGCGGCGCGCCATCCGACCCGCAACACCCACGGCACCGGCTGCACACTGTCGTCGGGGATCGCCGCCGGGCTCGCGCTCGGTCTCGACCTGACCCAATCGATCCGCGCGGCCAAGGCCTATCTGACGGCGGCGATCCGCACCGCCGATCGGCTGGCGATCGGCGGTGGCCGCGGGCCGGTCGATCATTTCCACGCCTGGTGGCCGGATCGGGCCTGAACCGCCCGGCTTCGCCTTTCGATCTCTCGCACGGGCGCCGTCGGGGCGCCGGATGGAGCACGTCCATGGTGTCCTCGTCTCTCACCCGCCGCGCCGCGTTCGGGTCCCTCGCGGCGGCGGCCGGCACGGCGCTGGCGCGGCCGGCGATCGCACGCGGCCGCATCGAATGGCGGATGGCGACCTCCTGGCCCAAGGGCCTGCCGGGGCCCGGGGTCTCGGCTGAGCGGCTGGCGCAGTCGATCGGGCGGCTCTCGGAGGGGCGGTTGACCGTCAAGGTCTTCGCGGCCGGGGAGTTGGTTCCGGCGCTCGAGGTGTTCGACGCGGTCTCCGGCGGCTCGGCCGACATGGGGCACACGGCCTCGCTCTATTGGGCGGGCAAGATGCCGGCGGCGCCGATCTTCACCTCGCTGCCGTTCGGATTGACGCCGCTCGAACATCTCTCCTGGCTCGAGCAGGGCGGCGGACAGGCGCTGTGGGACGAGCTCTACGCCCCGCACGGGATCAAGCCGCTCGTCGCCGGCAACACCGGCATGTCGATGGCGGGCTGGTTCCGCCGCGAGCTCGGTAGCCTCGACGACGTCAAGGGTCTGAAGATCCGCATCGTCGGGCTCGGCGCCGAGATTTGGCGGCGGATGGGGGCGACCCCGGTGACGCTGCCGCCGGGCGAGGTCTTCCCGGGGTTCCAGGCGGGGATCGTCGACGCGGCCGAACTGTTGGCGCCGGCCTCCGACCTCGCGGTCGGCCTGCATCGGTTGACGCGCTTCTACTACGGACCCGGCTTCGACAAGCCGAACGGGGCGGGCGAGGCGCTGATCGCGATCCGCGCCTTCGAGGCCCTGCCGGACGACCTCAAGGCGATCGTGACGAGCGCCTGCCGCGAGGAACATGCCGTCGCGCTGGCGCAGGCGGAATGGGCCAACGCGGTCGCGCTCCAGGCGATGGTGGAGACGCACGGGGTGGTCCTGTCGACGGTGCCGGAGCCGATCCTGGCGGCCGCGCGCGGTCACGGCGAGGATCTCGTCGGCGAATTGGCGAGCCGGGACGCGATCTCGGCGCGGATCGTCGCCTCCTACCGCGTCGCGCGGGAGCGATCGCTCGTCTGGACGCGGGCCAATTGGAGACCGTTCTTCGCCGCGCGAGGGTGAGGTTTATCGTCGCTGTCATCAAACCGTGATCGGACTCGTGTTCTTGCGTGGCACGACACCCACGAAGATCGGAGCGGATCCGATGACGGCACCGGCCGAAGCCAGACATTTCCATGCGCTGTTTCTTTCAGACATTCATCTGGGAACACGGGGCTGCCGCGCGGAACTGTTGATCGATTTTCTGAAGTACCATGACGCGGAGACGATCTACCTCGTCGGCGACATCGTCGACGGCTGGCGTCTGAAGCGCGGCTGGTACTGGCCGCAGACCCACAACGACGTCGTCCAGAAGATCCTGCGCAAGGGACGCAAGGGCGCGCGCATCGTCTACGTGCCCGGCAACCACGACGAATTCCTGCGAGACTTCCTCGGGTCGCATTTCGGCGTGGTCGAGGTGGTGGACTCGGCCATCCACGAGAGCATCGACGGGCGCCGCCTCCTGGTGATCCACGGCGATCAGTTCGACGTGGTGGTGCGCAACGCCAAGTGGCTCGCCCTCCTCGGCGACGGCGCCTACACGGTGGCGCTCGGCATCAACACCGCGCTCGACGCGGTGCGCCGCCGCCTCGGCTTTCCCTATTGGTCGCTGTCGGCCTGGGCCAAGCTCAAGGTCAAGAACGCGGTCAACTTCATCGGCGACTTCGAGAAGACGCTGGCGGGCGAGGCGAAGCGGATCGGCGTCGACGGCGTCGTCTGCGGCCACATCCACCACGCCACCATCGCCGAGCATCACGGCGTGACCTACATGAACACCGGCGACTGGGTGGAGAGCTGCACGGCGATCGCCGAGGGCCACGACGGCACCTTCGAGGTGATCACCTGGCAGCGCCGGGGCGAGACCGCGGGCGAGGACGCCGAGGACAAGGACAGGGAAGACGGAGCGCTCGTCGCGGCATGAAGAAACTGCTCATCGTGACGGATGCCTGGCGTCCGCAGATCAACGGCGTCGTGCGCTCGCTCGAACGCCTCGCCGAGGAACTGGTCCGCTACGACTTCGACGTCGTGTTCCTGACCCCTCAATCCTACAAGACCCTGCCGTGTCCGAGCTATCCGGAGATCCGGCTGGCGTTGACGACGCCGTGGGGCGTGCGGCGCAAGATCGAGGAGATCGCGCCGGACTACATCCACATCGCGACCGAGGGGCCGCTCGGGATCATGGCGCGCCGTGCCGCGCTCGATCGCGCCGCGCCGGGCTTCACGACGAGCTACCACACCCGTTTCCCCGAATACATGGCCTCGCGCTGGCCGGTGCCGACCGGGCCGATCCATCGGTGGCTGAAGCGCTTCCACAACGCCGGCCTCGTCTGCATGGTGGCGACCGAGAGCCTGCGCAAGGAGCTCGAGAGCCACGGCCACGACAATCTGATGCCGTGGTCGCGGGGCGTCGACACCGGCCTCTTTCATCCGCGCGACGATCTCGGCGAGATCTACGCGGGTCTGCCGCGTCCGATCTTCCTCAACGTGGGCCGGGTCGCGGTGGAGAAGAACCTCGAGGCCTTCCTGGCGCTCGACCTGCCGGGATCGAAGGTGGTGATCGGCGAGGGGCCGCTGCTCGAGCCCCTGCGCAAGGCCCATCCGGACGCCCATTTCCTCGGCGCCAAGGTGGGCGAGGATCTGGCCCGCCACTATGCGGCGGCCGACGTCTTCGTCTTCCCGTCGCTGACCGACACGTTCGGCAACGTGATCGTCGAGGCGCTCGCCTCGGGCCTGCCGGTGGCGGCCTATCCGGTGATGGGGCCGATCGACATCGTCGGCGGCACCCGCGCCGGCGCGCTGTCGGAGGATCTGCGCGCGGCCGCGCTCGAGGCGACGACCCTCGACCGGGCCGACGCGATCGCGCTCGCCGCGACCTACAGCTGGGATCATTCGACGCGGCAGTTCATCGACGCGATCGAGCTGGCGCAGGAGCGCCGCTTCGCCCAGGCGGAGACGCGCCGTCTCCTGCCCTCGTTCAGCCGAAGGTGATCAGACGCCGCTCGACGCCGAGTTCGGCGATCGGGTCGGCGGCGCTCACCACCGCCAGGGCCGGCGTGGGCGCCGGCGCCGGCAGGGCCTCGTCCTCGACCACCATCACGGTGTTGCCGACCGTCACGGTGACGGGGGCGCCCCCGGTCCGCTCGAAGGCGCCGGTCTCGGTGGAGGCGAGCGAGGCGGCGGGGGCGAGCGAGGCGGCGGGGGTGCCGCGCGTCGGCTCGGCCGGCGCGAAGACGTCGGGCGCGGCGAAGACGTCGGCGCCCCGGCGCGCGGCGGGGGCGAGCGAGGCGGGCGCGAAGACGTCGGCGGAGGTATCGAAGACGTCGGCGGCGGGCGAGGCGGCCTCGGCCGGCTCGGACGCCTCGGGCGCGGGCGCCGGTTCTTCGGTGGCGAAGACGGCGGGTTCCTCGCCGATCTCGAAGGCTTCGACCGACGGCGTGGCGCCGTCCTGCCACATCAACTCGTCGACGTCGTCCTGACGGATTCCCCGGCCCTGGAGCTGCGGTCCGTTGAGGAGATGGCGGTCGGGACGCGCGTCCATCGGATCGAAGGCATCGGACGTCGTCGTGGTCGCGGCGGCGATGTCGGCGTGGGCGTCGTCCTGCATACCCCAAATGTCGATCATCGCATTGATGCGGCTCTCGAGATAGCGCAACACGGTGACGACCTTGCGGGTCCGCTGGCCGGTGAGGTCCTGGAAGGAGCAGGCGGTATAGACTTCGGTGGCGTGGGTATCGAGCTTTTCGCACAGATCCTCGGAGGCGCCGGCCTCGCGCAGGGTCCAGGCGACTTCCTGGATGCCCTCGGCGGCGAGGAGGATCTCGTTGGTGGCGGTCTCGGTCTGGTCGACGATGGCGTCGAGTTCCTGGCTGGCCTCGGCGAAACGGCCGCCTTCGTTCGCCTCGACCTTCATCTGGGCGATCTCCTGCTTGGTGCGGGAAATCGCCTCGGCCATGTCGGCGAGGTCGAGACGGATGCGATCGATGTCGGGAGCGGCGCGTTCGCGACGGATGGTGCGCTCGATGCGCTCCAGCGAGGTCAGAACCAGATCGGTGTCGCAGTTGCGATTGCGACGGGCATATTCGGAGAGGAACCAACGCCCGCGCTGCGTCTCCATCACCGCGGATTCGATCGCGTCGTAGTCTTCGATGGCGAGTGGAGTGACCGTCACGGGCGTCGTCATGGGGCTTGCTCGTCGTCGAAGAACCGAGATCACGGATGGGAAGCGGCGGATGCGATCGTCGATCGCCGTCTCATACGCGCGAATCTCCTGCCAAAAGTTTATGAGTTCGTGAAAACCAGAGCAATGGTATGCAGTCTTCGTCCACTCCCCTGCGCATTTCGAGCTTCTTCGCCGCCTCCTTCGTGCCGTTCGGCGTTCATCTGCCGTTCTTTCCGGTGCTCCTGGCGGCGCGGGGACAGGACGAGGCCGCGATCGCGCTGATCACCACCGTGCCGATCGTGCTGCGGGTGACGACCGGATCGCTGATGGGCTCCTTCGCCGATCGCATCGGCGATCGCCGTCTGGCGCTGATCCTCTATTCGGCGGTGGCTCTGGTCGGGGTGATCCTGCTCGGGCCGGCGCAGTCGTTCTGGGGGCTGCTGCTCGCCAGCTCGCTGGCGGCGGCGGCGTGGAACGGCATCCTGCCGGTCACCGACGCGCTGGCGACCGGCGCGGTCCGGCGCGGCGAGGCGGTCTACGGGCGGATGCGGGTGTGGGGCTCGGCCGCCTTCGTCGCCGCCAATCTCGCCGCCGGGGTAGTCGCCTCGCGCTGGGGCGAGAGCGGCATCTACGGGTTCCTGCTCGCCGGTTTCGCCGGGCAGTTCGTCGCCGCCTTCCTGGTGCCGCGCGACCGGGTCGCCTCGGAGGTGGCGCCGCGCCGGCGCGAGGGGATGATGACGGCCCTGCGCGCGGTCGCCGCCGACCGGCGGCTGATGGCGGTGATGGCCGGGGCGGCGGTGCTGCAGTCGAGCCACGCCATGCTCTACGGCTTCTCGAGCCTGCACTGGGCGTCGCTCGGCTTCTCCGGCACCGAGATCGGCGCGCTGTGGGCGGTCGGGGTGACCGGCGAGATCCTGCTCTTCACCTTCTCCGGCCGGATCCTGCCGCGGCTCGGCGCGCGCGGCCTCCTGGCGATCGGCGGCCTCGGCGGCACGTTGCGCTGGGCGCTCTTTCCCCTCCTCGGCGGCGAGACGGCGCCCTGGGTGACGCTGCAACTGCTCCATGCCGCGACCTTCGCCGCGACCCATCTCGGCACCATGACGGTGATCGCCCGCTCGGTCGAGGACGAGCGGGCGGCGACGGCGCAAGGGTTGATGGTGTCGATCAACGGCTCGGCGATGGCGCTGGCGACGCTGGCGTCGGGGCCGCTCTATCAGGCCTTCGGCGGCGGCGGATTCGCCGCCATGTCGGTCCTGGCGGCGGTCGGCGGGACGATCCTGATGGTGGCGACGGCGGCGCGGCCGCGCGTCGCGCCCACCGGGGATCAGCCCCACAGCGCCGGCAGGGGCGGGTAGACCTGCGAGCCCTCGTAGCGCAGGCCGGGCACGCGGTCGCGGGCGAGGAGCAGGGGGCCGTCGAGATCGACGAAGTCGGCGTCGCGGGCGAGGAGCACCGCAGGCGCCATCGCCAGCGACGAGCCGACCATGCAGCCGACCATCACCCTGAGCCGCAGGCGTCGGGCGGCGCGCACCAGTTTCAGCGCCTCGGTGAGACCGCCGGTCTTGTCGAGCTTGACGTTGACGGCGGCGTAACGGTCGGTGAGCGCCTCGAGGTCCTCGCAGGTGTGCAGGCTCTCGTCGGCGCAGAGCGGGATCGGGCTCTGAAGGCCGATCAGCGCGGCATCGTCGTCGGCGGGCAGCGGTTGTTCGATCAGTTCGACACCGGCCTCGACGCAAGCCGCGAGGGCGTCGGCGAGGGTCTCGGGGCGCCAGGCCTCGTTGGCGTCGACGATCAGGCGGGCCTCGGGCGCGCCCTCGCGCACGGCGGCGATGCGTTCGGGGTCGCCGTCGCCGCCGAGTTTGACCTTGAGGAGGGGGCGGGAGGCCGCCGCCCGGGCGGCGGCGAGCATGGTCTCGGGGGTGCCGAGGCTCAGCGTATAGGCGGTGACGAGGGGGATCGGCTCGTCGAGGCCGGCGGCGATCCGCGCCGGGATGCCGGAGCGTTTGGCCTCGTAGTCCCAGAGCGCGCAATCGAGCGCGTTGCGGGCGGCGCCGGCCGGCAACAGCGTCGCCAGACGAGCGCGGTCGAAGCCGGGATCGGCGACCGCCCCGGCGAGCCCCTCGAGGACGGCGACGACGCCCTCGACGGTCTCGCCGTAGCGGGCGTAGGGCACGCATTCCCCCCGTCCCACGGCCCTGCCGTCGGTCACCGTGGCGGTGACGACGACGGCTTCGGTGCGGCTGCCGCGCGAGATCGTGAAGGCTCCGGCGATGGGAAAGCGCTCGATCGCGACGGTGAGGGAGAGGGCCATGGGGCTCAGCCTTTCGGGAAGGCGGCGAGGAGACGGTCGACGATCGGGCCGACGCCGAAGCGGACCGGGTCGGAGGCGGGCAGATCGTGGAAGGCCGCGGCCTCCTCACAGACCCGCCGAGCCTCGGCCTCGTCGAGATGCTCGGTGTTGATGGCGATGCCGATCGGGCGGATCGCCGGATTGGTGAGGCGGCCGCAGGCGAGGGTCATGTCGATCACCTCGCGGATCGACGGCAGCGCGTGCTGGACGCCGCGCATCTTGGTGCGGGTCGGCTCGTGGCAGACGACGAAGGCGTCGGGCTGGGCGCCGTGCAGGAGGCCGAGCGAGACGCCGGCGAAGCTCGGATGGAAGAGCGAGCCCTGACCCTCGATCACGTCCCAGTGGCCGGGATCGGCAGCGGGGGCGATCCATTCGACCGCGCCGGAGATGAAGTCGGCGACGACCGCGTCGATCGCGGCGCCTCGGCCGGAGATGAAGACGCCGGTCTGGCCGGTGGCGCGGAAGTCGGCGTCGAGGCCGCGGGCGCGCATCTCCTTCTCGAGGGCGAGGGCGGTGTACTTCTTGCCGACCGAACAGTCGGTGCCGACGGTGAGGAGCCGCAGGCCCGGACGCTTGGTGCCCTTGCCGGTGGCGAAGCGCTCGTGGGTGTGGCGCACGTCGTGCAGCTTGCGGCCGGAGCGGGCGGCGGCCTCGGCGATCGCCGGGATCGTGGCGAGGCGGACGTGGAGGCCGGTCGCCACGTCGAGACCGGCGTCGAGCGCCTCGACGATGGTGGTGATCCAATGGTCGGGCAGGACGCCGCCGGCGTTGACGACGCCGACCACCATGGTCTTGACGCCGGCCGCGACCGCGTCGGTGACGCTCATCTCGGGGATCTTGGCGTCGGCCTTGCAGCCGGGCAGGCGCAACTGGCCGAGGCACCAGTCGGGGCGCCAGTCGACGATGCCGAGTGCGGTCTTGGCGGCCAGTGCGTCGGGGACGTCGCCGAGGAAGAGGAGGTAGGGACGAGCGATTTCCATGTGCGAACACTCCGGTTTCCTCGAGCGCCGTCGTCGTCACGCAACACGATCGCGGCAAAAGGCGCGGTGACCTTGCGGATCGGGGGCGAGGGGCGGCACACTCCGAAACCGATTCATACGAGGCCGAGCGGGCGGACGACAAGTCTCGCCGGGCCTCGCCGTCATGCGCGGCACGCCGAGGAGGGCAGCGGCGGTCGCGGTTCGTGGTGTCGGCGCTTCGGCTCGCGGCGCGGAAATCGGCCGCGTGGCGGCCCGAACGACTGGAACGGCGGCCGATCGTGGTCGTGGGAGTACCGATGGACAGCGCCTCGCCGCTCGCGCCCTGGGCGCAATCGCCGCCGACCTTCCGCCGCGACCCGGGCGACGCGGGCGAGGTGGTGCGTCTATCCGGCGACTGGACGATCCGAACGATCGGGCCGATCGAGGCGGATCTCGTCCCGTTCCGGCGCGATCTCGAGGCGGCGGCGGGCGCGGTCACCTTCGATCTCGGCGGCCTCGGCCGGCTCGACACGGCCGGCGCGCTGGTGCTGCTCCATCTCTTCGGCGACGTCGCCGAGGCGCGGCGGACGATCGTCGGCGTCGACGCCAAGCAGCGCATCCTGCTCGACGAGGTCGCGGGCGCCGAGCGGGAACCGGCCGCGCCGCAGCTCGGGCCGGGGCCGGTGATCCGCTTCCTGATCGAACTGGGGCGCTACGGCGTCGGCTGGTGGGTCGAGGCGCGGGCGGTGCTCGGGCTCCTCGGCGGTGTGGCGGCGGTTCTCTTCAAGATCATGCTGCATCCGTCCAGGCTCCGGTTCATTCCCTTCGTCAATCAGCTCCAGCGCACCGCGCTCGACGCGACGCCGATCATCACCCTGATGAGCTTCCTGATCGGTTGCATCATCGCGCAGCAGGGGGCGTTCTATTTCCGCAGGTTCGGCGCCGACCTCTACGTGGTCGACATGGTGGGCGTTCTGACGCTGCGCGAGATCGCGGTGATCCTGACGGCGGTGATGGTGGCGGGCCGGTCGGGCTCGGCCTTCACCGCCGAACTCGGCTCGATGAAGATGCGCGAGGAGATCGACGCGCTGAAGGTGATCGGTCTCGATCCGGTCGAGATCCTGGTGGTGCCGCGTCTCGTCGCGCTGATGATCGCGCTGCCGATCCTGACGTTCCTGTCCGATCTCGCCTCGATTCTCGGGGCGGCGATCGTCTGCAACGTCTATGCGGACATTCCGATCGAGACGTTCCTCTATCGCCTGCATGCGGCGGTGGAGATGCGGACCTTCTTCGTCGGCGTCTCCAAGGCGCCGTTCATGGCGCTGATCATCGCCCTGGTCGCCTGCGTGCAGGGGCTGCAGGTCGAGGGCAGCGCCGAATCGCTCGGCCGGCGCACCACGATGGCGGTGGTGAAGTCGATCTTCATGGTGGTGGTGGTCGACGGCATCTTCGCCATGTTCTACGCGGCGGCGGGGGTGTGAGATGAGCGCCTGCGCCGAAGGCATCGCCGAGAACGAGGTGATCATCCGCTGTCGCGGGGTGACGGTGGGGTTCGGCGAGCGGCTGATCCTCGACGGGCTCGATCTCGACGTCCGGCGCGGCGAGATCCTCGGCTTCGTCGGCGGGTCGGGCACCGGCAAGTCGGTCCTGATGCGCACCATCCTCGGGCTCAATCCCCTGCGCGGCGGCACGGTCGAGGTGTTCGGCCACGATCTCGGCGCCGTCGACACGGCGACGCGGGCGGGAATCGAGCGCTGTTGGGGGGTGTTGTTCCAACACGGGGCGCTGTTCTCGTCGCTGACGGTGCTGCAGAACATTCAGGTGCCGATGCGCGAGCATCTCCATCTGACGCAGGGCCTGATGGACGATCTGGCGCGGCTGAAGATCGCGATGGTCGGCCTGCCGCCCGACGCGGCCGACAAATTTCCGTCGGAACTCTCCGGCGGCATGATCAAGCGCGCCAGTCTCGCCCGGGCGCTGGCGCTCGATCCGGCGATCGTCTTCCTCGACGAGCCGACCTCCGGCCTCGATCCGATCGGGGCGGGCGATTTCGACGACCTGATCGCCAAACTGCGTGATACGTTGGGTCTGACGGTCTTCATGGTGACGCACGACCTCGACAGTCTGCGGTCTGTGTGCGACCGAATAGCGGTACTCGGGAATCGCCGGGTTCTGGTCGAAGGGCCGCTCGCGACGATGTTGACCTTCGACGACCCCTGGGTGAAGGCCTATTTCCGAGGGACCCGCGCGCGGGGCCTCGCCGCCCCGGCAGCCGAGTAGAGGACCGATGGAGACCCGCGCCAATCTCGTCACCGTCGGCCTGTTCGTGCTCGCGCTGATCGCGGCGGGCTTCGGCTCGGCCTTCTGGCTTCTCAAGGGCTCCGATTCGAGCGGACGCTCGGCGATCACCGTCGTCTTCCCCGGCTCGGTGTCGGGGCTCGTCACCGGGGCCAGCGTCACCTTCAACGGCATCAAGGTCGGCGAGGTCGCGCGGCTGTCGTTCTCGCCCGACGATCCGGAACGGGTGGTGGCGCGGATCGCGGTGGAATCGACCACGCCGATCAAGACCGACAGTCACGTCTCGCTCGGCTATCAGGGCCTGACCGGCGTCTCCTTCGTCCAGGTCTGGGGCGGCTCGGCGGCGGCTCAGCGCCTGCTCGAGATCCCCGAGAACGACCGGGTGATGCTGGCCGAGCGCTCGACCGTCCAGGACATCATGGAAGGCGCGCAGCGCGTGCTGGCGCGGGTCGACAGCGCGGTCGGCACGATCGATCAGCTGGTCAAGGACAATGCCAAGTCGGTGGAGACCACGGCGCGCAACGTCGAGGCCTTCTCCAACGTGCTCGCCGAGAACAAGGACGGCGTCCGGAACTTCATGGAGTCGGTCGGCAAGGCGGCGGACGTGCTCGCCAAGATCTCGGCCAAGGCCGAGACGCTGGTCGGCCATGTCGACGACCTGGTGGTCTCGGTCGACAAGACCCGGGTCGCCTCGATCGTCGATCACGCCGACGCCACCATGGCGCGGCTCGACGAGGCCTCCAAGCGGGTCGACGGCATTCTCGCCAAGCTCGACGGTCTCGCAGGGTCCGACGAGGGCAAGGGGCTCGCGGTCAAGGCGGGCGACTTCCTCGACGAGGCGAAGGCGGCGGCCAAGTCGATCCGCGAGACGGCGGTGACCTTCCAGGCCAAGGCCGAGGCGATCTCGGCCGGGCTCGAGCGCTTCACCGGCTCGGGCCTGCGTGATCTGCGCGACTTCGTCGCCGACGGGCGGCGCACGCTCTCCACCATCGACCGGACGGTCGGCAATCTCGATCGCGATCCCAAGCGGTTGATCTTCGGCGGCCAGGGCGGCAACGTGCCGGAGTATTCGGGGAATCGGCGATGACGAGCGGACGCAGAGAGGGGCGGGGTCGACGGCGCGCGGGGATCGCGGCGCGTCTCTTCGCGGCCGTGGCGCTGTCGGGCCTCGTCGCCGCCTGCGCCTCGATCGCCGGGCCGACTCCGATCGACACGTTCGATCTCACCGCGCCGGTGGTGGCCACCCCGGCCCGGGGGCGCACGCTGCAGGTGCTGGTGCCCGAGCCGGTGGTCGATCGCGCCTATGACGGCGACCGGCTGCTGGTGCGGCCGAGCGCCACGGAGATCGCCTATTTCGCCGGGGCGCAATGGTCGGACCGGCTGCCGCGCCTGATCCAGTCGCGGCTCGTCGAGGCGCTCGAGAAGTCCGGCCGCTTCCATGCCGTGGGACGGCCGGGGCAGGGGCTGGCGATCGATCGTCAGATGATCGTCGACATTCGCGCCTTCGACTATCTGGTCGCGGAGCGGCGGGTCGAGGTGGCGCTGTCGGTCAAGACCATGGACGATCGCAACGGCCGGGTGCTGACGGTGAGGGAGCATCGCGCCGAGGCGCCGGTCGCCGGCGACACGGCGAAGGACGTGGTGCTCGCCTTCGATGCCGCCTTCGGCCGGGTGCTCGGCGAGATCGTCGCCGGGGCGGGGCGCTGAGGCGCGATCACGCGGTTGCTATCGGCCGTGAGTCGTTTCCATGAAACGAATCTGCTCCACGTTCCGTAGTGTGGTCACGAGGCACCAACGGAGGCGAGACCGATGCGGTTCGGACGGCGATCCTGGGAGATTTCCGAGGCGGAAGTGACACCGGAGGCGGTGTTCCTGGAGCGGCGGCGCCTGCTCGGCTTCGCCGCCGGCGGGCTGGCGGCGGGGCTGGTCGGTCTGCCGCGCGGGGCGCGGGCGGCGGCGGTCGAAGGCCTGTTGCCGGCGAAGGCCAATCCGGCCTTCGGGCAGGGCGACACGCAAACCGCCGAAAAGGCGGCGACGAGCTACAACAATTTCTACGAATTCGGCCTCTCCAAGAACATCGTGGCGGCCTCCAAGAAGCTGCCGACGACGCCGTGGACGATCACCATCGACGGGCTGGTGGAGAAGCCGCTCACGCTCGACATCGACGATCTCCTGAAGAAGGTCTCGCTCGAGGAGCGGATCTATCGGCATCGCTGCGTCGAGGCGTGGTCGATGGTGGTGCCGTGGACCGGCTTCCCCGTGGCGGAGCTGGTGAAGCTCGCGGCGCCGAAGGCCGAGGCCAAATATCTCCTGATGGAGAGCTTCATGAACCCCAAGGTCGCGCCCTATCAGAGCGCGCCGCAATATCCCTGGCCCTATGTGGAGGGGCTGACGCTCGCCGAGGCGAGGAACGATCTCGCCTTCCTCGCCGTCGGCCTCTACGGCAAGCCGATGCCGACCCAGAACGGCGCGCCGATCCGGCTGGCGGTGCCGTGGAAATACGGGTTCAAGTCGGCCAAGTCGATCGTCCGCTTCTCCTTCGTGGCGAAGCGTCCGCAGACCTTCTGGGAGGCGCTGGGGCCGGACGAATACGGCTTCTGGGCCAATGTGAACCCCAAGGTCGCCCATCCGCGCTGGTCGCAGGCGAACGAGCGGCGGATCGGCACCGAGGAGATGATCCCGACGCGGCTCTTCAACGGCTACGAGGCCGAGGTCGCCGGGCTCTATCAGGGGCTCGAGAAGGAGCGGCTCTACATGTGAGCGGGTGGGCCGCTCCGGGTGGGCCGTGACGCCTCGCTCGCGCAGGGCTTCACCCCGAGGTACCCGGCCGCAGGTCGGGCCTCGAAGGGTGGATGGCCGCGACGGCCGTGACACCCGGCCCTTCGCACTTGGAGGCTCGCTCCGCTCGCGCCTCGGTGTGAAGGACCTCCGCTCGAAATGGCCGGAGGGCCCCTCGGGGCGCGTGTCGGGCTTCCGCTCCAGGTGAGTGGAAGCCACATTCGGCCGGATCAGAACGTCCAGCGCTCCGCCTTGGAGATCAGGAAGTCGCGAAACACCTTGACGCGGGCGGTGTTGCGCATCTCCTCGGGGTAGACGAAGTAGCAGTCGAAGGCCGGGACGTCGGCCTCGGGGATCAGCTGGATCAGATCGGAATTGCCGTCGATCAGATAATCGGGCAACAGGGCGACGCCGACGCCGCGCTGGACGGCGCGCTTGATCGCCAGAACCGAATTGATCTTGAGGCAGGGCCGGCGCGGCGTGTTGAGCGGCCGGCCGGCGGTCTCCAGCCAGTTCATGTCGCGCAGATAGACCGGGGCCGAGGAGCCGAAGGTGATGATGCGGTGATTGTCGAGTTCCTCGATCGTCTCCGGATTGCCGTGGCGCTTGATGTAGGCCGACGAGGCGTAGAGATGATAGTGGATGGCGAAGAGCTTGCGCTGGATCAGATCCGGCTGCACCGGCTGACGCACGCGCAGCGCGACGTCGGCCTCGCGCATGGCGAGGTCGAGTTCCTGATCGTCGAGGATCAGCTCCAGCTCCACCTCCGGATAGAGGTCGACGAATTCGTGGATCCGCGAGGTCAGCCAGGAGGTGCCGAGGCCGACCGTCGTGGTGACGCGCAGCGTGCCGGTCGGCTTCTCGCGGGTCTCGACGAGGCGGGAGCGGGCCTGCTCGAGCTTCAGCATCACCTCGCGGGCGGTGCGGAACAGGAGCTCGCCCTGCTCGGTCAGGATCAGGCCACGGGCATGGCGATGAAACAGCGGCACGCCGAGATCCTGCTCGAGGGCGGAGACCTGACGGCTCACCGCCGACTGGCTCATCTCGAGGAATTCACCCGCGTGGGTGAAGGACCCCGCGTCGGCGGCGGCGTGAAAGATCCTCAGCTTGTCCCAATCCACGGATGCTTCCCCCCAAGTGTCTGTCGTCCGTCGCGGCCTGTCCTCCGCGCGGGTCCGGTCGGCGCCGCTCAGGCGCCGTGTCCGGCCAGATATTTTTCGGCCTCGAGCGCGGCCATGCAGCCCATTCCGGCGGCGGTGACGGCCTGACGGAACACGTCGTCGGCGACGTCACCGGCGGCGAAGACGCCGGGGATCGAGGTGCGCGACGTGCCGGGCTCGACCCAGAGATAGCCGGACGGCTTCAGTTTGAGTTGCCCCTCGAAGAGTTCGACCGCCGGTTTGTGGCCGATCGCCACGAAGAGGCCGTCGCAGGGGATCTCGCGCAGGGCGCCGGTCACGGTGTCCTTCAGACGCACGCCGGTCACCGACGGCGGCATGCCGCCCGCGCCCAGCACCTCGTCGACGGCCGCGTTCCAGATCACCTCGATCTTCGGGTTCTCGAACAGGCGGTTCTGGAGGATGCGTTCGGCGCGGAAGCCCTCGCGGCGGTGGACCACCGTCACCTTGGAGGCGTGGTTGGTCAGATAGAGCGCCTCCTCGACGGCCGAGTTGCCGCCGCCGACCACGACCACTTCCTTGCCGCGATAGAAGAACCCGTCGCAGGTGGCGCAGGCCGAGACGCCGAAGCCGCGGAACTTCTCCTCCGAGGGGATGCCGAGCCATTTCGCCTGGGCGCCGGTGGCGATGATCAGCACGTCGCAGGTCCAGGTGTCGCCACCGTCGAGCGTCAGGGTGAAGGGCTTCGCCGAGAGGTCGGCCTTCACCACCGTGTCGGAGAGGAATTTCGTGCCGCAGTGCTCGGCCTGGAGGCGCATCTGTTCCACCAGCCACGGGCCCTGGATCGGCTCGGCGAAGCCGGGGTAGTTCTCGACCTCGGTGGTGACCGTCAGCTGGCCGCCGATCTGGATGCCGGCGATCAGCACCGGCTCCAACATGGCGCGGGCGGCATAGATGGCGGCGGTATAGCCGGCCGGGCCGGAGCCGATGACGAGAACGCGGGCGTGATGCTGGGGCATCGGATGTCCATCCCATTCCGAGAAAGCGGGTTTCACCTCATCATATAGTCCAAGGGGTGGGGATTCCCCAACCCCCCGTGAGAAGAAAACGACCGTTTCACAACCATTTACGATGCGCCCACATCCATTGTTCGGGATGTTCGCGGATCCATTCCTCGAAGACGGCGTGGATGGAGCGGGTCAGGCTCTCGACGTCGGCGCCCGCATCGTCGGTGCGGGGCACCTCGAGCCAGCGGCCGTCGAGCCGAAAATGGGCGCCGTGGGTGCGGATCGAGCGGCCGACGAAGAGCGGCAGGCCGAGCCGACGGGCGAGCAGCGCCGGGAAGGGCGTGGCGGCGGCGGGGCGGCCGAAGAAGTCGAGGGTGATCCCGGTCGGGTCCTTGAGATCGGCCAGGATCGCCAGCGTCGCCCCGGATTTGGCGAGCGACTTCAGCTTGACCGCGATGGTGCGGTCGAGCGCCATCAGGCCGCCGGCATAGAGGGCGCGGCGGCGCTCGGCCAGCCATTCCTCGACCGCCGGATTGCGCAAGGGCTTGTAGACGGCGCGCAGGTCGAGGCCGGCGGCGGCGAGGGGCACCGACACCAGTTCCCAATTGCCGGTGTGGAGCGAGACGAAGATCGCGCCGCCGCGCGCCTTCTCGAACGTGTCGGGCGGGAGATGATCCCAGGTGATCCGCTCCGGCTCCTTCAGGAGATCGGGCAGGAGGATGGTCTCGGCGGCGGTGCGGCCGAGGTTCTCCCACATGTCGCGGACGATACGGCGCCGGGTGGCGCGGTCCATCTCGGGGAAGGCGGCGGCGAGATGGCCGTGGACGCGGGCGTGGCGCTGGTTCAGCGGCGCGAAGGTGCGCCAAGCCCACCCCATGAAGGCGGAAGCGCGGTCGACGCCGAGGAGGCCGAGCAGGCGGGCGATCGCCACCAGTCCCCAATATTGCACGCGATGCGCGATCCGTCGCCGTCCGGCGGCGGTGAACACAGCGGTGAGGGGGGGCGTCGCCATCGTATCCCGAGCGGTTCGGCGGGGGAAGGCCCGCGGCTGCGAACGGTTCTTAGCGAATGCGCCCCCTCGGGGCAAGGCGAGGCGGGGTGGAGGGCGCGGTGGACCTCGCGGCGGCCTTGATCTAGAGAGGGAGCTCTTCGCGAGAGCGCGGCCGGAACGGGAGACGTTCGATGATCGTGGTGACGGGCGGGGCCGGAATGATCGGCGCCAATCTGGTGATGGCGCTCAACGGCGAGGGCCGCGACGACATTCTGGTGGTCGACGACCTCACCGACGGCACCAAATTCGCCAATCTCGTCGAGGCGCGCATCGCCGATTATCAGGACAAGGACGATTTCCTCGCCCGCATCCTCGCCGGCGAGGAGATGGGGATCGAGGTGATCTTCCATCAGGGCGCCTGCTCGGCCACCACCGAGTGGGACGGGCGCTTCATGATGAAGGTCAACTACGACTACACCAAAGCGCTCTATCACTATTGCAAGACCCGCAAGATCCCCTTCCTCTACGCCTCCTCGGCGGCCGTCTACGGCGGCGGGACGACGTTCCGCGAAGAGTATGAATTCGAGGCGCCGCTCAACGTCTACGGCTGGTCGAAGAAGCTCTTCGACGACTATCTGCGCCGCAATCATCGCGAGGGCGACCCGCCGGTGGTGGGGCTTCGCTACTTCAACGTCTACGGACCGCGCGAGGGCCACAAGGGCACCATGGCCTCGGTCGCCTTCCACCTCTTCAACCAGGTGAAGCGCGGCGAGAACCCCAAGCTCTTCGGCGCCTGGGAGGGCTACGGGCCGGGCGAGCAGAGTCGCGACTTCGTCCATGTCGAGGACGTGGCGGCGGTCAATCTGTGGTGCTGGCACAAGGGCGCCTCGGGCATCTTCAACTGCGGCACCGGGCGCTCGCAGCCGTTCAAGACGGTCGCCGAGGGGGTGATCGCCGGGCTCGGGCAGGGCCGAATCGAGTTCATCGACTTCCCCGACCATCTCAAGGGGCGCTATCAGAGCTTCACCCAGGCGGACATGTCGAAACTGCGCGCGGCCGGCTACAACGGCGCCTTCCGCGACGTGGAGACCGGCGTTCGGGAGTATGTCGAATGGCTCCGCGCGCGATCCTCGTGATCGGCCCACGCTGGGTCGGCGACATGGTGATGGCCCAGTGCCTGTTTTCGGCGCTGAAGGCGCGCGAGCCCGACGTGGCGATCGACGTGGTGGCGCCGAGCTGGGCGACGCCGCTCCTCGACCGGATGCCGGAGGTGCGGCGGCGGATCGATGCGCCCTTTCGTCCGAAGGAATTCGGGCTCGGCGCGCGTTGGCGGCTCGGGCGGGATCTCGCCGGGCGATACGACGCGGCCTATGTGCTGCCGGGGAGTTGGAAATCGGCGCTGGTGCCGTTCTTCGCGCGGGTGCCGGTCCGGATCGGTTATCGGAAGGAGATGCGCTACGGGCTCCTCACCCGCATGCCGGCGCTGCCGAAGGCGCTGAAGCGCAAGACCGCCGACACCTATTTCCGGCTCGCCGAGGTCGACGGGCCGCGCCCGGATCCGAGGCTCACGGTCGATACCGCCAATCGCGATCGGCTGCTCGCCGCGCATGGGCTCGCGGTGGGGGGCTACGTCGCCCTCATGCCGGGGGCGGAATATGGGCCGGCGAAGCGCTGGCCGTCGCGCCACTATGCGGCGTTGGCGGTCGCGCGGATGGCGGCGGGCGACCGGGTGATCCTGCTCGGCAGCCCCAAGGACGCCGAGGTCGGGGCGGAGATCGTCGCGCTGGCGCCGGGCGTGATCGATCTGACCGGCCAGACCCGACTCGAGGATGCGATCGATCTCCTCTCGGTGGCGCGGCTCGCGGTCTGCAACGACAGCGGTCTGATGCACGTGGCCGCGGCGGTCGGCACGCCGGTGGTGGCGGTCTACGGCTCGACCTCGGCGGCGAACACGCCGCCGCTCTCGCCGCGCGCGGAGATCGTCACGCTCGGGCTCTCCTGTTCGCCCTGTCACGAGAAGGTCTGCCCGCTCGGCCATCTCGACTGCCTGGAGAAGCTCGAGCCCGGCCTCGTCGCGGCGGCGGCGGAGCGGGTGACGGGGAAGGCGGGTCGATGAAGGCGTTGCTGGTCAAGACCTCGTCGATGGGCGACGTGATCCACACCTTCCCGGCGGTGACCGAGGCGCTGGCCAAGCGGCCGGATCTGATCATCGACTGGCTGGTCGAGGAGAGTTTCGTCGAGGTGGCGCGGCTCCATCCGGGGGTGCGCAAGGTGATCCCGGTGGCGGTCCGGCGCTGGCGCAAGGGGATCCTCCGGGCCGAGACGCGGGCGGAGATCTCCGGTGTCCGGCGGGCCTTGCGGCTCGAGACCTACGATCTCGTCCTCGACGCGCAGGGGCTGATCAAGAGCGCATGGCTCGCCCGTTTCGCGCGCCGGCCGATCGAGGGCTTCGACAAGCGCAGCGTGCGCGAATGGCCGGCGAGCCTCGTCTATGCGCGCGGCCACACCATCGCCCGCGAGGGCCACGCGATCGACCGGACGCGACGGCTGTTCGGGGCGGTGTTCGGCTATGAGCCGGATCTCGACCAGTTCGCCTCCGGCCTCGAGCGCGAGGGTCCCGGCAGCGACGAGGTCTTTCTCCTGCACGGCACGACCTGGCCGACCAAGCGCTGGCCGACCGGCGCCTGGATCGATCTGGCGCGGGGGCTGGTCGCGCGCGGGCTGGTGCCGGTCGTCACCCATGCCGACCCGGTCGAGGCGACGGTGGCCGAGGCGATCGCGGCGGCCGTGCCCGGGGTCGTCCATCTGCCGAAGACCCGGCTCGGCACCCTGGCGGATCGGCTCGGCCGGGCGCGCGGCGCCGTCGGGGTCGATACCGGGCTCACCCATCTCGCCGCCGCCTTCGGCCTGCCGACGGTGGCGCTCTTCTCCTCGACGGTGCCGGGACTGACCGGGCCGATGGGGCGGGCGACGGAGGTGATCGCCTCCGAGGCGGCCTGCGCGCCGTGCCGGCAGAGGACCTGCCGGTTGACGCCGGGCGCGGCCGTTCTCGCCTGTCACGCCACCATGGGGGCGGACCGCGTCCTCGCCTCGATCGATCGGTGGGCCCCATGAGCGAGCCGCGTCTCTCCGCGATCCTGATCACCCGCGACGAGGCGGCGGATCTGCCCGACTGCCTCGCCTCGCTCGCCTTCTGCGACGAGATCGTGGTGGTCGATTCCGGTTCGACCGACGCCACCGTGGCGATCGCCGAGGGGGCCGGCGCGCGGGTGAGCGTAACGGCGGACTGGCCCGGGTTCGGACCGCAAAAGCAGCGCGCGCTCGACCGGGCGACCGGCGACTGGGTGTTGTCGATCGACGCCGACGAGCGGATCCCGGCCGATCTCGCGGCGGAGATCCGGGCGGCGATCGCCCGCGGCGGGGCCGAGACGGGCTTTCGGATCAACCGGCGCTCGACGTTCCTCGGCCGGTTTCTTCTCCACGGCGGCTGGTATCCCGACCGGGTCCTCAGGCTGGCGCGGCGCGACGCGGCACGGTTCACGCCCGATCGGGTCCACGAACGGCTGGTGGTCGAGGGGGCGGTCGGCGATCTCTCCGCCGACATGGTCCACCATTCCTACCGCTCGATCGACGAGGTGCTCGACAAGGGCCGGCGCTATGCGCTCGCCTCGGCCGCCGAGCGGCGCGCGCGCGGCAAGCGCGGCGGGCTCGCCACCGCGCTCCTCAGGGCGACATGGGCGTTCCTGCGCCACTATCTCTTGAAACAGGGGTTCCGCGACGGGGCGCACGGGTTCGTCGCCGCGCTCGCCAAGGCGCAGGAGACGTTCTGGCGCTGGCTCGCGGTCGGCTGGGAGCGGTGATCCCGGCCGCTCGAGATCGTTCCATTCGGCTTCGAGCGGAGGCGCTTCATCCCGAGGTGCGAGCGTGAGCTCGCTCGAAGGGGGAAGGGCCGAGAGGCACGGCCCGTCGTGGCTTCGCCCTTCGAGGCACGGTCTTGCGACCGTGCGCCTCGGGGTGAAGCCGAACGAAGGGCCGTGGGGCATGAACCTGCGGCGTCGGGCGGGATTTTTCGTGTCCGCCACCGAACGCGAAAACGGCGCCCGCGAGGGCGCCGTTCGATCGATGGTCGGGCGAGGCGCGGCTCAGGCGTAGCGAACCGCCATCACCTCGTAGGAGCGGGCGCCGCCGGGCGAGATCACCTCGACGGTGTCGCCGATGTCCTTGCCGATGAGCGCGCGTGCGATCGGCGAGGAGATCGAGATCTTGCCCTGCTTCACGTCGGCCTCCATGTCGCCGACGATCTGGTACTTCTTCTCCTCCTCGGTGTCCTCGTCGATGAGGGTCACCGTGGCGCCGAACTTGATCTTGGTGCCGGTGAGCTTGGACACGTCGATGATCTCGGCGCGGCCGAGCTTGTCCTCGAGCTCCGCGATCCGGCCCTCGTTGTGGCTCTGCTGTTCCTTGGCGGAATGATATTCGGCATTTTCCGAAAGGTCGCCGTGGGCGCGCGCTTCCGAGATGGCCTGGATGATGCGCGGGCGCTCGACCTGCTGACGTTGCTTCAGCTCGGTTTCGAGAGCGGCATGGCCGCCCGCGGTCATCGGAATCTTCTCCATGGGTCTCGACCCTTCCTCATGCGCCCGGTATCGCCGAGCGTCGAACGGTGAACGAACACGGCTCACGTCCTCGCGACGGGAGCCGTGTGTCGTCGTCGGTCCCGCGTCTCGGCCGAAGCCTCGCGCGGGGATGTGTCACGTCGCTCGACGCGCCTCGGGCGCGATCACGCGGCGTCCGTGAAATAGGCCTGGAGCGGTCGAACCTGCAGCTCGCCGCCGGCATAGGCGACGATCGCTTCGGCGGCTGCGACCGCACCGGCGAGGGTCGTATAGTACGGCACTTTGTGCAAGAGGGCAGCACGGCGCAAAGACCGGCTGTCGGCGAGCGCCTGGGCTCCCTCGGTGGTGTTGATCACCAGCTGGACGCCGCCGTTCTTGATCGCATCGACGATGTGCGGCCGACCCTCCAGGACCTTGTTGATCTTGGTGGCGGGCACGTCGTGCTCGACGAAGTAGCGCTGGGTGCCGGAGGTGGCGATCACCTTGAAGCCGGTCGCCACCAGCGCGCGCACCGAGGCGAGGATGCGGTCCTTGTCCTCGTCGCGCACCGAGATGAAGACGGTGCCCTCGGTCGGCACGCGGGTGCCGGAGCCGAGCTGCGACTTGGCGAAGGCCATCGCGTAGTCGTAGTCGAGGCCGATCACCTCGCCGGTCGACTTCATTTCCGGGCCGAGCACGGTGTCGACGCCGGGGAAGCGGGCGAAGGGGAAGACCGCCTCCTTGACCGCGATGTGCTTGAGGCTCTTCGGCTTCAGGCCGAAGGAGGAGAGGCTCTCGCCGGCCATGATGCGGGAGGCGATCTTGGCGACCGGCTCGCCGATGGTCTTGGCGACGAAGGGCACCGTGCGCGAGGCGCGCGGGTTCACCTCGAGGATGAAGACCACGTCGTTCTGAACCGCATACTGCACGTTCATCAGGCCGCCGACGTCGAGGGCCAGCGCCAGTTCGCGGGTCTGACGCTCGATTTCGGCGACGACCTCGCGCTTCAGCGAGTGCGTCGGCAGCGAACAGGCCGAATCGCCGGAGTGGATGCCGGCTTCCTCGATGTGTTCCATGATGCCGGCGATGTAGACGTCCTTTCCGTCGCAGAGCGCGTCGACGTCGACCTCGATCGCGCCGGAGAGGTAGCGGTCGAAGAGGAGCGGGGATTTGCCCAGCACCATGTTGATCTGGCCGGTCTTGTCGTTCGGATAGCGCGCCTTGACGTCGGCGGGCACCATGCCGGGCAGGGTGCCGTGCAGATAGGCGTCGAAGCCGGCGTCGTCGCGCACGATCTCCATGGCGCGGCCGCCGAGCACGTAGGACGGGCGCACCACCAGCGGGAAGCCGAGGCTCTCCGCGACGAGGCGCGCCTGTTCGATCGAATAGGCGATGCCGTTTTCGGGCTGGCGCAGGGCGAGCTTGTCGAGCAGGCGCTTGAAGCGGTCGCGGTCCTCGGCGAGGTCGATGGCGTCGGGCGAGGTGCCGAGGATCGGGATCCCGGCCTTCTCCAGCGCGTCGGCGAGCTTGAGCGGGGTCTGGCCGCCGAACTGGACGATGACGCCCTTCAGCGTGCCGTTCTGCTTCTCCGTCTCGAGGATCTCCAGCACGTCTTCCGCCGTCAGCGGCTCGAAATAGAGCCGGTCGGAGGTGTCGTAGTCGGTGGAGACGGTCTCCGGGTTGCAGTTGACCATGATGGTCTCGAAGCCGGCGTCGGAGAGCGCGAAGGCGGCGTGACAGCAGCAGTAGTCGAACTCGATGCCCTGGCCGATGCGGTTCGGTCCGCCGCCGAGGATGACGATCTTGTTCGCCGCGCTCGGACGCGCCTCGTCGGCGAGGGTGCCGGCGAAGGGGGTCTCGTAGGTCGAGTACATGTAGGCGGTCGGCGCCGCGAATTCGGCGGCGCAGGTGTCGATGCGCTTGAAGACCGGGCGCACGGCGAGCGTGGCGCGGAGCGCCTTCACGTCGGCCTCGGTGGTGCCGGCGAGTTCGGCGAGACGGGCGTCGGAGAAGCCCATCGCCTTGAGGGCGCGCAAGGCTCCCGCGGTCTTCGGCAGGCCGTGCTCGCGGACCTTGGCCTCGGTGTCGACGATCTCGCGGAACTGCTCGAGGAACCAGGGGTCGATCTTGCAGGAGGCGTGGATCTGCTCGTTGGAGACGCCGAGGCGCATGGCCTGGGCGACGGCGCGCAGGCGATCGGGGGTCGGCGTGCCGAGGACGGCGCGGATGGCGTTCTTGTCGTCGCCCTGGCCGAGGCCGGGGATCTCGATCTCGTTGAGGCCGGTCAGGCCCGTCTCGAGACCGCGCAGGGCCTTCTGGAGGCTCTCCTGGAAGGTGCGGCCGATCGCCATGACCTCGCCGACCGACTTCATCGCGGTGGTCAGCGTCGGCTCGGCGCCGGGGAACTTCTCGAAGGCGAAGCGCGGGATCTTGGTGACGACGTAGTCGATGGTCGGCTCGAACGAGGCCGGGGTGGCGCCGCCGGTGATGTCGTTCGCCAGTTCGTCGAGCGTGTAGCCGACGGCGAGGCGCGCCGCGACCTTGGCGATCGGGAAGCCGGTCGCCTTGGAGGCCAGCGCCGAGGAGCGCGACACGCGCGGGTTCATCTCGATGACGATCATGCGGCCGGTCGCCGGATCGATGGCGAACTGGACGTTGGAGCCGCCGGTCTCGACGCCGATCTCGCGCAGAACCGCCAGCGAGGCGTCGCGCATGATCTGGTATTCCTTGTCGGTCAGCGTCAGCGCCGGGGCGATGGTGATCGAATCGCCGGTGTGGACGCCCATCGGATCGACGTTCTCGATCGAGCAGACGATGATGCAGTTGTCCGCGCGATCGCGGACGACCTCCATCTCGTATTCCTTCCAGCCGAGCACCGATTCCTCGATCAGGACCTCGTTGGTCGGGGAGGCGTCGACGCCGCGCTCGACGATGTCGATGAATTCCTCGCGGTTGTAGGCGATGCCGCCGCCGGTGCCGCCGAGCGTGAAGGACGGGCGGATGATGGCGGGCAGGCCGATCTCGTCGAGCGCCGGCAGCGCCTCGGCGAGCGAATGGGCGAGGATCGACTTCGGCGTGTCGAGGCCGATCTTGGTCATCGCCTCGCGGAAGCGCTCGCGATCCTCGGCCTTGTCGATGGCGTCGGCGGTGGCGCCGATCATCTCGACGCCGAACTTGTCCAGGATGCCCATCTTGCGCAGCGACAGCGCGCAGTTGAGCGCGGTCTGGCCGCCCATGGTCGGGAGCAGCGCGTCGGGGCGCTCCTTCTCGATGATCTTGGCGACCACCTCCGGCGTGATCGGCTCGACATAGGTGGCGTGAGCCAGATCCGGGTCGGTCATGATCGTCGCCGGATTGGAGTTGACCAGAATGATCCGGTAGCCCTCGGCCTTCAGCGCCTTGCAGGCCTGGGTGCCGGAATAGTCGAACTCGCAGGCCTGCCCGATGACGATCGGGCCGGCGCCGATGACGAGGATACTCTGGATGTCGGTTCTCTTGGGCATGCGTGCTCGCGACCATGCCGACGCGATCGCTATGGGAGCGTCTCGCGCCGGTTCGTGTACCGGGTAAGTCGGAAATTCGTCCAGACCGGGCGGGGTTATAGGGGAAAAGACGGGCGCGGGGAAGGGGAAGCGTCGGTCGGGGACGTCGCATCCACCGCCGGTGACGATCGGACGCCACGGAACATATGCGGAAACAACGCTTTGTTTACCCCGGAGGCCGATCGTGACGCCGTATCGGGCGCGTCGCGGTCCCCGCCTCGCGCAGGGGAGCCTGTCGATGTTCAACTTTCACGCGATTTCCTTCCGTGTCGCGGCGGTCGTCGTCCTGGCGGTCGTGGCGGTCTCCGGCGTCGGTGTCCTGGGCTATCTCGATCTGAGCTCGTCCTTGCGCGAGCAGAAGGCGCAGGAGCTGCATCATCAGGT
Organism: Pinisolibacter aquiterrae; assembly: GCF_019160155.1. GTDB lineage: Bacteria > Pseudomonadota > Alphaproteobacteria > Rhizobiales > Ancalomicrobiaceae > Pinisolibacter > Pinisolibacter aquiterrae. The sequence continues at coordinate 73,004 of NZ_JAFNIH010000035.1, forward strand.
GGAGACGGCGGCGACCATCATCGAGGGCTTCCGCGCGCGGGCGGCGAAGGGGGAGATGAGCGAGGCGGAGGCGCAGGCGGCCGCCAAGGCGGCGCTGCGGCCGGTGCGCTTCGGCGCCGACGGCAACTACTTCTTCGTCTACGACATGCAGGGCAACAACATCCTCCTGCCGGGCAAGCCCGAACTCGAGGGCAAGAGCCTGATCGACATGAAGGACAAGAGCGGGCGCTTCATCGTCCGCGATCTGATCGCTCTCGCGCGCGCCGGCGGCGGCCTCTACGTCTACGACTGGGTCAAGCCGGGCGACACGGAAGCGAGCGTCAAACTCTCCTACGCTCAGGGGATTTCCGGTTGGAACTGGATGCTCGGCACCGGCTTCCACGTGCCCGACATGGACGCGGCGCTGGCGGCGAGCTCGCGCAGTCTGATCGGCGCGACCCTGCTCGCGCTGGGGGCGCTGGCGGCGGCGGCCTGGGCGGTGACGCGCAGCATATCGCGTCCGTTGTCGCGGCTCACCGGGTCGATGGACCGGCTCGTCGGCGGCGATCTCGACGCCGAGGTCGCCGGCGCAGCGCGGCGCGACGAGATCGGGCTGATTGCCCGCTCGGTGGTCGCCTTCCGCGATCTCCTGCGCCGGCGTCTCGCGGCGGAGGCGGCGGCCGAGCAGAAGCGCATCCTCGACGAGGAACACCGCCGCCAGGAGGTGCTCGCCGGGATGGCGAACGAATTCGACGGCAGCGTCAAGAAGACCGCCGGCGGCATGGACGTGACCGTCGCGGGCTTCGAATCGGCGGCGCGCGATCTCTCGGCGATGGCGGCGGACACCCGCGTCCAGGCGGAGAAGAGCGCCTCGGCCGGCCGCACGGCGCGGGAGAACGTCCAGGCGGTGTCGAGCGCGGCGGAGGAGCTTTCCGCCTCGATCTCGGAGATCGTCGCCCAGGTCGATCACGCGGCGGAACTGACCGGCGGCGCGGTGCGCGACATGGTCCATGCGACCGAGGTGATCCACGGTCTCGACACGGCCTCCTCGGAGATCGGCAAGGTGGTGGCGCTGATCGAGGAGATCGCGTCGCAGACCAATCTCCTCGCCCTCAACGCCACGATCGAGGCGGCGCGCGCGGGCGAGGCCGGCAAGGGCTTCGCGGTGGTCGCCTCCGAGGTCAAGGTCCTGGCCGGGCAGACCTCCAAGGCGACCGAGGAGATCTCGCGCCGGATCACCGTGATCCAGCAGGCGACGCAGGAGGCGGTGGCGGCGACCGGATCGGTCGGCGCCAGCATCGAGCGGGTCAACACCATCTCCTCGTCGATCGCCGGCACGCTCGACCAGCAGAACGCCGCCGTCGCGGAGATCTCGCAGGCGATCACCGGCACCTTCGCCGCCGTCGGCGGGCTCGCCGCCGACATGGAACGGCTGATGGCCAACGCGACCGCCTCCGACGGCAAGTCGCAGGACGTGGCCGAGGCGGCGCGGCGGCTGCGGGGCGACACCGAGTTGCTGCAGACCCAGGTCGATCGCCTGATGCGCGAGCTCAGGACCGCGTGACACCGGCTCGAACGGAGAGAATCGACGGCGGCGGGCCTCGTCCGCCGCCGTCGCCGTTCGTCGAGCGGGGATGGGCGCGGTCTCTTTCGCGGCGCCCCGTCCGCAGGGTATAGATGCGGCGGGATGCCCGAGGCGGACGGGCCGTCGACCGAGGAGTGGCCGAGATGCGCTGGGATGGTCATCGCGAGAGCAGCAACATCGAGGACCGGCGCGACGACGGCGGCTTCGGCGGCGACGACACCGGCTCGGGCGGCGGCTATTCCGGCGGCGGGTTCGGCGGGTTGCCGATCAATCTCGGCGGTGGCGGCCTCGGCACGATCGTGGTGATGCTGATCATCGCCTGGGTGCTCGGCATCAATCCGCTGACCCTGCTCTCGGGGATGCCGGTCGGGCCGGGACAGTCGTCCTCGTCCTATCAGACGGCGCAGCCGAGCCGGACGTCGCCGGCGCGGCGCGACGATCTCACCCGATTCGTCGCGGTGGTGCTCGGCGACACCGAGGATCGCTGGAGGGAGATCCTGCCGGCGCAGGCGGGCGATCTCGTGCCGCGCGCCGCCGGCCTGCGCTACGAGGAGCCGAAGCTCGTCCTCTTCTCCGGCGCGACGCGCAGCCCCTGCGGGCAGGCGAGCGCGGCGACCGGACCGTTCTATTGCCCGGCCGATCGCAAGGTCTACATCGACCTCGCCTTCTACGACGAACTGAAGACGCGCTTCCGCGCCCCCGGCGACTTCGCCCAGGCCTATGTGATCGCCCACGAGATCGGTCATCACATCCAGAATCAGCTCGGCATCCTCCCGGCCTTCAATCAGGCGCGGGCGCGGATGAGCGAGCGGGAGGCGAACCGCGCCTCGGTCAAGGTCGAGCTCCAGGCCGACTGTTTCGCCGGGGTGTGGGCCCATTTCGCCCAGAAGGAGCGCGACTTCATCGAGCCGGGCGACATCGACGAGGCGCTCAACGCCGCCAGCCGGATCGGCGACGATTCGATCCAGAAGACCATGCGCGGCTACGTCGTGCCCGACAGTTTCACCCACGGCTCGTCGGCGCAGCGGCAGCGGTGGTTCAAGGCCGGCTTCGACAGCGGGCGGCTCGGCTCCTGCGACACGTTCAAGGCGACGACTCTGTGAGGGGGGCGGGGCGCGCCGGTCTCGGCCGCGCCGCCGCCATGCGCGCGCCGACGATGCAGACGACCACGGCGACGGTGGCGGCGATCAGGCCGAGGCCGATCGTCTCGCCGAGCAACAGTCCCGCCAGGATCAGGCCGAGGAAGGGCTGGAGCAGTTGCAGCTGCGACACCGCCGCGACGCCGCCGCGCTCGAGGCCGCGATACCAGAAGACGAAGCCGAGCCACTGGCTGATCGCCGCCGTATAGGCGAGGCCGCCCATCGCCGAGGGGGCGACGCGGCTCCAGTCGGGCCATTCTCTGACGACGCCGACGAGCGCCCAGGGCAGGGCGAGGAGCACGGCCCAGGAGATCACCCGCCAGCCGCCGAGCCGGGTCGAGAGCCGCGCGCCCTCGGCATAGCCGAGGCCGGCCGAGACGACCGCCGCGACGATGAAGCCGTCGCCCCGGAGCGTGCCGGCGAGCGAGCCGGAGAGCGCGTAGGTCGCGACCACGGCGCTGCCGGCGGCGGCGAAGAGCCAGAAGGCCGGGCGCGGCGCGGTGGCGCCCCGGGCGATGGCGAAGGCGGCGGTGAAGAGTGGCAGCAGGCCGATGAAGAGCGTCGCCCGGCCGGCGCCGATCTCGCGCAGCGCCAGCGCCGAGAAGAGCGGGAAGCCGACCACCACCGTCGCCGCGACGACGGCGAGGGCGACGAATTCGCGCGGGCGCGGCAGCGGCCTCGGCGCGACGGCGAGGGCGAGGCCGGCGAAGAGCGCGGCGCCGACGGCGCGGGCATGGGTCGAGAACAGAGGATCGAGGTCGATCACCGCGAAACGGGTCGCCACCAGCGATCCGGAAAACATCGTCACGCCGATCAATCCGTCGATCAGCCCCGCCCGGCGTCCGTCCATCCCGTCTCTCCGCTTGTCGCCGCCCTTCGCGGCGGGTCGCAGAATGGCGTGACGCGCCGAGAGGATCGAGGTACGGTCACGGTACGGTCGTTCGAACCGTACCGATACATTCGGCAGGACGGTCCATGGACATCGCCATCGACAGAGACGGACATTCGACGCTGGTCGCGGCCGTGGTGGCGGCGGTCGAGCGGGCGATCGACGAGCGGCGGCTGACGCCCGGCGCGCGGCTGCCGTCGATCCGGCGCTTCGCCGAGGCGCAGGGCCTTTCGAAATCGACGGTGGTGGAGGCCTACGACCGGCTGGTGGCGGCAGGGCGCGCGGTGTCGCGGCCGGGCTCGGGTTTCACCGTGGCGGCGGCGCCGCGGCTTCCGGTCGAGCCGGGGCCGGTCGTCGATCGCGACATCGATCCGTCCTGGGTGATGCGGCAGTCGCTCGAACTCGACCCGTCGGTGCCGAAACCCGGCTGTGGCTGGCTGCCGAGCGAATGGCTGGAGGAGGCGGGGATCCGCCGGGCGCTCCGGGCGGTCGCGCGCGATCCCGCCGCCCGCCTCGTCGACTACGGTCCTCCGCTCGGCCATGCGGGGCTGCGCCGTCAGATCGCGATCCGGCTCGGCGAACGCGGCATCGCGGTCGAACCGTCACGGGTGTTGCTGACGGCGGGGGCCTCGGCGGCGGTCGATCTGGTGTTGCGGCGGCTCGTCGAGCCGGGCGACACGGTCTTCGTCGACGATCCCTGCTACTACAACTTCCGCGCCAAGCTGAAGCTGCATCGGGCGCGGGTGGTCGGCATTCCCTTCCATCCCGACGGGCCCGATCTCGAGGTCTTCGAGCGCGAGGCGGCGGCGCTCCGGCCGAAGCTCTATCTGACCAATTCCGGTCCGCACAATCCGACCGGCGGGCGGATCGGTCCGGCGACGGCGCATCGGCTGCTCAATCTCGCGGGGCGTTACGATTTCGCGGTGATCGAGGACGACGTCTTCGCCGATTTCGAGGGGCGGCCGTCGCCCCGGATGGCGGCGCTCGACGGGCTGACGCGGGTGGTCCACGTCGGGTCCTTCTCCAAGACGCTGTCGTCGGCCATTCGGCTCGGCTGGATCGCGGCGCGGCCGGAGCTGATCGAGGATCTGACGGAAGCGAAGCTCGCGACCTCCTTCACCAACGACGATCTGGCGGCGCAGGTGATCCACCGTCTCCTCGCCGACGGCAGCTATCGCCGCCACGTCGAGGGCCTGCGCCGGCGCATCGCCGAGGCGCGCGGGCGGGTGGTGCGCTCGCTCGAGCGGGTCGGTCTCGTGCCCCGGAGCGGGGCGGAGGAGGGGATCTTCGTCTGGGCGGAACTGCCCGAGGGGGTCGAGGCGGGCGAGATCTCGAAACGCGCGGCGGCGGCGGGGATCGTCTTCGCGCCGGGCAACGTCTTCTCGCCGTCGCTCTCGGCCGGCCGCTTCCTGCGCTTCAACGTCGCCCAGTCGGGCGATCCGCGCGTCTGGGCGTTTCTGCGCGAGGCGCTGGAGGGGGTTCGATGATGCGAAACGGCCGGATCTCGGGGAGATCCGGCCGTCGACCGCGTCTCTTCGGAGCCTTCGCGGCTCGCCTCAGGCCCGCTCGGGCAGGACCGGCTCGCCCTTCTTCTCGCGGATCAGGTTCATGAAGCGCGTGAAGAGATAGTGACTGTCGCGGGGGCCGGGCGAGGCCTCCGGGTGGTACTGCACCGAGAAGATCGGCTTGCCCTCGACCGCGATGCCGCAGTTCGAGCCGTCGAAGAGCGAGACGTGGGTCTCGACGACGCCCGCCGGCAGCGTGTCGCGATCGACCGCGAAGCCGTGGTTCATCGAGGTGATCTCGACCTTGTCGGTGGTGAAGTCCTTGACCGGATGGTTGGCGCCGTGGTGGCCCTGATGCATCTTCATGGTCTTGGCGCCGAGCGCCAGCGCCAGCATCTGGTGGCCGAGGCAGATGCCGAAGGTCGGCACGCCCGAGGCGATCACGCCCTGGATGGTCGGGACCGCGTAGACGCCGGTGGCGGCGGGGTCGCCGGGGCCGTTCGACAGGAACACGCCGTCGGGCGAAAGCGCCAGCACCTCGTCGGCGGTCGCGGTCGCCGGCAGCACGGTGACCTTGCAACCGGCATCGGCGAGGAGGCGCAGGATGTTGCGCTTGACGCCGAAGTCGAGGGCGACCACGTGGAGCTTCGGGTCGGTCTGGCGGCCGTAGCCCTTGCCCAGTTCCCAGGTGGTCTCGTCCCAGACGAAGGACTGGGCGGAGGTGACCATCGGCACCAGATCCATGCCCTCGAGACCCGGCCACGCGGCCGCCTCGGCCTTCAGCGCGGGAAGATCGAAGACGCCGTCGGGCGAATGGGCGATCACCGCGTTGGGCATGCCCTTGTCGCGGATGAGGGCGGTGAGCGCGCGGGTGTCGATGCCGGAGATGCCGACGATGCCGCGGGCCTTCAGCCAGGCGTCGAGATCGCGCGAGGCGCGCCAGTTCGACGGCGAGGTGATCGGCGCCTTCAGTACGCAGCCGCGCACGCCCGAGGACGAGGCCATGTTGACGGTCTCGATGTCCTCGTCGTTGACGCCGATGTTGCCGATGTGGGGGAAGGTGAAGGTGATGATCTGGCCGGCGTAGGAGGGATCGGTGAGGATCTCCTGGTAGCCGGTGATGGCGGTGTTGAAGCAGACCTCGCCCACCGCCGTGCCGGTGGCGCCGAGGCCGACGCCCTCGATGACGGTGCCGTCGGCCAACACCAGGAGGGCGGTCGGCTTCTGTTCGGCCCAGACGTCGTCGGTCATGTCGTTCATCCCGAAAGGGGGTCGCGCGTGGGCGCTCTCGCGGGTCGCTCGGACGGCCTCGGAGGGAGGGCTCGTCCGGGCGCGCGACGTCCGACCCCGCGAAGGTCGTCGCCCGCTCGTTCGCGCGGATATAGGGGGAAGCCCGGAGGCGGTCAACTGCGGGGCAGGGTCGCGCCCATCGTATCCACCGCCGGAATGGGCTATGGAGGGCGCCGAACGGCCCGTAAGGCCGAGACGACGGTCCGAGAACGAGGAGTGGACGATGCGCGAGGAACTGAACGCCGCGGTGAAGGCGGCGATGAAGGCGGGCGACAAGGCGCGGCTGTCGACGCTCCGGATGATGACCTCGGCGATCAAGGACAAGGACATCGCGGCGCGCACCGAGGGCGGCGGCGAGGGCATCTCGGACGCGGCGATCGGTGAACTGCTCTCCAAGCTGGTCAAGAGCCGCGAGGATTCCGCCAAGCTCTACGACGACGGCGGCCGTCCCGAACTCGCCGCCAAGGAGCGCGAGGAGATCGCCGTCATCCGCGAATTCATGCCGCGCCAGATGGAAGAGGCGGAGGCCAAGGCGGCGATCGCGGCGGTGGTCGCCGAACTCGGCGCCGCCGGCCCGAAGGACATGGGCCGCGTCATGGCCGCGCTCAAGGAGCGGTTCACCGGCACGATGGACTTCGGCAAGGCCTCGGGTCTGGTCAAGGCGGCGCTGACCGCCTGAGGAAGGAGAGCATGGGCGCGATCGGCCTCTATGTCCTGGCGGCGGCCGCGGAGATCGCCGGCTGCTTCGCCTTCTGGGCGTGGCTGAGGCTCGGCCGGTCGGTCCTGTGGCTCGCTCCGGGGATGGTGGCGCTGGCGCTCTTCGCCTGGCTCCTCACCCGGGTCGACGCCGAGGCGGCGGGGCGGGCCTATGCCGCCTATGGCGGCATCTACATCTGCGCCTCGCTCTTCTGGCTGTGGGGCGCGGAAGGGGTGCGGCCGGATCGCTGGGACGTCGGCGGAGCCGGCGTCGCGCTCCTCGGCGCGGCGATCATCCTGTTCGGGCCGCGCGGCTGAGGCCGGTCCTCCGGTGCCGGCGAGGCGGCGTCGAACCCGTGAAGTTCGACCTGCCGTCCAAGATCTGCGACATGCGGTCCCTGCGGTGGAAACGCCGCAGGAATTTTTGATTCAGAGCAAGATTTAGACGCGGTCCAAATGCGAGGAACGGTCCAGATCGGACCGACGGCTCGCGGTTCGGACGGGAGGCGCGAGCGGGACGGCGTCGGACGATCACCCGAGGAGACCTGCCGGATCCACGCCGGCCGATCCGATGGAGACGTTCCATGACGCGTCCGATGTCCCTGATCCTCGCATCCCTCGCCGCCCTGGCGGGCTCCACCGCGATCGCGGTCGCGGCCTCCGACGAGCCGATCCAGCCGATCCAGCCGGCGGTGGTCACCAAGCCGGCGATGGTCGAACTGGGCAAGAAGCTCTACTTCGATCCGCGCCTGTCGAAGTCCGGCTTCATCTCCTGCAACTCGTGCCACAACCTCTCGATGGGCGGCACCGACAATCTCCAGACCTCGATCGGCGATCATTGGCAGCAGGGGCCGATCAACGCGCCGACGGTGCTCAATTCCTCGATGAACCTCGCCCAGTTCTGGGACGGCCGCGCCAAGGATCTCAAGGCGCAGGCGGGCGGGCCGATCGCCAATCCCGGCGAGATGGGCTTCACCCACGCGCTCGCCGTCGAGGTGTTGAAGTCGATCCCGGCCTACGAGGCGGAATTCGCGAAGGCCTTCGGCTCGCCTGGTGTGGACATCGATCGGGTGACGACGGCGATCGCCGCGTTCGAGGAGACGCTGGTCACGCCCAATTCGCGCTTCGACAAGTGGCTCGCCGGCGACAAGACGGCGCTGACCAAGCAGGAGGTCGCCGGCTACGAGCTCTTCAAGGATTCCGGCTGCACCGCCTGCCACAACGGCCCGGCGGTGGGCGGGGCCTCGTTCCAGAAGATGGGCGTGGTCGAGCCCTATCAGACCAAGAACAAGGCCGTGGGCCTCGCCGCGGTCACCGGCAAGGACGCGGACCGCTTCAACTTCAAGGTTCCGACGCTCCGGAACGTCGAGATGACCTATCCCTATTTCCACGACGGCGCCTATTGGAAGCTCACCGACGTGGTCGATCTGATGGGCCGTCTCCAGCTCGGCAAGACCTTCACGAAGGAGGAGAACGCCGACATCGTCGCCTTCCTGAAGACGCTGACCGGCGATCAGCCCGACTTCAAACTGCCGATCCTGCCGCCCTCGACCGACGAGACGCCGCGTCCGAAGCCGTTCGGCTGAGGCACGGCGAGTGGCCGCGACCTGCGAGGGCAGGGCGCGGCGCGATCGGGGAAGCCCCACGGGGCTTCCCTCGGTTGGGATTTTGGAAGCCCCACGGGGCTTCCTTGGGTTCGATCTCAGCATTGGACCGGATCTATCGGGTACGGGGAAGACATGCCACGATTCCCCCTCACCCGCATCGGAGGGGTCGATCATGGGCCGTGCCAGCCATCTCTCGCCGCTTCTGACCGAGATCACGGTCGCGACCCCCGGAGAGCGCATGCCCGAGGTGACGGATCAGGACCTGGCCGACCGGCTCAGGGCGCAGGGCGTCTCGCTGACGCTGCAACGGCTCGTCATCGCGCGGGTGCTGTTGTCGCATCCGGTCCACCTGACGGCGGATCAGGTGTGGGGCCGGGCCAAGGACATCATGCCGGAGATCAGCCGGGCGACGGTCTACAACACGCTCGATCTGTTCGAGCGGTCGGGCCTCCTGCGCCGCCTGATCATCGACGCGGAGAAGGTGGTGTTCGATTCCAACACCGCGCCCCATCACCATCTCTACGATTCCACCACCGGCGAGGTGATCGACATCGCCCCGGGCGAACTCCAGGTGATCGGCATGCCGACCCTGCCGCCGGGCGTCGAACTCGAGGACGTCGACGTGGTGGTGCGGGTGCGGCGGCGCTGATCGGCCGAGCCTCAGGCTCACTCGGCAGCGTCGGGCTTGCGCTTGGCGCGGCGCTTTCGCGTGTGCGTCATATAGGAGCGCAGCACCGCGTTGATCCGCTTCTGATACCCGGCGCCGCCCGCTTTGAAGAAGGAGAGGACGTCGTCGTCGAGGCGGATCGAGATCGGCGTCTTGGACGGGGGGATCACCAGGACGGCGTTCTCCCAGTCGGGGTCGAGATCGTCCTGCCAATCGGGATCGGCCCGCATCGCCGCCTCGATGTCGGCGTCCGTGAGCGCGTCGACACGCGCCCAGTCGGTCTGGCTCTTCAGTTCGCCCTTGGCGCGCTTCTCACGGATCTCCTGGATCGTGTAACGCACGATACGCTCTTCGCTCATTGGGTCTCACTCTTCGCGCCGAGATGATCCGGATCGACGTTCCTCGCCATGTGTAGATCACTGCGACGAGCCGGCCATGAACCGGACCGAGCGCCTTGCGGCGCGTTTCGTGCGGATAGGACAGCGCTTCGTCCAGATGAGGCTCGAAGAAGAGATCGACGACGTCTTCGAAGTCGATGCCGTGCTTCTCGATGTTGCCGAGCCTCTTGGGTTCATCCCACTCGAAGCCGGTGGCTTCGAGTGAATTATCGTGATGGTCGTCCATATGGCCTCCACACGGGGGGCACGGCCTTTACGGGGTGCCTCCCGCGATGCTGCGGTTTCGAAGCATGCGTGTTCCTTTCGATCTCTTTTCTTGTTGATGCACGCCGTCTCCGGCGAACGGAATTGTATATACAGTTGTGTTTCCTGATTTTCAAGGGCAGAGCAATTTGCCTGCCGTCGCATCCGGCCGCTCGATCCCCTATACTCCCCCCATGAAGTACCCTCCGCACATCCTCGACGAGATCCGCGCGCGGCTTCCGGTTTCGGAGGTCGTGGGGCGGCGCGTGCGGTTGAAACGGCAGGGGCGCGAGTTCGCCGGGCTGTCGCCGTTCAATCCCGAGAAGACGCCGTCCTTCTTCGTCAACGATCAGAAGGGCTTCTATCACTGCTTCTCCTCCGGCAAGCACGGCGACGTGTTCCGCTTCCTGATGGAGACCGAGGGGCTGTCCTTTCCGGAGGCCGTCGAGCGGTTGGCGGCGGAAAGCGGGGTGCCGCTGCCGAAGCCCGACGTCCGCGAGGAGAAGCGCGAGCAGTTGCGCGCCAGTCTCGCCGACGTCTGCGAGATGGCTGCGCGGTTCTTCGAGGACAATCTGAAGCTCGCGGTGGGGGCGGCGGCTCGCACCTATGTGGAGCGCCGGCGGCTCGAGCCGCGCACCGTCAAGGAATTCCGGATCGGCTATGCGCCGGGCGAGCGCGAGGCCCTGAAGCGGCATCTCCTCGCCAAGGGCGTCGACGAGGCGGCGATGGTCGAGGCCGGGCTCCTGATCAAGCCCGACGACGGCCGGGCGACCTATGACCGCTTCCGCAATCGCCTGATGATCCCGATCCAGGACGAGCGCGGGCGCGTCGTCGCCTTCGGCGGGCGGGCGCTGTCGGCAGACGACAATCCGAAGTACCTCAATTCGCCGGAGACCGAGCTCTTCCACAAGGGCTTCATGCTGTTCAACGGTCACCGCGCCAAGGCGGCGGCCTATGATCAGGGCTCGGTGATCGTGGTCGAGGGCTATCTCGACGCGATCGCGGTGTGGCAGGCGGGGATCCCGGCGGTGGTGGCGACGCTCGGCACCGCCTTCACCGAGGAGCAGATCCAGCGCATGTGGCGCTTCGCCGCCGAGCCACTCGTCTGTTTCGACGGCGACCGGGCCGGCGTGAAAGCGGCGCATCGGGCGATCGACCGGATCCTGCCGCATCTGAAGTCGGGCTTCTCCTTCAATTTCGTGTTCCTGCCCGACGGCAAGGATCCCGACGATCTCGTCCAATCGGGTGGGGCGGAGGCGTTCCGCGCCGAAATGGCGCGCGCGGTGCCGCTCGCCGACGTGCTGTGGGACCGCGAGACGCAAGGCACCGCGATCGACACGCCCGAGCGCAAGGCGGCGCTCGAGAAGCGGCTCGAGGATCTCGTCCACGAGATCAAGGACAACCGGGTTCAACGCGCCTATCAACTCCGGTTCCGGCTGAAGCTCTCCAATCTGTTCTGGACCTCGGAGCGCGGCGACAGTCGTGGAGGACGTGGCGGGCGCGCCGGGGTGCCGGTGGCGCAGCCGATGCCGCCGATGCCGGGCGGCGATCTCGTCGGGCTCGAGCGGGTCGTGCTCGGGCTCTGCGTCGAATATCCCGATCTCTTCGAGGCGGCGGCGGAGCGGGTGCTGGCGCTCGACTTCGGGCTCGAGCCGCACGAAGCCTTCAAGCGCGAATTGCATCGGATGGCGACCGAGGTCTCCGATCTCTCCGTCTCCTCTTTCTACGACGGGATCGATCCGCGCTTCTTCTTCCTGCTCGAGGAGTTGCACGGGGCGGAGATCACCGACGAGAGCGGCCGGGTGATCGAGCCGAGCGGCGGGCATCTGCGCACGCGTTTCAAGGTGCTGCGGCACCATCCGCCGGAGGCCTGGGTCGAGGGGTGTCTGTGGCATTTCCTCGATCGGTTGGAACTCCGGCAGATGGAGCGCGACCTCGAGCGCGAGGTGGCGGGCATCGGCGCGGAGGTCGACGAGGCGCTGGAGGCGCGGATCCTGGGCCTGTCGCGCGACATCGCCAAGCGCAAGGAAGAATTCGGCCGGCGCGAGCAGGAATTGGCGGAAGAGGCCAAGGAAATTCGCCGCGCTCAGGGCGACGGGCCGCGCGGCGGCATCGCCGCCGGCGGCGGGCACGGGTGAGGAACGGGTTGCCGCAAGTCGGGCCGTCTCGGGCAATCGGGGCGGAATTCCGCCGCCGCGCCGACGGCATGATTCGCATGCGGGCGCGAATCATGCGACGAATCACCCTTGCAGAAAGCGATTCGCCCGTTAAATAACCCACAGGGTCTCTCTCGCATCGGCGCCGCAACGTGTGCGCGGGCGGACGAGGTCCTTACGAGCGGGCGTTTCTCAACGTCGGTCCTCGCCGTTTCGGAGCCTCTTCGGAGCGTTCTTGCGAAGCGGAGACGGGCCGGCGCTTCGATCGAGCAGAGTTAATCGGAGCTTAAGACAAGCACCGTAGTCCAGACATCCGGGCCACGTCGACATCGTAGCTCCCCTCGCCGCCGTGGGCCCACACGGCCGTCGCGAGGGCGGGGCGGGCGTCGGCGGGCGCGGGCCAGTTTCAGGAGACGTTTCATGGCGACCAAGGCCGGCGAGCAGGAAGAGACGGAGGTCCAGGCTCCCGAGACGCAGGACGGCCCGCTGCTCGACCTGTCGGATGCCGCCGTCAAGAGGATGATCAAGCTCGCCAAGAAGCGCGGCTTCGTCACCTATGACGAACTCAACGAGGTGCTTCCCTCCGAACAGGTCGCCTCCGAGCAGATCGAGGACATCCTCGCCATGCTCAACGAGATGGGGATCAACGTCGTCGAGACGGAAGAGGCCGAGGAGCACGAGGGCGAGGCCAAGGGCGAGGACGACGAGCCGGAGAGCACCGACCTCGTCGAGACCGCCTCGGCGGTGCCGGCGCGCACCACCACGGCGCGCGAGCCCGCCGACCGCACCGACGATCCGGTGCGCATGTATCTGCGCGAGATGGGCTCGGTCGAGCTTCTGTCGCGCGAGGGCGAAATCGCCATCGCCAAGCGCATCGAGGCCGGCCGCGAGGCGATGATCGCCGGTCTCTGCGAGAGCCCGCTGACCCTCCAGGCGATCATCATCTGGCGCGACGAGCTCAACGAAGGCAAGATTCTGCTGCGCGAGATCATCGATCTCGAGGCGACCTACGCCGGTCCCGACGGCAAGAACGCCGGCCCGCCGATGGTTCCCGTCGACGAGGAGACGACCGAGGCCGAGGAGGAGCCGCCCGAGCCGGAGGCCTCCGAGGACGGCGAGGACGACATGGAGGGCAACGTCTCCCTGTCGGCCATGGAAGCGGAACTGAAGCCGAAGGTGCTGGAGATCTTCGATCTCATCGCCGACGACTACAAGAAGCTCGCCCGTCTCCAGGAACAGCTGGTCGAGGGACGCCTCAAGAGCGAGACGCTGTCGCCCTCCCAGGAGCGCCGCTACAAGAAGCTCAAGGAGGATCTGATCCTCCAGGTGAAGAGCCTGTCGCTCAATCAGGCGCGTATCGACAGCCTCGTCGAGCAGCTCTACGACATCAACAAGAAGCTGATGGGCTTCGAGGGCCGTCTCCTGCGCCTCGCCGAGAGCTTCGGCGTCGGCCGCGAGGACTTCCTCAAGAACTATCAGGGCTCCGAGCTCGATCCGCACTGGCTGCGCCGCGTCGCCAATCTCGGCACGCGCGGCTGGCGCGACTTCGTCAAGAACGAGGGCGACACGATCAAGGAGTTCCGGGGCGCGATCCAGAACCTCGCCTCCGAGACCGGGCTCGAGATCGTCGAGTTCCGCCGCATCGTCCACATGGTGCAGAAGGGCGAGCGCGAGGCCCGTCAGGCGAAGAAGGAGATGGTCGAGGCGAACCTGCGTCTCGTCATCTCGATCGCCAAGAAATATACGAACCGCGGCCTGCAGTTCCTGGATCTGATCCAGGAGGGCAACATCGGCCTGATGAAGGCTGTCGACAAGTTCGAGTATCGGCGCGGCTACAAGTTCTCGACCTATGCCACCTGGTGGATCCGGCAGGCGATCACCCGTTCGATCGCCGACCAGGCCCGCACCATCCGCATCCCTGTGCACATGATCGAGACGATCAACAAGATCGTCCGCACCTCGCGACAGATGCTGCACGAGATCGGCCGCGAGCCGACCCCGGAGGAGCTGGCCGAGAAGCTCGCCATGCCGCTCGAGAAGGTGCGCAAGGTGCTGAAGATCGCCAAGGAGCCGATCAGCCTCGAGACGCCGATCGGCGACGAGGAGGATTCGCACCTCGGCGACTTCATCGAGGACAAGAACGCGATCCTGCCGATCGACGCGGCGATCCAGAGCAATCTGCGCGAGACGACCACCCGCGTATTGGCGTCGCTGACGCCGCGCGAGGAACGCGTCCTGCGCATGCGCTTCGGCATCGGCATGAACACCGACCACACGCTCGAGGAGGTCGGCCAGCAGTTCTCGGTGACGCGCGAACGCATCCGCCAGATCGAGGCGAAGGCACTCAGGAAGCTCAAGCACCCGTCGCGCAGCCGCAAGCTCCGGTCGTTCCTCGACAATTGAGAGCTTCGGTGTGTGGCACGCGAATCGAACCCCGGCGGCGACGCCGGGGTTTTTTCGTCGCGGGGAAGGTGCGGCTCGTCACTCCCGCCGGGCGGCGTAGGGTGCAATAGGCGAAGCCGTATTGCACCGGCCACGCTCGAGGCGCACCCTGCGCGTGTATCTCGCCGAGACGCCTTTCATGCCCGACTATCGTCGCCTGTTCGTTCCGGGAGGGTGCCGGTTCTTCACCACGACGCTGGCGGACCGCAGGAGCCGGCTGTTGGTCGAGCGGATCGATGCCCTCCGGACGGCCGTGGCGACGGTGAAGCGGGCGCATCCCTTCGGCATCGACGCCATGGTGATTCTGCCCGATCACATCCATGCCGTCTGGACGCTGCCGGGGGGGGGGGACGCCGACTTTCCGTTGCGCTGGCGTCTGATCGAACGAGCCTTCTCGGTGGCGTTGCCCTCGCGACCGCGCGGCGGCGCGAGGGCGAACGAGGCATTTGGAAACGGCGCTATTGGGAGCATCTGATCCGCGACGGCGACGATTTCGGTCGTCACGTCGATTATTGCCACGTCAATCCGATGCGCCATGGGCTGGTCTCGCGGGTGCGGGACTGGCCGTATTCGACGTTTCATCGCGTGGTGGCGGCGGGTACATATGCAGAGGATTGGGGTGGCGAGGTCGCCTGATGCCAGGGGCGGCTTTGGTGGATGTGGCGGATTACGCTACGCTAATCCGCCCTACGTCGACGAGATGGCCGGAGGATCGGCCACTGACCCGGAGAGATCACATGTCCCTTCTCAAGCGCCTGTTCGGTCGCTCGAGCGATGCGCCGACCCTGCCGGCGGCGGCGCCCAGCGTCGAATTCGACGGCTTCACCGTCCGCGCCACGCCCTATCCGGAGGCGGGGCAGTTCCAGCTCTGTGGGGTGATCTCCAAGGAGATCGGCGGGGTGGTGAAGGAGCATCGCTTCGTGCGCGCCGATCGTTTCACCGACATGGACACGGCGGTGGAGATGACCTTCACCAAAGCGCGGTTGATCATCGCGCAGTCGGGCGGGCGGCTGTTCGACTGACGCGCCGTCGTTCGCGCGGACGGGGTTCCGCCCGCCCGCCGGCTCCGCTAGGCTTTCGGCGTCGCAACAGCCTACGAGCCTCCGATGCCACAAGCTCCCACTCCCGAGACCCATCGCGGCGAACTCACCGTTCGCGTCATCGCCATGCCGTCGGACACCAATGCCAACGGCGACATCTTCGGCGGCTGGGTGCTCTCCCAGATGGACGCGGCCGGGGGCATTCGCGGGGTCGAGCAGGCGCAGGGCCGCGTCGTCACCCTCAAGGTCGACACGCTCACTTTTCACCGGCCGGTCAAGGTCGGCGACGTGCTCTGCGTCTATACCGACATCGAGAGCATCGGGCGAACCTCGATGAAGATCCATATCGAGGCCTGGGCGCGGCGCTTCCTCACCGCCGAGCGGGAGAAGGTCACCGACGCCACCTTCACCTTCGTCGCCGTCGACGAGGACGGCCGCCCGCGGGTCATTCCGCGCGAGGCGTGAGCGCCCGCGTCGGCCACGGCCGCTGGCGCGACGTTCGGGCGGTGATAGGGTGAGCCGATCACTCTCGCGCGGAGCCGCACCATGTTCGGATGGGACTTCCTCCTCACCACCCTGATCGTCGTCGTCGCCCCGGGGGCCGGGGTGATCTACACGCTCGCCGCCGGTCTCGGCCAGGGGGCGCGGGCGAGTGTGGTCGCCGCCATCGGCTGCACCATCGGCATCGTGCCGCATCTCTCGGCGGCGCTGTTCGGGCTCGCGGCGCTGCTGCATGCCTCGGCCGTCGCCTTCTCGATGGTGAAATATGCCGGTGTCGCCTATCTCCTGTGGATGGCGTGGCGCATGCTCGGCGAGACGGGCGGGCTCTCGGTCGAGGCGTCGAGCCCGGCGCGCTCCGACCTGCGGGTGATCCGCGACGGCATCCTGATCAACATCCTCAATCCGAAACTGTCGGTCTTCTTCCTCGCCTTCCTGCCGCAGTTCCTGCGCGCCGAGGATCCCCACCCGCTGGTCACCATGGCCTCGCTCGGCGGGGTCTTCATGGGGCTGACGCTGGTGGTCTTCGTCGGTTACGGGCTGTTCGCGGCCTCGCTGCGCGATCACGTCATGTCGCGGCCGAGGGTGCTCGCGTGGATGCGGCGCAGTTTCGCCGCCGCCTTCGTCGGGCTCGGGGCGAAGCTGGCGCTGACCGACCGCTGAGACCGAGCGTATGAAGTTCCGACCTGTTCGGCCCTTCTTCGTGCGCGAAGGCAAGCCCGAACGGGCGCCGGCCGGCCGGGCCGTAACGCTCGTGACGTTCGGGCGAGTCCGAATGTCATGAACCCGGTATGAGACGCGAAAGCCCCGGGCGGCGGACCGACCGGGGCTTTCGATTTCGGCGGGGATCGCCGGGCGTGGCGCCCGTCGACCGTCAGTTCCGGGAGCGGGTCCGATCGATGAGATAGCGATCGCGATCGTCGAGGGCGACGGCGACCTCGCCGGCGTGATCGCGCTTCGGGGTGGTCTCGGCGGTCTTCGGCGCGGTCTCGGCGACGGCCTTCTCGGTGGCGGCCTTCTCGCGCGCGGTCTTCCGGGACGCGGCGGCGGCCGTCTTGCGCTCGACCTTCGGTGCGATCGAGGCGGTGGTCTCGACGTCGTCGGCGGTGGCGGTGCGGGTCGGGGTTTCGGCGGCGCCGGCCTCGACGGTCTCGATCGCGACGCGGGTCAGGCCGGAGGAGACGAAACCGAGCCGGTCGGCGGCGGCACGGGAGAGGTCGATGATGCGGCCCTTCACGAAGGGGCCGCGATCGTTGATGCGCACGACGACGCTGCGGCCGTTGCGGAGATTGGTGACGCGCATGTGCGAGCCGAGCCGGGCGGTGCGATGGGCGGCGGTCATGGCGTGCATGTCGAAACGCTCGCCGGAGGCGGTGGGGCCGCCGTGTTCGGAGCGACCGTAGAAGGAGGCGACGCCTTCGGCGGCGGCCACGGGCGAGAGGCCCCCGAGCAGCAGGCCGGAGGCGATGAACGCCGAGCGCACGGCTCCGCCGCGTCGCGAAGCGACGTCGTCACGAGTGATTGTCATTCCCTAGTCTCCAAGTCCATGGAGCGAGCCGGGGCGATCCTCGCCTTCTCGTCTCGCTGCGTGGCGACGGCACGAACCGGGTCCTTGCCCGTCTGGGTTCGTGCTCCGTCTCGAAGCGCCGATCGGCCCCGGTTTCCCGACGGGGCGGGGATCGGCGGTGGGGCGCCGGACGACGTTTCGGACGTCGGCCGGTGCCTCCCGGGTGCGGCGCGTCACGCTGCCGGCCCCGGTCGTTCCCCCGCGTCTCCGCGACGCCTCGGGGGGAAGTCTCGTCGGTCTATTGCGCCGCGCGTGGAGCCAGCTCGAAAGTCATGGTCACGTCGGCGGAAATCGTCTGGGTTCCGGCCTCGATCGGCACGGCGCCTGCGCTCATGGCGGCCTTGGCGAAGACCCGGGGCATCGGCCGTTCGGCGGTGCCTTCTGTGATCGAGAGCACGCGCACCAGCCGTTGATCGGCGGCGGCGGCGAGGAGTTCGGCCCGCGCCCGGGCGGCGGCGACGGCGGCGACACGCGCCTCGTCGCGGCGCCTGCCGGCGTCGGAGACCTCGAAGGCGATACCGGAGACGGTGTCGGATCCCCCGGCGACGACGCGCTCGAGCAGGGGGCCGAGATCGGCCAGTCGGCGGATCTTGAGCGTGAAGGTGTTGGAGACCGAATAGCCGGTGATGCGGGCGGGGCCGTCGCCGGATCCGGTGCGGGTGGACCACACCGGCGCGACCGAGAAGTCGGCGGTGGCGACGTCGGCCTTGGCGATGCCGGCGGCGGCGGCCTCGGCGAGGAGGGCGGCGGCGGCCTTGTCGGCGCCGGCCAGGGCCTCGGCGGTGGTGCGGGCCTCCGAGACGATGCCGGCGGTGACGAGGGCGGTGTCGGGGACGGCGGTGACTTCACCCGATGCGGTGACGGTGAGGGTCGGGACGACCGGCTCGGCGATGGCGAGGGGGACGGCGGCGAGGACCAGGGCCGCGGTCAGTGCCGCGACGACGATGCCTCTACGCGCGGGGGCGAGCCCCGTTCCTGCGTCGATGATGCCTTGCTTCCGACTTTCCAAACCGTGCGACCTCTCGTTCTTCGGCGCCGACGGCGCTCGACGACCGAGGGGCCGGCCGTCTTGGGTGCAGTGCAATATGGAAGTATCATGAAAAAAGTGGTCACAAAAGGGCGAGACCGCGTCCGGGCTCTGGCGCAGTGGTCCAGGTCTGTGCTAGGCGCCGCTCGAATCACGGGATTCGCGTGGTTTCGCCGTGGGATGGGCTCAGTCGGTGGGGCGTGGGGGAGACGACGTATGCGTGTGGTCCGCGCCGTCTCGACTTGTCAGGCGAGCGCCGATCTGCGATGAGGACGCAGCCGATGCGACCGGCGTCGGGCGAGGGGGCCGAGCGGGCTCCGATCGCGGCCGGTCGGTCGACGGGCCTGTAGCTCAATGGTCAGAGCTGGCCGCTCATAACGGCTAGGTTGGGGGTTCGAGTCCCTCCGGGCCCACCACCTCCCCACCTTTTCCTGACCTCAATTGTCCAGGTCGCCCGTCCCCCCGGGGCCGGTGAGGTCGATGATCCACGGCTCGAGCTCCGGATGCTTCGCCGCGAGGGCCTTCAATTCGCGCCGGGTCGAGGCGTTCACCGTGACCCGCAGCTTACCGGCGCGCGCCGCCTCCGCGAGGGCGGCCTCGATCTCGGGCTTTCCGTGCACGTTGCGAAAAAAGCCCGAAAATCGCGTGAGTTCGATGCTCGGGCGTGTCCGTCTCGTCGTCGCCATGGGGCGTCCCTCCGTCACTGCACCAACTGGAACTTGATCTCTCTGCCGAGGTAGGTGGCGAGACCGGCACGGGCGGCGGTCTCCGCGTCGATCCCGTCACTCCGCAGAAGCGTCGTCGCGGCGGCGGAGCGATTCCAGGACTGGAAGACGATCTGCTGGAGCGCGCGCGTGTCCCCGGCCGCCGTCAGGTTGATCGTCAATTTGTGGATGTCGGTCCGAGAGTTGTCGGACAGGAGCTTGCCGGTCGTCAGCGTCACCGGGGCGTTCGCGGGCGTGTAGGTGATCGACGGATGGAGGTTGCCGCTCACCGTCGTGGTGAACTTCAATTGCTCGGTCATCGTCGAGGACGTCGACGGGCGTTTGGCCGTCGGATTGTCGGTGAGCGCCAGGGAGAAGAAGGCGGCGACGGTCCGATCGATGCCGACGTTGCCGGCCATCGGATAGATCTTGTCGTCACTGGCCAGATCGAGGCCCTCGCAATAGCGCGGCTGAAGCTCCCAGAGCTTCTCGAACGTGTCGGACGTGTCGAAGGTGCGGACGTTCTGACGGCTGCGGTTGAGGGCGGTCGTCACCCCGAGAGTGCCGATGGAACTCGTGAGCGCGCGGGTCAGTCCGATTTCGGCCGACAGGTCGTTCTTCTCGGTGATGTCGAATTCGAAATTGTAGGCGAGGCCCGTCTTCATCGTCGTCTCGAAGACCTCGGAGAACGAGGCGAGACGCCGCTCGCGCTTCAATTCCGCGCGCACGGCGGGAAGCTCGAGCGGGTTCGCCATCAACCGCTCGCCGAAGCCGTGGAGCATCTCGACGCCTTCGGCGGATCGTGGGTCGTTCGAGTGGCGGTGGACCAGCCAATCGCCGAGCGCCCGGGCCACGGCGTCGCGCGCCTCGCAGCGCACGTGTCGAACGATGTTGTGCGTGCTGACGCCGGCGAAGTCGATCGGCGAGGGATGGGTCGTGCATCCCCCGACGGCGCATGCGGCGACCGATGCGAACAAGACGGACGATCTCATGGCTCGATCCCCCCGGGCACCACGATCCGGACGGGGGATTGAACCCTTGCCTCCTTTCGCGTGCAATATGGAAATTTACAATTCATTAATATTTCACGCCGAAGACGAGCAGATGGACATTTCTACTTTTTCGTGTGTCGTCGCGTGCCGTTCTGCGGCTCCGATCCGGCGCTTGCGGTCCGGACGGGTCTCGTCCGGCGTGGGGGCGATCGGGTGTCGACAGACGCGGGTTCGGGAGCGATGATCGGGCGACACGACGACCGGAGAAATGCGATGTCCGCGATCGATCCCGCCTTCGCGACCTTTCTCGTCGGGCTGCCCAAGGCGGAGCTTCATGTCCACATCGAGGGGACGCTGGAGCCGGAGACGATCTTCCGGCTCGCCGCGCGCAACGGCGTGGCGCTCGCCTATGAAAGCGTCGAGGCGCTCAGGGCGGCCTATGCCTTCACCGATCTCCAGTCGTTCCTCGACATCTATTACGCGGGCGCGAGCGTTCTGCTCACGGCGGCGGATTTCGCCGACATGGGCCGGGCCTATCTCGCGCGGGCGGCGGCGGACGGGGTGATCCGGGCCGAGATCTTCTTCGATCCGCAGACCCACACCGCGCGCGGCGTCGCGATGGCGACGGTGATCGAGGGGCTGACGCGGGCGCTCGACGAGGCACGGGCGGGCGGCATGAGCTGCGATCTGATCCTGTGTTTCCTGCGTCATCTCTCGGAAGAGGACGCCTTCGCGACGCTGCGGGCGGCGCTGCCGTTCCGTGACGCCTTCATCGGGGTCGGGCTCGATTCGAGCGAGGTCGGCCATCCCCCGGAGAAATTCGCCCGGGTCTTCGCCGAGGCGCGCGCGCTCGGACTCCATGTCGTCGCCCATGCCGGCGAGGAGGGGCCGCCGGACTACATCGTCCAGGCGCTCGATCTCCTCGGCGCGGAACGGATCGACCACGGCGTGCGCTGTCTCGAGGACGCCGATCTGGTGGCGCGGCTGGCGCGCGAGCGGGTGCCGCTCACCGTCTGCCCCTTCTCCAACGTCAAGCTCAGGGTCTGTGACCGGCTCGAGGATCATCCGCTGCGGCGGATGCTGGAGGCGGGGCTGGCGGTCACGATCAATTCCGACGATCCCGCCTATTTCGGCGGTCAGATCGGCGCGAATTACGTCGAGACCTGCGCCGCGCTCGGTCTCGACCGGGCGGCGGCGGCGCGGATCGCCCGCACCAGTCTCGAGGCGTCGTTCGTCGACGCGGCGACGAAGGCGGGGTTCCTCGCCCGGCTCGACGCTCATCTCGCGGCGACGGCGGGTGCGTGATCCAGGCCCGTGCTCCCGCCTCGTTCGGGCGGGGGGCGGGGGTCACGAGGCCGGAGCCTCCTCGCCGCGGGCCTTGCGATGCTTGCCGGCATGGGCGTGTTCGGCCTTTCGAGCCGCCTTCCAACCCTGCCAGACGGCGATCTCGGCCTCGGGCCGGGTGCGGACGATGTCGCGACGGCCGCGATGGATCGTGCCGGCATCGGCATCGAGCGACAGCCAATCGCCCTCGCTCAGCTCGACCTCGCCGAGGGTGACGCGCCGCCGGGTCTCGTCGACGCGGAGCGCGGCGCAGCCGACGATGCAGGGGCGGCCCATCTGGCGGGCGACCAGGGCGGCGTGGGCGGTGCGCCCGCCGCTGGCGGTGAGGATGCCGGCGGCGACGGAGAAGCCGATCACGTCGGCGGTCGAGGTGTCGGGACGCACCAGGACGACCGGATCGCCGCTCTCGGCCATGCGCCGCGCCGTCTCGCCGTCGCAGGCGATGCGGCCGCAGGCGACGCCGGGCGAGGCGGCGACGCCGACGGCGAGCGCCGGGGCGGCGCCGAGGAAGCCGGTGGCGTCGAGGGCGTCCTCGTCGACGTCCTTCAGCCGGTCGAGCGCCTCGTCGGGCGAGATCAGGCCCTCCTCGACCAGGGCGATGGCGATGGTGAGGGCGGCGCGCGGGGTGCGTTTGGCGGCGCGGGTCTGGAGGATCCACAGCCGGCCGGCCTCGATGGTGAATTCGACGTCCTGGACGTCGCACCAGCGCCGCTCGAGCCGATCGAGGGCCTGGATCAGTTCGGCGGTGACGGCGGGCATGCGGCGCTCGAAGGCGCGGGCGTCGAGCGGCGTGCGACGGCCGGAGACGACGTCCTCGCCCTGAGCCTCGAACAACACCTCGACGACCGGCTCGCGGGCGCCGGTCGAGGGGTCGCGGGAGAAGGCGACGCCGGCGCCGGAGCGGCCGTCGGCATTGCCGTAGACCATGGCCTGAACGGTGACGGCAGTTCCGGCGAGGTCGTCGAGACCGTGGATCCGGCGATAGGCGACGGCCTTGTCGGAGCCCCAGGAGGCGAAGACGGCGCGGGCGGCGGCGCGCAACTGGGCCATCGGATCGTCGGGCACGCGGCCCTGGGTATGGAGGAGGCAGCGGCCGACGTGGTCGGCGAGGGCCTCGACGTCGAGATCGCGGTCGCTGGCGACGCCCTCGGCGGCGACGCGCTCGGCGAGGTCGGCGGCGAGCGGGCGTGGATCGAGGCCGAGCACGGTCTCGGCATAGGCCTCGAGCAGGCGGCGGCGGCAATCGAGGGCGAAACGCGGGTTGCCGGTCAGGCGGACGAGGCCGGCGGCGGTGGTCTCGTCGGCGCCGACGTCGAGCACCGTCTCCAGCATGCCGGGCATGGAGCGGGCGGCGCCGGAGCGCACCGAGACGAGGAGCGGGCGGCGGCGATCGCCGAAGCGGCGGCCGGTGCGGGCCTCGAGGAAGGCGATGCCCTCGGCGAGGCGTTCGTCGAGTTGGGCGAGCGCCTTCTTGCGGCCGCTCGCCACGTCGGCGCAGAGGTCGACGAGGATCACGAAGGCGGGCGGCACGGCGAGGCCGAGCCGGGCCATCTCGCCGAGATTGGCCGCCTTGGCGCCGACCCGTTCGGGATCGAGCGGTTCGGTCGCGAGACCGTCGACGAGGAAGAGCCGGGTCATGGTCGTTCCTCCCTCAGGGGTGGGCGTCGTCGCGACCGCGCCGGCCGAGATCGCCGAGGACGTGACCGCGCAGGAGGTGACCTGCGCGAGCGAAGCGATCGGTGGCGATCTCGATGCGACGGGCGCATTCGACCGCCGCGACGATCCGCTCGGCGGAGGCGCCGGAGGCGAGGGCGGCGGCGATGGTCGCGCGCTCGACGTCGTCGGCTTCATGTTCCAGGGCGAAGAGATCGGCAAGGGCGACGAGGGCGTCGTCGACGTCGGCTCGGTGGCCGTCGGGCACGCAGGCGGCGGCGTCGGCCATGCGCGCGACCGCCTCGGTGGAGCGCAGCGCCAGGGCGCAGAGGCCGGCGAGGCGGATGTCGACGGGGTCGTCGACCCCGGCCGGGGCGAGGACGGAGAGGAAGAAGGCGGCCTCCTCCAATTCGTCGATCGCCTCCTCCATCGTGTCGATCAGCGGCATCAGGTCGTCGCGCACGCCGTAGCGATCGGCGGCGGCGCGCAGGTCGAGGGCACGGCGGTCGGCCTTCTCCTCGATCCGTTTGGCGATCGCCGCGACATGGGCGGCGGCGCCGTCGCGACCGGCGATGCGCTCGCGGAAGGCCTCGTCGAGCGCGGCGACGATCGAGCGGGCGAGTCCGGCCTGGGTGACGACGCCGTGCAGCAGGGTACTGCCGGAGCGCTCCAGGCGGCGCACCAGTTCGGCGTCGACGGCGTCGCGCACCAGCCGGTCGGCGCGGCCGGCGAGCAGGAAATCGGAGGTGATCGCCAGGACCCGGCGCAGGAAGTCGATCGCCTGTTCGCGGCCGATCGCCTGATCGAGGCGGACGCCGTAGCCGATGTGATCGGCGGCGACGCGGCGGATGGCGCCCTCGACCAGGGCGGCGGCGCCGGTCTCGAGGAAGGCGCGGTGGCCGTGGCGGCGGCGGGCGCCCCAGGTCAGCACGGCGACGGCGCCGGGCTTGTCGACGAAGCGCTGCAACTGTTTGCGCGCCTTGTTCCAGTCGATCAGGAAGACCAGCGCCGCGCCGATCGCGGTCAGGAAGGCGTCGCGGCGGGCGCGCTCGTCGGTGGCGAGGCGGGCGGTGACCAGATGGAAGGCGTCGCCTTCGGCGAGGCCCTCGACCCGGCGCTCGTCGGGGTCGGACCATTCGACCCCGTCGATCTCGTCGAAGAGCGAGACGAAGAAGCGGGCGCGCGGGCGGTGCACGTCGGTGTAGGTGAGCTCGACCGCGTCGTCGCGCACCGTCACGCAGAGGACATGGGCGTCGGTGGTGCCGATGTCGTTCTGCAGGACCAGCCGATCGCCGATGCGGGCGGCGGTGGTGTCGAGGCCGGGATGGTCGAACTTGAGGGCGCGGGTGGCGGCGAGGCCGTTCATGAAGGCGGTGACGGCGCGGCGATCGTCGGTGCCGAGGCCGGAGCAGCGGGCGCCGGCGACGTCCTCCTCGGCATGATCGGCGGCGAGGCGGTTCAGCGCCTTGTGCAGGTCCATCACCAGACGGTGGACACTGTCGTCGCCTTCGGCGCGGGCGGCGGTGACGGAAAGGACGGCGGCGCGGGCGAAAAGATCGCCCGGGGCGGTGCAATCGGTGCGGCGGCGGGTCCAGCGGCGGCGGAAGTCGGCGGCCTCCGGGCCGGCGCCGGCCTCGATGCCGGCGACCATGGTCTCGACGTCGTCGGCGAGGTCGGCGAGCAGCGTGTCGAGGCCGGGGGCGTGGAAGCGATCGCCGTCACGGGCGTCGGCGCCGTTCACCAGAGCGCGGACGCGGTCCGGATCGAGATCGGCGCGGACGGCCTCGTCTCCGAGATCGATCGGCGCCCCGAGCGGGGCGAAGGCGCGGGAGGCGGCGGCCTGAAGCGCGCTCATGCGCACCTTGGCCCGGTCGTTGGCGAGGAGAGCATCGCGGATCCGGCGCGGCAGCAGCAGCGCCTCCTCGCCGAGATGCTCGACGATCCTGGTCTTGGCGATCATCGGCCGCGTCCATCGTCGTTCGTGGGGAGGTCAGTATGGTCCGGCCGGCGCTCGGCGCATTGCGAGAGGTCATTCACGCCCCCGTCACATGGTGACGGCGGCGAGGAGGCCGGCGGGCGATCGTCTCACGCCGTCGGGGCGAGCACGGCCGGGCGGGCGAGGGCGGCGGCGTCGTTCACGGTGGCGAGGCGGCGGCCGGTCGCGGCGTCGAAGAGGTGGAGGGCGGGCGGATCGATCCCGAGCGCGAGGCCTTCCGGCGCCCCTTCGGCCAGCGCGGCGGGGGCGGTGACGACGAAATCGTGTCCGCCGAAACGGCCGTGGACCAGAGCGGCGGCGCCGAGTTGCTCGACGAAGTCGACGGCGAGTACCAGGCCGGGGTCGTTCACCGCCGCGCCGACGCGGACGTCCTCGGCGCGGATGCCGATCACCACGGGCGTGCCGGGGCGCAGCGCGAGGGGCGGGGTGTCGATCGGCGTGCCGTCGGCGAGGCGGACGCGGGTGTCGGTCTCGACCGTGGCCTCGAGCAAGTTCATCGGCGGCATGCCGACGAAGCCGGCGACGAAGCGGCTCGCCGGGCGATGCCAGATCTCGAGCGGGGTGCCGATCTGCTCGACCTTGCCGGCGTTCATGACGACGATGCGATCGGCCAGCGTCATCGCCTCGACCTGATCGTGGGTGACGAAGATCGAGGTGGCCGACAGGCGGTTGTGCAGTTTGCGGATCTCGATGCGCATCTGGACGCGGAGCTTGGCGTCGAGGTTCGACAGCGGTTCGTCGAACAGGAACACCTTGGGCTCGCGGATCATGGCGCGGCCCATGGCGACGCGCTGGCGCTGGCCGCCGGAGAGCTGGGCGGGGCGGCGATCGAGGAGGGCCGTCAGCCCGAGCGTCTCGGCGACGCGGCCGATGCGGGCGAGGCGCTCGGCCTTGGCGACGCCGGCGACCTTCAGGGCATAGCCCATGTTGTCGGCGACGCTCATGTGGGGATAGAGCGCGTAGTTCTGGAACACCATGGCGCAGCCGCGCTCGCGCGGCTCGAGGCGGTTCACGATCGTCCCGTCGATGGCGATGTCGCCGGCGGAGATCTCCTCGAGCCCGGCGATCATTCTGAGCAGGGTCGACTTGCCGCAGCCGGACGGGCCGAGCACGACGATGAATTCGCCGGAATGGATGTCGAGATCGAGCGCTTCCACCACGGACGTCTTGCCGTAGGACTTGGCGACCTTGCGGATGGAGATGTCGGCCATGAGGGCGCCTTCACTTCTCGGTGCTGATGAGGCCGCGCACGAACCAGCGCTGCATGACGACGACGACGAGGAGCGTCGGCAGCATGACGATCAGCGTCCCGGCCATGGCGATGTTCCATTCGGGAACGCCGCCGACATTGGGGATCAACTGCTTCAGTTCGGTGACGGCAGTGGCGTGGGTCGGATCGGTGGTGACCAGCAGCGGCCACAGATATTGGTTCCAGGCCCACAGGAACATGATGGTGGCGAGGGCGGCGACGTTGTTGCGCGACAGCGGCCACAGGATGTCGACGAAGAAGCGGATCGGTCCGGCGCCGTCCATCTTGGCGGCCTCGACCAGCTCGTCGGGGATGGTCAGGAAGAACTGGCGATAGAGGAAAGTGCCGGTGGCGGTGGCGACCAGCGGCAGGATCAGGCCGGTATAGGAATTGAGCAGGCCGAACTGCAGATCGAGCCGGATCCCGGAGATCCAGGCGATCAGATCGGTGAGGCCGGTCACGTCGAGGATGGTCTGATAGGGGCCGAGCACGTTGGCGGCGACGGCGTAGGTCGGCACGATGCGCACCTCGAGCGGCAGCATCAAGGTGACGAAGATCGCCCAGAAGATCGCCTGACGGCCGGGGAAGCGGAAGAACACGATGGCATAGGCGGTGATCGCCGAGACGAACACCTTGCCGGCCGCGACGCCCCCGGCGAAGATCAGCGAATTCAAGAGCTTGTGGCCGAGGTCGGCGCGGGTCCAGGCCTCGGTCATGTTCTCCCAGAAATGGCCGCCGGGGAGAAGCGGCATCGGCACCAGATTGACGTGGAAGAGATCGTGGCTGGCGGCGACCGCGACCACCACGAAGGGCAGCACCGCGACGAGGAAGCCGAGAAACAGCACCGTGTGGGTGACGGCGTTCAGGATGGGCGTGCGCTCGATCATCGCGGGCCTCACTTGTAGTGGACGCGCCGCTCGATGAAGCGGAACTGGAGAACGGTGAGGGCGACGATCAGGATCATCAGGATGATCGACTGGGCGGCGGCGCCGGAATAGTCGAGGCCGCGGAAGCCGTCGAAATAGATCTTGTAGACCATCAGCTCGGTGGCACGCGCCGGGCCGCCCGAGGTCATGATGTCGACGATGCCGAAACTGTCCTGGAAGCTCTCGGTGATGTCGATCACCAGGAGGAAGAACACGGTCGGGGTCAGCATCGGCAGCTGGATGTCGCGCAGGCGCCGGATCCAGCCGGCGCCGTCGAGGGCGGCGGCCTCGGTCAGCGACTTCGGGATGCCCTGGAGCGCCGACAGGAAGAAGACGAAGTTGTAGCCGACGTATTTCCACGAGAAGGCGACGATGACGGCGATCATCGCGTCGGTGCCGTCGAGGCCCGGATCCCAGAGGCCCGGCCAGAGCCGGTTGACGAAGGCGAGGAGGCCGGCCTCGGGCGCCAGCATGAAGCGGAAGGCGAGCGCCAGCGCCGGCGCGGCGATGCCGTAGGGCCAGATCATCACGACCCGGTAGACCTTGGAGCCGGCCAGCTCGCGGTCGACGAAGACGGCGAGGACGAGGCCGATCCCCATCGCCAGGAGGGTGGAGAAGAGGGCGAAGACGAAGGAGCGGACGACCGAGTTCCAATAGAGCGGATCGGTCAGGATCTGGCGGAAATTGTCGAGACCGACCCAGATGTTGCCGCCGCCCCAGGGCTGCTGCAGGGTCATCGACCAATAGACCGCCTGACCGGCCGGCCAATAGAAGAAGGTGAAGATCAGGATGATCTGCGGGATCGCGAAGGCGATGCCGATCCACCAATGACCGAAGGTCGCGCGCTTTTCCATGGATCCGCCGTCGGCTCGTTCGACCGGCGCGCCGAGTGGCGGGCCGCGAAATGCGCCGGGCGTCCCTCGCGAGACGCCCGGCCGGTTCGGGAGGGAACGATCAGGGCAGGGTCTTGCCCTTGTAGGTCGCCTCGAAGCGACGCAGGATCGCGTTGCCACGGGTCACCATGCCGTCGATCGCGGTCTGGACGTCGGACTTGCCGGAGAAGATCTCCTGCAGGCCGTTGCCGACCTCGGCGCGGATCTGGGTGAAGCCGCCGAGGCGCAGACCACGGGTGAGCGGGGTCGGCGGGGTGGCGGTCAGCGAGGCGATGGCGACCTCACGGCCCTTGTAGGGGGCCTTGTCGTAGAAGCCGTGCGACTTCATGTAGGCGAAGCCGGATTCGGTGACCGGGACGTAGCCGGTGACGGTCGACCAGAACAGCGCGCTCTCCGGCTCGGCGACGAAGGCGAGGAAGGCGGCGGCGGCCTTGTATTCGGCCGGCGACTTGCCCTTCAGCGTCCACAGCGAGGCGCCGCCGACGAGGCTGTTCTTGCGTTCGGTGCCCTCGTAGACCGGCA
Source organism: Pinisolibacter aquiterrae (assembly GCF_019160155.1). GTDB lineage: Bacteria > Pseudomonadota > Alphaproteobacteria > Rhizobiales > Ancalomicrobiaceae > Pinisolibacter > Pinisolibacter aquiterrae. Next base: position 102,011 of record NZ_JAFNIH010000035.1, read on the forward strand.
GCATCGCCACGTCCCAGGAGAGGTCTTCCTTGGCGGTGCGGCCGACGGTGCCGTGATCGCCGACCGAGGTCATGATCATCTGGCAGTCGCCCGCGGCGAAGGCCTGGACCATGTCCTGACCCTGATCCTTCGACTTGATCTTCACGAGACCGGCGTCGTACCAGGCCTTGAGATCCTTGATGTACTTGACGAACTTGGTCTTGTTGAAGACCAGCTCGGCGTCGAGGCCGTCATAGCCGTTGTTCTTGGAGGCGACCGGCTCGCCGTGGATCGCCGAGAACTGCTCGAGCAGCTGCCAGCTCTCGTTCTGCGAGACGTTGATCGCGATCGGGCATTCGTAACCGGCCTTCTTCAGCGCCTCGGCGTCGGCGTGCGCCTCTTCCCAGGTCTTCGGCGCGGCGGTCTTGCCGATCTTCTCGAAGGCGGTCTTGTTCCAATAGAGCAGCGGCGTCGAGGAGTTGAAGGGGAAGGAGAACATCTGGCCCTTCGACGAGGCGTAATAGCCGGCGATGCCGCCGATATAGTCCTTCCAGTCGATCTTGTAGCCGTTCTTCTCCATCAGCTCGTAGGCCGGGACGAAGGCGTCGGAGAGCATCATGGTGGCGGTGCCGACGTCGTAGACCTGGACCACGGTCGGCTGCTTGCCGGCGCGGAAGGCGGCGATGGTGTTCTGCAGGGCGGCGTCGTAGTTGCCCTGGCTGGTGCAGACCACCTCGTAGTCGTTCTGCGAGGCGTTGAAGCGGGCGCAGACCTCCTGGACGCGCTTTTCCAGATCGCCGGAGAGGCCGAACCAGAAATCGAACTTGGTCTTCTCGGCGGCCTGGGCGCCGGTCGTGATCATCAGCGCCGCGAGCGCGGCCGAGGCGAGCAGGGTCTTCTTCATCGTCGTTTCCTCGAGGAGACGAGGGCTCGCGCCGAAGGGCCGCGGCAGCCTCGATCAGGATGGGACGGCGCGACCTTGATCGGTCCCGGTGACGTCCCGGCGACGATTGCATGACGGTCTCGTGTACGATCGTCCGAGAGAGACGTCGCCGCGACTCAGCCCTCGGTTGTCGAGGGCCTCAGCCGGCGAGACCGTCGACGACGCGGCCGCGTCCGGCGACGATCGCCGGCACCAGCGCGAACAGGCTGCCGGCGAGGAAGACGAGGCCGGCCCAGAGGAAATCGGGCGCCTCGAGACGGACCGGCACGGCGAGGCCGGTCTCGGCGGTCAGGAGATGTGAGACGAGGCCGGCGGCGGCCCAGCCGAGGCCGAGGCCGAGGAGGCAGCCGATCGCGACCAGCGTGGCGGCCGAGCCCCAGACGGTCGCCAGCACGAATCGGCGCGGCGCGCCGAGCGCCCGCAGCATGGCGTAACGGCGTCGGCGCAAGCCCCCGACGGTGACGAGCAGCGCCGTCACGGCGAGGAAGACGAGGCCGTCGTCGAGCGCCGAGGCGATCTTCAGGATCCGGCCGACGTCGCCGAGCACGGCATAGAGTTCGACCAGGACCTCGGCCGGGAACAGCGCGCCGAGCCCCTTCGCGCGGCCCTCGGCGCGCAACTGATAGGCGGCGGCGAAGGACTTCGGCTTGATCACCAGGGCGGGGAGGCCCGGCAGTTTCTCGGCGTCGAAGGGGGCGCCGATGTGGTCCTCGCCCTGGTGGCCGTTGCCGAGACCATGGGTCTCCCAGACGCTCTCGACCGGCACCATCACGGCGCGATCCCAGGGACCGCCGGTCGGCGGCATGCGGCCGACGACGGTGTAATGGACCTCGCCGTGGACGTGGGCCTTCTCCTCCGGATCGGCCTCGCCGGGGTGCGCGGCGCTGCCGGCACGGCCGTGCGAGGGGCTGAAGCTCTCTCCGACGGCGATGGTCGCGGCCGAGCCGACCACGGCCTCGCCTTCCTCGGCGAACATTCGACCTTCGCTCGGAGCCAGGCGGCCCCAGCGGGAGGCGAAATCGGCGGTGGTGCCGATCACCGGGTGACCACGCACGACGTCGCCGAAGGCGATCGGCGCGACGGCGGCGACGCGCTCGTCGGCGCCGTAGCGACGCAGGGTCTCGCCGTCGAGGAGGGGGAGGGCGTCGAGGCGGAGATAGACCGTCGACAGGACCAATTGAGTCGGGCTGCCGGCGGCGCCGATCACCAACGGGAAGTCGCTGGCGGCGGTGGCGGAGGCGTGGCGGAAGGCGCGTTCCTGCGCGCCCAGCGCGATGCCGACGGCGACCGCGATCGCGACCAGGGCGACGATCACCACGCCGATCCATTTGAGACCGCGCAGATCGGCGAGGATCATCGGGATCGGGTTCATCGTGTCGTCTCCGGGTCGAGCCGGCCGGCGCGGAGCGCGACGACCCGGTCCATGCGGGCGAGAAGGTCGCGGTCGTGGGCGGCGACGATCAGGGTCGCGCCGCTCTCGCGCGCCGTGGCGACCAGAAGGTCGGCGACCTCGTGGCCGTTGGCGGCGTCGAGGCTGGCGGTCGGTTCGTCGGCGAGGATCAGGCGGGGGCCCATCAGGAGGGCTCGGGCGACGGCGACGCGCTGGCGCTCGCCCCGCGAGAGGCGCGCCGCCCGGCGGGCGGGATCGGCGAGGCCGACGCGCTCGATCAGGGCGTGGGCACGGGCACGCAGGGCGGGGGCCGCGCGGAAGGCGGCGAATCGGGCGGGCAGCAGCACGTTGTCGAGAACCGAGAGTTCGTCGACGAGGTGGAAATCCTGGAAGACGAAGCCGACGGTCTCGCGCCGCCAGCGGTCGCGGGCGCCTTCGCCGAGGCGGTCGATCCGGGTCGCCCCCCAGGTGACGGCGCCTTCGCTCGGAAGCGCGAGGCCGGCGACGATGTGGAGCAGCGTCGACTTGCCGGCACCCGACGGGCCGGAGACGCCGAGCGCGGTGGCGGGGGCGACGTCGAGTCGATCGAGGCGCAGTGCCTCGAAGGGGGCGTTTCCCTTGCGGGCATGGACGACGGCGACGGCGTCGAGCGTCAGCGTCTCGGCCGGGGCGGGCGCCTCAGGGGCCACGGCGATATTCGGCATCGACGATCCTCAATTGGCTGACGAAGCCGGTGTCGGGATCGGTGGCGGTGCCGACCTCGAGCGTGCCGGTGACGGTGACGCGCGTGCCGGCGGAGACCAGCGGGCTCGCCCCGGCGAGGCGGACGACGACGATGTCGGAGGGCCAATCGGCGTCGGACTGGCAGAAGGGGCAGATCGCCAGCGGCTCGCGGGTCAGGACGAAGAAGGTCGCCTCGGCCATCAGCGGCGGCGCCATGTAGCCGATTATCGAGACCGGCTTGCCGACGGAGGCCTTGACGGTCGGGGAGAACACCAGACCGCGCACGCCGAATTCGGAATAGAGCGTGTCGAAGGTCAGCGGCGTCGGCGCGGCGGCGCGGGCGGATCCGGGGAGAGCCGCGAAAGCGAACCACGCGGCGGTGAAACACCGCCGCGTGATCCCGATCCTGGTCGATCCCGAGAGGGAATCGGACATGGACATCCTCACTTCTTCGCTCGTCCGCTCACTTGGCGAGGCCGAGAGCGGTCGCCATGGCGCGGAAGACGCGGGTGTTGTCGAGGCGGCCGTGGAAGACCTCCGCGCCCGGGCCCATCGCCGTCAGCAGCACGTCGTCGCCCGAATGGACGCCCGAGGAGGCATCGAAGGGCAGGTTGCCGGTGATGTGGACGGCGCCGGGACGCTCGCAGTTCTTCGGGTTCTCGACATAGGTCTTCGGCGTGGCGCCGGCGACGGCCGGGACGTTCTCGCCGTCCATGAAGGGCTTGGCGTTGAAGCAGGTGTCCGGGGTGGTGCCGAACTCGAGGGCGATGCGCCGGGAGACATCGATGTTGGTGGGATAGCCCTCGGCGTCGACCGGGCCGTAGTTCGGCACCTTGGCGTCGGCGTAGGTGCCGAGCTTCTCGCGCGGGGTCTGGCCCGGACGGTCGTCGTCATAGGTGCCGATGATCGACACGGGGTGGGCGTGGTCGGCCACGACGATGATCATGGTGTCGCCGTTCTTCGCCGCGAAGTCCTTGGCGTATTTGACGGCGTTGTCGAGCATGATGGTGTCGAAGAGCGCGCGCTCGGGGTCGAGCGAGTGCGAGTACTTGTCGATGCGGGCGCTCTCGACCATCAGGAAGAAGCCGTTCGGGTTCTTCGACAGGGTGGCGATCGCCGCCTTGGTCTCGTCGACCACGTCGGGCTGGTCGGGGAACTTCGAGACGGAGCCCTTCTTGAGATACTTCAGGTCGAGGGCGCCGTCGATGTTGCCGGTGTTGTAGAGGCCGAGGATCTTCGACTTGCCGTCGGCGACCGCCTTCTCCATCTCGGTCTTGGTCGAGACGAAGGCGTAGCCGGCCTCCTCGAACTTCTTGAGATAGTCGACGTCGTCCTTGCGCTTGGAGCCGGGGGTCGACTTCGGCAGGAAGTTGGGCGAGCCGCCGCCCATGATCACGTCCGGCTTCACGTCGTAGAACATCTCGACGATGTCGTTGAAGTCGGAGCGCTTGCGGGTGTGGGCGACGATGCCGGCCGGGGTGGCGTCCTCGATCTCGGAATTGGTGACGACGCCGAGCGCCATGCCGGTCTTGCGCTTCACCAGTTCGCCGATGGTCTCGACCTTGGGATGGTCGAGGGTGTTCTTGTTCTTGGCGCAGTAGATGCCGAGCGCGTTGACGCAGGTCTTGTGGCCGGTCGTGTAGGCGCTCATCGCATTGGCGCTGTCGGTGACGATCGAATCCGTGCCGGGCGTCGAGATCAGCGCCATGTAGGGCATGTCGTCGACGGCGAGCTCGCCGCCGAAGTGGCCCTGGACGATGCCCTTCGACATGATGCGGGCGGCGGTGCGATGGGCGATCGAGAAGCCGTCGCCGACGAAGAGGATGACGTTCTTGGCGACGCGGCCCTTGGGCGTGTCGAACACTTCCCAGGCGACCGACTTCTTCTCGGTGCCGGCGGAGGCTTCGACCTTCACCTTGCCGGCGGTGGTCAGCGACACGCCACGCAGCCAATAGGCGGTCAGGTCGTGGCCGTCCTCCTTGGCGACGATCTCGGGCTTGGCGCCCAGCACCTCGGCGGCGTCCTTGCCGTCGATCGTGACCTTCAACTGGTCGGCGGCGACGGTGCCGGGGAATTCGACCTTGAGGTCGAACTTGGAGCCGGAGAGGATCTCCGCCCGATCGAGCGGATAGATGGTCTGGGCGACGGCACCGCCGGTCCAGCCGGCGGTGACCAGAACGGTCGCGAGAAGGGCGCGCTTCAGCATGGCAACCTCGTCAATGGGCGAGCCCGACGGGGCCCGCGCGAGTTCGATGCCGACGAGGAACACCCTTCCCATTGCAGTTCCATGACGGTCCGTCGCATGGGCGTGGATATCGCCCATGCGCGTCCCACGCCGCCCGGCCCTGGTTCACCAGCGCTGATGGACGTGCGGCGCGATCATCGTGCGGTAGATCTCGCGGATCGCCTCCATCGTCGCCGGCGGGATCGGCGGCAGATCGGCGGCAGCGGCGTTGGCGCGGGCCTGATCGGCGTTGCGGGCGCCGGGGATCACCACCGAGACGGCGGTCTCCATCAGGATCCAACGCAGGGCGAAGGCGGCCATGGCCACGCCCTCGGGCACCACGCGGCGGATCTCCTCGACCGCCGCCAGGCCGACGTCGAAGGGCACGCCGGCGAAGGTCTCGCCGACGTCGAAGGCCTCGCCGTGGCGGTTGAACTTGCGGTGGTCGTCGTCGGCGAAGACGGTGGAGCGGCCGATCTTGCCGGTGAGGAGGCCGCTCGCCAGGGGGACGCGGGTGATCACGGCGATGCCGCGACGCTCGGCCTCGCGGAAGAACAGGCCGGCCGGGCGCTGGCGGAACATGTTGTAGATGATCTGGATCGACACCACGCCGGGGTATTCGATCGCCTTCAGCGCCTCCTCGACCTTCTCGACGCTGACGCCGTAGTCGCGGATCTTGCCGGCGCGCTTCAGGCCGTCGAGCGCGTCGAACACCTCGGGGCGGTAGAGGGTCTCGGTCGGCGGGCAATGGAGCTGGACGAGGTCGAGCCGCTCGACGTCGAGATTGGCGAGGCTGCGGTCGACGAAGGCCTCGAGATTGGCGGCGGTGTAGCCGGCGTCGACGTGGGGGGCGAGGCGGCGGCCGGCCTTGGTGGCGACGAAGGGGCGGTCGCCGCCGCGCTCGCGCAGCACCTCGGCGATGATTCGCTCCGAACGGCCGTCGCCGTAGACGTCGGCGGTGTCGACGAAGGTCATGCCGGCGTCGAGCGCGGCATGGAGCGCGGCGCGGCCGTCGGCCTCGTCGACGGATCCCCAGGAGCCGCCGATCTGCCAGGCACCGAAACCGATTTCGGAAACGGCGACGCCGGTGTGGCCGAAGATGCGGGTCTTCATGGCATGTCCTCTCTGACGGGTGGGCGAGCAGCCTACTCACCGCAAATTTTCGATTGGCGTACCTCGAGATAATGCATCGAAGCCTCGATGCAATGGGGATCCGGCAGGACGAGGCTTCGGCGCGGCTGCGGTCGATCGCCTCTCCCCCTCGGCGGCTCCCGGGAGTAGACAGGGGGCGGGCACGGCCGGAACGGCGGCCCGGCGCACCGACGGCGCGCCTTCCGGGGCACGGAGACGGACGACGATCATGGCACTCATCCGCGATTTCGGGACGATCGACGGCGAGGCGGTCCAGGCGGTGGAGCTGCGCTCGCCGGGTGGGGCGGTCGCCTCGATCGTGACGATCGGTGCGGCGGTGCGCGGGCTCACGGTGCCGGTCGGCGACGGCGCGCCGCGCCCGGTGGTGCTCGGCTACGAGACGATCGAGGGTTATCGGCTCAATCCGTCCCATCTCGGGGTGATCGCCGGGCGCTGCGCCAATCGCATCGGCGGCGGGCGGTTTCGTCTCGACGGGCGCGAGGTTCGGCTGGCGGTGAACGAGGGCGGCGTCAACACGCTGCACGGCGGTCCGGTCGGCTTCACCCGGCGGATCTGGCGGCTCGAGGGCGCGAGCGAGGACGCGGTCGAGCTGTCGCTGGTGTCGGAGGACGGCGATCAGGGCTGGCCGGGCCAGGTCGAGGCGCGGGTGGTCTATCGCCTGACCGGGGCGGCGTCGCTGGAGATCTCGGCGAGTGCCACATGCGACGCGCCGACGCCGGTGAACCTCACCAATCACGCCTATTTCACCCTGAACGGCGGCGCCGATTGCCGCGATCACCGGCTCGAACTCGCGGCCGACTTCTACACGCCGGTCGACGCGGCGATGATCCCGACCGGCGCGATCCTGCCGGTGGCGGGAACCGAATACGATTTTCGCAACCCGCGTCGCATCGACGGCGACTACGACGTCGCCTTCGCGCTCTCGGGCGCGCCGGGGGAGGTGGCGCTCGCGGCGCGGGTGTGGGCGCCGGACGGGCGCCTGAGGCTCGAGGTGGAGACCGATCAGCCGGCGCTCCAGCTCTATACCGCCGCCCATCTCGGCGCGGCGGGTGCGGCGCACGACGGGATCGCGCACGGGCCTCATGCCGGGTTCTGCCTCGAGGCGCAGGGGTTCGTCGACGCGCCCAACAAGCGTCAATTCCCGTCGGTGCTGCTGCGGCCGGGCGCCCGCTATCGGCATCGGACCGCCTATCGGTTCTTCGCCGACTGACTGAGCCATCCTCCCGTCGGACAAGGCTTTTTCGCTCTGCCGCGCGGTCTCTGGCGCAGTGCAGCGACGAATTGAGTTGCGCACCTCAGATTTTTGCGCAATCCATCGTGACATGAACGACGAGATCGACCCCTCATCCACCACGTTGAAGGACGTCGCCCGCGAGGCCGGCGTTTCGATCGCCACCGTCGACCGCGTCCTGCACGGACGTCCCGGGGTGCGCAAGGCGACGGTCGCGCGGGTCGAGGAGACGATCGAGCGGCTGGGGTTCCGCCCCCACGCGGCGGCGGCGGAACTGGCGCGCGGCCTCACTTATCGCTTCTGCTTCGTGATGCCGAAGAGCACCAACGTCTTCATGGAGGAGATCCAGCAGACGGTGGTGCGGGAACGCGCCTGGCTGACCGCGCGGCGGACCCGGGTCGACATCGTCGAGACCGACGTCTTCGATGCCAATGCCCTCACGCAGACCCTCGAGGACATCGGCCCGACCTATGACGGCCTCGCCGTGGTGGCGCTCGATCATCCCCGGGTGCGGGCGGCGATCGACGATCTCGTCGCGGCCGGGATCCACGTGGTGACGCTCGTCTCCGACGTGCCGTCGTCGAAGCGGGCGCGCTACGTCGGGATCGACAACATCGCCGCCGGGCGCACGGCGGGCTCGCTGATCGGCCGGTTCATCGGCGGTCGCAAGGGCAAGGTGGCGGTCATCGCGGGGTCGCTGGCGCTTTCGGATCACACCGACCGCTTCATCGGCATCTCCCGGGTGATCGCGTCCGACTTTCCCGATCTCGAGCTGATGCTGCCGCTCGAGGGGCGCGACGACGACGAGACCAATCGCCGCCTCACCGCCAAATTGGCCGCCGAGGTGCCGGATCTCGTCGGGCTCTACAACATCGGGGCGGGCACGCCCGGCGTGGTCGCCGGTCTCGCCGAGAGCGGGCGCACCGGCGAGGTGGTCTTCGTCGGTCACGATCTGACGGTGCACACTCGGCGGTTCCTGCTCAACGGCTCGATGGACGCGGTGATCTCGCAGAACCCCGGGCGGGAGGCGCGATCGGCGCTGAGGGTGCTCCAGGCGCTGGCGCGCAAGGAGCCGATCTCCACCGCCCAGGAAACCATCGGTATCGACATCGTCATCCGAGAAAATCTGCCCTGAGGGCGGGATGACGAGCGTGATCGGGAGAGGAGCGGATCGATGTATCTCGGTCTCGACATCGGCACGTCGAGTGTCAAGGCGGCCCTGGTCGACGGCGATCGGGTCGTCGCCACGGTCGAGCGGCCGCTCGAGGTCCACCGGCCGCGACCGCTCTGGTCGGAGCAGGATCCCGAGACCTGGGTGAGCGCGACGATCTCGGCGGTCGACGAACTCGCCGGCACCCATCCGCGCGAGGTCGCGGCGGTGGCGGGGATCGGGCTCTCCGGCCAGATGCACGGGGCGGTGCTGCTCGATCGCGACGACCGCGTGTTGCGCCCCTGCATCCTGTGGAACGACGGGCGCTCCGCCGCCGAATGCGTGGCATTGGAGGCGGCCGTGCCGGACCTGCACGCGATCACCGGCAATCTCGCCATGCCCGGCTTCACCGCGCCGAAGCTCCTGTGGGTGCGCGCGCACGAGCCGGAGATCTTCGCGCGCACGGCCTGCGTACTGCTGCCCAAGGCCTTCGTGCGGCTGCGGCTGACCGGCGAGAAGATCGAGGACATGTCGGACGCGTCGGGCACGCTGTGGCTCGATCCGGCGCGGCGCGACTGGTCGGACGAGGTCCTCTCCGCCTGCGGGCTGACGCGAGACCACATGCCGCGTCTCGCCGAGGGCTCGGCACCGGCGGGACGCCTTTCACCCGCGCTCTGCGCCCGCTGGGGTATGGCTTCGGCGCCGGTCGTCGCGGGTGGGGCGGGCGACAATGCCGCGACCGCCGTCGGCCTCGGCGCGATCGCGGCGGGCGACGCCTTCCTGTCGCTCGGCACTTCGGGCGTGTTGTGGGTCACCACCGACCGCTTCGCCCCCAATCCGGGCTCGGCGGTCCATGCCTTCGCCCATGCGCTGCCGGGGCTGTGGCATCAGATGGGGGTGATGCTGTCGGCCGCCTCCTGCCTCGCCTGGTGGGCGGGGGTGACGGGGGCGAGCGCCGAGGCGCTCCTCGCCGAACTCGGCGACGACGCCACCCCGGGCGGGGAGGCGATGTTCCTGCCCTATCTCACCGGCGAGCGCACGCCCGCCAACGATCCCGAGCTTCGGGCGATCTTCGCCGGTCTCGGCGGCGGTCACGGCCGCGCGGTGATGACGCGGGCGGTGCTCGAGGGCGTCGGCCACGCGGTGGTCGACAATCGCGATGCGCTCGCCGCCGCCGGCACCGTCATCGGCGAGATCGATCTCGTCGGCGGCGGGTCGCGCTCGCGGCTGTGGGCGCAGATCCTCGCCGATCAACTGGCCATCCCGGTCCACCGGGTCGAGGAGGGCGCGGTCGGCGCCGCCCATGGCGCGGCGCGGCTCGGCCGCCTCGCCGCGACCGGAGAACGTCCCGCCGACGTCTGCGCCCGACCGCGCCGGCTCGAAACCTTCCATCCCGATGCGGCCCGCGCCGCGCTCCATCGCGAGACCCACGCCCGTTGGCGCCGGCTCGCCCCCTTCGCCAAGGAGATTCGTTCATGAACGCTCCCGCCACGCGCTTCTTCGGCGCGCTCGAGCCGATCCGCTTCCAGGGGACGGACGCCACCGATCCGCTCTCCTATCGCTGGTACGACAAGAACCGGGTGGTGGCCGGGCGCACCATGGCGGAGCATCTGCGCTTCGCCGTGTGCTATTGGCATTCGTTCTGCTGGCCGGGCGGCGATCCCTTCGGCGGCGAGACCTTCCTGCGGCCGTGGATGCACGGCGTCGATCCGATGGAGATGGCCAAGGCCAAGGCCGACGTCGCCTTCGATCTCTTCCGGCTGCTCGACGTGCCCTTCTTCACCTTTCACGACGTCGACGCGGCGCCGGAAGGGGCGAACCTCGCCGAGCAGGCGAAGAACGTCGCGGCGATCTGCGACGTGTTCGAGAAGAAGATCGAGGAGACCGGCGTGAAGCTCCTGTGGGGCACCGCCAATCTCTTCTCGCACCGCCGCTACATGGCGGGTGCGGCGACCAATCCCGATCCGGAGGTCTTCGCCTATGCCGCCGGTCAGGTGCGGATCGCGCTCGAGGCGACCAAGCGGCTCGGCGGCGCCAATTACGTGCTGTGGGGCGGGCGCGAGGGGTACGAGACCCTGCTCAACACCGACATGAAGCGTGAGCTCGATCAGTTCGGCCGCTTCCTCGCCATGGTGGCCGAGCACAAGCACAAGATCGGCTTCGACGGCCCGCTCCTGATCGAGCCCAAGCCGCGCGAGCCGACCAAGCACCAGTACGACTTCGACGTCGCGACCGTCTACGGCTTCCTGGAGCGCTATGATCTCCTCGCCGACGTCAAGGTCAACATCGAGCAGAACCACGCCCTTCTCGCCGGTCATTCGTTCGAGCACGAGGTGATGCTCGCCAATGCGCTCGGCATCTTCGGGTCGATCGACATCAACCGTGGCGACGCGCTCCTCGGCTGGGACACCGACCAGTTCGCGATGGACGTCGGCGAACTCACGCTGGTCTTCCACGAGATCCTGAAGGGCGGCGGCTTCACCACCGGCGGCATGAACTTCGACGCGAAGATCCGCCGTCAGTCGATCGACCCGGCCGACCTCCTCCATGCCCACGTCGGCTCGATCGACGCCTGCGCCCGGGCGCTCCTCAACGCCGCGGCGATGCTCGAGAAGCGCACGCTCACGGCGCCGCGCGAGGCGCGTTACGCCGGTTGGGACGGGGCCGAGGGGCAGGCGATCCTCGCCGGAAAGCGCAGCCTCGCCGAGGTCGCCGACCGCGCCACCGCCGAGGGGCTCGATCCGCAGCCGCGTTCGGGCCGCCAGGAGTTCCTCGAGGGCGAGGTGATGCGGAGCCTGTGACCGGCCGGCGCCGCTCGGGACATGCGAAGGCCGCCGCGATCGTGCGATCGCGGCGGCCTTTCGTCATCGGCGGGTGGGATCAGCGCGGCTTGTCCTTGGAGGCGTAGTGGAGGCGCTTCGCCTCGTACATGGCGGCATCGGCGCGGCGGGCGACCTCTTCCATCCGTTCGCCGGGACGCTGGGTCGCGGCGCCGACGGCGAAGCTGAGGGGCAGGCCGCCGTAGAACTGATTGTTCAGCTCGGTCAGGCGATGGATGCGCTGGATGATCGCGGCGCCGCCGCGTTCGTCGGTCGCCGGAAGGAGGATGGCGAATTCGTCGCCGCCGATGCGCGAGGCGCGCGCCGGCTCTTCGGCGAGCTTGCTCAGGACCTCGCCGGCGCGGCGCAGCAACTGGTCGCCGACGGCGTGACCGTGGCAGTCGTTGGCCTCCTTGAGCCCGTTCAGATCGGCGATGACGATCGTCGTGGGGGTCAGGTCGGAGCGCTCGGTGCGGGCGATCTCGTCGACGTAGAAGGAGCGATTGTAGAGCTTGGTCAGCACGTCGTGCTTGCCGAGGAACTCGAGATAGGCCTCGGCCTTCTTGCGGGCGGTGATGTCGGTGAGCGCGACCTGGACCAGATCCCACTTCGCCTCGTGGCCGGGCAGAACCGAGAACTGCATCATGAAGTGCAGTTCCTCGCCGGCGAGCGAGTAGTTCACCACCTCGCGCTGCTGGAAGAGCTTGCCGTTCCAAAGGTCGATCAGCTGCTCGCGGAAGGCGACCTGCATCGATCCCCGGAAGACCTCATGGAGGCGCAGGAGAAGTTCGGAGCGGTTGGCGGCGCGGAAGGTCTCGAGCGTCTGACGGTTGACGTCGATCACCCGGATCTCGCTCATGCAGCGCCCGACGAATTCGGGGTGGACGTCGGTGAAGGTGCGGAAATCGTCGATGCCGCAGGCGCGCACCTCGTCGATCAGGCGCTTCACCGAGGAGAAGTCCTCGACCCACAGTGACACCGGCGAATGCTGGAACAGGCCACGGGCATGGCTCTCGGCGGCGGCGAGCTCGCGCCGCGCGGTCTCACGGTCGCTGACGTCCTCGATCGCCACCAGCACCCGCGACCAGTCCTTTTCATGGCCCGGCAGAAGGCGCGCGCGCAGCATGATGTCGAGACGGCGCCCCGACAGGGTGTAGTTGACGGTGAAGCTCGAGAAGTCGGTACGGCCGGCCCAGAGCTGCTCCAACTCGTCGATGTGATAGAGCAGCATGTCGTCGCGGAAGACGTCGTCGAGGCGGGCGAGGAGGTGGATCGGGTCGTCGGCCTCGTAGAGGTCGAGCGTGCGCTGGTTGACCTTCACGACGCGGATCAGCCGGGTGCAGACGCGGATCCGCTCGACGTCGGCGAGCAGGAACTCGCGCAGCGACGTCACGCCCTCGGCGCGCCATTCGTCGAGCTGGACGAGAACGGCGGAATAGTCCTCGAGCCACAACGACACCGGCGCCATATCGAAGGTCGAGAGTTCATCCCAGTCGGAGGACTGCTTCGGCTCGGACGAGAACTCGAGGGCTTGCATGCATCACCTGTCGGAAACGGGATGGCGAATCTCGCTCCAGTATAGGTCGCGAAGGTTCGGATCGGGTAAACGATCGCCGTGGGGCCGGTTCCCACGAGAAAAACACCCCCCGACCGGGGCGGTCGGGGGGTGGCGAGGTTTCCGTCGCGGGAGGCGCCGGAGGATCTCGGCGGGTGTCGCCCGAGGGTCTCAGCGGGTGTTGCCGGAGGAGACGATGTCCATCCACACGGCCAGCACCAGGATCACGCCCTTGACGATCTGCTGCCAGAAGGTCTCGACGCCGAGCATCGACATGCCGTTGTCGAGGCTCGCCATGATCACCGCGCCGACCAGCGCGCCGGCGACCGAGCCGATGCCGCCGCGCATCGAGGTGCCGCCGATGAAGCAGGAGGCGATGGCGTCGAGTTCGCCGCCGAAGCCGGCCGAGGGCGTGCCGGCGGCGAGGCGGGCGGTGGTGGTGAGGCCGGCGAGGGCGCACATCAGGCCCATCAGACCGAAGACCAGCATCTTCACCAGATTGACGTCGACGCCGGAGAGGCGCGTCGCCTCGAGGTTGGAGCCGACCGCGTAGATGCGGCGGCCGAACACGGTCTTGTTGCCGACGATGGTGAAGATGCCGAGGATCACCAGCAGGATCAGCACCGGCACCGGCACGCCCTGATAGCTGTTCAAGGTGACGACGAAGCCGAGGATGACCGCGCCGATCGCCACCAGACGGGCGACTTCCGCCGCCATGGAGGAGACGGGCAGCCCATGCTTCTGACGCCCGGCCCGGGTGCGGAAGGCCGTCACCACCAGGAGCACGAAGAGGATGGCGGCGAGACCGTCGCCGAGGCCGCCGGGCAGATAGCCCTGGCCGATGACCTTCAGCTCCTCCGACGCCGGGGCCACGGTGATGCCGCCGGTGAGCCCGAGGACGGCGCCACGGAACACCAGCATGCCGCCGAGGGTGACGATGAAGGAGGGGATGCCCTGATAGGCGGTGAGCCAGCCGACGCCGAGGCCGATGACGATGCCGAGCAGGATCACGACCGCGATCGTCCCGGCCAGCGGCCAGTGGTAGATCACGTCGAGCACCGCCGCGATGCCGCCGAGGAGGCCGAGCAGCGAGCCGACCGACAGGTCGATCTCGCCGGCGACGATGACGAACACCATCGCGCTCGCCAACATGCCGGTGATCGCCATCTGGCGCAGCAGGTTGGAGAAGTTGCGCGCCGTCAGGAACTGGGAGCCACCGAGATCGGCATCATAGGTCATGAAGCCGAAGAAGGCCCAGATCACCGCGATGACGATGAGAAGGGCGACGATCTTGTAGGAGGAGAGGAACGTCCTCAGGTCTTTTCTCGTCAGGGTCATGGTTCGTCTTCCGACCAGGGTTCGCGCGCGATCAGGCGGCATCCCGTGTTTGTTTGCCGAGAGCGGCGGCGAGGATCTGTTCCTGGCTGAGGCCGGTGTTGGGGAAGTCGCCGCGCAGGCGGCCCTCGCCCATCACCAGGACGCGGTCGGAGATGCCGAGCACCTCGGGCAGTTCCGAGGAGATCATCAGCACCGCCACGCCCTGTTTCGCCAGTTCGAAGATCAGTTTGTAGATCTCGTATTTGGCGCCGACGTCGACGCCGCGGGTCGGCTCGTCGAGGATCAGGACGCGCGGACCCGGCAGCAGCATCTTGGCGACCACCGCCTTCTGCTGATTGCCGCCGGAGAGCGAGGCGATCGGCAGGAGGGGCTGGGCGGTCTTGATCCGCATGCGGTCGATCTCGTTGCGGATCACCGCCATTTCGTCCTCGGCGTCGATCAGGCCGAAGCGGGTGTAGTTGCGCAGCACCGACAGGGTGATGTTGTGGCCGACCCCCATCAGGGGCACGATGCCGTGGCGCTTGCGGTCCTCCGGCACCATGCAGATGCCCTGGCGCACGGCCTGGAGGGGCGAGTGGACGCGAACCTCCTTGCCGTCGAGCAGGATGGCGCCGGTGTGCTCGCCGCGCCAACAGCCGAAGAGATGAGAGGCGAGTTCGGTGCGGCCGGCGCCGACGAGACCGGCGACGCCGAGGATCTCGCCGCGCCGCAGAGTGAAGGAGACGTCGTCGACCAGCTTGCGCTCGGTGTTGGTGGTGTCCCAGACGGTGACGTTGCGCGCCTCGAAGATCACCTCGCCGATGTCGTGGTCCTCGCGCGGGAAGAGGTTCTTCATCTCGCGGCCGACCATCATGGTGATGATCTTGTCGGTGGTGAGCTCGGCCATCGGATGGGTCGCCACATGGGTGCCGTCGCGGATGACGGTGACCGTGTCGGCGATCTCGGCGACCTCGTCGAGTTTGTGGGAGATGTAGACGCAGGCCATGCCGCGCGCCTTGAACTCGGCGACGAGGTCGAGCAGCGTGCGGGTCTCCGAGGAGGTCAGCGCCGAGGTCGGCTCGTCGAGGATCAGCAGCTTGGCGTTCTTGTTCAGCGCCTTGGCGATCTCGATCAGCTGCTGCTTGCCGCCCGAATAGGCCATCACCGGCAGGGCGACGTTGATGTCCGGCATCTTCAGCTGGATCATCAGCTCGGCGGCGCGGGCGTTCATCGCGTCGTAGTCGATCAGGCCGCCGAAGGTGGTCGGCTCGGAGCCGAGGAAGATGTTCTCGGCGACCGAGAGATGCGGCACCATCATCAGTTCCTGATGGATGATGACGATACCGGCCTCCTCGGTCTCGCGGATGTTGCGGGCCTTCAGCTCCGCGCCCTCCCACAGGATCGTGCCGGTCCAGGAGCCGGGCGGATAGACCGCGGAGAGGACCTTCATCAGCGTCGACTTGCCGGCGCCGTTCTCGCCACAGAGGCCGACGCATTCGCCCGGGCGGACCTTCAGGTCGATGCCGTCGATCGCCTTGACGCCGGAGAATTCCTTGGTGATGCCACGCATCTCGAGCAGATAATCGGCCATCGTCTGTCCCTCGAGGCGGCCCTGGGACCGCGGGCTGCCGGTCGCTCGTCGTCCGGGGCGGGGCGCGTCCCGGTGGGCGGGGCGCATCCGCCGGAGACGGACGCGGCCCGCGGATCCGAACGTCCCGCGGTCACGCCGAGGCGCGACCCGCGGGACCGGGACGGTCACTTACCGTCGACCTGTTCCTTGGTGTAGAAGCCGTCGGTGACGACCAGATCCACGTTGTCCTTGGTGAGGGCGACCGGGGTCAGGAGGAGGCTCTCGACCTGCTTCTTGCCGTTGTCGAGCTTGGCGTTGAAGGCGGGCTTCTCCTTGCGGACCATCTGCACCGTCAGCTTGGCCGCCTCGGTGGCGATCAGCTTCAGGGGCTTGTAGACGGTCACGGTCTGGGTTCCGGCCTTGACGCGCTTGATCGCGGCGAGGTCGGCGTCCTGGCCGGAGATCGCCACCTTGCCGGCGAGACCTTGGGCGGCGAGCGCCTGGATCGCGCCACCGGCGGTGCCGTCGTTGGAGGCGACGACGGCGTCGATCTTGTTCTGGTTGGCGGTGAGCGCGTTCTCCATGATCGACAGAGCCTCGGTCGGGCTCCATTCCTTCACCCACTGCGAGCCGATGATCTTGATCTTGCCGGCGTCGACGGCGGGCTTCAGGGCCTTCTCCTGGCCGGCGCGCAGGAGCTTGGCGTTGTTGTCGGTGGGCGAGCCGCCGAGCATGTAGTAGCGGCCGGTCGGCTGAGCCTTCAGCACGGCCTCGGCCTGGAGATAGCCGACGCGCTCGTTGTCGAAGGAGATGTAGGCGTCGACGTCGGCGTTGAGGATCAGGCGGTCGTAGGAGAGCACCTTGATGCCGGCCTTGTGGGCCTCCTCGACGACGGCGGAGAAGACCTTGGAGTTCATCGGCACGATGACGATCGCGTCGACCTTCTGGGCGATCAGATTCTCGATCTGACGGACCTGCTTCTCCTCGTTGCCGTCGGCGGACTGAACGGAGACCGTGGCGCCGAGCTCCTTGGCGGCGGCCATGAAGTAGTCGCGGTCGCGCGCCCAGCGCTCCACGCGCAGGTCGTCGATGGAGAAGCCGATCACGGGAGCCGCCTCGCTGGCGCTCGCCATCGAGAGGGGCAGGCATACGGTCAGAGCCGTGAGAGAGCCGGCCAGCACATGCAGCAGTTTCATCTCGTAGATCCTCCTGATCGCCCTCTCCTGGAGGGCAGGTCCGCCGTTGGCCGGCGGGTTCCTCATGTCTTCCGCGCGTCCGACGGACGTCGGGATCCCCGGAAGCGAAACCGGGCGGTCGGTCGACGGGCGACGCGGCCTCGGTTCGGTGTCCGTTACGCAGGCGCCAGTTTCATCAAATTTCTGAGGTGCGCAACTCAAATCAATGCTGCGCCGCCCACCTCATTTCTTGCTGCACTGCGCTCAAGTAAGGGTTTTTACGATGGTTTTTTCTTTCAGGGGGATGAGTGCCGGTACGAGGTGCGCGGCCGGCGGGGGGGCGGAGTGGTCGTCGGCCGGGTCGGGAGCGGTCATGCCGCGCGCGTCGGGGGCGTGGTCTTTCGATGTGGTCTCGCGTGATCTACGTAGGTCTCGTGATGGTCTTCCGCTTCGTTTCGCGGTAGTTTTTCGAGACGACGTGAAGAAGAAAGATCGTGCGGCGAAGCGTTCCGATCGAAGTGACATGTCGGAATTCGGGCGCCGGGTCGATCTTCGAAAGGAGCGGGCGATGACGATCGGGGCATGGCGGCCGGATCGGAGGGCCGTTCTTCGCGGTGGTCTCGTGATGTCGGCCTGTTTCGGCGTGGCGCCGGTCCTCTCGCGGCGGGCGATCGCCGCCGGCCGGCCGAGGGCGTATGTCGCCTCGGGCGCGGGCGCATTGTCGCTGTTGGACGATCCGGACTATCGGCGCGTCTTCGAGAGCATCTTTTCCGGGCTCGACGCGCGATTCGCCGCGGCACCCTCTTCGGAGGCTCTGCTCGAGGGGATGATGGCGGCGGACGTCGTCTATCTCAGCGTCCACAGCAATTCACAGGTGATCGGCACCGATCAGGGACGGCTGGTCTCGATCGGCGACATCGTCCGGCGTCGCCGTGTCGTCGGACGGGGCCCGCGCCTCGTCGTCATCGCCGGGTGCCTCACCCTCGACAACCAGACCCGCACGACGCTGCCGCGCGCCTTCGGCGTGGAGGAGGGTGCGAGCGGGGCGGCCTATATCGGCTTTTCCACGACGATCGTCGGCAAGAACGTCGACGCCTTCTTCCGGATCTTCTTCTCGCTGTGGCTGAAGCCGGCGAAGGGCGGGACCCACCGCACCCTCGAGGCGGCCCGCAGCGAGGCGATCGACTTCATCGAGGCGCGGATCGTCGACAATGCCGCGATAAAGGCGCAGGGCAACACCGATGCCGGCAAGATGATGGGCTTCGCGGCGGGCGTGCCCAACGTCGGGCGGAAGATGGTGATCGTCGGCGATTCCGGTCTGCGCCTCACCGATCTCGACCGTCCGTTCACCGTCGCGCCGAGCGACGGCGGCGCGGCCGGGACGACCGCCGGTTCCTCGTCCTCCCCGACGCCGTCGACCTCGGGTGCTCCGAGCCCGTCGACGTCCGGGGGCGTCCCCGCGAACGCGGGTTCCTCCGGTGCGTCGGGCGGCGGTGGATCGTGGACGCCCTCCGGCGGTTCGTCGTGGTCGCCGGGCGGCGGCGGGCAGGCGCCGGGAACATCGGGATCTTCGGGAGCGGCTGGGCCGGCCGGCGGCGGCGATGCCGATGCCATCAACGACATGCTGAAACGCTGAAGCCGCACCGTCCCGCGACGGTCGCGGGTCTCGCGTGAGGGTCACGCCGCACGGGGCTCGGGGCGCGGTGCGGGGGCCTCGTCGGGGATCATCGGCGCGGCGAGAGGATCATCGCGCCGCGCAGATCGTCGACGGCGCGGGGGCTCTGCTGGCCGCCGGTCGCCTTCTCGACATCGAGACGAATCCTGCGATGGAGGACCGAGATGTCCTCGCCGGGGGTCGGCAACATGCGCAGCAGGGCGTCGGTATAGACCGAGACGTCACCGACGCCGGTCTGGGCGGTCCTGCCCTCGTCGGCGGCGAAGCCGATGAACTGGCCGGGGGCGAGGTTCTCCCGGGGCACCACGGCGAGGCCCTTGGTCTGGCCGCCGACGCTCTTGTAGAAGGTCTTGGCCATGCTCTCCTCGACGATCGGGTTGTCGCGGCAGGCATCGACGAAGGCGAGCACCGTCTTCGCACCGCCGGCGGCATTGATGTATTTCTGGAGATCGACGGCGCGACCGTCGATGTCGAGCGCGGCCTGGGGATCGTCGAAACGGGCGTCGGTCGGAAGCAGGTAGTTGTGGCCGTTCACCTGGACGCCGTGGCCGGAGAAGTAGAAGAGGGCAACGTCGGCGCCCTTGGCCTGATCGTAGAGGGTGGCGAGATCGGCGGTCATCGCCGAGCGGGCGAGGTCGGTGCCGACGGTCACCTCGAAGCCGAGGCCGCGCAACATCACCGCCATGCGGGTCGCATCGCGGACCGGGGTCTGCAACTTCGGCACGCCGACATAGGCGCCGTTGCCGATCACCAGGGCGACGCGGCGGCCGGCCGGCGGCGGGGGCGGGGCGGCCTCGTCGCGATCCTTGGCCGGGGACGCGGTCGCGCCTTGGGAGAGTTTCAACTGCTCGAGCTTCAGCCGCTCGATCTCGGCCTGGAGCTTCAGGCGCTCGAGTTCGGCGGTGGAGCGGGGCGTGGTCGGGGTCTCGGAGGTCGGCGGCGGGGCCGGCTCGGGGGGCTTCGCGGCGGTGGCGACGGGGGGCGAGGGCGTCGTGCCGACGGACTGCGCCGCGACCAGGGATTTCGACAGGCGCGTGACCATCTCGGAGGCCGCCTTCGACAGGTTGCGCGGATGGGAGATCACCAGGAAGGTGAAGACCGATCGGTCGGCGGCGAGATGGACGCGGATATAGACGCCGTGGCCGTCGTGGATGCCGGAGAGGACGAAATTGTCGGGGAAGCTGCGGTCGTAGTCGAAATTCGCCCCGTTCATGCCGGCGCGGGTGCGCGAGCGCATGGTGGCGAGATCGAGCCCGCCGGGATTGGGCCGCGCGTAGACGCGGACGTCGATGCGGCGGTCGCGCGAGCGCAGGGCGAGGGCGTCGGCATCGGAGGCGGCCGGATCGGGGACGAGATCGTCGGGCACGTCGATGGCGAAGCGGTAGCGCGGACTCTCCCAGCGCCGCCAATTCACCTCCGAAACGCCCGGCGAGGGCTCGGTTCGCTCCGGCGCGGGATCGGGCTGCATCGGGACGAAGTGCGAGCCCGATCCGCCGGCGCTCGAACCGCCGGGCAGGACGAAGCGATCGCCCGCGGCGGCGGGCGCCGCGCCGAGAAGCGCGAGGGCGAGCGCGAGGGCGAGGACCCCGCCGAGGCGCGCGCGGTGTCGACGGGTGAGGTCGTGTGCCGGCATGGTCGCGCGCCTCCTTCTTCCTCGCGACGGGATTCCTTCGCGACCGGCGTCCTTCGCGAGGGGCGTGTCGGGGACGGCCCGAGGGCCGTGCGGCGGGGGCGCGGATGGCGTCCCCGCCGGAGTCTCACGCGGGATCGGTCTCGCAGGGAGAGTGGCGAGACCGATCGCTTGACCCGTCAACGGGTCTGCGGGGCGGCGATCTTGTCGAGCTCGAAGCGATTGGCGCGCATCGAGATCCGCGCCTGGAGACCCATCTGCTCCATCGTCATGTGGAGATTGCGCTCGAGACGAGCGGAGTCTATGCAGGACTCGTACCAGTATTCGGCGTAGCGCATCTGCGAGCGGATCGGCCGATAGTGGTCATAGCCCTTGAAGGCGGTCAGGTATTCCTGGATCCGCATCACTTCCTGACTTTCGAACCCGCGCAGGACGATCGTATAGGCCGTGGTCATGCCGGTGCAGTCGCTGGGCGGGCCAGCCGGGGTGGCGATCGGCGCGGGCGCGGTCGGGACGACCACGGGCGCGGGTTCCACCGCCGGGTTGGTGATCGGGCCGGGGCGGGCCGGCGACAGGGCGGCGAGCTTCTGGGCGAGAACCGCGCCGACGTCGTGGGCGATCTGCTTGGCCTGACCGCCGATGTGCTCGAGGGCGCACTCGCGGTTGCAGTTGGGCGGCAGCGGCGGCAGGTCGCGCGGACCGTAGGCGACCTCGAAATTGCCGAGCCCGAGGCCGGTCTGCACCTGCAGCATACGGCCGGGGATGCGGATGTTCAGATCCATGATGTCGGCGTAGTTGTTGCGCTGCACCGAGGCGTAGATCTGGAAGATCACGATCGCGTCGATCGGCGGGGTCTGCACGCGCTGGGCGACCGAGATCACCTCGGCGTCGACCCGGCGGATGCGGCCGGGATTGGTGATGCCCATGGAGACCGCGGTCTCGTCGTAGACGCGGAAGCCCAATTGACCCATTTCCGACTGGATCGCCTGGAGGACGCGGTTGAAGACCCGCGAATTGCGCGGAACCGTGTCCTCGTCGGCGTCCTCGCCGACCACCAGGAGGTTGGGTTGTTCGCCGGCGAGCACCTTGCCGCCGGGAAGGCTCATGACCGCGAGGCCGATCGCCAGGGCCGTGGCGGCTGTCTTGAGGAGGGTCGACCAAGTCGTCATGACAATCTCCCTGTCTTCGAGAAGTCCCGCCGTGCGCGGCGGTGAGGGGAGACCTCCCGCCGTAGGAGGCGGTGAGGGGGGAGGACGTCCGCCGCGTGCGGCGGTCGGGGGAGGGGGTCACCAACGGATGGTGGGCTTGCCGTCGGGACCGGGTCTCGGGTCGGTGCCGCCGTCGGGCCCACGGCGGCGCGCCACGGGCAAGATCAGGATCACCTCGACGCGTCGATTGATCGCGGCGGCCGGCTCGTCCGGACGTTTCAAGCGGCGGTCGCCGAAGCCCACCGCCCTCAGCCGGTCGGGATCGATCGGGAAGGCGCTCACGAGATGGTCGCGCACCGCGTGGGCGCGGCGGCGGGAGAGATCGAGGTTGTAGCCGGGATCGCCGACCGCGTCGGTGTGTCCGGCGACGAGATAGCGATAGGGGGTGAGATCGCGCGAGGCGAGCGCGCGGCCGAGCGGCCTGAGGTCGGCCCGGGCCCGCGGCGTCAAGGCGGCGCTGTCGAACTGGAAATAGACCTCGAGATCGACGGTGCGGGAGGGGACCACGACGATGGTCTCGCCCTCGATGTCCGGCTCGACGCGGGTGCCGCCGTAATATTCGGGCGGCGGCGGCCGGTCGGCGTCGAAGCGCTGGTCGTAGCCCCCGGTCGGGGCCTGCCCACGGATCGGCGCGAGGGAGCGGATGATCGCATTGATCTCCGCCTCGCCGGCCGCTGCCGCTTCCGTCGGCCAGCCGGCGCCGGCGAGCATCGCCGCGAAGAGGAGCTCTCTCCTGTCGAAACGGACCATGGCTCCCTCCTTTCGGGTGAGAAGGTCTTCGCGGCGCTCGCGCGTCCCAATGTTTCTCTGTTTTTTCGCGATGTCGTTGACCTGGAGCAAGTTCGAGAAAAAAGCGGAGTCTCGAACGGGCGATCATTGGTATTTCAGAGGGCGAAATCTCAGACTTCCGCCGCGATCAGGGCGCGACACTGATCGTCACCTCGGCCGAGCCGGCCTCGACGTCGAGGAGACGGGCGAAGGCGAGATCGAGACCGGCGGCATCGAGGCCGGGGACGGGGCCGAGCGGGTCGGGGAAGAAGGCGGTGGGGAGATCCTTGCGGACGTCGCGGCTGGTGGCGTAGCAGCGGACGAATTCCTCGCCGGTGGTGTCGGCGTTGAAGACGAAGCGGAACGGGTCGAGCTTCGGATCCGGCAGCGACTGGGGGGTCCCGGCGGCGAGATGGTTGGCGTCGGGCGTGCGGCGATAGGGATTGGGCAGCACGGTCGACACGGTGCCGGCGGAATCGACGTAGAAGCACCAGATCCAGGCGTCGCGGCTCGAGCGGGCGACGAGGGTGAGTTCCTCGCCGGGCCGATAGATCGGCGTGCGGCCGCGCGGGCTCGTCAGGCGGAAGGCGAAGGGGCCGTGGCCGAGGTCGTCGGCGCCGATCCCGGGATTGGTCGGGCGCAGCTCGAGGCCCGCGAAGTCCTGAAGACGGATGCGTCCGGCCCAGGCGTGGGTGGCGCCGTCGCCGCGCCGCAGGGTGAGTTTCAGATCGACGGCATTGCCGCGCAGCCAATAGCGGCCGGTCAGATCGTAGATCGGTTCGGCGGTTTCGGCCGGGGCGGCGCCGTCGCCGGTCGGATCGAGCACCTTGAGGGCGCGGCCGGAGACCGGATTGGCCACTTCGCCGGTCAGGGCGGAGATCAGGCGATCGCGCAGGTAGCGCCCGGCGGGCGGCTGGGCGGCGGTGTCCTGATAGAAGAAACCGCCGAGCCGCACCGTGCGCAGATCGGCGATGTCGAGGGCGAAGCGGTGGGCGGCGCGGTTGATCGCCGCGTCCATCGTGGTGGCGAGATCGGCGAGATCGCCGACCAGATAGACCTCGGGCACCACCACCGGCCGGGTCAGGGCGAGGGTGCGACCGCTGGCGCGCTCGATGCCGCGCAGCGTCAGGACGATCTTGCCGTCCTGGCCGTAGATCTGCGGCATGACCACGACGTCGACCTTGCGATTGGCCTCCTCGAGCGCGGCGACGGGATTGCCGCCGCTCTTCTGCAGCGCTCCGGTCCGGTCGAGATGGGTGATCACCGCGCCGATGGCGGTGCCGTCGAGGACGTCGAGGCAGGGGAGGCGGCGGCCGACGAGGCGGGCGACGATCTCGTCGTAGACCCGCTGCGCGCTCTTGGCCTGAACCGGCACGCGATCCGCGTCGAAGGGCCAGATGCCGATGCTCTTGCGGGCGCCGAAGAGGCAGGAGCCCTGGCCGATCTCGCCGTCGAGCAGTTGCTCGACGGCGGTGGTGATCGGGTCGACCGGCGGCGGTGTGGGGGCTTGGGCGGGGGACTGGGCGAGGGCGCCGGACGCGACGGCGAGGACCAGCGCCAGGGCGGTCGGAAGCGCGAGAAACCGGCTCCTCCTCGTCATGGGCGTCTGACCTCCGATCTCGGGGCGCGGCGCCTCAGGGCGTCGCCCGCCAGGTGCCGCTCGCCTTGTCGAGGCCACCTGCTCCGGTCCACGTCCCCGAGGCCGAACCCTTGGTGAAGCGTCCGTCGAGGTGACCGGAGAAGGCGACGCCCTTGTTCCAATGCACGGTGCCGCTCATGTTGGCGCCGAAGGTTCCCTGGGCGTCGATGGCGCCGGAGAAGCTGCCGGTGACGCCGTCGCCCTTGACGGAGCCGCTGATGGTGCCGTGCACGACCGCGCCGGAGACGGTGATCGACATCGAGCCCGAGGCGCCGCCGCCGGAGAAGGTGCCGCGCCACGCCCCTTGCAGATCCGCCTGGGTCGGCAGGGTCGAGGGGCTCATGACGCCGAGGCCGTTGATCGGTTCCTTGCCGATCAGCTTGCCCTGAGGATCGTACTGCAGGGTGTAGCCACCGACGACGTTGCCTTGGGCGTCCTTGGTGTAGATCAGCTTCGTCGTGCCGTTCTTGTCGGTGACCCGTCCGACCTCGTAGTCGCCGGGGCCGTTGGTCGGCGGCGTCGGCGCCGAGGTGTTGGAGAAGGGCTCCTTCGAAATCAGATTGCCCTGGGGATCGTAGTGCTCGATCCAGCCGCCGGTGATGTTGCCTTGGGCGTCGCGGGTATTGAAGACCTTGGAGGTGCCGTTCTTGCCGGTGACGTAGCCGCCCTCGGTGGTGCCGGCGGTCGGCGCCGGGGTCGGCGGCGGAGTGTTGGAGAAGGGCTCCTTCGAGATCAGCTTGCCCTGAGCGTCGTAGTGCTCGATCCAGCCGCCGGTGATGTTGCCCTGGGCGTCGCGGGTGTTGAAGACCTTGGAGGTGCCGTTCTTGTCGGTGAGGTAACCGCCCTCGGTGGTGCCGGCGGTCGGCGCCGGGGTCGGCGGCGGGGTGTTGGAGAAGGGCTCCTTGGCGATCAGCTTGCCCTGCGCGTCGTAGTGCTCGATCCATCCGCCGGTGATGTTGCCTTGGGCGTCGCGGGTGTTGAAGACCTTGGACGTCCCGTGCTTGTCGGTGAGGTAGCCACCCTCGGAGGTGGTGCCCCCGGACGAGGAGGACGGCGAAGGCGCGGGGGAGGGCGCGGCGGCGGGGGCGTTCTTGAAGGGGTCCCAGCCCGAGCCGGCGCCGCCGGAGGAGGGCGACGTCGAGCCGCCGCCGCTCGCGCCGCTGCCGCCGGTCGCGCCACCCGCGCCGCCGCTTCCCGAACTCGGGGCGGGCTGCTTCAGCCAGTCGTTGCCGTCGGATCCGCCCGCCGATTGCGCGAGCGCGAGACCAGTCGATCCGGCGAGCAGGAGGAAGACCGTCACGGAGACGGACAGAGAGCGAATGGCGTCCATGGCGACACCTCGTCATCTCGAAGGCGGTATTTCCAGTTTATGTCTCCGTCGAGCGAACTTCATTGATCTCGCGCATCGGATCGGCGGGGCGGGCCGGCGAGAGCCAGGGTGATCGCCCATTCGTCGATCAGGGTGCGCAGCGCGTGCGCGACGCCGAGCGGGCCGCCGACGGCGAGCGCCTCGATCAACGGACGGCCGACCATCACCGCGTCGGCGCCCCGCGAAAGCGCCACGTGGACGTCGCCGCCGCGCCGGACGCCGCCGTCGAGGAGGATCGTCGGGCGATCGCCGAGCCGGTCGCGGATCGGCGCGAGCCGGTCGAGCGCGGCCGGGGCGAGATCGAGCACGCGGCCGCCGTGGTTGGAGACGATCACGCCGGCGGCGCCGAGATCGATCGCCCGGGCGGCGTCCTCGACGTCGAGGATGCCCTTCAGGAGCACCGGCAGGCGGGTCCGCGCGACGATGTGGGCGACGTCGCTCCAGGTCGGCCTCCGGGCGAGGAGGGCGGCGAGCGATCCGTCGCCGCCGTCCGCCGGCGCGTCGCGCAGATTGGCCGGGGCGAGGGGCGCCGGCAGGCGAAAGCCGGCGCGCTGCTCGACGTTGCGCACGCCGAAGACGGGCGCGTCGACGGTGATCACCAGCGCCGCGTAGCCGGCCGCCTCGGCGCGGGCGACGAGGGCGTCGGTGAAGCCGCGATCGGGCTGGACGTAGAGCTGGAACCACTGGGTGCCGCCGTCGGCGGCCTCGGCGATCGCCTCGAGCGACAGGGTGGAGAGGGTCGAGGCGACGAGGATCGTGTCGACCGCGCTCGCCGCCATCGCCGTCGCCCGTTCGGCGAGCGGATGGAAGAGGCCCTGATGGGCGACCGGGGCGACCAGGATCGGCGCGGCGATCGACCGTCCGAACAGGGTCGCGGCCGGGGCCGGATCCTGATCGAGCAGTAGGCGCGGCACGATCTCGGCGGCGAGAAAGGCGTCGCGGTTGCGTCGCGCGGTGACCCCGTCGCAGGCATGGCCGGCGAGATAGGCGTGGGCCTCCGGGGCGAGCCGCGCGCGGGCGAGCGGCGCCCAATCCTCGAGCGAGACGACGCCCGGCGGAACCGCGCCGAAGTCGGAGGGACCGAGGTCTCCGGCCGCCGTCACGACTTCAACCGGAAGCGGATCGGCACGACCACGTCGACGTGATCGGCGAGGAAATTGGCGGGCATGGCCGGCAGGGGCGCGGCGCGGTCGATCAGATCGAGGGCGGCGCCGTCGAGGACGGCGGAGCCGGCGGTGCGATGGAGACGGCGGGCGACGACGCGGCCGTCGCGTCCGACCGTCACCGCCACCAGCACCTCGCCTTCGGCGCCGGAGGCGCGCGCCTCGCGCGGGTAGCGCTTGTGGCGGCCGAGATGGGCCATGACGGCCTTGGCCCAGGAGGCGGGCGTCGGCGGGGCCTCGCGGACGCTGCCCTCGCTCGGCGCGGCGGTGGTGGCGGCGGTCTGCTCGACCGGCGAGGGGGCGGCGGCGGAGGCGGAGGCGGCGCTGTCGGCGGCGGCCTGCGACGGGGCCATCTCCTCGGTCGTCTGTTGCTCGGCCGACTCCTCGGTGCGCTCGAGCGTCTTCTTCTCGGCGAGGAGGAGATCGGGATCGTCGGGCTTGCGGGGCGAGGCGTCGGTCTCCGGCAGATCGTCCTCGCCGGCGGCGGAGAGCGACTTCTTGACCTCGGGGGTCGACTGGGAGGCCTGCGACTCGCTCGCCTCGGCGACGCTGTCGCTGGTCTCGGCGGTCTCGGTCACGTCGGCGAATTCGACCACCATCTGCAGGCCGACGTCCTCCCACACCTTCTCGTTCGGGGTGAAGGCGACGAAGGTCGCGGCGGCCGGGGCGGCGTGGAGGAGGAGGGCGGCGAGGGATCCGGCGATCCAGCGGCCGCGGGTGGCGGGGTCGCGCAGGCGATCGTGGGTCATGGGCCTTCTCCCGGCGCGGTGGAGGCGGTGACGGGCGCGGCGGTGGCGGGGACCGAGCCGCCCTCCATGCCGACCAGGGCGATCTTCAGATGACCGGAGGCGCGCAGCATGTTCATCAGCCGCGTCACCTCGCCATAGGGCACCGACTTGTCGGCGCGGACGAAGACGCGCTTGTCGAAATCGTACTTCGTGGCGCGCCCCATCTCGAGCTCGAAGGCCTCCGCCGCGACCGGGGTCTCGCCGATCAGGACGGAGAGGTCCGCCTTCATGGTGACGAAGACCGGCTTGTCGGGGCGCGGCTCCGGCTTGGCGGTGGAGACCGGCAGGTCGACCGGCGCGTCCACCGTGGAGAGCGGCGCGGCGACCATGAAGATGATCAGGAGCACCAGCATCACGTCGATGAAGGGGGTGACGTTGATCTCGCTCATCTCGCCGAGATCGTCGCCGCCACCGGGGAGAAGTCCGCCCGCCATCGCCGTCACTCCGCCGCGCGGACGGCGCCGACCCGACCGCCGCGGTCGAGTTCGCGCGAGAGGATGCGGCGCACGGCGGCGCCGGCGTCGGCGACGGCGTTGCGATAGAGGCCGATCGAGCGGACGAGGCGGTTGTAGAGCACGACCGCCGGGATCGCCGCGACGAGGCCGATGGCGGTGGCGAACAGCGCCTCGGCGATGCCGGGGGCGACGACGGCGAGATTGGTCGACTGCGACTTCGCGATGCCGACGAAGCTGTTCATGATGCCCCAGACCGTGCCGAACAGGCCGACGAAGGGGGCGGTCGAGCCGACCGTGCCGACGAGGCCGACGCCGCTCGACATGGTCTGCGCCACCGCCGCCTCGATCCGGGCGAGATGGGAGGCGACGCGCGCCTCGAGACCGGCTCGGTCGACGTCGGGGCCGGACAGGTCGATCTCGCGGGCGACGGCGTCGAGCATGGCGCGGCCGGGGCCGTGATCGCGGCCGAAGGCGGCGGAGGCCTCGGCCAGACGCGGCGCGCGGGTCAGGGCCTCGATCGTCTCCTCGACGTGGCGGTTGGCGGCGCGCAACTCGAACATCTTGGCGACGAAGATCGTCCAGGAGAGGAGCGAGGCGAGGGCGAGCACGCCCATCACCGACTTCACCACCCAATCGGCGCCGAGGAACATGGCGACGGGCGACAGGTCGGCGGCGGGGCCGGCCGCCGAGGCGGAACCGGCGAGGGCGGAGACGAGAGAGGCGACGGCGACGAAGAGGCCGAGGCGGGGAAATCTGAACATGGGGTGCCTCACGTCTCGGCCCAGCGGCGCACGAGGTTGTGGTAGACGAAGGAGAGGCGGACGGCGTGGGGATCGCCCTCGCCGTCGCGCAGTCTCAGGTCCTGGATGGTCTGATCGAGATCGAAGAGGAGGGTGCGCTCGCCCTCGTCGCGGATCATGCTCTGGATCCAGAAGAACGAGGCGATCCGCTCGCCCGAACGCACCGGCGCCACTTCGTGGAGCGAGGTCGAGGGATAGACCACGGCATGGCCGGCCGGCAGCTTGACGCTCTGGGCGCCGAAGGGCGTCTCGATCGTCAGTTCGCCGCCCTCGTAGTCGTCCGGGTCGGACAGGAACACGGTGGCGGAGACGTCGGCGCGGATGCGGGTCGGGTCGCTGGGGGCGTTGCGCACGGCGTTGTCGACGTGAATGCCGAAGGATTCGCCCGGGCCATAGGCGTTGAACATCGGCGGTAGGATCCGGAGCGGCAGCGTCGCCGACAGGAAGGTCGGATCGCGATGGAGCGCGGCGAGGATCTCCGCGCCGATCTCGACCGCGTCGCGGCCGGTCGGATCGAGCTGGCGGTTGTTCTTCACCGTCGCCGAGATCGGCCCGGCGGTGGCGCGCCCGTCGATCCAGGTCGCGGCGGCGAGCCGGCTCCGGCACCGGGCGAGCGTCTGCGGGTCGAGGAGATCGGGGATGGTGATCAACATGGCGCAATCCGGCGGCGACCCGAGCCCGAGCGAGGCCGGGGGAGCCCGGCGCCGCTCGGATCGGTGGGTCAATATTTCACGTTGAGCGAGAGGTATCCGACCCGGCCGGGCTGGATGTGGGCGTATTGCGCGGCGTTCTCGTAGGGCGTCTCGAAGAGAACCGTGTCGAAGACGTTGTTGATGTTGCCGCGCAGGGTGACGTTCGGCCGAACCTTCCACTCCGCCATCAGATCGAAGCGCCAGCCGGCCGGGACCGACCAGGTCGCCTCGGCGAGAGTGCCGCCGTAGACGCGGCTCTTGTAGGTCGCGCCGGCGCCGAGGGTGAGGCCGTCGAGCACCTCGTATTTGGTGAGGACGTTGAAAGTCTCGTGGGCGTTGCGGCCGAGCCGCTTGCCGACGTTGGCGGCGACCGCCGACTTCGTCACCTCGCTGTCCATGAAGACGGCGCCGCCGAAGAGGCTCCAGCGGTCGGTGATCTTGCCGGCGACGTTGAACTCGACGCCCTGGACGACATAGGCGCCGCCGTCGGACCACACGGTGGTGCTGCCGGAGCGGACCGACTCGCGTGCATTGTCCTTTTCGGTGCGGAAGAGGGCGGCGGAGGCGAGCAGGCGATTGCCGAAGAGCTGCCACTTGGTGCCGATCTCGTAGGAGGTGTTCTTCTCCGGGGCGAGGGCGGAGGTGGTGGCGTCGATGCCGCCGTAGGAGGCGTTGGTCACGTCCAGCTCGGCGCCGATCGGGTTGGCCGAGGTGCCGTAGGCGGCGTAGAGCGTGGCATTGTCCCAGAACTTCCAGGTCAGCGCGGCGTTCCAGTTGAGCAGCGTGTCGTGGCGGGAGATGCCGCCGGTGCGCTCGACCTCGAAGTCGTCGACGCGGGCGCCGAGGTCGAGCCGCCAGCGGTCGGTCAGATCGATGGCGTCGCTCAGATAAAGGCTCTTGGTGTCGATCGAGACGGTGGTCTCGTTCGGGTTCGACGTGTAGGTCGTCGCCGGGTCGAGGTTGGAGAAATCGAAGTCGAAGATGTTCGAATAGGACCAGTAGGTCACGCCCTCGGCGTTGGTGCAGGTCGACGTCGAGCCGGTCGAGCCGATCGAGCAGAGCTTGGAGCCGACCACCATGTGTTCGCGCATCATCTCGAAACCGGCGACGAAGGTGTGTTTCACGCCCCAGGTGTCGGCGTGGAACTCGACGTCGTTGGTCATCGCCAGACTGTCGTTGCGGCGGACGTGAGACGTCGTCGAGGAGCGACCGGAGAAGAGGCCGGTGACCGGATCGAAGCTCGCGGCGCCGGGCTTCGCCAGCACCATGTCGTAATCCGACGAGCCGAAGCGCAGGCGGTTGGTCCACTTGGCGCCGTCGCCGAGCATCACCTCGGTCTTGGCGGAGACGATGTCCTGCTTGTAGTGGAGGTAGTCGCGCTTGGCCAAGCCGAAGTAGGCGCCGCGCGAGAGACCGTATTCGGTCATCGGCTTGCCGTCGTACATCGGCACGCCGTAGTCGGGGAGCTGGTCGATGTCGACGTGATACCAGTCGACCGTGGTCTTGAAGGTCTCGTTCGGCCGCCAGGTGGCGGCGAGGAGGCCGCCCCAACGATCGTCGCGGCCCTGATCGCGGCCGGCGACCTCGGCCTTCTGCCACATTCCGTTCGCACGCAGGGCGAAGGTCTCGTCGATCTTCTTGTTGACGTCGATGTCGATGCGGCGGGTCGCGTCGGTGCCGAGGGTGGTGGTCGCCTCGTAGTGATCGGCGAAGAAGGGCTTCTTGGTCTCGATGGCGACGGCGCCGCCGGCGCTGCCGCGTCCGGCGACCGTGCCGGAGGGACCTTTGAGGATCTCGATCTGTTCGGTCGCGAAATTCTCGCGCACGGCGACGCCGCTGTCGCGCTGGCCGTCGACGAAGACGTCGTTGCGGGCGTCGAAGCCGCGAATGAAGATGCGGTCGCCGAAGGGATTGCCGCCCTCGCCGGAGCCGAGCGTGATGCCGGCGGTGGTGCGCACCAGTTCACGGAACGAGGTCGCGGCCTTGTCCTCCATCACCTCCTTGGGGATGGCGACGACGGTGCGCGGGGTCTCGGCGAGCGGACGCACCAGCTTCGAGGAGGCGGAGCGGTCGATCTTGTAGGGCGCGCCCGGGGCGGCGTTGGGATTGGTCCCGCCCTCGCCGGGAACGGGAGCGGTCGCGACCGGGGCGACCGTCTCGCTCGCGGCCGGCGTGGCGGCGGCCGACTCGTCCGGACGCGCCGTGGTCGGCGAGGCGCGGCGCGGCGCGGCCTTGCGGGGGCGGGCGGGCTTCCTCACGTCCTTTTCCGCCTCGACGGTCAGGGCCGGCAGTTCGGTCGGCGCGGTCTGCGCCTCGGCCGAGCCGCCGAAGGCGACGATCGTGGCGACGGCCATCGGCACCACCAGCTCAGATCGCTTCACGACCTGTGACACGGTCCGACGATCCCGCAGCGACGCGGGCGTGACGATACTCTTCGACATGATTTCGATGCCCCTTGCGGCGACCGGCGGTCGCCTTCCCCAAATCCAACGAGCGAGCCTCCGTTTCGGACGGGGGCTCGGTGATCGGCTCGTTCGTGGGTGGCCGGATCGCTCCGTGAGGCTGCCTGGATCAAGCTATGATAATGCTAATCATTCGCAAATATGACGTCAAGGACGAAATTTCCCGCTTCGGGTGGCGTGTCCTTGATTTCGTTCGTCTTCTCCGCGCTTCGCGGGAGGTCCCGGTGTTCGGCCGCCGTCGTGGCGCGCCGGCGAGGGGCGGTCACTTGGTCAGGATGAGGCGATTCTGCGCGGTGATTCTGAGCCGATAGATCTGGCCTTCGTGGCGGATGTGCGCCTCGCGCTCGGTGCCGACGAGGGTCTCGATCGGCCACAGGAGCGGTTTCTTCTGCTGGGGAGCCTGTTCTGTCTGCATCGCGCCTTTCTCTCTCGACGGAGGAGCCGGCCGGCCCGAGCGGCCGGAGGAGATCGTCGGATTGCTAACGCAACTGCGAATCAATCTCAATAACTGTCGATCCGATGGGGTCGAGGCTGGAGGGAGACGGGGGAGACGGGGACGCGGGGCGATGGATCGCGAGGGGCGCGATCCGGTGCGCTCGGCAGTGGTCGGGGTCCGGCCGGCGTGTTCGGACCTGTCCGGGCGGGAAGGGCGCGTCGGTGCGTCGCTTCCGTCGGGTCGTAAGCCATCGATCGAGAAAGCGGCGCATCGGTCTCGCATGAGGCCCGGCGGGCGCATGGCGCCGGTCGGGTGGCCTGGGGGGATCGGCGCGAGGGCGGGGTCGACCCGTGGCGTGCCGGCCGGCGCGTATGCGGACATCGCCGTTCGTGATCCCGGCCGGTGCGTGCGAGGCCGGACATGGGGTCGAAAGGCATGCAATTGACAATCAGTCGCAAAGTATGTTTGAGGAGGAGGGTCATCATCAGGAAAGGTCGAGCATGTTCAAACCGGGTCTTCTCGTTCTCGCCGCCCTCGTCGCGTCTCCCGCCGCCGCCGAGGAGGTCAACGTCTACACCACCCGTGAACCCGGCCTGTTCGCGCCGCTCGCCAAGGCCTTCACCGAGAAGACCGGGATCAAGGTCAACACCGTCTTCGTCAAGGACGGGCTCGCCGAGCGCGTGGCGGCGGAAGGCGAGGCCTCGCCCGCCGACCTGCTCATGACCGTCGACGTCGGCAATCTCGTCGATCTCGTCGAGAAGGGGGTGACGCGGCCGATCACCTCGCCGTCGGTCGCCGCCGCCGTGCCGGCCAATCTCCGGGCGGCCGACGGGTCGTGGACCGCGCTGTCGATGCGCGCGCGTCTGGTGTGGGCCGACAAGGCGTTGAAGCTGAAGTCGATCACCTATGCCGATCTGGCCGATCCGAAGTGGAAGGGGCAGATCTGCATCCGCTCGGGCCAGCACCCCTACAACACCGCGCTGATCGCCGCGACGATCGCCCACGAAGGGCCGGAGAAGACCAAGGCCTGGCTCGCCGGGGTGAAGGCCAATCTCGCCAAGAAGCCCTCCGGCGGCGATCGCGACGTCGCCCGCGACATTCTCGGCGGCCTGTGCAAGATCGGCGTCGGCAACTCCTACTATGTCGGCCTGATGCGCTCGGGCAAGGGCGGGCCGGCCCAGAAGACCTGGGGCGACGGCGTCGACGTCCTGCTGCCGACCTTCGCCGGCGGCGGCACCCATGTGAACATCACCGGCGCGGCGGTCGCCAAGAACGCGCCCCACGCGGCGGCGGCGGAAAAGCTCGTCGACTATCTCGTCTCGCCCGAGGGGCAGGCGATCTACGCCGAGCAGAACTTCGAATATCCGGTCAACCGCGCCGCCACCGTCCATCCGACCATCGCCGGCCTCGGCGCGCTCGCGGTCGACGGCGTCTCGATCGCCGAGGTCGCGAGCCGGCGCAAGGCGGCGAGCCTTCTCGTCGACGAGGTCGGGTTCGATCAATGACGTCGGTCGTCATCGCGGATCACGGCTCCGGCTCGACCGCGACGGGCGCGCCTCCCCCGCGCGTCCGCCGCGTCGGGTCGACCTTCGACGGGTTTCTCGGCCTCGGTCTCGTGGCGGGCGCGGCGGCGCTCGCGCCCGTCGTCGCCCTGGCGGTGATCGCCGCCGGGGGCGACGGCGGGCTCTGGCGTCATCTCTTCACCTCGGTCGTGCCGCGCGCCACCTGGGAGACGTCGATCCTGGTCCTCGGGGTCGCCGTCTTCGTGATGGTGGTGGGCACCGGCACGGCGTGGCTGGTGGCGGTGCACGATTTTCCCGGGCGGCGGCTGCTCGAGGTGCTGCTCCTGCTGCCGCTCGCCTTTCCGATCTACGTGCTGGCCTATTCCTGGCTCGATCTGTTGCATCCGGTCGGGGCGTTCCAGACCGAATTGCGGGCGCTCCTCGGGATCGCCCGTCCGGCCGATCTGCGGCTGCCGGACCTGCGCACGCTGCCGGGGGCGGTGCTGATCTTCGGTCTCGGCCTCTACCCTTACGTCTATGTGGCGGTGCGCACGGTGTTCCTGGCGCAGACGGCGGCCCTGGTCGAGGCGGCGCGGATGCTCGGCGCGAGCCGGAAGCGGATCTTCTTCCGCGTCGCGCTGCCGCTCGCGCGCCCGGCGATCGCCGCCGGCACGGCGCTGGCGATCATGGAGACGCTCAACGACGTCGGCGCG
Organism: Pinisolibacter aquiterrae; assembly: GCF_019160155.1. Classification (GTDB taxonomy): domain Bacteria; phylum Pseudomonadota; class Alphaproteobacteria; order Rhizobiales; family Ancalomicrobiaceae; genus Pinisolibacter; species Pinisolibacter aquiterrae. The sequence continues at coordinate 136,539 of NZ_JAFNIH010000035.1, forward strand.
GCCGAGTTCCTCTCGGTCAACACGTTGACGGCGGCGGTCTATTCGACCTGGGTCAATCGCGGCGATCTCTCCGGCGCGGCGCAGATCGCGCTGGCGATGTTGGTGTTCGTGTCGACGCTGTTCCTGTTCGAGCGGCTCGGACGCGGCGCGCGCGGCTACGCGGTGGTCGGACGGGCGGTCCGGCCGATGAACCCGATCCGGGTGGAGGGCCTCGCCGGGTTCGGCCTCTTCGCGCTCGGGGCGCTGCCGGCGGTGCTCGGTTTCGTCGTTCCGGCGCTGCATCTCCTGCGGCAGGCGCAGGAGCGGCTCGCCTTCGCCGGTTTCGCCGACGAGATCCTGGTGGAGACGCTCAACACCGTCTCGGTGGCGGTGGCGGCGACGCTGGTGGCGCTCGTCGTCGGTCTGCCGATGGTCTCGGGGCGGCGGCTCAATCCGGGATCGCGGCTCCACACGGCGCTGCTGCGGATCTCGACGATCGGCTACGCGGTGCCCGGCACGGTGCTGGCGATCGGGCTCCTGGCGGTCTACGGCGGGGTGGACGCGGTGATCCGGGCGGCGCGCGGGGCGCTCGGCGGGGCGCCTTCGGGGCTCTTCCTCTCCGCCTCCTTCGCCGGTCTGGTGATCGCGCTGACGCTGCGGTTCTTCCGCCTCTCGGCGTCCAAGATCGAGACCGGGCTCGAGCGGATCTCGCCCTCGCTCGATCAATCGGCGCGGACGCTCGGGCGCAGCCCCTTCGCGGTGATGTGGGAGATCCATCTGCCGCTCATGACGCCGACGCTCGCGGGCGCGGCGCTGCTGCTCTTCGTCGACTGCATGAAGGAACTGCCGGCGACGCTGCTCTTGAGACCCATGGGGTTCGAGACGCTCTCGACCCATCTCTACGGCGAGGCGGCGCGCGGCACCTACGAGAACGGGGCGCTCGCCGCCTGCCTGATCGTCGCCTTCGGCCTGTTGCCGATCATCCTGATGACCCGGATCGGCCGCCGCGCCACGATCCCCGCCGCCGAAGGAGCGCCGTCGTGACGTCCTCATCCGTTCCGGCTCTCGCCTTCGACGACGTCCATCACGCCTATGGCGCGACGCGGGCCTTGCGGGGGGTGTCGCTCTCGATCCTCCCCGGCGAGGTGGTCGCCCTTCTCGGTCCGTCCGGCTGCGGCAAGACCTCGCTGTTGCGGATCGCCGCCGGGCTCGAACGGCCGCTCGCCGGAACCGTCGTCATGAACGGGCGGATGCTCGCCGGACCGGGCGTCATGGAGCCGCCGGAGCGGCGCGGCATCGGCATGATGTTCCAGGACTACGCCCTCTTTCCCCATCTCGACGTCGCCACCAACGTCGGCTTCGGTCTCGCCGGGCGGGCGCGGGGCGAGATCGAGGCGATCGTCGCCGATCTCCTTTCTCGGGTCGGGCTCGCCGATCGTGGCCGCGCCTATCCGCACATGCTCTCCGGCGGCGAGCAGCAGCGGGTGGCGCTGGCGCGGGCCTTGGCGCCCGATCCTGCGATCCTGCTGATGGACGAGCCCTTCTCCAATCTCGACCAACGCCTCCGCCGGGGCATGCGCGAGGAGACGACCGCGCTGCTGCGTGCCGGCGGGGCGGCGGCGATGATGGTCACCCACGATCCCGACGACGCGCTCGCGGTCGCCGATCGCATCGCCCTGATGCGGGCCGGGCGGATCGTCCAGGTGGGGACGCCGGAAGAGGTCCATCGCGCGCCGGTCGATCGCTGGGTCGCGGCCTTCTTCGCCGATCTCGAGGAGGTGCCGGCGACGGTCGACGGCGGCCGGGCGGAGACGCCGCTCGGCTCCTTCGCGGCGCCGGGGCTCGCCGACGGGCCGGCGCTCGTCTGCATCCGGCGCGACGCCTTCGATCTCGACGCGGAGGAGCCGGTGTTCGCGGCCCGGGTGCTCGCCACCCGCTTCCTCGGCGAGCGGCGGATGGTCACACTGGCGATCGAGGGATGGGAGCGGCCCGTCGACATCCACACCGATCCGCGCCGGCCGGTCGAGGTCGGCGCCCGCGTCGGCATCGGCCTCGATCGCGACGAGGTCTTCGTCTTCGGCCCCGAGCCCGACGCCGCCGCGTGATCCCTTCCGTCGTCGCGACGGGGAGGCGCGCGGGGAGGGCGGCCTCAGCTCTTGATCGGGTTCTGCGTCACCTCGAACACGTGGTGCTCGCCGCCGACCTCGATGTCGAGCGAATAGGCCGAGGACTGCTCCGGGCCGGAGGTGGCGGGCGGCTCGATCTGCATGACGCCGCCGTACCATTCGCCGGGCATCAGGGTGTTGTCCTTGATGATGGTCTTCTCGAGCGTGGCGAGGTTGAGGCTGCCCTGGGCTGCGACCGAGCTCATCATCTCGGTGTTCTCCCGGGTCGCGACGTGCTGATTCCAGGCGGAGACGTAGGGGTTTCGGCTCGAATGGGAGGCCGCCGCCGCATTGGCTCCGGCGGCGACGCCGACCAGGATGGCGGCGGCGACCTGACGGGCCTGTTCCTCGGCGACGAGGTCCTCGTAGGTGAAGACCTTCAGCGAACGGCCGTCCGCCTCGCCGCTCCTCTGCTCGGCGCGGACGCCGGCCAAGCGGAAGGTGACCGGCTGAGCGGAACGGTTCTGGATCGCCACCACCAGCGAGGGCCGCGCCCCGACCGGAGCCTGACGCGCAGAGGGCGCGAGAACCACGCTGGTCTTGGCCTTGTCCGAGGCGACCGACGGCCGGCCGTCCCGCACCAGGGCGATCTGGCCGGCGCCGGCGCGGAACGACGTGGTCTGCCCGGTGACGCATCCGCCGAGCAGGATGGCGAGCGCCACCGCGCTGATCTTCTTCGACATCGATGTCCCCCTCTGATCGAGGGTGCATCAAAGCGTTTATTTTTCAGAAATACAACTCATGCGATCGTCGCTGCCGGCGCTCGGCTCGGAAGGCGTGCCGTGGCCGGGATCACGCGGCCCTCACCGCGTCGATCGCCGCCGCCGTGGCCGGGCGGGCGACGCGGGCGATCGGCGGCAGGTCGGTGTTCCAGCGGGCGAGGGCGGCGCGGAGCTCGTCGAGCCAGACCCCTTCGCCGGGAAGGTCGGCGACCGCGACGATCACGACGCGGTGGTCGTGTCTCAGATAGTCGACGAGATCGCCGGCGATGGTCTCGACGATCGCTCGGGCGGTCGTGGCGGCGAGCCCGTGCGGGGGCATCTTGACGAAGCCCCAGCCGTCCTCGACCAGGGCGGCGATCAGCGGATCGGGGGTGCCGGTGCCGTCGCCGCCGTTGAGGCGGGAGCCGGGATTGACCAGGGCATCGGGGAGCACGACGACGCGGAGGCTTCTCTGATCGACGCGTCTCACGGGCGGGCTCCTTCGGCAGTGGTCTCGTCGGCGGCGTCGAGGAAGCCGTCGAGATCGACCAGGGCGGCCTCGAGGTCGAAGTCCTGGGCGTCCATGGCGATGCCGGTGGCGCGCGGGAACGGGTGACCGCGCTCCTCGAATTCGTTCTTCAATTCCTCCATCCAGACGCCCATGCCGGGACGTCGGCTGCTGCCGCCGGCGATCGCGCCCTCGGGACGGCCGCCCCATTCGGGCTTGGTGGAGGTGAGGCGCACGCCGCTCGACGGGCTGCCGTCGAGGCCGATCACGACGAGGTCGTAGTCGTGGGCGATGTGGAGTTCGGCGAGGTCGACGACGCTCTTCGCGAGCGCGCGGCAGTGACGGCGGTAGCCGGCGGTGTCGTATTGCTCGCGCGACTGCCACCAGCGGGAGACGCCGAGGAAGCTCATCTCCGGGCAGGGCAATTGCTGGATCTCCCAGCCGTGTTCGACGAGGCGGCCGACGAGCGGCGAGAAGACGCCGGCGCAGCGGGCGAATTCGGAGACCTTGGCGTTCTGGTTGAGCAGGCAATGGGCGACGAAGGCCACCCTCCGAACGGGGTTCGTCATGCGCTCTCTCCCTCTCGTGCGATCGATGTGGGGGCTTCCGCCTCGGCGAGGTCCCAGAGGACGGCGGCGAGAACCCGCGTGCCGGCGACGACGTCGGCGGGGTCGGTCCATTCGTGTTCGGCGTGGCTGACGCCGCCCCGGCTCGGCACGAAGATCATGGCGCTCGGCGCCAGATCGACCATGTGGCGGGCGTCGTGGCCGGCGGCGGAGAGGATGTCCATGGCCGAGAGGTCGAGGGCCTCGGCGGCCCCGGCGATGCGGGCGCGCAAAGTCGGTGCGAAGACGGAGGCGGCGGCGTCGACCAGGGGTTCGACCGTGACGGCGCAAGGCGCGGCGGCGGTCGCCGCCCGCTCGCGCTGACGCGCGCCGGCCGTCCGCAGGAGTTCGGTCTCGGCATGGCGGAGGTCGGTCGAAAAGCGCACGCGACCGGGCACCACCGAGGGGGCGTTCGGGAAGACGTCGAAACGGCCGACGGTGAAGAACATCGCCGGGTCGGCCTCGGCGGCGATCTTCGCCAGGGCGTCGACGACGCGCAACGCGCCCATCAGCGCGTCGCGGCGCTCGGCCATGGCGCGGGTGCCGGCATGGGCCTCCTCGCCGGTGACGGTGACGCGCATCGTCTGTTTGCCCTGGATGCCGGTGACGACGCCGATGGTGCGGCCGGCCGCCTCGAGGAGGGGCCCCTGCTCGATGTGCGCCTCGACGTAAGCCGTGAGGGGGAAGCCGAGCGGGCGTTCGGGAACCGGCGGCAGGGCGGCGACGAGCCGGTCGAGGGCCTCGCCGACGGTCACGCCGGTGGCGTCGGTGGTCGCGCGGATCTCGGCGAGGTCGCGGTGGCCGGCGAAGGCCTCCGATCCCATCATGCCCGGCGCGAAACGCGAGCCCTCCTCGTTCATCCAGGCGACCATCTCGATCGACCGCCGTGGCCGCAGATCGCGGTCGCGCAAGGCTTCGAGCACCTCGAGCGCGGCGAGCACGCCCCAGACGCCGTCGAAACGGCCGCCGGTCGGCTGCGTGTCGAGATGGGAGCCGGAGAGGACCGGCGGCAGGGCCGGATCGCGCCCCTCGAGGCGGAGGAAGAGATTGCCGGCGGCATCGGCGAAGACGGCGAGGCCGCGCGCCTCGGCGATCGCCAGGAGGTGGCGGCGGGCGGCGACCTCCGCCTCGGAGAGCGCCTGCCGGTTCACGCCGCCGCCGGGGAGGGCGCCGAAGGCGGCGAGTTCCTCGATCCGCCGCCACAGGCGATCGCCGTCGACGGCGGTCGCGACGCGGAGGGCGTCGTCGGAGGGGCGGGCGGTCGCGGCGGCCATCGTCACTCCGTCTTCATGATCTGGCTGGCGATGGCGCGGGGATCGCGCGGCAGCCAGCGGCCGGCCTCGACCATGGCGATGAACTCGCGCAGATGGGCGTTGAAGAGTTCCGGCTCCTCGATGTTGAGGGTGTGGCCGGTCTTCGGCAGCACGGCGAGACCGCAGGCGGGGATGGTCTTCTTCAGGAAGATGCCCGGCTGGAGGCAGTGGTCGTCCTCGTCGCCGACCATGACGAGGGTCGGCACCGGCATCTTCGCGAACTCCGCCTCGAGGTCGTAGAGCGAGGGCCGGCGCGCCTGGACGCCGCGCATGGTGTTGGCGGCACCGAGGTCGGAGTGCTCGGCGAGGCGGTCGGCGAAGGCGCGCCAGCCGCGCGGGTCCTTGTTCTCGAACTGCACGCGGCTCGCGCCGAGCGCATAGGTCTCGGCGAAGACGCGGGCGGTCTTCTTCTCGAAATTGTCGGCGACGTCGAGCGAGACGCCACGGAAATAGTCCTCGAACTGCTTCTCCGCCCCGTAGCCGGCGCCGGCGATCACGAGCGAAAGGGCGCGTTCTGGGGCGACGAGGCCGAAATGGGCGGTGGCGAAGCCGCCCATCGACAGGCCGACGACATGGGCCTTCTCGATCGCGAGATGGTCCATGACGGCGAGGATGTCGGTGACCGCGATCGCCTGGGAATAGGCGTCGACGGCGCTCGGCACGTCCGACGGCGGATAGCCGCGCGCCGCGAAGGTGACGCAGCGATGGCGCCGCGCGAAGAAGTTCATCTGCGGTTCCCATGCCCGATGGTCGCCGCCGAATTCGTGAACGAAGACGATCGGCGTACCGACGCCGGCCTCCTCGACCCAGAGACGCGTGCCGTCGGAGGCGGTGGCGAAGGGCATGGTGGGTTCCTTCCTCAGAAGAGAGACGAGAGGTCGTTGAGGGTGCGGGCGCGCTCGACGGCGGCGGGCAGGAGATCGACGAAGTCGCGGACCCAGGCCTCCGGCACGGTGGTGCTCACCTTGACGAAGCGATGGCCGAAGCGGGGCGTGTGATAGGCGCCCTGGCGGATCATCACGTCGTGGGCGCCGAGTTCGGCGACGAGCGCCTCGGGACGGATGCCCGCCTCGATACATTCGACGACGACGAAATTGCCCTGGGAGTCCGGCACCGGCATCGAGAAGCCGGGCAGCTTGTCGACCGCTTCGGCGATCATCGCCTGATTGGCGCGCTGACGCGGGCCGATCGCGGCCATCCATTCGGCCTTGACCGAGAGGCCGGCGAGCGCTCCCGCCTGGGCGAGCATCGAGCAGCCGAGCGGGGCGTCGGAGACCGCCGCGATCTTCTCCATCAGCTCCGGCATGGCGACGAAGGCGCCGAGGCGCAGGCCGGCGAAGCCGAGCCACTTGGAGAAGGAGACGACGGTGACCGCACCTTCCGGATAGACCCGGGTCGCCGGGGTGTGGGCGTCGGCAAAGTCGCGATAGGTGCTGTCGTGGATCAGGATCGCGCCGACCGAACGGGCGATCGCGGCGAAGGCCTCGATGTCCTCGGCCGAATAGCCGACGCCGAGCGGATTGTTGGGGTCGACCAGATAGATCACCGCCGTGTTCGGACCGACCTCGGCGCGCAGGCGCTCCGGGGTCAGGCGATAGTTCGTCTCGGGCGTCCAGATCGGGATCTCGGTCACCGTCGCGCCGGCGCGGCGGGCGAAGAGGATCGGCCATTTCCAGCCGGGATCGGTCGTCACCATGTCGCGACCGGGGCCGCAGAAGGCGCGCACGATCATGGCCAGCGCCTCGACCGCGCCGTTGGTGACGAAGGCCCGCGCGCCGGGCAGGCCGAGATCGGCGACGATCGCCTCGCGCAGTGCCTCGACGCCGGCGGGCGGGGCATAGACGTGGAAATTCTCGTCGCGGATCGAGGCCTCGAGCGCCTCGCGCACCTTCGGGTGGAGGGGGAAGTGGTTGGTGTTCTGGCCGAGCCAACGCACGTTCGGGTTCGACACGAGCCGGTCGAAGAAGGCGTTCTTCTCCTCGAAGTCGCTCATGCCGACACCACGGTCTTGAGGCCGCCTTCCTTGATGATCGACCCGCGCGCGGCGATGCCGCCGTCGACGGTGACGATGGTGCCGCTGACGTAGCCGGCGCGCGGCGAGGCGAGGAAGACCATGAGGTCGGCGACCTCCTCCACCGTCGCCGGGCGGGCGGACGGGTAGCGGTCGAAGAGCTCGCGCCAGCGGCCCTCGTCGCCGAAGAGGTCGACGGCGCGGCGCTTCATCAGACGCACCATGCGCTCGGTCTCGACCGGGCCGGGGTTCACGCCGAGGACGCGGACGCCGTAGTCCATGCTGACGCCGCCGAGCGCGCGGGTGAAGGCCATCAACGCGGCGTTGCCGGTCGAGCCGGCGATGTAGTTGGCGTCCCAGTTCTCGCCGGAATTGCCGATGTCGTTGATGATGACGCCGGTGCCGCGCTTCTGCATGCGGGCGTAGTAGATGCGGGTCAGCGAGACGTAGCCGAAGACCTTGAGGTCGAAGCCCTTGCGCCAGGCGGCGTCGTCGACGGCGTCGATCGGGCCGGACGGGATGTTGCCGGCGTTGTTGACGAGGACGTCGACGTCGCCGACCGCATCGGCGAGCGCGTGCATCTGCGCGTCGGAGCCGAGGTCCATGGCATGGATGCCGACCTCGACGCCGGTCTCGGCGACGATGCGGTCGCGGATGGCGGTGAGCTTGTCGCCCGAGCGGGCGGCGAGTTCGATGCGGCAGCCTTCGGCGGCGAAGGCGTGGGCCGCCGCCTCGCCGATCCCCTGGGAGGCGCCGGTGATGAGGACGCGCCGTCCTGCGAGCTTCAGATCCATCGATGATTCTCCAACGAAACGGACGATGGGTCGGTCGATGGGGGCATGAGCGCCTCGATCCGCCGCATCAAATTATGCACGATTCAAATTTCTGCATACACAGTCGTCGTTGTCAATCACCTTCGCCGGCTCTTCGTCGGCGTCGTCACGGCGCCTCGTTCGCCGCCTCGAGGATGCGGGCGGTGCGGCGCGCGGCGGTGGAACGTTCGCCGGGGGGCGTCAGGGCCTCGGGGGGGATGGAGGCGATGAAATCGGTCAGATTGTCGCCGAGGAGATTGACGTGATCGCGCATCGCGCGCTGGGCGGCGACGGGGTCGGCGGCGAGCACGGCGGCGAGCACGGCCTCGTGTTCCTCGATCGTCGCGATCATCCGTCCGGGCTGGAAGGTGATGTAACGGCGATAAGGCGAGACGCGATTGCGCAGGAGAAGCGTCTGCTCGGCGATGAATTCCGAGTTCGAGGCTTCGTATAGCGCCTCGTGAAACTGCCGGTTCGCCTCGTAGAACTTGACCGGATCGTTCTCCTTGTCGACGTCGACCAGATGACGATGGGTCTCTTCGAGCTTTCGACGCTGCTCTGGGCGGGCGCGGCGGGCGGCGAGATTGGCGCAGAGCCCCTCGAGTTCGGCCATCACCTGGAACATCTCGAGCAGCATCGGCAGCGAGACCGAGGCGACGTGCGCTCCCTGCCGGGCGCGGATGTCGACGAGGCCGGAGGCGGCGAGCGACTGGAGCGCCTCGCGCACCGGGGTGCGCGAAACGCCGAAGCGTTCGGCCAGTTCCACCTCGTCGAGGCGGGTGCCGGGGCGCAGCGTTCCGGCGAAGATCGCCGCCTCGAGGGTATGGCGCAGATCGGCCGCGCGCGTTTCCGATCCCGTACGTCTGGGCTGCCTCATGGTCTTCTCCCGTCGTGCCTTCGTTCACGGCGCGGCCCGATTTCGGGCGGCCGTCGTCGTCTCATTCGAACCGGAACCTCGGGGGCTGCGACAAAATCCGCCGCACCATCGGCTCGAAGGCCTCGAGCGGCATCGAATCGTAGTCGCGGTCGAACGAGGTCTGATCGTATTTCTCGCAGAAGAGGGCGGTCTTCTCGAAGTTCGGATGGCCGCGCCAGTGCTCGCGCAGGTGCCGGTCGCGGCCGATGAAATGGTAGTAATAATAGCCCTGAAAGACGCCGTGGTTGCGCACCAGCCAATAATTTTCGTCCGAGACGTAGGGGCGCAGCAGCGCGCCGCCGGCCTCGGGGTGATTGGCCGGGGCGACCGCCTCGCCGACGTCGTGGAAGAGGGCGGTGAAGACGTATTCCTCGTCGCATCCGTCGCGGAAGGCGCGGGTCGCGGTCTGGAGCGAATGTTCGAGCCGATCGACGGGAAAGCCGAGATGCGGGCTCTCGAGGCTGCGCAGGAAGTTCAGATAGAGGTCGGCGACGCCGTCGTGCAGGCCCTTCTGATAGAGGTTCTGAACGACGTAGTCCTCCGGGCGGCTCTCCGCGATGGTGCGGTAGGTCGCCCGGGGTTCCGACGCGGCTGTCTCGACGGCGGTCTCGGCCTCGGACATGACGATCTCCCTTCCGGCTTTGGATACAAGGTACGCCATATCATATGCAAGAATCGCCGCAATGTCGCTTCCAGGGAAAATCAGGGTGCTTTCCGGGGGTGAAGGGTGGTTCTGCCCATGAATCGATCAAATGGCGATCGTCCGGCGCGCATTTGGCGCGATGATGGGCAGGAGAGTGCGAGGCGTTTGCAGTCGCTCGAGGGGCGCGAAAGCCCTGACGGGGCCGGGGCGCGAGGCCTCGATCGAAGCCTCGTAAATCTATTTGTTTCAATGGTTTGATCGATGGTCTGCGGCGGACCGACGGGCCGGCGCGCGGCGGTGCCATACGAGAAATTCCTGATGGCACGGGGCCTGCATATACACGATTGCAAATTTTGTGTACCGGAGTTCATCTCGCAGCAGGATGCGACGAGGTGGCCGAGCCCGGACTTCGAGGAGGCAGACCGATGCAGTTCCCGCAATCCAAGCACCGCTCCCCGATCGACCGTCGCACCGTCCTCGCCCGCATGGGGCGGTTCGCCATGGTCGCGGCGACGGCCGCCGGCCTCGGCGTCGTCGCCCTCGCCGGCACGACGGGTGGGGCGGCGGCGGCCGAGAAGGTGTCGCTGCGCCTGAAGTGGCTGACCCAGACCCAGTTCGCCGGCTTCTACGTGGCCAAGGCCAAGGGCTATTACGACGCCGTCGGCATCGATCTCACCATCAATCCCGGTGGTCCGAACCTCAATGCCGACGCGCTGGTCGCCTCCGGCGCCGACACGTTCGGCCTCACCGGCGGCGCGGAGAGCCAGCTCGCCGCCGCCGACAAGGGCCTGCCGCTGGTCGCCTTCGGCGTCTCGCATCTGACCACGCCCTACGTCTTCGTCGCCAAGGCCTCCTCCGGCATCACCAAGCTCGAGGACTTCCGCGGCAAGAAGGTCTCGACCTGGTTCACCGGCGCCCAGCACACGCTGAAGGCCATGCTCGCCTCCGTCGGCATCGGCGAGAAGGACTTCACCCTGGTGCCGCAGTCGGCGACGATGAACCCGTTCATCGACGGTCAGGTCGACGTCGCCACCGCCACCCTCTACAACGAATATCAGACGCTGGTCGCCAAGGGTCTGACCGATCTCAAGGTCTTCCGCGCCGACGACTACGGCATCTCGGTGCCGCGCGACACGCTGGTGACCACCAAGGCGATCGCCGAGGGCAAGCCGCAGCTCGTCCAGAACTTCCTCGAGGCGACGCTCAAGGGTTGGCAGTATGCGCTGCGCAATCCCGACGAGGCGGTCGACATCGTCATGAAGGTCGACCCGAGCCTCGATCGCGCCCATCAGGCGGCGCAGATGAAGGTGCTGCGCGAACTGATGCTGCCGCCGGGCGCGCCGGGCCTCCTCGCCATCGAATATCCCAAGATCGAGAAGCTCGCCCAGCTCCTCAAGGACGCCGGTGTGCTCACCAAGGTGCCGGACGTCCATGCCGCCTTCGACGATCGCTTCTGGAAGGCCGCACCGGACAGTCTCAAGAAGCTCTGAGGCGGACGCGAGAGGATCGGTCGGCGTCCGCGCCGGCCGATCGGACCTGCAACGGAATCGAGGAGCATCTCGGGAATGGGAACGAGCCCCGCAACGTCCGACGACGGCCAGGAACTGCCCGTCATCGAACTCGTCAACGTCTGGAAGCGCTTCGGGGCGGGCTCGCCGTCCGAGGTGGTCGCCGTGTCCGGTGTCGATCTGAAGATCCGCCCCGGCGAGTTCATCACTCTGATCGGGCCGTCGGGGTGCGGCAAGTCCACGCTCTTCAACATGATCGGCGGGTTGGAACCCTGCGACGACGACGGCTCGATCCTGATGCGCGGTCGCGTCCAGCAGGACGGCGAGTTGCTCGGCAAGGTCGCCTTCATGCCGCAGAAGGATCTGCTCTTTCCCTGGCGCACGGTGGTCGACAACGCCATTCTGGCGCTCGAGGTGGAAGGAGTGCCGGTCCGTCAGGCGCGCGAGCGGGCGCGGGCGATGCTGCCGGACTTCGGTCTCGCCGGCTTCGGCGATCACTATCCCCATCAGCTCTCGGGCGGCATGCGCCAGCGCGTGGCGCTGATGCGCACCTTCCTGTTCGAACGCGAGCTCATTCTGCTCGACGAGCCCTTCGGCGCGCTCGACGCGCTCACCCGCGCCATGATGCAGCGCTGGCTGCTCGACGTGTGGGCCGAGCATCGCCGGACAGTCCTCTTCATCACCCACGACATCGACGAGGCGATCTTCCTCGGCGACCGCGTCGTGGTGATGAGCGCGCGGCCGGGCACCATCAAATGTTCCGAGACGATCGACCTGCCGCGTCCGCGCGACGCCTCGATCGTCACCTCGCCGGAGTTCATGGCGATCAAGCGGCGCCTCCTCGGCGCGGTCGAGGAGGAGAGCCTCAAGTCGTTCGAGGCGGCGCGCGCCGACGCGCGCCGGGTCGGCGCATGAGCGGGATCACACGCCTCACCGGCCGCGGCTGCGGCTCCGTCTGCCTGCCGATCGTGATGATCCTGGTGGCGGCGGCGCTGTGGGAGCTCTCGCCGCGGGTCTTCAAGATCTCGCCCTATTATTTCCCGCCGCTCAGCGACGTGCTGGCGGAAGGGTGGCGGATCCGCACCATCGTCCTCGACGGGATCGTGCGCACGGTGACGGAGACGCTCCTCGGCTTTTCGGCCGGGGCGCTGTTCGGCATCGCCTGCGGCGTGCTCTTCGCGCTGGTGCGGCCGCTGGAGCGGGCGGTCTTCCCGCTCTTCGTGGTGTCGCAGACGGTGCCGGTCGTCGCCTTCGGCGCGATCGTCATCATCTGGTTCGGCAACACGATCTTCGCCAAGGTGGTGATCGCCTTCTATCTCACCTTCTTTCCCGTCACCGTGAACACCCACGCCGGGATCCTCGCCTGCGATCCGCAGAAGGTGGCGCTGATGCGCTCCTTCGGGGCGGGGCCGGCGGCGATCTTCTGGCGGCTGCGGCTGCCCTCGGCGCTGCCGACGATCGCGGTGGCGCTGCGGCTCGGCATCTCGCTCGGGCTCATCGGCGCCATCGTCGGGGAGTGGTTCGGCGACACGGTCGGCCTCGGCGTGATGCTGATCCAGGCCATGTACACCGAGGCGGTGGTGCGGCTGTGGCTGATCATCCTGTGTTGCGGCGTGGTCGGCGCGGGGCTCTACGGAGCCGTCGCCTTCGTCGAACGCCGTCTCGTCTGGTGGAGGAGCGACGCGTGATCCGCAAGATTCCGGCCCTGGCGCCGCTCGCCGGCCTCGCCGTCTTCCTCCTCGGTTGGGAGATCGCGGTCCATCTCTTCGCCATCCCGGAGTTCGTGTTGCCGGCGCCGAGCGCCATGGCGGCGACGATCTGGACGGAGGCGGGGTCGCTCTCGCTCGCGCTCGCGGTGACGCTCGCCGAGGCGCTCGGCGGCTTCGCGCTCGGGATCGCGGCGGGTCTGGTGATCGCCATGATCCTGGTGTCGGCGCCGCCGCTCGAGAAGGCGATGCTGCCGCTCCTCGTCGCGATCAACTCGGTGCCGGTCGTCGCCTATACGCCGCTGGCGCTGATCTGGCTCGGCATCGGCTCGGCCTCGAAGGTGACGATGGTCACGCTCGCCGTCGGCTTCGTCGTGCTGCTCAACATGCTGCACGGCCTGAAGAAGCCGGAGCAGGGGGCGATCGATCTGATGCGCAGCTTCGGCGCGGGGCGGGCGACGATCATGTGGAAGCTCCGGCTTCCGGCGGCGATGCCCTCGCTCGTGGTGGCGCTGCGCGTCGGCATCGTCCGGGCGATGATCGTGGCGATCGTGACCGAGATGCTCGGCGCCTACATGGGCATCGGCTGGATCATCTTCCAGGCGACGCAACAGATCGGCTTCCGCGAGGTGTGGGCGGCGATCGCGGTCTCCTCGCTCGCCAGCATGGCGCTCTACGGGGCGCTGGTGTGGATCGACCGCCGCCTCGTCTGGTGGAAATGAACGGCCGCGACCGGCCGAGACAAGGACAGGATCCCGATGACCATCCTCGCCCAGGCGAACGTGGAGCAGCCCCGCGACGAGGCGGAAGCGCGCCTCCAGCTCGCCGCCGCCTATCGCCTCGTCGCCCATTTCGGCATGGACGACCTCATCTACAATCACATCTCCATGCGAGTGCCGGGTGAGGACGAGCATTTCCTCATCAACCCCTATGGGATGTTCTTCCGCGAGATCACCGCGTCGTCGCTGGTGAAGATCGACGTGGACGGCAATCGCATCTCCGGCGAGGGCGAGGTCAATCGCGCCGGCTTCGTCATCCACGCCGCCGTCCACAAGGCGCGTGTCGACGCGCATTGCGTGTTGCACACCCATTCCGACGCGGCGACCGCGGTCTCCGCGCTGCCGGAGGGACTGCTGCCGGTCAGCCAGTTCTCGATGCACTTCTACGACCGGATCGGCTTTCACGACTATGAGGGCGTGGTGCTCGACCTCGGCGAACAGGAACGGCTCGCCGCCAATCTCGGGGAAAAGCGGGCGCTTCTCCTGCGCAACCACGGTCTCCTGACCGTCGGGCGCACGGTGCCGGAGGCCTTCATGCTCGCCTATTACTTCGAGCGCGCCGCCCGCATTCAGCTCGCCGCCTCGGCGGCGACGCCGGGTGGGTCGGCCGGGCTCCATCTGCCGCCGCCGGAGGTGTGCGAGCACACGGCCCGCCAGTTCACCGAACTGAAGGGCGACATCCGCTGGCCGGGCTCGCGGGAATGGCCGGGCTTCGTCCGCCTCCTCGACGCCACCGCTCCGGGCTGGCGCGACTGAGCGCCGGATCCCCGTTTCCTCTCACCCCGGGGCGGCGGCGCGAGGCCGCGTTCCCCCTCTCTATCTCACAGGAGCAAGACCGATGGACGTGACGCCGCTTTCCCCGAAGATCGGGGTGGAGATCGCCGGCATCGACCTTTCGCAGCCGCTCGACGAGGCGACCTTCGCGGAGATCCGGCGGCTTCTCAACGAGCATTCGCTGATCGCCATTCGCGGCCAGAACCTGAGCGAGGCCGAGCACGTCGCCTTCGCCCGCCGCTTCGGGCAGTTGCAGATCCACGTCCTGAAGCAGTTCCTGACGACGCCCTATCCCGAGCTCTACGTCCTCTCCAACAAGAGGGAAGCGGGCAAGCCGATCGGCAATCACAAGGAGGGCTGGAACTGGCATTCCGACCTCTCCTATCTCGAGGTCCCCTGTCTCGGCTCGGTGCTCTATGCGCGCGAGGTGCCGCCGGTCGGCGCCGACACGCTGTTTTCCTCGATGGAGGCGGCCTGGGAGGCGCTCGACGCGGAGACCAAGGCGAAGATCCGGCCGCTGAAGTGCGTCCATTCCTATTCCGGCTATTACGCCAAGGCCTTCGCCGATCGCACACCGCTCACCGAAGAGCAGCGCGCGGCGACGCCGGACGTGGTGCATCCGCTGGTGCGCACCCATCCGGAGACCGGCCGGCTGTCGCTCTACGTCGGCGAGGACGTGGTCAAGGAAGTGGTCGGGCTCGAGCCGGAGGAGAGCGCGGCGCTGCTCGCCCGCCTCAATCGCCATGCGACCTCGGACGAGTTCTCCCATCGCCACGTGTGGCGTCAGGGCGACGTGATCATCTGGGACAACCGCTGCACCATGCACAAGGCGACGCCCTATGACGACGTCGCCTACACCCGCGTGATGCACCGGGCGACGATCTGCGGGACCGAACGTCCGTTCTGAGGTTTCCGCCGATCCGACGTCCGAAGGTTCCCGGCGCCGGCCGGAGGGTTCGTCCCCTCCGGCCGGCGTTCGTCGTTTCGCGACGGCGAGACGAGGCGGGGGCAGGCGAGGGGCGGCGATCGCCCGATCGGCCGCTTCCGTCGCGGAATCGGGGGATTTTTCGCTTTCGCAAGCGCGAAACGGCTCCGTGCCGACCGTTTCAATCGATCTCAGCGCCGGTGATCGCGATGTCGATGGGTGCGTTCGAGCTCTTGACAAGCACCGACGCGTCGCTAATCTCGTTTCATAAAACAAAATAGCGTTTCAATAAATGAAACGCAACACGGAAACGCTCGATGACGGAACGATCGTCTGCGCCGGTCAAGATGACGGCGGGAACGAGTACGCTCGACCTCGCTCTGCGTGCGCTCGAGTTTCTCGTCGCCGAAGGCTCTCCCCAGAGCCTGGCGTCGATCGCCAAGACGCTGAACGCGTCGAAGGCGACGATCCTGCGCCACCTCGTGACGCTGTCGGCGCACGGGTTGGTCAGTCAGGATCGCGACAGTGGGCGCTACGAGCCCGCGGTCAAGCTCCTGGTCTGGGGCGAGGCCATCCGGTCGCGCTTCGACGTGGTGCCGGCCGCCCGCGATTCGATGGTCCGGCTGCGCGACCGGACCTCGCAGGCGGTGACGCTGTGCGGCCGGATCGACGGGCAACTGGTCGTCCTGGAACTCATTCAGGGACGCACCGTCATCGAGTTCGGGACGCGCGCCGGCACGCGGCTCGATTTCCACGCCTCCGCCCATGGGCGCGTCTGGCTCGCCTTCACCGACGACGCCGAGCGCGAGCGCCTGCTCGCCGAGCCGCTCAAGCCCTGGACCCCGCACACGATCGTCGATCCGGACGCCCTCAGGGCGGAACTGGTCGAGGTGAGGCGCCGCGGCTGGGCCAGTGCCCCCGATGAAATCATCATATCCGTCAATGCCCTCGCCGCGCCGATCTTCGATCACCGCGGGCGTCAGGTCGGCTCCCTCGCGATCGTCGGAGCCACGCAGTTCATCCCGTCCCCCCCGCTGGAAAGCCAGATCCACGACGTCCTCGCCGCTGCGGAAGAGGTGTCGCGGAGCCTGGGCTGGAGACCGACCCCATGAGTCATTCCCTCGCCGTCGACATCGGCGGCACCTTCACCGACATCGTCCTGCGCAACTCCGACGGCACGCTGACCGTCGACAAGACGCTCACCACCCATCACGACCTGCTCGAGGGCTTCTTCACCGGCGTCGACGCGGTGCTGGCCAAGGCCGGAATCACGGCGCGCGACGTCGACGGCGTCGTCGTCCATGCGACCACCGTCGTCACCAACGCGCTGATCGAGCGCAAGGGCGCGCCGACCGCGCTCGTCGTCACCGAAGGCTTCCGCGACGTGCTCGTCATTCGCAACGAGCATCGCTACGACATGTACGATCCGCAGATCGAATTCCCCGAGCCGCTGGTCGCGCCGGAGACGACCTTCGGGTTTCCCGAGCGCACGCTCGCCGACGGCACCGTCCTGCGCGCGCCCTCGGAGGAGGACATCGAGGCGCTGGCGGCCGAGCTGAAGGCGGCCGGCATCCAGGCGGTCGCGGTCTGCTTCCTCAACTCCTTCGCCAATCCCGCCAACGAGGCGATGGTGGCGGAAGGTCTGGCGCGGCGGCTTCCGGGGGTCTTCGTCTGCCATTCGGCCGAGGTGGCGCCGCAGATCCGCGAATATCAGCGGGCCTCGACGACGACCGTCAACGCCTATGCCATGCCGATCTCGCTGCCCTATCTGAAGCGCCTGTCGCAGCGCCTCGCCGGCGAGGGCATCGGCCAGACCGCGCTCATCATGCTCTCCTCCGGCGGGGTCGTCGGCGCCGAGACGGCCGGGCGCAACCCGGTGCGGATGATCGAATCCGGCCCGGCCGCCGGCGTGCTCGCCGCCTGCCACTATGCCGAGGTGCTGGGGCTCGACCGGCTGATGTCCTTCGACATGGGCGGCACCACCGCCAAGGCCTGCCTGATCGAGAACCGGACGCCGCTCGTCACCGGCCTCTTCGAGGTCGATCGGCGCTATCGCTTCAAGGAGGGGAGCGGTCTTCCCGTGACCGTGCCTTCAATCGATCTGATCGAGATCGGCGCGGGCGGCGGTTCGATCGCCCGGGTCGACGATCTCGGCCTCCTCAAGGTCGGGCCGGACAGCGCCGGATCGAACCCGGGCCCGGCTTGCTACGGGCGCGGCGGACGGTCGGCGACGGTCACCGACGCCGATCTCCTGCTCGGGCTGATCGACGCCGACAACTTCCTCGGCGGCGAGATGAAGCTCGACCTCGCCGCGACCGAGGCGGCGCTCGGCCGTCTCGGCGCCGAACTCGGCATCACCGCCGTCCAGGCGGCGCGCGGCATCTACCGCGTCGTCACCGAGGCGATGGCCAATGCGGCGCGCTCGCATGCGACCGATCGCGGCGTCGACTATCGCGGGCTGCCGCTCTTCGCCTTCGGTGGCGCGGGGGCGCTCCATGCCTGCGGCGTCGCCGAACTCCTGCAGTCGTCGTCGGTGATCGTGCCGCCGCAGTCGAGCGTGCTCTCCGCCTTCGGAACGCTGGTGACGCCGGTCCGGCTCGATCTGGTGCGCTCCGATCTCGTCCGTCTCGACACCGTCGACTGGGCGCGCATCGACGACATTCTCGGCGCCCTCGAACAGGAGGGCCGCGCCGCGCTCGGCGAGGCCGGCTGCGCGGAGGCCGACGTCCGGGTGAAGATCGGCGCGGACATGCGCTATTCCGGTCAGCAGAACGAGGTCACCGTGACCTTCGCCGCCGATCCGCGCGCGACGCGCGACGTGCGGCTGCTGGCCGAGGCCTTCGAGCGGGAATACCGCGTCCTCTACGGGGTCAATCCGTCCCATGTGCCGGTCGAGATCGTGACCTGGCGCGTCGTCGTCGAGGGGCCGCAGATCCGCTTCCACGCCGCCGGCCGTCCGGCCGTGGCGCCGGGCAAGCCGAAGGGCCGGCGGATCGTCCATGCCTGGGCCGACGACCAGCCGCTCGACGTCTGGCGGCGTTCCGATCTCGCGGTCGGCCAGACCGTCGCCGGTCCCGCCGTGATCGAGGAACGCGAGACCACCACCGCGGTCCCCCCCGGCTGGACCGCCTCCATCGACCCCGTCGGCTGCATCGTCGTCACCAAGGGCTGAGGCGAACCATGACCCGTGATCTTTCCTCCATCGACGCCGTCGAACTCGAAATCCTCTGGTCCAACCTGATCGGCATGGTGTCCGAACGGGCGAAGGCGTTGCAGCGCATCGCCTTCTCGCCGATCGTTCGCGAGGCGGGCGATCTCGCCTATGCCCTCTTCGACCGTCGCGGCCGGATGGTGGCGCAGGCCAACACCGGCACGCCCGGCCACATCAACTCGCTCGCCTTCGCCGGCAAGCATCTCGCCGGCCTCTTCGTCGACCGGGTCGATCCCGGCGACGTGCTGATCACCAACGATCCCTGGCTCTCGGCCGGCCATTTCTTCGACATCACCACGCTGACGCCGATCTTCAACGGCGCGACCCTCATCGGCTGGGTCGGCTCGACGATCCATCACACCGACATCGGTGGTTACGGCATCGGCGCCGGCGCCCGCGACGTCCATGAAGAAGGGCTTTGGATCCCGCCGCTCAAGCTCTACGAGCGCGACGTGCCGAACGAGGTGCTGCACGAGATCATCCGCTCCAACGTGCGCACGCCCGACGCGGTCTTCGGCGATCTCGCCGCGCAGGTCTCGGCCGGCCGGGTGGCGTCGGAACATCTCGTGACGCTGCTCGCCCGCCACGGGCTCGACGATCTCGAGGCGCTCTCCGACGAGATCCTACGCCGCTCGGAGGAGGCGACCCGCGCCGCCATTCGCAAGTTGAAGCCCGGCACCTATCACGGCGAGAGCCGATTCGACGTGCCCGGCGGCGAGGTGATCACGCTGAAGACGGCGGTCACCATCGACGCGGAGATCGGTCACATCGTCATCGACTTCGAGGGCTCCTCGAAGCAGACCTCGACCGGCATCAACGTGGTGCTCAACTACACCCACGCCTATTCGACCTTCGCGGTCCGCTCCTGCCTCAATCCGGATCTGCCCAACAACACCGGGTCGCTGGCGCCGATCGAGGTGCGGGCGCCCAAGGGCTCGATCGTCAACTGCGCCTATCCGGCCCCCGTCAACGCGCGTCACGTCGTCGGCATGTACGTGCCGATGCCGATCCTGAAGGCGCTCCATCAGGTGATCCCCGACCGGGTGGTGGCGGAAGGCTCCGGCGCGGTCTGGACCATTCAGGTCCAGGGCAAGCGGGCGGATGGACGCGCCTTCACCTCCTCGATGTTCAACTATTCGGGCGGCATGGGCGCGCGCGCCGAGAAGCCCGGGCCGAGCGCCACCTGCTACCCCACGGGCGTCGCGGCGGTGCCGGTGGAGATCCTCGAGGCGGCGATGCCGATCGTGTTCGATCGCAAGGAGCTGCGGCGCGGGTCCGGCGGCGAGGGCCGCATGCCGGGCGGCGACGGCCAGACCATCGGCTTCCATCTGCGGACCGACGAGCCGTGGCTCCTCAATGCGGTGCCGAGCCGCCTCGAGACGGGCCCCGAGGGGCTCGGCGGCGGCAGCGGCGGGGCGGCCGGGCGCTTCCTCGTCAACGGCGAGCCGGTCTCCCAGGCCAAGAAGCTGCAGATGAACCCCGGCGACCGGGTTCTGCTCGAGACCCCCGGCGGCGGCGGCTTCGGCGCCTCCGCGTGAGCGGGCCTCGACGCGACACATCGACGGAAGACGGAATCCAAAAAGAACCAGACCCATCGGAGGAAACAACCGTGAAGGCCAAGTCGACCATCGCACTCGCCGTCCTCGCGCTCACCGCCGCCGCCGGCGCGGCGAACGCCGAGGACGTCTACAAGATCGGCATCTCCGCCGGTCTCACCGGCTATGCCGCCACCGTCGACCGCGCCTGGCGCGACGGCGTCGAGGTCGCGGCCGAGGCGATCAACGCCAAGGGCGGCGTCATGGGCCGCAAGATCAAGGTCTTCGTGGAGGACAATCGGTCCGAGCCGCAGGAGGCGGTGACCGTCTACAAGAAGATGATCTCCTCCGACGAGGTCGACGTCTTCGTCTCCGGCTGCGTCTCGGCCGGCAACTTCGCCGCCGCGCCGCTGGTGGTGAAGGCGGAACGGCCGATGGTGCTCTGCTCGATCCTGCCGCAGCAGCCGGCGCAGGTGAAGTGGGCCTATTCGACCCTGCCGCCGGCCGGGTTCGAGGTGCGCAAGCGCTTCGAATATCTCAAGGAGAAGACCGACATCCGCAAGGTCGCGGTGCTCCACGACCCGACCCCCTACGCGCTCCTGCAGAAGGGCGTCGCGGAGAAGGTCGCGGCCGAATACGGGCTCGAGGTCGTCGCGGTCGAGGCCTACAAGCAGGACGACGCCGATCTCTCCGTCCAGCTCGGCAAGATGCAGGCGGCGGGCGCCGGCGCGGTGATCAAGATCGGTCTCGGCGGCACCACCCTGACGGCGGCCAAGAACCTGAAGCAGCTCGGTTCGAAGATGCTGCTCCTGACCAGCCTCGAGGATCTCGCGGTGTTCCGTCCGGTCGCCGAGGTGCTGGGCGACCAGTTCTTCTTCGTCGCCTCGCCGTCGCAGGTCTCCGACCAGTTGGCGGACGGGCCGCTCAAGACCGAGATCGGCAAGTTCCTCGCGCCGTGGCGGGCGAAGTACGGCGATCGCGATCCCAACTGGGCGTCGCGCGGCTGGGACGGCGTCATGCTGACGGTCGCGGCGATCGAGAAGGCCAAGTCCTTCCAGGGCCCGGCGGTGCGCGACGCGATCGAGGGCATCACCGGCTGGCAGGGCACCACCGGCGTCTACGACTTCGGCCCGGATCAGCACCAGGGCATCACCAAGAACCCGCTGCTGCTCGCCACGATCCGGAACGGCAAGGTCGAGATCGTGAAATGACGCAAGGATCCCGGTCGGAACCGATCCTCGAAGTGCGCGGTCTCGCGGCCTCCTACGGCCACGTCGAGGCGCTCTCCCCGACCGATCTCCGGTTGGATCGCGGCGAACTCGTCGCGATCCTCGGCCCCAACGGCGCGGGCAAGTCGACGCTGCTGCGCTCGATCGTCGGTCTCACCAAGACCCGCGGCGAGGTGCTCTGCGAGGGCGAGCCCCTGCCGCGCGGCGATCCGGTGGCGGTGGCGGCGCGCGGCATCGTCCTGGTGCCGGAGGGGCGCGGGATCTTCGGGCCGATGACGGTGATGGAGAACCTGCGTCTCGGCGCCTACCGGGTGCGAAACGGCGGAGAGGTCGCGCGCCGCTACGAGCGGGTGTTCGACCTCTTCCCCCGGCTGAAGGAACGCCTGCATCAGCCGGCGGGATCGATGTCGGGCGGCGAGCAGCAGATGGTCGCGGTGGGGCGCGCCATGATGGCGGACCCCAAGGTGCTGCTGCTCGACGAACCCTCGCTCGGGCTCGCGCCCCGGGTCACGGTCGAGATCCTGGAAACGCTGCGGCGGCTCAATGCCGAGGGCCTTTCGGTCGTCCTCGTCGAACAGAAGGCGCCGCTGGCGCTCGAGCTCGCCCGCCGGGTCCATCTCCTCTCTCTCGGTCGCACCGTCGCGGTGATCGACCCTCGTGAGGTCAAGACGCATGACGAACTCGCCCGATACTATTTCGCCTGAGGCGATCGGAAAGGCATTCGCCCCCGTTCCGCGCGGCCTCGGCGCGATCCTCGGGTTCGCCCCCTGGCTCGTCGTGGTGGCCCTGATCGGGACGGCGCTGGTGGTCGGCGGATACATCTCCACCGTCGTCGCCTTCGCGCTGATCTACGCGCTGTTCGTGTCCGGCCTCAACGTCTTCATGGGCCTGACCGCGCAGGTCTCCTTCGGCCACAACGCCTTCGCGGCGATCGGCGGCTACACCTCGGCGGTGCTGACCACGGCCTACGACTGGTCGCCGATCGCGGCGATGGGGGCCGGGCTCGCCGGGGCGCTGGCGCTCGCCGCCGTGATCGGCTGGCCGACGCTGCGGCTCAAGGGGCACTATCTGTCGATGGGGACGCTGGCGATCGGCCTCATCACCTATGAGATCGCGGTCCAGTGGACCAGCGTCACCCAGGGCTACATGGGCATTTCCGGCATTCCCTCGCTCGGCATCGGCCGCTTCGAGGCGGTGTCGGACCGGCAGATCCTGGTGGTCTTGACCTTGACGGCGGCGCTCGGCGCCTGGTGCGTGGCGCGCATCCGGCGCTCACGGTTCGGGCGGGCGCTGGCGGCGATCGCCGGCTCGGAGGAGGCGGCGAGGGCGCTCGGCATCGACGTCGCCTCCTACAAGCTCGCCTCCTTCCTGATCTCGGCCGGCTATGCCTCGATCGCCGGATCGCTCTTCGTCCATGTCGTCGGCTACGTCAGCCCCGAGGTCTTCGGCCTCCACATGGTGATCCTCGCCTTCACGATGCTCTATGTCGGCGGCATCGGCACGGTGGTCGGGCCGCTCGTCGGCGCGCTGCTGGTCTCGATGCTGCCGGAGACGTTCCGCGGCTTCCGCGACTATCAGGATCTCGCCTATGGCGCGGCCCTGATCGCGATCCTCGTCTATGCGCCGCGGGGCCTCGCCGGCCTCGCCGAGCTCTTCCGGAAGGATGCGCCATGACCGCCCGGCTCACCGTGGAGAATGCCACCAAGCGTTTCGGCGGACTGGTCGCCGTCGACGGCGTCAGCTTCGAGGTGCCGACGACCGGCGTCACGGCGGTCATCGGCCCGAACGGGGCCGGCAAGACCACGCTCTTCAATCTCATCTCGGGCGCGCTCGAGCCGACCTCGGGGCGGGTCTTGTTCGAGGGCGAGGACGTCACCCGTCTCGCCCCGGAGAAGCGGGCGGCGCGCGGCCTCGTGCGGACGTTCCAGCTGGTCAAGCTCTTCGCCGATCTGACGGCGGTGGAGAACGTCGCCGTCGGCGCGCATCTGAAGAGCCGGGGCGGGCTTCTCGCCGCGCTGCTCGGCACCCCGGCGACCCGGGCGATGGAACGGCGCGTCGACGAGAAGGCGCGGGCGTTGCTCGATCGGGTCGGTCTCGGCGCGGTCGCCGACCGGCGCGCCGACACGCTCTCCTACGGGCGCCGGCGTCTGCTCGAGGTCGCCCGCGCGCTCGCCGCCGAGCCGCGCCTCCTGCTCCTCGACGAGCCGGCCGCCGGCCTCGACGCGGAGGAGAGCGCGCGTCTCTCCTCGCTGATCCGCGCGGTGGCGGCGGAGGGGACCTCGGTCCTCCTCATCGAGCACGACATGCAACTCGTCATGAACACCGCCGACCAAGTGGTCGTCGTCGATTTCGGGCGCAAGATCGCGCAAGGCACGCCCGCCGAGGTCAAGGCCGATCCGGCCGTGATCGCGGCCTATCTGGGTTGAGGGGAGAGGGGCATGAGCGGCGATCTTCTGATGCAGAGCCTCGTGTCGGGACTGGCGATCGGCTGTGTCTACGGCCTGATCGGCATCGGCTTCTGCGTCATCTACAACGCATCCGGCATCGTCAACTTCGCGCAGGGCGCCTTCGTGATGCTCGGCGGCATGTTGACCCATGTGGGTCTGAAGACCTGGCATCTGCCCTATTGGGCGGCGGCGCTGTTCGCGGTGGTCGCGGTGGCGGTGCTCGGGGTCGTCCTCGAACGGATCGTGGTGCGGCCCTTGTGGCGGCGCAAGGCGCCGGTCTTCGTCATGATCCTGGCGACGCTCGCCGCCCAGATCGTGATCGAGCGGCTGACCTTCCTGCTGGTCGACGATCAACCGAAGACGCTGCCGGTCTTCACCGATCTGCCGCCGCTGAAGCTCGGCGCGGTGGCGCTCTCCTATCAGACGCTGTGGATCGTGGCGGGCTCGCTCGCCATCGTCGCGGGGCTCGCGGTGTTCTTCAAGTCGACGCTGACCGGCAAGGCGATGCGCGCCTGCGCCATCGACCGCGAGGCGGCGCTGCTCCAGGCGATCCCGGTGTCGCGGATGCTGGCGCTCGCCTTCGCGCTCTCGGCGGCGCTGGGCGCGGTGGCGGGGATCCTGCTGACGCCGACGCAGTACACCGCCTTCAACGTCGGCGTGCCCTTCGCCATCTCCGGATTCATCGCCGCGATCATCGGCGGCTTCGGCCGGCCCTTCGGCGCCTTCCTGGGTGGGTTGATGCTCGGCGTCGTCCAGTCGGTGGCGATCCTGTCGCTGGGATCGGGGCTGAAGAGCGCGGCCGCGCTCTCGGTGCTGCTGGTCTTCCTGTTCTTCCGCCCCGCCGGGATCTTCGGCGTGGCCAAGTGAGCCCGAACCCTCGAGGAGTGACGACCATGACCTTTCCGACGATCGACTGGAGCACCATCCCCTGGACCGAGGTTCGGCCGGGCGTCGAGCGCAAGTCCTTCGGCGGCGCCGGCGCGACGGTGGCGCTCCACCGGCTCCAACCGGGCCACGAGCCGCGCCCCCATGCCCATCCCAACGAGCAGATCGCCTACATCATCGCCGGGCAGATCCGCTTTCACGTCGGCGACGAGGTTCATCTGCTCGGCCCCGGCGGGCTCCTGTGCATTCCCCCGGACGTGACGCATTGGGGCGAAGTGGTGGGGGACGAGGCCGTCCTCAACCTCGACGTCTTCACCCCGGCCCGGCCCGAATATCTCTGACCCGACGAGGCGCCGCATGAATCTCGCCGCTTGGCTCGACGCCGCAGGCAGGACCGACGGAACCGTGCTCGCGCTCGCCTCCGGCACGCGCGATCTCGCGACCTACCACGCGCTCGCCGCGACCGCCGCCCGTCTCGCCGGCGGGCTCGCGCGGGCCGGGATCGCCCGCGACGACCGCGTGGCGATCGTCGCCTCCAACCACCCCGACTACGTCGCCTGCCTCCATGCGATCTGGTGGGTGGGGGCGGTCGCGGTGCCGCTCAACGCGAAGCTCCACGAACGCGAGGTCGCCTGGGCGCTCGAGAACGCGGGCGCCCGGATCGTCTTCGTCTCGGCCGATCACGAGACGGCGGTCGCCGGCGCGGCGCCGCCTTGCGTCGAGCGGGTCGTGGCCTTCGGCGGCCCGGAGCATCGCGAGCTGTCGGCGGCGGAGCCGATCGCGGTCGCCGAGCGCAGCGCCGACGATCTCGCTTGGCTCTTCTATACGAGCGGCACCACGGGCCGGCCGAAGGGCGCGATGCTGAGCCACGGCAATCTCGCCACCATGACCTTCGCCTATCTCGCCGAGGTCGACCCGACGGTTCCCGGCGACTGTCTGATCCATGCCGCGCCGATGAGCCACGGCTCCGGGCTCTACATGCCGGCGCACGTCCTCCGGCGCGCGGTCAACGTCGTGCCCGAGTCCGGCGGTTTCGATCCGGAGGAGATCGGCGGGATCGCGTCGCATCGGCGGCGGGCGTCGCTCTTCGCGGCGCCGACCATGGTGAAGCGCATGGTGACCGCCGGCGTCGACGATCCTACCGCGTTTCGAACCGTCGTCTACGGCGGCGGGCCGATGTACGCGGCCGATGCCGAGGCGGCGCTCGACGTCTTCGGCCCGCGCCTCGCCCAGATCTACGGTCAGGGCGAGACGCCGATGACGATCTCCACCCTGCGCCGCGACATGATCGCCGATCGCGAGCACCCCGATTGGCGGCGGCGGCTGGCGAGCGTCGGCCATCCCTTCGCGGCGGTCGAGGTGCGCATCGCCGACGCGAGCGGGCGGCCGGTCGAGCCGGGCGAGGCGGGGGAGATCCTGGTGCACGGGGCCACCGTCATGAAGGGCTATTGGCAGAACCGCGAGGCGAGCGGCAGGGCGCTGGCGGGCGGATGGCTCCACACCGGCGACGTCGGCGTGCTCGACGAGCACCGTCTCCTGACGCTGAAGGATCGCTCGAAGGACGTGATCATCTCCGGCGGCAGCAACATCTATCCGCGCGAGGTCGAGGAGACGCTGCTGCGTCACCCCGGCGTGCGCGAGGTGTCGGTGATCGGGCGCAAGGACGAGGACTGGGGCGAGGTCGTCGTCGCCTGCGTGGTCGGCGACGTCTCGCCGGAGGAACTCGACGCGCTCTGCCTCTCCGAAATCGCCCGGTTCAAGCGCCCGAAGCACTATCGCTTCTACGAGACCCTGCCCAAGAACAACTACGGCAAGGTGTTGAAGGTGAAGCTCCGAGAACTCGACCGCGATGAGGACTGACCGCGTCGCGGCCGGGCGCCGGGCGGCCGTCGGCGTGCCCGTTCGGGGCTCACGCCGCGACCGCCGCCGCGTCCAATCAGGGGGCGGCGAGGCGGCCGCGCAGGGCGGAGGCGGCCGAGGCGAGCAGCGACTGGTCGGAGCCCACGACGAAACAGGTGACGCCCATCGCGGTCATCTCGGCGATTTCCGCCGGGCCGCAGGCGACCGCCGCGACGATGCCGGAGCGCCGCGCCGCCGCCACCGTGCGTTCGACCCCGGCCATCACCTGCGGATGGCGGACGCCGGAGACGCCGAGCGAGAGCGACAGGTCGAGCCGGCCGACCAGCAGGCCCGCGACGCCCGGAACGGCGGCGATCTCGTCGACCGAGGCGACCGCCGCGCCGCTCTCGATCTGGCAGACGACGGCCGAGCGGTCGGAGGCGGCGATCATCTCGGCGAGGGGGATCGAGCCGTAACCGCCGTTGCGCGGCGACGGCGAGATGCCGCGCCGGCCGCCGACGTAGCGCGCGGCCGCCACCACGGCGCGCGCATCCTCCGGCGTGTCGACGCGCGGTACCACGACGCCCGCCGCGCCCATGTCGAGCACCCGGAGGATGGTCGCGTCCCGGTGGTCGGGGACGCGCACCAGCAAGGGCAGGGCGGCGGCCCGCGAGGCGACCATCATGCGGTCGATGGTCACGAGATCGAAGGGCGCATGCTCGGCGTCGACGACGGCGAAGTCGAGAGCGCAAGTGCCGAGAACCTCGACCACCTGCGGGCTGTCGGTCTTGATGAAGGTTCCAATCCCGTCGAATTCGAATGTCGGCATCGTCTTCTCCCTGTCGAACGAGTTTTCATGCTCGTTCGACTTCGAGATGAAGTCAACATACCGTCGAGATTTATTTGCAAGACGCTCTCTTATCGATCCGTCTTCCGAAGTATATGTGAAATATACTTTGAATTCCGTTCTTCGCGAACGTTTCGGTGGGGCGTCCTCGGTCGCGCCCGGCGGTGTGGGCGTGCGGTCGGCCTTATGAAATTCCTATGCGCGAGCCCGGCCTTCCCGATCGATTCCTGATGGGGATCGGGAGGATGGTCCCCGACGAAGCACTCGTCACGAGGACCTTCGCCATGTCGGACTTCGCCTGTCTTCTCTCCGCCGTCGCGCTCTTCGCCGTCGCCGCGCTCTATGCGCGGGCCTGTGGCGATCTGTGAGGAGGTGATCATGCTCGAACCGATCCTCGCGCTGATCGTCGCCGTCCTCCTCGGCGCCTATCTCGTCCACACGCTCGTGCGCCCCGATAGGTACTGAGCGGCCCCCCCTTCCTTTCGAGGTGACGCCATGACCGTCTTCGGCTGGCTGCAGATCCTGTTCGTCGCCGCTCTCGTCCTCGCCACGATGGTGCCGCTCGGCCGGCACATGGCGCGGGTCTACGCGGGCGAGCGCACCGTTCTCTCGCCCGTGGTCGGGCCGCTCGAGCGGGCGCTCCTGGCGCTCGCCGGCGCCGGAGCGCGGCGCTCCCAGACCTGGCTCGGCTACACCACGGCCATGCTGGTCTTCAACGCCGCCGGCTTCGCGCTCCTCTACGCGCTGCTGCGGCTCCAGGGCGTGTTGCCGCTGAACCCGCGCGGGTTCGACGGCGTCGAGCCGTTCCTCGCGTTCAACACCGCGATCAGCTTCGTCACCAACACCAACTGGCAGGCCTATGGCGGCGAGACCACCCTGAGCCACTTCACGCAGATGGCCGGGCTGACGGTGCAGAACTTCCTGTCCGCGGCCACCGGACTGGCGCTCGCGGCGGTGATGATCCGCGCCTTCGCGCTTTCCGGCACCGATCGGGTCGGCAACTTCTGGGTCGACCTGACGCGGGTGACGCTGCACGTCCTGTTGCCGCTCTCGGTCGGGCTCGCGCTGGTCTTCGTCGCCTGCGGCCTTCCGCAGACGCTTCTCGGCTCGGTCGACGCGACGACGCTCGAAGGGGCGAAACAGACGATCGCGCTCGGCCCGGTCGGATCCCAGGAGGCGATCAAGCTCCTCGGCACCAACGGCGGCGGCTTCTTCAACGCCAATGCCGCGCATCCCTTCGAGAACCCGACGCCGATCACCGACGCGGTGGAGATCTGGGCGTTGCTGGCGATCTCCTTCGCGCTCACCCACACCTTCGGGCGCATGGTGGGCGACGCCCGCCAGGGCTGGGCCCTGGCGGCGGTGATGGCGATCGTCCTCGGCGGATGCCTCCTCGTCGCCCAGGGGATCGAGGCGGGCGGCAATCCGCTCCTGACGGCGCTCGGGGTCGATCCCTCGCTCGGCAACATGGAGGGCAAGGAGGTGCGTTTCGGCTCGGCCGCCTCGGCGCTCTACGCGGTCGCCACCACCGGCACCTCGACCGGCTCGGTCAATTCCATGCACGAGAGTTTCATGCCGCTCGGTGGGCTGATGCCGCTCCTCCTGATCAAGCTCGGCGAAGTCGCCCCCGGTGGCGTCGGTTCGGGTCTCTTCGGCATGCTGGTGATCGCGATCCTCACCGTCTTCATCGCCGGGCTGATGGTCGGCCGGACGCCGGAATATCTCGGCAAGAAGATCGAGGCGCGGGAGATGAAACTGGCGATGCTCGCCCAGCTCATCCTGCCGGCGACGATCCTCGGCTTCACGGCCGTCGCGGCGATGATGCCGGCGGCGCTGGCGAGCCTCGCCAATGCCGGCCCGCACGGGCTGACGGAGCTGCTCTACGCCTATGCCTCGGCGACCGGCAACAACGGTTCCGCCTTCGCCGGGCTCGCGGCGGACACGCCGTGGTTCGACGTGACGCTCGGCATCGCCATGTTCCTCGGCCGTTTCGGCTACGTCGTGCCGGTGATGGCGATCGCCGGATCGCTGATCGGCAAGACCCGGGCGGCCGCCTCCGTCGGCACCTTCCCGACCCATGGACCGCTCTTCGTCGGGCTCGTCACGGCGGTGATCCTGATCCTCGGCGGGCTCCAGTTCTTTCCCGCCTTCGCGCTCGGACCGATCGTCGAGCACCTGCTGATCCCGACCGGCCAGACCTTCTGACCCTCGTCGCCGGAGGACCGATCTCCATGTCGCAACATCCGATTTCCGCGCCGTCGCTGCTCGACGGCAAGATCCTCGCGGCCGCCGCGCTCGATGCCTTCGTCAAGCTCGACCCGCGCCGGCTCGTCCGCAACCCCGTGATCTTCGTCACCGAGGTCGTGGCGCTGGTGGTCACGCTGGTCTTCGCCAAGGACCTCGCGACGGCGACCGGCACGCCGCTCTTCGACGGCCAGATCGCCGCCTGGCTGTGGTTCACCGTGCTCTTCGCCAATTTCGCCGAGGCGGTCGCGGAGGGGCGCGGCAAGGCGCAGGCCGACGCGCTGCGCAAGACCCGCTCCGACACCGTCGCCAAGCGGCTGATGTTCGACGATCCCGACGATCTCGCCCACACGGTCGTCTCCTCGCCGGATCTGCGGCTCGACGACCTCGTCCTGGTCGAGCCGGGCGACGTCATCCCCTGCGACGGCGAGGTGGTCCGCGGCGTCGCCTCGGTCGACGAGAGCGCGATCACCG
Source organism: Pinisolibacter aquiterrae (assembly GCF_019160155.1). Taxonomy (GTDB): domain Bacteria; phylum Pseudomonadota; class Alphaproteobacteria; order Rhizobiales; family Ancalomicrobiaceae; genus Pinisolibacter; species Pinisolibacter aquiterrae. The sequence goes on from NZ_JAFNIH010000035.1 coordinate 166,595, forward strand.
GCGAATCCGCGCCGGTCATCCGCGAATCCGGGGGCGATCGCTCGGCGGTCACCGGCGGCACCACCGTGCTCTCCGACTGGATCGTGGTCCGCATCACCGCCGCGCCGGGCACGACCTTCATCGACCGGATGATCGCGCTGGTGGAGGGCGCCGAGCGGCAGAAGACGCCGAACGAGCTGGCGCTCTCGATCCTGCTCTCGGGCCTCACCCTGATCTTCCTGATCACCGTGGTGACGCTCTGGGGCATCGCCGGTCATTCCGGGACGATCGTCTCCGTCACCGTGCTGATCGCGCTCCTCGTCACGCTGATCCCGACCACGATCGGCGGACTCCTCTCGGCGATCGGCATCGCCGGCATGGATCGGCTGATCCGCTTCAACGTCGTCGCCACCTCGGGCCGGGCGGTCGAGGCCGCCGGCGACGTCGACACGCTGCTTCTCGACAAGACCGGGACCATCACCTTCGGCAATCGCATGGCGACCGAGTTCCTGCCGGTGCCGGGCGTGAGCCCGCAGGCGCTGGCGGAGGCCGCGCTGATCGCCTCCCACGCCGACGAGACGCCGGAGGGGCGCTCGATCGTCGCTCTCGCCGAGGGCGTCCACGGGCTCGCCGAACCGGAGGGTATCGCCGGCGCGAACTTCGTGCCCTTCACCGCGCAGACGCGGCTGTCGGGGGTCGACTTCGCCGGCCGCTCGATCCGCAAGGGGGCGGTCGACGCGGTCATGCGCCATCTCGGCACCTCCTTCGAGGCGGCGCCGTCCGCCTTCCGCGACGCCGTCGACCGGATCGCCCGCACCGGCGGGACGCCGCTCGCCGTCGCCGAGAACGGGCGTCTGATCGGCGCGATCCAGCTGAAGGACGTGGTCAAGCCCGGCATCAAGGAGCGTTTCGCGGAACTGCGCGCCATGGGCATCCGCACCGTCATGGTGACCGGCGACAATCCCGTGACCGCCGCGGCGATCGCCTCGGAGGCCGGCGTCGACGACTTCATCGCCGAGGCGACGCCGCAGGACAAGCTCGCCTACATCCGCTCGGAACAGACGCACGGGCGGCTGATCGCCATGTGCGGCGACGGCACCAACGACGCGCCCGCCCTCGCTCAGGCCGACGTCGGCGTCGCCATGCAGTCGGGCACCCAGGCGGCGCGCGAGGCCGGCAACATGGTCGATCTCGACAGCGATCCGACCAAGCTCATCGAGGTCGTGGCGATCGGCAAGCAGCTCCTGATGACGCGCGGCTCGCTCACCACCTTCTCGATCGCCAACGACGTCGCGAAATATTTCGCGATCGTGCCGGCCCTGTTCGTGGCGACCTGGCCGCAATTGAACGCGCTGAACGTGATGGGGCTCGCCTCGCCGGAGAGCGCGATCCTCTCGGCGGTGATCTTCAACGCGCTGATCATCGTCGCCCTCATTCCGCTGGCGCTGAAGGGCATCGCCTATCGCCCCGTCGGGGCGGCGGCGCTGCTCCGGCGCAATCTCCTCGTCTGGGGCGTCGGCGGGCTCGTCCTGCCCTTCGCCGGCATCAAGGCGATCGACGCGATCGTCGCCGCGCTCCATCTCGCCTGAGGGACCGATCATGATCGAACATCTCCGCCCCACCTTCGCCCTGCTCGGCGGTCTGACGGTGCTGACGGGTCTCGTCTATCCGCTGGCGCTGACCGGCATTGCCCAGGTCGCGCTGCCGGGACGCGCGAACGGCAGCCTCGTCGAGGTCGACGGCCGGGTCGTCGGCTCGCAGCTGATCGGCCAGGCCTTCACCGGCGCGAAATGGTTCCACGGCCGCCCCTCGGCGACGACGGCGCCCGACCCGAAGGATCCCGCCGCGACCGCCGAGGCGCCCTATGACGCCGCGCGTTCCGCTGGATCGAACCTCGGGCCGCTGTCGCGGCGGCTCGTCGAGCGGGTGCGGGCGGACACCGAGGCGCTGAAGGCGGAAGCCGGCGTCGCCACGGTTCCCGGCGATGCCGTGACCACCTCGGCGAGCGGCCTCGATCCGCACATTTCCCCGGCCTTCGCCCGGCTCCAGGTGAAGCGGATCGCGGCGGCGCGCGGCCTCGCGCCGGAGACGCTCGAGGCGTTGATCGTCGCCCATACCCGGGGCCGCGATCTCGGCTTTCTCGGCGAGCCGCGCGTGAATGTGCTCGATCTCGATCTCGCTCTTGCGCGTCTCGATCCTTCGTGAGCGGATGGCGGCGATGAACGAGACGCGCGCCCACGACGGTCGACCCTCTCCGGAAGCGCTGCTGGCGCTCGCCGAACGGGAGGGCCGTGGGCGTCTCAAGATCCATCTCGGCGCGGCGCCCGGGGTCGGCAAGACCTTCGCCATGCTGTCGAATGCCCGCCGTCTCGCCGGGGAGGGGCTCGACGTGGTGGTGGGGCTGGTCGAGACCCACGGCCGCGCGGAGACGGCGGCGCTGATCGAGGGGCTCGAGGTGCTGCCGCGCCGGCCGGTGATCCATCGTGGCCGCAGCCTGATGGAGTTCGACATCGACGCGGCTCTCGCCCGCCGCCCGGCACTCCTGGTGGTCGACGAACTCGCCCACACCAACGCGCCGGGCAGCCGTCATCCCAAGCGCTTCCAGGACGTCGAGGAATTGCTCGACGCGGGGATCGACGTCTGGACCGCGCTCAACATCCAGCATCTCGAGAGCCTCTCCGACGTGGTCGGGCGGATCACCGGGATCACCGTCCGCGAGACCGTGCCCGACCGCATCCTCGAGCGCGCCGACGAGGTGGTTCTGGTCGACCTGACCCCGGAGGAGCTGGTCGAGCGGTTGAAGGACGGCAAGGTCTATCTGCCGGAGAGCGCGGCGCGCGCCATCGACAATTTCTTCAAGCCGTCGAACCTGACGGCGTTGCGCGAACTGGCGCTGCGCCGGACCGCGGCCCATGTCGACGACGAGATGCTGGCCTTCCTGCGCCAGAGTGCGATCGAAGGACCGTGGCCGACCGCCGAGCGGATCCTCGTCTGCGTCGGGGCCGACGCGGGCAGCGAGGACGTCGTGCGCATCGCGGCGCGTCAGGCGGGCGGCCTCAACGCGCCCTGGACCGCACTCCACGTCGACCGGCCGGACGTCGCGCCGAGCGACGAGGCCTCGATCCGCCGGCTCGATGCCCATCTCCATCTCGCCGAACGGCTCGGCGCGGAGCGCATCCGCGTCATCGGAACCGACATCGTCGCGGAGATCCTGCGGTTCGCGCGGCGGGAGAACGTGTCGCAGATCGTGATCGGACGGTCGACCCGGCACGGGCGCCTGCGCCGTCTCTTCGCCCGCTCGCTCTCCGACGAGCTGATGTACCGCGCCTCGGACATCTCGGTTCAGGTGGTGACCGGCGAGAGCGATCCGGCGGTGGCGCGCCGATCGGCGCGGCGCCTCGTCGACCGGGCCGGCCCGACCCTGGGGTTCGCGGTGGCGACCGGCGTCGTCGCCGCCTCGGTGGCGATCGGCCTCGGGGTGCGGCGGTTCGTCGATCTGCCCAACGTGTCGATGATCTTTCTCGGCGCGGTGGTGCTGTGCGCGCTGCGTTTCGGCCGTCTCGTCGCCTATGCGGCGGCGTTCCTGTCGTTTCTCGCCTACAATTTCTTCTTCATCGAGCCGCTCCACACCTTCACCATCGCCAAGCCCTACGAGCTCTTCGCGCTGGTCGTCTTTCTCTTCGTCGCCACGACGGTGGGCGGGCTCGCCGGACGGGCGCACGAACAGGCCGAGGCGGCGCTGGCGCGGGCGCGGTCGACGCGGGCGCTCTACGAGTATTCGCGCAAGATCGCCGGCATCTCGGCGCTCGAGCCGCTGACCTGGACCGCCGTGACCCAGATCGCCGGGGCGGTGCGGGGCAGCGCGGTCGCGCTGCTCGCCGAGGGCGGCGATCTCCGGGTCGCCAGCGCCTTCCCGCCCGACGTCGCGCTCGGCGTGACCGAGACCGGGGCGGCGCGCTGGGCCTTCGAGCGCGGCGAGCCGGCCGGCCGCCATTCGCCGACCCTGCCCAATGCCGAGATGCAGTTCCGGCCGCTGGTGACGGCGAGCGGCACGGTCGGCGTCGTCGGTTTCGCGCCGAGCGACGCCGACGCGGCGCTCTCCGAGGACGTCGAGCGGTTTCTCGTCGCCCTGGTCGATCAGACGGCGATCGCGATCGAGCGCATCCAACTCGGCACGCGCGCGAACGACGCGGCGGCGAGCGTGGAGAGCGAACGCCTGCGTTCGGCGCTGCTCTCCTCGATCTCGCACGATCTGCGGACCCCGCTCGCCTCGATCCTGGGATCGGTGACGAGCCTGAGGGATTTCGGCGATCGTCTCGATCCGGCGACGCGCAAGGATCTCCTGTCGGCGATCGAGGAGGAGACGCGGCGGCTCGGTCAGTTCGTCGCCAATCTCCTGGACATGACCCGGCTCGAGACCGGCAATTTCGAACTCGCCACCGACTGGGTCGATCTCGCCGACGTGGTGCGTGGCGCCGTCACCCGGGTCGGGCGGTTCCACCCGGAGCGCCGGATCGTCCTCGCCGACGCGGGCACGCCCATCGTGCTCGAGGGCAATGCGACGCTGCTCGAGCAGGTGCTGTTCAACCTCCTCGACAATGCGATCAAGTTCTCGGCGGGTGACACCGAGGTGCGGGTGCGCCTCGGCGGGGAGGGGGGCTCGGCGCGGATCGAGGTCGAGGACGCGGGGCGGGGCATCCCCCCCGACGAGCTCGAACGGGTGTTCGAGAAGTTTCACCGCGTGGCGAGCGGCGACGGCCGCGCCGCCGGCACGGGTCTCGGCCTCTCCATCTGCCGGGGCGTCGTCACCGCCATGGGCGGATCGATCACCGCCGAGAGCCCGATCGCCGACGGCCACGGCACCCGGATGACCGTCCGTCTGCCGGTTCCCCGGCATCCCTCGACCGCGCAGAAAGGAGCGATGCGATGACGGCCTCCCGTGTCCTCGTCGTCGACGACGAGCCCCAGATCCACCGCTTTCTGAAGCCCGCCCTGGTCGCCTCGGGTCACGAGGTGGAATGCGTCGACACCGGCGCGGCGGCGATCCGGGCGGCGGCGACCTGGGGCCCGGATCTGATCCTGCTCGACCTCGGCCTGCCCGACCTCGACGGCAAGGAGGTGATCCGCGCCATCCGCGAATGGTCGAAGACGCCGATCATCATCCTCTCGGCGCGGGACCGTGAGAGCGAGAAGATCGCCGCCCTCGACCTCGGCGCCGACGACTACGTCAACAAGCCCTTCGGGGTCGGCGAACTGCTCGCCCGGCTGCGCGCTGCGCTGCGCCACGCCGCTCATCGCGAGGGGGAGGAGGCGGTGGTGACGACCGGCGGTCTCGTCGTCGACACGGTCCGCCGCGTCGTCAGCCGCGACGGCGGGCGGGTGCATCTGACGCCGAAGGAATACGATCTCCTTCATGTCCTCGCCCGCAACGTCGGCAAGGTCGTCACCCAGAAGATGCTGACCTCGGCGCTGTGGGGGGCGAGCCTGACGGCCGATCCGCAGTATCTCCGCGTCCTCGTCAGCCAATTGCGCCAGAAGATCGACCGGCCGCCGCCCGCGCCGTCTCTGGTGGAGACCGAGACCGGGGTCGGCTACCGCCTGCGGGAGCAGGACGTCGCGTGAGGAAGGGGGCGATGCGTCATGTCCGACGATGATCCGCTCGACGTGGAGGTGGTTCTGCTCGACCTCGCCGCGCGCACCAAGGCCGACGTGCTCCAGCGGCTCGCCGAGCGGGCCGGGGCGGTGCTGGGCCGCGCGGCGGCGGACATTTCGCGCGCGCTCGCCGATCGTGAGCGGCTCGGTTCGACCGGCGTCGGCTGCGAGGTGGCGCTGCCGCATGCCGACGTGCCCGGTCTCGATCGCTCCCTCACCCTCTTCGCGCGCTTGGCACGGCCGGTCGAATGGGACGCGATCGACGATCGTCCGGTCGGTCTGATCGTGGCGGTCCTGTCGCCGCCGCTCGCCGAACGCGCACCCTCGACCCTCCTGGCGCGGCTCGCGCGTCTCCTCAGGCGCGCGGACGTGCGCGACCGGCTCGCCGCCTCTTCGAGCGACGACGAGGTCCGCCGGATCTTCGCGGACGCAGGCTGAGGGAGAGGAGGCCGCAAGGGGGGGCGTGGGCGGCGTGCGACGCGGGGCCGCGCTTGGAGGCGATGCTTCGCTGGCGTGGATCGCGAATTCTCAGGGAATGGCGCACCCGACAGGATTCGAACCTGTGACCTTCGCCTTCGGAGGGCGACACTCTATCCAGCTGAGCTACGGGTGCTTCCGAGACACCGGCGACTCGCGTCGTCGGAGGTTCCGGGTCCGAAGGCCGGAACGCGCCTCTCATAGCCGATGCGGTCGGGGGTCGCAACGGCTATCGACGCGATCCTCGCCCCTGTCCTCAGCGACGGCGGCCGAGAAGGCGGCGGCGCCACGTCATCATGTCGTGAAAGGCATGGCTGAACGGTGAAATCGGCGCGGGACGCGCGGTCGGCGCATCGCTCGACACCGGGGGAGATTCGGCGCGCTCGTTCTCTTTCGCCTCTTCGGCGTCGTCGAGCCAGGCTCTGATGTCGGCGGGTCCGAGCATGCGCCACTCCCGTGTCGGCGCCCGGGTCTTCCGCCGCGCCTCGACCGCGGCCGACCTGGGCCACGTTCCATCCTGCTCGACCCGCCTCGCGGATCGAACGCCCGGACCACTCGCCATCCGTTCGGAACGTCGATGGGTCTGCGCGGAACGATCACGCTCCGCCACCCTCTTTCGATCCATTGAACATTTTTGCGGTGCAATGTCAATGTTGCACTGCACAATTCAAAGGGGCGTGATGTCGCGGGAGCGGGTGGTCCGTTCATGAGTGATTTCTGATAAGAGGCCGTCATAGGCGATGTGCGACGGTCGTGTCGTCGTCCGCCACGGAGAATCGATCGATGCGTTCTGGTCTCGCCGCCGCCGCCCTGGCTCTCGCCCTCGGCCTCGCCACCCCCGCCGTCGCGGAAGGGGTGATCGGCATGGACGCCGTGAAGGCCGGCCTCGACTCGGGGCGGATCATCCTCGTCGACGTGCGCGAGCCCGACGAATTCGCCGCCGGTCACGTGCCCGGCGCGATCAATCTGCCGATGTCGACCTTCTCGCCGTCGGTGCTGCCGCGCGCGGGCGACAAGACGGTGGTGGTGATGTGCCGTTCGGGCCGCCGCGCCGGCCAAGCCCAGGCGATCGCGGCCTCCGCCGGACGTCGCGACATCGTCGACTATGCCGGCAGCATGATCGAGTGGACCGCCAAGGGCGGGCCGGTCACCACCGGCAAGTGAGGGCGGTCGCGCCGCGCCTCGACGGATTCGACGCGAAACGGCGGGAAGGAGACCTCCCCGCCGTTCGTCGTGTCGTGGTCTCGGCCCGGGCTCAGCCCTCGGCGGCGAGGATCTTCGGCACACGGTTGAGGCGCAGCCGATAGGCGTCGGGCATGCCGGAGCCGAGCAGCGGGCGCAGATAGAGGCGGAAGGCGTCGGTGACGTCGTTGCCGCTCGTCGAAATGAACTCGTCGGGCATGTGCCGGGTCTTGCCGGCCACCGCCTCCAGCGGCGAGAGATGGTAGTCGACCGAATAGAAGCCGGTACGGTGGATCGTCACCGAGCCGTCGGTCTTGCCCCACATCGCGTATTGCACCGCCTTCTCGCCGACCTCGCGCGCCTCTCGCTGATCGACGTCGGAGACGCAGCCGATGAACGAGCGCTGGAGATAGCCGAAGGTGTCGCCGCGCACGCGCGAGATCTTGAGCTTGGTCTTGATCTCGTTGCAGAGCAGGTCGGCCAGCGCGCCGGTGCCGGAGAGCTGGATGTTGCCGTGGGCGTCGCGCTCGACCTCGGAGGTGAGCTTGGTGATGATCGGCACGCCCTTCTCGTCGTGGATGCCTTCCGACACAGCGACGACGCAGCGCCCGTATTTCTCGTAGGTCGCCTTCACGTCGCCGAGGAACTTGTCGATCGAGAAGGCGCGCTCCGGCACGTAGATGAGATGCGGGCCGTCGTCGGGGAACTTCTTGCCGAGCGCCGAGGCGGCGGTCAGGAAGCCGGCGTGGCGCCCCATCACCACGGCCACGTAGACGCCGGGCAGCGCCGCGTTGTCGAGGTTCACGCCCATGAAGGCCTGGGCGACGAAGCGGGCGGCGGAGGGGAAGCCGGGGGTGTGGTCGTTGACGGTCAGATCGTTGTCGATCGTCTTGGGGATGTGGATCGAGCGCAGCGGATAGCCGGCCTTGTGGGCCTCCTCGGAGACGATGCGCACGGTGTCGGACGAATCGTTGCCGCCGACATAGAAGAAATAGCCGATCCCATGGGCCTTCAGAACCTTGAAGATCTCCTGGCAATACTTCAGATCCGGCTTGTCGCGGGTCGATCCGAGGCCGGAGGAGGGGGTGTGGCCGACCATCTCCAGGTTGTGGCTGGTCTCCTGGGTGAGATCCAGGAACTCCTCGTCGACGATGCCGCGCACGCCGTGGTGCGCGCCATAGACCAGTTCGACGTTGCGGAACTTGCGGGCCTCGAGCACCGCGCCGACGATCGACTGGTTGATGACGGCGGTGGGGCCGCCCCCTTGCGCGACGAGGACCTTGGTCTGTGACATGTGCGTGTATCCCATAGAGTAACGCGGACGACGGCGAAGCGCTCCGCCGACGCCCATCCTGCGCAGGTCGACGCCGATCTCAAGCCGTTTGTGACATGTCGGACCGCCTCGACGCAGCAATTGCATGCTGCATTGCGAAAGCCGCGACCACTTCGACGTCGACCGGAGAGCGCGAACCGGCTATAGCAGGCGTAAAGCGGCGAGGCGCAGGCGGCGAACTCCTTACGCGCCCCCTCGACCGGACAGGAGCATCCCCTTTGGCCTTTCCTCTCGCGAGCCCCGCGCTCGATCGCGCGCTCGTCAAGCGCAACTACGACGAACCGACTCCGGTCCAGGCCGCGGTGCTCGCGGCCGAGACCCGTGGACGCGACCTGCTGGTCTCGGCCCAGACCGGATCCGGCAAGACCGTCGCCTACGGGTTGGCGCTCGGCGCCGATCTGCTCGGCGAGACCGAGACCTTCGGCCCGGCCGGCCAGCCGCAGGCGCTGGTGATCGCGCCGACGCGCGAACTGGCGCTTCAGGTCGAACGCGAACTCGCGTGGCTCTTCGAGGAGACCGAGGCGCGGATCGTGCCTTGCGTCGGCGGCATGGATCCGCGCGCCGAGCGGCGGCGGCTGCACATGGGGTCGCACATCGTCGTGGGCACGCCCGGGCGTCTGCGCGATCACATCGAGCGCGGCGGGCTCGACCTGTCGGCGATGCGCGCGGTGGTGCTCGACGAGGCCGACGAGATGCTCGACATGGGCTTTCGCGAGGACCTCGAGTTCATCCTCGAGGCGACGCCGAAGGAGCGGATGACGCTGCTCTTCTCCGCCACCCTGCCCAAGACCATCGTCCAGCTCGCCACGCGCTATCAGCGCGACGCGCTCCGGATCGCCGTCGCCGGCGCCGAGCGCGGCCACGCCGACATCGAGCATCAGGCGATCCGGGTGGCGCCGAAGGAGATCGAGGCGGCGGTGGTCAATCTGCTGCGCTTCCACGAGAGCCCGGCGGCGATCGTCTTCGCCAACACCCGCGAGGCGGTGCGCCACATCCAGGCGACGCTGCAGGAGCGCGGGTTCCAGGCGGTGGCGCTCTCCGGCGAACTCGGCCAGCACGAGCGCAATCAGGCGCTGCAGGCGCTGCGCGACGGCCGGGCGCGGGTCTGCGTCGCCACCGACGTCGCCGCGCGCGGCATTGATCTGCCCAATCTCGATCTCGTCATCCACGCCGATCTGCCGCACGACCGCGAGGTGTTCCAGCACCGTTCGGGGCGGACGGGACGCGCGGGTCGCAAGGGCATCTCCTGCCTCCTGGTGCCGCCGGCGCGTCGCCGCCGCGCCGAGCGGATGCTGGCGGAAGCGGGGATCCGGCCGGAATGGGCCGGGCCGCCGAGCGCGGAGGCGATCACCGAACTCGATCGGCGGCGCTTCCTGGCCGATCCGCTGCTCTCCGAGCCGGTCGGCGAGGAGGACGCGGAAATGGCGCGGCTCCTGATCGAGACGCGCACGCCGGAGGAGATCGCGAGAGCACTGGCGCGGCTCTGGCGTGGTCGTCTGCCGGCGGTCGAGGAGGTGGTCGATCCGGGCCAGGGCGGGCCACGCGATCGCTCGCGCACCGACGGGCCGGGACGCGGGCCGATGGGCGTGTGGTTCCGCTGCGACGTCGGCCGGCGCCAGAAGGCCGATCCGAAATGGCTGCTGCCGATGCTGTGCCGGCGCGGCGGCATCGAGCGCGACGACATCGGCACCATCCGCATCTTCGACGGGGAGACCCGGTTCGAGGTGGCGGAGGGGGTCGCGGCGCGGTTCTGGGCCAATGCGCGCCGTCCCGACGAGGAGCAGATCCGCTTCTCCCCGGTCGACGGCGAGCCGGAACCGGAGCGCGCGCGCCGTGGGCCGCCGCGCGGTGTCGATCGTCCGCCGCGTCGCAAGGCCGAGGGTGGCCACGAGGGATCGCGGGCGCGCCCCGAAGGCGGCGGCCCCGCCGGTGGTCCGAGGGGCGGCAACCGGCGGCGCGAACGCGGCGCCTGAGCGAGGCGCTCGATCGGGCGTCTCAGCGAGCGAGCGCGGCCAGTTCGCCGAGGAGGGCGCGCGTCGCCACGGGCTTGGCGCGATCGGCGACGGAGGCGCGCACCGCCTCCGGGCCGATCTTTCCGGCGTCGATGTCGGCCTTCACGGCCACGATGGTGTCGAGGAAGGCGTCGGCGTCCCAGGCGGGCGCGAAGCGGGCGTATGGGTTGGCGCCATAGGCGCCGGTCAGCGTCGGCAGCGGCGACAGCACATAGGGGCGGCCGCAGGCGAGCGTCTCCACCACGATGAAGGGCGAGCCCTCGCCGAAGTGCGAGCACATCAGCCCCATGTGGCATTCGGCAATGGCCTTGGTCAGCCCGGCCGCGTCGAGAAGCCCGGTGCAGGTGACGCGGTCGCGCAGGCCCGCCCTGTCGATCTCCTCCACGTCCTTGCCGAAATAGCGGAACTCGATCGCCTCGCCGAAGCGCTCCTTGCCGCGCCGGATGATCTCGTAGAGGAGCTTCGGGTTCTTCTGCTCGACGATGCGGCCGGCGTAGAAGACGATGGTCTTTTCGCCCGTCGGCAACGGCGTCGCGGTGAAGCGGTCGTCGTACCAGGCGTCGATATGGGCGAGGCGGGGGCCGATGCGGCGGATGACGCCCTCCGAGAGGCCGGAATCGTCGCGGCCGACCACTTGGACCCGATCCGCCACCAGCGGTAGGAACCAGCAGGCGGCGTCGTGGATCGCGCGCTTGCCGGTCTCGCCGGCGCCGGGGCCGGTGCCGTGGATGGTGAAGACCTTGGCGCCGGGAAAAGCCCAGGCGAAGACCACGTATTCCGGCCGCGAGAATTCCATCGTCCGTTTCGCGGTCTGTTTCAGGCGGGCGCGGATGGTGGCGAGGTTGCCCCAGACGGCCAGCGCGAAGGGGATCCACTTCGGGCCCGGCAGCTTCGGCAGGGCGATGTCGAGACGGTTCGGCGCGGGGCGCGCCGGGGGCTCGGAGATCAGGACCGCGTCGTCGCCGGCGGCCGCCAGCAGCGTGTCGACGTAGCGTTCGATGCCGCCCTGCGCGTCGGTGACGTCGTTCTGATGAAAGAAGGCGAACATCGCGGATCGGTCCCCGTTTCCCTCTGGTCGGGGACCGTTCTTACGCACTCGATCTGAAGATCGCGTTGACGGAGGGAGAGGGCGTCATGCCACGCGGTTGGTCGGCTCGCCCTTCGCCCAGGCCTCGACATTGGCGACGAGACGGTCGGCGAGGCCCTGCACCGCCTCGCGCGAGGCCCAGCCGACGTGCGGCGTGACGATCACGTTCGGCCGCGTCGCCAGCCGCATGATCGGCGCGTCCGCCGGCGGCGGCTCGGGGGCGGCGACGTCGATGCCGGCGCCGGCGATCTCTCGCGCCTCGAGCGCGGCGTCGAGGGCCTCGACGTCGACGAGGCCGGCGCGGGCGGTGTTGATCAGCAGCGCATTCGGCTTCATCGCCGCGAATTCGGCGGCACCGAAGAGGCCGGTCGTCTCCGGCGTCAGCGGGCAATGGAGGGAGACGACATCGGCGCGGGCGAGGAATTCGGCGAAGGGGACGGCGTCGGGTCGGGAGCCTTCGCCCGACTTGCGGCCGGCGAAGATTGGGATCATGCCGAAGGCGCGGCCGATCTCGGCGACGCGGCTGCCGAGCGAGCCGGAGCCGACGATGCCGAGCGTGGCGCCGGAGAGATCGTCGATGGGGAAGTCGTGGTAGCAGAATTGCGCCGCCTCCTGCCAGCGGCCCGCGAGCACCGAGGCGCGGTAGGAGAGGAGCGAGCGGCGCAGCGCCAGGATCAGCGCGAACGTGTGTTCCGGCACGGTGGCGCGGGCATAGTCGCGGATGTTGACGACGACGATGCCGCGCGCCTTCGCCGCCGCGAGGTCGATGTTGTCGGAGCCGGTGGCGGCGAGCGCGATCAGGCGCAGGTTCGGCGCTGCGTCCATCTCGGCCGCGCCGATGCGCACCTTGTTGACCAGCACGACGTCGGCGCCGGCGATGCGCGCCGCGGTCTCGCCGGGCGCGGTGCGGGCGTGGGTCTCGAGCGCGTGGGCGAAGGAGAAGGGCGCCAGGACGGTGTCGGGGCGCAGCGTCTCGGCATCGAGGAAGACGACGCGAATCGGGTGATCGGGCAAGGGGCTCATCGGGTCTCTCGTCGCTGGGAGCCTCGACGGTAGTGGGGGGCGATGCCGGCGGCAAACGAAAAGCCGTGATGACTGCGATCGGGTTCGGGAATGAGCGTGGCGCTCTCGCCTCATCCCGCCGTCCCGCGCCAGATCGCCTCGACCACGGAGCCGCCGACGGCGTCGTCGGGATCGAGGCGGGCGAGGGCGTCGAGGGCGGCGCGGGCCTCGTCGGGCTCGTCGCGGCGCAGGCGGATGAAGGCGAGGGCCTTCAGCGTGTAGAGCGCGAAACGGCCGGGGCCGTCGAAGGAGATCGCCTCGGCGTCCCAATCGCGCCAGTCGGGGGCGAGATTGGCCTGACGCGCCGCCTCGCGGGCGCCGCCCTCGGCGGCGACCAGGGCGGCGTCGAGATCGCCGGAATAGGTGTGGATCTTGTAGAGGCAGAACCAGGTGGCGAGCGCACGCGGATCGAGGGCGAGCGCCTCGCGGAAGGCGGCGTCGGCGGCGACGCGGTCGGTGCGCCACAGCGCGACGCCCCTTTGTAGGATTTCGTTCACGGCGGGGGGAACCTCGCCGAAGTCGATCGCGTCGTCGTCGCGCGACGCCTTGGTCCGGCTCGTCCTCGCCATGTCGAAACTCCCGCATTTCCGCCGTGGTTCGTGCCTCGTGGCAAGAAGCGGACCGATCGAGGGCGGGCGCGGCACGGCCCTTGAATACGGAGATTTCCGGAGTGACCCGTCGAAGCCGGAGGTACGCGATGACGTCGGAAATCCCGCAGGTCTACAAGATCCATGTCTTCGCCTGTTTCCAGAGCCGGCCGCCGGGGCACCCGCGCGGGAGCTGCGGCGCGCAAGGGGCCGAGCCCCTGTGGAAGCGGCTCCAGTTCCGTGTGGAGTCGCTCGGCGATCCGGAGGTGGCGATGACCGCGACCGGCTGTCTCGGCTTCTGCCGCGCCGGGCCGCTGATGGTCGTCTATCCCCAGGGCATCTGGTACGCGCCGAAGACGGAAGCCGACATCGACGAGATCTGCGAGAGCCATTTCGAGAAGGGCATGCCGGTCGAGCGGCTGATCGTCGTGCCGAAGCCGTGACGCGCCGGAGACGACGAGAAGCTGAGACGACGAGGGCGCGGTCACCCGCGCCCCGGTCTTCGGCCATCCGGCCGCTTCGTCGAGGGACGCGCCCTGTGCGGGCGCGGCCGGCCGCATCATGCGGCCTTGACCTCGATCTTCTTCTCCTCGGGCTTCTCCACCGCGAGTTTGGGTACGGTCACGGTGAGGACGCCGTCGGCGTAGCGCGCCACCACCTTGTCGCGGTCGATCCCTTCGGGCAGGCGGAACGAACGGGCGAAGGAGCCGTAACGGCGCTCACTCACGTGGGTGCCCTTGTCGTCTTCCTCGCGGGTCTCGGTCTTCTCGCCCTTCAGGGTCAGGACGTCGCCGGCGATCGAGACGTCGATCGCCTTCTCGTCGAGGCCGGGAAGTTCGGCGGTGATCGCCCAGGCGCCGTCCTTCTCCACGACGTCGACGGCGGGCGCGAGAGCGCGTCCGGCGAAGACGCCGGTGCCGAAGGCCGGCAGTGTCGGGTCGCGGAACCAGCCGCGGCCGAAGTCGTCGAAGAGCCGATCCATCTCACGGCGCAGGTCCGCGAACATCGGCCAACCCGTCGCCGCGGGAGCGGTACCGACGGCTTTCGCTTCATTGCGAACAGGGAGTTTGGTCGCAGTGTCAGCCATGGTCTTGCCTCCTCGATGCGGGTCGGGAGGGTCGGGAACGAGATCCTCCCGACGCGTGGAAGTTTAGACCACGGTCCGGATCGCGCCTTGTCCCAGATCATTGAAATGCAAAAAAAACGGCGGTTTCCCGCCGTTCTTCGTATACGAACGGGGCCCGCGCGGAGGCGCGAGGCGCCCGGGCGGAAGGGGGCGATCAGAGCGCGCCGTCGCCGGTCTCGGCGGTGCGGATGCGCATGGCCTGCTCGATCGGCTGGACGAAGATCTTGCCGTCGCCGATCTGGCCGGAATGGGCGCCGGTGCGGATCGCCTCGACGGCGGCGTCGACGAGAGAGTCGGGTACGGCGACCTCGATCCGCACCTTGGGGATGAAGTTCACCACGTATTCGGCGCCGCGATAGATCTCGGCATGGCCCTTCTGGCGGCCGTAGCCCTTCACCTCGGTGAGGGTCATGCCGTGGATCTCGAGCTTGGTCAGCGCGTCGCGGACCTCGTCGAGCTTGAACGGCTTGATGACGGCGATGACGAGTTTCATGCGGGACCCCCGGTGCGAACGGATGAGGCGACGTGGCGACGTCACGAGCAGATCGGCGCGCCGATCTTGCTCATTTCCTCGGCATCCGGCAACCCGTTCGGGCACTTCGTCGCGGCGATCGGGAGACGGCGCGCTTCGGGATCGCGTTTCGGGGCGCCGGCCGGGGGCTCGCGGGCGTCATCGCGGCCGGCGGCGGCGCGTGCCGAGGGCGAGGGCGAGCGCGGCGGCGAAGGCGGCCACCGCCGGGATCGCCAGCAGGGCGAGCGCCAGGGTCGGGCCGCCGTGGTCGAGCGCCAGGGCGACGACGAAGGGGGTGAGGGCGGAGACCCAGAAGGCGGGGGCGGCGATGCGCCCGGTGATCGTGCCGTAGACGGCGGGTTCGAAGAGGACCAGCGGGACGGTGCCGCGGGCGATGGTCATCAGCCCGTTGCCGGCGCCGCCGGCGAAGGAGAACAGCGCCGCCGCGCCGACCGAGAGCCCCGCGAAGGGGGCGAGCGCCAGGGAGGCCGGCAGAAGAGCGGCCGCCACCAGCGACAGATCGAGCGGGGCGAGGCGGCGGGGGGAGAGGAACTCGATCGCCCGGGCGACCGATTGGCCGATGCCGCGCAAGGTGGCGATGGTCACGGCGGTGGAGAGCGCGACGCCGAGGGTGAGGAGAAGCGGGATCATGTGCGCGGCGAGCGCGGTGGCGAGGGCGGCCGACGCGATCACCAGCACCGCGAAGAGGGCGGTGGCGCGGCGCTCGGCGGCGGGATCGCTCCGATGCGGGTCGACGTCGCGATCCGTCCCTCCCGGCGCGGGGCGCGGGCGTGCCGGGTGATCGGCGGCGGTGGGAAGCGTCAGCGGCAGCGCGGCGGAGGCGAGGGCGATCGCCGCGAAGACGCCGAAGGCGGCGCGCCAGCCGTAGGCCTCGGCGAGGCGGTCGCCGAGAAACCAGAAGACGGTCGAGGCGAGACCGCCGGTGAGCGTCACCGTGGTGATGGCGCGGCGGGCGTCGGCCGGATCGACGCGGACGAGGGCGGCGAAACAGGCATCGTAGAGGGTCATGCGCAGGGCGACGCCGAGCAGCGCCCAGGCGCCCCACCAGACCGGCAGGCTCCGGGCGAGGCCGGCGAGGCCGAGACCGACGGCGAGGAGGAGGGAGCCCGCCGTCATCACCGCGCGGCCGCCGTCGCGATCGATGCGGCGGCCGACGGCGGCGGAGACGAGCCCCATCACCACGAGAGCGATGGAGAAGCCGGCGTGGACTTCGCCGCTCGTCCAGCCGGTCTCGGCGGCGATGCGGGGGGCGAAGACGCCGATCGCATAGTAGCCGGTGCCCCAGCCGATCAATTGGGAGAGGGAGAGGGCGGCGACCGTGCGCGGCGGGATCATCGCGGTGGGGCCGGATCGACCGGGGGCGTGGCGTCGCCGTCGCCGAGCGCGCGCTGCATCAGGATGCTGTCGAGCCAGCGGCCGTGTTTCCAGCCGACCGAGCGCAGCACGCCGGCGTGCTCGAAGCCGAGGGCTGCGTGAAGGCCGATCGAGGCGGCGTTGCCGGCGTCGCCGATCACCGCGATCATCTGGCGGAAACCGTCGGCCGTCGCCCGCTCGAGCAGGGCGGCGAGGAGAGCGCGGCCGATGCCGCCGCCCTTGGCCTCGGGCGCGACATAGACCGAATTCTCGACGGTGAAACGATAGGCCGGGCGGGTTCGATAGGAGCCGAAATAGCCGTAGCCGACGACGGCGCCGTCGCGCTCGGCGACCAGCCAGGGAAAGCCGGCGGCGAGGATCGCGGCGTGGCGGCGCTCCATCTCGGAGCGATCGGGGGCGGTGGTCTCGAAGGAGGCGCAGCCGGTCTCCACGGCATGGGCGTAGATCGCGCGGATCGCTTCGAAATCGGCGCTTTCGGCGGCGCGGATCCGCAGGACGGGCGATGGATGGACGGCCGGCATCGGGGCTCCCTCGGCGAATGGGTGGGCTGATGCCCGCGCCCCCTTCTTGCGGGAAGTCTCTCCCGCGATCAATCTCATGGATGTTGTGCGATGCATGAGGAAAACTCGTCGATGGACGGACCGGATCTCGATCGTCTCTTCGCCTTCGCGGCCGTCGCGGCGGCGGGCGGCTTCACGCGCGCGGCGGAGGCCGAGGGGCTCACCCAATCGGCGATGAGCCTCAAGATCCGCCAGCTCGAGCGCGAACTCGGGGTGCGTCTCTTCGAGCGGGTGGGGCGTCGGGTGAGCCCGACGGCGGCGGGGGTGGCGCTGCTCGCCCATGTGGAGCGTCTCAGGGCGGCGCATGCGGCGGCGATGGCGGCGATCGCGCCGCACCGCGACGGCGCGGTCGGACGGGTGGTGATCGGCACCGGGGCGACGGCCTGTCTCCACTTTCTGCCCGGTCCGCTCCGGGCGCTGCGCGAGCGGATGCCGGGGGTGGAGATCATCGTGCGCACCGGCGACTCCGCCGACATGCTGATCGATCTCGAGGCCAATCGGCTCGACCTCGCCCTGGTGACGCTGCCTGCGGCCGGACGGGCCTTCGTCGTCGAGGAGTTGATGGCGGATCCGTTGGTCGCGGTGATGCCGGCGGAGAGCGGCGGGGCGCGCGAGGGGGAACCGATCACGGCGGCGGAGCTCGCGGGCCATCCGCTCATTCTCTACGAATCGCGCGGGTCGACCCGGCGGATCGTCGACGGCTGGTTCGCCGCCGGCGGCATCGTCGCGCGGCCGGTGATGGAACTGTCGAGCGTGGAGACGATCCGCGAGTTGGTCGGGGCGGGTCTCGGCGCGGCGGTCTTGCCGAGCCTCGCCTTTCCGCTCGGCGGCCACGGCGCCGGGGTCGGGATCCGGCCGCTCGATCCGCCGCTCGATCGCCGGCTCGGCCTCGTCCTCAGGCGGGACAAGGTGTTGGAGCCGGGTCTTCGGGCGATGGTGGCGGAGCTTCAGGCGGCGGCGCGGGCGCGCGAGGGTCAGGCGGCGCGCTTGCGGCGGACGTAGACGGTGCGTTCGACCACGGCGACGAGGGCGCCGGCCGAATCGGTGATCTCACAGCGAAAGACCGGCAGCGCCTTGGCGCCCTCGGCGCAGGCGGCGCGGATCTCGGCGATGCGCGCCTCGTCGAGGCGGAAGCGGGCGGTGACGGTACCGCGTCCCGGCGCGACGAAGTCGATCGTCGCCGCCTTGTCCCAGACGACGTGGCCGGGGCCGAGATTCTTCAGCAACATCAGCATGTAGAACGGATCGGTCATGGCGAAGAGCGAACCGCCGAAATGGGTGCCGACATAATTTCGATTGAGGCGGCCCATGCGCAATTCGACCTCGGCGGCGCGGAAATCCTCGTCGAGACGGACGCAGCGGATGCCGGTGAAGAGAAACGGTGGCCAGAGATTCATCAGGCGGCGGAAGACGGCGGCCTTCATGGGGAACTCCCGTTCGGTGTTTCCCATAACAAGAATATCATTCCGTAAACGTCAAGTTCAGACCGCGCGATCCGGGCAAGCGGAGATCGACGGTGGCGCTCCGGTGCGAAGAGCACGCGGCGGTCACGACACGATCGCGGATCGGCGTTCGACGTGACGGATCGGAGGGGAAGGAAAGTGGTGCCTGAGGGCGGATTCGAACCACCGACACGCGGATTTTCAATCCGCTGCTCTACCAACTGAGCTACTCAGGCGACCGGGCGAGGCGGGGCGGTGAAACCGTCACCTCGTTGGTGGGGCGCTTTATAATCAGTGCCCCGATGGCTGTCCAGTGGCGCGAGACGAAAAGATCGTCGGCGCCGCCGGCCTGTGGGTAACCCGCCTTCGCGCGCCCCTCGCCCCTGCCGGCCCGGCGCGGCCGGTCCCCCGCGCGCCGGCCCTTTCTCCCCCCCCTTCGTTCGTCGTCGCCCGGTCGCGCCGTCGCCTCGGCCGGCTGTGATGACGACGGGTCGAGGAAGGGGCTCGATGAAAGATATATGAATTATATAATATATAAGAAATGTACAACAATTTTGCCGACCCGCCGCCCGCGCGGCGGTTCGAACGCGAGAGACCGGGGGGACCTCATGGCAGAGGCGCGGGCGACGCGCGTTTCGGCGCGTTTCATTTCGAGGCTCGGGCTTCTGGCCGGGCTCGCACCGGCCCTCTGGGCGGGGGCTCCCGTCCGCGCGGCGGAGGGCGAGGGCGCGGCGGCGGAGAGCCATGCGGCGGCGGCGCCCGCCGTCGTCACGGGGCAGAAATCCGGCGCGCTCGAGGGCGGCACCGCCGATCACACCGAGTTCAAGATCCTCGAGGGGCCGTTCGCCGACGGGTCCGAGGTCACCAAGGCGTGCCTGACCTGCCACCCTGAGGCGGGCGCACACGTCATGAAGTCGATCCACTGGACCTGGGACTACACCAATCCCAAGACCGGCCAGACGCTCGGCAAGAAGAACGTCATCAACAACTTCTGCACCAACGCCAAGGGCAACGAGGGCATGTGCGCCCAGTGCCACGCCGGCTACGGGTGGAAGGACGACGGGTTCGACTTCACCGATCAGAGCAAGATCGATTGTCTCGTCTGCCACGATCGCACCGCGACCTATTACAGCTGCCCAATTCGCGCGGTCACGACGCCTGTGGCGTGATGTTCGAGGGCAAGGAGCCGATCGATCTGCCCAAGGTCGCGCAACACGTCGGCCTGCCGGGTCGCGAGAATTGCGGTGCCTGCCACTTCAACGGCGGCGGCGGCGACGGCGTCAAGCGCGGCGATCTCGATTCGTCGCTGATCACGCCGCCGCGCGCGGTCGACGTCCACATGTCGGTCGACGGGGCGAATTTCGCCCGCACCCGGTGCCACGTCTCCGACGAGCACGTCATCGCCGGGTCGCGCTACGACATGATCGCCAAGGACGCCAAGGCGCCCGCCATCGCCAGATGGCCGAGGAGATCGAGCCAGCGGAACGTGTCGTGGCCGGGCACTGGTCCCAGGCGGTGCTGATCTTCGTTCTGGCGCTGTCCGGCTTCGGCCTGCACGGCACCCATGGGCCGGTGGACTTCCGAACGGCCGTGCAGGTCCCTTCCTACGCGGCGATCGCGCTGATCGTCTTGTGGATCTTCACCACCTTCTGGCACTTCACCACTGGGCAGTGGCGGCAGTATCTGCCGAAACTGTCGAGCCTGCCGGCGGTCATTCGCTTCTACGCCCGCGGGATCCTCACCGGCGCCCCGCATCCCTATCACAAGAGCCTGAAGCGCAAGCAGAACGCGCTCCAGTCGCTGGCCTGTCTCTCCTTCATGGTGATCATCGGCCCGGCGTTGTGGTCGTCGGGGATCGTCTATCTGACCTATCCCCTGTGGGCCGAGGCGGCGATCGGGACGATCGGCCTGCCGGCGGTCGCCTTCGTGCACACGGCGGCGGCGTTCCTGATGGTCACCTTCGTGATGATCGACGTCTACATGACGACGACCGGCAAGACGCCGACCCATTACGTCGAGACCATGATCACCGGCTGCGACACCATCGAGCTGACGGCGGCGGAAGCCGCCTACCTCGAGGAGGAGGAGCGGGAGAAGCCCAAGTTCTGATCCGATCGGTCCTCCCGACCGCGCCTCGCGCCGCTCGTCCCTCCGGGGCGGGCGGCCTCTTTCGTCGCGGGGTCAGTCGTCGCCGCCCTCGCCGCCGCCCTCGCCGCCGTCTTCCTCGACGACGGGGATGGCGTAGGAGCCGGTCAGCCATTTGTGCAGGTCGACCTGCCGGCAACGCGGCGAGCAGAAGGGGCGATGCTCGGGAACGGCCGGCTTGCCGCAGATCGGGCAGGGGCGGGTCGGCGCGGCGGGGGGCGTGCGGCTGGCCATGATCAGTCGACCGGGACCAGGGGCGCGTCCCAGGTCGCGCGCACCGGATAGCCGGCACCGTCGAGGAGCGTCATCACCTCGTAGAGCGGCAGGCCGACGACGCTCGGATAGGAGCCGATCAGGCGCACCACGAAGGCGCCGGCGAGGCCCTGGATCGCATAGCCGCCGGCCTTGCCGCGCCACTCGTCGGAGGCGAGATAGGTGGTCAGTTCGGCGTGCGACAGGCGCTTGAAGCGCAGGCGGCTCTCCACCAGCCGGGTCTTGATCGCACCGGAGGGGGTGACGAGGGCGAGGCCGGTCCAGACCCGATGGGCGCGGCCGGAGAGGAGCCTGAGGCACTCCTCGGCTTCCTCGCGGGTCTCGGCCTTGGGCAGGACACGGCGGCCGACGGCGACGACGGTGTCGGCGGTCAGGATGAAGCTGCCGGTCCATTCGGCATCGCGCTTCGACCAGGCGAGCGCGGCCTCCGCCTTGTCCTTGGCGAGGCGCTGGGCGAGCTGGCGCGGCAGTTCGCCGGCCTGCGGGGTCTCGTCGACGTCGGTCGGGTGGAGATGATCGGGATCGATGCCGATCTGTTGCAGAAGGCCCAGACGGCGCGGCGAGGCGGAGGCCAGCACGAGTTTGGGTCGTTCGGCGGTCATGGGATGTCTCGTTTCGACGGTTCGGGATCGGCGGGCACGCTAGCGGATCGGGGGGCGAAAGGGAACCCGAGGGCGACGCCGGCTCACCGATGGACGGAAGCCGGCGGCTCAGTCCGGGTGGACCTCGACGCCCATGGCGACCAGGAGCTGGTGGGCATGATCGGACGAGATCTTCATCCCGCGAAAGCCGGCCCATTCCACCGGGTTCATGCCGCAGAGGTCGGCGCCGCGCAGATCGGCGCGCGTGAAGGTCGCGCCGGCGGTGGTGGCCTGAAAGAAGTCGCAGCCGCGCAGGTCGGCCCCTTCGAAATCGGCGCCGACGAGGACGGCCTCGCGCAGGCGCGTGTCGCGGATCGCGCAGCCGGGCATGCGGATCGCGCCGAGGTCGGCGAATTCCAGATTGCAGTCGCGAAAAGCTCCCGCCCATTTCACGATCTTGCGTCCGAGGAGGCGGGAGAAGTCGACGTCGGTGAAGCGCGCGCCGCGCAGATTGCAGCCGGTCGCCTCGAGGCCGTGGAGATCGGACCGCTCGAAGGTCGCGAAGGAGAGGTCGCAATCGGCGAAGCAGGCCTCCTCCAGCCGCGAGAAGGCGAAGGCGACGCCGGTGTGGTCGCGATCGTCGGCGAAGACGCAGTCCTCGAACCGCGTCCGGCGGAGGTCGGTGTCGGCGAAGCGACAGCGGACGATCCGGCAGTTCGAGAACCGCGCCCCGTCCAGGCAGGCGCCGGTGATCGTGGCATCGACGATCGCGCAGCGTTCGAACACGGCATCGGTGAGATCGAGGTCGGTGAAGTCGGCGCGCGAGAGGTCGAGATCGCTGAGGACGGCGCCCGGCTCGAGCCTCATGGTCGGCGCGCCCCGGGGCAGGTGTCGCCGAGGTCGCCGAGCCCCTGGCGGCGCAGATCGAAGCGGACGCGCGGCGTCCCCGCCGCGTCGCGGCTGAGGGTGAGGACGTGGATCGACTCGAAGTCGTCGCCCCGCCATTTCGGTACGACGGCGGGATCGCCACCGTTGGCGGCGATCAGCTTCTTGGAGATCTCGACGATCTCCTTGTGCTCCCAGGCGACCAGAACCCGGGAGCGGGCCAGCGCGGGAGCGGTCAGGGCGGCGGCGAGGCCGTCGACGTCGTTCCAGCCGAAGCGGGTGTCGACGGGCAGGCCGTAGCGGATCGCCGTCGGCTCGATGGTGGCGAGGGGGCGGACGTAGTCGTAGGCGGTGCCGCCGTCCTCCTTGCGGATGGACGGGTCGGGCGCGAAGACGGTGTCGGGGCGGCCGAGTTCGCGCGCGATCACGTCGGGCAGCGCGAGGGCGCGGGAGAGACCGCGACAGTTCAGCTGACCGAGACCGGCCTCCGGCTTCTCGCCGTGGCGGACGAGGACGATCGTCTCCACCGTCTCGTCGGCTCGCGCCGGACCGGGGGCGAGGAGGCCGGCCGAGGCGAGGATCGTCGTGGCGATCGCGAGGCGGAGGGTGCGGCCGAGGGGGCGCGTCGAGCGAGGAGCCATCACGTCTGTCCCTGTGGTTTCCAGTCGAGGCGCGAACGGATGCGCTTTTCGAGCCCGTCGCGAACGGCGCGATAGGTCTCCATGATCTGCTCGCGCGAGCCGGTCGCCAATTGCGGATCGGGGGTCGGCCAATATTCGACGTCGGCGGCGAGCGTCCGGGTCATGTCGAGGGCCTTGTGGTGGGCCTCCGGCGCCAGCGTGATGATCAGGTCGAAATTGTCGTCCTCGATCTCCTCGACGGTGCGGGGCCGGTGGCGGCCGATGTCGAGGCCGACCTCCTCCATCACCTTGACCGAGAAGGGGTCGAGTTCGCCCTTCCGGACCCCGGCCGACTGGATGTAGATCGACTTGCCGAACAGGCGCCGCGCCAGAGCCTCGGCCATGGGCGAGCGCACGGCGTTGAGACCGCACACGAAGAGGACGGAGCTCGGCCGCGTCCCGCCCATGCGCGTCAGCCCTTCCAATGCAGGGCGCAGATCAACGTGAACAGGCGGCGGGCGGTATCGAAGTCGATCTCCACCTTGTCGGCGAGACGGTCCATCAGAACCCGCGAGCCGTCGTTGTGGAGGCCGCGACGGCCCATGTCGATCGCCTCGATCTGCGACGGGGTCGCGGTGCGGATCGCGGCGAAATAGCTCTCGCAGACGAGGAAATAGTCCTTCACGATCTTGCGGAAGGGCGTCAGCGAGAGAAGATGCACGGCGACCGGGGGGCCCTTCTCCTCGCTGATCTCGAGGGCGAGGCGGTTCTCGACGATGCCGAGACGCAGCCGGTAGGGACCACCGTCGTGGCCGACGGGGGCGAAGCTGTTGTCCTCGATCAGATCCCAGATGGCGGTGGCGCGTTCGTGCTCGACGTCGGCGGAGGCGCGGGCGATCGATCCGTCGTCGATTTCGATGCCGACGAGGCGGGCCTTGGATTTCGTCGCGTCGGCGGTGGACGGCATGGCGGGGCGGAGCCCTCCCGGGGCGGCTGCGGCGACCCGCGCGAGGATCCGGTCCCCGCGCCTGGGTCAGAGATTGAGGCGGATCGACACGGAGCGGGCGTGCGCGTCGAGACCCTCGGAGTCGGCCAGCAGCATCGCCGCCGGCCCGAGCGCGCGCAAGCCCTCGGCGTCGAGTTGGAGGATCGACGTTCGTTTGACGAAATCGAGCGTCGAGAGCCCCGAGGAGAAGCGCGCCGAGCGCGCCGTCGGCAGGACGTGGTTCGAGCCGCCGACATAGTCGCCGATCGCCTCGGGCGTGTGATGGCCGAGGAAGAGGGCGCCGGCGTTGCGCACCTTCGCGGCGAGCGGCGCGGGATCGTCGAGGGCGATCTCGAGGTGCTCGGCGGCGATGCGGTCGGCGAGGGGGACGGCTTCGTCGAGGGTGCGGACGAGGATGATCGCGCCATAGTCGAGCCAGCTCGCGCGCGCGGTCGCGGCGCGCGAGAGCGTCGCGAGCTGCTTGTCGACCGCCTTCTCGACCGCCTCGGCGAGATCGATGCTGTCGGTGATCAGGATCGACTGGGCGGCCGGGTCGTGCTCGGCCTGGGCGAGCAGGTCGGCGGCGAGCCAATCGGGATCGTTGTTCGCATCCGCCAGGATCAGCACCTCCGACGGGCCGGCGATCATGTCGATGCCGACCTTGCCGAAGACGCGGCGCTTGGCGGCGGCGACGAAGGCGTTGCCGGGCCCGACGATCTTGGCGACGGGGGCGATCGAGGGCGTGCCGTAGGCGAGGGCCGCGACCGCCTGGGCGCCGCCGATCTTCCAGATCTCGTCGACACCGGCGAGATCGGCGGCGGCGAGCACCAGCGGGTTCAGCTTACCGTCCGGGGTCGGCACCACCATGACGAGGCGATCGACGCCGGCGACCTTGGCCGGCACGGCGTTCATCAGCACCGAGGAGGGGTAGCTCGCGGTGCCGCCGGGCACGTAGAGGCCGACCGATTCCAGCGCCGTCCAGCGCGAGCCCAGCGTCACGCCGAGGGCATCGGTATAGACGTCGTCCCTAGGCATCTGGCGGGCGTGGTGCGAGCGGATCCGGTCGCGCGCGAGTTCGAGCGCGGCGAGGGTCGCGGCCGGCACGGAGGCCTTGGCGGCGGCGATCTCGTCGGCGGTGACGCGCAGGCCGGTCGGGCGCAGATCGACCCGGTCGAATTTTTCGGTGAGGTCGTAGAGGGCGTCGTCGCCGCGGGCGCGCACGTCGGCGATGATGCCGGCGACGATGCGGTCGACGTCCTCGGAGACCTCGCGCTTCATGTCGAGAAGGTCGGCGAAGCGAGCGCCGAAGTCGGCGTCGCGGCTGTCGAGACGGATGGCCAAGGTCGAATGCCTCGATGGACGGGTTCGGGGAACGCCGACGCGTTCCTTGCCTACAGGGAGCGTCGTAACCGATCGGGCAGGGGGGAGCAACGGTGCGCGGTCGTGAAAGCGCCCGTCGCCGGGGCGCGCCGGCGTCGTCGATCCGTCGGACTACCCATGCTAGGCTCGACCGATCGGGGTCCGAACCATGGGGAGGGGGAAATGGGCACGACTCGGAAAGACGGGCGATCGACGAGGGCGATCGGCGCGCGGTTCGTCGGGGTCGCGGCGGCGGCACTGATCTCGGCGGCGCTGGCCGGTCCGGCCGGCGCGGTCGACTTCGATCCGCCGGTGAAGCGGCAGCAGGTGGCGGGCAAGGACGGCGCGGAGGTGGTCTGCACGACCTTTTCCGACGTCACGCTGATCGAGCGCCTCGACGGGCCGACGGCACTCGCGCCGGTGCTCGTCGCCGATCCGAAGGCCCGCTGCGGGGCGCCGGGTCCGGGACGGGGCGTCGAGCTCGAGCTGACGGACATGTCGTTCGTCGGGCGGGTCGGCCCGATGATGATCTTCTCGCAGATGGATCCGCACGGCGCCGTCGAGATCGCGGTCGCCGAGGTGATCCTCGACAAGAAGGTGGTGTTCCGCGACGCGGCGGACGGCGATCCGCTGATCCGCAAGGCGGCGATCGGGCGCAGTGCCTTCCATCTCGGCTACGTGCGCGGCATCAACGCCTCGTGCTCGCTGCGTCAGGATGCGCGCGCGTGCTGGGCGCAGCTCGTCGGCGAGGGCAAAATCCCCAAGGAGATGGCCGGGCTCGCGCCGGACGGCTCGATCTGCGCCAAGTCCTACGCGGAGACGGGCGCGCCGCCGGACGCGCCGAGCATCGTCACCTGGACCAACGAGGTGGAGATCTTCCCCGACGGCCATTACGTCAGGACCTCGCAGCAGGACTTCGGCTGTCTCGCGCAGCCGTGAGGGCGCGCGCCTACCGGGTTCTCGCGGTTTCGACGCGTTCGAGACCGCGCGGGCTCGGTCTCAGACCCCGTCGTGATTGGGGCAGCAGGTGGTGGACCAGGCGGCGCCGAGGTCGGTGAGGCGGACCTCGAGGCACTCGACTTCGGCGCGCAGCGTGGCGCCGCCGGCGAAGAGCAGTTCGACCCAGCCGCTCGGGGCCTCGGTCTCGGTGAAGCGGATGGTCAGGAGCTCGAGGACGGCATCGGGACGATCCGGGGAGAGGTGCTGGGCCTTGACGGCGGTCACCCGGCCGAGGTCGAGCGCGGCGCGGCGGCGCTCGAAGGAGCGCGGGCGGGCGCCGGTCGCCTCCCAGGCGAAGCGGTTGAGGGCGATCAGCAGCCGCTTCTCGCCGGCGCGCCAATGGATGTCGCCGATCTTCAGGACCGCGTCCTGGACCTGGGCGGACACCACCTCGAGGTCTTCGGCATCGAGGGCGAGAAGCTTCAGGTGCGACATTGCGGGCGGCTCTCTCACGAGGCGACCGCGCTCGGCGGCCGCGTGACGACGACTGTCGAGGATATGGGGGCGTGGGACGATCGACGCAAGCACGCCCGCGCCGGCACGGCGGCCTGATCGTCGTTCAGCGCATGCCTTCGCCGGAGATGCGCTCGACGATCGCGCCGCAACGGGTCAGCTTCTCCTCGAGCCGCTCGAAGCCGCGATCGAGGTGATAGACCCGGCTGACGATGGTCTCGCCTTCGGCGGCGAGGCCGCCGATCACCAGCGACACGGAGGCGCGCAGGTCGGTCGCCATCACCGGCGCGCCGATCAGGCGATCGACGCCGGTGACCTCGGCGGTGCGGCCGTCGATGGCGATGCGCGCGCCGAGGCGGGAGAGTTCCGCGACGTGCATGAAGCGGTTCTCGAAGATCGTCTCGGTGATGCGCGAAACGCCGCTCGCCCGGGTCATCAGGGCCATGAACTGGGCCTGGAGATCGGTCGGGAAGCCGGGGAAGGGCTCGGTGACGACGTCGACCGGCCTCAGGGGCTGAGATCCGCGCGCGATCCGGATGCCGTCGGGCCCCGCCTCGACGGTGGTGCCGGTGGCGGCGAGCACGTCGAGGGCGTTGCTCAGGAGGTCGGGCGAGGTGCCGGTCAGGGTGACGTCGCCGCCGGTCATGGCGACCGCCATGGCATAGGTGCCGGTCTCGATGCGATCGGGCACGACGCGGTGGGTGGCGCCGTGGAGTCGGTCGACGCCCTCGATGCGGATGGTGGAGGTGCCGGCGCCCTCGATGTTCGCGCCCATCGCGATCAGGCAATCGGCGAGATCGACCACCTCGGGCTCGCGGGCGGCGTTCTCGAGCACGGTCTCGCCTTTGGCCAGGGTCGCCGCCATCATCAGCGTGTGGGTGGCGCCGACCGAGACCTTGGGGAAGACGTAGCGCGCGCCGACGAGGCCGCCGGGGGCCTTGGCGACGGCATAGCCCGCCTCGATGTCGATCTGCGCGCCGAGGGCCTGGAGGCCGGAGATGAAGAGATCGACCGGGCGGGTGCCGATGGCGCAGCCGCCGGGGAGCGACACCTTGGCCTCGTGGCAGCGCGCCAGCAGCGGCCCGATCACCCAGAAGGAGGCGCGCATCTGGCTGACCAGCTCGTAGGGCGCGCGGGTGTCGACGATCTCGCGGGCGGTCAGGTGGATGGTCTGGCCGGCGAGATGGTCCTCGCCCGGGCGCTTGCCGTTCAGCGAATAGTCGACGCCGTGATTGGTGAGGATACGGGTGAGCAGCGAGACGTCGCGCAGGCGCGGCATGTTCTCGAGGGTCAGGCGTTCATCGGTCAGGAGCGAGGCGATGATCAACGGCAGCGCGGCGTTCTTGGCGCCGGAAATCGGAATGACGCCCTCGAGGCGGTTGCCGCCGACGATCCGGATCTTGTCCATCGATTCCTGTCCTTCACGATTGCCCGACGCGCCGCCCCGCCCACGGCTCGTTCTCGTCTCGATCTCGCGTCTCCCATAACGGTTCGGCGAAACCGGGGCAAGCGAAGCAGGGTCGCGGGCCGCCGCGGCAGAGGGAGTGTGTCAGCGCGGATCGTCGTCGGCGGCGGGGGTGTGGGCGGCGGCCTCGTCGCGGCCGCGAACCTGGCGTTTGCGACGCTGGAGATTGGCGCGCAGTTCGGCGGCGAGCCGTTCGGCCCGCAATTCGGCTTCGGTCTTGGGGCGCGGAGGGGTGTCGGTCGGGTTCGCCATGGGCGGAGTGTGCCAGAGGCGACGGGCCGGGCCAACCGGATCGCCCGGCGGCGACGGCGGCGAGAGGGGGCGGCGCGCGGCTTATCCACCGAGAAGATCGAGGTTTCGCGCGGCTTTTCCGGTCTCGACGTTTTCCCTGGCGGAGAGGGTTGCAACGGGGGGGCGCCTGTGGCAAATAGCGGGCCGCGCGAGGGACGTCGGCCGAACGACCGCCCCCTCGGAGCCGGTTCGCTGCGGTAGCTCAGTGGTAGAGCACTCCCTTGGTAAGGGAGAGGTCGAGAGTTCAATCCTCTCTCGCAGCACCATTTCTCCCCGCCGAATTCCGACAGATCCGTTCGATCCGCGCTCGCGGCCTCGCTGCGCGCGATGCGTCGCCGTCCATCGACGCACCGGGGGAGGGCGACGAAAAAGGAAGGCTCTCACCCTCCCTCATGACCCCATGTCTCGGTGGCGATTCCCGGTCGAGCGCCACGCCGTCCCGGTGATGTCCTTCGGTGTGTATCCATTGACAGCTCATCCACTGGTGCGATGACTTTGCGCATCCGATTGGGGGGGCTCGTGGTCGATTCGCTCGGTTCGTTCAAACTCGATTCCGTCACCTGCGGCGACAGCGCGAGCCTCGTCTCTCGGCTTCCCGACAGTTCGATCGACGTTCTCGTCACCAGTCCGCCCTATTGGGGTCAGAGAACGTCCAACGGGACCGGAACGGAGGATGATCCGCGCCACTATCTGAGTTTCTTGACGACGTTGTTTTCGAGTTTTCTTCCGAAGTTGAAGAATGAAGGCATCGTCTGGATCAATATCGGTGACGCCTACAATACGCCGGTGAACTGGCGGCTGGACGATCGTCAGTACAGCACGTTGGGCGCCGACAAGGGCGGGCTTTCCGACAACAATTCGGCATATACGAAGCCGCGGGCCAAGCGGAAGGCGTTCATCGAAAAGGAGACGCCTTGGCTCAAATATGGAAACCTGCTCTCGCTGCCCAGTCGGCTCGTCATCGGATTGACCGATGCCGGCTATCTCCATCGTGGCGAGGTGATCTGGCGGAAGCGCAACCCGATGCCCGAAGGGCGGTGTCGGCGGCCCCATCGTCAGCACGAGTCGATCTTCCTTCTCGCCAAGAACGAGGCGCACGGCTTTCGCGTCACCCCGCCGGTCGGGTCGGTCTGGGAGTTCTCCAACGAGAAGATCGACGGGCCCGCACATTTTTCGCGGTTTCCCGAGGAACTGCCGCGACGCTGCATCGAGGCCTACGGCAGGGTCGGGCCCGATACGGTCGTGTTCGATCCGTTTTCCGGCTCCGGCACGACCGGGATGGCCGCGCTTCGGCTGGGGTGTCGGTATCTCGGGTTCGAGATCGATCCGCATCAGGCCGCAGCATCGAACGAGCGGCTCCGGCACGTCAAGGAGATGGACGCACCGCTGTTTCGCGCCGCGCGCGAAACGCGTGCCACCGATCGATGACGAAGCGAGAAAAGGCGTCGTCCGGGTCGTTGAAGTCGCAGACCTGGATCCGACGCTCGACCGGGAGCGACGCCGGGCTGGGGCGCGTGTTGGCGTTGTAGGAGAAGCACCCGGTGAAATAGCCCTCGTCCTCGATGTCCCGCCGCTTGGCGCCACGGTCCCCGTCGGCTTCGCCGAGCTCGCCTCGATTGATCGGCGTCGCCCCTGGCATGCTCTTGCAGTCCATCGTCCACAACGGCGAGGTGTATCCGGCGCGTGACAGCGCTTCACTCATCGGAACGTCGTCGGTCCGGCGCTCGGCGAAGCTCGCCTTGACGTGCACCACCCCGAAGAAGACGGGCCCTTCGGGGGTACCGCCGGTCAAGACGACGTCGATCTTGTCGGCCTCCATGCGGATCGGGAGGTCGAGGGCGCCGATGATCCGACGTTTCTCGACGGTGCTCGAAATGGCGATGTCGATGCCCTTCGTCGCGAGGAATGGCCTGTAATGGCGTACCAGGATCTCCTCGAGTGCCCAACCCGCCGTTCGTTTCCAGCTCTGTTCGAAGCCGAGGCGACCCGATCGGGCCGGATGATTGTAGGGATCGCAGTAGGCGCGATAGACGACGAACCACCAGAGGTCCGAGGGATTGGCATGTGGCCACAGAGTGGTCGCGACGCGGAAGGCGTGTGCCACGGCATTCGTCTTGATCGCCTGAGCGTCGCCGTCACCGTTCCGAGCCAGTCCGTCACGCAATGCCCTGACGACGGACTCGAATTCGCCGAGTGTCGCGCGCGGGAGGAGATGGCGGGCGTCGTGGTTCGCGTAGGTGAAGCGAACGCTCAAATCGTCGCCGGACGGTTCCGCGGAGATGCTTCTCACGATCGGTGCGGCGCCTGTCTCCGGCTTCGGAAGGTTCGAAAACAGTTCGACGGGGTCGCCGCCGATTTCTGCGAGGATCGCGAGCAGGACGTCGACGCTCGGCAGCGTCTCGCCGGTTTCGAATCGTGAGATCCAGCCAGGACCGAGAACGAGGCGCCGTTCGAGGTCGGCTCGACTCAACCCCGAGTTCTCGCGGAGACGCTCTAGGTTTCCGAGTAGCGTATCGATCTGCCCTCTCGATCTCGGCATCAGAAGAAATCCTTCGCCTCGACGCCGAGGGACTGCGCAATCTTCACGATGTTCACGAGGCTGATGTTTCTTTCGCCACGCTCGACGCCGCCGATGTAGGTGCGGTCGAGACCGCAGATCAATGCCAACGTTTCCTGGGAAAGACCCTTTGACTTCCGAATCGAACGGAGATTTTCCCCAAACCTCTTTTGAATGGCCGATCCGGAATCGCTGCTCATGAGGAGAAACGAACATCTATGCCGACAATGAGTCCACGGACTTTAGGTATCTGATCGCGGTCACGGAGGAGGACGACACATTTCTCGCCAGGACCATTTCGCGATCGCGCGCGAGTCCGAACGGCCCATCCGCGCCGCCGTCCATCGAAGCGCCGGGGAGGGCAAACGAAAAAGGGAGGGCTTTCGCCCTCCCTTTTCGATTCGTCCCGGGCCGGGTGACTCAGTCGAGGCGGCCGGCGGCGTGGGCGAGCATCGTGTAGACCTTGCCGGTGTCGGAGGCGAGGTAGTTGCGGGCGGCGTCGGGATCACGGCTCGAGCGGGTCGCCTCGCCGAGCAGCGTCTCGAAGTCGGTCACGTAGCGATCGACCGCCGTGCGGAACTCGCCGTCGCGCTGGTACTTGCGGCGGATCTCCTCGAAGGTCTGCTGGCCCTGGATCGTGTAGAGGCGACGGGTGAAGGCGTTGCGCTCACCCTGCTTGTAGCGATCCCACAGGTCGAGGAAGGCCTCGTCGTCGATGGCGCGGGCGATATCGACGGAGAGCGAGTTCAGGCTCTCGACGATGTGTCCGGCCGGACGGCTCCAGCTCTGCTGCGCGGGCTCCTCGTCGCGCGAGGCGCGGCGCAACAGGTCGGAGACCCAACCGCCACGGGCGCCGTCGGCGCGGGGCTCCTCACGCGGCGTCTCGCGCGCGGGCTCGCGGCCGTAGGTGCCGTAGGCGGGCGGGGTCGGGGTCGGGGTCGCGGCGGGCGTCGGCACCGGGGTCGGCGGGGCGACGCGGCGCGGTTCGACGGCGCGCGGCTCGGGCAGGGGCGCGGGGGCCGGCGGTTCGGTCGGCTGGGTCGGAGCGGGCCGGCGGGCCTCCCAACGCGGCGCCTCGATCGCGGGCGCGGCGGCGGCGCGGGCCGGCGCGGCGGCACGGGAGACGTCGAGATTGGCGGTCTGACGGCCGACCAGGCTCGACAGTTCGGACAGCGCGCGGAGCTGGTCGGTGACGATGCGGCGCAGATTGGCCGTCGACTCCTCGGTCTCCTTGGGCAGTTCGAGAACACCGCGACGCAGCTCGCCTCGGGTCGCCTCGAGCTCGCTCTGCATCAGGCGGGCGGCCTCGCGCATCTTCTCGGTCGCCTCGGCGAAGCGGCCGGTGGTCTCGCCGACGGCGCGGCTCATCTCGGCGATCATCGCCTCCTGAGCATCGCGCAGGGTCTCGGCCGACCGCTGGCCCTCGACGCCGGCGGTCTGGCGGAGCGTCTCCATCTGCGCCAGGACCTTGCGCATGGCCTCCTCGGCCGAGGTGGTCAGCGCGCCGCCGACCTCGCGAGCGCGGGCCTCGGCGGAGGCGAGCGTGTCGCCGATCAGGCTGGTGAAGCCGTGCATCAGGCTCTCCACCGACTGAGTCTTGTCGACCAGACCGGCGGCGAGATCCTCGAGGGCGCGACGACGGTCGTCGACGGTGGTCTCGAGGACGCGGTTGGCGTCGCCGACCAACTGGGCGGCGGAGGTGAGGGCGCGGGCCTGATCGTCGAAGCGCAGGGTCAGATCGGCGACGTCGGTCAACACCGTGCCGGACGTGTCCTTGAGCGAGGCGACCTGACGGGACACCGCGTCGGTGATGCCGCGGGTGTCGGCGAGGGCGCGCTCGATGACGATGCGGACCTCCTCGGTGCGGCCGCCGAGGTTCTTCTCGACGAGGTCGAGGTTCTCGGAGGCGTTGTTCAGCACCGAGTGCAGCGCGAGGTTGGCCTGGGTCAGGCGATCGAGCAGGCCGCTCATGTCGTCGCGCAGACGATCGTTGGCCTCGCCGACGACGCCGATCGCCTCGCGGGTCTTCTCGCCGATGGCGCCGACCAGCTGATCGCGGGCCTCGCCGACCATGCGGGCGGCGTCGAGGCCCTGGCGGGCGACGGCCTCGGTGAGGTCGCGGCCCTTGCGGTCGAGCGCGTCGGCGAGGATCTCGCCGGCCTGACCGATCCGCTCGGAAATGTCGCCGATCTTGCCGTCGACGGTGTCGCCGAGCGTGCGGGCGACCTCCTCGGCGCGGGCGGCGAACTCGTGCGAGCGGGCGCCGAGGGCGTCGACCAGATCGCTGCCACGGCCGCCGATGAGATCGGAGAGGTCGCGGGTGCGGGCGTCGAGCTGGGTAACCACCTCGGAGGTGCGGCCGACGACGGTCTGCTCGAGGGTCTGGGCGGCGCTCGAGACGTGCCGGGCGGCGGTCTCCAGGGTGCCGACGATATGGGAGGTGGCGCGGCGGGATTCCTCCTCGAGGGTCGAGGAGATCGCGCCGAGGCGCTCGCCGACCAGATGGTCGAGGGTGGCGGTGCGCTCGTCGAGGGCGGAGGTCGCCTCCGCCAGCGTGCGTCCGACGGTGTCGGTGAAGACGACGGTGCGCTCGTCGAGAGCGGCGGTGACGCTCGCGGCGGTGCGGCCGACGGTGTCGGCGAAGGTGGCGGTGCGCTCGTCGAGAGCGGCGGTGACGCTCGCGGCGGTGCGGCCGACGGTGTCGGCGAAGGTGGCGGAGCGCTCGTCGAGGGCGGTGGTGACCTCGGCGGCGGTGCGGCCGACGGTCTCCGCGAAGGCGGTGCTGCGGGCATCGAGCGCCGCGGTGACCTCGGCGGCGGTGCGGCCGACGGTGTCGGCGAAGGTGGTGGTGCGGGCGCCGAGCGCGGCGGTGACCTCGGCGGCGGTGCGGCCGACGGTGTCGGCGAAGGTCGCGGTGCGCGCGTCGAGCGCGGCGGTGACCTCGGCGGCGGTGCGGCCGACGGTGTCGGCGAAGGTGGTGGTGCGCGCGTCGAGGGACGCGGTGACCTCGGCGGCGGTGCGGCCGAGCGTGTCGGCGAAGGCCTGGGTGCGATCGTCGAGGACGTCGGCGACGTCGGCGGCGGAGCGGCCGAGGGTGTCGGCGAGGGTCCGGGTGCGCTCGTCGATCGTGTCGGCGACATGGGCGACGGCGCGGTCGAGCGTCTCGGTGAGCACGCCGGTGCGGCCGTCGAGGGCGGCGGTGGCGTCGGCCACGGTCCGGCCGATCGATTCGGTGAGGGCGGTGGTGCGCGTGTCGAGCGTGAACGCGGCCTCGGCGACCGAACGGTCGAAGGTCTCGGCGAGCGCGCGGGTGCGGCCGTCGAGGGCGGTGGTGGCGGTCTCGACGGTGCGGCCGAGGGTGTCGGCGATGGCGTGGGTGCGTTCGGCGGCGATGCGCTCGAGGCGCTCGGTACCGGCATCGAGCGTGCCGGAGACCTCGAGCAGGCGGGCGCCGAGGGTGCCGTTGATCTCGGAGACACGATCGGCCAGCTGCGAGCCGACGACCTCGGCGCGATCGGACAGGACCCGGCCGATCTCGTCGAGGCGGCCGTCGAAGGCGGCGGTGATCTGCGACTGACCCTCGGCGAAGGTCTGGGCGATGTCGCGGGTGCGGTCCATCAGGTTGCCGGCGATCATGCGGCCGCGCAGGTCGAGCGCCTCGTCGATCTTGCGGACGCGGCCGTCGAGGGTCTCGCCGAGGCGCGCGGTACGCTCGTCGAGGTCGCGGGTGACGCCGTCGATGCGGGTGCCGATGGTCTCGGCGAAGGCCTCGACGCGGGTGTCGAGGATGTCGGCCATGGCGCCGACCTTGCCGTCCATGGTGCCGCCGAAGGAGGCGAGATGGGCGTCGAGGGAAGCGGACAGACGATCGGTGCTGTCGGAGAGGGTCGCGGCGAGGGCGTCGCTGCGCTCGGTGAGGCTCTCGGCGACGGTGGCGAAGCGGTTGTCGACGATGTCGCGGATGGTCTCGGTGCGCTCGCCCAGGGCCTCGACGAGGCCGGCGGCGCGGACGTTGACGATCTGATCGAGCGAGTCGATCCGGGTCTCGAGGCCCGAGCGGATCTCGGCGCCGCGGGCGTCGAGGATCTCGGCGATCTTCTCGCCGGTCTCGGCCATGCGGCCGGTGACCGATTCGCCCTGGGTGGCGACCAGACGGGCGACTTCGCCGCCGGCGCGGGCGAGGCGTTCGGCGAGGTCGGTGGTGCGCGCGAGAAGCTCGTCGCCGACGCCCTGGAGGGAGCTGTCGAGGCTCGAGCGGAAGGCGGCGGTGCGGGTGTCGAGCAGGGTGTCGAGTTCCTCGCCGGTGGCGGCGAGGCGCGACTGCAGCTCGGCGCCGTGCACGACGATCGACTGGTAGATCTTCTCGCCGGTCTCGCCGAGCCGGTCGGCGAGCTCGCCGCCGCGCGAGGAGATGGTCTCGGCGATCTTGGTGCCGGTCTCGTCGAGGCGCTCGGTGATCTCCGAGCCGCGCAGCGACATGTCGACCACCAGCGACTGGCCGGTGCCCTTGAGGGCCTCGGCGACCTCGCCGGCGCGTTCGGCGATGGCGTCGACCACCTCGCCGCCGGTGCGGGTCAGCGAGGCCGTGACCTCGCGCGAGCGCTCGACGAAGACGGTGTTGATCTCGGCGCCGGCGGCGGAGAGCGCGCCGGTGACCTCGTTGCCGCGCATCGAGATCATCTCGACGACCTCGCGGCCGGTGCGCGACAGCGAGCCGTCGATCTCCTCGGCGCGGGTCTTGAGCGCGACGTTGACCGCTTCGCCCCGGGTCTCGATGGTCTCGGCGATCAGGCGGCCGGTCGAGGACAGGCTGTCGGTCAGCGAAGTGCCGGTGGAGGCGAGCGTCTCGGTCAGGGAGGCGCCGGTCGCGGCGAGATTCTCGGTCAGCGACGCGCCGGTCGCCGACAGGGTCTCGATCAGGGTGACGCCGGTCTTGGACAGGGTGCCGTTCACCGATTCGGCGCGCTCGACGAGGGTGTCGCCCGTGACGCGGATGGTCGTGGTCAGGGCCTCGGTGCGCTCGGTCAGGTCGCCGGCGATGCGCTCGCCCGCCGCCGAGAGGGTGCCGGTGACCTCGGCGGTGCGGTCGGTGAGGGTGGCGACCAGCTGGTCGGTGGTGTCGCCCAAGCGGGCCGACAGGGTGACGGTGCTGTCGCCGAGGGTCGCGGCGAGGGTGTCGGTGCGCTCGGTCAGGGTCGCGACCAGGGTGTCGGCGCGCTCGGTGAGCGTCGAGGCGAGGGTCGTGGTGCGCTCGGCCAGGGTCGAGGACAGGTTCGACGTCGTGTCGGAGAGGGTGGCGGCGAGCGTGTCGGTGCTCAGGGCCAGGGTCGAGGCGAGCCGGTCGGTGCGCTCGGAGAGCGTCGCGGCGAGCCGGTCGGTGCGGTCGGTCAGGGTCGAGGCGAGCGTGTCGGTGCGCTCGGTCAGGGTGGCGGCGAGGCCGTCGCCCATCGAGCGGACGGTCTCCGAGAGGAGATCGGTGCGATCGGTCAGGTTGGCGATGATCTGATCGCCGGTGCGGTTCAGCGTGTCGGTGAGTTCGAAGCCCTTCACCGACAGCGTCTCGGCGGCGATCTGGCCGGCCGAGGTCAGGCTCTCGGAGACGGTGCGGCCGGTGTCGGCGAGACGCTCGATCACCTCGGAGGAGCGGCCACCGAGCTGCTCGACGACGGAGCCGACGGTGCGCTCGAGGGTGCCGGTGATCTCCGCGCCCTTGGTGGTGAGCGACGAGACGAGACGGGTGGAGGCCTCGTCGGCGGCTTCCACCAGCTTCTCGCGGGTGGTGAGGAGGTCGCCGGAGAGCCCCTCGTGGGCGCCGGTGATGGCGGCGCGGACGCGCTCGGAATTGTTGACGATCGCCTCGCGCTGGTTGACCAGCTCCTCGATCAGCGAGCGGATGCGCAGTTCGTTCTCGCCATAGGCGCGCTCGAGCGAGGAGACCTCGTTGTGGACGAGGACCTCGATCTCGCCGGCGCGGGCGACGACGCGCTCGAGACCGTCACCGACGGCGGCCATCTCGCGACGGATGGCGCGGCCGACCGAGACGACCGCCTCCTGGGCGTTGGTCTCGGGCTCGGCGAGACGCAGGGCGATCTCGGTCATCGAGCGGGCGGTCAGGCGCAGCTCCTGGGCGCGACGCACCAGGGTGGCGAAGGCGAAGACCAGCAGCACCGGCAGCAGCAGGCCGACCAGGGCGAGGATCGCGCGCGGGTCGCTCAGCAGCGCGGCGGCGTCGGTCGGGGCGCCGGTGGCGGCGAGGAAATTCCAGACCAGCCAACCCGCGCCGGCGAGCCAGACGATCGAGGCGATCGCGGCGAAGGCGAGGGGGGCGCCGGAGGGGCGGCGCTCGAGGCTCTGGGCGATCGATCCGGTGGTGCGCCGGTCGTCGTTGGCGGCGCGGGGTTGGGTCATCGCCTCCGTCGCGGTCTCGACGGGCTTGGCGCGCGGCTCGGGCTTGGCGGTGGCCGCCGCCGGGGCC
This sequence comes from Pinisolibacter aquiterrae, assembly GCF_019160155.1. Lineage (GTDB taxonomy): Bacteria > Pseudomonadota > Alphaproteobacteria > Rhizobiales > Ancalomicrobiaceae > Pinisolibacter > Pinisolibacter aquiterrae. Next base: position 204,088 of record NZ_JAFNIH010000035.1, read on the forward strand.
GGAGTGGCGGCGGGAGCCGGTGTCGGCGCCGGGGTCGGCTCGGCCAGCGCCGCCTCGAGCGAGCGCGACAGGCGCTCGCCGGTGGCGTCGGCGCGCGGTTCGGCCCGGACGGGTGGCACTCCCTCGGATCCGGTCTCGGGCTCGGCATCGCCGAGATCGAGCTTCAGAGCCTCTTCGACCGCCGTGAGGGCCGCCTCGACGGGATCGATCGACTTGGAAGGAGTGGTGGCCATGATGGTCTTTCGCCTCGTGTCCGTACGCCGTACCAACCGGACCCCACATCGGCCGGCGCCGGAACGGCGCGCGGGGCGACGCGGGGAAAGGCCCGGCTTCTCGTGGATCGCGCCCGCTCGAGCATCCGCTCCGCTCGCGTGGGGACGTCCGTTTGTTTCCGGGTGAAGAGGGGCGCGCCGGCTCGACGCGAGTCGACGGTCCTCTTCGGAGTCTATGCCGCACTTCGATGGTAACGGGACATTAACGAATATGAAACCGGCACTCCCCGGTTTTACCTATCATCGTTAACGACCGCGATTCTCCGCCGTCGCGGCGGACGGCGGCCGGTGGAAAACGCCGGCAACCCGCCGATATTGCGGCATCGGGCACAGGCCGGCCGCGCATTCACCATTTTCTCACCCTATGAATCGTTCCAGGCTGCTCGGTGGGGTCCTCGCGCTTCGGTTTAACCGCTTCGCGAGGGCGGAGGCGCCAGGATCGGGCGACGGACGGGTCGATGCGCGGAGGGACGGCGATGTTGATGGAACCGAGGACGGCGACGACGATCGAGGTGGCCGACATGACGGAACACGGCGCCGGCCGACGGGCCGCTCCGATCGATCTGGTGCATCTGGCGCGGCAGACCTTCGGCTCGGCCGATCTCGAGCGCGAGGTTCTCGGGCTCTTCGTCGCCCAGTCCAAGGGGCTGGTGGCGCGGATCGCGACCGCGGAGCCGCGCGAGCGCGGCGCGCTGGTGCACCGGCTGAAGGGATCGGCGCGCGGCGTCGGCGCCACCACGGTGGCGCGGATCTGCGACGCGTTGGAGGCGCCCGCCCTGGCGGAGGCCGAGGCGCGCCGGCTGATCGACGATCTGGGCGTGGCCACCGCCGATGTGCGGCGGTTCGTCGATTCCATTCTCTGAAGTCTCCGAGCGTTCCTTCGCGGCCGGTCTCGCTCTCCCGATTCGGTCGGGTGACGAGGCGGCGGGCCGGGGCGAGGGCGAGCGGTCCGGCCCGGCGCGACGCCGTCGCGACTTGACGGGCGGGCGTGATCTCGCCATTTGGAGGCCTGCGCGCCGCCGAGCCCCCATCCGCAGCGATCTCCCGACGGCGCCGGCCCCTCTCTCCGCGCTGCGTCAGGTTCCTCGATGCCCAAGATCACCTTCGTTCCCTATCGACAGGAAGAGATCACCGTGGAGGCCGAGATCGGCTCGACCGTCATGGAGACGGCCGTGCGCAACGGCATTCCCGGCATCGAGGCCGAATGCGGCGGCGCCTGCGCCTGCGCCACCTGCCACGTCTATGTGGAAGACGGCTGGTACGAGAAGGTCGGCGCGCCGCAGCCGATGGAAGAGGACATGCTCGACTTCGCCTGGGAGGTGAAGCCGAATTCGCGTCTCTCCTGCCAGATGAAGGTGACGGCCGAGCTCGACGGGCTCGTCGTCCACGTTCCCGAACGCCAGGCCTGATCGCCGGTTCACCGACCCGACCGAGCGATGGCGGGAGGACATCCCGCCATGCGCCGCCGTCGACGCGACTTCGAGTGACTGGTTGTACCATACGTATATATACACGTATGGATATTCGTGTTAATCATATCCGGCCGGGTTTTCCGGCGACTTTCTTCGAAACGACGACAGACACGGCACGGCTGAGTCTTCCCCCGGGGGAGGGCGCGGCACGGAGAACCGTGCCCGACGGGAGGCTCTTCCATGAACGGCGATCTCGACGCATTCCGTAAGCTCGACGCGATCAAGTCGGCCGAGGCGAAGAAGATTCTGGCGCGACCGGGGGTCACCGGCGTCGCGGTGGGGTATCGCACCAAGGGAGGCGCGCGGACCTCCGAGCCGGTCATCATCGTCTATGTCGAGAAGAAGAAGCCGCGCGAGATGCTCGGCGCCCAGGACGTGATCGAGCTGGACGGGGCGCCGATCGACATTCAGGAGCACGGGCCGATGGTGGCGCAATATCTGCGCATGCCCCGGGACCAGATCTCCGCGCAGGATTCCTCGCCGCATCGCCCGCTGACCGGCGGCATCGAGATCGGTCCGACCGGCGATCACTTCGTCGGCACGCTCGGCGCGATCCTCTACGACACCGCCTCGCATCAGCCGACCGGCCTGACCAATTGGCATGTCGCGGCGGGCAGCACGGCCAATCCCGTGGGCCGGACCATCAGCCAACCGGGCAACGGCGCGGCCGCGAAGATCGGGCATTGCGTCCGCGCGGTTCGCGGGCCGGGGGGCGGCGGCGACGTCGACGCGGCGGCGATCGCGCTCGACCCGGGGGTGCCCTATGCGCTGCTCCAGGAGCAGTCGATCGGCACCATCAACGGCGTCGCGCCGGCGGCCCTCAATCAGTCCGTCGTCAAACAGGGGCGCACGAGCAATCGGACCACCGGCCGCGTCGCCGCGCTCGGGTGGACCGGAAACGTGAATTATGACGGCACTCTCGTCCATTTCTCCAACCAGATTCTGATCGAGCCCGTCGGCGTGCCGGCGGCCAGTCTGCCGGGGGATTCCGGGTCGGTCTGGCTCTCCGATCCGGCGCATCTGGCGATCGGGCTCAATTTCGCCGGCGACGGGCACGTCGCCATCGCCAACCCGATCGCGGCGGTTCTGGCCGCGGTCGGCGTCACCGCGTCTCTCGGAGCGTCGGCGTTCTATCGCTGGTTCAACCCCTCCCACGGCGACCACTTCTATACCGAGGACCCGGCGGGCGAGTTGGCGCCGGTTTCGGGCTATGTCTTCGAGGGGGTCGGATGCCGCCTGTTCACACAGGGAACGGCGGGGACGACGCCGTTGCATCGCTGGTATCGGTCGGCCAACGGGGATCACTTCTATACGACGGATCCTTCGGGCGAGTTGGCCCCGCAGGCCGGCTACGTCTACGAGGGCGTCGCCGGTCTCGTGGCGACGAGCGCCGCGCCGGGGCGGGTCGCCTGGAACCGCTGGTTCAATCCGCACAGCGGCGATCATTTCTACACCACCGATCCCAACGGTGAGCTGGCGCCGCAGGCCGGCTATGTCTCGGAAGGCGTGACCGGGTGGGTCTTGCCCGCCTGATCCCGTCGGTGCGCGCTCGGACGTGTCGCTTCCGGGCGGCGCACTACGGAACGGAGCCTCGCCGGAAGAGCATTCGCTTTTCCGGGGGCGCAAGGGAATGGCGGTTCTTGCCGTGCCCTCGACACCGGCATATGAAACGCGGAACGGGGTCGCCCCCTCCGCTGCCGGCCGAGGCGCGGAGAGGAATGCCGTTCCCAAACGTCCATTCGTCCGAGGAAGTCCATGTCCGAACGCATCTCCACCGACGTCGTCATCATCGGAGCCGGGCCGGTCGGCCTCTTCGCGGTGTTCGAACTGGGTCTCCTCGATCTCAAGTGCCATCTGATCGACATTCTCGACAAGCCGGGCGGCCAGTGCGCCGAGCTCTATCCGGAAAAGCCGATCTACGACATTCCCGCCTATCCGGTGATCGGCGCGCAGGAACTGGTCGACAAGCTCCAGGAGCAGATCAAGCCGTTCGGACCGATCTTCCACTACGGCCAGCAGGTCGAGAAGGTGGAGAAGCTCGACGACGGCTCCTTCCTCGTCGGCACCGACGCCGGGACCGAGTTCGCCGCCAAGGTGGTGGTGATCGCCGCCGGCGGTGGGTCGTTCCAGCCCAAGCGTCCGCCGGTCCCCGGCATCGAGGGCTACGAGGGCACGTCGGTCTTCTATTCCGTGCGAAAGATGGACGCGTTCCGCGATCAGTCGATCGTCATCGTCGGAGGTGGCGATTCCGCGCTCGACTGGACCCTCAATCTCCAGCCGATCGCGAAGCGCGTGACCCTGGTCCATCGCCGCGACGACTTCCGCGGCGCGCCCCATTCGGTCGATCAGATGCGGGCGCTGGTCGCGGAGGGCAAGGTCGATCTGGTGATCGGCCAGATCGCGGGCCTCGAGGGCGAGGGCGCGGACCTCTCCGGCGTGGTGATCAAGAAGACCGACGGGTCCACGGTGACGATCCCGGCGACGCGGATGATGCCGTTCTTCGGCCTCACCATGAAGCTCGGGCCGATCGCCCAGTGGGGGCTGAACCTCACCGAGAACCTGATCGCGGTCGATACCGAGAAGTTCGAGACCTCCGAACCCGGCATCTTCGCGATCGGCGACATCAATTCCTATCCGGGCAAGCTGAAGCTGATCCTCTCCGGCTTCCACGAGGCGGCGCTGATGGCGCAGGCCGCCAAGCGCATCGTCGATCCGACCAAGCGTCTGGTGTTCCAGTACACGACCTCGTCGACGAGCCTGCAGAAGAAGCTCGGCGTCAACTGATCTCGATCCCGATCGATGCGCGAAGGGCCGGAGGTTCACGCCTCCGGCCCTTCGTCGTCTTCCGACCTGCCGCGGCCGATCAGCGCCCGGAGGTCGCCATCCGGCGTTCGCTCGCGGTGCCGGGTGGGGCGGTCTCGGTCGCGGTGCCGGCGATGGCGACGCCGGGGAGGCCGAGGAGCCGGGTGAGGTCGGTGGCGACCTCGGCCTTCCAGGCGAGGGTCGCGCCGACGCCGTCGGGCGAGGGGGTGACGGTGCTCTCGGCCGCGGTGAGGCGAACGCCGGGGAGGGCGGCCGCGCCGACGGCGAGGCTGGTCCGGCCGGCGAGGGCGGCGGCGGTTCGATCGGCGGGGGCGGTGCCGCCGCTGGTGCTGCGCTCGGCGTCGATCGCGCCGGCGCGGGCGGCGCTGTGGGCGGCGTTCCGCATCTCCGTCGCCACCGTCGCGACGTGGATCGCATCGACGATCATGGCCGTCGCGGCGATGCCGAGGAGGATCGCCACCGCGACGGCGCGGGCACTCGGGCCCCGGCGCTCACCGTCGATCGCCGTCGGGTCCGTGGTCTTCGTCGTCCTGGTCTTCATCCGCTCCACACTCGATGACTTCTTCACCCTCGGCGGATGAAATCGAGTGCAGAGTCTAGACGTCGAATTTCGGCGAAAACATGTGACAACCAATTGTAAATGAGCCGGTCTATTTTGTTTCTTCTATTTCCGGTTCGTATCTTTTGTTGCATGGAGTGAGGCCGCGACTCTCACGTCTATTCCGCCGCGGCGGCTCCGGCGGGGCGGCGGTCGTCGTTGGCGCCGTAGACGTGGCCGGGCAGGACCGCGCCGGAGGAGGCGGCATCGTTGCCGGAGGTGATCGCGCCGCCGGTCTCGCCCTCGGGCGGGGCGCGCTCGATCAGTTCGGCGGCGCCCCAGGGCGACTGCTGGACCAGGGTGTAGCCGCGCGCGTTGAGGAGCGCGAGCGTGTCGGCGGAGAGCGCGAAGGGCTCGTAGAAGACCTTGTCGGGCAGCCACTGATGATGGATGCGCGGCGCGTCGACCGCCTCGCGCGGCCGCATGCCGAAGTCGACGACGTTCAGGATCGTCTCCAGAACCGTGGTGATGATGCGCGACCCGCCGGGCGAGCCGACCACCAGGAAGACCCGGCCGTCGCGCGAGACGATGGTCGGCGACATCGAGGAGAGGGGGCGCTTTCCCGCCGCGATGGCGTTGGTCGCGCCCTGGACGAGGCCGAACAGATTGGCGGCGCCGGGCTTCACGGTGAAGTCGTCCATCTCGTCGTTGAGGAGGAAGCCGGTGCCGGGGGCGACCACGGCGGCGCCGAAGAGGCCGTTGATCGTATAGGTCACGGCGACGGCGTTGCCGGCGGCGTCGACGATCGAATAATGGGTGGTCTCGAGCTTCTCGTGTGGCGGATCGCCGGGGCCGAGGCGATCGGAGGGGATCATGCCGGTGTCCTCGATGCGGGTGCGGATCGCCGCCGCGTAGTCCTTCGAGGTCAGGCGGGCGAGCGGCATGGTGACGAAGTCGGGGTCGCCGAGCAGCGTGTTGCGGTCGAGAAAGGCGTGGCGCATCGCCTCGACCATGCGGTGGACGGTGTCGGCCGAATGCCAGCCCGACGCCTTCAGGTCCCATCCCTCGAGCACGTTCAGGATCAGGCACAACGTCACCCCGCCCGATGACGGCGGCGGCGCGGAGAGGACGTCGAGACCGCGATAGCGGCAGCGGATCGGCTCGCGCTCGGCCGTCCGATAGGCGGCGAAGTCGCCGGTCGTGAGGGTGCCGCCGTGGACCGTCATCGCCACGTCGACGGCGCGGGCGATCTCGCCGCCGTAGAAGGCGTCGGGTCCGCCGGTGGCGATCGCCTCGAGGGTCGCGGCGAGATCGGTCTGGACGAGGCGGTCGCCGGGGGCGAGGGGGGCGCCGTCGGGCTTCAGGAAGATGCGCGCGGCTTCCGGGTCGCGGGCGAGGCGGGCCTTGCCGCGCGCGAGGATGTCGGTGTCGGCGCGGGTCAGCGTGAAGCCCTCGCGCGCCAGCCGGATCGCCGGGGCCATGACGCGGTCGCGCGGCAGGCTGCCCCATTGCTTCAGGGCGTGATCGAGCCCGGCGACGGTGCCGGGGACGCCGCTCGCCCGCCAACCGTCGAGGCTCGCGCCCTTCACGACCTCGCCCTTCGGGTCGAGATACATGTCCGGCGTCGCCACCGCCGGCGCCTTCTCGCGGAAATCGAGGAAGCGCTCGGTGCCGTCGGCGAGTTTGAGCGTCATGAAGCCGCCGCCGCCGATGTTGCCGCAGCAGGGATCGACCACGGCGAGGGCGTAGCCGACGGCGACCGCCGCGTCGATCGCGTTGCCGCCGGCGGCGAGGATGTCGCGGCCGATCTCGCTCGCCAGCCGATGGGCGGAGACGACCATGCCGCGCGTGCCTTCCACCGCCGGCGGCGAGGCGGCGAGGGCGGGGGCTGCGGCGAGCACCGCGACGAGGGCGGCGGCGAGGACGAGGCGGCGGCGAGGCATCGGCGGATCCCGTGTCGGCGAAGGGAGGCGAGCCTAACCCGCCGAGGGGACGGGCGAAACCGGGCGGACGAAAACGCTTGCGTGATGAGGAGCCGGCTTCAAAGCCGGCGCCGGACATGGCAGGATCGCGGCCCAGCCGGAGCTCCCGAATGATCGATCTCGACGCCGCCGTCCTCCTTCCCATCGACATGCAGAAGGCGATCGACCTGCCGGGCCGGCCGGCGCGCGGCAATCCGAAGCTCGACGAGAACGGTCTGAGGCTGCTCGCCCTTTGGCGGGCGCGCGGGCTGCCGATCATCCATGTCCAGCATGCCTCGGTCGAGCCGGACTCGTGGTTCCGCCCGGGCCACGCGGGCTACGACATGCGCCCCGGCTTCGAGCCGCGCGCGGGCGAGGGCCATGTGATCAAGTCGGTCAATTCGGCCTTCATCGGCACCGATCTCGATCTGAGATTGCGCCGGCTCGGGGCGAAGCGGGTGGTCTGTTTCGGCTGGGCCACCGACATGTGCGTCTCCACCACCATCCGCACCGGCGCCAACATGGGCTGGGAGATGGTGATGGTTCACGACGCCTGCGACTGCAGCGATCTGCCGGACGTGCTGGGCCACGGGACGATCCCGGCGGCCGAGCTCCACCGCGCCCATGTGGCGACGCTGGCGGCGGATTTCTGTAAGGTGGTGGGGGTGGACGCTCTTTCGGCATGACGGATCGACGAGGCGCCCGGGATCGAACGGGGTTCGATCGAGGAGGACCGCATGCTGAGCGCCGAAGCGATTTCACAGGCCAAGACCGCGGTGGTCTATTCCAATCAGGCGCCGCCCCATCACGAAAGCGACGATTGCATTCGCATTGCCTACGAGTGGTTGGACGCTCAACTGAAGATCGCCAACAAATGTTCGAAGCGATATTCGCTCAAGCATCTCGTCGAGAAATGGGCCGGACGTTACGTCTCGCAGGCAGACGTCGACGTCGCCGCCTTTCTCCACCCCGACATTGCTGGGAAATACCCCCATTACAACTTTTCGGCTCAGTTGATGGAGCCGAACCTTCGGCGGCTCGAGGGGATCGCCGAGGCTATGACGCAAATGAATTACAGGAAAGACTTCAGCCCCGGTCTCTATAAATATCACGAATCCTGAGGAGCGGTGTTCTTCATGTTCATCACCTTCTTCACCGAACTGAAGTCTGCCGGAATTCCCGTTTCTTTGCGGGAGTATCTGACGCTCATGGAAGCGTTGGAGAAGGATCTCGCCGAGAAGCGGGTCGAGGATTTCTATCACCTCGCCCGGGTCTGTCTGGTCAAGGACGAGAAGTTCCTCGACAAGTTCGACCGCGTCTTCGGCGCCGTCTTCAAGGGTCTCGACCTGATGAGCGAGGCGACCGAGGCGGAGATCCCCGAGGAGTGGCTGAGAAAGCTCGCCGAGCGGTTTCTGACCGAGGAGGAGAAGGCCAAGATCGAGGCGCTCGGCGGGTTCGAGGCTCTGATGGAGACGCTGAAGAAGCGGCTCGAGGAGCAGAAGGGGCGCCATCAGGGCGGCAACAAGTGGATCGGCACCGCCGGCACCTCGCCCTTCGGCGCCTATGGCTACAATCCGGAAGGTGTGCGCATCGGGCAGGAGACGTCGCGCCACCGCCGCGCGGTCAAGGTCTGGGACAAGCGCGAGTTCAAGGATCTCGACGGTTCGGTCGAGCTCGGCACGCGCAACATCAAGGTGGCGCTCAAACGCCTGCGCCGCTTCGCCCGCACCGGCGCGGCCGATGAGCTCGATCTCGACGGCACCATCAAGTCGACCGCCGAACGGGGGTATCTCGACGTGAAGCTGCGCCCGGAACGGCGCAACGCGGTCAAGCTCCTGGTCTTCTTCGACGTCGGCGGCTCGATGGACGACCACGTCCGGGTCTGCGAGGAGCTGTTCTCGGCGGTGAAGACCGAGTTCAAGACCATGGAGTGGTTCTATTTCCACAATTGTCTCTACGACTTCGTGTGGAAGAAGAACGATCGCCGCACCACGGAGAAGATCGACACCTGGTCGGTGCTGCACAAATATCCGTCCGACTACAAGGTGATCTTCGTCGGCGACGCGTCGATGTCGCCTTACGAGATCTCGCATCCGGGCGGGTCGGTCGAATATTGGAACGAGGAGGCGGGCGCCACCTGGATCGAGCGGGTGACGACGGTCTATCCGAAGACCGTCTGGCTCAATCCGACCACCGAGGACTGGTGGGGCTACACGCCCTCGATCGGCATGGTGAGGCGGCTGATGGGCGAGCGCATGTTCCCGCTGACCCTCGAGGGCCTCGACCGGGCGGCGCGCGAACTGGCGCGGTGAGGCTCACGCGCTCGGATCGCGCATCCGCCGCACCGGGCCGCTCGGGGGAAGCGGCGCCAGCACGCGGTTGACCAGCACGCCGACGAGAAAGACGATCCCGCCCAGCACGACGGCGCCGATCGTCCAGATCAGCGCGAACCAGTCGATCGTGTCGGCCCAGGGCAGACCTTCGGCGACGCGGACGCGGATCGGGCTGCCGGCCGGCCACCGATCGACCAGCGCCTGCGAAATCGCGCGGTTGCCGCGATCGGTACCGGCGTTCATCGCGCCGACAAGGGCGACGTCGCCGCCACCGGGGGGCCAACGCACGCGGATGCGTGGCGCCCAGCGCGGGTTGCCGCCGACGTAGCCGGTGAGCACCACCTCCGAATCGGCGACCGTGGTCTCGGCCCGCTCCGCCAGCGAGGCGAGAGGGGGCGTGCCGCGCGTCGGCGCGCCGAGGAGGCCGACGACGAAGAACAAACCGCCGACGACGATGAAGACCCAGCGGAAGACGAAGAGTGTGACGCCCGTCATTCTGTTCTCCCTCCGGCAGATGGGAACACGGACGGCGGGGCGCGGTCAAACCCGGGCGGGTGCTTTCGCGGTTAGAGTGGGCGGACCCGAATCGGAGGACGACCCATGAGCGAGACGACGAACCCGGCGGATCGCGGGGCCGGCCCCCGCGTGTTGGTGATCACCGCCTACTACAAAGAGGATCGGGCGCTGATCGAGCGGACGATCCGTTCGGTCGCCGGTCAGACCGCGAAGGCGGCCGGCGTGGTGGTCGATCACATGCTGGTCGCCGACGGCTTCCCGCAAGACTGGATCGACGGCGCCGGCGTGCGCCATCTTCGTCTCGACCGGGCGCACGGCGATTACGGCAACACGCCGCGCGGGGTGGGCTCGTTGCTCGCGATCTCCGAGGGCTACGACGCGATCTGTTATTGCGACGCCGACAATTGGTACGAGCCGAACCACGTCGAGGCCTGCCTCAAGGCGGCGGAGGCGGTCGCCGACGTCGATTACGTGATCGCGCGGCGGACGATGCGGCGGCCGGACGAGAGCGTGATCCCGATCGGCGACGAGCCGATCCGCAGCCACGTCGACACCAACTGCTTCTTCTTCCTGCCCGGCGCCTTTCACATGATCCATCATTTCGCGGCGATCCCGAAGGCCCTGTCGGGGATCGGCGACAGGGTCTTCTACGCGGCGCTGCAGAAGGCGCAGTTGAAGGCGGTGGCGCTGGCGCAGCCGACCGTCGCCTACCTGTGTCTCTGGATCCCGATCTATCGGGCGATCGGCGAGACGCCGCCGGAAGGGGCGAAGCCCGCCGTCGATCATTCCGGCGCCGATCGCTACATCGCGACGCTCACGCCGCGCGAGAAGGTGATCCTGTCGCGGCTGACCGGGCTGCCGTTCGGCTGAGCGGGTCGGCCGGGGCGGCTCAGAGCGCCACGCCGTGGGCGCGCGATTCCGCCATGACGCGGGTGTCCTCCTCGACATGGCTCTCGGCGAAGAGATCGAACAGCTTCTTCTGACCGCACAGTTGGCGGTAGAGCTCGAGGCAGGTGGCGACTATCGCCTCGTCGTCGAGGGCGAAAGCGTCGTCGAGGCGATGGCGGCGCGAGATCTCGAGCGCCTTCATGAAGGTGTCGCGCTGCTCGGCGATCGCGGCGAGGGTGGCGGCGTTCCGGGTCTCCGGGGCGAGACGCGGGGCGAAACCGCCCTCGAAGGCGATCACGTCCTCGACCATGCCGTGGCCGGCGTAATTGGCCATCTCGAAATGGCGATTGTCGAATTCGCCCATCTCGGGCGTGATCATCGCGGTGACGGCGCAGGCGCTTTCGGGCGGGGTGGCGACGCCGGCCGATTGCGGCCGCACCTTGTGGATGAAGAACACCTCTTGGCCCTCGCGTCCGAGCGCCGGCATCAGCCGGGCGAGCGAGGCGCCGGTGCCGCAGATGTCGGCGACCACGGCGCCGGGGGCGAGGGCGTCCTCGACATAGGCCAGGTAGTCGGGCGAGGCGCGCATGCGGGCGAGGCGGCTCGTCAGGAGATAGCGCGGCTCGATCGCGGTGCCGGTGCGGCGCAGGATGTCCGAGAAGGCGTGGATCCACAGATTGCAGTCGCGCGCCGAGAACAGCACGCGAGGGACCTCCAGCGCCAGGGCGCGGCGGGCGAGCACGATGCTCGACAGATAGAGTAGTGGGAAATTGAGTCCGGCCTGGACCAGTTGCAGCAGGCGGTGGCCGGGCGTCGTGGTCCAGGTGGCGAGCCGGGTCTCGCGGGCGACGAGGGCCAGATCGCGCAGGCCCCGGTCGAGCAGGATGCGCTCGATCGGCGAGGGGACGGAGGCGGTGGTGTGGCGCGCGGGAACGCCGTGCGCCTTGGGCGAGGCGACGTCGGAATGGGCGTTGTCGCCGAGGTGTTCCTCGATCGTCACGCGTTCCTTCAGTTTCGGCCAGATCCAGCCGTGGTGCTTGCCGGCGGAGGTCACCACCAACCCGACCTCGCGGGAGAAGCCGGCGCGCGCGAGCAGGCCACGGATGGCGGTCGCCGGCAGATACATGTCGGAGACCAGCAGGTCGCCGTCGCGCACCGCGGCGATGTTCTGGGCGATCGGGATCGCGGTATCGAGTTCGAGCTCGATCTCGAGCGCCTTCATCGCCGCGACCACGTCGGCCTCGAGGCCGAGATCGCGGCCGAGTTCGGCATAGACGTCGTCGAGCGTGTAGGGGCGGCCGGCGACACGGGCTTCGGCCTTGCGGCGGCGATCGACGAAATCGGCGATGCCGGCCTTCTCGCCGAGGGCCTCGAAGACGCGCCAGGGCTCGTGGCAGCGCCGGGCGATCAGGGTGTCGAAGACGTCGAAGGTGCGAACGGTCGGACGATCGGCGGCCTCGGCCGGTGCCGTCGTCTCGCGTGTCGGTTCGGTCATGATCGCAGCCCCTTCGGTCTGGGGCGGGCGACGAATCACACCCGCTCGGGCGGAGGGTACGCCATTCGGCCGGGTCGACGCGAAAGCGGGGCGATTCGGCGCGGCGTCCGACCGGGTCAGGCCGCCGCGCCGAGAGGGTTCAGGTGCGCAGCACCAGCACCGAGCACGGGGCGTGGCGGACGATCTTGGCGGCGTTGGAGCCGAGCAGATAGGTCGACATCACCGGGCGATGCGAGCAGACGACGATGGCGTCGGCGCCCCAGTCCGTCGCCTCGTCGATGACCTCGTGATAGACCGAGCCGGTGCGCATCACGATCGAGAGCTTGTCGGCCGGGATGCCGGCGGTCGAGCCGAGGCCGCGGACGCGGGAATCGGTCTCCTTCTCCAGCGCCACCTCGTAGTCGGCCGGCAGCAGCTCGGAGACGTAGCCGTTCATCACCGGCAGGACCGCGATCAGGCGCACTTCACCGCCGGCCTGGGCGGCGAGATTGGCAGCCGCCTCGACGGCCGGCTTGGCGAAGTCGATTTCACTGGGGTCGACCGGAACGACGATCTTCTTGAACATGCGGGTACTCTCCTCCTCGGCCCATGGGCGGCTCTCGCGCCGCCGTCTCGGGCGATCCGACGACCTCGATAGACTCCGACCAAAGTCGCGCATTGCGAGAGGTCAAGCAAGTCGTTCCGAGATGGCAGCTCTTCATGGAGCGGGGGGCTCGCCGACCTTGCCGAAGGTGGCCGTGCGGGTCAGTTCGCTCATCATGTCGGAGAAGGCCGGGCGCGGCAGCGCCGCCCAGGGCAGGGGGCGCACGACGTCGAGGGCGGCGAGGCCGAGACGCGCCGTCAGGAGGCCGTTGACGACGCCCTCGCCGAGCTTGGCGGAGAGGCGGGCCGCGAGGCCCTGCCCGACCAATTGCTGAACCAGCGTGTCGCCGAGCGCCATGCCGCCGGTGACGCCGAGATGGACGAAGATGCGGCCGACGAGGCGCAGGAAGCCGAGGCTGCCGGGGCGGCCGCCGTAGAGATCGGCGAGGCGGCGCATCAGGCGCAGGTTCTCGAAGGCGACATAGGCGATGTCGACGAGGGCGCGCGGGCTGATCGCGGTGACCACCGAGACCCGCTTGGCGGCGTCGAGAATCAACGTGCGCGACAGGGCATCGAGCCCGCCCATCAGCTCTCGCTCGGCGAGGTGGACGAGGTCGCGGCCGTCGACCACCTCGGCGCGATGGGCAGCCAGCGCGGCGCGGGCACGGGCGAGGTCGGGACGGTCGCGATAGAGGGCGTCGAGATCGGCGACGAGTCCGGGCACGGCGAGGCGGTCGTCGCTCGCCAACACCAGGGCGGCGCGGTCGCGCAGGTGCTCGACCCGGGAGAGACGGCGCAGGCCCACGACCTCGCGCACGGCGATGGCGAGGAGCGCCAGGAGGGCGAGGGCGAGGAAGCCGACGCCGACCCAGCCGAGCCATTCGGCGCGAGCCCAGAGGTCGGTCAGCAGGCGGTCGATCGCGAGCCCCAGCGCCAGCGAGATCAGGCCGCCGAGGCCGGCGAGGAAGAGCTTGCGCCAGGGCAGGGTCCGCGACGGCGGCAGCACCGTCTCGATCGGAGCCTCGGGGGGCGGCTCGACACCGGGGATGATCACGGTGCGAGTGCCGAAACGGGTCGAGGCGCTCTCGGGGGCGACCACGACGTCGGGATCGTCGACGCGGAAGGCGCGGGGACGGCGGGGGGCGTCGCTCATGACATCCGATCTCCGAGCAGGAACTGAAGCGCCCGGTCGAGCCGGATGTGCGGCAGCGACAGGGTCAGGCCTTCCGCCGTGCGCTCGAGCCGGGGCGGGCGGAAGCGGACGAAGGCGAGGGCGGGATCGACGCGGGTCTTCGCGGGACGAGTCCGCGAATGGCCGGAAGTCGTTGGGCGCGAATCGGAAACGGCGCCGGCGCGATCTTCGTGTTTCGAATCCGATTCGGCTTCCTCATGTTCAGATTCCGAGTCCGCCGGAGCTTCGAAAAGTGAATCCGGGTCTTCCGGCAAGTCGCCGGGAAACAAGGCGAATTCGGCGTCCGGATCGAGCGGCTCGCCGTCCAGCGTCTCGCCGGGCAGGGGGCGGCCGAGAATGGCGGGGAGTTTCTCGCCGTCGTGCTCGACGATCGCCTCGCGGGTGGCGCGGACGGCGGCGAGCGCGACCACGTCGACCGCCGCGCCCTGGAGGCTCGCGCGCGCCATCGCGTCGTCGACGAGCCGGCGCAGGATCTTCTCCAGCCGGTCGTGCGAGGAGCGGTGGAGGTGGTCGGCCTTGGTGGCGGCGAAGACGATGCGATCGATGCGCCGGGTCAGGATCGAGGCGAGCCAGGAGGTGCGACCCGGGCGGAAGCAGGCGAGGATGCCGGTCAGCGCCTCGCGCAGGTCGGAGACCGCCTCGGGGCCGGCGTTGAGGGCCTGGAGCGCGTCGACCAGGACGATCTGGCGATCGAGCCTCGAGAAGTGATCGCGGAAGAAGGGGCGCACCACCACGTCCTTATAGGCTTCGTAGCGGCGCTCCATCATCGCGGCGAGCGACTTCGACGGTGGGGCGCCGGTGCCGAGGGCCAGCGGCGCGAAGGTCAGCGCCGGTGAGCCCTCGAGGTCGCCGGGCATCAGGAAGCGGCCGGGCGGGAGCGTGGAGAGCGCGTGCTCGTCGGCGCGGGCGGCGCGCAGATAGTCGGTGAAGAGGGCGGCGAGGCGGCGGGCGGTGGTCTCGTCCTCGGGCGCAGCGCGGTCTACGGCCGCGGTCGCGGCGAGCCACTCGGCGGCGAGGCCGGCATGGGCGCCGTGGCGGGCGCGGGCGAGGGTCTCGGCCGACCATTCGGCATAGGACTTGGTGAGCAGCGGCAGGTCGAGCAGCCATTCGCCGGGATAGTCGACGATGTCGAGATGGAGCCGGCCGCGACCGAAGGCGCGGGCGAAGAACGAGCTCGACTGGAACTCGAGCGTCAGCCTCAATTCGGAGATGCGACGGGTCGAGGACGGCCACAGGCGTTTCTCGATCAGGGTGGCGACGTGATCCTCGACGTCGAAGCGCGGCACGGCGTCGTCGGGCTGGGGTTCGAGCTCGGCCTTGGCGAGGCGGCCGCGCGCCACCGGCTCGAACAGCGGCAGGCGGCCGCCGTGGACGAGATTGTGGACCAGCGCGGTGATGAAGACCGTCTTGCCGGCGCGGCTGAGGCCGGTGACGCCGAGGCGCAGCGTCGGCGTCGCCAGCCCCATGGCGAAGTCGCCGGCATTGGCGAGCGCGGTCACGGCCTGATCGTAGAGGGAGAGTTCCGGGGGGTGGGCGGTCGACATGCGAGGCGGGGCTCCGACGCGGGATACCCCCCATGTAGGCATTCGGCCGGCGTCGCGCCAAGGTCGAGCGCGGAATGACCCCTTGGCGGCGGTGCGACTCAGGCCTCGCCCTCGCCGAGGGCGGCGAGTTCGGCGACCAGATCGAGGCTGCGCGGCCGCAGGAAGGCGGCGAGACGGCCGGTCTTCAGTTCGACGTCGACCCAGCGGATGGCGGGGAAGTCGATCACCGCGAGGCCGGCGGTCGGAAACTTGGTCTCGAGGTCCTCGATCAGCGAGGGATGGCCCGCGCCGATCAGGGCGAGGGCGGTCTGGGTCAGGCCGGGTTCGTGACCGATCACCAGAAGCGTGGCGGCGCCGACGCCGTGGCCGCGGATCTGGTCGATCGTCTCGTCCTCGCCGGCCATGTAGAGATCGCGGGTGAGGCGGATCTCGCAATCGCCGGGCAGGGCGGGGATCAGGCCGGCCAGCGTCTCGCGCGAGCGCAGCGCCGAGGAGCACAGAATGCGCTGGGGCGCGAGCCCGAGCGCGGTCATGTGGCGCCCCATGCGCGGGGCCGTGTCACGGCCGCGATCGGCCAGGGGACGATCGAAATCGTCGATCTCCTGGTCGGTGCGGTCGGATTTGGCGTGACGCATCAACAACAGGCGCGACATGCGGGCTCTCGTGGCTCGTTTCAGGGTCTCAGCCGATTAGCATGGCCGAATGCACGATACCATGACAGCCGTATGACGGTCGTGACATGTCACGATTCAAGGTTGGCGGTTTCTGTCGAGGTCACTCGAGGGCATCCGAGAGGCGGCGCAACCCTCGAGAGCCTTCGTCTCGGTGGAGGGCGGGTCAGTCGGAGGAGGGCGCTTCCGCCGGGTCGGGGTGCCATTCGAGGAGGTCGCCGGGCTGACACTCGAGGACCCGGCAGATCGCTTCCAGCGTATCGAAGCGAATACCCTTCACCTTGCCGGATTTCAGCAGGGAGACGTTCTGCTCGGTGATGCCGATGCGGGCGGCGAGATCGCGCGAACGCATCTTGCGGCGGGCGAGCATGACGTCGAGGGAGACGACGATGGGCATGGACGGTCCTCAGACGATTGCGGCGTTGTCTTCCGCGATCTCGGCGGCGACCTTGAAGACCTGAGCCAGGGCCAGAAGTCCACCCAGGAACATGAGATTCAACAGGTCGTCGGTCCGGAAGAAGAAGCCGAGGTGGCGCTGACCGGGCGGCATGTGGAGGCTGACCAGGACGGAGAGGAGCGGCCGGCCGATCATGTCGGCGGCCTCCGAGGCGAGGCCGAAGAGCGCCAGGCGGCGCAGCGTCAGGGCGGCGTCGAGCGTGAAGACGCGGCCGGCGAGGAAGCCCGAGAACAACCGCCACATCGCGACGCAGGCCCCGACCAGCAATCCCCAACTCACCATGTGGACGAGGAAGCCGCCCAGGCGGTGGGCCGGCGGGACCTCGGTCAGCGTCGCGCGCAGCCAATGGGAATAGGCGCGGGTCACCTCCGGGCCGTCCGACCAATGCAGGGCGATCAGCACGAAGACCCAGACCGCATAGGCGACAGCGGCGAGCCGCAACAGGTGACAGAGCCAGCCGATGCGGGCGCGAAGCGCGGCCTCGGGCGTGACGGCGGGGGAGAGGGTGGTGTCCGAGAGAGTCATGGGCGGCTCCGTTGATATGGATTGACGTGAGAAAAAATTATCGTAAAACAATAAAAAGTCAATCCAAGAGGTGAAGTCCATGGTTCGTTCCGTTTCCGTCGCCCGCCGTCTGGCCGGCCCCGTCCTCGCGCTCGGTCTGGCGGCGGCGCTCGCCGCCTGTACGCATGTTCCGGCCCGGACGATCTGGGCTCTGCGGTCCTTCGATCCGCTGACCACCGATCCGGCGCGTCTGCGCGCCGCGGTGGCGATGCCGCAGGAGGCGTTTCCGGCGCATGGCGGGGCGAAGCTCGTGATCTCCCAGGTCCGCCGAGGGGGCGGCGACGAGGAGAAGATCGAAATCCAGCTGGAGGAAGTGCCGCTCGCCTCGGAGACGGGGCTCGGCGCGGTGAAGCCGAAGCCGGGTCAGACGGCGCGGGCCTATCGGATCCCTCCGGCCGAGATCCCGCGTCTGCTCGAGGCGCGCCAGCGGGCGGCGGCGCGGGCGGCGAAGGAGCCGGGCGCCTTCGCCGGCACCTTGTCGGTGGGCGTCGACGGCTGCCGGCCGGAGGGCGCGCCCTCGCCGAAGGCGTTCCACGTCTCGACCTGGTTGAAGACGGCCGAGACCGGGGAATATCTCACGGTTCTCGACGACGTCGATCTGGTGAAGCTGGTCGGCGCGGAGAAGCTCGCGGCGGAGGCGAAGGTGTGCGAGGCGAAGTGAGCCCCGCCCGGGTTCCTCCGCACTTGATCGGCGGCGCCCTCGTCCCTATTCGCAAGGGAGAGACGAGGAGGGTGCCGTGCCGATCCATGCCTATGAATGCCGCGCCTGCGGCAAGCCGTTCTCGACCCTGGTGCGCGGCGGCGAGACGCCGCAGTGCCCGGCCTGCGGGAGTGTCGATCTCGAGCGGCAATTGTCGCTGATCGCCTCGCCGCAGAAGTCGAACGACGAGCCGGCACCGATGGGCTGCGCCGCCGGGATGGGCGGGTGCGCGGGAGCGGTCTGTCCGGCGTTCGACGGCGGCTGAGGCCCTCGGCGCAGAGGAAGAGGAAATACGAGCGGGGCGAGGTCGTCCCGCTCGGTCGGAACCGGCGTCAGCGCCCGTCGCGGCGCGACAGGAACGCCAGCCGCTCGAACAGGTGGACGTCCTGCTCGTTCTTCAGGAGCGCGCCGGCGAGCGGGGGGATCACCTTGCGCGGGTCGGACTGGCGCAGCGTCGTCTCGTCGATGTCCTCGTTGAGCAGGAGCTTGATCCAGTCGAGGAGTTCGGAGGTCGAGGGCTTCTTCTTCAGGCCCGGCACCTCGCGCACGGTGAAGAAGATCCGGAGCGCCTCCTCGAGCAGCTGCTTCTTCAGGCCGGGGAAGTGGACGTCGACGATCGCCTGCATGGTCTCGGCGTCGGGGAAGCGGATGTAGTGGAAGAAACAGCGGCGCAGGAAGGCGTCGGGCAGTTCCTTCTCGTTGTTGGAGGTGATGATGACGACCGGGCGGCGGCGGGCCTTGATGGTCTCGCCGGTCTCGTAGACGTGGAACTCCATGCGATCGATCTCGAGCAGGAGATCGTTGGGGAATTCGATGTCGGCCTTGTCGATCTCGTCGATCAGCAGCACCGGGCGCTCGTCGGCGGTGAAGGCCTCCCAGAGCTTGCCGCGCTTGATGTAGTTGCGGATGTCCTTGACCCGCTCGTCGCCGATCTGGCCGTCGCGCAGGCGCGACACGGCGTCGTACTCGTAGAGGCCCTGGGCCGCCTTGGTGGTCGACTTCACGTGCCATTCGATCAGCGGCAGGCCGAGGGCGCCGGCGATCTCGCGCGCCAGCACGGTCTTGCCGGTGCCGGGCTCGCCCTTGACCAGAAGCGGCCGCTCGAGAGTGATCGCGGCATTGACGGCGATCCTGAGATCCTCGGTGGCGACGTAGTCGGTGGTTCCTTCGAAACGCATGGATCGTCCCCGTGGTGGTCGTCGCCGGGCCCCGAACGGGGCGCCCGCGGTCCCGGGCGGCGGGCCGGCCGGGCAGAAAATTCCGGGCGATCGGTCGAACCTGCCCGGCAGAGACCGCAGCATAGCGGCGGCGGCTCGCGAAAAACACAGCAAAATCCACGGGATCGGACTGGCACGCGACTTGCCATCCCACAGGGTGAACGGGTCCGTCGGCCCGGACCTCGATCCTGGGAGCCTTCCATGGGTGTCTATGACGCAATGAGCAACGCGGTGGTCGGCCTCCAGGCCCAGGCCTACGCGCTGCAGAACATCTCCGGCAACATCGCCAATTCCTCGACCACCGGCTACAAGTCGGTCGAGACCGCCTTCGAGGATCTCCTGACCTCGGCCGGCACCACCGCCGCCTCGCAGAACTCCGGTTCGGTCTCGGCGCGGTCGGTCTCCACCAACACCGTCCAGGGCAACATTTCCGCGACCTCGGTCTCCACCAACATGGCGATCAGCGGCGACGGCTATTTCCAGGTCCAGGCCAAGACCGGCGAGGTCGACGGAAGCACGGTCCTGTCGAGCGTCAACTACTATACCCGCCAGGGCGACTTCACGATGAACGCCAGCGGCTATCTGACCAACAGCGCCGGCTATTATCTCGACGGCCTTCCGGTCGACCCGGTCACCGGCAACGTCACCGGCACGACCGCCGAGCCGATCAAGATCGATACCGGGATCATTCCGGCCAAGGCGACGACGACGATCGACTACACCGCCAATCTGCCCTCCGACAGCTCGGTTGCGACGATCTCGGCGACCGATTTGACCGCGAGCACCAACTATCCGACCGAGATCGCGGCCGCCGACAGCACCGCCTTCCTGGCGGAATCGCTCTCCGGCGGCTCGGCGACGGTCTACGACGAGCAGGGCAACGAGATCTCGCTCAACCTGCGTTGGGCCAAGACCGCCAGCGGCACTTGGAACCTCTATTACAAGTCGGATTCCGCGGCCACCGGCTCCGCCGCCCAGTGGACCCAGGCGACCAGCTCCGCCTTCACCTTCGACGGCACCGGCAAGCTGACCTCGCCGACGTCGAGCTCGCTCAGCCTGACCGGCCTCACGGTGGACGGGACCGCGCTCGGGGCGCTGACCTTCAACTACGGCAGCAATCTCACCCAGTACAATTCGGGCACCACCGTCAGCCAGACCGACATCGGCCAGGACGGTTACGGCAGCGGTTCCTACACGGGCCTGTCGATCAGCTCCGACGGGATCCTGACCGCCTCCTATTCGAACGGCAAGACGATCGATCTCTACAAGATCGGCATCTATTCGTTCGACGGCGACTCCGAACTCCTGTCGGTGTCGGGCAACGCCTATCAGGCGACCAAGGGGTCGGGCAGCCCCTATCTCTCGGACAGTTCCTCGATCAAGGGCTCGGCCCTGGAAGCCTCCAACGTCGACATCACCGATCAGTTCTCCAAGATGATCGTCACCCAGCAGGCCTATTCGGCCAACTCCAAGGTGATGTCGACCGCCAACACGATGATGCAGGACGTCCTCAACATCATCCGCTGACGGGCGTGATCGGACGGCGTTCGCCGAAAGGGTAGGGCAATGGGTCTCACGACGACGGTGGGCATCGCGGCGAGTGGCCTCAAGGTCACGCAGACGGCGACGGCTCTGGTGTCGGCGAACATCGCCGGCGCCTCCACCGACGGCTTTACCAAGAAATCGACCAGCACCCAGGGCATCTATGCAGCCACCGGGCTGATCGGCTTCACCACGACCGTGACCCGCGCCTTCGACCAGGAGGTCTTCGACCAACTGGCCTCCTCGACGGCGACGTCGTCCTATCTCGACACCAAGAGCACCTATCTCGATCAGGTCGACACGCTGCTCGGCTCGACCGAGACCGGGGCGGCGCTGCCGACGGCGCTGTCGTCCTTCTCCACCGATCTGCAGACGCTGGCGGCGCAGCCCGACAGCACCGCCGCGCAGATCCAGGTGGTGAATTCGGCGACGGTGTTGTCGCAGACGCTCAACTCGCTGTCCTCGACGGTGTCGGATCTCTCCGACTCCGTCTCCGTCTCGATCTCCGAAGGGGTCGATTCGGTCAATCGCCTGACCCAGCAGGTCTCCGACCTCAACGCCAAGATCATCCAGTTCCGGGCGACCGGCATGGATTCGACCGGGCTCGAGGATCAGCGCGATCAGGCGATCCTCGAATTGTCGACCTATGTCGACGTGCAGGTGAAGCCCCAGGACGACGGGGCGCTGCGGGTCTCGACCGGGTCGGGTCTGACGCTCGTCGACAATGCCCGCGCGACGCAACTCGTCGTCGACGGTCAGGGGGACCTGCGGATCGACGACGGCCACGGCACCGGCACGGAGCTGATCTCCTCGGGCATGATCGGCTCGGGTTCGCTGAAGGCGCTCTACGAGGTTCGCGACACGATCCTGCCGCAGGTCCAGAGCCAGCTCGATCAGGTCGCCGCCGGGCTCGCCTCGGCGATGTCGGACACGACCTCGGCCGGGACCGCCGTCACCTCCGGCACCCAGGCGGGTTATTCCGTCGACACCGGCGATCTCGTCTCCGGCAATCGGATGACGCTCACCTATACCGACACCGTCACCGGCGAGAGCAAGACCGTCTCGCTGATCGCGGTGAACGACCCGAGCGCCCTGCCGCTCTCCGACGACGCGACGCTCGATCCGAACGACACGGTGGTCGGGATCGACTTCTCCGGCGGCAGCGCCTCGGTCGCCTCGCAGATCCAGGCGGCGCTCGGCTCCTCCTTCGCGGTCTCGAACCCGAGCGGGTCGACCATCCAGATCCTCGACGCCGGCACCGGCGCGGTCACCGTCGACGGCCTGACCAAGACGGTCACGGCGACGACGACGCAGTCGGGCTCGGCCGGCGTTCCGCTCTTCACCGACGCGGGCACGATCTACAGCGGCAGCCTCGATCAGGGCGCGCAGATCGACGGGCTCGCCTCGCGCCTGCGGGTCAATTCCGCGATCACCGCCGATCCGTCGCTGCTGGTCGCCTATTCCTCGACGACCGAGGTCGGCGATTCCACCCGTCCCGACGCGCTCTTCGCGGCGCTCTCGAACGGCACGGTGACGACCACGCTCGGCAACGGCAGCGCGCCGAAGACCGGCACGATCGCCTCCTTCGCCAATTCGATGGTGTCCTATTGGGCCGGCCGCGCCGAGACCCAGCAGACGCTCGCGGACAACCAGTCGGTGATCCAGTCGAACCTGCAATCGCGGATGAGCGACGCCTCGGCGGTCGACACCGACACCGAGCTGACCAAACTCATTCAGCTGCAGTCCTATTATTCCGCCAATGCTCAGGTTCTGTCGACGCTGCGCAGCATGCTCGACACCCTGATGAACGCGATGTGAGGAGTGGCGGGGCGATGGACATCAAGAATTATTCCTACACCGGCCTGAACGGATCCCTCGCCAATCGGCTGAGCGCGCAGCGCGCCCAGATGAGCGATCTGACCCAGCAGGAGGTCTCGCAGCTCAAGGCGCCGACCTACAAAGGGATCGAAAATCGCTCGCTGACCCTCGCGTTCCAGGCGAAGATCGCCCAGAACGAGAGCTATCAGTCGACGATCACGACGATCAACACGCGCCTGTCGGTGCTCGGCAACAGCCTCGACGCGATGAGCACGGTGTCGCAGGACCTCTCCGGCGTCCTCGGGACCAACGGCTATCAGCTGACGTCCTCGGGGCAGACCTCCGAGCAGATCGTCGCCAAGAACGCGCTCGAGACCTACATCTCCACCCTCAACACCGACGTCGACGGGCAATTCGTCTTCGCCGGCAAGGCGAGCGACGTGAGCCCGGTGGTCGACCTGACCACCATGCTCGAGGGCAACGGCGTCCAGGCGGGCTACAAGACGGTCGCGGCGCAGCGCCTTCAGGCCGATCTCGGCTCGGACGGGCTCGGCCGGCTCGATCTCACCTCGTCCGGCTCCGATGTGACCCTGGCGGAGGACGGTTCGCACGTCTTCGGCATGAAGCTCACGGGCGTCACCTCGACGCTCTCCAACGTCACCACGACCGGCCCGTCGGGCACGCCCGCGTCGCTCTCGATCGACGTGACCGGCCAGCCGACCGCCGGCGAGGCGATGGACATCGAGCTGACGCTTCCCGACGGCACCACCACCAAAGTGACGCTGACCGCCGGGACCGAGGCCGATACCGCCAACGGCACCTTCGCCATCGGCGCGACCACCGACGAGACGGCGGCGAACATCCAGGCGGCCCTGCAGGCGCAGCTCGAGACCACCGCGAAGACCGATCTCACCGCCGCCTCGGCGGAGGCGGCCGCGAACAATTTCTTCGATACCGCCGGCGGCGCCGCGCCGATGCGGGTCGACGGCCCGCCCTACGACACCGCGACCGAGCTCGTGGCCGGCACCGAGGCCGACACGGTCATGTGGTATCGCGGCACCAACGACGCCGAGACGCCGCGCGCCGACGCCCATGCCGAGGTCGAGGACGGGCTCACCGTGAACTACGGCGTGCGCGCCAACGAGGGGGCCTTCACCTCGCAGATCAAGCAGCTGGCGGTTCTCTCGACGATCGACGTCTCGGGCGGCACCGACACCGACCAGGCGCTGTTCGCCTCGGTCGTCGAGCGCACCAAGGGGCCGCTCGAGGCGACGACGGGCTCGGATTCGCTGCAGTCGGTCGCGGCCGAGATCGCCGGCGCGCAGAGCACCGCCAAATCGGCGAACACGCGCATGACCGTCGCCAACAACACCTATCAGGCCGCCGTCGACGGCGCCCTCGGCATCGACGAGACCGAGGTGGCGGTGAAGATGACGACGCTCCAGACCCAGATCGAGGCGAGCTACAAGGCCTCCGCGATCCTCTACAAATTGACGCTGACCAACTATCTGTGACGGTGGTCGGGGGGCGGTCCCTTCACTCTTCGTTAACCTTGTTTAACTAAGGGTCAACGAAAGAGGGAGAGCCGCCCATGAAGGTGATCATCGCCACGCCGGTCTACGGCGACACCATCTCGACCGGGTGTCACGTGTCGATCCTCGATACGATCCGCTTCTTCGCCCGCGAGTTTCCGCACATCGGCTTCACGACGCACGTGTTGTCGACGTCGTTCTTCCCGATGGCGCGCAACGTGCTCACCTCGAACTTTCTCGCCGACACGAGCGCCACGCACATTCTCTTCGTCGATCCCGACATGAGCTTCTCGCCGGAGCTGGTGGCCAAGATGCTGGCCTTCGGCAAGCCGGTGGTGGGGGTGATCTATCCGGAGAAGGCGGCCGATTTCGAGGCCTTCCGCGCCGCCATCCGGCGCTCGCCCAACACGCTCCAGGCGCAGATGCAGTCGGTGCGCTACGTCTTCGACGGCGACGCGATCGTCGGGCGCCCGGCCAAGGACGGCAAGAAGGAGATCGAGGTCGTCGACGGCTTCGTGCGGGTGACGCGGGCCGGCACCGGGATGCTCCTGGTGGCGCGCGAGGCCTTCGACCGGATGCGCGAACGGATGCCGGAGCTGTGGGTCGCCGAGCCGCAGGATTGGCTGGTGAAGATGGGTCTCGGCGCGGGAGCCGGCTATCTCCAGTGTTTCGACATGGTGCCGGGCGACGACGGCTCGCACACCGGCTCGGACGTGGCCTTCTCCGATCGCTGGGTGAAGGGGTGTGGCGGAGAGATCTGGTCCTGCGTCGACGAGGCGATCATTCGGCTCGGCGCGCAGAACTACGTCGGTCACTTCCTCACCCACGTCCAGGCCAACTGCGACGACATGCGCGTGATCGCCCTTTCGACGAGCGCCGAGCCGGTCGCGTGAGGCCGACCGCGAGGGGAGGGCGGCGATGACCACCAAGATCCTGATCGCGACGCCGGCCTACGGCGACAAGGTGCACGTCGGCTATCACGAATCGATCGCCGGCCTCGTCTCCGCCTTCGCGCGGGGCGCCCCCGACGTGATCTTCGAGCAGAAGGTGATCAACGTCCCGGTGCTCGCGACCGCGCGCAACATCCTGGCGAGCATCGTCATCGACGATCCGAGCTACAGCCATCTCCTCTTCGTCGACGCCGACATGGCCTTCTCGCCGTCGCTGATCGCCAAGATGCTGAAGGCCGGCCGTCCCTTCGTCGCCTCGGTCTATCCGGAAAAGCTGACGCATTGGAAGGAACTCGGCGAGGAACTGGCCAAGGATCGCATGGCGACGATGCGGGCCCGTCTCGTCACCTCCACCTATGTCTGCGGCAAGGAGTTGTGGGAGGAGCTGCACCCCTCGGGGCGGCGGGTCATCCGTATGGTCGACGGGTTCGCGCGCATGGGGTTGGTCGGGACCGGGGTGATGCTGGTCTCGCGCGCGGCGCTGCTGGCGATCCGCGACGACAATCCCTCACTCTGGGTCGAGGAGCCGGCGGCGGAGGTGCGCGCCTGGGGGCTCACCCAGGGCGGGCTGCTGCGCTGCTTCGACACGTTCGTCAACGAGGGCGGCTATCTGGTGGGCGAGGACATCGCCTTCTGTCACCGCTGGCGGCGCACCGGCGGCGAGATCTGGGCGGCGATGGACGAGGCGATCGTCCATTCCGGCGTGGCGCGCTTCATGGGGCACGCGCTGATCGCGCTGAAGAGCGATCCGAAGGTGCGGGTCAAGGGCGTCGCCAAGCGGTCGCGCGGGCGCGACGATCGTTGGTTCGTACGGGTGCTCGCCGCGAAGGCGTGAGACGGAGCGCCGGAGCGCCTCTCCCGCCGATCGATGCCATCGGCCGTCCGAGAGCACGGGTCTTCCGAAACGCGAAGAGGCGGCGGGGCCTCGGCCCCGCCGCCTCTCGTTCGCGTCGCGACTGCGATCAGAACAGCGACAGCACGCTCTGGTCGGCCTGGTTGGCCAGCGACAGGGCCTTGGTCGACAGGCTCTGACGGGTCTGGAGGGCCAGCAGGTTCGCGGATTCCGCGTTGGTGTCGGCAGCCACGAGGCCGTCGGCGCCGGTGGTCAGGGTCGACACCATGTTGTTGGTGAAGTCCTGGCGCGCCTGAACCATCGACAGGTTCGAACCGAAGGTCGACGATTGGGTCCGCAGATCGGTCAGAGCCGAGGTCAGCGTGTCGAGGACCTTGTTCACCTGCTTGTTGGTCTGGAAGCCACCTTCGCTCTCCTGGTCGAGGCCGAGGCCCGACGAGTTGAAGACCGTGCCGGAGATCGTCATCGTGGACTGATCCTTGCCGGTCTTCTCGTTGAAGGTGGTGGTCAGATCGTTGCCCATCAGCAGGTTGATGCCGTTGTAGCCGGAGTCCTTCGCCATCTGGTCGATCTGGACCAGGATGTCGTTGAACTGCTGGCGGAACGAGTCGCGGGTCTCGGAGGTCTCGGCGGTGTCGGAGGACGCCGTGGTCGAGAAGCCGAGCGACGTGATCGAGGCGGCCGAGCCGGTGATGGACAGATCCTCGCCGCCGGTCTCTTCGATCGAGATCGCGCCGTTGTCGTCGATGACGGCGGAGACGTCGAGCGAGGAGGCGTTGATCGCCTTGAGGAGCGAGCCGACGGTGTCGTATTCGCCCGAGCCGGTGCCGATGGTGAAGGTCTTCACCGAGGTGCCGGTGGTCGAGTTGCCGGTGGTGATGGTGATGTCGGTGCCGTCCGCGACGCCGAGATCGGTCACCATGCTCTTCGACTTGGTCAGATCCTCGACCGAGCCGGTCACGATCGCGTCGGTCTCGCTGTCGGCGGTCTGCAGGGCCTGCTTGGCGGCCGACTGCGCGTCCTTGACGAGCGAGGTGATCGACGTGATGCCGTTCGACGCGGCCTGCAACGTCTGGATGGAGTTGGAGATGCCATCCATGAGGTTGGTCAGGTCGCCGGCACGATCGTTCAGCGAGGCGGAGGTGAAGAAGTTGACCGGGTTGTCGAGCGCCGAGTTGACCTTCTTGCCGGTGGCCAGACGGCTCTCGGTCATCGTCTGCTGCGACTTGATGGACTGCAGCGAGTTGAGGTTCTGACGGACGCCGGTCGAAAGGATAGCGGACATGATACTCAATCCCATTCTTGGGGGTGTGAACGCCTCCTCGTTCTGAGGAGTGCGGCGATCATGTCGGCGGGAAGTTTCGCACGGGTTAAGTTCGAGGCTCGAATTCTCACGAGCGAGATTTCGGGACGAATGCTTGGAATTATGCTTAACGAATACCTAAGTGTGTGAATTCACTCGAAGATTGCATCGGGCTTCGACTTCCACCGACCCAGGCGCGCGGGGGTGATTCGCCCGGTCGCGGGGCCTCCCGCGCGGTGCGCGAACTCGAACCGATTCAAGCGAAGACGTCGGTTCTCGACCGATCGGCGGCATCGACCTTGACGACGTCGATCATCGCGTGGGCGAGGCGCAGATAGGCCTCGGTCGGGTTCTGCGCGACGACGTCTCCGGTGTCGACGTCGATGGTCCGCACGACGGTGAAGCCCGCGTCGTCGAAAATGATCTTGTTGGCGGTCGGGATCTCGCGTGGCGAATTGTCCCGACGCGTGGCGTCGGTGCTCGCGTTGGTCGCGGAGCGGGGCGCGGGGGATGCTTCCGCCGCGCTTCTCTGGTGTCTTTCGCCGGTCGGCGGGAACGCCGACACCTGGGCGATACTCATGTTCATGGCCTGCATCGCCTCTTCAATGCAAAGATGCCACGATCGATACCATCCATCCGTGTCTTCACTATTTCACTCAACATCGCGAATCGATTCAAAGTCGATCGAGTGTTTCATCAACCCGAGGTGGCGACGTCCGGAAGGGGGTGGAATGAGGACATCACCTTACGGCATAGAGTATTTCGGGCGAGATCGACGGTCGCGAACCGAGGGCGCGCAGCATTAAACCGCTGTTAACCCTAATCGGCGTTAATCATGACAACGCAGCTTTGGGAAGCCATCGTTCCCCACGGAGTCCGCCATGTCCACAAGTCCGATTCTCTCGACCGGTGTTCGTCAGAACCTCAACTCGCTGCAGTCGATCAAGACGAACCAGACCATGACCGAGAGCCGTCTGGCCACCGGCAAGAAGGTCAACACCGCACTCGACAACCCGGTCAACTATTTCACCTCCGCCTCGCTCAACGATCGCGCCGGTGATCTGACCAATCTTCTCGACGGCGTGGCGAATTCGATCCAGACGCTTCAGGCGGCCTCGAACGGCATCGAGTCGATCACCTCGCTGGTGAAGGACGCGCAGTCGGCCGCCAAGCAGGCGCTGCAGACCGCCGACAGCGAGACCGACGCGATCGTCACCGGCTCGGTCGAGGATCTGACCAAGGCCAAGAATCTGGTGACCGACCTCGGCGTCGCCGACGGCACCGACTTCACCATCACCACCGGCAATTCCTTGACCGGCACCTCGGTGAAGACCTTCACCATCGGCACCGGCTCGGGCGAATATGCCACCGTCGGCGCGTTGCTGAAGGCGATCAACGCCTCCTCGCTCGACGTCTCCGCCGTCATCGACGACAACGGCGCCATCGAGATCGAAGAGACCGGCGGCGAAGATCTGTCCATCATCGGCTCGGCCGCGACGATCACGGCGCTCGGCTTCTCGACCACGGCGTCGTCCGACACCGCCGAGACCTCCGAGACTCGCGACGCCTATCGCCAGCAGTTCAACGACATCCTCGGCCAGATCGACCAGATGGCGAAGGACTCCGGCTACAACGGCATCAACCTCTTGATGGGCAACGACCTCACGACGATCCTGAACGAGAAGACCGGCTCGGATCAGTCGAAGATGGTCATCAACGGTACGGTCTTCAACTCGTCGGGTCTCGGTCTCGATACCGAGAACGAGGGCGGATTCCAGACCAACAAGCAGGTCAACAAGATCCTCGACACCTTGTCCTCGGCGCTGATGACGCTTCGAACGCAGTCGTCGACCTTCGGTTCGAACCTCGCCATCGTCCAGGCACGACAGGACTTCACCAACAACATGGTGTCGACCCTGACGACCGGCGCCGACGGGCTCGTGGCCGCCGACACCAATTCGGAATCCGCCAATCTGCTGGCGCTCCAGACCCGACAGAGCCTGTCGACCAAGGCCCTGTCGCTGGCCAACCAGGCCGATCAGAGCGTGCTGCAGCTGTTCGGCTGAGGCCGAACCACACGGAAGAGACGAGGGCCTCTCGGTGGGCGGGCGCGACGACCTCGCGTCCGCTTCGCCGTATCCGGGCCGAGCCTCGTCGCCTTGGGGCGAACCGCACGCGGAGCGGGGCTTCCGCAACAGTCGAGGAGAGGGCGATGACGCTCAAGGTGGAGATCAAGCCGGGCGAGCGCATCATCATCGGCGAGAGCCTGATCACCAACGGTGGTGGTCGGGCCAAGCTCTTCATCGAGGGCGATGCGCCGATCCTGCGCGAAAAAGACGTGTTGCCTGCGCGTCAGGCGGACACGCCGGCAAAGCTGGTCTATCTGGCCGTGCAGCTGATCTATCTGAAACGCGGAGACGAAACCGTCTTAGAGGAGTACCGAGCCTTGGCGAAGGACTTCGGAGAGGCCGCGCCGGGCGCTCGTGACATTCTCGATGCGATCGATAACTGCCTATTAATCGGCGATTTCTATAAAGGGATCAAACAGGCGAAGCGTCTGATCGAATACGAGGAGCAGCGGATCCATCATGTATAACAATCATGCCGCACGTGCCTATCAGCAGACCCGGCGCGCCGTGGTCACCGGACGCGATCTGGAATCGATGCTTCTCCTCAAGGCCGCCGCTCAGCTCCAGGCGGTTCGTGATCATTGGGACACCCGTCGGGACGAACTTCTCAACGCCCTGACCTACAATCGCAAGCTCTGGACCGTGCTGATCGATCTCATCCTGCGCCCGAGCAATCCGCTGCCGCAGGAAGACAAGAACAACCTGTTCAACATCTCGATCTTCATCTTCAAGCACACGATCGAGGTTCAGGCCGATCCGTCGCCGGAGGGGATCGCGCCCTTGGTCGACATCAACCGGGCGATCGCCGAAGGGCTGCGCTCCTGAGCGACCCGGAATGTCTGCCTCATGCAACGGCCGCCCCTCGGGCGGCCGTCGTCGTTCGTGGGGGGGGGCGCGCATCTCTGGGGTGTGGGGCGTTCGTGAACGGCGGTGAGGCTTCGGCCCGGCGTGTCGTTCCCGGCCTCTGGGGCGCCGTCGACGGCTTGCTCAGGCGCGCGGCGGCCAGAAGCGCGAGGCGGGATCGCCGACGAAGTCGATCGGGCCGGTGTGGGAGAGGCTGCCGAGCGTGTCGAGCCAGAGGGTGCCGCCGAGGGCGCGCCAGCGGCGGCAGAAGCCGAAGTCCTCGCTCAGATATTCGCCGGTGTCGGGATCGATCAGGCATTCGAACAGGGCATGGGCCGCGCCGCCGCCGGCGCCGGAGGCGGTGTGGACGTGATCGCTGCGATAGGCGGTCTCGGGGTGAGCGGCGACCATTCTCTCCAGTACGGAGCGCTTCATCAGCATGAAGCCGGTGCCGCAATAGACGCCGGTGACGAAGCCGTCCCGCGTCGCCAGGGCCTCGCCGGTCTCGAACTGGCCGACGTAGTGGAGGAGGGCGGTGCGCGGGTCCTCGGGGTGCTTCAGCGTCGCCGGCTGCTCCCAGCGCAGCGCCTTCAGCGGATACATGCCGGCGACGACGTCCGCGTCGAAGTCGAGCATTCGCTTCACCTGCTCCGGGCGGAAGCCGATGTCGGCATCGATGAACATCATGTGGGAGGCGGTCGATCCGCCGAGGAAATGCGCGACCAGCGTGTTGCGGCTGCGGGTGATCAGCGAGTCCTTGCCGAGCAGGTTCACGGAGACGTCGAACCCCATCTCCGGCGCGCTCCGGGTGAGATCGAGGACCGACAACATGTAGGCGGTCGTCACTTGACCGCCGTAGGCCGGGGTGGCGAGGTAGATCTCGGGGCGCGACATAGGGCGTCCTCGTGGATGGCGTCGAGTGGTGAGGCCGTCAACTGCGGCGATCGACGGCGATGCCGCGGGCGGCGAAGCGGGAGGAGGCGAGGGCGGCGGCGTCGCGGCCATAGGTGCGCGGCGCGGCCTGACGGCCGACGCTGGCGGAGACGTTGCGGACGATACCCTCGGCGACCTCGCGGGCGATGGCGAGCACGCCGAGATTGGCGCGGACCTTCTCGATCGCGGCGAGATGGTCGTCACGCATCCGGGAGAGACGCTCGGGGATCAGCCGCGAGATCGTCTCGAATTCGTTCTTCAGCCGCGTGCGGATCTGGAGATAGTGGCCGAGCTGGGCGTTCTTGCGGGTGATCACGTCGGTGGCGGCGAAGAGGCGCCCGGCGCGGACGAGCGCGGTCTCCTCCTCGATGGTCTCCATCAACGCCCCCATGGCGGCCTCGAACTCGGCGACGAAGGCGCGGGCCTCGTCGGCGGTGCGGATGGCGCGGTCACCCGCCTGGGCGGCCTGGATCAGGACGAGATCGGGGGTCATGCGCGGGCGCCTTCCTGTACACCGAGGAGATCGCGATAGACCGAGTCGGCGATGCCCACGCCGCCGGCCTTGGAGATGGTTTGGGCATATTGATCGACCAGCATGCCGCGCCAGGTCTCCTCGGCCTGTCCGCCGCCGAAGGGGGCCTCGGTGGAGAGGCCGGCGAACATCTGCTTGAGCATGGTGGCGAGATAGACCTGTTCGAATTCGGTCGCCTGGGCGCGGGCCTTCTCCTCGCGGGTGGCGGTCTTGGGCAGGGTGGTGGGGACCTGATGCAGGGCCGGGGCGGAGACCGCGAGGGAGAGGGTGGCGTCGTAACCCATCACATCACCTCGATTTCGGCCTGGAGGGCACCGGAGGCCTTGATCGCCTGGAGAATGGTGATCATGTCGCGCGGGCCGACGCCGAGCGCGTTGAGGCCGTCGACCAGTTCACGCAGCGAGACGGTCTGCTGGATGATGCCGAGCTTCTTCTTGTCCTGGGTGTCGACCGTGACCTGGGTGCGCGGCACCACCACGGTCTGGCCCTGGCCGAAGGGGTTGGGCTGGCTCACCTCGGGGATCTCGGAGACGGTGACGGTCAGATTGCCCTGGGCGACGGCGACGGTGGAGACGCGCACGTCCTGGCCCATGACGATGATGCCGGTCGCCTCG
This sequence comes from Pinisolibacter aquiterrae, assembly GCF_019160155.1. GTDB lineage: Bacteria > Pseudomonadota > Alphaproteobacteria > Rhizobiales > Ancalomicrobiaceae > Pinisolibacter > Pinisolibacter aquiterrae. Next base: position 236,362 of record NZ_JAFNIH010000035.1, read on the forward strand.
TCGATCACCACCTTGGCCGGCAGATCGGGCTCGACCGCCAGTTGCTCGATGTCGGTGATGAGGTCGACGATGTTGCCGTTGAACTTCGGCGGCAGGGTGAGGCGGACGGTCGAGGGATCGATCGGCTCGGCCGAGGGCACGCCGATCAGATCGTTGATCGCCATGGCGATGCGGCGGGCGGTGGTGAAGTCGGGGTTGCGCAGGGCGAGACGCACGGTGCTCTGGGCGCCGAGCTTGAACTCGACCTCGCGTTCGACCAGGGCGCCGTTGGCGATGCGGGCGGAGGTCGGAACGCCGCGCGTCACCGAGGCGGCGTCGCCCTTGGCGGTGAAGCCGCCGACGGCGAGCGCGCCTTGGGCGATGGCGTAGGCCTCGCCGTCGGCGCCGATCAGCGGGGTCACCAGGAGGGTGCCGCCCTGGAGGCTCTTGGCGTCGCCGAGGGCGGAGATCGACACGTCGATGCGGGTGCCCTGGGTGGCGAAGGGGGGGAGATTGGCCGTCACCATCACGGCGGCGACGTTGGCGGTGCGCATCGAGGCGCCGCGGGTGTTGACGCCCATGCGTTCCAACATCGCCTGCAGCGACTGTTTGGTGAAGGGCGCGTTGTTGAGGCTGTCGCCGGTGCCGGCGAGACCCACGACGATGCCGTAGCCGACGAGTTGGTTCTCGCGGACGCCCTCGATCGAGGCGAGGTCCTTGATGCGCGAGGCGGCGGCCAAGCTCTCGGCCGTGGGGCCGAAGGCGAAGGCGGCGACCAGGACCGCGCGGACGAGGGTACGGCTGTAGCTGAACATCGATGGAGATCTCCCCAAATCTCGCGTCTTCATCTGCGAAGGCCGTGCCAGATCGAGGGGCTCGCGCGCCGTCCCGCCAAGTCGCTGAAACGAAAGGCCGACCGCCGCGCGGGCGGGATCCGGCGGCGGCGGCGGGATCGCGCGAGGGGCAAATCGTGCCGATTCGTGCTAGACAGATGCGGTGACCCGTCGGCAAAACCTGCCGAGGGCGAGGAGGGGCGACGTGGCGATCAGGATCGACGGACCGGGACGGACGGGCGGGCTCCAGGGAACCGTGCCGGGGCGGCGGACCGAGGGCACCGGCGCGGCCTTCACGCTGCCCGATCAGGACGCGCCGTCCCGCGCGGCGGTGACGGGAGGTCCGGTCGGCGTCTCCGACGTCGCGAGCCTCCTGGCGCTCCAGGCGATCCCGAACGTCGACCCGCGCGAGAAGCGCCGCAAGGCGGTGCGTCATGGGCTCGATCTGCTCGACGTGCTCGAGGAGGTGAAGCTCGATCTGCTCGGCGGCGGCGTGCCGGTGGAGCGGCTGGAGCGGCTCGTCGCGCTTCTCGGTCGGCGCGAGCCGTCGGGCGAGGAGAAACTCGACGCTCTCGTCGCCGACATCGAGCTTCGGGCGCGCGTGGAGCTCGCCAAATACGGCCGCTTCCCCGATTGAACGGCCGATCGGGCGGCGTCCGGCCGGCCCGGCTCCTGGAATTTCTTGGGACCATTGGATATTCGTCGGCGTACTGCCGAGAATTTGTCCACTTCCGGCACGCTTTCTACGTGACCTTTCCGTCTCGTCGTTGTATTGGGGCGCCGCGACGGCCGATCATGATCCATCGGCCGTGCCCGGACCAACGTGGACCTGGAAGGGAGCATGATGTCGGTCGTAGTCACTGATTATCGCCCGTCGGACGACGAACCCTTCATGAACGAACGCCAGCGCGAGTACTTCCGTAAGAAGTTGCTCGACTGGAAGGACGACATCCTGAAGGAATCGCGCGAGACGTTGCAGCATCTCGCCGACGAGAGTCAGAACCATCCGGATCTCGCCGATCGCGCCTCCTCGGAGACCGATCGCGCGATCGAACTCAGAGCCCGCGACCGTCAGCGCAAGCTGATCTCCAAGATCGACGCCGCCCTGAAGCGGCTCGAGGACGGCAGTTACGGCTATTGCGAGGAGACCGGCGAACCCATCTCGCTGAAGCGCCTCGACGCCCGCCCGATCGCCACGTTGTCGATCGAAGCGCAGGAGCGTCACGAGCGTCGCGAACGGGTCTATCGGGACGATTGAGCCCGAGGCGATCTTCGTCATCGAAACGAGAGAGGCGCGGTTCCCGGGGAGAGGGGAGCCGCGCCTCTTCTTTTCGTCGCCTCGCCGCGGATCTGGGGAGAACGGCGGGCGACGGATGGGCCTCTCGACACTCTCGTCCGGTCTCGGGGAGCGACCGGCGAGAGGGGGACGTCGGGAGGCGGTTCCGGGGAGGGGATCGCGGATCGGGTGGGGAGGCCCGATCCGCGCGCGATCAGAAGGGCATCAGCACGTCCATGACCTGGGTGCCGTAGCGGGCCTGTTGGACGTCGGTGATCTGGCCACGGCCGCCGTAGGAGATGCGAGCCTCGGCGATCTTGGCGCTCTCGATGGTGTTGTCGGAGGCGATGTCCTCGGGACGGACGACGCCGGCGACGATCAGCTCGCGGATCTCGTTGTTGACCCGGACCTCCTGGCGGCCCTCGATGACGAGGTTGCCGTTGGGCAGGACCTGGGTGACGAGGGCGGCGACGTTGGTCGACAGGGTCTCGGAACGGTCGACCGAGCCGGTGCCGGTCTGCGAGGTCTTGGTGGAGTTGGCGACGAGGTCGGAGGAGGCCATGCCGGCCGGCAGCAGCACCTTGTCGATGACCGCGCCGGGGACGCCGCCGACCGAGGTCGAGTCGGTCTCGGTGCGCGAGCGGCCGCTCTCGTTGGCGATCTTGGCCTTGTCGGTGATGACCACGGCGACGGTCAGGATGTCGCCGATGCGGCGCGCGCGCTGATCCTTGAAGAAGGCGCGGCTGCCCTTCGACCACAGCGAGTTCGGGGCGTAGGCGGCCGGCTCGGGCGTCGGCATCGGCATCGACACCGGCCGATAGCCGGGCTGGGCGGTGGGGTCGTCGATGGCGGCGAGCTTGGGCGCCTTGCCGACGTTCTCCAGGCGATCGATCGTCGAGGAGCACCCGGCGAGGGCGACGGCGGCGATCAGGAGCAGAGAACCGCGACGGAGCGCCGAGGCACGGACGAGGGAGAGAGCGAGCATCACTTGACGACCTTGCCGATGGAAGCCACGGCGGTGGCGGGGGCGGCGATCTCGACGAGACCGGGGCCGGCGACGGTGGCGTGTATCGTGCGTTTGGACTGGGGGTTGAGGACGGGGACCATGTCGCCGAGGGCGCCGGCCTGGAGGGCCTGGCCGCGCGCGGTGACCTGGAGGGCGCGGGTGCGGAAGACGATGGTGACGGTTTCGCCGCGCGCGACGATCTGGGGGCGGGCGAAGTCGGCGGCGGCGACGGCCTGTCCGGCGCGGAGCGCGCAGCGGGCCTGACGGCCGACGATCTCGCTCGGATCGACGATCGAATGGAGCAGGCCGGAGCGGCTGCGGGGCTGGCGATCGACGCGGACGTCGTCGGCGGTGACGATGTCGCCGCGCGAGAGCGGGCGGTTCAAGACGGTGACGGCGGCGGTCTCGACCACCTGACCGCGCAGGTGGACGCGCTCGTTGCGTTCGCCCTGGTCGATCTGGACGAGGGCGTCGAAACGGCCGTTCATCGGGTTCAGCGACAGCGACACGATGCGGACCGGCACCTCGGCGCGGACGTCGGCGTGGCGCGGCTCGACCGGGGCATCGAAGACCACGTCGAGATCGTCGATCGAGACGTCGTCGGTGCGGCCGGGGCGGCGCAGCGCCTCGGTGGCGATCAGGCGGGCGATCTCGGTCGCCTCGACCGAGCGCGACAGGCGGGTGACGGAGATCTCGACGAGACCGTCGGCGCGGGCCGTGGCGAGGCCGGCGGCGCGGGCCATGTCGACCACGCGGGCGGCGGAGACGGGGCCGGTGGTGCCGAGATCGGGGGCCCGGAACAGCGGCCGGTCGGCGAGGGGGCCGGCGTCGTCGAAGAAGTCGCCGAGAGTGACGACGTCGCCGTTCACGCTCACCGAGGAGCGCAGCGTCGGCGCCTCGGCGCTGGCGGCCGGCGACGGGTCGATGATCGACAGCAGCAGGGTCGCGAGCAGGGCGAGGGTGGCGGCGCCGAGAAGTGTGCGGACCAGCCGCTCGCCGGCCTCGCCGGAACAGGAGAAGAGACAGGGGCGCGGGTCGCGCCGGGCCGAGTATTTCATCACGGGCCTCCTCACTTCGGCGTCACCGAGGCCGACATCATTTCGTCGGCGGCGCGGATGACGCGCGAATTCATCTCGTAGGCGCGCTGGGCGGCGATCAGGTCGGAGATCTCGGAGACCGAGTTGACGTTGCCCTGTTCCAACTGGTTCTGGAGCAGGGTGCCGTAGCCCTCGTCGCCCGGATTGGCGGTCTGGGGGGCGCCGGAGGACGCGGTCTCGAGGAACAGGTTGTTGCCGATGGCGTCGAGGCCCGACTTGTTGACGAAGCGGGCGAGCTGGATCTGGCCGATGGTGGTGGGGGCGGTGGCGTTGCCGACGGTCACCTGGACCGAGCCCTGGGCGTTGATGGTGAGGCCGGTCGAGTTCTGCGGCACGGTGATGGTCGGATCGAGCGTGTAGCCGTCGGCGGTGACGATGCGGCCCTGGCTGTCGAGCTCGAAGGAGCCGTCGCGGGTATAGGCGGTGCGGCCGTCGGGCATCAGCACGCGGAAGAAGCCCTCGCCGCGAATGGCGACGTCGGTCTCCTTCTCGGTCGAGGAGAGGGTCCCCTGCGACATGATGCGGGGCGTCGCGGCGGCGCGCACGCCGGACCCGATCTGGACGCCGGTCGGCAGGATGTTGCCGCTCTCCGAGGTCGAGGTGCCGACCCGGCGCATGTCCTGATAGAGCAGGTCCTGGAAGTCGACGCGCTGGCGCTTGAAGCCGGTGGTGCGCATGTTGGCGATGTTGTTGGAGATGAGTTCGACGTTCATCTCCTGGGCCAGCATGCCCGAGGCGGCGATGTGAAGAGCCTTCATGGTTCGTCCTCCCCTCAGGCGACCTGAGCCAGTTTTTCGATGGCGTTGCGGCGCAGTTCGTCGGCCTTGCCCATCCACGAGGCGACCGCCTCGTAGGAGCGGCCGACCTCGATCAGACGCGAGATCTGCTCGACGGCGCGCACGTTGGACTTCTCGAGCTGGCCCTGGACCAGGCGGGGGAGAGTGGCGGGCTGGGGGTTGGTGCCCTGAAAGAGAGTTTCGCCGACCTTCTTGAGCGAGCCCGCGTCGGCGAAGTCGACGACGCGGAGCTTGCCGCGAACGCCTTGCGAGGTGGAGATGGTGCCGTCGGCGGCGATCGACAGGCGGGTCTCGTTGGGCTGGAGAACCAGCGGGCCGCCTTCGGTGAGGACCGGGTTGCCGTCGCGGGTGACGACGGTGCCGTCGGCGGCGATGGCGAAGGAGCCGTTGCGGGTGTAGCGCTCGCCCTGAGCGGTCTGCACCGCGAACCAGCCCTTGCCGTCGACGGCGACGTCGAGATCGTTGCCGGTGGTGATCATCTGACCGGCCGAGAGGTCGTAGCGATTGGCGTCGTCGAGGACGAAGCTGATCGGACGGTCGGAGCCGCGAAAGTCGAGATCGGCGGCCGGGGCCATCCGCTGCTCCTTGGCGAGCAGCGCCTGGGCCTTGAAGCCGTTGGTCTCGACGTTGGCGACGTTGTTGGCGATCAGGTCGAGCTCGCGTCGCAGAACGATCTGCCTCGACAGGCCGACGAGTTGCGCATTTTCCATGTGGACTTCTCCCCAGCGACCGCGCCGGCTCCCCAGCCGACACGATCGGGAGAGGTGGTGCAGGGGGCGTGCCATATGGTTAACGTGCGCAAAATCAATGTCTTATGTCGACGACCGGCCGCTTCGGGGTGGGCAGTTCCTGCCGAGCGGCAAGTTCTTACGGCAGCGTTTACCGAGGTTTCGGAAGAGTTAAGATTCACCACTCGTTAACCATTCTCTCTTTAGATCTTCCGGGGGACGGACTCGCGTCCGATCGGGGGAGAGGAATGGCCAAGAAGCCCGCCAAGACGGAAGCTCCGGAGCCCGGCGCCGAAGGCACCGAGGGCGAGGCCGCGGGTGGCAAGAAGAAACTCTTCATCATGATCGGCGCCGGTGTGGCGCTTCTCGTGGTCCTCGGTGGCGCCGGCGCCTTCTTCATGGGAGCGTTCTCGGCGAAACCGAAGCCGGAGGACGCGGCCCAGCATCAGCCGGTCAAGACGGTGATGTACGTCGACCTGCCGGACATGACGGTCAATCTCTCGGCGGTCGATGGGCGCGCGACCTATCTGAAGGTGAAGGTGTCGCTGGAAGTCTCCGACAAGGAGACGGTCGACAAGATCACCCCGGTGCTGCCCCGGGTCCTCGATGCCTTCCAGATCTATCTGCGCGAGCTCCGGACGTCCGATCTCGACGGGTCGGCGGGGCTCTACCGGGTGAAGGAGGAATTGCAGCGGCGCATCAATTCGGCGATCGCGCCGGCGCATGTGGATGCGGTGCTGTTCAAGGAAATTCTGGTCCAGTGAGGCTCGGCGATGGCCGGTGAGGCGGAAGAACTCGAAGATCTGGATGCCGCCTGGGGCGCCGCGCTCGACGAGCAGAAGGGCGGCACCGACGCGGGCGACGACGATCTCGCCGCCGACTGGGGCGCGGCGCTCGCCGAACAGGGCGTGGAGGGGGGCGACGAGCTCGCCGCGCATCTGGCCGGTTTCGACGACGGCGAGTTCGATCTCGACACGGCGACGCGCGGCGGCGACCGCATCCTGAACCAGGAGGAGATCGACAACCTCCTCGGTTTCGACATCGACGAGCAGCTCTCCTCCGACCAGTCCGGTATCCGCGCGCTGATCAACTCGGCCATGGTCTCCTACGAGCGTCTGCCGATGCTCGAGATCGTGTTCGACCGCCTCGTGCGCCTGACCACCACGTCCCTGCGCAACTTCACCTCCGACAACGTCGAGGTGTCGCTCGACAGCATCACCTCGGTGCGCTTCGGCGACTATCTGAATTCGATCCCGCTGCCGGCGATCCTCGGCGTGTTCAAGGTCGAGGAATGGGACAATTTCGGCCTCGTCACCGTCGATTCCAACCTGATCTACTCGATCATCGACGTGCTGCTCGGCGGCGGTCGCGGCACCACGCCGATCCGCGTCGAGGGGCGGCCCTACACCACCATCGAGACCAATCTGGTGCGCCGGATGATCGAGGTGGTGCTGTCGGATGCCGAACAGGCCTTCGCGCCGCTCTCGCGGGTGCACTTCAATCTGGAGCGGCTCGAGAACAATCCCCGCTTCGCGGCGGTCTCGCGCCCGGCCAACGCGGCGATCCTGGCGGAATTCCGGATCGACATGGAGGATCGCGGCGGCAAGATCGAAATCCTCATACCCTATGCGACGCTCGAGCCGATTCGTGACCTGCTGCTGCAGATGTTCATGGGCGAGAAGTTCGGGCGCGATCCGATCTGGGAGGGACACCTCGCCACCGAGATCCACGCCGCCGAGATCGCCGTCGACGCGGTGTTGTTCGAACGCGAGATGTCGCTCGGTCAGGTGCTCGATCTCCAGGTCGGGCAGACGCTGGTGTTCGACGTCGGTCCGCGCGACCCCGTCACCATCAAATGCGGCGAAGTCGCCTTGACCGAGGGCTCGATGGGGCGTTCGGGCGAGAATATTTCGATCCGGGTCGACCGCAATCTGCGGCGCCCGAAGATGACACTGGCCGCCTTCGAGAAGGCGGCGACCAAGAAGGAGATGCAGGCGTCATGACGACCCCGTGGATCGATCTCGCCATCGAGGGCCTGGTGGCCGTTCTCCTCGTCCTCACGATCGGTTACTGCATCGTGCTCGACAAGCGTCTCAAGCGCCTCAGGGCCGACGAGGCCGACCTGCGCGCGACCATTTCCGAGCTGCTCACCGCGACCGAGATCGCCGAACGGGCGATCGTCGGGCTCAAGGACACGGCGGCGGAGGCCGATCGCACCCTGGCGCAGCGGCTGCGCGAGGCGGAGTTCTTCTCCCAGGAGATCGGGCGCGAGCTCGGCGAGGGCGAGAAGCTCTTGAACCGCATCATCCGCATCACGGAGGCCGCCCGCGGTGGCGCGCCGGCCGAGCCCTCGCCGGTGGCCGTGGTGCCGGTCGCGGTGGCGACGCGCGCGGCCGAGGCGCCGCGCGACCGCGCCTCGCGGCTCGGTGAACTCCGCGCCCAGGTCACCGAGGCGACCAGCCGGATCGGCCAGCTCAAGGCGCGAGGCGCCGCCGCATGACCAAGATCCGACTGCTTCCGCTCGTCGTCGTCGCCGCGCTCGCGCTCCTCGGCCTGAAGGTCGTGGAGTTCGGGCTGCGCGACGGGCGCGGGCGCGAGGTGGTCGCGGTCGATCCGCGCTCGGGCGCGGAGGTCGACATGATCACGACCGGCTCGTCGAGCGGCGGTCAGGGCGGCGAGGCGAAGCCGGCGGAGGAGGGCCACGGCGCGCCCGCCGCCGGCGAGGCCGCCGCCGGTGGCGTCACGCCGAGCAAGGTCGACACCAAGGTCTCCGGCGACAAGCCGAGCGAGGCGAAGCCGGTGCCGGGCCAGGAGCTCCTGTCGGAGATCGAGGTCCTGCAGAAGCTCGCCGAGCGCCGCAAGCAGCTCGAGGAGCGCGAACGCCAGATCCAGATGCGCGAGGACCTGCTGCGGGCGAGCGAGGGCCGCATCACCAAGCGGATCGACGAATTGAAGGGGCTCGAGGACCAGATCGGCACCGCCGCCGCCGCCAAGGAGCAGGCGAAGTCGCAGGAGCTGGCCGATCTCGTCAAGATGTACGAGTCGATGAAGGCCAAGGATTCGGCGCGGGTCTTCGACAAGCTGGACATCGGTCTGCTCGCCGAGATCGCGCGGCAGATGAATCCGAAGAAGCTCGGCGACGTGGTCGCGAAGATGACCCCCGAGCAGGCCGAGAAGCTGACGGTGGAACTCGCCAATCGGCGGCCCAAGGAGGTCGTTCGGCCGCCCCAGGCGGAATTGCCGAAGATTCAAGGCCGCAGCTGAGGGCGCGACACCCGCCGGGGTCTTCCGCTTAACCCGCCGTTCACCGCGACGACCTAGGCTCGATCGTCGAGTTCTCGTGTCGGATTCCGGTCTTGCCCCTCGTTTCGCCTCCCGCGTGTCGTCCGTCTCGCGATCCCTCCCCGGGTCGTGGCGTCGGCGTGCGGGCGCGGGCGCTGTTGAGCGCGGCGCTGGCGGTGATCCTGGTGGCGACATCGCCGCTGCCGGTGCGGGCCGAGCGGGTCCAGGCGGAGGCGGCGGCGAGCCTCGAGAAGGGCTTCGGCCGGCTCGTGCTCACCTTCAAGAACCGCAATCTCGTGCCGCAATACACGCTGCGCCAGAACAACGGCGTGGTGGTGATCGAGTTCACCGACGAGGTCGACGTCGACATCGACCAGATCCCGACCACGCTCGGGCCCTACGTCACGGTCGCCCGGCGCGATCCGGAGGGGCGGTCCCTGCGCATCGCCCTGTCGCGGCAGGTGCGGCTCAACACGATGGAGGCGGGGGAGAAGCTCTTCCTCGACTTCCTGCCGGCCAAATGGGTCGGGGCGCCGCCGCCGCTGCCGCCGGAAGTGGTCGAGGCGCTCGCCAAGCGCGCCGAGGCGGCGATGCGGGCGGCGCGTGAGGCGGAAATGGCCAAGTCGGGCTCGCGGATCACCCCGAAGCTCGACTTCAAGATCGGCCGCCTGCCGACCTTCACCCGCTTCTCCTTCGGCTGGAACGTGCCCTTCGACACGCGCATGACCCGCGAGGGCGAGCGCGTCACGCTGACTTTCAACAAGACCGCCAAGATCGACTTCTCGCCGATCGACCTGCAGCCGGTGCCGGGTCTGGTCGACGTCTATGCCGATCCGACCGACGAGACGATGAAGATCGTCTTCACCGTGACGCCGGACGCCGACGTGCGCGGGTTCCGCGAGCGCGACGCCTATGTGCTCGATCTCGTGCATTCGACCAAGCCGAGCAATCCGGGCGAGGCGCTGGTCCAGTCGGTGCTGACGCCGACGACGCCTGGAACCGACCGGATCATCGCTCCCGGCCGCGCGGTCGCGCCGTCTCCGGACGCCGCCGCGTCCGCGCCTACGCCGGCACCGGCACCGGCCCCCGCGCCCGTCGCCGCCGCCGTTCCGGCTCCGGCTCCCGCTCCCGCGCCTCCGCCCGCGCGGGCTCTCGTGGCCGCCGCCGCGCCGCCAGCCGCCGCCGCGCCTTCGCCGGCGCCCGCGTCCGCCGCCCCGCCGGAGGCGCCAGCCGCCGCGCGCCCCGCCGACGCCGAGGTGGTGGTTCGGGAGCGGTCTCTGCCGGCCGGGCAGATCCCGACGGCTGCGCCCGCGCCCGACCCCGCGGCGCGCCCGGCCGAGCCGGCCCAACCGATGGCGCCGGATCAGCCGGCCGGTGAGCGTCCGCCGGCGCTGGTGCCCCATCGCGCGATCGGCGACGTCGGGGCGATCAAGACCGAGGTCAAGCGCATCGGCGACGTCGTCCGCATCGCCTTCCCCTTCACCGACCGGGTGCCGGCGGCGGCGTTCAATCGCGGCGAGACGCTGTGGGTGATCTTCGACACGCCCAAGGAGGTCGACGTCGCGCCGATCGCGCCGAACCTCGCGAGCCTCGCGCGGGGCGTCTCGATGATCCGGGCCAAGGCGTGGACCGCGATCCGGGTCGATCTGAACGAACCGCTGCTCACGACGCTCTCGCCGGACGGGAACAATTGGGTCTTGTCGATCGGCGAGATGGTGCTGGAGCCGACCAAGCCGCTGGCGCTCCGCCGCTTCGTGCGCGGCGACGGCAATCGCAGCCTGAAGATCACGCTCGCCGACGGCGGGTCGGTGCGCGAACTGGTCGATCCGGTGATCGGCGACCGTGTGGTGGTGGTCACGGCGCTGCCGCCGGCGCGTGGGCTGTTGAAGCCGCAGAGCTTCGTCGATCTCGATCTCCTCGCTTCGGCGCACGGCGTCGCGTTGGTGCCGCACGGCGACGATCTCCTGGTCACCTACGAGAACGGCGATGTCTCTATCGGCCGCGAGCGCGGCCTCAGCCTCTCGACCGGGGCGGTCGAGGAGCGCGGCGCGCCGGTACCTCGGTTGCAGCCGGTGCTCCATCGCATCGCCATCGATCCGGCGACGTTCGACAGCCGCGACGCCGCGCAGAACGAGCACCGCGCGCGGGCCCTGCTCGACGCCGTGGTGATGGGGAGCGACCAGCCGCGCCGTCAGGCGCGGATCGATCTGGCCGAGTTCTACATCGGCCGTCGTTTCGCGCCGGAGGCGCTGGCGCAGCTGCGGATCCTCGCGGAGGAGGACCCGGCGATCAGCCGCGATCCCGGCTTCATCGTGCTGTGGGGTGCCGGTCAGGTGCTCGCCGGCCGTGCCGCCAAGGCCCGTGAGGCGCTGATGCGCTCGGAAGTCGCCGAGATTCCCGATGCGGCGCTGTGGCGGACGATCGCCGCCAACGACCTCGGCAAATGGGACGAGGCACGCGAGAGCGCGCTGCGCGCCACCAGTGTGCTCGGCGCCTATCCCAAGACGATCCAGGCGATGTTCAACATCGCGGCGGCGGAATCGGCGATCGAGTTGAACGATCTCGGCCTCGCCCAGACGCGTCTCGCCGAGATCGAGCCGGAAATCCTCGATCGGGATCTGGCGGGCCGGTTCGAGATCGCCCAGGCGCGCCTCGCCGATCTCGCCGGGCGGCCGGAGGATGCGGTCGCACGCTTCGAGCGGGCGGCGGCGACCGGCGATCGCCGGGTTCAGGCCGACGCCGAATATCATCTGGTGCGGTCGCTCCTACGCGATCACAAGATCGACAAGGAGGCGGCGATCGAGCGGATGCGGTCGCTCTCCTTCGGCTGGCGCGGCGACGAGATCGAGCTCCGGACGCTCAGGACGCTGGCCGGGCTCCTCGCCGACACCGGACGCTACCGCGAGGCGTTCCAGGCGATGCGCTCGGCGATTCAGGTGGCGCCGGATTCGCCGACGACCCGCCTGTTGCAGGACGAGATGAGCCGGCGCTTCCTGGCGCTCTATCTCGACGACGCCGACAAGTCGCTCTCGCCGATCGACGCGCTGACGCTCTATTACGATTTCCGCGAACTGGTGCCGATCGGGCGGCGCGGCGACGAGGTCGTGCGCAAACTCGCCGATCGCCTGGTCGGGGTCGATCTGTTGCCGCAGGCGGCCGAGCTTCTCTCCTATCAGGTCGACAATCGTCTGAAGGGCGCGGCGCGGGCGCAGATCGCGGCCGATCTCGCCGTCGTTCATCTGCTCGACCGCAAGCCGGAACGGGCGTTGGCGGTGCTCAACAAGACCCGCCAGAGCCAGTTGCCGCTGTCGCTCGAGCGTCAGCGCAGGCTGGTCGAGGCGCGGGCGCTGTCGGACGCCGGGCGCACCAACACCGCGCTCGAGCTGCTCTCGACGATGTCGGGCGGCGACGCGGTGCGTCTGCGCGCCGACGTGTTGTGGAAGGCCAAGCGCTGGCGCGAGGCGGGCGAGCGGCTCGAGGTGCTGCTCGGCAATCGCTGGCAGGACGCCGTGTCGCTCGACGATCAGGAGCGCCAGGACGTGCTCCGAGTGGCGATCGCCTTCGCGCTCGCCAACGATCAGCTCTCGCTCGATCGGCTGCGCGGCAAGTTCCGGGCGAAGATGGCGGAGAGCCCGCAGGCGCACACGTTCGACGTGGTGACCCAGCCGATCCAGAGCCAGGGCGGGGAATTCCGCGACGTCGCCCGCGACATCGCCTCGATCGACACGATGCGCCAGTTCCTCCAGGAATATCGTGCGCAATATCTCGATCCGAAGGCGCGCACCGTCGAGCCGGAGCCGAGCGTGCCGCCGGCCGGGGCCGACAAGGCGAAGCCGGAGGCGAAGGCCGCGACGGGCGGGGCGAAGACGCTGGCCCAGGCGGACGCCGCCGCGACCGCCTCGCCACAGTCCGAGGCGAAGGCCGCCGGGCGCTGAGGGCGCCGCCGGAGGGGGCGGCGCGCGGCCTCACCCGCCGAACGAGCGCACCAGCGAGCCCGCGACCAGATTCCAGCCGTCGACCAGCACGAAGAAGATCAGCTTGAACGGCAGCGACACCGTCGCCGGCGGCAGCATCATCATGCCCATCGCCATCAGGATCGAGGCGACGACGAGATCGATCACCAGGAACGGCAGGTAGAGCAGAAAGCCGATCTCGAAGGCGCGGCGCAGCTCCGAGATCATGAAGGCGGGGATCAGGACGCGGAAGCTGACGTCGGCCGGGGTCTGCGGGCGCGGCTCCTTGGCGAGATCGAGGAAGAGCTCGAGGTCCTTCTCTCGGACGTGGGCGCGCATGAATTCGTGGAACGGCGGGGCGCCGCGCTCGATCGCCTGCTCGATCTCGATGGAGCCGTCGCCGAGCGGCTTGATCGCCTCGTCATAGGCGCGGTTGAAGGTCGGTGCCATCACGAAGGCGGTGAGGAACACCGCCAGCGACACCATCACCGTGTTGGGCGGCGCGGTCTGCAGGCCGATCGCCGAGCGCAGCAGCGACAGAACCACGACGATGCGGGTGAAGCTCGTCACCATCACCACGATCGACGGGGCGATCGACAGGAGGGTGATCAGGGCGATCAGCTGCAGCGCGCGTTCGGAGATGCCGGTCGCGCCGCCGAAGTTGATCGCCACGTCCTGAGCGCTCGCGGGGGCGACGGCGAGGGTCACCGCGAAGGCGAGGAGACCCGCTCCGATCCGCGCGGCGCGCGGCGGCGCGGCCGCCGGGACGACGTCGCGACGGAGCGGACTCGAACTCATCGGCGCGGCTGGCCGGAGAGTTCGGAGAGCAGGCGGGCCATCTCCTCCTCGAGCTCGTCGACCGAGGTCGGCGGCTTGGGCTGCGGCGGCTCGATCGCCGGGGGCTCGGGCAGCGGCGCGGGGACCTCGACCTCGATCTCCTCGTGACGGGCGATCTCGATCTCCGGGGCCACGTCGATCGCCGGCGGCGGTTCGACCGGCTCGGGCGCGCGCATCGGCCGCGCCGGGGCGACCGGCGGGATCTCTCTCGCGCGCGCCGGAGCGGGGGCCGGAGCCGGGGCGGGCGGCGTCAGGCCGAAGTCGAAATCGAAGTCGAAATGGTCCTCGGGCGCGGGCGGCGGCGGGGGCTCGACCTCAGGGGCGGCCGCGACCGGCGCGGGCTCCTCCAGCGGCTGTGCGAAAGGCAGGGTCGGTTCCTCGATCTCCGGCTCGATCTCGATCTCGGGCGCGGCGACGGGCTCGGGACGCGGCGGTTCGGCCGAGATCGGTTCGGGCAGCGTCGGCTCGCGCTGGGGACGGCGCGGCGCGGAGAGTTCGGCGGCGATCTGATCGAAGTCGGCGAGGAGATCGATGTCGTCGATCATGCGCGGCGGGATGCGGCCGGGCGCCGGCTCGGCGACGACGGTTTCGCGCAGGACGGGCTCGCGCGGGAGCGGCTCGCGGAGGACGGGTTCGCGGTGGAGGGACGCGCGGTCCATCGGCTCGGCGAAGGGCGGCGCGAAGGGCTCGTCGAGATCGAGGGGGGCGACCGGGACCACCGGCTCGACCGGCTCGGGCGGCGGCACCACGGCGCGGGCGGCGGGCTCGAAGGGACGGCGCGGCGCGAGATCGGCCGGCGGCGGGGTGATGGGCGCGCGCGCGGCCGGGCCGGGCGACGGGATCGGTTCGGCCATGGGCAGCGGTTCGGGGATCGGCTCGGGGGCGGGGCGGCCGAGCGGGGCGTCGAAGGCCTGATCCAGGGTCCGGCGATCGGGCTGAGGCGCGGGCGTCCGGCGGGCGGGCGCCTCCTCCGGCTCCTCGGAGCGGGCGATGCGCGAGCGCAGCAGCGCCCCGGCCGAGGCGACGGCCGCGACCATGGCGGCGGCGCCCCCGGCGACACGGGCGGCGGGGGAGACGGTGGCCGATTCCGGCGCGGCGGCCGGCGCGGCGCCGGGCGCCGAGGTCGGGCCGAGCGGCGGCGTGGCGAGCGGCGGCGTGGCGAGCGGGGCGGCGGCCGGCGGGGCCACCGGCGCGGGCGCGGCGGTGGCCGGCATCGGCTGGCGGGTCGGTTGCGCGATCGGCCGTCCGGTCATGGTCGGAGCGGCGCGCAGGATGCGGCTCTCGACCAGGACGTCGTTGGGGCCGCCGATCAGCACCAGATGCTCGACGTCGTCGCGGCGCACGAGAAGGAGGCGGCGATGGTGGTCGACGACGGTGGAATCGACCACCGACAGGCGCGAGCTGCGGCCGCGTTGCACGATGCCGCCGAACAGGCGGCGGAACAGCCAGGTCACGGCGAGGATGAGCAGGACGACCAACAGCAGCGCGAAGAGCATCTGAATCGCGCGACCGCCGTCGGACCCGAACAGGGTGTTCAACCACTCCCGAAATGCACTCATCGGGTCCTCTCCTTCGTACTCGCGGCGAGATTCGGTCCTGCCCGAATCTCGCTTGACGGTCGCATGTTAAACGATATCGGCAGAAGTTGCCGTCCCGACCCTCGACCCTTTACCGGAAGTTTACGAAAAAGACGAGCATCCTCCGGGCGATGGCCGGGGCGGTGTCGAGACGAGACGGTGGATTAACCCTTCGTTAACCATGAGCTGGGAACAATCTGCCGATCTCGACGGCCGCGATCGGCGTCGTTCGGAGGGGTTCGGCACATGGGCATCGGCGACGTGACACTGATGGACGCCCTGAAGACGCGGATGCGGTGGCATCAGGCGCGCCAGCGGTTGATCGCCGAGAACGTCGCGAATGCCGATTCTCCGGGCTACCGGGCCAAGGATCTGGCCGAGCCGGCGCTGCCCGCGGCGGCGACGGCGGCGAGCGGGGCCTCGTCGGGGCAGGTTCGCGCGCCGGCGGTGGCGCTCGCGGTCACGTCCTCGGGTCACATGGCCGGCTCCGGTGGAGCCGGCGGTTTCAAGACGGCCGGCAAGGGCGATTTCGAGGTGCGGCCGAGCGGCAACGCGGTCGATCTCGAGGAGCAGATGACCAAGTCGGCCGAGAACCAACTGGACTATCAGACCGCCGCCTCGCTCTACCAACAGTCGCTCGGGCTGTTGCGCGTCGCGCTCGGGCGCAAGTGAGTTCGGATCGGGAGACGCGTCATGTCGATGGAATTCCTGCAGTCGCTGAAGATCGCCTCGTCCGGCCTCAGGGTGCAGTCGGGGCGCATGCGGGTGATCGCCGAGAACATCGCCAATGCCGATTCGACCGCGCGCACGGCCGGACAGGATCCCTACCGGCGCAAAGTGCCGACCTTCGTCTCCAAGTTCGACAAGGAGCTGGGCGCGGCGACGGTGGCGATGGGGCGGGTCCAGCGCGACCAGACCGACTTCAAGATGCGCTACGAGCCGGGTCACCCGGCCGCCGACGCGAACGGCTACGTCAAATATCCCAATGTCGAGCCGCTGATCGAGACCGTCGACATGCGCGAGGCGCAGCGCTCCTACGAGGCCAATCTCAACATCGTCTCGGCGACCCGCCGGATGATCACCAAGACGCTCGAAATCCTCAAGGCCTGAGGCCTTTTTCCTCCCGTTCCGCCGAAGGAGACGCCCCATGACCCCCGCCGCACTCGCCGCCGGTGCCTATCGCGCCACGCAGGGTCTTACGAATCGCACCGAACCGAGGCAAGTTGCCGAGGTCGGCGGCACCGATTTCGGCGCCATGCTGAAGGCGGCGGTCGGCGACGTGTCGCGGCAGGGCGCGGCGATGGACGGCAAGGCGCTCGCCTATGCCGGCGGCAAGGCCGACGTGATCGACGTGGTCACGGCGGTGGCGGAGACCCAGGCGACCTTCGAGACCGTGGTGGCGCTGCGCGACAAGGTCATCTCGGCCTATGAGGAAATCATGAAGATGCCGATCTGAGGGGCGCTCCTCGATCGACGGGGAGACGGGGCCATGACCGGAGCGGACATCTTCGACATCGCGCGCGACGGCATCATCACGCTGGTGCTGACGGCGGCGCCGGTGATGCTGGTCGGGCTGTTGGTCGGCGTGCTGGTCGGCCTCTTTCAGGCGGTCACCCAGATTCAGGAAGCGACGCTCGTCTACGTGCCGAAGATCCTGGCGATCTTCGCGACCATGCTGATCACCTTTCCCTTCATGGGGGCGCAGCTCTCCGGCTATTTCGCGCGGTTGATGGATCGCATCGCCAACGGCGGCTGAGGGAGCGGCGATGGTCCTGCACCTTCTGCCCGAGGTGGCGCTCCTCTTCATGCTCGCCTTCGCCCGTCTCGGGGCGATGGTGATGCTCGCGCCCGGTTTCGGCGAGACCACCGTGCCGGTCCGGGTGCGGCTCGTCTTCGCCTTCTTCCTGACGCTCGCGCTCTATCCGATCGTCGCCGGGCTCTATCCGGCGGGGCTCTCGAAGTCGCTGCCGGCGGCGGCGACCATGCTCGCGGGCGAACTGATCATCGGCCTCTTCCTCGGCATGGCGACGCGGCTCCTGCTCGCCGGCGCGCAGGTGGCGGGCGCCACCATCGCCACCCAGCTCGGCCTCGGCTTCGCCATGACGGTCGACCCGACCCAGGGGCAGCAGGGGGTGATCGTCGGCAACTTCCTGTCGCTGACGGCGGTGACGCTGATCTTCGTCATGGATCTGCATCTGGTGGCGATCGGCGCGATGACGTCGAGCTTTCAGATGTTTCCGCCGGGCGGGTGGATCCCGTCGGGGGATTTCGCGCAGGTGACGGTGCAGATGGTCGCCGAATCGTTCAAGGTCGGCGTGCAGATCTCGGCACCGTTCCTGGCCTTCGGCCTCGTCTTCAACCTGGGGCTCGGCATGTTGCAGAAGATGATGCCGCAGTTTCAGATCTATTTCGCCGCCATGCCGGCCTCGATCGGCCTCGGGCTGCTGCTCTTCGGCCTCGTCCTCGCGTCGCTCCTCGCCTGGTACATGGATCATGTCCGCGACGGGCTGATGCGTCTGGTCGCGGGGTGAGCCATGGCGGGCGAGGAAGACGACGACTCCAAAACCGAAGAACCGACACAGAAGAAGATCGACGAGGCGATCCAGAAGGGCGACGTCGCCAAGAGCCAGGAACTCTCGACCTTCTTCGTGCTGGCGTCGGCGATGGTGTTCGTCGCCTGGCTGTCGCCGGGGGTGGCGGGGGATCTCGCCAAGTCGCTCGCCGCCTTCATCGATCATGCCGACACGATGGCGACGGATCCGGCCGGCGTCGAGCGGATCGTGCTGCATCTGCTCGGGCTGATCGGCGGCGTCCTGGCGCTGCCGGCGCTGCTCTTCCTCGTCGCCGGGATCGGCGGCAACGCCATGCAGCACCGGCTCCTCTTCACCTTCGAGCCGCTGGTCCCCAAACTCTCCAAGATCTCGCCGATCTCCGGCTTCAAACGGCTGTTCTCGGTCGAGGGGTTGGTCTCCGGCCTCAAGGGGGTGATCAAGATCACCATCGTCGCGGCGGCGATGACCTTCGCCCTGCAACCGGAATTCGCCCATCTCCAGGGCATCGTCGCGATCGAGCCGGTCGGGGTGCTCGAGGTCACCCGCCGCGCGGCGCTCAGGCTGATGGGGGCGGTGGTGGTGGTCATGGCCTTCGTCGCCGGGCTCGACTACCTGTTCCAGCGTCATCGCTGGGTCAAACGCCTGCGCATGACCCGCGAGGAGTTGAAGGAAGAGTTCAAGCAGACCGAGGGCAGCCCCGAGATCAAGGGCAAGATCCGTCAGATCCGCATGGCGCGGGCGCGCAGGCGGATGATGGCGGCGGTGCCGACGGCGACCGTGGTGGTGACCAACCCGACCCATTACGCGGTGGCGCTCAAATACGAGAGCGGCATGAAGGCGCCGATGCTGGTGGCCAAGGGCATGGACGACGTCGCCCTCAAGATCCGCGAACTGGCGACCGCCAACGAGGTGCCGATCGTCGAGAACCCGCCGCTGGCGCGCGCGCTGCACGCCGGTGTCGATCTCGACAAGGAGATCCCGGAGGAACACTACCGGGCGGTCGCGGAAGTGATCGGGTTCGTGATGCGGCTCAGGGAGAAACGGCGCCGGTGATTTCGGCGCCGGCCTCTTGTGGGGCCGCGTGGTTCGGGCAACGCTGGCGCCGCGCGCGCGCTCGGGGATTCGGTGCCCCTGGCGTGCCCGCGGGCACGGGATCGGACGAGATGGAACAGGACGACGTCAATCAGGGTCGGGCGCCGGTGATCGACCGGGGAGCGCGCTCCGGCAGCATCGGGCTGCTGGTGGCTCTGGCGCTCTCCTTCGTGGCCGCCGCCGCCGTGCTGGCGGTGGTGAAGCCGGAGGAGGCGGCCCCCTACGTCCAGGTGATTCTCGGCCTTCTGGCGGTGGTCGGCGTCTTCGCGCTCTTCGCCGGCGCGATCGGTCTTGTCCGTTTCGGCGCCAAGCCGCAGGGGCCGACGCTCTCGGGCGTGTTCCTCGACGGCTTTCCGGAGGGCGTGGTCGTCACCGACGATCAGGGCCGCATCATCTACACCAATCCCGCCTACGCGGCGCTGACCCGGGCGGAAACCGCCAACGATCTCAGGACCATCGAGCGGATCTTCGCCGCCAATCCCGAAGTCGGCGAGGAGATGTTCCGTCTCTGCGAGTCGGTGCGCGGGCGCGTCACGGCCGAGACGGAGCTGCGGACCCGCACGCCGATCGGCAGCGAGGAGGGCGGCGCGCGCTGGTATCACATCCGCGTCGACCCGCTCGCCTCGGCGAGCGACCGAGAAGGCGGCGACCGGCTCACCTCGTGGCGCATCGTCGACGTGACGCGCGAGCGCGAGCGCCAGGAATCGAGCTTCCAGGAGTTGCAGCAGGTCGTCACCTTCCTCGATCACGCCCCGGCCGGGTTCTTCTCCGCCGATGCCGGCGGGCGGCTGACCTATCTCAACGCGACGCTCGCCGATTGGCTCGGCTGGGACCTCGCCAAGTTCGAGGCGGGGGCGATCCGGCTCAAGGACATCGTCCAGGGCCAGGGCATGGCGCTGATCCTCGATGCGGCGGCGGACGGGCGCACCCGGGTGCTCGACCTCGATCTCGTCAAGCGCAACGGCCAGTCGCTGCCGGTGCGCCTTCTCCACAAGGTGCCGATGGGCCCCGGCGGCAAGCCGGGCGACAGCCGGACGCTGGTGATCAACCGTTCCTCCGGCGAGGACGCCTCCGAGGCCCTGCGGGCGGCGGAAGTGCGCTTCCAGCGCTTCTTCAACAACACGCCGATCGCCATCGCCGCGCTCGGCCGCGACGGCGCCATCGGCCAGACCAACGCCTCGTTCCTGGAACTCTTCGGCGGCATGGTGCGCGAGGACGCCAACGGCGTGCGCGGCAGCCTGATCGACACGGTGATCCCGACCGACCGGCCGAAGCTCGCCGAGGCGCTGGCCGCGGCGCTGGCGGGGCAGGGCGACATCGAGCCGGTCGACGCGCAACTGATCGACGATTCGGTCAAGAAGCGCTCGGCGCGCTTCTTCGTCTCCTCGGTCGAGGAGGGCACCGGCGACGGCGAGGCGGCGATCGTCTACGCGCTCGAGACCACCGAGCAGCAGGAGCTCGAGCAGCGCTTCGCCCAGTCGCAGAAGATGCAGGCGATCGGTCAGCTCGCCGGCGGCATCGCCCACGACTTCAACAACGTCCTCACCGCGATCATCGGCTTCTCCGATCTCCTGCTCGCCAGCCATCGGCCGACCGATCCGTCGTTCCAAGACATCATGAACATCAAGCAGAACGCCAACCGGGCGGCGGCGCTGGTGCGCCAGCTGCTGGCGTTCTCGCGGCGCCAGACGCTCCGGCCGGAGGTGATCCAGTTCGGCGACACGCTGGCGGACCTGCACATGCTGCTCGGTCGGCTCCTCGGCGAGAAGGTCGGGCTCGAGGTGGTGCACGGTCGCGATCTGTGGCCGATCCGCGCCGACACGAGCCAGCTCGAGCAGGTGATCGTCAATCTGGCGGTCAACGCGCGCGACGCCATGCCGAACGGCGGCCGGGTGACGATCGCCACGCGCAACGTCGGCGCCGACGAGAAGCTGCCCTACAAGACGCCCGGCATGCCGGCGGCGGACTATGTGCTGATCGAGGTGAGCGACACCGGCACCGGCATTCCGCCGGAGATCATCGAGAACATCTTCGAGCCGTTCTTCACCACCAAGCCGGTGGGGCAGGGTACCGGCCTCGGCCTCTCGACCGTCTACGGCATCGTCAAGCAGACCGGCGGTTTCGTCTATTGCTCCTCGGAGATGGGCAGGGGCACCACCTTCCACATCCTGCTGCCGCGCCACGTCGAGACCGCGGCGGAAGCCGCCAAGGCGGCCGAGAGCAGCAAGGCGGAGCAGCCGCAGGCGGCGGGCGCCGATCTGACCGGCTCGGCGACGATCCTCCTCGTCGAGGACGAGGAGGCGGTGCGCGCCTTCGCCAGCCGCGCGCTCGCCTCGCGCGGCTACACCGTGCACGAGGCCGGCACCGGCACCGAGGCGCTCCAGGTGATGGAGGAGACCGGCGGGGCGATCGATCTCGTCGTCTCCGACGTGGTGATGCCGGAGATGGACGGGCCGTCGCTGCTGCGCGAGCTGCGCAAGGCGCGACCGGATCTGAAGATCATCTTCGTCTCCGGCTATGCCGAGGACGCCTTCGCCAAGAACCTGCCCGAGGGCGAGAGCTTCTCCTTCCTGCCCAAGCCCTTCACGCTGAAGGCCCTGGCGACGGCGGTGAAGGACGCGCTCGGGCGGTGAACGGGCCGGTCGAGGGTCCTCGCGCGCGCCTCGATCTCGGCCCGGCCGCGCGGGCCGTCGTGGTGATCGCTGTCGCGCTGGTGCTGACGGCGGCGATCCGTCTCGTCTTCGCGCGTGCCGTCGGCGAGGACGAGGCCTTCTTCGTCATCGTCGGGCGCAATTGGCTCGCCGGTCTCCTGCCCTATGCCCATGGTTACGACGTCAAGCCGCCGGGTCTCTTCCTGCTGGTGGCGGCGGCGCAGCTCCTGTTCGGGCCGACGATCGCCTCGATCAAGGCGCTGGAGATCGTCGCGGTGGCGGCGGGGGCGGCGGCGCTCCACGGGCTCGCGGCGCGCCACGTGTCGCGGCCGGTGGCGTGGTGGGCGCTCGCGGTCTATCCGGTGGTGACGCTCTTCGCCTCCGGCGACATCCTGCCGACCATCCTGATCCAGGCGCCCTTCGTGGTGCTCGCCTTCTGGGCGGTGCTCGAGGCGCGCGGCGGGGCGGGGATCGGGCGGCTGGTCCTCGCGGGGCTGGCGATCGGCGCGGCGGGGATGATCAAGCAGACGGCGCTGTTCGAGGCGATCGCGCTGGTGGTGCTGGCGGGCGTCGGGCGGCGCGACGGGGTCCCGCTCGTCCGCGCGCTCATCGGCGCGACGACGGCGATCGGGGCCGGGGCGCTGGTGGTGCCGGCGCTGTTCGCGCTCTATTTCGCCCATCACGGTCTCCTCGGCGTCGCCTTCGACGGCGCGGTGATCGGCGCCGTCGGGCGGCTGAAGGGCGACGTGATGGTCGCCCCCGGGTCGACCGACGTGGTGCGGCTGACGATGCTCGACGCGGTGACGCGGCTGCCGGCGCTCCTGAAGCCCTTCGTCGGGCTGGCGAGCCTCGCGCTCCTCGCCTGGATGCGGCGGGGGGCGATCGCCGCGCGGATCCCGGGTCTCTGGTTTTCGACGACGGTGATCTGGTTCGTCGCGGCGATCGCCGGGGTTCTCGCCGTCAAGGCGATGTACGACAACTACATGCATGCGGCGATCGCGCCGATGGTGTTGGCGGCGGGCGTCCTCGTCTGCCACGGCCTCGAGGCGGCGACGCACGCCGGGCGACGCGCCGGGGCGGCGATCGCCACCGCCTTCGCCTTCGTCCCGCCCTTGGTGCTGCCGATGCCGCTCGCCTCCGACGCCGCCGACATGGAGGCCGTTCGTGCGGCGGCGGCGATCGTGCGTCGGGCCGGGCCGGTTCCCGGCGATCTCGTGCTGGTGCCGTTGCGGGGGCTGCCGCTCACCGTCGAGGTCGGGCTGTTCCCGCCGTGGCGCTACGTCGACCCGCTGCACATGATGTGCGACTTCCCGGCGCCCGACGAGGATCCGCTGGCGCGGGTGCTCGCGACCACGCCGCGCTTCGTGGTGACGGCCTCGCCCGAGCGCGCGATGGTGTGCGAGCGCGCCGATCGGCACGCCGAACTCGCCGCCGCGCTCGCCGAGCGCTATCGGCCGCTCGGCGTCGGTCGCGGGCGCTGGGACGCCTACGCCGTCTACGAGCGGGTCGCGCCGGCCCTCTGAGGGAGAGGCCGCGGGGCGCGACGGATGGTCTCGTCGGCGGAGGGGGGGCGTCGGTCACGCGATGCGGCCGGCCGAAAGGCGAGCCGCCGCTGCCCCGACCGGCGGCCCGGGCTCCTCTCTCCGCGGCCGTCGGCCGGGTCAGGCCTTGCCGGCGCTTCGCTTGGTCGTCGATCGCGCCGCGCGCTTCTTCGGGGCCGGGCGCTCGGCCGGCTCGCTGGGGACGGGCGGAGCCGGATGATCTTCCGCTGGGGGCGGGGGCGCGACGGGAGCGACCTGCGTCTCGGGCGAGACGGGGGCTTCCTGCGCGGGCTCGGCCGGCGCTTCATCTTCGCCGACGTCGTCGATGATCATGTCGACGAGCGGGTAGAAGCCCCGTTGGATGCAGCATTTCGCCAAGTGGTCGGTGAGCGCCGGGGAAGCCGCCGCCGCGAATTGCGGCGAGTGGATGCAGTCGGCCAGGTCGTCGGCCTGCGCGTCGCCGAGGTCTTCGAGGATCGTCTCCGAACCGGCGAGATGCGCCCGACGCAGCACTTGCAGGAAATCGGACCAGTCGCCGGTGACGGCGCCGAGACAGAGGGCGAGCGTGGCGGCGGCGGCCGTCGGCTCTCCTTCGGTGAAGGTAGTCCGAAGCTCCCGCATCAGGGGATGGGCGACGAAACTCATCGGCCGCAGTCCGAGCCGCTTGAGCCGTTGAATGCTCGCCTCGCAGGGCTGACGGAGATATTCGACACGATCGGCGTAACGGCCACCCGTGCGTGCCTCGACATGTTGCGCGGCGCTCTCGTATTCACCGAGGCGGTAGAGGATCTTGGCCAAGCGCAGGTCGCGCTCCGCCGCGAAGGCGGGATCCGTGAGTTCGGACCAGACATCGAGAGCCCGGAGAAAGAACGACTTCTCCATCAGTCTGCGTCCGAGGAGGCGCTGGTCGCCCTCGACCTCTTCGATCCCGGTCGATTGCAGTTCGCTCAACGCCGCCGCGTCGGCCGCGATCTGCGCGACGAACTTGTACTGCATCAGCGCGGGGCTCAATCCGTCCGCCATCGCCTTCGCCGTCGCGCCGTCTCCGACGCGCACCGCCGTCTGCAGCACGAAGAAGCGCAGCAGCGGATCGGCGCCGACGTCGCTCATCTCCGACCACAATTCGTTGGCCTTCAACCACTCCTGCGTCGTGCATCGATACAAGGCTTCAATGACTTTGGATCTGTCGATCATGAGAATTCACCTTCGGCTCGACGTCGATCAATGGGCGTGTGACGTCTCGTAAATTGCATAAATTTCATCTCGCCGCGCCGGTCCGGCGATGGGCGATCCTGGCCGCATTGCTCCGGGGGGCTTGAGGGCGTCCGCCTGCCGCCGCCGAACGGCGTCTCGCGCGGGGATGGGATCCGTCGGGAAGGGGCCTTCGGCGATCTCCTCGGGGGGGAAGGGGGGCGGTTCGGAGGCGCCACGGCGCGGATGCCGAGGCGCCGGCGACGGGGTCGCGCCGCCGATGGGCGACCCACGCGGTGGTACGTCCGAACCTCGGACGAAACGCTCTGCCACGTCATCGGTCTCGCGTTCACGAACCATGGCTTCCAGCGTCCCCCCGAGCAGGTCCGTCATCGACGACGATCATGTGCGATCCCCGGCTTCGTCGCCCAGGAGACAGCGCTATCACGGCCCCCGTCGGGTCGTCGAGCCCTTCGTGGGGCGGGAGGCGGGCAGGTCCTGAAGCGGGTAGGCGTCGTTTCCGAGACCGGCAGTCGTGGCTCTCGCGGCCGGACCCGCCCGATCGTCCTCGGTCACGTCCGGAATTCGAGCGCGGTGATCCGATCCTCGGTTCTCTGGATCGCGCGCAGCCGTGCCGAGGCCCGGGGGCGGCCGTCGCCGCGAGCGTCGGAAATCGCCTCGAGCGCGCGTCGTCCCGCCGCGTCGAGCCGGTCGCGATTGGTGAACCGGGTCGAAATCGCGGCCACGGCGACCGGGCGCCCGAAGGCCGCGTCGATCGCGGCGCTGCCGCCGATGAAGCGCCATTGCGGGCTGATCTCCGCGAGGCTCGCCGCGAGCCTCACCACGGCACCGGCGGTCATGCGCTCCACGTCGACGACGAGACGGCCGCCGTCGCCGTTGAGGCCCAGGCTCGTTTCCCATTCGGCGAGAGAGGTGGGCGGCGGCACGGGCGTGCCTCCGGAGACCCTCGGCACGGCCAGCAACCGCTCGCGAAAGCGGAGGGAGGGAAGCGTGCGCGGGTCGTCGAAACAGACGAGCGCGGCGCCGATGCGTCCCGGCCCGTGAGGAAGCAGGTCGATCAGCGCGTCGTCCGCGAAATGCGCGATCGATGCGGCCGCCTCGCCCAGGGTGCGGGCGGTGCGACCGAAGTTCAGGCGGTCCGGATCGATCCCGGTGGCGGTGATCGCGGGCAGAGCCGTCGCCCAATCGATGGAGACACGGCGGTTCGTCTCGGCCGGTGGCGTGGCGCCGGTCTCGGATGCCTCCTCGCCTTCGGGCACGATGCCGTATCTGCGGCGCAGGTCGTCCTTGACCGAGCGCTGGATGCCGGCGAAGCGGGTCGTCACGCTTCCGAGGTGGAGCCGGCGCAGGACCGTGAAGGTCTCGGAGTGCACGAATTTCGCGCCGGCGGCGAGAAGTCGTGCGTTGAGGTCCATGTCGCACCCCATCGACAACCGGGAATCGTATCGATGCCGCAGGATCTGGCGACTGGAATAGGCGGCCGCGCCCTGTCCGATCACCGTGCTCTCGCGCAGGAGCGCGGTGAGCGTCGGGGCGGGGTGCGCCGTCACGAACTCGAGCTGCCCGGCCTCCACGGAAAAGTTGATCCAGCCGGACGTGGCGACGTCGGCGCCCGCCTTCAGCACCCGGGCGTGGTTCGCCAGACGATCGGGAAGCATGAGGTCGTCGTCGCCCATGGGAACGACGGCATCGGCCGTCACCTGATCGAGGCCGAGATTGTTGGCGACCGCGATGCCGGATCGCCCTGACCGGACGACGATCGTCTCGGGAATGATCGCGCCGCAGATCGCCGCGGTGTCGGGATCGTCGCCGTCGTCGACGACGACGACTTGCGCCGCCGGATAGGTCTGCGCGCGGACGCTCTCCAGACACGACCGAAGGAATTGCGGTCGATCCTGCGTCGCAATCACAACTGCCAGTCGCATTCCCTGCCTCTCTCGCCGGTCCGCGCAGCCCATCCGCTCCGAACTGTCTCCGGAAGGAGGCCGTCGTCGCGCCATCGCAGCAACTCCCGCCGTGCGACTTTTAGCCCAGTGAGCCACGTCTGGCCATCTGGACGCCAGTTGAAGAGCCGCGTAATAAGCTAGGGCGGCTCGGTAGTGGTACATTGTCGATCTTGCCATCTCTCGGCGTGGCCCTTTCCATCGTTCAGGGGACCACGAGCATTCGATGCGGATCATGTGACCGAGTGGTGGGGCGGCGCGAAATCAAAGGTTGTATACGGAACGCGCCGTGTCTCGCAGTCTCGACGCAGAGTAGGTGCGCGCATGCCATGACCATGAGGTCTCGTCGTCCCTGGACGGAGCGAACGCCTTCTCAGACGTACTGGAACCAGTCGATAGGTCGCGGGAAGTTGGCACGATGAGCGAAGCGCTAATGGTCAGATCGGCACTCACGTCACACACCGTCGACGAAGGACTGCAAATTGCCGTCGCGGACCTTTCCTGCGCTCGATGGAATCGGGCCGTCCAGTCGTGGGGGGATCTCGCGGAGGCGGGGCGCTATCCTGTGCTGGCGAAGCTCTTCATCGCCGACTGCGCGGCCCGGTGCGGTGATCTCGAGGTCGCGAGTGCGCATCTGCCGGTGATCCGGCGGCACCTGAGTGAGGAATTCGCCTCCCGGCACGAGAGTGCGGTCGAGACGTTGCGGGCGCGACGCTCGGGCTCCAGTCATCCGGACGCGCTCGAAGACCTCTCGCGCGAGGAATTGATCGCGCTCGGTCGGGCGGCCGTGAACGGGCGGATGTGGAGCTATGGCGCCCGCGTCTGGAACCACTATCTCTCGAGAGGCTTCGACACGGCGCACTTCGAGGCCTGCAAGCGGCTGGGGAGTTGCTATGCCGGGCTCGGAGAGCATCGCCACGCCATCACCTATTTCGAGGAGGCTCTGGACCTTCGGCTCGACGAGAAGATCTCGCTCCAATTGGACCGCGCGCGACGCCTCGAGCAGCGCGAATCCGACGGCTTCAACAAGCATACGGAGCGTCTGGCCGGCAGCGTCGTCATCGAAGAGCTCAGAAAGGGGACGGCTCGGCTCGCATCGACCGACGTCGACGCCGCCGCCGAAGTCGTCGCCGAACTGCGAGAGTTGGGGCGTGCCCTCGGTGTCGATCTGGTCGGCGATCTCGCGGCGACCGTCGAGGCCGCGAGAGGGCGGGCCGCATCCGTATCCGAGACGGAGCCCACGAGCCGGGCCGCGTCCACGGCCGAGATCCACGAGATTCAGCTGTTTCCGCGCCCCCGGATCGATGACGGTCCGATCGTCGCGCCGAGCGAGGCTCCGAGCGCCGTTCCTCCCGAGGCGCCGGCGTCGAGCCCGGCCGAGCATCGGCCGCAGGTCCCGGCGCGCGGCTTCGCCGCGATCGACGATCTGCCGCTGACCGCGGCGCGCGGCCTCCGTGACGAGCTGCGCGGCCTCGCCCCTCCCGACCTGCCGAGCGACGTGCGGAGCCGGTTGGCGGCCGGCGCATTCGATACCGTCGTGTTCGTCCCCGGCGCCGTCCGGACGAACGCGGCGGCCGTCCGTATCGCCTCGGAGGCGAGTCGGTCGGGGCGCAGGGTGCTGGCCGTCGGCGTGCAGCCGAACGACCGATCGGACGCTTACGACTTCGTCGAGGCCAGCGGGATCGAGGGGCTCGAAGACGTCGGGGTTCTGCTGCTGCCCGACATGAATCGCGCGCTCACGCGAGCTCTCGGCGCGCAGGTCCTCGGCGCGGCCGACGGCGCGGCTCGGCTGGAGTGCCGGCTCGTGACCCTGGCGAGTTGCCTCGGTCCCGTGATCGGCGCCCTCGCCGAACGCCGCACCGTGATCTTGCTCACGCGTGGCCATACCGGCCTCTTCGTCGGAGGCGCGGCCCTCCGAGGCAGTCCGGTTCGCCACGCCGTCCGCTGGAGGCACGACGTCGCCGGTGTTCCCCGGGCGGGCGGTACGACGGTTCCCTCCCTCCATGCCGCGTCGATCGCGTGGATGACGCGCTTCGCCGGAGAGGTCGACGATCTCAGCGTCGCCGAGGTGGAGACGGCGACGTCGGTCATGCAGACCTATGCGTTGTCTCGGACGCCCCGCGTCCGCGCCGGCGAGAGCTGGGCGGAGCAGTGGTATCGGGAGGTCGGTGACGCCGGGTCCGTGCTGCCGGCGCCCCGCGTGCCGCCGGTCGAGCCGGAGCCGGTCGCGGACGAGGCGGACGAGGCGGGCGAGACGGCCGACGCGAGCGACCTCGACGGGCATCGCCTCCTGAGCGGCAGGCTCGACGCCGACATCGTCGAATCGCTGCCGCTCGTCGCGGCCAAGGACATCGGCTCCGTCCTGCTCGACGTCGAGTTTCCTCCCGCGCCGAGCGAGGTCATGGCGCTGCTGCGGGATCGATCCTTCGACACCGTGATGTTCGTCGTCAACGGCTTCACCAACGATCCCCGCGTGGTCAAGACCGCCTCGGCTGTCTCCGGCTTCGGCCGACGGCTCCTCGCGATCGGGCTGCAGGCGAACGACGGTCCGCTGACCTATACGCTGAAGAGCCTGGACGACGGCACGCCGTTGATCCTCGTTCCCAACATGAATCGGCCGATCAACATCGCGATGCGGGCTCGTAAGCTGCCGACGGCGGCCCGCGCGCCTCGCCACGAATTGTGGCTCGCCTGCATGGGCCTCTGCGTCGGATCGATACTCGAGCAGATCCCGAGCAAGCCGGGTCTGGTGCTGCATTCACACGACTATCACGGCATGCTGGTCGGCGGCGTCGCCCTCGCGAAATGCGGCCGCCGCCGGGACTTCTGGTGGATTCACGACGCGCACGAGTTCATTCGCCAATACGACATCATCGACCCCGGTCTGCAGGCGGCGGGTGCCGCATGGGAAGAGATGTTCATTCGCGACGTCGATCACATGTGCACGGTGAGCGAGGAACTCGCCGCGCGACTGCAGGAAGCCTACGATCTCCCGCGTCTGCCTTCGGTCATCTACAACACGAACCTGCTCTCCTCTCGGTACAAGTACCGGGGAGAGTCGGTGAAGGCGAAGATGGGGCTGACGGGCAAGTACCTGATGGTTCACTCGGGGACGGTCACGAAGGGGCGTGGCGTCGAGAACGCGATCGTGGCGCTGCCGCGCTTTCCGAATGCGGTGCTGTTGCTCATCACCGAGTCGAAGAACGCGACGACCGACAAGATCGAGAAGCTCGCCCTTCAGCTCGGTGTGGCCGACCGCGTTCTCTATCATCCGTTCCTCCCTCACGACGAGGTCGTCGGCTTCATCGCCGACGTCGACCTGGGGCTCATCACGCCCGACAGGTACGGAAACGCGGACGTCGGTCTGGCCAACAAGCTCTTCGACTACATTCTCGCCGGTGTTCCCGTCGTCAGCTCCGACACCGACGCGATGCGTCGCTTCATGACGGAATGGCCGATCGGCGAAGTCTTCGAGGCGGGCAATGCGGAGAGCCTGTCCAAGGCGATCGCCTCGGTGATGGCCAATCCCGAGCGCTACAAGCAGGCCATCAACTCACGTATCGACTTTATTCTGAAGGTCACGTGGGAGGAGCAGATTGCGCGTCTCTACCGAATCTACGACGAATTGACGTCCCCCCAGCCCTCGGCAGACGAATAGGCCGCCCCATGCGATCCTCGAACTCCCTGACGGCAGGGGACCTGCTCGCCTCGCTCGGCGCGAACGTTCGTCTGGTCGGCGATCCCGCAAGGAGCGTGACGCGAGCGGTGTCGCTCAACGACGCCACCGACGGTGTTCTGACCTTCAGCCGGCGCGAGGGCGAGGCTCTCGCGCGCGACCTCGCCCGTCTGTCGGGCGTGACCCTCATCTGTCTCGACGACCCGGTTCTGGCGACGGTGGACGCGTCTCGTCTCACGCTGCTCGTGACCGACAATCCACGGCTCACGTTCATTCGCTCGGTCGAGAAGTTCTTCGCGCCGCCCGCGCCGCCCGCCGGCGTCCACGCCACGGCGGTCGTCGACCCGTCCGCGCGCATCGATTCCACCGCCAGCATCGGCGCGTTCTGCGTCGTCGGCCCGGATTGCTCGATCGGGGCCGGCTCGGTGCTCTACCCCCATGTCACCGTCTACCGGGGCGTCCACATCGCCGAGCGTGTCGTCGTGCACGCCGGGACGGTGATCGGGGCGGACGGGTTCGGGTACGAGCGCAACGAAGAGGGTGAGCTCGAGAAGTTTCCGCACATCGGCGGTGTCGTCATCGAGAGCGACGTCGAGATCGGCTCGAACACGTCCATCGATCGCGGGACGCTCGGTGACACGATCTTGCGACGTGGCGCGAAGATCGACAATCAGGTGCACATTTCACACAACGTCGACGTCGGTTGCTCGGCGGTCGTCATCGCGCAGAGCATGATCGGCGGAAGCGTGGTCTTGGGGGACCACAGTTGGATCGCTCCGTCCGCCTGCGTCATGAACCAACGCCGCGTCGGCGCGCACGCCACCGTCGGGTTGCAGGCGCTCGTCGTGAAGGACGTGGCCGCAGAGCAGACCGTCATGGGGTCGCCGGCCGTCGACCAGCGCGAGTTTCAGAGCCAGAGAGCGCGGCTGCGGCAGTTGGCGGAGAAGGATTGAGGCCTCATGAGGCTCGGTGCAAATCGGAGAGGATGTCGTGAGTAGAGCGCTGTTGGTACTCGCCCCGCACACGGACGACGCGGAGCTCGGTTGTGGCGGCTCGATCGCGCGGCTCGCCGAGGAGGGGTGGGACATCCACGTCGCGGCGTTCTCGAATGCGGAACAGTCGCTTCCTCCCGGGTCGCCGAAAGACCGGCTCGAACGCGAGATGCGCACGGCGCTCGCCGAGCTGGGTGTCGCGAGCTCGAACATCTATCAGCATCACTTTCCGGTGCGGCTCTTCTCGGAGAACCGGCAGGCGATCCTGGACACCATCATCGGCCTGCGAAATCAGGTTCGGCCGAACATGCTGATGATTCCGTCGAGCCACGACGTGCATCAGGATCACTCGACCGTGCACAGGGAGGCGCTGAGAGCCTTCCGAGAGTGCTCGATCTGGGGTTACGAACTGCCGTGGAACCACATGGTGACCGAGACGATCGGCTTCATGAGGCTGGAGCGCCGGCATGTCGATCGGAAGATGAGCGCACTGCGCTGCTACGAATCGCAAATGGAATTGGCGCGACCCTACTTCCAGGACGAAGTCATGGTCGGCCTCGCCGCGGTGCGCGGCGTGCAGATCAAGGCCCCCTACGCCGAGGCGTTCGAGGTGCTCCGATCCGTCATCTGAGGGATGGGGGCGATCCGAGCCCCGTTTCACCGGCCCGGGTGGCGGCCACCCGAGCCCTCGTGTCGTTTGCCGCCGTGAGGAAACGAGGGTAGCCTTCCCGCTCGGGTCGGGTGCGCCGGAAGGAGTGCTGGTTGAACAAGGTGTCGAACACCGGAAGTCTGCGCCCTTCCGCTCCCCTGGAGGACTCGATCGAATCCGCGGACGCGGCGGCGCGTCTCGCCGTTTCGGCGGGGAATTCCGGCGATCTCGACGAGGCTCTGCGCCAATGGGGCAGGGCGGTCGAACTCGAGCCGGGCGTCCCGTCCTGGTGGGCTCAGTTCGGTCGCATTCAGATGCGGGCGGGCCATGACGACGCGGCGTTGGAGAGCTATCTCACGGCGGATCGTCTGAAGCCGGACGTGACCGCGTGGCGCATCGCCATCGACGAGCTGCGATCGCGCGTGAGGCAGGCGGCCCCCGGAGATCGTAGTCTCGAGTTGAGCGCCGCCTACTACGATGCGGTCTTCAAGATCAAAGAAGCCTATCGGATCTCCCACGAGGCGAGTGTGTACTTGCCGGTCTGGGAGCGCATCGTCGCGCTCCTGCGGGCACGCGGCACGCGGTCGATCGTCGATCTCGGGTGTGGTCCGGGACAGCTCGCCGAGTTCCTTCTCGGCCATCTCCCCGTCCGTTACGTGGGTTTCGACTTCAGCTCCGAGGCGATCGAGCTCGCGCAGTCTCGGGGGCTCGAGGCCACGTTCAAGCGATCCAACATCGTCGGTTGGCGCAAGCCCCTGACCGGCCGCTTCGACACGGTGATCGCCACCGAATTCCTCGAACACGTCGAGGACGATCTCGGCGTCCTGGAGCGCCTGCCGGCCGACGCGTATCTCGTCGCATCGGTGCCGAATTTCGATTCGTTCGGGCACGTGCGCTATTTTCAGTCCGCGGATCAGGTGCGCGAGCGCTATGCGCCCCTCGTGAAGGAAATCGTCGTCGAGACGATAGATTTGTCCGAAAAGAGTGCCATCCACGTCTTTTCCGGCCTGCTGGTGGGTTCGGGAGGGGAGCAATAGGCGCGAACGATGCGGCTCGGACACGGTCTTCTCTCGGCCCTCGCGATCTCCGCCATGGTGGCGTCGACGGGATACGTGGGCCCCGCCGTCGGCGATCCTCGCAGCGTCGAAGAGCTCCGGAGTGATCTCGCCGTCGTCGCCGGGCGCCGGCTCGAGCAGACCGTCGATACGCGTGCCTCGATCAACGGTCTCGCCCAGTCCTGCCTGCTCGCCGTCGCGCTCGCGCCGTCCTTCGGCGAGCCCGCGCGCAAGAAGGCGCTCGCCATAGCGCACACGATCATCGACCGGGCCGACGAGAACGGGGACGGCGTGGTGGGATGGGGTGTCAATCGTGACGCCGATGGTGCCAGTTGCGCCGGACCGGGGACGAGGAAGGGGCTCACCTGGGGGCGGACGACCTGCAACTCCGTGGGGACCGAGTATACCTACCAGACCGGGCTCGCCATGACCTGTCTGGCGCGGACGTTCCTCGTCACCGGCGACACGCGCAGTCTGGAGTTTGCGAAACGCGCCGTGGATGAATCCTGGCGGTACGGGTCGAAGGACACGCCGTGCCCCGGCTGCTTCACCTACTGGCCGAGCTACAGTCCCAACGACGAGGGGCGGTTCATCCGCAACATGAACGTCGCGATGGGGATGGGGATGGCGTGGTTGTTCGAGGCGACGGGCGACGCACGCTACGCGGCCCGCGCGCGCGCCATCGCGGCGAGCGAGCATTTCGAGGTCGGTCACGGCAACAGGGGATACCTCGGCGTCGCCGATCCACAGTATCGGGCCCGTCCCGCAGTGGAGTCGGCCCGCACCGAAAATCACCTTCCTCTCGTCGCCAAGGGGCTTCGAGACATCGGAACCGTTCTTCAGTCCCGCGACACGATCGCCGATGCCGTCCGCGTCATGGATCAGTGGATCGAGTGCGACGACCGCCGTTGTCGCGAGGCCCAATGCCGAAATTGGGCAGGCGACCTGTCCCGATGCACCACCCACCACACCCTGTATTCGTGTTGGCTCAAGGACGAATCTGCGACGGCGCTCGGACATTGCACGCGAGCGGCGGCACGCATCGGGAGTTGGACCGACCTCGCGCTCTGGCTCGTGTTCGAGCCGTGATCCGCCTCGCGGCGGCGGTGGTCGGGCCTCTCCTTCGAACCGCGTCTCTCATCCGGTGAAGGCCTGCGACATCGGGTACGTTCGGGGGGGATGCGGCGGGCCACCCGGTGACCGACGCGACCCGCAACTCGGTGCGTCTGAGGCTGAGATCCGGGCTCGTCGCGAGGACGGGTCCGTCCGGTCGGACAGCCGCCGTTTCCGAAGGGGATGGCGCTCCCCCGACCGTCACGACGCGCGAGGGCCGATGCCGCCGCCGATGCGACGGTCGCCTATCGCGTCGCCCGCACGGCGGCCCGCACCTCGTCGATGATGCGCGTCTGCGTGGGCAGATCCAGATAGGGATGCATCGGCAGGCTGAGCACTTGCTCGGCGACACCCTCCGAGACGGGAAGCCCGTTCCCCGCCACGGGGAAATGCCGGTAGGCGGTCTGGAGGTGGAGAGGCTTGGGATAGTAGACCGCCGTCGGAATCCCCACCGCCTTGAGCGCGGCGGCGACCGTGTCACGCGTTCCGGCGGGGAGCCGGATGGTGTACTGCGCCCACACCGACGTCGCGCCCTCGATGACGGTCGGGACGATCACGTCCCCCGCCAATCCCTCGCCGTAGGTCGCGGCGATCCGGTCGCGCGCGACGATTTCTTCGGGAAATACTCTGAGCTTCTCGAGCAGGACGGCCGCCTGCATCGTGTCGAGCCGGCCGCTGAGGCCGATGCGCACGTTGTCGTACTTGTCGCTTCCCTGACCGTGGACGCGCAGCGACCGAAGGATCGACGCCAGATCGGCATCGTCGGTGAAGATCGCGCCGCCGTCGCCATAGCAACCCAACGGCTTGGCCGGGAAGAAGCTCGTGGCGGTCATCTGCCCGATCCGCCCGATCGCGCGTCCCCGGTAGGTGGCGCCGAAGGCCTGCGCGGCATCGTCGAGGATCCAGAGACCATTCTCGGCCGCGATCGCCTCGATCGCATCGTAGTCGGCGGGCTGTCCGAAGAGGTCCACGACGATGATGCCGACCGGACGCAGTCCCGCCGCGCGCGCGGTCGAAATGCCTTCTCGCAGGCTCGTCGCCGACATGTCGAAGGTGTCGGCCTCGATGTCGACGAACACGGGCGTCGCGCCCACCAGGGCGACCGCTTCCGCCGTTGCCGCGAAGGTGAAGCTCGGGCAGAGCACGGCGTCGCCGCTGCCGATACCCTTCGCCATGAGCGACAGGATCAGTGCGTCCGTGCCGCTCGCGCAGGAGATCACGTGCGCCGCGCCACAGAAGGTGGCGAGCTCGGCCTCGAGCTTCGCGACCTCGGGGCCCATGATGTACTGGCCCGCCTCGGCGACGGCGACCAGCGCGGCATCGATGGCGGGGCCGATGCGGCGACGCTGCGCCGCGAGGTCGATGAACGGGATCGACGCGTTCTTTGATGCCGACATGTTGCCTCTCGACGGACCGAACGGTCACCGATCAGTGCAGATTCGTTTCGATCGTGGTCGCGACGCTCGACGGGAACGATCTCGGCCGCGACGGCCTCGCGACCCGACCGATCAGCTCACGAGCACGAGCGAATTCCCCTGCTCGCGATACTTCTCGCCGGTACGCGGGCAGACGAGATCCGCCCCGAGCCGCTCGCCAGCCCGGCTCATCCAGCCGATCCGACGCGCCGGATTTCCGACCATCATGGCGAAGTCACCCACGTCCTTGGTCACGACGGAGCCCGCGCCGATGAAGGCATAGGCGCCGAGCGAATGACCACAGACGATGGTGGCGTTGGCGCCGATGGTCGCGCCACGTCCGACGGGGGTCGGCCGGAACTCGCTCTTGCGATTGACGTGCGCCCGCGGCGTATTGACGTTGGTGAACACGCAGCTCGGGCCGCAGAACACGTCGTCGCCGAGCTCCACGCCGTCGTAGAGCGAGACGTTGTTCTGAATCTTGCAGCCGTCCCCGACCTTGACCTGCGGGCCGATCATGCAGTTCTGACCGATGGAACAGTTCGCCCCGATCACCGTGCCCGCGAGAATGTGGGTGAAGTGCCAGATCTTGGTGCCCGGCCCGATCTCGGCCCCCTGGTCCACGAAGCTGGAGACGTGGATCAGAACGCCGGGGAAGCGCGGATCCTCCCGCATCTCACTCATCGGATGTACCCCTTGGCGAAGGGATGGGCGTCGGCGCTCGAGACGATCGGGGCGTTGCGGAAGTCGGCGACGACCTCGATCGACGGCCGCGCCTCCTCGAGGCCGAACCCGCGGCCGGCGAGGATCTCCTCGTAGCTCCGGGTGTGGAGATCGGTGAACCCTTCCGTGAACTCGAGCTCCTCGCCGTCGACGAGGATCGAGCGGAAGCTGGTCTTCTGGCCGCGCACGGATTCCGGCAGATCGTTGCGATCGACCGACAGGAACCAGCGCACGTCGGCCTTCTCGCAGGCGAGGAAGCCGGCGGCGCGCTCGGGTTCACGCAGGTGCGCGACGTTGGTCGTGGCCTTGCCGAAGACGAACGAGAGCATATCGAAGAAATGGATGCCGATGTTCGTCGCGACACCACCGGACTTCGCAATATCGCCCTTCCAGGACGTGTGATACCAGGGGCCGCGCGACGTGCAGTAGGTGATGTCGACCTGATGGCGCTTCGGCGAGGTGGCGCAACGCTCGCGCAGCGCCAATATCACCGGGTGCAACCGGAGTTGCAGGATCGTGAAGACCTTTCGGCCGGTCTCTCGCTCCATGTCGGCGAGCCCGTCGATGTTCCACGGATTGAGGACCAGCGGCTTCTCGCAGACCGCCCAGGCCCCGGCGCGCATGGCATAGCGAGTCACCCGTGAAGAACGACCAAGCCATTGACGTGGCGCGGTGATTTGACTCCCGAGCGTATTCGCGATTGCCGGGTTTCGATGGGTTCTGATCGAAAACCTTGCGATTTCGCGCGCCCGCCCGCGAG
>NZ_JAFNIH010000018.1 GCF_019160155.1 Pinisolibacter aquiterrae
TCCCCGTAGCCGTCGACATCGCACCCGGCCAAGCCTCGGACTACACCGGCGCACTGCCTCTCCTCGACGCCGACGGGCCGGAACCGAAGGTTCTGCTCGCCGATCGCGGCTACGATGCGGATGCCATCCGCACGGAGATGGAAGCGCGCGGCGTCACGCCGATTATCCCGATGCGGCGAAGCCGGAAGGTTCAGGTCCCCATCGACGCCTACGTCTACGCCCTGAGGAACCGGATCGAGCGCTGCTTCAACAGGTTGAAGAACTGGCGCCGCCTCGCCACCCGCTACGACAAGACCGCCGACAGCTATCTCGGCTTCGTCCTCATCGCCGCCGTCCGCCTATGGATACGCTTATTCGTCAACAGGACCTAGGCGTCTATGAGTTGCTGCGCCGGCGCTGCCGCTTCATCGTTGCCGTCGACGGCGAGAGTGACCCCGAGATGACATTTCATGCGCTGACCAACCTGCAGCGGCTCGCCTACATCGACTTCGGCATCGTGCTGGAGGCGGACCTCGACGACCTCAGATTGGGCTCTTCCGGATTCAGCAGATCACATTTCCGGATCTGCCGGATTCTCTATCCGCGCGGGCAGCAGGACGGGGAAATTGAGATTGGCTATCTCGTCTATCTGAAGCTGTCGCTAACAGGCAACGAAGGCGAATTCATCAGACGTTTCAAATTCGACGAGCCGGCGTTCCCACATCAGTCAACCGCAGATCAGTTCTTCTCTGAGCAGCAATTCGAGGCCTATCGCGCCCTCGGCGAACACATTGGCGAGAAGCTGTTTCTTCCCGCGATTACGGGGCGCCTCGGCGACACGGTCGGCCTGGAAGACTGGATATGCCGGCTTGGCATAAGTCTGCTGGACGCGCGCTCGCACGCTGGGCAAGATCAACTGGCTCGGGCGCCGTGAGATCACACCCGAAACGGCCCGTAGAATCCGCCGCGTCCGGCGGCACAGCTCGGTGGACCGATAGATGTTGATCGTCATCGGAGCGGGAATCTGACTCACTCTAGATGAAGTTTGGAGGCGGACTGAGCAACTCATCCCGGATGGGGGGGGGCGCCATGTCGTTGCCGCGCTGCTTCACGTCTCTCGTTCCGCCTGACCTTGCTGTTGAGCAGATCGACACGCGTGGGGAGACGATCTTCATCATCGCGTTGGCGCGCCGCCGCCATGCCAACTGCTCGTCATGTCTGTGAATGAGCGCCGAAATGGAGCCCTGGCCGGAGACATCCTAGCCCACTGATTCAATTCGCTATTTTCGATGACGACCCGGGTCGACACGAAGTTCATGACGCTATTTCAATGGACTGAAGCAATCTGCGGCGGGGTCCTGTTTCGGCGCTTATTCACAATCTGTCGAGAGCGGTTCGGGGTGGACTACACCGAGGCCGGCATGCTCCGACTGATGAAGGGGCTGGATCTGTCGCACCAGAAGACCCTGCCCGGCCATCCGCAGAGCGATCCGGCGGCGCAACGGGATTTTCAAAAAGGGGGATGGCGCGCGCGGTGAAACGGATCGTCCGCCGTCACCGCGATGCCGACGTTCAACTGTGGTTCGAGGACGAAGCCTGCGTCGGTCAGAAGGGGCGAAACGCCCACGTCTGGTACCAGCGGGGACAACGCCCGATTGCCCCGACCGACAAACGGTTTAAGTCGGTCTACGTCTACGGCGCCGTCCGCCCCGACACCGACGACGCCTTCGGCCTCGTCCTGCCTCACGCCGACACCGCGATGATGAGCCTCTTCCTTGACGCGTTCTCGGCTTCGCTCGCCCCGAACGTCCACGCCATCCTCGTCATGGACAAGGCGGGCTGGCACGTCACCGGGCGGCTGAAGGTGCCGCAGAACGTCAGCCTCGTACACCTGCCGCCGTATTCCCCGGAACTGAACCTGGTCGAACGCGTCGGGCTTCACCTGAAGGAAAGGTACCTCTCTCACCGCGTCTTCGCCGACGTGCCGGCGATCGTCTATGCCTGTGCAAAGGCGTGGAACGACCTCCTCGCCGACAAGGGCCGCGTCGCAAGCCTCACCGCATATCCCTACCTCAAACAGGTCTGGACTTCATCAGGTTGGTATAAGGCCGAGCTCACGACACCGTTGCGTTTCTTTGAACGGGCCATTCCGGCTTGGCCATTGCGCAGGCCGTCGTCCTCATACTTGAAGATCGCCTCAATTTGTCATATATAGATAATTACGATGAGAAATCGTTCGTATATGGAGGATAATATGGGTTCTCCGAAGTCGAGGGTGGCGCTCGAGAGGCTCGGACACGACGTACGCGGCGCACGCCTGCGGCGGGGAATTGCCGTGGCCGATCTGGCAGCCCGCGCCGGCACGTCTGCCAGCACAGTCGCCCGTCTCGAAAAGGGCGATCCCGGCGTCGGCATCGGGACCCTAGCGGACATTCTCGTCGCCTTGGGGCTGGTCGAGCGCTTGGCGGACCTCGTCGACTTCCGCAAGGATGATTTGGGTCTGGCGCTGGCTTCCGAGCAACTGCCGCGGCGCGGAAAGACCTATGCCGCGAAGCTTCGCAAGCAGAAGGCGCTCGACGATGAGGCCTCGGCTGGAGCAAGGGACGTCGTCGACCCGGACGGCGCGGCCTTCTGATGCCCGAATTCAACGCCCGTGTCGCTCTGGGGGAGAGCCTGACGCCGGTCGGCCACTTGCGGTTCACGCAGGCCGGGCCGCGTCAGTTTTCCACCTTCTCCTATGACCCAGCCTGGCGAGAGAACCCGCGCGCCTTCGCGTTGCAGCCGGACATGCCCTTCGATGGCGGGCCGTTCCATACCTCGGGACAGTCGGACACCATGCGTGATGCGCTCGCCGGCGTTTTCAGCGACGCATCGCCGGACAGTTGGGGGCGTCGGCTTCTCGAACGAGCCTATGGCAAAAACCTCTCCGAGTTCGCCTATCTGACGCTCTCCGACGACACCTGCCGTCAGGGTGCCTTGCGCTTCGTCGATGACGCGGGAGCCGTGATCCGCGGGGGCGCCGCCGAGGCGGTGCCGCGCCTCATCGATCTGCAGACGATCACCGGCATTGCCCGGGCCTATGAGCAGGGCAAAGAGATTTCGGCTCGGAACCTGCAGGCTCTTGCGGGAGCCGGCGGTTCGGGCGGCGCACGTCCGAAAGCCAACGTCATAGACGGCGAAGTCCTATGGCTCGCCAAGTTCACCTCCGTACACGATCAGCAACCGATCGAGCGGGTTGAAGTCGCGACGCTTCGGCTCGCCGGGGCCTGCGGCATCCGCACGCCGGAAGTCCGGCTGGAACTCGCGGACACTCCGTTCCCGGTCGCCTTGCTGCAACGGTTCGACCGGCGTGGCAGCGCGCGTATTCCTTATATCTCGGCGCGCACGGCACTCGGCAAGACCGGGACGGATCTCGGTGCCTACACCGAGATCGTCGATTTCATGCGAACGGCGTCGGCCGATCCGAACGCGGACTTCCGAGAACTCTATTCTCGTCTGGTCTTCACCATTCTCGTCTCGAACAAGGACGACCATCTGAAGAACCACGGTTTTCTCTATGTCGGCAGCGGGCGTTGGCGCTTGTCTCCGGTCTTCGACGTCAATCCGGCACCCGATCGCAACCCGCATCTTGAAACGGCGATCCTGGAGGGAGGTGCGCACGACCGGTCCATCCGGCTTGCTCTCGACGCTTGCGGCTTCTTCGAAATTGCTGAGCCCGACGCACGCCGGATCATCCGCGACACCGCGCAGCGCATTTCGGATGGATGGCGTGAGGCGCTCCGTCAGGTCGGCGTCACCGGCAGCCTGGCGCGCGACTACGAGCCCGCTTTCCTGAACGCTGAAACCGAGATCGCTTTGACGCTCTAGCCGCCGTATTTGACGGAGATATGGGTATTATTCATCAGATATGGAGATTTGTCATCTGTTTTCCTCGCGGGAGTTTGCGGGAAGGGTAGCCAGAAGTCCGGGGTTGCCGGGCGTGCCCAGTTGGTAAACTCGAAGAAGGCATGGGAGGTATCATCGCGCCATCTATCGCAGTCAATCACGGACGTTTGCGATCGGCTCTAGCTATTTCTCCCGCGCTTCGTATATAATACGAACGAAGAGATTGACGCCGCGCACCGCGCCACATTTATTGTGGAAAATCAATTGCGTGTGATTCTGACGGTATATCTGACGGTAAACGTCGATTTCTCCGTCTTACACTCGTCGAAAATTCAAATACTTACCACTTCGGTTGATCATCGAGTGGGAGTAATCTTCCCCCACTCATCGCCATCTCGCGCCGTCGCCTCACGGAAAAGACGAGCCTGATCGGGGCGAGCGAGAGACGCGGGAAGGGGCGCTTCAGACTCCCGGAGGGAGTTTGGAGCGCATCATTTCCTTGCGATCGAGCTTGCGGCCGTCGACGATGAAAGTCCCGTCGCCGACGGCATGCAGCATACGCTTCTCCTTGCGCGCATCGTCATAATAGGCCGCGACGCCCTGCAACACGACGATGCCGTGTCGCTCGACGATGTCCGTGACGCGACATTCGATGTTCGCGAGACAGTCCTCGATGAGCGGCGCTCGAACGTGCTTTCCGGGCCGCGCGGTGAGCCCGAACTTCCGGAACTTGTCCGTGTCCGCGCCCGAGCAGGTGCCGATTCCGACGACGGTGTCGATCATGTCGACGGTCGGAATCGCGATCACACATTCCCGCGACTTCTCCAACGCGGCGTAGGAATAGTTCCAAGCGCCCGTCGTCATCGCGAATTCCGCAGAAAAGCCCATGACCATCGTCCATGTGATGGTCATGACGTTGTTCTTCTCGCCGTCGTTGGTGGTCACCAGCACGACGGGACCCGGTTCGACCAGGGTGAATGCCTTTTCGAGCGCCAGCGTCCGCATGTCGTCATCCTCGTGAGGACATGACGACATCATACACCCTCTCACCGGCGGCCCGTTCCCGATTCTTCACCCCCCCGCGCGTCCCGGCGAAGCACGAGGATGCTGAAATTCATCAATATTCACAGTTACCTGCCATTTCGATCGTGTTACGGCCGGCCGCCTCTGGACGGAGCGGTGCCTTCGCGTGCAAGTTCGACGCGCTGACATGAACCGGAACGATCGGGCGGGAGCGGCTCCTTTGGCGACCATCGACATCTTCGGCATCAAGGCCTGCGACACGATGAAGAAGGCGCGGACCTTCCTCGAGACGCGAGGCGTGCCGCACGTCTTCCACGACTACAAGCTCGAGGGCGTGACGGCGGAGCGTCTGCGCGAATGGGCCGGGAAGGTCGGTTGGGAGAAGCTCCTCAATCGGTCCGGCACCACCTTCCGCAAGCTGCCGGAGGCGGCGCGCGCCGATCTCGACGAGGGACGAGCGATCGCGCTGATGGTCGCGCAGCCCTCGATGATCAAGCGGCCGGTCCTGACGCGCGGCTCCGACATCCTCGTCGGCTTCAAGCCCGAGGAGTGGGAGCGCTTCCTCGCCTGAGCGCCTTCAGCCCTCGCGCAGGCGCTTCTTCACCTTCTCGGGCACGTCGACGAAGATCGCGCCGTCCTCGATCTTCAGGTCGTATTGCTTGACCGGCGCGCATTTCTGGCCCGAGACGCAGGCGCCGGTCGTGCCGTCGAAGCGCCAGCGGTGATGCGGGCAAGTCATCTCGCGGCCGTCGAACGTCGCCTCGACGAGGCTCGATTCGTCGTGCGGGCAGAGCGCGCGGAAGGCTTTGGGCTCGCCGCCCGTCGGCCAGACCACCAGCCAGCGCTTCCTTTCGATCGTCACGACTTCGCAGGCGCCTTCCGCGAGCGCGGCGGCCTCGAGGACCCGGTGGAACATGTCGTCTCCCGTCGCAAGTCCGACACACCGGTCGGTCACGGGAGAGGTCGAGCAAGTTCGGTGCCGCCGGGCGGATCCGCCGACGCCGTCGCCTCCCCAAGGGAAGCCGAAAGGTTTTCTCAATCGTCTCGCGATTATTGTCTCCCGGAGGAAGGGGAGAGGCATGCGCGAGAAGCGACTACGCGAGCTCTATCGCGAGGGAACCGGCGGAAGCCGGCCCGCGCCCGAGATGCTGAAGCGCCTCGCCGAGTTGCATGGCCGCGACACGACCGAACTGACGCCGGTCGAGAGCCAGATCTTCAACAAATTGTCGATCGCTCTTCTCGACAAGGCCGGTCTTCTCGATCGCTTCGCCTTCGCCCGCGACGTCGCGCCGCTGCCGCACACGCCGCAGACGGTGATCGCCCGCCTCCTCGACGACGATCATCTGGTCGCCTCGTCGGTCATCGAACACGCCCCCTTCACCGATCTCGAACTGCTCAAGCTCATCGCCACCCGCGACGGCGAGCGCGTCCACGGCGCCATCGCGCGGCGCGCCCAGGTGAGCGAGACGATCTCCGACGTGTTGATCGGCAAGGGTCGGCCGGAGGTGCTGACCGCGCTCGCCGGCAACAAGGGCGCCAAGCTGTCGCGCGCCAGCCTCGAGATGCTGTGCGACACCGCCGTGCGCCAGAGCGCCATGGGCAAGGCGCTGGCGCGGCGCTCCGATCTGCCGCCGCAGGTCGCCTCGCTGCTCAATCGCCGGCTGGAGACGCGCGAGCTCGTCCATGCGGTCCTCTCCGACGAAGATCTGATCGGCATGGTCGTCACCAACGACGAGGAATCGAAGGAGGTCGCGATCGCCTGGCGCTCGCCGCTCTCCATCCAGATGACCGATTTCCTGATCGATCGCGGCCGTCCGCGGGTGCTGCTCACCATCGCCGGCAACGTCGGCGCCGAGATCTCGACGCGCGGGTTCGACGTGCTCTCGGCGATCGCCACCGATCATTCGGAGATGGACGAGGCACTGGCGCGGCGCGGCGACCTACCGCCGGCCATCGCTCGTTACCTCCATCATCGCCTCGGCGAGCGGATGCGGGCGCGCATCGACGAACTCGTCGCCCGCGACCTCGGGCGCGGCCGCCGCACCTTCGTGCTGCGTCAGGCCTGAGCCTCGCCCCCCTCCCCCGCGTCGCCGGTCTCGCCCGTGCCGCCGGTCGCGGTGGCGCGCGCCCGCGCCATGCGGCGGAAGGCGTTGGGCGTCAGGCCGGTGCGGCGCTTGAAGAAGCGCCAGAAGTAGGCGGGATCCTCGAAACCCAGCTCATAGGCGAGGCGTGACACCGGCGCGGCGATGTAGATCAGCCGCCGTCGCGCCTCGAGCGCCAGCCGTTCCTGCACCACCTCGAAGGCCGTGGTGCCGACGACGGCGCGGGCGGCGCGATCGAGGCTGCTCTCGCCGACGCCGAGGGTCGCGGCATACCACGCGATCGGGCGATGCTCGGCATGGGCGCGTTCGACCAGGGCGCGGAAGCGGGCGAAGAGGTCGGCCTCGGGACGCGCCGATCGGCTCCAGGGTGTCGCGACGGCGCGTGCCAGAAGCGTCAGGACGGCCGAGACCAGCCAATCGAGCA
This sequence comes from Pinisolibacter aquiterrae, assembly GCF_019160155.1. GTDB lineage: Bacteria > Pseudomonadota > Alphaproteobacteria > Rhizobiales > Ancalomicrobiaceae > Pinisolibacter > Pinisolibacter aquiterrae. Next base: position 7,414 of record NZ_JAFNIH010000018.1, read on the forward strand.
GGACCGCGCGGCCCGGCTCGGCGCCGTGGAACTCCTCGCCGATCTCCTCGAGGAGGCGGGTGATGCGAGCAAGGACGTCGGGCCGGTCGGCGAAGCCGGTCACGGCGGGGCGGGCGAAGAGGCTCTCCACCAAGGCCTCGCGTTCGGTCGCGGCGCGGGTCAGGCCACGTTCCGCGAAGGTCAGGACATGGCCGATCGTGCCGGGGCGAAAGCGGAAGGCATGGACGGTGCCGGGCGGCACCACCACCGCGCAAGGGGCGGAGGGCGAGGTCTCGACGTCGTCGAGGCGCAGATCGACCCCGCCCTCGACCACCACCAGGATCTGGCAGAGGCCCTGATGGACGTGGCGGTCGATCTCCCAGCCGTAGAGGCTCGAACGCGCGGCGATGTCCTCGACGTGGACGAAGTCGTCGCCGGCCCCGCCGCTGCTCTCGCCATAGAGGAAAAATGCAGGAATTCGAGTGTCCCGGCCCGTCGAAATCCGGCGTCCTCTCCCTGTTTTACCCCTTATTGCGGCGCACAAGACGTCGACCCTCCCCAGGATGCTCCGACGGAAAAGTACAGAATTTTCCCTCGATCGTCCATTTCGCCCGCGCGGCGCGACGGGCAGGATCGACGCATCCGGGAAAACCCGGAGGCCGGAGCGTTCCGCTCCCGGCGGCGACGAGCGACCGGCCCGGCCGAAGTCGCTCGCGAGGGAGGCCACATGTTCGTCTTCGACCCCTATTCGCCGGCGATCGACGCCGATCCGTTTCCCGCCTATCGGCGGCTTCGTGACGAGTTTCCCTGTTTCTGGAGCCCAGAGGCGGGAATGTGGGTGCTGTCGCGCCACGCCGACATCGTCACGGCGCTGAACGACTGGCAGACCTATTCCTCGGCCAAGGGCAATCTCATGACCGAGTTGCCGAACCGCGCCGGGGCGACGCTCGGGACCACCGATCCGCCGCGTCACGACCGTCTGCGCGGGCTCATCCAACACGCCTTCATGAAGCGCAATCTGGAGACGCTCGCCGAGCCGATCCGGGCGATCGCGGCGGAACTGGCGGCCGAGCTCGCCGGGCGCGACCGTTTCGACTACATCGGCGACTTCTCGTCGAAGTTCACGGTGCGGGTGCTGTTCGCGGTGCTCGGCCTGCCGATGGGCGACGAGGCGACGGTGCGCGAGAAGGCGGTGCTGATGGTGCAGTCCGATCCGGTGACCCGCACCAAGGGGCCGGAGCACATCGCCGCCTACGAGTGGATGCAGGCCTATGCGGCGCGGATCATCGCGCTGCGGCGGGCCGAGCCCTGCGGCGATCTGATCTCGCTCCTGTCCTCGGCCGAGATCGACGGCGATCGGCTGGAGGAGCGCGAAGTGCTCTTGACCATCACCACGCTGATCATGGCGGGGGTGGAATCGCTCGCCGGGTTCCTGGTGATGTTCGCGCTCAATCTCGCCGACCATGCGGAGGCGCGCCGCGCCGTGGTGGCGGATCCCGCACTCCTCGCCGACGCGATCGAGGAATCGCTGCGCTACAACACGTCCGCCCAGAGATTCCGCCGCTGCCTCACCCGCGACGTGACGTTGCACGGCGAGACCATGAAGGCGGGCGACTTCGTCTGCCTCGCCTATGGCGCCGGCAATCGCGACGAGCGCCAGTTCCCGAACCCCGACGTCTACGACATCGGGCGCAAGCCGCGCGGCCATCTCGGCTTCGGCGGCTCGGTCCATGCCTGCCTCGGCACCGCCATCGCGCGCATGGCGGTTCGGATCGGGATGGAGGAACTGCATCGCGTGGTTCCGGACTATGCTCGGGTCGAAACGGACCTGCCGTGGATGCCGTCCTCGACCTTCCGCAGCCCGACCCGGCTGGACCTCGTCCGGGCGTGAGGCCAGGATGCCCGCGACCCGCCCACCGACGGCGGGCGCATCACACGTACGGAGCCCGCCCCCGAGAGGCGGGCCCATCGAGGGAGAGAGACGCATGGTGAAGCTGACGTTCATCGAGCCTTCGGGCGCCGAGGTGGCGATCGAGGCGCAGGAGGGTTGGTCGGCGATGCAGGTCGCGACCTCCAAGGGGGTCGAGGGCATCGACGCGGAATGCGGCGGGTCCTGTGCCTGCGCCACCTGTCACTGCTATGTCGAGGGCGACGTCGCGGCGCGCCTACCGGCGCCGCTCGACGGCGAACTGGCCATGCTCGACAACGTCGCCGCCGAGCGACGGCCCAACAGCCGCCTCTCCTGCCAGATCAAGGTGACGCCCGAGATCGAAGGGCTGATCCTGCGTGTCGCCGAGGTTCAGTCGTGACCAGCGATCCCATGGTGATCGTCGGGGCCGGTCAAGCCGGTCTCCAGATCGCCGAAAGCCTCAGATCCGAAGGGTGGGAGGGGCCGATCCGCCTCCTCGGCGACGAGCCGCATCCGCCCTATCACCGCCCGCCGCTCTCCAAGGCCTGGCTCCTCGGCGAGGCGATCGAGGCGCAGGTCGGCATTCGCGGACCGGAGTTCCTTGAGCGCAAGGGGATCGAGCACGTCATGGCCCGCGAGGTCGCGGCGATCGATCCGGCGGCGCGGAGCCTCACCTTCGAGGGCGGCGAGACGCTGCGCTGGGCGGGGCTCGCGCTCGCCACCGGCGCCCGCCCGCGCGGCCTGCCGGTTCCCGGCGCCGATCTCGACGGCGTCATGGCGCTGCGCTCGCTCGACGACGCCACGCGTCTCGCGGCGCGGCTCGCGCCGGGCGTTCGGGTGGTGGTGATCGGTGCCGGGTTCATCGGGCTCGAAGTGGCGGCGGCGGCGGTCAAACGCGGCTGCGAGGTCACCGTGGTCGAGGCTCAGGCGCGGATCATGGCCCGCGCGGTGCCGCCGGCGATCTCCGCCTTCCACACCGAGCTGCACGCGCGCCACGGGGTGCGCATCCTGCTCGAGACCGGGGTGACCGCGATCCTCGGCGAGAGTGGCCGCGTGCGCGCGGTCGCGACCGGGGCCGGCGAGCTTCCCGCCGACGTGGTGGTGGTCGGGATCGGCGTCGTCGCGGCGGACGATCTCGCCCGCGCGGCAGGGATCGTCTGCGAGCGCGGGATCGTCGTCGACGCCTCCTCGCGCACCTCCGCGCCCGGGGTCGTCGCGGCCGGCGACTGCACCGTGCGGCGGCTCGACGACGGCACGTCGCAGCGGCTGGAATCGGTGCAGAACGCGGTCGAACAGGCGAAGTCGGCGGCGGCGGCGCTGATGGGCAAGGACCGCCCCTTCACGGCGACGCCGTGGTTCTGGTCCGATCAATACGACGTCAAACTGCAGATGGCCGGGCTCTCGGCCGGCGCGACGGCGATGGTGACGCGCGGCGATCCGGCCTCGGGGCGGTTTTCGCTCTGGCACTTCGCCGGGGATCGCCTGATCGCGGTCGACACGGTGAACCTCGCCCAGGAGCACATGGCGGCGCGGCGGATCCTCGATCGCGGCATGGCGCTCACGCCGGACGACGTCGCTGCGGCGGCGTTCGATCCGATGGCGGCGGCGCGCGGCTGACGGCGCGTCGCGCCCACGTGCCTCACGCCCGATAGCGGGCGACCTCGACGGCGTCGATCGCCCGCACCTCGCCCTCCGGCGGCGCGGCCGGATCGGCGCCCGGACGGGGACGCAGCGCGAGGCTGCGTTCGCCCGGCGCCAGATGGAAACCGTCGTCCTCGGCGAGGAAATTCTCGTCGACGATCACCACCGAGGTCGCGAGCACACTGGTCGCGACGACGAGGCGCCACGCCCCCTCCCCGCCCTCGACCCGCGCGATGAGCCCGCAGGCGCGGCGCGTGGCGGTGCGGCCGAGCGGGAAATGGAAGGCCTCGGCGAGCACCTCCCCGTCGGGGCCGGTCAGGCGAGCATGGGTCGCGTCGTGCGCGGGCGGGCCGAAGCGATAGGCCCGGGTCGTGTCGAAGAAGGCGCCGAAGAGGTCGGTGGCGGCGAGGGTCAGCGCGCCGCGCGCCGGGATCTCGACCTCGCGCGAGCCGGCGACGGCGGGGCGGGCTCCGTCGGCGAGCGCGACGAGATCGAGCCGGCCGGAGACCGGGGCCGCCGTCTCGTTCGAGAGATGGACGTCGAGCCCGTTGACGCCCTCGTCGGAGAGGATCACCGCGACCGGACGGCTCGCGCGGGCGAGCGCATGGAAGCTCGACTTCGGCACGCCGAGCGCGTCGACGAGGCCCCAACCGGCGCCGAACCAGGGATCGCGGTGGAGCAGCACCAGCGCGCCGCGCGTCGTCGAACCGGGGCGGCGGAATTCGCGGATCGTCTCCTCGACCACATGGGCGGTCGTGGCGCGGGCGAGATCGAGGTAGCGCGCCGGATCCTCCTGGCGCAGCGCGTGCGGATCGACGCCGAAGACGGCGGCCTCGTAGTGGATCCGCGTGTCCTCGAAGTCCCAGGCCGCTCCGGTGTCGCGCGGCACCCGCGCCTTCCATTTCGGATGCTGGACCGGGGGAACCGGCAGCGCCGTGGCGAGTGAGACCGGGTCCGGCACGTGGGCGAAGGCGAGGCACTCGGCGGCGAAGCGGACCTTCGCGCGGCGCGCGTCGTCGAGCGGGCGGCGATAGGCGCCGACGCCGAAATAATGGCCGACGCCCTCGTCGACGCGGAAGGGCATGGCGCCGCCGTCCGGCGTCGAGCGCAGCCACGGCACCGAGGGGGCGAGGCGGGCGGCAATCTCGGGCAGGATCTCGTCGAAGAGGGCATTGCCCCAGGCGGCGGGCGGAAGGCCCATCATCGCCGCCTGCTGGGTCACCTCCGAGCCGCCGCAGACGATGGTGAGCGACGGCGAGGCGGCGAGCCGCGTCAGAACCTGCTCGGCCTCGCGGCGGCAGAGATCGACGAAGGCGGGATCGGCGGCGGGATAATCGAAATTGGCGAACATCAGGTCCTGCCAGACCAGAAGGCCGCGCTCGTCGCAGAGGTCGTGGAAGGCGGCGCTCTCATAGGCGCCGATCCCGGCGACGCGGACCATGTTCACGCCGGCGGCGACGAGACGGTCGAGGTCGGGGGCGAGGGCTTCGCGATCTCCGGCGAGGCCGACGAGGTCGGACGGGGTCCGGACGACGCCGCGCGCGAAGACCGGGACGCCGTTGACCGTGATGCCGAAGCCCTTGCCGTCGGCGTCGCGGTCGACGGTGAGCCGGCGGAAGCCGACCCGGCCGAGCGGCAGACGGCGCCCGGCGACGTCGAGGACGACGTCGTGCAGCCTCGGCTCGCCGTGGGTCGCCGGCCACCAGGGTGCGATGCCGGCGAGGGCGAGGCGGGCGACGAGACCGCCGTCGGGGCCGGCGACGAGCGGCGCCTCGCAGCCGGCGCAGCGCACCACCGCGCCGTCGAGCGACACGCCCGGCGCCGGATCGATCCGCGCCTCGAGCCGGCCGTCGATGCCGTCGTAATCGGCGCGCAGATGCACGTCGCGAAGCCGGGCCTCGGCCGGATCGATCAGCAGAACAGGGCGGAACGGGCCGACCACGTCGACCGGCGGACACCAGCCGGGCATGTGGCCGAGGAGCGTGGTGCGCACCGCGCGCAGGCGCTGATCGGGCACCAGGGTCGAGCGCCAGCGGGCGCGTTTCGGCTTCACGCCGTCGAGATGGGCGGCGAGCGAGCGGAAGACGATCGCCAGTTCCTCGCCGCCGACGAGATCGACCTCGACCTCGTGGGCGAGGAACATGCTGGTCGAGGCCAGGATCTCACGGCCGTCGAGGAAGACCTGCGCGATGGTCGCGAGACCCTCGAAGCGCAGAATGCGGCGGCCGGCGACGTCGAGACGGCGGCGATACCAGTGATCGCGATCGTGGAGGGCGGCCGGCGCGTCGAGCGACCAGCGGCCGTGGGCGGCGAGCGTCGCGGCGACGGTGCCGGGAACGGCGGCTACGAGCCGTTCGGCGTCGGGCGGCAGATCGGCGGGGCCGGCGTGGGCCCGCGCGGGCGTCGAGGTCAGCGACCAACCGGCGTCGAGGGCGACGGCGGTTTCGAACGGACGTGCGGTCACGGGCGGGCTCCGGGCGAGTCGAGGGCGTCTTTCTCGGGGAAGAGTAACCCGGAGCGCGGCCCCCGGCAGCCCGGTCGCCCCCCGTTCGCGACGCTCATATCTATCACAGGCCATTCCGACTCGTCGGAATGGCCTGCGGTTGCGGCCTGACCGGCCGACGCCCGTTCGGGCTTGCCTTCGCCTACGCAGTTTCGAGCATGTCGAAACTTCCCAGGCTCGGTATCAAGCGGCGTCGCGGATCGGTTCGTCGCGATATTTCGCGTCGAGATCGGCCATGATCCGCTCCCAGGAGGCGGCCATGGTCTCGATCATCTCGACGAGACCGTCGAATTTCCTGCGCGCCATCGCCCGCGCCAGTTTGAACTGGAACACCTTGGCGGTCTCGGCGATGGCCTCGGCCTCGATCGCGGCGGGCTCGAGCCCGGTCTCGCCCTTCGCCTCGAGCCAGCGCAGATGGCTGGCGAGAAGCTCGAAATTCGCGCCGTACTGGCGCGGCAGATTGAAGGCGTAGGTGTGGAACCACTCCGGCGGCCGGGTCGCGAGATCGGCGGCGTGGCGCGGGAAGTCGGCGGCCCAGGCGGCGAAGGGATTGGTCGCCGGACGGCGGTCGAGATGGCGGCGCAGCAGCGCCACCGTCTCGCGGCGCAGGTCGCGCGGCGGCGCCCGGTCCGGGATCTTGAGGAATTCGGCATAGGGCAGGAGCCGGGTCGGATCGACCGGCTCGCCGCGGCGGCCGAAGATCCCGTCGTAATCCTCGCCGTCGAGAGAGAAGAACCCGTCGTTGTGGAAGTAGTCCAGGCGACGGGCCTCCGGATCGATCCGCGTGATGCCGATCGTCGTCTTCGGATGGGTGGTGCGATAGGAGACGCCGAGCGTGTCGGGCAGGTAATGCCCGTCGACCTCGACCACGACGATGCGGCCGCGCGCCGCCTGCTCGACCACATGGGCCTCGAGCCGGTCGAAGATCGACAGTTCGAGAAGCCTGAGACCCCAGAGCCGCTCCATGTCCTCGGTCGGCACCTTGAAGAAGGTGGCCTGATCGCCCTCGTAGTCCTGCATCACCGTGAAGCCGAGCATGGCGTGGGGATCGTGGCCGAGCGCGGCGACGATCTCGATCCACAGATCGGTCCAGCAGTTGGTCTGCGGCCAACGGCGGTCGGAGGCGTGGAGGACATGGGAGCGATGGGTCGAGGGGTCGAGTGCGAGCATTCGGATCTCCACGATCGAGCGGTGTGGTCACGCCGACGGCGCGTTCGCCTCCTCCCGCGAGGGGAGAAGGAAAGGCCGCGCGTCGCGCGGCCCCAGTCTTCGAGGTCTCAGCCCCACAGGACCTTGCGCACGGCTTCCGGCCAGGTCGCCGGATCGGAGCCGTGCTGGCGGAAGAGCGCCAGCGCGATGCGCTCGAGGCCGAAGCCGACGCAGGCCGAATGGGCCTTCTCGCCGTCTTCCCGCGTCATCCCCCACAGGGTGCCGAAATGGTCCTGGTGGTAGTTGAAGGAGAGGCAGGCGGTCGGGTTCTCGACCGAGTTGACCGGCACGAGCAGCTCGAACTTCAGCTGCTGGTCGCGCTGATTGCGGGCCATCAGCTTGCCGCCGCGCCCGAAGAACGGGTCGTTGGCGACGTCGAGGACGCAGGGCAGATCGAGCGAGCGCAGGAGCTCGGGGCCGCGCGCCAGCCAGCGCTCGCGGAACTCGGTCACCTGTTCGGCGGTGCCGATGCAGACGTTCTCGCGCATGCGGAAGAACTGCATGCGGGTCGGTTCCTTGGAGGGCTCGTGGCGGAAGCAGTAGCTCTTCAGGTCGAACAGCAGCCCCTCGGCCGGCACCGCGCCCTTGGCCGCCACCGTCGGATAGAGCGGGTAGCAGGCGGCGGGCGTCAGGACGAGGTCGGTCGGCTTCTGGAACTCCGACCAGTCCGCCCCTTCGGCGATCGCCGCGATCAGGCGGCAATGGTCCATGTCGTTGCCCATGAAGGAGTGGACCGATCCGGCGAGCTGGGGAAAGCTCTTCAGATAGCCCGACTTCTCCATGTTGACGCGCGGCATGGCGGGGGGGAAGTGGATCTTCACCGCCCCGTCTTCCTTCGAGAAGCGCTCGACCAGCGTCTCGAACCGATCGATCACCTCCTCGAAGGCGCCGGAGCGGCCGTAGAGACCGTCCACACCGGAGGGGATCAGGACGCCGTCCTCGAAGAGTTCGTCGAGGAAGGGCTTGGCGGTGGAGACGCTCGGCGCCTCGGCGGCCGCCTGGAATGCGGGAGGTCGGGCGTTCATGACGTCACTCTCCGATCGAGGTGTCGATCCGGCTCATCAGGAGCAGGTTCGCGGTGTTGCCGAGGATGCGGTCGTTGTTGATCATGATCGCGGCCGACAGGAGATCGCGGTAGTTGCGCGCGATCGAGAACGGGCCTTCGTTGCGATAGCCGGCGAGGCCGGTGATCATCAGCGACTGCTGAGCGATCTCGATGCCGAGCTGCGAGGCCGACACCTTGATGGTGTTGAGCTCGGCGATGAACGACAGCGCGTTCATCAGGTTCTCGTCGGCGAGGGCGGCCTCGTAGCGGGCGATGCCGGCGACGAGCAGCGACTTCATCTTCTGGAGCGAGGCGGAGACCTCGGCGAGGCGGAGCGCGCCCGGCGGCACGACGCCCGGCTTCTTCTTGGCCTCGGCGCGGACGAAGGCCTGGGACTTCACCACCGTATCGGCGGCGATGCCGTACCAGGTCGCGCACCAGATGATGTGCGCCATGGCGAGCATCGACTGGGCGGCGATCTCACCGAAGGGCTGGACGAAGACCTGACGGGCGTCGCCCTCGGAGACCAGCTCGAAGCCTTCCGAGCGGGTGCCGCGCATGCCCATCGTGTCCCAACCGACGGTCTCGCGCAGGGTGTAGTCGCCCTTCTTGCAGACCACCATCACCTGATCCGACGAAGCGGCGTCGGGATGGCGACGGCAGGTCGCGAGGATCGCGTCGGCGGCGCGGCCGTAGGAGATGCAGGTCGCCTGCTTGGTCAGGCGATAGCGATCGCCCTCGACCTCGACGGCGCAGATCGAATTGCGGAGGTCGCCGCCGATGCCGCCCTCGGTCGTCGCCGAGCCGAGCAGGAGCTGATCACGGGCGCATTCGCGCATGTAGTCCTGATGCCAGGCGCTGCCGGTCGAATGGACGATCAGGCTCGACATCTTGATCTGATGCATGCCGTAGATCATCGCCGACGATCCGCAGGCCTGACCGAGGCGGGCGACGAGATCGCACATCTCGGTGAGGGTGACGCCCTCGCCACCGTATTCCTTCGGGATCCAGCAGCCGAGCAGACGCTCGCGCTTCAGGGCCTCGAAGGTCTCGGCCGGGAACCGGCCGGACTTGTCGACGTCGCCGGCGTATTTGGAGGCGACCTCGTCGGCGACGCGCGCCATGCGCGTCAGGGCGGTCTCGGCGAGCGTGGTCGGATCGATGGCGATGTTCATGGCGTCAGGCCCTTCCAGCGACGAGTTCGGACACGGAACGGTCGATCGAGGCGATCGACTGGAACGTCTTGCGATTGAGCATGCGTTCCGGGAATTCGATGTCGAACGCTTCCTCGAGCGCCAGCATCAGCTGGACCGAGGCGAAGGACGTCATTCCCAGATCGTAGAGATCATCCATGTCGCCGATCCCGTCGACGGGAACCGGAATGATCTTGTGGTTACCGAGAAGTTCTCGAATCTGAACAGCCATGACACTCCCCTTGAGCAAGTGACCCATGACCGAAACCTTGCCCGGAAAACTGAAAAATAGCGTGAATTCACATGATTACCGTTTCACTACGAAATTCGTTCGAATTCGATCGAACCGGCGCGAGGCGTCATCGCGGCACGCGCGGCGTCGGCCCGGCAGGGCTTGCCGGGTGAGGGATGCCGATCGGCAGCGATTTCCCGGTGGGCCGGGGTGGTCGCCGGGCGCCGGGTGGGCGGCCACCCAGGAAGAACCCGCCGCGAACCGCCGAAACTTGTCGCGCTCGTTTCTCTGGAAGGCGATTTTTCGCGGTCGGAGACGAGGCGGATACACGGCACGGTCCTTGATCCTCGGTCTGCGACCCGAACCGTTCCGCGTTCGGCCCAGCCACCGGAGATCCCGACCATGATCGGCTCCCTGTCGTCCCATACCCCGTCCTGGCAGGCGGACTGGTCGTCCTCGCGAGACGCGGCCGTCGCGACCCGGTCCACCTCCAGCGCCGACATTTTGCCGCAGGAGCGGATGTCGGCGCTCTTCGGTTCGCTCGACGGCGATCAGAGCGGCGCGGTCTCCTCGACCGAACTGCAATCCTATGTCGACGGCCTCGACAGCACGACCCTGAGCGCGCTCCTCTCGCTGCAGGAACAGACCGTCTCCGCCTCGAGCGGCGACACCACGACCACGACCGACGGCACCGACACCTCGTCCGACACGACGACGACCTCGGCGACCTCCGCCGACGTGGTGGCGACGCTGATGTCGGCGCTCGACGGCGACGGCGACGGTTCGGTCAGCGAGAGCGAGCTCTCCGACCTCCTCACCTCCTCCGCGCCGCCGCTGCCCCCGCCGGGCGGACACGGCGGACCGGGTGGACCGGGCGGGCCGCCGCCGGAGGGTTCGAGCGTCTCGACGACGGCGAGCTTCTCCGACATCGACACCGACGGCGACGGCTCGATCAGCGAGAGCGAATACGAGGCCTGGACCAGCGCCTCGACGACCAGCAGCGGCACCACCACCTCGAGCAGCGACACGACGACGTCCGAAGGTACCGTCGGCACCACGACCGCCGCCGCCACCACCTCCACCGACTGCGCGGCGATCATGGCCCAGCTCCTCATGCGCTCCTACGCGCAGTCGAGCAGCGGCCTGACCTCGACGCTCCTGTCCTCGGTCGACACCGCGGCCTGACCCGCCGGGGATGCGACATGCGAAGGGCGGGATCCCCTCCCCGGGGATCCCGCCCCTCGTGTCTCTTCGTGACCCGCGCCGAGCGGCGCCCGGTCGATCAGCGTTCGATCTGGCTGACGTCGCGGACCGCGCCCTTGGCGGCGGAAGTCGCCATCGCGGCATAGGCGCGCAGCGCCGCCGAGACCTTGCGCGGACGCGCCTCGGACGGCTTCCAGGCGTCCTTGCCCTTGGCCTCCATCGCGGCGCGACGCCGGCTGAGCGTCTCGTCGGAGACGAGCAGCGCGATGGTGCGGTTGGGGATGTCGATGCGGATGCGATCGCCGGCCTCGACCAGACCGATGGCGCCGCCCTCGGCGGCTTCCGGCGAGGCGTGGCCGATCGAGAGGCCCGAGGTGCCGCCGGAGAAGCGGCCGTCGGTCAGGAGCGCGCAGGCCTTGCCGAGACCCTTCGACTTCAGATAGCTGGTCGGGTAGAGCATCTCCTGCATGCCCGGACCGCCCTTGGGGCCCTCGTAGCGGATGACGACGACGTCACCGGCGACGACCTTGCCGCCGAGGATGCCCGAGACCGCCGCGTCCTGGCTCTCGAAGATCTTCACCTCGCCCTCGAAGGTCAGGATCGACTCGTCGACGCCGGCGGTCTTCACCATGCAGCCGTCGAGGGCGATGTTGCCGAAGAGGACCGCGAGGCCGCCGTCCTTGGAATAGGCGTTCTCGGCGGAACGGATGACGCCCTTCTTGCGGTCGGTGTCGATCTCGTCCCAACGGCGATCCTGGCTGAAGGCCTCGAGGCTCGGCACGCCGCCCGGCGCCGCCGCGTAGAAGGTGCGCACGGCGAGCGAATTGGTGCGCATCACGTCCCACTGGTCGATCGCGGCCTTGAGCGTCGGCGCATGGACGGTGGGCAGATCGGTGGTCAGCAGGCCCGCGCGGTCGAGTTCGCCGAGGATGGCGAAGATGCCGCCGGCGCGGTGGACGTCCTCCATGTGGACGTCGGCGACCGCGGGCGCGACCTTGCAGAGACAGGGCACGCGGCGCGACAGGCGATCGATGTCGGCCATGGTGAAGTCGACGCCGGCTTCCTGCGCGGCGGCGAGGAGATGCAGCACCGTGTTGGTCGACCCGCCCATGGCGATGTCGAGGGTCATGGCGTTCTCGAAGGCGGCGAAGGAGGCGATCGAGCGCGGCAGGACGCTCTCGTCGTTCCCCTCGTAGTACCGCTTGCAGAGATCGACGATGGTGCGTCCCGCCTCGAGGAAGAGGCGCTTGCGGTCGGCGTGGGTGGCGAGCGTCGAACCGTTGCCGGGCAGCGACAGGCCGAGCGCCTCGGTCAGGCAGTTCATCGAATTGGCGGTGAACATGCCCGAGCAGGAGCCGCAGGTCGGGCAGGCCGAACGCTCGTAGGACTTCACGTCCTCGTCGGAGACCTTCTCGTCGCCGGCGGCGATCATCGCGTCGATCAGATCGACCGACTTGGTGACGCCGGTCGAGAGCAGCACCTTGCCGGCCTCCATCGGACCGCCGGAGACGAAGATGGTCGGGATGTTCAGGCGCAGCGACGCCATGATCATGCCGGGGGTGATCTTGTCGCAATTGGAGATGCAGACCATCGCGTCGGCACAGTGGCCGTTGACCATGTATTCGACGCTGTCGGCGATGAGGTCGCGCGAGGGCAGCGAATAGAGCATGCCGTCGTGGCCCATGGCGATGCCGTCGTCGATGGCGATGGTGTTCATCTCCTTGGCGACACCGCCGGCCGCCTCGATCTCGCGGGCGACGAGCTGGCCGAGGTCCTTCAAATGGACGTGGCCGGGCACGAACTGGGTGAAGGAGTTCACCACCGCGACGATGGGCTTGCCGAAGTCGCTCTCCTTCATGCCGGTGGCGCGCCACAGGCCGCGGGCGCCGGCCATGTTGCGACCGTGGGTGGAGGTGCGGGAGCGATAGGCGGGCATGGAGCTTTCCTTCGACGCGAGACGCGGGCGCGACGGGTGAACGACGGACGCGGTTGACATAGCGCCTTCCGCCCGTCGAGACCAGAGGTCGATCGTCGTCGCGCACGCCTTGCGAGGCGCCCCGTCAGAGTTCGCGCACCTTACTGTCGTTCGTCTTCGACGCGCGGATCTCGACGACGTCGCCGACGCCGAGCTTGTGACCCTCGGGATAGTCCGACAACTGGCGCTTGGCGGCATGGGCCTTGCCGTCGACCGGCGAGGTGAAGAGATAGCCGACCTCGATCTTCATCTTGATCGCATAGCCCGCCCATTTCGGGTGGCTCGCGACCAGCCGTTCGGCGACCGGGCACGGCAGGAGATCGGAGGTGTGGGTCGTCTTGGTGAGGATCCCCCGCTCCTTCTTCTCCATGTAACACTGCTCGTCGACCTTGGTGACGCGCGCCATCACGGGCTCGTAGTTCGCCCGCTTGTCGTAGAAGTCGTAGGCGGTGAATCCGATGATCGCCAAGACGAAGAAGACGAACATCATGCCCCTGAGTCCCATCGAACCCTCCATCGGTCGAAACGAGTGATCTCGCAATGCGCCACCGAGGGTCGGCGCGGCGGGTGAAGTGTCGGTTAAGGCCGTGCCCGTCGCGCACGACATGGTTGTCGAGCGGCTACCGCGATCGATCGAATGAGGCGACGTTCTCCTCCCGCGCCGAGAGGCGTCGTCATCGGCGCCGGGCATGCGTCCCGCGCTCTGCTCAGACCGCCCGTCATCTGCTACGAAAGTCGTGAAGTCATTTCCGCCACGGTCGCCGCCGTCGGCCGACCGAGGGGCCACATGAGCTTCGCCTTCGAGACCGTTCTGCCGATTTTCCTTCTGATCGCGGTCGGGTGGACGCTCGCGGCGACGGGGTTGCTGGCGCATACGGTCGGCGAGGGGCTCGCCGCCTTCGCCGCGACGGTCGGCATTCCGCTGCTCCTCTTCGAGACGGTGGTCTATGCCGATCTCGGCGCGACCTCGCCCTGGATGGTCTGGCTCTGCTATTTCCCGGCGGCGGGTTGCGCCTGGGCGCTCGGCCAGACCCTGGCGCGGCGGGTCTTCGGCCTGGACCGGCGCACCGCCGTCCTCGCGGGGATGGGCGCCACCTTCGCCAACATCGCCTTCGTCGGGCTGCCGCTGCTGCATCGGGCGTTCGGTGAACAGGGCGTGCTGGTCGCCACCGTGGTGGTCTCGGTCCATCTGCCGATCTGGATGACGACGCTGACGCTGGCGATGATGCGCGCCGAGGGCGGCGGCGGCGGATCGGCGATCGAGGCGACCCTGCGGGTGATCGGCGCGCTCCGCCGCAATCCGATCATCATCGGGCTCGGCAGCGGGATCGTGCTGCGCTTCGTCGGCTATCGTCCGAGCGGCATTCCCGCCCACACGATCCACACGCTCGCCGGGGTGGCGAGCCCGGTCGCGCTGGTCTCGCTCGGCATGGCGATGTACGGACAGAACTTCCGGGGCGACGCCCCCGCCGCCCTCGCGATCTCGGCGGTGAAGCTCGTGGCGCTGCCCGCCTTCGTGGCGATCGCCTGCCGGATCCTCGACCCCGATCCGGCCGTGGTCGGCCCGCTGGTGATGCTCGCCGGGGTACCGACCGGCATCAACGTGTTCCTCGCCGCCGGCCAATACGGCGTCGGCCTCAGGCTCGCGTCGAGCGTGGTCACCGCCACCACGGCGCTCGGTGCCGTGACGTCGATGCTGTGGCTGATCTGGCTCGCGCCGCACTGAGAGCCTGTCTCGAAAGGTCGGACGGGTCGGCTCGGCGGGTCTTTTCGCACCTCGCGGCGTCGGCAATCTCGCCGATATCTCGATATCGGCATCGATTTCCTCCTTGCGAGGCACGAAAATCCCTCGCCGTTCCTCCGCCGCCGACTTTCGAGACAGGCTCTGAGCGAGGCCGCGCGCTTCGCCGCCCCGTCTCGCCCCTCGTCGCATTGACTCGCCTCGCCGGCCGGAGGACGCTCTGCGGGTTCACCCCCAGGCCTCGCGCCGACCAACGGGAGGGAAACATGGTGCTCGAGCCTTCGCGCCGCCTCGGTCTCGTCGTCCTCACGGCCCTCCCCCTCGCCATGGGAGCCTCGATCGGATCCGCCCGGGCCGACGGGGCGCTCGCGGTCGGTCTGCCGGAAAGCGGCGCCCAGGACGGCTTCAGCTACGGTTACGCGGTCGGCTACGAGGCCGGCGAAGCCGAGGCCCAGGCGATGGGCTCCTGTCGCAAGAACAGCGGCGACGCCGAGCGCGCGGTGCTGCGGCTGTGCCGGGTCGTGGAGACCTTCCAGGGGAGCTGCGTGGCAGTGGCGATGGATCCGGAGGACGGCACGCCCGGCGTCGGCTGGGCCGTCGACGACGACGAGACCGCGGCCCAGGCGGCGGCGATCGCCGCCTGCCACGAGACCGCCGGCGAGGGACGGCGCCTCTTCTGCCGCATCGACGCCTCCGCCTGCGACGACGGCGAGCGCTCGGCCAATTGACTCGCGCGCGCCGGTTGCCAATTTGTTCCGTTTCGCACAGACTGCCGCCCGATCGCGGGAATCGGATAGGGTCGCGCCCGACGAGACGGGGGCGGGGCTTCGGGACGACGGATGGATTGGTCGAGCGAGCAGGACACGGCGCTGAAGGAGATCGCCGCTTGGCTGAAGGCCGGGGACAAGCAGGTCTTCCGGCTGTTCGGCTATGCCGGCACCGGCAAGACCACGCTCGCGCGCCATCTCGCCGAGGGCATCGACGGCGACGTCTGTTTCGGCGCCTTCACCGGCAAGGCGGCGCTGGTCATGCGCTCCAAGGGCTGCGAGGGCGCCACCACGATCCATTCGATGATCTATCGGCCGAAGCGTCCGGCCGAAGACGAGGAAGAGGCGGAGGAGACCTTCTCCTTCACGCTCAATCGTCATTCCGACGCGGCCAAGGCGGATCTGATCGTCATCGACGAGTGTTCGATGGTCGACGAAGACTTGGGCCGAGATCTTCTCTCCTTCGGCAAGAAGACGCTGGTGCTCGGCGATCCGGCGCAGCTGCCGCCGGTCAAGGGCGGCGGCTTCTTCACCGAGGCCGAGCCCGACGTGATGCTGACCCAGGTCCACCGTCAGGCGGCCGACAATCCGATCATCCGCCTGTCGATGGACGTGCGCGAGGGCCGCGCCCTCGACTTCGGCGATCACGGCCGGGCGGCGGTGATCCATCGGCGCGAGATCACGGCCGATCGGATCCTCGCCGCCGATCAGGTTCTGGTCGGCCGCAACAAGACCCGCCATCTCTACAACAAGCGGATCCGCGAATTGCGCGGCTACGGTTCGCCGACGCCGGAGGTCGGCGAGAAGCTGGTGGGGCTCAGGAACGACAAGACCAAGGGCATCCAGAACGGCGGCCTCTACCGGGTCACCCGGGTCAAGGATCCCAAGGGCGCCTTCCTCAAGTTCGATCTGGCACCGGAAGACGCCTCGGAGCGGCGACGAATCGCCGCATCGGTGCTGCCGGCCTTCTTCGAAGGCGGCGAGGACGCCCTGCCCTTCCAGCTGAAGCGCAGGTCCGACGAATTCGACTACGGTTACGCCCTGACCGTGCACAAGGCGCAAGGATCTCAATGGGACGACGTCGTCCTGTTCGACGAGAGCTTCGCCTTCCGCGACCATCGAATGCGTTGGCTCTACACGGGCATAACGCGCGCCGCGGAACGTTTGACCATCGTCGTTTGAGGCCAATGGGGGCCGGTCGTCGAAGAGACGTCCCCCTCGTCGGATTTGACGAGAGGTCTCCTTTGGTTGACGTTACGGAATATCGCGACGTCATCGGGCCGGCCCGGCGAAATTTCATGGCCTATCCCTGCACTATAAGTCCAGAAGACCTGGCGTCTGCGTATTTCGCCGGAGGCTCCCTACGTTGGGGAAAGCGACGAATTCTTTAACCAACGACGGTTAAATTTCCTGAATCCTCGTTCCAACGTCGGATCCAGAGCAACCATGCCGACCGGCTTCAAGATGACCCTCGGCCTTCGCTTCCTCACCGTGATCGCCATCGCCGTGGTGATCATGAGCGCGGGGACGATCTACGCCATCTTCCAATTCCGCGGCGCGATGATCGAGCTGCGCGAGGAACAGGCCAAGGCGGTCGTCGAAACCGCCGCCTCCTACATCGCCGGACTGGAGAAGAAGTCGGCCAATGGCGAGATCTCGCGCGCCACGGCCGAGAAACTGTCGATGGACGCGATCTCGTCGATTCGCTTCGAGGGGGACAACTACATCTTCGCCTATGACCGCGACGGCCGAATGCTGGCCTCCGGCAGCCCGGAGCCGAAGATCGGCGCAGACATGAACGGCTTCGTCGGCGCCGACGGCAAGACTTTGATGCAGGAGATGATCGCCGTCGCCGACAAGGGGGGCGGCTTCATCGACTACAAGTGGAAGCGGCCGGGCGAGACGAGCGATTCGCGCAAGATCACCTATGTGACGCGACTGCCCGGTTCGGGCTGGATCATCGGCAGCGGCACCCACGTCGCCGATGTCGACCGCACCATCCTGAAGACCGTCCTGTGGATCTCGGCCGGCTGCACGCCGGCGATGATCGCCTTCGTGATCTACGCGCTGTGGCTCGGGCGCGGCATCACCCGGCCGGTCGGCCGTCTCAACGGCGTGATGGCGGACCTCGCCGCCGGCGACACCGCCGAGCACGTGCCCTTCACCGACCGCCGCGACGAAGTGGGCGAGATCGCCCGGGCGGTTGCGGTCTTCCGCGACTCGATGATCGAGCGCGACGCGCTGAAGCGCGAGGAAGCCGACATCGCCGGGGAACGGCACGCCCGCGCCGCCCGGGTCGAAGCGATCATCGCCGCCTTCCGCGAGGAGGCGGCGCAGATCGTCGGCTTCGTGCGCACCACCGCCCAGGACATGACGGTTTCGGCCGAGGAACTGACCCGCACCGCGGCCACGACCGGCCGCTCCATGCACGATGCCGAGGGGCTCGCCTATTCCGACGCCGAGCACGTCGCCGCCGTGGCCCAGGCGACCGGCGAATTGGCGGGGACCGTCGACGGCGTCGGCCGGCAGATCGCCGAGGCCGGCCGGATCACCGCCGACGGCGCCGCCCATGGCCGCGACGCGCGCCAGGGCGTGGCCGCGCTGGCGGAGACGGCCGAGAAGATCGGCGTGGTCGTCGACCTGATCCGCGCCATCGCCGATCAGACCAATCTGCTCGCGCTCAACGCCACCATCGAGGCGGCCCGCGCCGGCGAGGCCGGGCGCGGCTTCGCGGTCGTGGCGCAGGAGGTCAAGCAGCTCGCGACCCAGACCACCAAGGCGACGGAGGAGATCGGCGACAGCGTCGCGGCGATCCAGACCGCCACCCGCGAGGCCGTGCGCCAGATCGCCGCCGTGACCGACTCGCTGACCGCGATCGAGAGCGCGAGTTCGACCATCGCTCAGGCGATCGAGGAGCAGACCGTGACGACGACGCAGATCTCCGATCGCTCCAAGGACGTGGCGCGCGACACCGACCTCCTCACCGGGGCGATCTCCAAGGTCGCCCATGCGATCGACGAGACGTCCCGGGTCGCGGCGGAGGTGACCGGGGTCGCCAAGGAACTGGCGGAATCGGCCGGCGAGCTCGACGGCCGCATCCGCCGTTTCCTCGAGGACGTGGCGGCGGCGTGAACGACACCGCCACGGGATCGCGAACGGCCGCTCTCGGGCGGCCGTTTGGCGTTCGGCGATCGATCAGGCCCCGGCTTCGGCCGGGCGGTGATGGGCGTGCCAGTGGCGGGCGATGTCGATGCGGCGCGCCACCCAGACCTTCTCGCGCGCGGCGATGTGGTCGAGGAAGCGCGCGAGGCCGGCGGCGCGGCCGGGACGGCCGGCGATGCGGCAGTGGAGGCCGACCGACATCATCTTCGGCGCCTCGGCGCCCTCCTCCCACAGCAGGTCGAACGTGTCCTTCAGATAGGTGAAGAACTGCTCACTCTCGGTGAAGCCGGGGGCGTTGGCGAAGCGCATGTCGTTGGTCTCGAGGCTGTAGGGGATCACCAGATGGGATCCCTTCGGCCCGCCCTCCCAATAGGGCAGATCGTCGGCGTAGGTGTCGCTGTCGTAGAGAAATCCGCCCTCGGCCTTGACGAGATCGCGGGAGTGGACCGACGTGCGGCCGGTGTACCAGCCGAGCGGCCGCGAGCCGGTCACCTCGGTGTGGATGCGGATCGCCTCGTCGAGATGGGCTTGTTCCTCCGCCTCGGTGAAGTTGCGATAGTCGATCCAGCGCAAGCCATGGCTGGCGATCTCCCAATCGGCCTCCTTCATGGCGGCGACGGCCTCGGGGTTGCGCGCCAGCGCGGTGGCGACGCCGAAGACGGTCACCGGCATGTCGCGCTCACCGAACATGCGCCACAGCCGCCAGAAGCCCGCGCGGGAGCCGTATTCGTACATGCTCTCGATGTTCATGTGGCGCTGGCCCGGCCAGGGCTGGGCGCCGAGCACGTCGGAGAGGAAGGCCTCGGAGGCCGCGTCGCCGTGGAGGATGCAGTTCTCGCCGCCCTCCTCGTAGTTCACCACGAACTGAACCGCGACCCGCGCGCCGCCCGGCCATTTCGGATCGGGCGGGGTGCGGCCGTAACCGATCATGTCGCGAGGATAGGGCGCGGCGTCCGTCATGGGTCTTCTCCGGCGTGTACACACGAGGGCATACAGTGCGACGGCACCATGGCGAAATTCAAGTCCGCCGATCCCCCTTCAGAGCAGAGCTGCCCCCGCGGGCGCCGGGACCGGCGGGGGCCGGCCGGCGGGATCAGAAGCGCGAGCGGCGCGAGCCCGCGGTGACGCGCACGGGTGCGGGCGTCATCGGCGGCGTCATCTGGGGCAGCTTCAGGACTTCCAGCTTGGATCCGCCGCCGGGGCCGTCGTCGTCGTCGTCCTTGGGCAGCATCATCACCGCCGTGCCCATGGCGACCGAGCCCATGGTCACCACGAAACCGAAGAACAGGAGGACGATGCCGATCCACGGCTCCCGCGAGGAGAAGATCAACGTACGCAGATGGGCCGTGTCGGTGATCAACACGACGGCGGCGAGCGCGCCGGCGACCACCGCGCCGATCAGACCGTTGACGGCGAGCAGGCGCAGCAGCGGTTCGTCGCGCAGGCGACGGGGTCCACCGGCCGTGGCGAAATCCGGGTTGGCCGGATCGAAGTCCGATTCCCGACGATCTTCGCGCATCTCGAACATTCTCCTCGACGCTCTCGTCCGACAGGATAGCTCGACGGCGGCGCGTCACCAGACAATAAAAAGGCGATCGGCGAAAAAAACGCACCGGAGTCGCGCGACGACATGCCGAGGTCATGGTTCGAGGGGACGATCTCCGCCTCGAGCGCGGGGCGCGAACGGCACGATCCATGCTAGGGACCATCGGGTCTCAGCGGATCGCGCAAGGTTGCGCCGGGAGGACGACATGAACGGCGGTAAGACTTTCCATTCCATCGAGCCGAGCCCCGGCGAAAGGCGGGTTCTCGGCGAAGGACCACCCGGGTGGTCCTCGACGCAGCACTGCGCGGTGACCGACTCGCGGGTTTCGGAGATGCGGGCGCTCTTGGCGCAGATGCGGCCGGTGAGCGATTCGGAGGCACTCCAGTGCCTGCGCCGTGCCTTTCCGGAATCGACGCTCGCCGCCCGCGTCGCGGCGATGGCGACCTCGCGCGGGTGATCGCGCCGAAGTGATCACCCCTCGGATCGAGGGGCGGCGTCGGTGGAGAAGACCGGCGAGGCGAGATGCGCGGAGTGAGCCGCCTGCTCGTCCTTCCAGGCGCGATCCATGCGCCGGAACAGAGTCCATCCCCAGGGGATGAAGGTGAGATAGGCGATCGTCACCGCCGCGAGGATCGGGAACGGGTAGCTGACCAGGGCGGCGATCACCAGGACCACGCCGACGGTGATCGGGATGACCTTGTCGCGCGGCACGCGGGTGCCGATCTTCTTGCCCGACCAGGTCGGGATGGTCGAGACCATCATGAAGGCGATCACCAGAAGATAGACCGCCACCACGCCGGCGATCGCCCGGGCCGGCACGAATTCGAAGATCTCGGCCAGATAGAGCGGCAGCATCGCGGCGATGGCGCCGGCGGGCGCGGGCATGCCGGTGAAGAAATTCGCCTGCCACGCCGGTTTCGGCTTGTCGATCATCACGTTGAAGCGCGCCAGACGCAGCACCGCGGCGATGACGTAGGCGAGCACCGCCAGCCAGCCGAAGGAGGCGGCGTATTTCAGCACCCAGATGTAGAGCAGAAGCCCGGGCACGACGCCGAAATTGACGAAGTCGGAGAGGCTGTCGAGTTCGGCGCCGAAGCGCGACGTACCCTTCAGCCAGCGCGCGACACGGCCGTCGACGGCATCGAGGAGGGCGGCGAGCACCACCGCCGCGACCGCCCATTCGAACCGCCCCTCGAGCCCCATGCGAATGCCCGTCAAGCCGGCGCAGAGCGCGAGCAGCGTCACGAGATTGGGCAGGACCACCCGGAAGGGCAGCGATCGCAGCCGGGCGAAGCGTCGTCCGGTGCGGGTCGACTGATGTTCGATGTCGGGGAACAACTGTTCGTTCATCGCTGCGGCCTTTCGGGAGGTCGGTCCACGTCTCGCGGCACGCGGCGTTCGGCCGGGCCGGACGCCGCGAACGCGGGTGTCAGGCGGCGTGGAACACCGGCTTCGCCGCGCCGGTCGCGGTGAGATCGGCGAGGATGGTCTCACCGGCCAGCGTGGTCTGGCCGAGCGCCACCTTCGGCACGGTGCCGAGCGGCAGGAACACGTCGAGGCGCGAGCCGAAGCGGATCATGCCGAAGCGCGTGCCGACCGTCAGGTGCGAGCCCTCGGTGGTCCAGGGGACGATGCGGCGGGCGACGAGGCCGGCGATCTGGACGCAGCCGATCACGCCCAGAGAATGGCGGATCAGAAGCGCGTTGCGCTCGTTGAACTCCGACGCCTTGTCGAGTTCGGCGTTGAAGAACTTGCCGGGCGTATAGACCATCTTCTCGATCTCGCCGGTGATCGGCATCCGGTTCACATGAACGTTGAAGACGTTCATGAAGATCGAGATGCGCAGCATCGGCTCCGCCGGCAGGCCGAGTTCGGGCGGCGGCAGGACCTCGACCAGATGGGAGATGCGGCCGTCGGCGGGCGAGACGACGAGCCCCTCGGCCTCCGGCGTGACCCGGGTGGGATCGCGGAAGAAGGCGGCGACCCAGATCGTCAGACCGAGCAGGATCCAGAACAACGGCTGCCACATCAGACCGAGAACCAACGTCAGGATCACGGCGATGGCGACGAAGGGCCAGCCCTCACGGTTGATCGGGGGGAAGGCCTTGGTGATGGTCACCCACAGGGAATTCATCGGTCGAGCTCTCTCTCGTGAGGCGCGAGCACGGTCGCGCGCGAGGTTTTCACCGACCTATACGGGATCGGTGGCAATGAAAAGGCCGCAAGACGGCGCGGGCAGAGGCGGCAGGGCGCGCGCGCCCCGCCGGCCCGTCCTCACTCCGCCGCCGGCGCGCCGCGCTCGACGACGCCGTAGGGATCCTCCGCCACCGTCTTCTCCAGCTGTTCGCGCGCCTCGTCGGCGGCACGCTGGCGGGCCCACATCGAGGCATAGAGACCGTCGGCGGCGAGCAGTTCGTCGTGGCGGCCGCGCTCGGCGACCACGCCCTTGTCGAGCACCAGGATCTCGTCGGCGGCGACCACGGTCGACAGGCGATGGGCGATGACGAGCGTGGTGCGGTTCTGCGAGACGCGATCGAGCGCCTCCTGGATCTCGCGCTCGGTGTGGGTGTCGAGCGCCGAGGTCGCCTCGTCGAGCATCAGGATCGGCGGCGCCTTCAAGATGGTGCGGGCGATCGCCACACGCTGTTTCTCGCCGCCGGAGAGTTTCAGGCCGCGTTCGCCGACTTCCGTTTCGTAGCGCTTGGGCAGACGCTCGATGAACTCGGCGATCTGAGCGAGGCGGGCGGCCTCCATCACCTCCGCCTCGGAGGCGTCGGGGCGGCCGTAGCGGATGTTGTAGGCGACGGTGTCGTTGAAGAGCACGGTGTCCTGCGGAACCATGCCGATGACGCCGCGCAAGGACGTCTGGGTGACGTCGCGGATATCCTGACCATCGATGGTGATGCGGCCGCCGGAGACGTCGTAGAAGCGGAACAGGAGCCGTGAGATGGTCGACTTGCCGGCACCCGAAGGGCCGACGATGGCGACCGTCTTGCCGGCCGGCACCTCGAAGGAGACGCCCTTCAGGATCTGGCGTTCCGGATCGTAGGAGAAGGTCACGTTCTCGAAGCGGATCGCGGCGTCGGTGACGCGCAACGGCTTGGCGTCGGCACGGTCGGAGACCTCCGGCGGCTGATCGAGGATCGCGAACAGGCTTTCGATGTCGACGAGCGACTGCTTGATCTCGCGATAGAGCGTGCCGATGAAGTTGAGCGGCACCGAGAGCTGCATCATCAGCGCGTTGATCATCACGAAGTGGCCGACCGACTGCTCACCCTTCAAGACCGCATGGGCGGAGAGCGCCATGCAGGCGGCCATGCCGATCGAGAAGATCACCGCCTGACCGAAGTTGAGCCACGCCAGCGACGTATAGGTGCGGATCGCCGCGCCCTCGTATTTCTGCATGGCGCGGTCGTAACGGGTTGCCTCGAGGTTCTCGGCGGTGAAGTACTTCACGGTCTCGAAGTTGAGGAGACTGTCGACCGCCTTCGACATGGAGTCGTTGTCGGCCTCGTTCATGTCGCGGCGGATGTCCATGCGCCAGTCGGACGCCTTGACCGAGAACCAGACGTAGAGCCAGGTCGTGACCGCGATCACCGCGACATAGACCCAATCGAACTCCCACAGGATCACGCCGGCCATCAGCGCGAATTCGACGATGGTCGGGAAGCCGGCCAGGATCGAGATGCGGACGATGGTCTCGATGCCCTTGGCGCCGCGCTCCACGACGCGGGAGAGGCCGCCGGTGCGGCGCTGCAGGTGGAAGCGCAGCGACAGGGCATGGAGATGGCGGAAGGTCGAGGTCGCCAGTTCGCGCACGGCATGTTGGCCGACGGCGGCGAAGAGGGCGTCGCGCAACTGGTTGAAGCCGTTGGAGGCGATGCGGACGACGCCGTAGGCGATCACCAGCAGCACCGGAACGGCGAGGAGCTGCACCGTCTGCGGCTCGCCGGCGGGGGCGGCGAGTGCGTCGGTGCTCCATTTGTAGATGTAGGGCAGGAAGACCGTCGTCACCTTACCGAGAATCAGGGCGCCGAAGGCCAGCATCACCGCCCGCTTGAGGTCGGGGCGATCGTGGGGCCACAGATGCGGCCACAGGTTCTTCAACGTCTCGAAGGTCTTGCCCTCTCCGGCCGAAACGCGCGGGCCGACGGGTCGATGATGTCGCGACATGAGAAATCCGGACAGGAGGGAATGAGCCGAAAGGCGAGGCTTTCTGTTGTCCTTCAGATATAGACTCCGGCGCGGATTTCAAACCCGCGCGGCCCGCATGGGTCCCCCTCTCCGCCGCCGGAGGACGCGCGCGGGGGTTTCGCCGCTCTCGGAAACGGATAGAGTGGCGCCCGTGTTGCATTGCGATACGGCCGTTCGCCGGCCGCCGCCCGACGGAGTGACGACGTGATGGGTCTCGGTTCGATCTGCATCTATTGCGGTTCCGGCAAGGGCGCCGACCCGGCCTTCGAGCAGGCGGCGATCGAGCTCGGCCGTCTCCTGGCGCGGGAAGGGATCCGGCTCGTCTACGGCGGCGGCTCGCTCGGGCTGATGGGCGCGTCGGCGCGCGCCTGTCTCGACGCCGGCGGCGAGGTGACCGGCATCATTCCGCAGTTCCTGGTCGACAAGGAGCTGATGCTGCCCGAGGTCTCCGAGCTGATCGTCACCGCCGACATGCACGAGCGCAAGCGGCTGATGTTCGAGAAGGCCGACGCCTTCGTGGCGCTGCCGGGCGGCATCGGGACGCTCGAGGAGGTGGTCGAGCAGATGACCTGGGCCCAGCTCGGCCGTCACGCCAAGCCGATCATGCTCGCCAACATCGCCGGATTCTGGGATCCGCTGGTGGAGCTTCTCCACCACATGAACCAGAACGCCTTCATTCGCGAGGGCTTCGAACTCTCCTACGGGGTCGCCGACACGATCGACGACATCTTGCCGAAGATGCGCAAGCGCCTCGGGCAGCTGGAGGACCGCGCGGCGGAGGCCGGCGCGGTGGATCTCCAGAAGATGTGAGGGCCGTCTCCCCTCTCCCTCTCGGCAGAGGGAGCCGCGCTCACACCGCCTTCTCCACGCCCGCCTTCACGAGCTTGTAGAAGACCGAGTCCATCAGCGCCTGGAACGAGGCGTCGATGATGTTCTCGGAGACGCCGATCGTCGTCCAATGGTTCTTGGCGCCGTCGCGGCTCTCGATCAGGACGCGGGTGGTCGCGCCGGTACCGCCGTTGAGGATACGGACCTTGAAGTCGACCAGCTCGAGGTCCTCGATCGCCGACTGATAGGGGCCGAGATCCTTGCGGAGCGCCGCGTCGAGGGCGTTGACCGGGCCGTTGCCCTCGGCCACCGACAGGAGCAGATCGTCGCCGATCTTCACCTTGACGATCGCTTCCGACAGCGTGATCAGCTCGCCGATGGCGTTGAACCGGCGCTCGACCATGACCCGGAACGACTGCACGTCGAAATAGCGCGGCACGGTGCCGAGCGTGCGGCGGGCCAGGAGCTCGAGCGAGGCGTCGGCGGCCTCGTAGGAAAAGCCGCGCGCCTCGCGCTCCTTCACCTCGGCGAGCAGCTTGTCGAGGCGCGGATCGGCGCGATCGGCCTCGATGCCGAAGCGGGCGAGTTCGGCGAGGAGGTTCGACTTGCCGGCCTGATCGGAGACGAGCACGCGGCGGCGGTTGCCGACGCTCTCCGGCGTCACGTGCTCGTAGGTCTTGGGGTCCTTGACGATCGCCGAGGCGTGGATGCCGGCCTTGGTGGCGAAGGCGTTCTGGCCGACATAGGGCGCGTGGCGGTTGGGCGAGCGATTGAGGATGTCGTCGAAGGCGCGGGAGACGTGGGTCAGTTCGACGAGTTTCGCCTCGGCGACGCCGGTCTCGTAGCGATCGGAGAATTCCGGCTTGAGGCCGAGGGTGGCGATGATCGTCACCAGATTGGCGTTGCCGCAGCGCTCGCCGATGCCGTTCAGCGTGCCCTGGACCTGCCGCACCCCGGCGCGCACGGCGGCGAGCGAATTGGCCACCGCCTGGCCGGTGTCGTCATGGGCGTGGATGCCGAGATGGCTGCCCGGCACCACTTTCGAGACCTCGCCGACGATCGCCTCGATCTCGTGCGGCAGGGTGCCGCCGTTGGTGTCGCAGAGCACCACCCAGCGGGCGCCGCTGTCGTGAGCCGCGCGGGCGACCTCGATCGCGTAATCCGGATTGGCCTTGTAGCCGTCGAAGAAGTGCTCGCAGTCGATCATCGCCTCGCGGCCACGAGCGATCGCCGCTTCCACGGTCTGGCGGACGCAGGCGAGGTTCTCCTCGAGGGTCGTGCCGAGCGCCACATGGACATGATAGTCCCAGGACTTGGCGACGAAGCAGTCGGCGTCGGTGTCGGCGGCGAGGATCGCGGCGAGGCCGGGATCGTTCGAGACGGAGACGCCGGCGCGCTTGGTCATGCCGAAGGCGGTGAAGCGGGCGCGCTTCGTCCGCTTCACCTCGAAGAAGGCGGTGTCGGTCGGGTTGGCGCCGGGATAGCCGCCCTCGACATAGTCGACGCCGAGATCGTCGAGGAGGCGGGCGATCTTGATCTTGTCGTCGAGGGTGAAGTCGACGCCGGAGGTCTGGGCACCGTCACGCAGGGTGGTGTCGAAGAGGTAGACGCGCTCTTTCATTCTTCCGTTCTCACTCTGCGCCGGTCGCCGACGGCGGCCATTCGGCCGTGTCGTGATCGGGATGCTGGTAGGAGACGATCTCGGCGAAGAAGCCCTCGGCCTTCGCCTGCTGCTCGGGCGGACGGCCGGGAAGCGTCGCCAGTTCGTGGAACCAGGGCATGCGGCTCTCGACGCCGACCTGGATCTCGGGGCGGATCTCGGCCGGGGCATCGAAGGCGCCGAGCGCCACCTCGACGTGGGGATATCCGTCCGGCTCGTAGGTCAGCGGCGTGCCGCAATCCGCGCAGAAGCCGCGGCGGATCTCGTTCGACGAGCGGAAGCGCTTCGGCTCGCCGCGGGTCCAGACGAGGCCCATCGCGGTGACCAGCGGGCCGTAATGGCCGCCGAAGGCCTTCTGGCACATGCGGCAATGGCAGATCGAGGCGCGGCCGAGATCGTCGCAGCGAAAGCGAACGGCACCGCACTGGCAGCCGCCGGTGAGCGTGGTCATGACGTCCCTCCCCTCATCCCCTCAGATCAGGCCCTTCCAGCGTAGGATCACCACCGTCAACGCCGAGAGCACGGCCAGCTTCACGGCGATGAAGATCGCGACCTTGGCGACCGGGTTCATGCGCTCGCGCGGCCGCGGCTCGGTCATCGCGTCCCCCTCCGGGCGCCGTCGCCGCGATCGGCGGCCCCTTCCCCGAGGGTCTCGAGAAGGCGGCGGGTGGTCAGGAATTCCATCGGCACCTCGGCGTCGAGGCAGATCGCCGCCGCGCGCGGGTCCTCGTGCAGCACCAGGATCGGACCGCCGGCCGGAAACACGAACCGATCGAGCGCCGCCTTCAACGCCACCGCGGGCGCGGTGTGCGGCGGCGTGCCCGAGGGCTCGATCCGCAGCCGATCGCCGAGGCGCTCGGCCCATTCCCGGATCCTCCAGGCGAAGGGCGCGGTCAGATCGCCGAAGGCCGCCTCCGCCACCCGGTCGACCACCACCACCGTCCGCCCGAGCCGGCCGAGAGCGTCGAGCCGATCCGCCTCGGCCAGGCGCAGGAGCGGTTCGGCGTCGGCGATCAGCACCGGCGGGCGGGGGTCGCGTCTCACCGCTTGACCTCCCAGGTGGTCTTCATCTCGCCGGACGCAGGGTCCTTGGCGTCCTTCAGGACGACGCCCAGGCCTGCGAGTTCGTCGCGGATGCGGTCGCTCTCGGCCCAGTTCTTGTGCTTGCGCGCCGAAAGACGCGCGGCGATCAGCGCCTCGACCTGCTCCACGTCGACCGAGACCGAGGTCTTGCGGCGGGCGGCCCAGGCGTCGGGGGTGTCGGCGAGAAAGCCGAGGAAGCGCAGGCTGCCGGCGAGCGCGTCGCGGGCGCCCTCGCCGCCGTTGCGCTGGGCGGCGTTGCGGAGTGCATGCAGCTCGGCGATCATCTTCGGCGTGGCGAGATCGTCGGCGAGCGCTTCGACCACCGCCTTGGCCGGCTTGGTGCCGGGGGTGTCGCCGACGAACCAATACCAGTCGTCGAGCGTCTTCCAGCTCTCCTCGAGGCTCTTCACCGTCCAGTCGATCGGCTGGCGATAGTGCGTCTTCATCATGGTGAAGCGCAGCACTTCGCCCGGCCAGTCGGCCAGAAGCTGGTTGATGGTCAGGAAGTTGCCGAGCGACTTCGACATCTTCTCGCCTTCGACCTGAAGGAAGCCGTTGTGCATCCACACGTTCGCCATCACGTCGTGGCCGAAGGCGCAGCGCGACTGGGCGACCTCGTTCTCGTGATGGGGGAAGAGCAGATCGATGCCGCCGCCGTGGATGTCGAAGACCTCGCCGAGGTGCTTCCACGACATGGCCGAGCACTCGATGTGCCAGCCGGGACGGCCGCGACCCCAGGGGCTCTGCCAGCCGGGCTCGTCGTCGGCGGAGGGCTTCCACAGCACGAAGTCCATCTCGCCGCGCTTGTAGGGGGCGACGTCGACGCGGGCGCCGGCGATCATGTCGTCGAGCGGACGCTTGGAGAGCCTGCCGTAGTCGGGCATCGAGGGCACGTCGAAGAGGACGTGACCCTCCGCGGCATAGGCGTGGCCGGAGGCGATCAGCTTCTCGATGAGGGCGATCATCTCGGCGATGTGCTCGGTGGCGCGCGGCTGGACGGTCGGCGCGAGCGTGCCGAGCGCGGTCACGTCGGCCTGGAACTGCGCCTCGGTGGTCGAGGTCACCTCACGGATCGCGTCGTTGAGCGCGAGGCCGGGGAAGTCGCGGGCGGCACGGGCGTTGATCTTGTCGTCGACGTCGGTGACGTTGCGCACATAGGTCACGGCCTGGGCACCGTAGGTGTGCCGCAGCAGGCGGAACAGGAGATCGAAGACGATCACCGGCCGGGCGTTGCCGATATGGGCGAAGTCGTAGACCGTCGGACCGCAGACGTACATGCGCACGTTCTTCGGGTCGATCGGCGAGAAGTCTTCCTTCTCGCGGGTGAGCGTGTTGTAGAGCTTCAAGGCCACCGACGATCTCCTTCGGTCCCGCGATGCCGCGCGGTCGGATGTGCGTATGGTACCGAGCCCGCGACGTTTCGACCTCGTCGAGACGTCGTGGGCGAAGGCGAGCCCGAACGGGCGCCGGCCGGTCGGGCCGCAACCCCATGAAATTCCGACGAGTCGGGATTTCATGGGACTGGTATGACACGACGTCCCCGCCCACCGGCCGGGGTCTCATCTGATCTTCGTGAAAGAAAGGCAGACGGAACCGGGCCAGCGAAAGAGCTAGCCGCAAATAATGCCGATGAGGGCGAGCGCGAGGATCGCGCGGGGTCCGTTCGTCATGGTGGCGAGAAGTGACGGATTTCGAAGGTTCCGTCAAGGGCGTGCCGGCCCCGGAGGGCCGATCAGAAGGTCGCGGCGAAATCCGAGATCAGCTTGACGATCAGCGCGATCACCGCGACCAGGAACACCCGCCGCAGGAACTTCGAGCCCCAGCGCAGCGCCACCCGCGCGCCGACCTGGGCGCCCATGAAGTTCGACGCGGCCATCATCAGCGCGAGCGGCCACATCACCGCGCCGTTCCAGGCGAAGAAGAGGAGCGCCGCGAGATTGGTGGTGGCGTTGACGATCTTGGTGCAGGCGTTGGCGGTGACCAGATCGAGGCCGAAGAGACGAACGAAGCCGAAGATCAGGAAGGAGCCGGTGCCGGGGCCGAAGATGCCGTCGTAGAAGCCGACGCCGCCGCCGAGCATCGCCGCCTTGGGGCGATCGGCCGCGTCCGGCACGCGGGTGGCGGTGTGGCCGAAGTCCTTCTTCAGGAAGGTGTAGAGCGCCGCGCCGATCATCAGAACGATGACCAGCGGCAACATCACCCGGCGCGGCAACGACGAGGCGAAGAAGGCGCCGGAGAAAGAGCCGACGAAGGCGGCGACGGTCGCCGGCACGACGATCAGCCAGGGTATCTTCACCCGGCGGACGAAATGGACCGCGGCGGCGAGCGTGCCGACCACGCTCGCCACCTTGTTGGTGCCGAAGAGGGTGGCGATCGGCGTCGTCGGGAAGAGGCCGAGGAGCGCCGGCACCTGGATCAGGCCGCCGCCGCCGCCGACCGCATCGACCATCCCGGCAAAGAAGGCGGCGAAGAGCAGGAACGGCCAGAAATCGGGCAGCATGACGGGTCCGGTGCGTCGCGAGGGGCGAAACGCTCGACCCACGGCCGTTTCGACGACGAGACGGCCGGCGCTTCTACCCCATTCATCGAAGAGGAGCGATAGGCAAAGGGCGCATCACCCCTGCGCGACTCTCCCCGATCGGCCCTGCATGCCCGGTTACCGACCCATCTTGCGCTTCACGCAGGCGTCGAGCTCGGCGATCTTCATGGGAGATTTTTTGACCTTCCCGGGCAGGTTGGGCCAATCCATCTCTTTGCGACATTCCTTGACCGCTTTTTCCTGATCGGTCTTCGCCGAGGCCGAACCGACGCCGAAGCTCACGAAGGCGGCGACCACTGCAATGGAAACGGCGCGATACCCGTGAATCATGATGATTTCCTCCCAATACGCGACACGCCAAACGTTCGCAATTGCAATCTACAGGCGAAGACACGAAGTAAAAACAAAATTCCACTGAAATTCGACGGATCATTCGTGGTCGTCAGGCGGGAAAATCCCGGTCGGCAGGCCGTCCATGCTGACGGTGTTCTTCTGGCGGCGATAGGCGTCGAGTTCCTCCGCCGACTTCGACGAGGCCCAGCGATCGAGCGTGTCGCGCGGGCCGACGTGATCGAAGAAGGGCACGGCGAAGCCGCAGGAGGTCTGCACCAGATCGATGTCGAGCCAGACCATCTGGCGGGCACCGGGCGGCTCGACCCCGTCGAACTCGATGGCGAGCAGCGTCGCCCAATCCGGCGTGCCGCGTCCGACCACCCGGCCCCGGCCGTAGAAGCGCAGGATCATCGGCGGCCCCTCGAAGGCGCAGAACATCACCGTGAGGCGGCCGTCCGCGACGAGATGGGCCGCCGTCTCGTTGCCGGAGCCGGTCTTGTCGAGCCACAGCACCGCGTTCGGGCTCATCACCCGGAACATGTCGGTGCCGCGCGGCGACAGGTTCACGCGCGTGCCGTCGGCCGCCGAGGCGGTGAAGAAGATCTTCTGCTTCTCGACGAAGGCGCGATGGACGTCCTCGATGCGCTCGAACGGCTTGGCCATGGGGGCCTCCTCATGTCGGGCGCCCATGGCCCCGTCGGTTCGAAGGATCGTCGTGGCTCACTTGATGAAGTCGGCGCAGCGCGGCGGCGGCTCGGCGCCCCAGGGCATCACCGGCACCGTCGAGGTCGAGTTCTTCGGGCTGCCCTCGATCAGCTTGTCCGTATAGACCATGTAGACCAGCACGTTGCGCTTGGCGTCGCAACCGCGCACGATCTGCATCTTCTTGAAGATCAGCGAACGGCGGGTGCGGAACATGTCCTCGCCCTGCTCGAGCTGGCGCTTGAACTTGATCGGCCCCCACTGGCGGCAGGCGAGCGAGACGTCGGAGGTCTCCTCGGCGACGCCGAGCATGCCCTTGACGCCGCCGCGCTCGGGCACGGTGTAGTGACAGGCGACGCCTTCGACGTCGGGATCGTCGATGCCGTAGACGGCGAGCTTGTCGTCGGGGGTGAGCAGCTTCCACACCGTCGACTTCTTGAAGATCAGCTCGGGGTCCTCGGCACGGGCGGCGGTCGGGGCCGCGAGCGGCGCGGCGAGCGCGGCCAGGACCGTCACGATCGGGAAGAGGCGGGAGGCGAAGGCGGCAATCGGCATGGGGATCTCCTGTGTCGAGGAAGAGATGAGGCCGGCGCCGAGAAAACGGAAGGGGAGAGATGCGAAAACGTCACTCTTCCCCAAGGTCAGGATGCGGGCGCGGCGTTACCCTTTTCTCCACGGATCCGATGTTATATCTCGCCGGACAGGGAGTCGCCCCCGACGACTCCACATCGAGGACGACCATGAGACGCGACCATCGACACCGAGTTCGCCCTCGGCTGGCGATCGCCTTGCCGGTGATCGGCGGCCTGGCGAGCGGCTTGGCGTCGGTCGCGCCGGCGTGGGGGCAATCGGGCGCCGATCAATGGGCCTCGGCGATCCGCGAGCAGAAGGAGGCGATCGCCGCCAATCGGGCTCAGCGGGCGCGCTGCGCCCCGGCCGACGATCCGCGTTGCGTCGCGCTCGCCCAGCGCGGCAAGCTGATGGACGACAATCTCGGTCGCCTCGAGCGTCATTACGCGCGGCTGACCGGCGCGCCGGCACCGGCCGCGCGCGCCTCGAGCGGCGTGACGCTGAACGGCCGTCCGGTCCAGGCGGCGCAGCGCGGCCATGGCGAGATCCCGCCGGGGGTGACCTTCCGCACCGCCGAGGCGCGGCCGGCGCCGCAGCAGCAGCGCGGCTTCTTCTCGTTCCTCTTCGGCGGCAACGACACCACCCAGGCGCGATCCGGGGTGACGATCGACGGCGAGCCGCTGGACGAGCTGCCGCAGGGCGGCCTCGGCGAGGGCGACGGCTACGGCGCGTGGTCGGGCAATTACCGGACGCTGTGCGTGCGCACCTGCGACGGCTATTTCTTCCCGGTCTCGTTCAATTCCACGCGGGGGCGGCTCAAGACCGACGCGTCCGTCTGCAAGGCGCTGTGCCCGCAGGCGGAGACGCGGCTCTACTATCACGACGCCGCCGGCCAGGAGGCGGAGGACGCGGTCGCCGCCGACGACGGCACTCCGCTGGTGAAGATGACCAACGCCTTCCTCTATCGCACCAAGGTGGTCGAGGGCTGCACCTGCGGCACGCCCGATCCCCGCACACTGCCGGTTCAGGCGGGCGGGCTCGCCGGCATCCGCGAGGCGCGGCTCGACGACTCCGGCGGTCTGCCGATGCCGCGACCGCGCCCCGGCCCGGATCAGGATCCGGCGACGCAGGCGGTGCAGCTCTCCGGGCTCTCGGCCGAGCCGGTGGCGCCGCTGACGCCGCTCTCGCCGGAGAGCGAGGCGCGCATCGCCGCCGCCGCGCCCGCGACCCCGCCCAAGGTCAGGACAGTCGGGCCGAAGTGGCTCTCCGACCGATGACCGGCAGCAGGCGCTTCATCTCCGGCCCGTGATCGCGGCCGGTGAGCGCGAGGCGCAGCGGCAGGAACAGGGCCTTGCCCTTGCGGCCCGTCGCCGTCTGGATCGCCTTGGTCCAGGTGCCCCAGGTGGTCTCGTCCCAGGGCTCCTCGGGCAGGAGGCGCAGGGCCTCGGCGAGGAACTCGGCCTCACCGTCCGCCCGCACCGCCACGCCGTCGTCGCGGACGACGCCGGCCCATTCGACGACGTCCGGCAGTTTCGCCAGATTGTCGCGTACCGCCGACCAGAAGGCCGGGCCGAGATCCGCGTCGAGGGCGGCGAGGCGGGCGCGGGCGTCCTCCCAGGCGAGCGCGTGGACGAGGCGGGCGTTGATCGTGTCGAGTTCGTGGGGGTCGAACTTGGCGGTCGAGCGCGACATGCCGGCGAGTTCGGCGTGCGGGGCGAGGCTCGCCAGATCCGGATAGGCGTGGACCTCCTCCGACGAGCCGATCAGCACGGCGATCGAGGCGACCGTCATCGCCTCGTAGCCGGCCTCGCGCAGGGAGCGGATCGACAGCGAGCCGAGCCGCTTCGACAGGGCCTCGCCGGTGGTGGTGGCCAAGAGATTGTGATGCGCGAAGCGCGGCACCGGGCCACCGAGCGCCTCGAAGAGCTCGATCTGGACGCCGGTGTTGGTGACGTGGTCCTCGCCGCGAATGACGTCGGTGACGCCCATGTCGATGTCGTCGACGACCGAGGGCAGCGTGTAGAGGAACGAACCGTCGGCGCGCACCAGCACCGGGTCCGACAGCGAGGTGGTGTCGACGGTCTGGGGACCGCGTACGCCGTCGTCCCAGGAGACCGTGCGGCCCTCGAGCTTGAACCGCCAATGCGGACGGCGGCCCTCGGCCTCGAACTTGGCGATCTCCTCGGGCGTCAGCTTCAGCGCGGCACGGTCGTAGACGGGGGGAAGCCCACGCGCCATCTGGCGGCGACGGCGGCGCTCCAACTCGTCGGGGCTCTCCCAAGCCGGGTAGAGGCGGCCCATGGCCTTCAGCTTCGCGACCGCCGCCTCGTAGGCTTCGATCCGCTCCGACTGGCGCTCGACCCGGTTCGGGGTGATGCCGAGCCACGCCAGATCCTCGGCGATGGCATCGGCATATTCGCGCTTCGAGCGCTCGAGATCGGTGTCGTCGTAGCGCAGGATGAAGGCGCCGCCGCGCGTCAGCGCGAAGAGCGCGTTGAGGAGCGCGGTGCGGGCGTTGCCGATGTGGATGAGGCCGGTCGGCGACGGGGCGAAGCGGACGGTGGGGGCGGTCATGAGCGGAGGACTTTCGGCGGGCAGAAACGAGGAGCGCGGCATCGGGTGTGGGCGGCTCGCACGCGGAGGCGATGCGCCTTCCGGCGCGGGCGAGCGCCCGCACCTCCAGCGCCGATCGTCGGCGACGCCATCAGAAATCCACCACGTCGGTCATCGGCTTCACCGGCACCGGCGCCTCCGGGACCTCGATCTTGCGGCCGGGGTCGCGGAAGCCGTTGGTGATCGGATAGCGGCGATCGCGGCCGAAGTTCTTGGCGGTGATCTTCACCCCCGGGGCGGCCTGACGGCGCTTGTATTCGGCGATGTAGAGGAGCCGCTCGATGCGCTTGACCGTCGCCTCGTCGTGGCCTTTCGCGAGAATGTCGGCGAGCGCCATCTCCTTCTCGACGAGGCATTCGAGGATGTCGTCGAGGACGTCGTAGGGCGGCAGGCTGTCCTGGTCGGTCTGGTTCTCGCGCAGTTCCGCCGTCGGCGCCTTGGTGATGATCCGGGTCGGGATCACTTCGCCCGAAGGCCCGAGCGAACCGGCCGGCCGGTTCTGGTTGCGCCAGCGGGCGAGCGCGTAGACCTCGGTCTTGTAGAGGTCCTTGATCGGGTTGTAGCCGCCGTTCATGTCGCCGTAGAGCGTGGCGTAGCCGACCGACATCTCCGACTTGTTGCCGGTCGTCACCACCATGGCGCCGAACTTGTTGGAGATCGCCATCAGGATCACGCCACGGGCGCGCGACTGGAGGTTCTCCTCGGTGATGCCCGGGTCGGTGCCGGCGAACATCGGCGAGAGCGCCGCCACGAAGCCCTCGACCGGCTCGGCGATCGGCACGGTGTCGTAGCGGATGCCGAGGGCGGTGGCGCAGGCGGCGGCGTCCTCGAGGCTCGCCGACGACGTGTAGCGGTAGGGCAGCATGACCGCGTGGACCCGCTCGGGCCCGAGCGCGTCGACCGCCATCGCCGCGACGATCGCCGAATCGATGCCGCCGGAGAGCCCCAGCACGACGCCGGGGAAGCGGTTCTTGTCGACGTAGTCGCGCAGACCCAGGACACAGGCGGCGTAGTCGGCGGCGAGGCCCTCCTCGATCACCGTCAGATCGCCCGGCTCCGGTGCCCAGCGGCCGTCCCGCTTCACGAAGGCCTGGAGCGCCATGTCCTCGCGGAAGGCCTTCATCTGGCGGACCATCGCCCCGTCGGCGTCGAGCACGAAGGAGGCGCCGTCGAAGACCAGTTCGTCCTGGCCGCCGACCTGATTGAGATAGACGAGCGGCAGGCCGCTCTCCTTCACTCGCGCGACGGCGACGGCGAAACGTTCGTCCATCACGCCGCGGCGATAGGGTGAACCGTTCGGCACCAGCAAAATGTCGCCGCCGGTCTCGGCGATGCATTCGACCGGGTCGGCGCCCCAGATGTCCTCGCAGATCGGCGTGCCGACGCGCAGGCCACGGAAGGCGATCGGACCGGCGAGATCGCCGGGGGTGAAGACGCGCTTCTCGTCGAAGACGCCGTAGTTGGGCAGATCCGCCTTGAACCGCAGCGAGGCGATGCGGCCCTGATCGAGCAGGGCGACGGCGTTGTAGAGGCCGGTCTCGGTCTTCCAGGGCGAGCCGATCAGAACCGCCGGGCCGCCGTCGGTGGTGTCCTCGGCGAGTTCCGCCGTCGCGGCCATGCAGGCGGCCTGGAACGAGGGCTTCAGCACCAGATCCTCGGGCGGATAGCCGGCGAGGAAGAGTTCGGGCAGGAGCACGAGATCCGCGCCGAGGGCGGCGGCGTCGGCGCGCGCCCGGCGGGCGCGGGCGAGGTTGCCGGTGACGTCACCGACGGTCGGATCGAGCTGGGCGAGGGCGACGAGAAGGCGTTCGGTCATGCCCTCGGTCTTAGCGCGCGCCGGGTCGCGCCACAACGGGCGTCGATCGGCTCGGCGAACGGTTCGGCTCGTGACGCGCCGCGCCCTTGGCCGGTTCGCCGCGCGTCGGCAGGTGCGGATGAATGTGCGGCACGGTGTCGTGATATTCGACGAAGAGGAGATCGGCGTCGTAATCGAGCATGCGGCCGACGCGGGCGCCGAGCTTCAGGCGCAGGACATGGCCGCCGGCGGCGGCGATGGCGAGCGAATCGACGTCGCAGGTGAAGCCGGAGATGTCGTAGACGTTCTCGACGAAGGCGCGGGTCTCGGCCGGCAGGTGATAGAGATCCCGCGCGGCGCGATTGGCGAAGGCGATCTCGCCGGTGGCGATCGACACCAGCAGAATCGGGTGTTTGACCCATTCCAGCGCGCGATGGCGCGCCTGGAGCTCGATCTCCTCGGGCGCGCCGGCGGGGGCCGGCGGCAGGGTCGGCTCGAGCGGCGCGGGCGGCGGCGCAGGTTCGGCGGCGCCCCCGGACCGCAGCGCCTCGCGCTCGGCCAGATCGGCGACGCGGATCTGGCGCTTGGCGTTCAGCGTCATCACCAGACCGGACATCTCGCCCTCGCCCCAGGGGTTGGCGCGCCACGACAGGCGCGGGCCGCCGAGACCGCCGAGCGAGAAGGTGCCGGAGACCGCCGAGGCATTCTCGATCGCCTCGAGCAGGAGGTCGCGGGTGGTCTTGGGAAGTCGCGTCTCGATGACGGCGGCCCAATCGCCGTTCTCCTCCTCGGCCTCGGTGACGCCGAAGAGACCGAGGGCGTTGCGATTGAGGCGGCGCACCTTGAGGGCGCCGTCGAAGATGACGATGCCGCTGTCGGAGGAGATGAAGAGCGCCTCGATGATGAAGCCGAGGCTCTTCGCCAACATCTCGTGCTCGCGCCAGCGTTCGATCACCTCGACCAGTCCGACCACCTTGGTGTCGCGCCCCGCGCCGATCTGCCGGCCGGCCATGCGCAGGCGGATCTTCTCGCCCCACGAGGCGAGATGGGTCATCTCGATCACGCAATCGGAACGGCCCTCGAGAATGTCGGCGAGGAAGCGGCGAAACCGGCCCTGATCGGCCTCGTCGATGCGGTCGATCATCTTGTCGAGGGGGGCGACGCGATAGCCGCGCTCGGCCTCGGTGCCGCCCTCGTCGTGACGGCCGAGACCCTTCGGCCAGTAGACGAGACGCCGTTCGAGATCGATCATCCAATAGCCGATGTCGAGCGTGTAACCGACCTGTTTGACGATCTCGATCGCGTCGAGCATTCCCGCACTCCCCTTCGTCGCGCCGATCCGGGGCACACGGCCGATCCGCGTCGATATTTGCGAAAATCCTGCGCACGAATGGGTTTAAGATCCCTCAAATCGCCCGTGACATTTCGACGGGCCGGGCGTCGTTCGGCGGCGGGCGCGGGTTTTCCGGCCGCGTCACGGCAGGCGCAGGCCCAATCCCAGGCCGAAGCCGATCAACAGCGTCGCGAAGACGCCGCGCCGCAGCGCCGCCAGACGCGGGCGACCGGCCGAAAGCGCGCCGAGACCGGCGCCGAGACACGCGTAGGCCACGTCGAAGGCGAGGCCGATCGCCACCAGCACCGCGCCGAGTTCGAGGAACTGCACCTCCACCGGCCCGCGCTCGGGATGGACGAACTGCGGCAGCAGCATCGAGCAGAACAACAAGGCCTTGGGATTGAGGATGTTGGTGAGGAGGCCGCGCAGGAAGGCCGCGGCATGGGAGCGGCGCGAGAAGGGTCGCCCCGGCGCCGTGATCGGATCGGCATCGCCGGACCGCAGGATCCCCCAACCGAGCCAGACGAGGAAGCCGGCGCCGGTCCAGCGGGCGACGTCGAAGGTCCAGGGCTCGGCGCGAAAGAGCGCCGCCAGGCCGACACCGGCGAGGCCGACATGGGCGGCGCGCGCCAGCGCCAGACCGCCGGCCGTGGCGAGCGCGCGCGACCGCCCCTCGGCGGCGCCGGTCTGGAGCACCAGGATCATGTCCGCCCCGGGCATCACGTAGACGATGACGAGGGCCGTCACGAACATCACCCAGCCGGTCGGATCCATCGCGCCTCTCCCGTCGCCTCGAACCGGGATCTAGCACGCCGACGCCCGGCAGGTCCTTGCAAAGTCTGCCTCTTCATGCTCCATGATCGGCAGATCATGCCACTCTGGCCCCATTCGTCATCGGGATCTGCCACCATGCGCCTCGACGCGATCGATCGCCGCATTCTCGCCGCGCTCCAGCGCGACGGCCGCCTCACCAACGCCGATCTCGCCGACGCCGTCGGCCTGTCGCCGTCACCGTGCCTGCGCCGGGTGAGGCTCCTGGAAAAGGCCGGGGTCATCGCCGGCTATCACGCGGCCCTCGATCGCAAGGCGATCGGCCTCGGGCTGACGATCTTCGTCGGGATCAAGGTCGAGCGTCACCACGACGAGGAGGCGCGCGCCTTCCGCGAGGCGGTGGCGGCGCTCGACGAGGTGGTCTCGTGTCACCTCGTCTCGGGCGAGGCGGACTTTCTGTTGCAGGTGGTGGTGGCCGATCTCGCCGCCTACGAGCGGTTTCTGATCGGCACGTTGTTGAAGCTGCCGGGCGTGAGCGACATTCGTTCGAACTTCGCCATCCAGACCGTCAAGGACGGCGCGCCGCTGCCGCTCGACCATCTGTCGGAGGCGGCGGCGCGCCGGGCGTGATCGCCTCGGATCGACGGCTCAGGCCTCGGCGCGACGCAGGCCGGAGCGCACCGGCCGACGCGCGGCCGAGGGGCGGCTCACCGTCTTGCCGTCGACGCGTGCCGAGGCCGCCGGCAGGGCGTGGGCGTGCGGCAGGTCGTGGTATTCGACGAAGAGGAGATCGGCGTCGTAGTCGACCATGCGTCCGACCCGGGCGCCGAGCATCAGATGCACCAGCATGCCGTCGGGCGGGGCGTCCTCGTCGATCGGCGTTCCGAAGCCGGAGAGCTCGGGCAGATTGGTGGCGAAGGCCCGGTCGGCGGTGGCGAGATGAAAGAGATCGCGGGCGGCGCGGTTGGCGAAGACGACCTCGCCGGAGGCGATCGAGATCAGCAGGATCGGGTGTTTGACCCATTCCAGCACCGCGTGATGGGCCGCGCCGGCATCGTCCCGGTGCGGCGGCGAAGCTTCCTTCGGCTCGTCGTCGACGACGGGATCGGCGACGTCGGAGAGATCGATCGCGCGTCCGCTCATCATCAGCGTCATCCGTTCGGCGAGGTCGGCGGAGCGGATGAAGCGGCGGCAATCGATGGCCACGACGAGGCCGGTCACCTCGCCGGTGACGCTCTGCCACGGCGTCGCCCGCCAGGACATCCGCCTGCCGCCGAGACCGCCGAGCGAGAAGGCGCCGGTGGCCGGAGATTTCGAGGCGACGGCCTCGCGCAGTGATCGTCGCGCGGACTCCGGCCAGAGCGCCTCGATGTGGCCGATCCAGTCGTGGCGCGGTTCGTGGCGATCGGTGATCGCGCCGAAGAGCTCGAGGGCGTGACGGTTGGCGTTGCAGACCGTCAGGTGCTCGTCCATCACGACGAGACCGCAGGTGACCGTCGAAAAGAGGGCATCGAGGACGCCGCGCAGGCTTTCGGCGAGGTGCTCGTGGTGACGACGGGAATGGATCACCTTCACGAAGCCGACGATGCGCGCGTCGGCGCCGGAACCGATGCGGCGCCCGTCCATGTGCAGGCGTACGTCGGTGCCCCAGGAGGTGCGCTGGGTGAATTCGATCGCGTCGACCGGCCGGCGCGCCGCCATGTCGGCGAAGAAACGCCGGACCGTGTCGCGGTCGGACACGTCCACCTGCGCCATCGCCCGGTCGAGCGGGATGGCATGGAGCCCCCACTCGACCTTGTCGGCCTCGACGTCGCCGAGGCCCTTCGGCCAATAGACGAGGCGCCGTTCCAGATCGACCACCCAACAGCCGACCTCGGCGCGATGCATCTGCGGATCGAAGAGCTCGAAATCCTCGCGCATGGGCTATCCCCCCTCCCATGGTGCATGAAAGCGTCCCGGCGGGCCTTTCCGGCGACCACGCCACTTCGACGTTCCATGATAGACCGGCACTTCCCGGGCACAATCAGACCGAGTGGGCGACACGCGAAGACGGTGAAGAAACGCTCGAGAAAAGGACGAGGTTTCGAAAGGGACCGGGGCGCCCGTCGCAAGGCGAGCGCCCCGGCCGGGAGGGCTTCGGTTCGGAGGGAGACGGCGGGGCCGGGTGATCAGGCGGCGAAGCGATAGGCGTCCATCGCCAGTACCGCGAACTGGGTCTCGCGATGGATCACCTCTCCGAGCCCGCCGGCGCCGAGCGCCACGAACAGCGGCAGGAGATGCTCGTCGGTCGGGTGATTACGACCGCCGAATGGCGCGCGGGCGCGATAGTCGAGCAGCGCCTCGACGTCGTTCGCCGCGATCTTCTCGGCGATCCAGTCGGCGAAGTCGGCGACCCAGGCCGGCGCCTTCTCGTCCATCGGGCGGAAGCCGCCGTTGGGGGAGAAGGCCTCGTGGAGATTGTGGGAGAGCGAGCCGGAGGCGAGCACCAGCACGCCGTCCTTCGTCAGCGGCGCGAGGGCGCGGCCCATCTCCCAATGGTGACGCGGATCGCGGCGCGGCTGCACCGAGAGCTGGACCACCGGAATGTCGGCGGCCGGATACATCAGCTTCAACGGCACCCAGGTGCCGTGATCGTAGCCCCGCTTCGGCACGCGGACCGGGTCGAGACCGGCGGCGTCGAGGAGGCCGTGCACACGCTCGGCCAGCTCCGGATCGCCGGGGGCGGGATAGGTCATGCGGTAGAGCTCGCGCTCGAAACCGCCGAAGTCGTAGATCATCTCCGGCGCGGGATCGGTCACCACCGCCGGCCGGGCCG
Organism: Pinisolibacter aquiterrae; assembly: GCF_019160155.1. Lineage (GTDB taxonomy): Bacteria > Pseudomonadota > Alphaproteobacteria > Rhizobiales > Ancalomicrobiaceae > Pinisolibacter > Pinisolibacter aquiterrae. Next base: position 48,755 of record NZ_JAFNIH010000018.1, read on the forward strand.
CCGTGAAATGGGCGGAAACCGAGACGATCGCCCGCGGACGCGGCAGACGATCGCCGAGCCGATCGAGGAAGCGACGGGTGGCGCTGTCGTGAAGGATCATGTTGGGCGCGCCGTGCGACACGAAGAGCGGCGGGATCGCGGCGGCGGGGGCATCGAGACGGGGTTCGGACATCACGGGATCTCCATACGAACCGGGCCGGATCGCCGAAGGGCGCCATCCACGGGCCGGTTGCTTCGTCTTCAGAGATCGCCCTTCCCTCGGCCCGGGTCAACGCCGAACGATGGCACGAAAAGAGAAAGGATCGTTCGAGTTCATCGAACGATCCTTCCGGCAGTCTCGATCCGCGCCGGTCGGCGCGGTGGCTCACTCGGCGGCGGCGGCGAAGGGGCTCGGGCGCGAGGCGCGGTCCTTCTTCAGCTCCTCGGCGACGAGGAAGGCCAGTTCCAGCGCCTGGGCCGCGTTGAGGCGCGGATCGCAGGCGGTGTCGTAGGCCTGGCCGAGATCGGCCTCCTGAATGGCGACAGCGCCGCCGGTGCATTCTGTGACGTTCTTGCCGGTCATCTCGAGATGGACGCCGCCGGCCCAGGTGCCCTCGGCGCGATGGATCTCGAAGAAGCTCTGCACCTCGGAGAGCACCTTGTCGAAGGGCCGGGTCTTGTGGCCGGTCGCCGAGGTCACGGTGTTGCCGTGCATCGGGTCGCAGGACCACAGGACGTTGCGGCCCTCGCGGGCGACGGCGCGGACGAGATCGGGCAGATGGCGGCCGATCTTCTCCGAGCCGAAGCGGGCGATGAGGGTCAGGCGTCCCGCCTCGTTCTGCGGATCGAGAGTCTCGATCAGGCGCAGCAGGCTGTCGGCGTCGACGGTCGGGCCGCACTTGAGGCCGATCGGGTTCTCGATGCCGCGCATGAACTCGACATGGGCGTGATCGGGCTGGCGGGTGCGGTCACCGATCCACAGCATGTGGGCGGAGGTGTCGTACCAGCCGCCCTGGACCGAATCCTCGCGCGTCAGCGCCTCCTCGTAGGGCAGCAGCAGCGCCTCGTGGGAGGTGTAGAAATCGACCGACTGGAGCTGCGGCACGGTCTCGGCGGTGAGGCCGCAGGCGGCCATGAAGTCGAGCGCCTCGGAGATGCGATCGGCCACTTCCGAGAAGCGCTCGGCGACGGGGCTGTCGGCGAGGAACTCGACCATCCACTGCTGGACGCGCTCGAGCTTGGCATAACCGCCGTGGGCGAAGCCGCGCAGGAGGTTCAGCGTCGCCGCCGACTGGCGATAGACCATGCGCATGCGCGCCGGGTCGGGAATGCGCGCCTCGGGCGTGAACTCGGTGCCGTTGATGATGTCGCCGCGGTAGGACGGCAGCTCGATGCCGTCGCGCCGCTCCATGTCGGAGGAACGGGGTTTGGCGAACTGACCGGCGATGCGGCCGACCTTGACCACCGGCAGGCCGGCGGAATGGGTGAGCACCACCGACATCGACAGGAAGATGCGGAAGAAGTCGCGGATCTGGTTCGCCGAATGCTCGGCGAAGCTCTCGGCGCAGTCGCCACCCTGGAGCAGGAAAGCCTTGCGCTCGGCGACGCGGCCGAGCTGGCGGCGCAGCCGGCGCACCTCGTCGGCGATCGCCAACGGCGGCCAGGTCTGCAGATCCTCCTCGACCGCGTGGAGCAGGGCCTGGTCGGCATAGGCCGGCACCTGGACGATCGGCTTTCCGCGCCAACTCGCCGGCGACCAGTCGGCCGGGTTCCCAGACTTCGTCATCTCACACTCCTCCGCCCGTCTCGTCGCGGGCTCTTCCTCGTCCTTGCGAAGACGCCAAAGCGCCGAGGAGGCGTCCACCCCCTCGGGAGGCCGGTTTTATACACTCCCCCTCCCCGCTTGGCCACCGCCGCCCGCACCTCCGATGGGCGTATCCCTCCCGCCCTCGAAAGCGCGCCGATCGCCAGCATTACCCTAAGTCGTCCCCCCTCATCCGGACATATCGACATGGCCCGTGCACCGCCCCGGCGGGCGAGGACTTCCGGTTTCTTTTGCAATCCATTCGCAACGACGAATGCCGACTTTAGAATATCTGTAATTACTCCCATTTCGCGATTTGCAATCCTGCTCTACCATGGGCGCACAGGGAGTCGAGAAAAACGCAACACCGGGAGAACTCTCGAGAGAAGCGACCCGCAGAGGTCGCACCGGGAGCAAGGAGGCAAAAATGTTACGTGGCGCCAGACAGCCGACCGGAGTCGACGAAGACGGCGGGGCCGTCGTTCGCAAGTCCGAGAAGGCCTACACCTGGTTGCGGGAGGAAATCCTCTCCTTCCGCATGCAGCCTGGAATGTTCATCGATAAGATCGAAGTCTGCGAGAAGCTCGGGGTCTCCAAACAGCCGGTCACGGCCGCTCTGACGCGTCTGGAGCAGGAAGGCCTCGTCGAGATCTATCCGCAGCGCGGATCCTACGTGGCGCGGCTGCGCCTCGGCGCGATGACCGAGAGCCTGTTCATCCGCGGCGCGCTCGAGGCGGCGGCGGCGAGACGGCTGGCGACGGAGGGCAACGATCTGCTCCTCCACACGCTGAAGCGCAGTCTCGAGGCCCAGGAGGCGGCGATCTCCTCCGACAATCCGGGGCGCTACTACACGCTCGATCAGGAGTTCCATCTCGCCATCGCCCGCGCGGTGCCGTTCCCGCAGGTGGCGCATCAGATCGACATCGGCCTCGCCACGGTGAAGCGCTGCCACGAACTTTTCCGGCCGGACGTGCGCTCCATTCGCGGCTCCTACGAGGGCCATCGGCGCATCGTCGCCGCGCTCGAGGCGCGCGACGGCGCGGTGGCGGCACGCGAGATGACCGATCACGTCGCCGACTACGGCGCGATGCTGCAGAATTTCGCCGAGATGCGACCCGAACTGTTCGTCGGCTGACGGCGCGCCTCGCGCCCCGGCCTTCGTCGGGACAGGTCCGGTTGAAGAAACGGCCCCGGGAGGCGTCTCCCGGGGCCGTTTCTCTCCTTGGTGCCTCGCGGCGGCGATCGCCGCCGGAGGGCGTTCGGCCGGGGAGGCCCGGCCGGGCCGATCAGAGTTCGGCGTCGCCGTGGGCGGCGGAGGGGATCGAATCCGGTCCGCGCATCGCCACGTAGATCGCCGGGATGACCAGAACGGTCAGGGCGGTCGAGGAGGCGAGGCCGAACAGGAGCGAGATCGCGAGACCCTGGAAGATCGGGTCGGCCAGGATGAAGGCCGCGCCGATCATCGCCGCGATGGCGGTGAGGATGATCGGCTTGATGCGGATCGCACCGGCCTCGAGCACCACCTCGCGCAAGGTCATGCCCGGCTTCGCCGCATGGCGGATGAAGTCGACCAGCAGGATCGAGTTGCGGACGATGATGCCGGCGAGCGCGATGAAGCCGATCATCGAGGTGGCGGTGAAGGGCGCGCCGAACAGCCAATGGCCGATGACGATGCCGACCAGCGTCAGCGGCACCGGCGTCAGCACGACGAGCGGCACCCGGAACGACCCGAATTGGGCGACCACCAGCAGGTAGATGCCGACCAGCGCGACGCCGAAGGCGCCGCCCATGTCGCGGAACGTGACCCAGGTCACCTCCCACTCGCCGTCCCAGAGGAGGCTCGGATGGGCCTCGTCGGCGGGCTGGCCGTGCAGCGACACCGGCGGTTCGCCGTTCTTGCCCCAGTCGATCTTCTTCAGCTCGTCGGTGACGGCGAGCATGCCGTAGATCGGCGCCTCGTAGGCACCGGCGAGTTCGGCGGTGACCATCTCGGCCGGGCGGCCGTCGCGGCGGAAGATCGAGGGCGAGGCCTTCTCGCGCTCGACGCGGACGAGATCGCCGAGCTCGACGTTGCCCTTGGCGCCGGGGACCGGCGTCGACAGGAGACGTTCGGTCACGGCGAGTTCGGACTTGGGCAGGCGCACCACGATCTCGATCGGCGAGACGCCGGCACCGCGATGGCTGTAGCCGACGGGCACGCCGGAGAGCACCGCCCGCATCGTGTCGTAGACCGCCTGTTCGGTCACGCCGTACCACTCGAGCGCAGCCTCGTTGAGGCGGAAGCGGATGCGCTCGCCGGGCTCGCGCACGGTGTCGTCGACGTCGACGATGAAGGGCACCCGGCCGAAGGCCTCACGCACCTTGGCGGTGACCTCGCGGCGCTCGGCGGCGTCGCGGCCGTAGACCTCGAGCAGCAGCGTCGACAGGACCGGCGGTCCCGGCGGCACCTCGACCACCTTGACCGAGGAGCCCGCCGGCAGCTTCAGCCCCTGGTCGAGGCGATGGCGGATATCGAGCGCGATCTGGTGGCTCTGACGGCTGCGCTGGGCCTTCGGCGTCAGGTTGACCTGGAGATCGCCCTGATTGGCGGCGGAGCGCAGGAAATAGTGACGCACCAGTCCGTTGAAGTTGAAGGGCGCGGCGGTGCCGGAATAGGCCTGGAGATTGGCGAGTTCGGGCACGTCGGCGATCAGCGAGGCGGCCTTCGCCAGGGTGCGGTCGGTGTCCTCGAGCGAGGTGCCCTCGGGCAGATCGAACACCACCTGCAGCTCCGACTTGTTGTCGAAGGGCAGGAGCTTCACCGTGACGCTCTTGGTGGCGAAGGGAATCATCGACACCAGCGTGGCGATGCCGACGACGGTCAGAAACATCGCCGCCGAGCGGCGCGAGACGACGAGCGGCGCGGCGATGCGGCGGTAGATCCGCCCGAGTGCGCCCTCGTCGTGTTCGCCGTCGTGGCCGGTGCCGTGACCGGACCCGTTCTTGCCGCGCATCTTCACCATCAGCCACGGCGTGAGCATCACCGCGACGAAGAAGGAGAAGAGCATGGCGGCCGAGGCGTTGGCCGGGATCGGGCTCATGTAGGGGCCCATCATGCCGGAGACGAACATCATCGGCAGGAGGGCGGCGACCACGGTCAGGGTGGCGACGATGGTCGGATTGCCGACCTCGGCGACGGCGTCGATCGCCTTGCGGACGATGCCGCGGCCGTCGGGCATCGACCAGTGTCGATCGATGTTCTCGACCACGACGATGGCGTCGTCGACGAGGATACCGATCGAGAAGATCAGCGCGAACAGCGACACGCGGTTGATCGTGTAGCCGAGGATCCACGAGGCGAACATGGTCAGGAGGATCGTGGTGGGCACCACGACCAGAACCACCACGCCCTCTCGCCAGCCGACCGCGAGCGCCACCAGGGCGGCGATCGACAGGGTGGCGAGGGCGAGATGGAACAGCAGTTCCTCGACCTTCTCGTTGGCGGTCTCGCCGTAGTCGCGGGTCTTGGTGACCACGACGTCGGAGGGCAGGATCTCGTGCTCGACCATGGCGAGCCGCTTCTCCACCGTCTGGGCGATGGTCACGGCATTGGCGCCGGCGCGCTTGGCGATGGCGATGGTCACGGCCGGGGTGGTGATCATGCCGCCCTTGCCGTCCGGCGTCATGGTCCAGGCGCGGGCCTCCTCGGGCTTGGCCTCGAGGACGACGGTGGCGACGTCCTTGACGTAGACCGGGCGGCCGTCGCGCGATGTCAGAAGCAGGAGCCCGACGTCGGGAATGCCCTGGAGCGTCTGGCCGGCGGCGCCGGGGACCTGGCGGCCCTGGTCGCGCAGGGTGCCGACCAGGAACGAGCGGTTGGCGTTCTTGACCTTCTCGACGAGATCGTTGAGGGCGATGCCGTAGCGCGCCAGCCGTTCCGGATCGGGCTCGACGCGGATCTGATCGGCGCGCCCGCCGACCGTGTAGGTCAGACCGACGTCGTCGATCTTGATCATCTCGGTCAGCAGCTTCTCGGAGAGCTTGTAGAGCGCGTTGTCGGACCAGCGGTCGGCCGCCTCGGGCTTGGGCGAGAGGGTCAGCGTGACGATGGCGACGTCGTTGATGCCGCGACCGACCACCAGCGGCTCGGGGATGCCGAGCGGGATCCGCGAGAAGTTGGCGCGCAGCTTCTCGTGGACGCGCAGGATCGCCTCGTCGGACTTGGTGCCGACCTGGAAGCGGGCGGCGGCCATGACGCGATCGTCGTAGGAATAGGTGTAGACGTGCTCGACGCCGTCGATGCCCTTGAGGATGCCCTCGAGCGGCTTGGTGACGAGCTCTACCACGTCGTCGGCACGCAGACCGTCGGCCTGGACCAGGACGTCGACCATCGGCACCGAGATCTGCGGCTCCTCCTCGCGGGCGAGCGACATCAGCGCGATGGCGCCGAGCGCGATCGAGGCGAAGAGCAGGAGCGGCGTCAGAGCCGAGCGGATGAAGGTGGCGGTGAGATGCCCGGCGAGGCCGAGCTTCTGCACCGGCGCCTTTTCGGCGCCGTCGTGTTCGTTTCCGCTCATGGACGCAGCACCTCGTCGCCGACCTTGAGGCCGGTGAGAATCTCGACGCCCGGCGCCGAGCCGTCGGCGGTCGCCCGCTTGGCGCCGGTCTGGACCGGCACCTCCCCGACCCCGGCGAGGCGCACGAAGGTCAGGCCCTCGCGATTGATCACCACGTCCTGCGGCACGATGATGGTCTGGCGCTTGCCGGTGGCGACGAAGACGGAGACGCGCTCGCCGACGAAATAGTCGCCGATCATGCCGGCCTCGACGTCGGCGACGACGCGGCCCTGGTCGAGTTCGGGATAGACGCGGACGATCTTGCCCTTGGCCATGTGGGTGTCGGTGGTGCGATCGAGGCCGCGGCCGGCGATCACCACCTCGTCGCCCTCGTGCATGAAGCGGGCATGGCGCTCGGGCAGGCGGAGCTTGAGGATGTAGTTGGCGATGGCGATGGTGGCGATCGGCTCGCCCGGCATCACCACCTGACCCGCCACGGCGGAGACCTTGAGGACGCGGCCGTCGTCGGGGGCGAGGACGCGGCCCTCGATCACCTGCTCCTCGATCACCGACTTGTCGGCGCGGGCGGCGGCGATCTCGGCCTGGGTGACCGTCAGTTGGGTCTCGCTGTCGTCGAGGCGCGACTGCGGCGCGGCGCCGGTGAAGCGGAGCTGGCGGACGCGGTCGAGTTCCATCTGGACCAGACCGAGCTTGGCCTCGAGCGCGCCGATGCGCGCCTGGGCGGCGGTCAGTTGGAGCTTCAGCTTGGGATCCTCGACCACGGCGAGGACGTCGCCCTTCTTGACGCCGTCACCCTCGGTGACGGCGACCGAGGTCAGCGTGCCGCCGATGCGGGTGCGCGCCTGGGGCGTGCGCACGCTCTCCACGGTGGCGAGAACTTCCTTGGCGTCGTCGACCGAGACCTCGGCGACGGTCACCGTCTCGGCGGCGCGGACCGGCGAGACGAGAGCGGTGAGACCGAGAGCGGCGGCGAGAACCGCGGCGGCGGGGAGATGGCTCCCGATGCGCCGGACGGTGCGGCGAAGGGGGCGAGCGACGATCGACAGGGGCATGCGTCCCGGGTCTCCTCGAGATCCGCGCCTCGGCACGGTTTCGACAAACGACTGGATCCGCCCGGAACCGAGGGTCCCGTGCGATTCATTCATGGGGTATATATATTAGTCGTTGCTAATCTCACAAGGCTCCATATATACCCGTTTTCGGATCCACAGTCGCCCTGGCGATCCGTCTCATGCGCGCTTTCCCGAGTGCCGCGAGGTGGGGTCGACCGGGGTCCGTCACCCTCACGAGGAGCTTCGCTCATGAGCATCGATCGCGTCGTCTTCGCCTTCGCCGGCACCGTCATCCTGGTTTCGCTGCTTCTCGGCACCCAGGTTCACGTCTATTGGCTGTTCCTGACCGCCTTCGTCGGCCTCAATCTGCTGCAGTCGGCCTTCACCGGCTTCTGCCCGCTGGCGATGATCCTCAAGAAGCTCGGCGTGAAGCCCGGCTGCGCCTTCGAGTGATCGCCCGCGCATCGTCGCGAAGAGAAAAGGCCCCGGTCGCGAGACCGGGGCCTTTTTTCTCGTTTCGGACGTCGATCGCCTGCGATCGGACCCTCAGATGGTGATCTGGGCGCCGAGGTCGACGACGCGGCCGGGCGGGATCTGGTAGTACTCCGCCGGGTCGGCCTGATTGCGATAGAGGAAGATGAAGAGGCCGCGCAGCCACGTCCAGAAGCCGCCCTCCTCGCCCTCGACCAGATGGGCGCGGCTGACGAAGAAGCTCAGGTCCTTCTTGTCGACGTGGATGCCCATCGTCTCCGACACCCGGACGGCCGCCGGCACGTCCGGCGTCTCCATGAAGCCGAAGCGCACCCGGACCAGGGCGATCGCCTCGCCGAGGATCTCGACGGCGACGCGCTTGTCCGCCTCCACCCACGGCTCCTCGGCGGTCTGGACCGACATGAAGACGATCTGCTGGTGGGCGCACTTGTTGTGCTTGAGGTTGTGCAGGAAGGAGCGCGGCGCCAGCGCCGGGTCTTCCATCATGTAGACCGCGGTGCCGCGTACGTGCTCGATGCGCGGCGAACGCAGCGCCGAGAGCGCGATCTTGATCGGCACGCCCTCGTGACGGCGCCGCGCCGCCAGCCGGAGCCGGCCCATGCGCCAGGCCGCCATGATGAAGACCAGCAGGAGGCCGATCACCAGCGGCAGCCAGGCGCCGTGCAGCACCTTGGTGGCGCAGGAGAGGAAGAAGCCGACGTCGAACAACATGAAGAAGGCGACGGTCGGAATGGCCCGCCAGATCGGCCACTTCCACGCGCCGCGCGCCACCAGGAAGGCCAACATCGAGGTGACGACCATGGTGCCGGTCACCGAGAAACCATAGGCCTCGGCCAGTTTCTCCGACTTCTGGAACATCAGGACGATGGCGATGACGGCGATGAAGAGCACCAGATTGACCACCGGCACATAGACCTGACCGCGCTCGGCGGCGGAGGTGTGGCGGGTGTCGGTGCGTGGCCAGAAGCCGAGATGGGCGGCCTGATGGGTGACCGTGAAGGCACCGGAGATCACCGCCTGCGAGGCGATGACGGTGGCGAGGGTGGCGAAGACGATCAGGATCGGCTGGAAGTGGGGGCCGACCATCTGGAAGAAGGGGTCGTCGTGGCCGTGCAGCGGATCGGCGAGCGCCTGGGCGCCCTGGCCCATGTAGACCAGGATCAGTGAGGGCACGACGACGAAGGCGAAGGCCTTGCGGACGGCATCGCGGCCGACGTGGCCCATGTCGGCGTAGAGCGCCTCGGCGCCGGTCACCGCCAGGACGGCGACGGCGAGGATGGCGAAGACGCCCCAGCCGGAGTGGAACATGAAGGCGATCGCCCAGCGCGGATCGAGCGCCCACAGGACGCCCGGATAGAGCATCAACTGTTTGAGGCCGAGGATCGCGAGGAGGCCGAACCAACCGAGCATGATCGGTCCGAACCAGCCGCCGACCTTGGTGGCGCCGCCGCGTTGGACCGCGAAGAGCGTGGTCAGGATGACGACCGCGAGCGGAAGGACGATCGGTTCGAGCGCCGGTGCCGCGACCGCGATGCCTTCCACCGCCGAGAGAACCGAGATCGCCGGTGTGATCACGGCATCGCCGTAGAAGAGGGAGGCGCCGATGATGCCGAGCACGGCGATCAGCGTGCCGAGTTCGGGCCGGGCGCGATGGGCGAGCGCCATCAGCGCGAAGATGCCGCCCTCGCCGCGGTTGTCCGCCCGCATGATGAAGATCGCGTACCAGATGCCGACGACGATGATCAGCGACCAGATGATCAGCGACAGGAAGCCGAGGATGTCGCCGGGGACGGGCTGGATCACGCCGACCTTGAAGGCCGTGCCGAGGGTGTAGATCGGCGAGGTGCCGATGTCGCCGAAGACGATGCCGAGCGCGGCGAGAAGGCCGGCATGGGTGTGGCCCGTGGCATGCGCCGGCGCGGTCACGGCTTCGGGCGCCTCCTTGGCGGCGGCAGGCTCACCCGCTCCGAGGTCGGCACGCGCGGCATCGGCGGCCGAGTCTCGCGGAGGCTCGGCGGCGACGTCGACCGGCGTCGGGTGTTCCTGATCGTTCTGGGCCATGGCCCTCTCCTCGGGGAGGTGTGCTGGGACGAAGTGTCGAGATCGTCGGGCGTGAGATCGGCCGGCGCGGCCGGCGGAATTCGGATCACCAGACCGGGAGGGATCGCGCGGTTCGCGCCGTTTCGCCGGTCTTGCTCCGATCACTGATCTGCGGGCTCGCCCCCTGGGTTCGCGCGTCTCGGGCACGATCGCGTGACCGCCCCTCCTCGACGAGGCGGAAAATAGCCCCGCTCGGATGCAGGGTCAAATCGCTCCGATTCCCTACCGAATCGAGCTTACGAGGCGCGGTTCGCGGCGTCACGGACGCCAATGGTCGGAGGGTTGACGCATGGTCACCAGCTCCTCGGCGGCGCTGGGATGGAGCGCCATGGTGCGGTCGAAATCGGCCTTGCGGGCGCCCATGCGCATCGCCACGGCGACCAGCTGAACCATCTCGGCCGCGTCCGGTCCGACGACGTGGACGCCGAGCACGCGGTCGTCGGCCTCGCCCACCAGGATCTTCATCAAGGTGCGTTCCTCGCGGCCGGCGAGGGTGGCGCGCATCGGGCGGAAGGTCGAGCGGAAGATCGCGTGGGCGATCCCCGCCGCTCGCAGATCCTCTTCGCCGGCGCCGACGGTGCCGACCTCCGGCGTGGTGAAGACGGCGGTCGGGATCAGCTCGTGCGAGACGTCGCGGTCGAGGCCGCCGAAGACGATGTCGGCGAAGGCGTGGCCGTCGCGAATCGCCACCGGCGTCAGCGCCGGGCGGCCGGTGACGTCGCCGACCGCATGGAGCCAGGGCAGCGTCGTGGCGGCGGCGCCGGTGACCGGGATCGATCCGTCGGGGCGCAGGGCGAGATCGACCGTGTCGAGCCCGAGATCGGCGGTGGCGGGCTTGCGGCCGATCGCCAGCAGGACCTCGTCGGCGTCGATCACACGGCCGGCCTTCGTGGTCAGACGCAGCGCGCCGTCGCGGCGCTCGAGGCGGGTGGGCGCATCCTCGGTGACGACGTCGAGCCCACGGGCGACGAGCGCGCCGTGGAGGTGGCGACGGACCTCGCCGTCGAAACCGCGCAGGATCTCCTCGCCGCGATAGAGGACCGTCGCCTTCGTGCCGAGGCCGGCGAGGAGCGAGGCGAATTCGAGCGCGACATAGCCGCCCCCGATCACCACCACGCGCTCGGGCCGGCGCGGCCAGTGGAAGAGTTCCTCCGAGGTGGCGGCGAGATCGGAGCCGGGGAAGCCGCCGTCGCGCACCGGGGTGCCGCCGGTGGCGATCAGGACGTGGCGGGCGGTGATCACCCGGCCGTCGGAGAGGCGGACGCGGTTCGGCCCGTCGAGCCGGGCGCGGGCGCGGACGATCTCGACGCCGGAACGCTCGAGATTGGCGGCATAGAGCCCTTCGAGGCGGGTGATCTCGCGATCCTTGGCGGCGATCAGCGCCGACCAGTCGTGCGCGGTCTCGCCGATCGACCAGCCGAAGCCCTTCGCGTCCGAGAAATCGTCGGCGAAGCGGGCGGCATAGACCATCAGCTTCTTCGGCACGCAGCCGCGAATGACGCAGGTGCCGCCGACCCGATAGTCCTCGGCGACGGTGACCTTCGCGCCGTGGCCGGCGGCGATGCGGGCGGCGCGCACGCCCCCCGATCCCGCGCCGATCACCAGGAGATCCCGATCGAAGGTCATGGCGTCGTCTCCCGTGGAACCGCCGTCCACGATCGGGACCCGGACGGGTCCGAGAGCATCAGGGGGCGATCGGACGGCCGATCAGAGGGCGACGCCCTTGGCCTTGGCGGCCTCGCGCACCTTCTGGAGCATCTCCTGGCCGATCTTCTGCTGCCAGACCTGGGCGGCGACGCCGCTCATCTGGACCATGCCGGCGGTCTCCTTGGAGAGCTTCTGGCCGAGCGGCGAGTTGTAGAACTCGGCGATCTTCTGCAGCTCTTCCTTGGTGAAGCGGGCGGCCCAGACTTCCTGGATCTGCTTGTCGAGCTCGGGACGCTTGGCGGCCAGCTCGAGGGCGGCGGCGTTGGTCAGCTGGTCGATCAGGTTGGACTGGGCGGGATGGGTGCGCACCAGAAGGCCCTTGGTCTGCTGGGCGACGCCGATCAGGATGTTGTCGAGACCGTCGCCGACGTGGCTGGCTTCGATCGCCGCCTTGGCGGCCGCCAGATGGTCGGCCGTGTAGTCCTCGGCGAAGGCCGGGCCGGCGAGGCCGAAGACGAGCGCGGCGGCGGCGAGACGGGAAGCGAGCGAACGGGTCATCGGAGGCTCCGGTTGAGTGTTCTCATGGGGCCCGCGGGAGCGCGGGCCGGATCGAGGGCCGCGCGCGGGAGCGCCGACCGGAAAGATGGGGTCAGGGCGACAGGATGTCGACCCCGTCGGCACGGGCCACCACGGCGGCGGAGGCCAGACCGATGAAGAGGCCGTGCTCGACGACGCCGGGGATGTCCACCAGCGCGCGCGCCAGACTCATTGGATCGGGAATTCGGCGAAATGATGCATCGAGGATCAGATGGCCGCCGTCGGTGACGAAGTCCGAGCCGTCGGCCTTCACGCGCTTGACGAGCGGCCCGTCGAGGCCGAGCTCGGCGGCGGCGCGGGCGATCTTCAGCGCCGTCGAGCCGAGACCGAAGGCGTTGACCTCGATCGGCAGCGGGAAGGCACCGATCGGATCGACCACCTTGGAGGCGTCGGCGATCACCACCATGCGGGCGGAGGCGGCGGCGACGATCTTCTCGCGCAGGAGCGCGCCCCCGCCGCCCTTGATCAGGGCGAGGCCGGGGCCGATCTCGTCGGCGCCGTCGACGGTCAGGTCGAGTTCGGGCATCTCGTCGAGGGTGGCGAGGCGGATGCCGAGCGAACGGGCGAGATCGGCGGTGCGCACCGAGGTCGGCACGCCGATCACGTCGAGGCCGGCGGCGACCTTCGCGCCGAGCAGTTTCGTGAACTCGTCGGCGGTCGATCCGGTGCCGATGCCGAGCCGCATGCCGGGCCGCACGAACTCCAGAGCGGCCGCGGCGGCTCGTTTCTTCAGGTCGGCGCTCATCGTCGATCGCATCCTCATGTCGGGCGGCGAGAGCCTCCCTGCCCTCGTCGACAGGGTTTCCATAGCGCAGGCGGGCGCGGCTCGCCAGTCCGAACGGTCCGGCGCGAGAAACCGACGCAGGCCGAGGCCCCGGGGTTTCGCGCCGCCACGGGGGCGGCTAGTGTCGCCGGCTCGCGACGTCCTTCTCTCGGAGATCCCCGCTCATGACCCGTCCGCTGCTCGTCCTCGACCTCGACGGAACCCTCGTCGACACCGCCGACGATCTGATCGCGACGCTCAATCGGATCCTCGCCGACGAGGGCATCCGCACCATGACGCGGGCCGATGCCGGCGCGCTCCTCGGCGCGGGCGCGCGGGCGATGATCGCGCGCGGCTTCGCGCTCGCCGAGACGCCGCTCGCCGAGAACCGGCTCGACACGCTGTTCGCCCGCTTCATCCCGCTCTATTCGGAGGCGATCGCGGTCCATTCCCGCCCGTTCCCCGGCGCGGTGGCGGCGCTCGACCGTTTCTCCGCCGCCGGTTGGGGGCTCGCCGTGTGCACCAACAAGCTCGAGGGCCTGTCGGTGCGGCTCCTCGACGAACTCGGACTCGCCTCGCGCTTCGCGGCGATCTGCGGCGGCGACACCTTCCCGACCCGCAAGCCCGACGCCGGCCATCTCCTCGGCACGATCGACCGGGCCGGTGGCGCGCGCGAGAGCTCCGTGATGGTCGGCGACAGCGGCACCGACGTGAACGCGGCCCGGAACGCCGGCGTGCCGGTCGTCGGCGTCACCTTCGGCTACACCGACAAGCCGGTCGAGAGCTACGGCCCCGACGCGGTGGTCGATCGGTTCGACGACCTCTTCGAGGCGGTGATGGGGCTGAGGATCGCCTGAGGCGATCGTCCGCTCAGACGTCGATCGTCTCACCGCGACCGCGCGCGATCTCCGCCTTCATGGTCGAGATGATCCCGGCATAGTCGGGCTTGCCGAAGATCGCCGAGCCCGCGACGAAGGCATCGACGCCGGCGGCGGCGATCTCGGCGATGTTGTCGATCTTCACGCCGCCGTCGATCTCGAGACGGATCGACTTGCCCGAGGCGTCGATGCGCTCCTTGACCGCGCGCGCCTTGTCGAGGACGTGCGGAATGAAGCTCTGGCCGCCGAAGCCGGGATTGACCGACATCAGCAGGATCACGTCGAGGCGGTCCATCACCCAGTCGAGCACCGAGAGCGGCGTCGCCGGGTTGAGGACGAGGCCGGCCTCGGCGCCCTTCTTTCGGATCAGGTCGAGCGAACGGTCGACGTGGCCGCTCGCCTCCGGGTGGAAGGTGACGATGTCGGCACCGGCGTCGGTGAACATCTCGATCATCCGGTCGACCGGCTCGACCATCAGGTGGACGTCGATCGGCGCCTTGGTCAGCGGACGGATCGCCTGGAGCACCATCGGGCCGATGGTGAGATTCGGGACGTAGTGGTTGTCCATCACGTCGAAATGGATCCAGTCCGCACCGGCGGCGAGCACGTTCGTCACTTCCTCTCCGAGACGAGCGAAGTCGGCGGAGAGGATCGAGGGGGCGATGACGGGGGCGAAGGCGGAACTGGACATGGGCGGGGGTCTCGAGGTCGGGGTCCGAAGCCGGACCCAAACGCCTCCGAGGCGCCCCTGTCAACCCGATGATCCGCTTCCCGCCTCCCGCAGCCGGAGACGGCGATGGCGGAACACGTGGCCGAGCGGCACCTCCACGAAGCGGTTGACCCCGAGGCCGACGGCGATCGATGCGGCGAACAGCAGCGCGACCTCGACCAGGAGCGGCAGCACCTGGCGCGGCATCACCTGGTCGACCAGCACCAGGAAGACCTCGTTGGCGAGATAGATCGAATAGGAGGCATCGCCCCATCGCTTCAGCCAGCCGATCGGCCGAGCCCGCAACCGATCCTCGAGGCTCACGGCCAGGAAGGCGAATGCCACCGCCGGCACCCCGAAGACGAGCGCCCGCGGCCATGCCTCGACATGAGGTCGGGTCACCAGGATCAGGAAGGCCACGGCCGCCACCGCCGCCAGCGGCCGCAGGATCGACACGAAGGCCGCTCCCGCGAACCGCTCCCAGGCGATCGCCAACGCCATGCCGGCGAGGAACTCGAGAGCGAGCGGACTGGTCAAGCGGAAGGCGATCGGCGTCTCGGCGCCGATCACCACCCGCAGTCCGATCAGAACCGCGAACACCGTCACGACCAGAGCCACCCGGAGGCGGAGATCGGCGATCAGGAGACCAGCGCCGAACACGGCGTAGAAGATCATTTCGTGGGTCAACGTCCAACCGCTGGTGAGATAGGGCGAAATCAGATCGGTGGCCGGGTCGCGATAGGGCACGAAACCGAAGGCGAGGATCACCTCGGAGAGCGACGGTGCCCCATCGAGCCCGCGCAAAGCGACCAGGATCGGCCAATAGAACGCCAGCGCCACCCAATAGAGCGGCACGATGCGGGCGATACGGGCCCGCCAGAAGGCGAGTGGGCCGATCGATCGCCGCGAGGTGGTCACCCACATGACGAAGCCGGAGACCACGAAGAAGACGTCGACCCCGCTCGACCAGATCTGATAGGCGAAGCCGGTGCGATCGGCCGGCGCCAGGGCGCCGTAGAAACAATGGTAGACGACGACCATGGCCGCCGCGATCGCTCGCAAATATTGAATAGAGAGAATTTCGCGCATGATCGCCCCTGGGTTGACGAACCCGAAGCAGCATTTCACGAAACGCACGAGAAATCTCGCATGAAGGTCAGAGGCGGCAGACGTCGGTGGAACCTCGCCGTGCCGCTCGAGGCGACCGGCGATACGGCCGTCCCGCCGTTTCCGTTCGCGGGGATCGGCCACGCCGTCGGACGAGCCGGACCACGCCGACGTCGCTCACACGTATCGGTGTGACGCCCACCAGATGTTGGCCATGAAGATGTCCGGGGCGGCGAAAGTCGCCTCGACGCTGTCGTCGGCGATCGCATCGGGCGACTTGCCGTCCCAGCGGCTGGTGTCCATGCCGTAGGGAACGCCGTCGCGATGCTCATAGGGGACCGCCCCTGTCTCGAGCATTTTCAGGATGCAGGCTCGGACGAAGACGCGCTGTTCGGCGGGGTCGTCGGTCAGCCGCTGAGCTGCGCCTTCAAAATCCCACATCGGCTTGTCGTCGACGAAGAACTCGTAGCCCCGCACGTCGCGAATGGGCAGATTCACCATGGCTTTTCTCGTGAAATCGCGACTGTTGTGGATCCTCATACTCTCCCGCCGAGTTAGGAAGAACGAACCGCTCATCAGGTCGATGGTCCACCCGGGATACTCGCTGTCTCGGAGACCGACGATACCACCACT
The DNA here is from genome assembly GCF_019160155.1 of Pinisolibacter aquiterrae. Taxonomy (GTDB): domain Bacteria; phylum Pseudomonadota; class Alphaproteobacteria; order Rhizobiales; family Ancalomicrobiaceae; genus Pinisolibacter; species Pinisolibacter aquiterrae. Next base: position 65,072 of record NZ_JAFNIH010000018.1, read on the forward strand.
CGTGGTTTCATAAGATATTCCCCTATAGCGAATATCGAGCGGCAGCAGCCGAGCCCCCGCAGAAAGCTCCTGCCAAATGGACTCGAGGACCGATGGCGAGACCGTCGTCACGTCGCTCCCGGCCCTCTCGAACCGTTCGCCGACCCATTCGCCGTTCGGGCGGTGGATCTCGGCATCGGTGCGACGGCCCGTTCCGTCGCGGTAGACGAATTTCGAAGCCGTTCCCTGCTCGTAGTCCAACTCGCGCAATCGCTCTTCGGCGGCGAGCGTTTCTCTTTCCAGTGTTTCGATGGCGCCACGCGGCGTCGCGTAGAGGCTCGCCGGCGGACGCCAGGAGGGATCGCGCTTCCACACCTCGGCCAAACCCGCCGCGCGGTCGACACGCCAGCCGATCATCTCGGCCTCCTCGCCTTCCACACCAGATCGGCATACCCCCCGGAGTATGTTGACAAGGCCTCGCCCCTCCCCGAGACTGCGTCGCGATCGGAGGGTTCATGCCCCATTCGCCGGAGGACAAGAAACGCGCGCTGACGCGCCTCGCCCGCATCAAGGGGCAGGCGGAGGCGCTGGAGCGCGCGATCGAGGCGGGCACCGAGTGCCGCGACCTCCTACAACAGATCTCGGCGCTGCGCGGCGCCGCCGGCGGGTTGATGGCGGAGGTGCTCGAGAGCCACCTGCGCGAGACGCTCGGCATCGACCGCGCCGCCTCGAGCGAAACCGAGACCGATTTCGACGCCACCATGCGCATCCTGCGCACCTACTTGAAATGACGCCGCGTTCGTCGGCGACGGGAGGAGAGACCATGATCAAGAGCCGCGCCGCGGTGGCCTGGGAGGCCAACAAGCCGCTGACCATCGAGACCATCGACATCTCCGGCCCCAAGGCGGGCGAGGTGCTGATCGAGATCATGGCGACCGGCGTCTGCCACACCGACGCCTACACGCTGTCGGGGCTCGATTCGGAGGGCAAGTTCCCGGCGATCCTCGGCCACGAGGGCGCGGGCATCGTCCGCGAGATCGGCGCCGGGGTCACCTCGGTGAAGCCCGGCGATCACGTCATCCCGCTCTACACGCCGGAATGCCGAGGCTGTAAGACCTGTCTCTCGCAGCGCTCCAACCTCTGCACCGCGATCCGCTCGACCCAGGGTCAGGGACTGATGCCGGACCGGACCACGCGCTTCTCCTGCGAGCCGGTCGGCGGGCGCGGATCCGAGATCTTCCACTACATGGGCTGTTCGACCTTCTCGAACTTCACCGTGCTGCCGGAGATCGCCGTCGCCAAGGTCCGCGAGGACGCGCCCTTCGACAAGATCTGCTACATCGGCTGCGGCGTCACCACCGGCATCGGCGCGGTGATCTACACCGCCAAGGTGCGGCCGGGCTCCAACGTCGTCGTCTTCGGCCTCGGCGGCATCGGCCTCAACGTGATCCAGGGCGCGCGCATGGTCGGCGCCGACAAGATCATCGGCGTCGATCTCAACCCGGCCAAGGCCGAGATGGCGAAGAAGTTCGGCATGACCCACTTCGTCAACCCGGACGAGGTCGGCCGCGACAAGGTGGTCGAGGCGATCGTCGACCTCACCGACGGCGGCGCCGACTATTCCTTCGAGTGCATCGGCAACACCACGACCATGCGGCAGGCGCTCGAATGCTGCCATCGCGGCTGGGGCGAGAGCATCATCATCGGCGTGGCCCCGTCGGGCACCGAGATCTCCACCCGGCCGTTCCAGCTGGTCACCGGACGCGTCTGGAAGGGCTCGGCCTTCGGCGGCGCGCGCGGGCGCACCGACGTGCCGAAGATCGTCGACTGGTACATGGAGGGCAAGATCGACATCGACAGTCTGATCACCCACACCATGCCGCTCGAGGAGATCAACACCGCCTTCGATCTGATGCACGAGGGCAAGTCGATCCGTTCGGTGGTGATCTTCTGAGGCGCCCACCAGGGCGTCGGTGCCGAGGCGTATTTTCCACGAACGATCGCGGCGGCGACGCCCGTCAAGTGAGGCTTTCCATGGCTCTCGAACAGGTCTCCGCCGCCAAGTGTTTCGGCGGCACGCAATTCGTCTACAGGCACGCCTCCGCCGAGACGCAGTGCGACATGCGCCTCGCGGTCTTCGTGCCGCCGGCGGCCGAGCGCGGGCCGGTTCCGGTCGTCTGGTTCCTCTCCGGGCTCACCTGCACGGAAGAGAACTTCACGGTGAAGGCCGGCGCCCAGCGCGTCGCCGCCGAACGCGGGTTGATGTTGATCGCCCCGGACACCTCGCCCCGAGGCGAGGGCGTGCCGGACGATCCGGCCGGATCTTACGACTTCGGCCTCGGCGCCGGGTTCTACGTCGACGCGACCGAGGCACCGTGGGCGAAGAACTACCGGATGCGCTCTTACCTCGAGCGGGAACTGCCGGCGATCGTCGGCCGCGAACTGCCGGCCGACATGATGCGGCAGGGGATCATGGGTCATTCGATGGGCGGCCACGGCGCGCTGACGATGGCGCTGCGCGAGCCGTCGCGCTTCTCGAGCGTCTCGGCCTTCGCGCCGATCGTCTCGCCGATGAACTGCCCGTGGGGGGAGAAGGCGCTCACCGGCTATCTCGGCGCGACCCGCGCGGCGTGGCGGGACTACGACGCCTGCGCGCTGATCGAGGACGGGGCGCGGCTCCCCGGGCTCCTCGTCGACCAGGGCACGGCGGACGGGTTCCTCACCGCGCAGTTGAAGCCGGAGCTCCTGGAGGCGGCCTGCGAAAAGGCGCGGATGCCGCTGACGCTGCGCCGCCAGGACGGCTACGATCACTCGTACTATTTCATCGCCAGCTTCATCGCGGATCATTTGCGCTGGCACGCGGAGAGATTGGGGTGAGGCCTCGTAGGGTGGAACAGCGGAGCGTATTCCACCATCCGCGCGTGAGTGGGCCGGGCGCTCGGCGTCGAGAAGAGAGGTGCAATACGCTGCGCAATTGCACCCTACGAGCCCGGGGTGCGGCGGCGGCGCGGCCACACTCGAATTCGTTGACCATGATTTTCATATACAATCATTGATTGCATAGAGTTCGTGGCGAGCCGGCGTGGCCGAGATGAAGGATGTCCCGTCCCAACGGGAGAGACTTCATGCGCGCCGCCGTTCTGCTCTTCCTCGCCGCCGTCGCCCCAGTCGCCACCGCCGATCTCGCCGAAGCCAAGGGCGGGCGCAGCGGCTATCACTATGTCGCCCCCTACACGACGTCCAAGGGGACGCATGTGCAGGGCCACTACCAGACCGATCCGAACGGCACACGCGCGGACAACTGGTCGACCCGGGGCAACGTCAATCCGATGACCGGAAAGCCGGGCACGAAGCCGCTCCATCCGCTTCATCCGGCACGTTGACGCCGAGGGATACGAGCCCCCTCCCCTGCCCTCGATAAATTCACGGTGCGCGGGAATAATCCCCGCCACTCCGTCGTCTTCTTCTCGTCGACCCAACCCGACGAGGAGACTTCCGATGATGCAAGCCCCCTTCCGCACCCTCATCGCCGCCGCCGTGCTCGCGGCCGGCACCACCTTCGCCCTCGCCGCCGATCCGGCCATGACCGGCGACACCGCCAAGGGCAAGGTGCTGACCGACACCAAGGGCATGACGCTCTACACCTTCGCCAAGGACGCCGACGGCAAGTCCGCCTGCAACGGCCCCTGCGCCACCAATTGGCCGCCGCTCAAGGCCGGCGCCGACGCCAAGGCGATGGGCGACTGGAGCGTGATCACCCGCGACGACGGCTCCAAGCAATGGGCCTACAAGGGCAAACCGCTCTATGCTTGGGTCAAGGACACCAAGCCCGGCGACACCACCGGCGACGGTTTCCTGAACGGGGCCTGGAGCCTGGCCAAGCCCTGATCGACGGCGCGCACCCCCGAGACTGCCTCGCTCGAGGACCGACACCATGTCGCGGACGGACCCCACCGCCCTGCTCGAACCGCAGATCCCGGCTCTGCGCCGCTATGCCCGCGCGCTCGTCGGCGACCCGGACGTCGCCGACGATCTCGTCCAGGATTGTCTCGAGCGCGCGCTGTCGCGCTGGTGGATGCGGCGGCCGGGCGAGGATCCCCGCCCGTGGCTCTTCACCATCCTGCGCAATCTCCATCTCGATCGACTGCGGCAACGGCGACGACAGGGCCGGGCGGTGGCGATCGACGAAGACGCGATGCCGGCGATCGCGCCCGATCAGGACGGCGGGCTCGGCGTGCGCGACGCGCTCGCCGCGCTCGAGTTGCTGCCGGAGGAGCAGAAGTCGCTGTTGCTCCTGGTCGGCGTCGAGGACCTCTCCTATGAGGAGGCGGCGCGGGTTCTCGGCATTCCCATCGGCACCGTGATGTCGCGCCTCGCCCGGGGCCGGCAGCGGTTCCGCGCGATCCTGGAAACCGGACGCATCCCCCTTCTGAGACGAGTGAAGTGACATGAGCGGCGAGCGACCTCCCATCGGTGAAGACGATCTCGTCGCGGCGGTCGACGGCCGGCTGACGCCCGAGCGCGCCGCCGCCGTGGACGCTTTCGTCGCCGGTTCACCCGACGTCGGCGCGCGGATCGCCGCCGAACGGCGCGACCGCGAGGCGCTGCGCGAGGCGCTGGCGCCGATCGCCGCCGAGCCGATCCCGAGCCGGCTGCGGATCGCCGCCCTCCAGGCCGAGCGTCGCCGTCGCGGCGGCGGGCTCGGGCGGATCGCGGCGGCGGGCCTGATCTTCGCGATCGGGATGGGGGCCGGAGCGGCGGTGACCCGACGCTACGACGACCCGGGGACGGTCCGGGTGCCGGCCTATGCCACCGTGGCGGAAGAGGCGAGCGCGGCGCATCGCACCTTCGTGGTCGAGGTGGCGCATCCGGTCGAGGTCGACGCGGGCCGCGAGGCGCATCTCGTCGGCTGGCTGTCGAAACGGCTCGGCCGGCGCATCGTCGCGCCGGATCTCGCGGGGCTCGGCTGGAAGCTGATCGGCGGGCGGCTGCTGCCGGCGGGGACGACGGCGGCGGCGCAACTGATGTACGAGGACGCCGGCGGCAAGCGGATGACGCTGTGGGTCCAGGCGATCGACGGCGAGACCACCGCCTTCCGCTTCCGCAAGGACGCGACGTCCTCGACCTTCGCCTGGGTCGATCGCGGCTGGGGCTTCGCGGTGACGGCGCCGCTCGATCGCGACGGCCTGTTGCCGATCGCCGAGGCGGTCTACGAACGGCTCGACGCGGGCGGCGACGCCGGCGCGGCCGGGCGATCCTGACGGGGGACGCGATGGGAACGACGACGCCGCGGATCGCTCCGCGGCGGCGTCTCTCCCGGGCGGCGCGGGTTTGCCCCCACGCACGTTTCCTCGAACCCGTCACGGGCGGGCGGCGAGGCGCCCGCCGCGTGAGATCACTTCACGATCTGCTCGAGCTTGCCGGAGGCATAGGCGGCGGCCATGTCCTCGAGCGGCATCGGCTTGATCTTGTCGGCCTGGCCGGCGGCGCCGAAGGCCTCGTAACGGGCCTTGCAGACCTTGGAGGCGGCCTTCTGGGCCTCGGCATTGTACTTGCGCGGGTCGAACTCGCTCGGCTTCTCGGCCATCATGCGGCGGATCGCGCCGGTCATGGCGAGACGCAGGTCGGTGTCGATGTTGACCTTGCGGACGCCGTACTTGATGCCCTCGACGATCTCCTCGACCGGAACGCCGTAGGTCTCCTTCATGTCGCCGCCGAATTCACGGATCTCGGCGAGGAGTTCCTGCGGAACCGAGGAGGAGCCGTGCATCACCAGATGGGTGTTCGGGATGCGGGCATGGATCTCCTTGATGCGCGAGATGGCGAGGATCTCGCCGGTCGGCTTCTTGGTGAACTTGTAGGCGCCGTGCGAGGTGCCGATGGCGATGGCGAGGGCGTCGACCTGGGTCTTCTTGACGAAGTCGGCGGCCTGATCGGGATCGGTCAGGAGCTGCTCGCGGGTCATGGTGCCCTCGGCGCCGTGACCGTCCTCCTTGTCGCCCTTCATGGTCTCGAGGCTGCCGAGCACGCCGAGCTCGCCTTCGACGGAGACGCCGATCGAATGGGCGAAGTTGACGACGGTGCGGGTCGTCTCGACGTTGTACTCGTAGGAGGCGACGGTCTTGCCGTCGGCCTGGAGCGAGCCGTCCATCATCACCGAGGTGAAGCCGGAGCGAATCGCCGCCTGACAGACCGCCGGCGAGGCGCCGTGGTCCTGATGCATGCAGACGGGGATCTCGGGATAGGCTTCGATCGCCGCCAGGATGAGGTGGCGCAGGAAGGCCTCGCCGGCATATTTGCGGGCGCCGGCGGAACCCTGGAGGATGACCGGGCTCTTGGTCGCGCGGGCCGCTTCCATCACGGCGCGGACCTGCTCGAGATTGTTCACGTTGAAGGCCGGCAGGCCGTAGCCGTTTTCGGCGGCATGGTCGAGCAACTGGCGCATGGAAACGAGAGGCATCGGGGTCTCCTCAGAACTGTTCGAGGGTGAGGCCGAACGCGGCCCCGCTCGACTGGTTTCGGTTTAAACCACGGGCGTGGGCTTTCAAGTGAAACGTTCGCTCATCGTGAAAGTCACGGACGGGGTTTCGACGGACACCCTTCACCGCGATGCAAGAAGTTGCTCGCATCGCGGTGAATTTCTTCGCTTCAGCCGACGATGCGGCGGACCGTCGCGGCGACGTTCTCGGCGGTGAAACCGAACAACGGCCACAGAGCCTTTTCCGGGGCGCTCTCGCCGAAGCGATCGATGCCGATCACCGCGCCGGTGCGGCCGGCGATCTTCCACCAGCCGCGGGTCACGCCGGCCTCGACCACGACGGTCGGAAGATCGGGCAGGACCGCGTCCTGCTCGGCCTTCGGCTTGCGCTCGAAGGCCTCGACGCAGGGCATCGAGACGACGCGGACGGGGAGCCCCTCCTCACCGAGCGTCTTCGCCGCGGCGACCGCGAGCTGGACCTCCGATCCGGTGGCGACGATCACCGCCTTCGGCGCGGACGCGGGCTCGACCAGGACGTAGCCGCCCGAGGCGATCGCCGCGAGCTGCTCGGGCGAGCGGGGCTGATGGGCGAGGTTCTGGCGCGACAGGAGCAGGGCCGAGGGGCCGTCGGCGCGGGTCACCGCGCTGGTCCAGGCGGCCTGGGTCTCGACGGCGTCGCAGGGACGCCAGACGTCGAGGTTCGGGATGACGCGCAGCGCCTCGGCGTGCTCGACCGGCTGATGGGTGGGGCCGTCCTCGCCGAGACCGATCGAATCGTGGGTATAGACGTGCACCACCTTCTGCTTCATCAGCGCCGACATGCGCACCGCGTTGCGGGCGTAGTCGGAGAAGACCAGGAAGGTCGCGACATAGGGCAGGAAGCCGCCGTGGAGCGCCATGCCGTTGGCGATCGCGGTCATGCCGAACTCGCGCACGCCGTAGAGCACGGCATTGCCGGCGGGATCGCGGGTGATCGGGGTCTGACCCTTGTAGTTGGTCAGGTTGGAATGGGTGAGGTCGGCCGAGCCGCCCATGAATTCCGGCAGGATCGGGCCGAGGCGCTGAAGCGCGTTCTGGCTCGCCTTGCGGGTGGCGATGGTCGCGGCCTCGGCGGCGACCGCCTCGAGGGCGGCCTGGGCGAGAGCGTCGAAATCGGCGGGCATCTCGTGGTTCGTCCGCCGGGTGAATTCGGCGGCGAGATCGGGATGGGCCTCGGCATAGGCGGCGAAGCGGGTCTCCCAGGTGCCGGAGAGTTCGGCGCCGCGGGTGGTGCGGTCCCATTCGGCGCGGACGTCGTCGGGGATCTCGAAGGGCGCATAGGGCCAGTCCATGGCGACGCGGACGGCGGCGATCTCCTCGGCGCCGAGCGGGGCGCCGTGGGCGCCCTCGGTGCCCTGCTTCTTGGGCGCGCCCTTGCCGATGACGGTCTTGGCCTGGATAAGCACCGGCTTGGTGGTGATCGCCTCGGCCGCCTTCATGGCGGCATCGAGGGCGCGCGGGTCGTGGCCGTCGACGTCGCGGACGACGTGCCAGCCGTAGGCCTCGTAGCGGGCGCAGACGTCCTCGCCGAACCATTCGGCGACCTTGCCGTCGATCGAGATGCCGTTGTCGTCCCAGACCACCTTGAGCTTACCGAGGCCCAGCGTGCCGGCGAGCGAGGAGACCTCGTGGGAGACGCCCTCCATCAGGCAGCCGTCGCCGACGAAGACCCAGGTGCGATGATCGACGATCTCGTGGCCCGGACGGTTGAACTGGGCGGCGAGGGTGCGCTCGGCGATGGCCATGCCGACGGCGTTGGCGATGCCCTGGCCGAGCGGGCCGGTGGTGGTCTCGATGCCCGGCGTGTAGCCGAACTCGGGATGGCCGGGCGTCCTGGAATGGAGCTGGCGGAAGGACTTGATGTCGTCGATCGAGACGTCGAAGCCGGTCAGGTGCAGGAGCGCGTAGAGCAGCATCGAACCGTGGCCGTTCGACAGGACGAAACGGTCGCGGTTCGGCCATTTGGGCTTCTTCGGATCGAAGGAGAGGTGCTCGCGCCACAACACGGACGCGATCTCGGCCATGCCCATCGGGGCGCCGGGGTGGCCGGAATTGGCGGCCTGCACGGCGTCCATGGCGAGGGCGCGGATCGCGGCCGAGACCTTCCAGGTCAGTGCGTCGGTCACGGGCTTCGTCATCTCGAACTCTCCTCGGATCGATGGCCGGCCGTGATCACGACCGCCATCGTGTGGCAACGCGATACCATGTTTCACCGCCTCCGCCGCTGCGGCCAATCGGCCTCGCCGCGGGAACCGGCGGGATCGGGCGCTTTCGGCGCGATCACAGAGGGGTCAAGCGCCAGAGCCTGCGACGAAAGTCAACCGGGCGCCACGAAAAAGCGCGCGGCCGTCCCCGACCGCGCGCCGATTTCGCCGATCCCCGCCGCCAGATCTTCCGGCGGCGGCATCGCTTGCGGAGTGTCACTCCGCCGCTTCGCGCTCGTCCTCGTCGACGACGTGATGGCTCTCGATGCGTTCCACCTCGTGGCGGGAGCCGAAGATCAGCGGGATGCGCTGATGGAGCACGCGCGGCTCGAGATCGAGCAGGTTCTCATTGCCGGTCGAGACGGCGCCGCCGGCCTGTTCGACCACCCAGCCGATCGGGTTCGATTCGTAGATCAGGCGCAGACGGCCCTCGTCGTAGCCCTTGCGCTTGTCGGCCGGGTAGAGATAGACGCCGCCGCGCACCAGAATGCGATGGCCGTCGGCGACGAGGCTGCCGACCCAGCGCATGTTGGTGTCCTCGCCGCGGGCGCCCTCGGCGCCGTGGACGCATTCGTCGATGTAGCGCCGGGTGGGTGCGTTCCAATGACGCCGGTTCGACGAGTTGATGGCGAATTCCTTGGTCTTCTCGGGGATCTTCATCGCCCGGTTGGTGAGGATGAAGGTGCCGCGGCGACGGTCGAGGGTGAACATCTGGGTGCCCTTGCCGAGGGTCATCACCAGGGTCGTCTGCGGTCCGTAGAGAATGTAGCCGGCGGCGAGCTGGTCGCGGCCCTTCTGAAGGAAGGCGTCGTGGGTCGAGGCGTCGACATGGTCGGGCGACTTCAGGATCGAGAAGATCGTGCCGATCGAGACGTTGGTGTCGATGTTCGACGAGCCGTCGAGCGGATCGACCGCGACCAGGACGGTGCCGTCGTGGTGCAGCGCGATCGGGTGATCCAACTCCTCGGAGGCGATGGCGGCGACGGGCGCCCGCTTGCAGGCCTCGATCAGAAGGTCGTTGGAATGGACATCGAGGAACTTCTGGACCTCGCCCTGGACGTTCTCGGTCATGGCGGCGGCGAGTTCGCCGGCGAGGGGGCCGTCGGAGACCAGCGCGGCGATGTCGCGGCCGGCGTCGGCGAGAGCATGAACGGTGGCGGCGACGTCCCGCTTCAGCTGATCCTGGCCGGCCCATTTCTCCAGGAACGAATACAGGCTCTCGTTCTTCATCGTCGTCTCCATCGATCTCGTCCGGCGCGAGGGGCGGCAATCCCCCCTCGACGCGCCGGGCCATTGCGTCGCACCATCCGATGCCCCCGCGAGACGCGAGCCGCAACGGCCTTTCCCTCGAGACGGGATGGTATTCGCTCGTCAATTGGTCGATATCGTCGATCCACGAAGCGGAAATGACGGCTTTCGTGCGTATTTCGGTCAAGCCTGCAAGAAATGTCGAGACGATGACCCAGCGACCCTCCCCTCCCCCGCCGACCGGAGCCCATGGCGACGAAGGTCTGCCGGCGCATGTGCGCAAGAAGCGGCTCGGGGCCCGGCCGCTGATCCACGAGACCGCCGTCACCCGCGACAGCCGCTTCGGGAAATTCGTCAAGATCGGCGCGCGCACGACGGTGATCGAGACCGCGTTCGGCGACTATTCCTACGCGGTCAACGACTGCGAGATCGTCTATGCCGACATCGGCAAATTCGTCTCGATCGGGGCGATGGTCGGGATCAATCCGGCCAACCATCCGATGGAACGGGCGGCGCAGGCGCATTTCACCTATCGCTCCTGGCAGTATTTCGAGGACGTCGCCGACGAGACGGAAGAGTTCGAGCGGCGGCGGGCCGAGCGGGTGGTGATCGGGCCCGACGCCTGGATCGGCCGGGCGGCGATCGTGCTGCCGGGGCGGACGATCGGCACCGGGGCGATCGTCGGGGCGGGGGCGATCGTCACCAAGGACGTGGCGCCCTATACGATCGTCGCCGGCAATCCGGCGCGGCCGATCCGGCGGCGCTTCTCGGAGGCGATCGAGGACCGGCTGATGCGGCTCGCCTGGTGGGACTGGCCGCACGCGGTGCTGAGACGCGCGGTGCCGGATTTCCGGGCGCTCTCGGTCGAGGACTTCCTCGACGCCTGGGAGGGGCGGGTCGTCGACGGACGTATCCTCATCTGAAATTTCCCCCATGCGGAAATTGATGGGAATCATGGCGAGCCACGCGTTCCGCGCTAGTGTGCGGCGCGAAAACGCCTTTATTGCACTGCCTATAAAGGCGCGAATCGGACGGGGTCCGCTCTTCTCGAGCGTGGATCCCGGCGACGGGGGCGGGAGGCGCCTCCGAGAGGAGGATGCATGTCGACCGCCGTGATCGAAAAGAAACCCCTGCCCGCCGAAGGCGCCGTCGTGGCGGCCGAGCCGCGGCTCTCGCCGACGCCGGTGTCGCGCAAGCTGCGTCAGGAGCCGCATGTGGTCGAGCTCAATCCGCGCCTCGAGGCGGCGGACGTGATCGACCGGGCGTCGCACGCGATGATCGCGCGCTTCACCGGCGGGATGAGCCCGGCGGCGATGGCGATGGCGCAGTTCGACTGGGCGATGCACCTGGCGGCCTCGCCGGGCAAGCTCGGCGCGCTGGTCGATTCCGCCATGCACAAGTGGATCGAGTTCGGCCGCGTCGCCACCGACGCGATGGTCGACGGCAAGGACGCCATCCACGAGGCCTCGCGCGACCCGCGCTTCCGCAATCCCGCCTGGAACCAGATGCCGTTCCGCCTGATGGCCGACGCCTTCCAGCTCTCGGAGGCGTGGTGGAAGGAGGCGACCACCAACGTGCGCGGCGCGAGCCCGCATCACCTGCGCATGGTCGAATTCTCGGCGCGCCAGATCCTCGACGTGTTCTCGCCGTCGAACTGGGCGCCGACCAATCCGGAAGTGCTCGACGCGACGATGAAGGAGGGCGGCGCCAATCTGCAGCGCGGGCTCACCAACGCGATCGACGACGCCGAGCGCCAGTTCGCCGAGATGCCGCCGGAAGGCTTCGAGAACTTCCGTCCCGGCGGCACCGTCGCGACGACGCCCGGCAAGGTCGTGTTCCGCAACCGGCTGATCGAGCTGATCCAGTACGGGCCGACCACCAACGAGGTCCATCCCGAGCCGATCCTGATCATCCCGGCCTGGATCATGAAGTACTACATCCTCGATCTCAGCCCCCACAATTCGATGATCCGTCATCTGGTGGCGGCGGGCTTCACCGTGTTCTGCATCTCGTGGAAGAACCCGGGCAGCGAGGATCGCGATCTCGGCCTCGAGGCCTATCGCGAACTGGGTCCGGTCGCCGCCCTCGAGGCGATCGAGGCGATCTGCGGCCCGACCAAGGTGCACGGCGTCGGCTATTGTCTCGGCGGCACGCTGATGTCGATCGAGGCGGCGCGTCAGGCCCGCGACGGCGACGAGCGCTTCGGCTCGCTGACGCTGCTCGCCGCTCAGACCGACTTCACGCAGGCGGGCGAGCTGATGCTCTTCATCGACGAGAGCCAGCTGTCGCTGCTCGAGGACATGATGTGGGAGCGCGGCTATCTCGACACCAAGCAGATGTCGGGCGCCTTCCAGATGCTGCGCTCGCGCGATCTCGTCTGGTCGAAGATGGTGCACGACTATCTGCTCGGCAAACGCGTCGCCATGAACGACCTGATGGCCTGGAACGCCGACGCCACCCGGATGCCCTTCCGGATGCACGCCGAATATCTCCAGCATCTCTTCCTCGACAACGATCTGGCCGAGGGCCGGCATCACGTCGGCGAGACCTCGATCGCGATCGAGGACATCCAGGTCCCGATCTTCGCCGTCGGCACCGAGACCGACCACGTCGCGCCGTGGAAGTCGGTGCACAAGATCACGCTGCTCTCCGACTCGGAGGTGACCTTCGTGCTGACCACCGGCGGCCACAACGCCGGCATCGTCTCGGAGCCCGGCCACAAGCATCGTGCCTATCGCATCGCCACCAAGCCGGCCGACGCGCCCTATGTCGATCCCGAGCATTGGGGCGAGACCGCCAAGGCCCACGAGGGCTCGTGGTGGCTCGCCTGGTTCGACTGGCTCGCCGCCCGCTCCGGCGAGAAGGTCGCCCCGCCGCCCATGGGCGCGCCCGACAAGGGCTACGCCCCGCTCTGCGACGCCCCCGGCACCTATGTGCTGATGCCCTGAGGCGAACCCACATCCTCGAAGACGGATCCCCGCGCCCACCGGCGCGGGGATCGTCGTTTTCGCCCCCCGACCAAACGACGCCTTGGCGTGGCGATGGAAGCGTTCTAGAACGCGGCATTCGCGGCGATCCGCCGCAGGAACGGCGTCGGTCGCCCGCGCCTTCCACGTCCTTCGCGAGACCCCTCGCCTTCGGGAGACGTTGAGAGATGACCACCGAGACCCCGGCTTTCCAGTATTCCGAGATGTTCCCGCTCGCCAAGGACACGACGCCCTGGCGCAAGCTCACCTCGGACTTCGTGAAGGTCGAGACCTTCCAGGGCGAGGAGATGCTGGTGGTCGATCCGGCCGCGCTGAAGCTGCTGGCGGAGACCGCGCTCGGTGAGATCTCGCATTATCTGCGCCCCGGCCATCTCGCCCAGCTCGCCAAGATCCTGAAGGACCCGGAAGCGACCGAGAACGACAAGTTCGTGGCGCTCGATCTTCTGAAGAACGCCTGCATCTCGGCCGGCGGCGTGCTGCCGATGTGCCAGGACACCGGCACCGCCATCGTCATGGGTAAGAAAGGCCGCCGGGTCTTCACCAAGGGCGGCGACGAGGCGGCGCTCTCGGAGGGCGTGCGCGACTCGTATCTGAAGCGCAATCTGCGTTACTCGCAGCTCGCGCCGATCACCATGTACGAGGAGAAGAACACCAAGACCAACCTTCCGGCGCAGATCGACATCTACGAGGACGGCGAGGACGCCTACAAGTTCCTCTTCATGGCCAAGGGCGGCGGCTCGGCCAACAAGACCTATCTCTTCCAGCAGACCCCGTCGATGCTGACCGAAGACCGGATGCTCGCCTTCATCAAGGAGAAGATCCTGACGCTGGGCACCGCCGCCTGCCCGCCCTATCATCTGGCGATCGTCATCGGCGGAACTTCGGCGGAACTGAACCTCAAGACCGTGAAGCTCGCCTCGGCGCGCTACCTCGACGGACTGCCGACGCGAGGATCCGAACTCGGCCACGCCTTCCGCGACCTCGACATGGAAGAGAAGGTCCTGAAGCTGACGCAGGCCTCCGGCGTCGGCGCGCAGTTCGGCGGCAAGTACTTCTGCCACGACGTCCGCGTGATCCGTCTGCCGCGTCACGGCGCCTCGCTGCCGATCGGCATGGGCGTCTCCTGCTCGGCCGACCGTCAGTGCCTCGGCAAGATCACCAAGGACGGCGTCTACATCGAGGAGCTCGAGCACGATCCGGCGCAGTACATGCCCGAGATCGGCGACGACCACCTCGACACCGACGTGGTGAAGATCGACCTGAACCGGCCGATGGCCGAGATTCTCGCCGAGCTCTCCAAGTATCCGATCAAGACGCGTCTGTCGCTGACCGGCCCGCTGATCGTCGCCCGCGACCTCGCCCATGCCAAGATCCGCGAGCGGCTGGAGAAGGGCGAGGGCATGCCCGACTATTTCAAGAACCACCCGATCTATTACGCCGGTCCCGCCAAGACCCCGGAAGGCATGGCCTCCGGCTCCTTCGGCCCGACCACGGCGGGACGCATGGACAGCTACGTCGACCAGTTCCAGTCGTTCGGCGGGTCGATGGTGATGCTCGCCAAGGGCAATCGCTCGGCGGCGGTGCGCGACGCCTGCAACAAGTACGGCGGCTTCTACCTCGGCTCGATCGGCGGCCCGGCGGCGCGTCTGGCGCAGGACTGCATCAAGAAGGTGGAGTGCATCGAGTACCCGGAACTCGGCATGGAAGCGATCTGGCGCATCGACGTCGTCGACTTCCCGGCCTTCATCGTCTGTGACGACAAGGGCAACGACTTCTTCAAGGAGTTGAACCTCGGCTGATCGCCGGCGTCCTCCACGTTCCCCAGAGGAGACCCGCGTCGAGCGATCGGCGCGGGTCTTCGGCTTTCAGGGGCGCGATTCGATGGGCTGGCGCCACCACCTCGGCGCGAGTCGCGCCGTACGGGCAAGGCCATAATCGCGCTCGGCTCCCGCGAAAATTCTCGAGAAATCGTTTCACGAGCGTGCCGAAACGACCCGTTCGCTCTCCTTGGGGCACCTCGAGGCCGTGTCGGCCGTTGCATCGCGAACACAGGCGGGTGGCAATATCGTCACGGCGGACGGTTCCCCCCGTCCGGTGGCCGTCCGGCCCTTGCCCCGTCGCGGAGCCATCCGCCATTATACGCACGACGACCGGGACGGACGACGTTCTCCCCGGTCCCGATTCATTCGAGATTTCGATATCGACGAGGGCGTGGTATGCGCGGGTCTATGCTTGTGGCGGCTGCCGTTGTGGTCGGGGCCGTGTCCCTGTCCGTTCCGGCGGGCGCGGAATACAATCCGGCGGTTCAGTCGCGTTACGACGCGCTCGGCAACGTCGTCGAAGGCCCGGGGGCGAGCAACTATTCGTCCTCCGCACCGAATTTCACGCCGGTTCCGCGCGAAATCGTCTCGTTCGACGGCCGCTACGCGCCCGGCACCGTGGTCGTGAAGACCGCCGAGCGTCGTCTCTATCTCGTGCTCGACAACGGTAAGGCGCTCCGCTACGGCATCGGCGTCGGCCGTCCGGGCTTCGCCTGGGCCGGTCAGCACACCGTGACCCGCAAGGCCGAGTGGCCGGGCTGGACCCCGCCCCCGGAGATGCGCCGCCGTCAGCCGCACCTGCCCGCCTACATGGCCGGCGGTCCGGAGAACCCGCTCGGCGCCCGCGCCATGTACATCGGCTCGACCTACTATCGCATCCACGGCTCCAACGAGCCCTGGACGATCGGTCAGGCGGTGTCGTCGGGCTGCTTCCGCATGACCAACGACGACGTGACCGACCTCTACGAGCGCGTCCGCGTCGGCGCCCGCGTGGTCGTGATCAACTGATCGACGCGCGAGCGTCCATGAAATGGAAAGAGGCCGGCGAGGGAATCGCCGGCCTCTTTCGTTTCCGACCCCCGGGCGTCACGCGGCCGGGTGCGGCTCAGCGATCGCGCGAGAGGCCCTTGGCGGCGAGTTCGTCGAGATACGCCGCCCAGGAGCGATCGTAGTCGCGGCCGAGTTCGGCGAGGTGGTCCCAGGTGTAGATGCCGGTCGAATGGAGATCGTCGAAGGAGAGCTTCACGGCGTAGTTGCCGACCTCCTCGATCGACAGGATCTCGACGTTGCGCTTGCCGGCCACCGTCTTGCGCTGGTCGGGGGCGTGGCCCTGGACCTCGGCGGAGGGACTGCGGACGCGCAGATATTCGGCCGGGAGTTCGAGACGCTCGCCGGTCTCGAAGGTGACGACCAGGGTCCTGCGATCCTTCGTCAGCCGCAATTCGGTCGGCCAGACGTTCACCTCGGTCATCGCGCTTCCTCCTTTGGTGCGAATTTCCCCTCGCCAATAGGCCCTGTCGGGGATTGGGACAAGCGTGCCGGTTGACGCGGGGCCGTCGCGCCATATGGTTCCTGGCGACGATCGGCGAGGAGACGAGCATGACCGCACTATTCGGGACGGAGCGACGCGGAGCCGAACGACCGGCGCCTCTGGTCGATCCGTTCGGGCGCACCATCCGCTATCTGCGCGTCTCGGTCACCGACCGCTGCGACTTCCGCTGCCACTACTGCATGTCGGAGGACATGACGTTCCTGCCCAAGCGGGACGTGCTCAGCCTCGAGGAACTCGACCGGCTGTGCTCGGCCTTCGTCGGGCTCGGCACGCGCAAGATTCGCCTGACCGGCGGCGAGCCGCTGGTGCGCAAGGGCGTGATGACGCTGATCGCCTCGCTCGCCCGCCATCTCGAGAGCGGCGCCCTCGACGAGTTGACGCTGACCACCAACGGGTCGCAACTCGCTCACCGGGCGCGCGAACTGGCCGACCTCGGCATTCGCCGCATCAACGTCTCGCTCGACACGCTCGACGCGGACAAGTTCCGCAAGATCACCCGCTGGGGCGAGATCGGGCCGGTCCTCGCCGGTCTCGACGCGGCGCTGGCGGCCGGGCTCGACGTCAAGATCAACACGGTGGCGGTCAAGGGGTTCAACGACGGCGAGATCGACGATCTCCTGCGCTTCGCCCATGGCCGCGGCATGGCGATGACGCTGATCGAGACGATGCCGCTCGGCGAGGTCGGCGGCGAGCGCGCCGATCAGTATCTGCCGCTGTCGAAGGTGCGCGCCGATCTCGAGACGCGGTGGACGCTCGCCGACCTCGACGTCAGCTCGGGCGGGCCGGCGCGGTACGTGCGGGTGGCGGAGACCGGCGGGCGGCTCGGCTTCATCACGCCCATGACCCACAACTTCTGCGAGAGCTGCAATCGCGTCCGCCTGACCTGCACCGGCACGCTCTACATGTGTCTCGGCCAGGACGACAGCACCGACCTGCGCAAGGTGCTGCGCGAGAAGCCCGAGAGCGACGGAGCGATCGAGACGGCGATCCGCGAGGCGGTGGCGCGCAAGCCCAAGGGACACGATTTCGTGATCGACCGCACGGTCGGTGACGGCGTGTTGCACCGGCACATGAACACGACCGGCGGCTGAACCGCGACGGCCGCCGCGAACGCGGGGCCGGGTCGCGACGAAGCCGGTGGCGGGGCACTCGACGAAAGGCTATGGGTGGTATCGCCTACCCCCTTCCTTTCCGTCATTCGCCGATTCGAGGCCCCATGACCGACCTTCGGGACAATCGTCGCGGCATTCTGGCGATGGCGATCGCCATGGCGGCGTTCAATCTCTCCGACGCGTTGACCAAGCTCGCGACCCAGCAGCTGCCGCTCGGCGAGACGATCTTCATGCGCGGTCTGTTCGCCTCGCTGGCGGTGGCGGCGGTCGTCGCCGCCGACGGGTCGTGGCGGCGAGCGCGGGATCTCGCCACCCCGACGGTGGCGCTGCGTCTCGTCGGAGAGATCGGCGCGACGCTCTTCTATCTGATGGCACTGGTCCATGTGGCGCTGCCCAACGTCTCGGCGGTGTTTCAGGCGACGCCGCTGGCGATGACGGCGGCGGCGGCGCTGTTCCTCGGCGAGAAGGTGGGGCCGCGCCGGTGGGTCGCGATCGCGGTCGGCTTCGTCGGGGTGATGATCATCGTCCGGCCGGGTGTCGCCGGGTTCGAGCCCAATTCGATCTGGGTGCTGGTGTCGGTCGGCTTCGTGGTGGCGCGCGACGTCTCCACCGCGCGGCTCGGCACGCGCCTGCCGACCTCGCTGGTGACGCTGGCGACGGCGGTGACGGTGACGCTGCTCGGGCTGGCGCTCCAGCCCTTCGAGGGGATGGTCTCGACGGTTCCGGTCTGGGTGATGCCGAACGTGGCGCAGACGGTGCTGCTGATGGCGACCTCGGTGGCGCTCCTGACCGGCTACGTCTGCCTGATCAAGGCGACGCAGATGGCCGAGACCTCGGCGATCGCGCCCTATCGCTACACGCTGCTGGTGTGGGCGTTCCTCTGGGGCATCGTGCTCTTCGGCGACACGCCGGACGGACCGACGCTGATCGGCGCCGCGATCGTGGTGGCGACCGGGCTCTACACCTTCCACCGCGAGCGGCTGAAGCGCGTCTCGCGCGGGGCTCGGGACGAACCACGCGCTTGACGGGACCGTCCCGCCATCCGACAAGACGGGACCGAACGTCGTCTCCCCTCCACTCGGAGACCGCGACACAGAGGCCGCCACGCATGTCCGATCCGCTTCCCCGCCGCCCGACGCTCCACTATTTCCGGGGAGCGTTCGGGGTCACCGTCGTGGGGCTCCTGATCGCGGCGATCTACGGCTGGGGCGTGAGCGGCGGCGCGTCGGGCGCGGGCAAGCTCTTCTTCATCTGCGCCGTGCTGGCGATCCTCGAGATCTCGCTCTCGTTCGACAACGCGATCGTCAATGCCAACAAGCTCAAGGAGATGGCGCCGATCTGGCAGCGACGCTTCCTGACCTGGGGCATCGTCGTCGCCGTCTTCGGCATGCGCATCGTGTTCCCGCTGATGATCGTCGCGATCGCGGCGCGGATCGGGCCGGCCGAGGCGCTGCATCTGGCGACCACCCGGCCGGCGGAATACGCCCGCATCATGCACGAGGCGCATCTGCCCATCGCCGCCTTCGGCGGCACCTTCCTGATGATGGTCGGCCTCACCTATTTCTTCGACCAGGAGAAGGACGTCCATTGGATCTTCGTCCTCGAGAAGAACATGGCGCGCTTCGCGACGGTCGAGGGCATCCAGGTCGCGGTGGCGATCGGCTTCCTGTTGCTGTTCTCCAACCTCATCGGCGGCGAGGCGTCGGTCACCTTCGTCTTCGCCGGGCTCTACGGGCTCCTCACCTTCCTGGCGGTGGAGGTGATCGGCGGCGTCCTCGACGCGGCGCAGCGCACGCTGCGCGAGACCGCCAAGGGCGGCGTCGGCGCCTTCCTCTACCTCGAGGTGCTCGACGCGAGCTTCTCCTTCGACGGCGTGATCGGCGCCTTCGCGCTCACCCACGATCTGATCGTCATCGCCATCGGTCTGGGGATCGGCGCCATGTACGTCCGCTCCATGACGATCATGCTGGTGGAGCGCGGCACGCTCACCTCCTATCGCTACCTCGAGCACGGCGCCTTCTATTCGGTCTTCGTCCTCGCGGTGATCATGTTCGTCCAGACTCTCGTGCCGATTCCGGAAGTGGTCACCGGCCTCGGCGGCGCCGCCCTGATCGGCCTCTCCTTGTGGTCGTCGATCCTCTACAATCGACGGTCGGCATCTCTGGACGGCGATTGACCCCCTCCCTTGCCGCAACGTGAACCGTAAAACGACACGCGCGCCGGACGGCGTCTAAAATGTCGCGCGCGCTCCCTCGGACGGCTAGGACTCCCCGTCGCGCCTTGCTATAGGTGACGATGTTCAGACATCGGAAGCGGTCGAAAAAGCCGATGAATTTCGGCACTTCTCCGCCTCCGAGACGAGGGAGGACGTCTGCTTGAACGCATTCATCGCCTTTTCGCGCGCCATCGACCGATCGACCACATGGCTCGGCCGCGTGGCCGCGTGGCTGATCGTCCTGGCGGTGTTGATCTCGACGATCAACGCGGTGATCCGCAAGGTGTTCGACGCCTCGTCGAACACTTGGCTCGAGCTGCAATGGGTGCTGTTCGGCGCCGTCTTCCTGCTGTGCGCCTCGTGGACGCTGCAGGCCAACGAGCACATCCGCATCGACATCGTGAATTCCAACCTGTCGAAGAAGACGCGCAACATGATCGAGATGATCGGTCACGTCTTCTTCCTCCTGCCGATGGTCGCGGTATTCCTCTACACCGGCCTGCCCTTCCTGATGCGCTCGCTGCCCGACGCCGCCTCGGTCGGCGACGTCCTCGGCAATGCCTTCCACCAGTCGCCGGTCACGACGCTGGGGCAGATCTTCGCGCTCGGCGAACAGTCGTCCAACGCCGGCGGACTGCCGCAATGGCCGGCCAAATTCCTGATCGTTCTCGGTTTCGCGGTCCTTCTCGTCCAGGCGATCTCCGAGTTGATCAAGCGGATCGCGATCATGCGCGGCCTCATCGAGGACGTTCATGCGGTCGGCGGCCACCACGCGGCGGCGGAAGCCGAAGCCGCGCGTCTGCTCGCCGAAGCCGAGAAGCTCGCCGCCGACAAGGCCGCCGGAACCCGCTGACCCCCTCGCCGCCGACCCGACGGGCTCGACGCGGTTTTTCCGACCTTCCTTCGATTGGACGAGACACATGGCCGAGTTCATCGCCCACAACATCGCCCCGATCATGTTCGCCTCGCTGGTGGTGTTCCTCCTGCTCGGCTACCCGGTCGCCTTCGCGCTGGCGGGATGCGGACTGTTCTACTTCATCGTCGGCGTCGAGCTGGCGCCGGTGTCGCACGGCACGATCCATCTCGACTGGGTACTGTTGCAGACGCTGCCGGAACGCATCTACGGCGTCATGAACAACGACGTCCTCTTGGCGATTCCCTTCTTCACCTTCATGGGCTTGGTGCTCGAGCGTTCCGGCATGGCCGAGGACCTCCTCGACACCATCGGCCAGTTGTTCGGCACGATCCGTGGCGGTCTCGCCTATGCGGTGATCTTCGTCGGCGCGCTGCTCGCCGCCACCACCGGCGTGGTCGCGGCCTCGGTCATCTCGATGGGCCTGATCTCGCTGCCGATCATGCTGCGCTACGGCTACGATCGGCGGGTGGCGACCGGCGTCATCGCGGCCTCGGGCACGCTCGCGCAGATCATCCCGCCCTCGCTGGTGCTGATCGTCATGGCCGATCAGCTCGGCGCCGACGTCGGCTCGATGTACGAGGGCGCCTTCGTCCCCGGATTGGTGCTCGCCGGCCTCTATGCCGGCTACGTCTTCCTGGTGACGATCTTCTTCCCGAAGGCGGTGCCGGGCCTGCCGACCGAGGCGATCGGCTTCCGCGAAACCGACCCCAAGGCCGCCTCGATCCTGGCGCGCACCAACGCCGGTCTGATCCTCGCCGGTCTCGGCGCCGCCGCCGTCGGCTTCGGCATGGGGCTCAAGGACACGATCCTCGCCGGCTTCTCGTCCGGCAACGTCGGCGACACGCTCGGCGCCGTCGTGTTGCTGGTGATCGTCGTCCTTCTCCTGCTGTTCGTGATCAAGTTGATCCGCGTTCTGGCCGGGGGTGACGAGAGCCGCGGCATCCTCTCGCTCACCCTCCTGGTAATCGTCTCCGGCATCCTCGGGGTATGGACCATCTCCCGGACCGAGACCAAGGGTGGCGCCGACTTCGTCATCCTGTCGATGTCGGTGGCGGTGGCCTTCTCCTTCGTGATCGCGGTCGTCAACTGGCTCTGCAATCGCTATCTGGGCTTCCGCTTCCTGTCGAAGATCGCCCAACAGACCACCTTCGTGATGGTGCCGCCGCTGGCGCTGATCTTCCTGGTGCTCGGCACGATCTTCATCGGCGTCGCCACGCCGACCGAAGGCGGCGCCATGGGCGCGTCGGGCGCCATGCTGCTGGCGGCGCTGAAGCGGTGGATCGACAAGGATCCGACCCGCTTCAACTTCCAGATCGTCCGCCAGGCGACCGAATCCACCGCCAAGCTCTCCGCCTTCGTCGTCTTCATCCTGATCGGCGCGCGCGTGTTCTCGCTGACCTTCTACGGCGTCAACGGTCACGTCTGGGTCGAGGAGATGCTGTCGTCGCTGCCGGGCGGCCTCTACGGCTTCCTGATCGTCGTCAACATCGCGGTATTCCTCCTGGCCTTCTTCCTCGACTTCTTCGAGCTGGCCTTCATCATCATTCCGCTGTTGAAACCCGCCGCGGAGAAGATCTTCACCACCGATCCGACCGCGCTGATGATCGCGGCGCAGTACGGGCTGACCACGCCGGAGGACATCGCCAAGACGATGATCGTCTGGTTCGGCGTCATGCTCGGCGTCAACATGCAGACGTCGTTCATGCATCCGCCGTTCGGCTTCGCGCTGTTCTTCCTGCGCTCGGTGGCGCCGCGCAGCCCGTATATCGACAAGATCACCGGCAAGACGATGGAGCCGGTCAAGACCACCCAGATCTACTGGGGCGCGGTGCCCTTCGTGATCATCCAGCTGATCATGGTGACGCTGGTGATGACGACGCCCGGTCTGGTGGTCTCGGAACGGGAGAAGCCGAACCTCGCCGACCAGAAGAAGGCGCTGGAGCAGCTCGACAACATTCCCTCGATCGAGATCCCCGGGCTCGACCTCGGCGCCCCGCCGAAGTTCTGATCGGGGCGCGCTCCTCCCCGAACGACGAAGCCCCGGCGATCGCTCGCCGGGGCTTCTTCTTTCGAGACGTCCACTCCGCGTGGCGGACGCGGCCTCAGCCGCGACGGGCGCGGATCATGAAGGCGTCGTAGGTGAATTCGGCGATCTGCCACCACAGATATTCGTCGTTGCGGAAGGCCATGACGGCGTCGTGCATCTTCTTGAAGGACTCGTTGTCCTTGGAGATCTCGGCGTAGAGCTCGTTGGAGGCCTTCTGCGCCGCGTCCATCACGTCGGTCGGGAAGGGATGGAGCTGGGCGCCGCTCTGGACCAGACGCTTCAGGGCGGCCGGGTTGCGGGCGTCGTATTTGGCCTGCATGTCGCCGTTGGCCATGGCCGCCGCCGAGGTGACGATCGCCTGATAGGACTTCGGCAGCTCCGCCCATTTGGCCTTGTTGATGAAGAAGTGCAGCGAGGCGCCGCCCTCCCACCAGCCGGGATAATAGTAGTGCGGCGCGACCTTGTAGAAGCCGAGCTTCTCGTCGTCGTAGGGGCCGACCCATTCGGCGGCGTCGATGGTGCCCTTCTCGAGCGAGGGATAGATGTCGCCGCCGGCGATCTGCTGGGGCACGGCGCCGAGCTTGGCGAGCACGCGGCCGGCGAGGCCGCCGATGCGCATCTTCAGCCCCGACAGGTCCGCGACCGACTTGATCTCCTTGCGGAACCAGCCGCCCATCTGGGTGCCCGTGTTGCCGCCGGGCAGGCTGTAGATGTTGTATTTGGCGAAGAACTCGTTGAGCAGGTCCATGCCGCCGCCATGATAGAACCACGCGTTCTCCTGGCGAGAGTTCAAGCCGAAGGGCACCGCCGTGCCGAAGGCGAAGGTCGGATCCTTGCCGACGTAGTAATAGGGCGCGGTGTGACACATCTCGACCGTGCCGGAGGTGACGGCGTCGGCGGCCTGAAGGCCCGGGACCAGTTCGCCGCCGGCGAAGACCTGGATCTGGAAATTGCCGTCGGTCGCCTCGGAGACCGCCTTGGCCAGCACCTCGGCGGCGCCGTAGATCGTGTCGAGCGACTTGGGGAAGCTCGAGGTCAGGCGCCACAACACTTTGGGAGCGGTCTGAGCGATCGCCGGGGCGGCGAGGGTCGAGGCGGCGGCGACGCCGGCGCCCATCGACGCGGCCTTCAGGAACTTGCGACGTTGCATGATATCGTCTCCTCCCAGAGAACGGTTGTTCGGCGCGCTTCTCTTCCGGCGCGTCGTCAGGGGATCGGCCGTGTCGCCACGGCTTCTGATTGGGTTCCCCGACGGGGAACCGGAGCGTCCGGCCACTCGGCCGATCGATGCCCACCCCAATAGACTAGCAGATATGCGTTGAACGCAATCCTCAAAATACGGCGGGAGGCGCCCTTCCCCCGGCTTCGATCGGGGTGATGGACGGGACGGAACGACGAAAAAGGCCCGGCGGAGGACCGCCGGGCCTTTCGATGGAACGTCGCGCGATGCGATCAGCCGCGACGGGCGCGGATCATGAAGGCGTCGTAGCCGAATTCGGCGATCTGCCACCACAGATATTCGTCGTTGCGGAAGGCAATGACCGAATCATGGAGCTTCTTGAACCACTCGTTCTCCTTGCCGATCTCGGCATAGAGCTCGTTGGCGGCCTTGTAGCAGGCGTCCATGACTTCCGCCGGGAAGGGATGGAGCTGGGCGCCGTTCTGCACCAGACGCTTGAGGGCGCCCGGGTTCTTGGCGTCGTACTTGGCCTGCATGTCGACGTTGGCCATGGCCGCGGCCGAGGTGAGGATCGACTGATAGGTCTTCGGCAGCGAAGCCCACTTCTCCTTGTTGATGAAGAAGTGGATCGCCGCGCCGCCTTCCCACCAACCGGGATAGTAGTAGTGCGGGGCGACCTTGTAGAAGCCGAGCTTCTCGTCGTCGTAGGGACCGACCCACTCGGCGCCGTCGATGGTGCCCTTCTCCAGCGCCGGATAGATGTCGCCGCCGGCGATCATCTGCGGCACCGCGCCGAGCTTGGCGAGGACGCGGCCGGCGATGCCGCCCATGCGCATCTTCAGGCCGGCGATGTCGGCGACCGACTTGATCTCCTTACGGAACCAGCCGCCCATCTGGGTGCCGGTGTTGCCGCCGGGAAGACCGATGAAGTTGTACTTGGCGTAGAACTCGTTCAAGAGCTCGTTGCCGCCGCCATGGTAGAACCAGGCGTTGAGCTGACGGCCGTTGAGGCCGAAGGGCGCCGCCGTGCCCCAGCAGAAGGACGGGTCCTTGCCGACGTAATAGTAGGAGCAGGTGTGGCACATCTCGAGCGTGCCGTTGGTCACGGCGTCCGCGGCCTGCAGGCCCGGGACCAGTTCGCCGGCCGCGAAGACCTGGATCTGGAAATTGCCGTCGGTGGCTTCGGAAACGGCCTTGGCGAGCACTTCGGCGCCGCCGTAGATCGTGTCCAGCGACTTGGGGAAGCTCGACGTCATGCGCCAATTGATCTTGGGCGCGGACTGAGCGATCGCCGGCGCGGCGAGCGTGGTGGTCGCGGCGGCCGCGACGGTGCCGACGCTCGCGTTCTTGAGAAACTGACGGCGCTTCATGGGTGCGTGTCTCCTCGATACCCTACGTTCTCCGCGGACCATGCGTCTTCGGCGCACCTCCCGGTCCACGGCGCGTTCCACGGTTAGACTAGATCCCGCCGCGTCTGACAAGAGGTCGCGAGGCGTTCGCGAATGCTCCGTTCGGCGAGGTTTTCCGGCTCGAGATCACGATCGATCAAGCGCCGCCAGATCTTCCGGCCGATTGAGATTGAGGAACGGGTCACCACATTCGCTCTCGAACGACACGGTGACGAGGCCGCGCGCCTCGACCCAGCGCATCACGCGGCGGATCGAGCCGTCGGCGAGCCCGGCGACGAGGTCGTCGAGCCCGTCGAGACGGTGGAGCGCCGCCACCGGATGGCTGCGGCCCTGCGAGGCGGCGATCGCGACGCGGGCGTCGGGAGCCGCCGCCAGAGCCGCGGCGAGGCGCGCGACGAGATCCGTCGGCAGGTGCGGCGTATCGACCGCGACGGTGGCGAGGAGGTCGATCTCGGGCCGGATCTCGCGCAGGCGCAAGCCGGCGGCGGCGACCCCGGCGAGCGGGCCGGCCGGTTCGGCGAAGGGATCGGCGACGACCTCGACCCCGAAAGGAGCGAACCGCCCGGGGTCGCCGTTGGCGGAGAGAAAGAGCGGCGCCACCTGTGGCGCGAAGCGGTCGACCACATGGGCGAGGAGCGGCCGGCCGCCGAGATCGAGCAGGGCCTTGTCGACCCCACCGAACCGGCGCCCCTGCCCTCCCGCCAGGATCACGCCGGCGATCGGTTCGTGCGAGCGTGAGGGAGGCGTCATGGGCGGGTCCGGGCAGCGGGGCGAAGCGAGGCGCGGATCATGCGTCGGCGAGGCCCGGCGGGCAAGCGCGGGCCGGTAGAGGGTCGCATCCCGCCGCGAGACGCGGTAGAAGACCGGCCTTCCCTTCGCCTCTCGGAGACATCCCGCTCGTGAGCCCCGTCTCGCCCCTGCGTTTCTCGGTCGCGCCGATGATGGACTGGACGGATCGGCATTGCCGGTTCTTCCATCGTCTCCTCACGCGCCGCGCCGCGCTCTTCACCGAGATGGTGACGGCGCCGGCGGTGATCCACGGCGATCGCGATCGGCTGCTCGGGTTTTCGCCCGAGGAGCATCCGGTGGTGTGCCAGCTCGGCGGCTCGGACCCGCGTCAGCTGGCGGAAGCCGCGCGGATCGTCGAGGGGTTCGGCTACGACCAGATCGACCTCAATTGCGGCTGCCCTTCCGACCGGGTCCAGTCGGGCCGCTTCGGCGCCTGTCTGATGGCCGAGCCGGATCTGGTGGCGGAGTGCGTCGATGCGATGCGCGGCGCGGTTTCGCTGCCGGTCTCGGTCAAGTGCCGGATCGGCATCGACGACGCCGAGCCCACCGTGATGCTGCCGGGCTTCGTCGAGAAGGTGGCGGCGGCGGGTGTCGCCTCGCTGACGATCCATGCCCGCAAGGCGTGGCTCCAGGGGCTTTCGCCGAAGGAGAACCGCTCGGTGCCGCCGCTCGACTACGATCTCGTCTTCGCGATCAAGGCCGCTCATCCCACCCTCCCGATCGCCCTCAACGGCGGCATCGGCGATCTCGATCGGGCCGAGGCGCTGCTCGCCCCGCGCGACGGCGTGCGGCTCGACGGGGTGATGCTGGGGCGGGCGGCCTACGACACGCCGGCGCTGCTGGCGGCGGTCGATCGGCGGATCTTCGGCGAGGCGGTCGCCGATCCCGATCCGTTCGAGGTGGTCGAGCGGATGGAGCCCTACGTCGCCGCCCATCTCGCCGAGCCGGGCGCCAAGCTCGGGCAGGTGACGCGCCACATGCTCGGCCTCTTCGCCGGACGGCCGGGCGCGCGGACGTGGCGGCGGATCCTGACGGTGAAGTCGATCGAGAGCGGGGCGGGGCTCGAGGTGTTGCGCGAGGCGCTCGACGCGGTGCGGCGGCCGGTGGCGGAACGCGCAGCCTCGTGAGGGGCGAATTCAGGCGCCGCGCGCGGCCGCCTCGCGGCGCTCGCGCAGGCGGGCCTCCTTCTCGGCATGGGCGGCGCGGCGGGCGGGAAGATCGTCGATGATCTTCGCGCGGCGGGCGTCGGTGAACTTCGTCCACTTGGCGATCTCGTCGATCGTCCGGAAACAGCCGTGACAGACCTTCTCGATCGGATGGAGTTGGCACTGCTTGCGGCAGGGCGAGGCGATCGGGGGGACTTCGGACGGCATCGGCGACCTCTTCGAGACCGGCTCAACATGGGGCGGTCGGGCGGCGCGATCAAGCCGCGCCCCGGCCTCGGTCACATCGAGAGGCCGATCAGCAGGCCGATCTCGGACAGGAGCGTGCCGGCGCCGACGACGTCGCCCGTGACGCCGCCGATCGCGCGCTTGGCCTGAGCGGCGAGCGCGGTGAGAGCGCCGAGCGCGACGCCGAAGGCCGCCAGCGCCTCGGCCGGGCCGACGACGGCCGGCACCACCGCCAGGAAGATCACCGCGGCGACGGCGAAGGCGACGGCGAGCGCCATGGTCTCCGGCCGGCCGACGGACTTCGCCAGACCGTCGGAGCGGGCCGGCGGCAACAGCACCATCAGCGCGAGCGGCGCGACCCGGGCGAGCGGCGCGACGGCGACGAGGAGCAGCGCCGCCCAACCGCCGAAGCGCTCCAGGAGATCGGCGATCAGCGCGACGCGCAGAACGAACTGTGCGGCGAGCGCGACCCCACCGAAGGCACCGATGCGGCTGTCCTTCATGATCGCCAGCCGGCGCTCGGCGGTGCGCCCGCCGGCGAAGGCGTCGGCGACGTCGGCGAGGCCGTCTTCGTGGAAGGCGCCGGTGATCAGGGTGGCGGCGACCACCGTGACGGTGGCGACCACCAGGGCGGAGAGATCGGTGTGATCGAGGAGAGCCGCGATCATCGCCACCGGCGCGACGACGATCAGCGCGGCGAGCGGCAGCATGCGCAGAGCGCGGGCGAAGGGCGGCGGTTCGGCGAGATCGTCGGCGGGGCCGAGACGCGGCAGCGGCAGGCGCGACCAGAAGCGCACCATCGCCGCGGTCTCCGCCAGGAGGCCGGCGAGAAACGTCACGGGTCGGGTCGACGGTTCGCTCACGACTTCCTCCCCCACGATCGCGGACGCCGACGTCCGCTCCCCGCCTTCGTTTCGGACTCCGCTTCGGCTTGCCGCGCGAGCGCCCGAGGTATAGACGGCCCGCACGAGAGCCCTTCAGCCTCACGAGGATCTGCCATGACCGCGCCTTCTCCCTTCGACGACTTCCGCGATCTCGTCAATCTCCTGCCGGATCCGGAGACGGCGGCGGTCGAGGCCTATCGCGCCCGCGACGCGCAACTGACCAAGATCCCGGGCTCGCTCGGCCGGCTCGAGGACATCGCCGAATGGCTCGCGACCGCGACCGGGCAGATTCCGCCCAAGGTGGAGAAGCCGCTGGTCGCGGTCTTCGCCGCCAATCACGGCATCACCGCCAAGGGCGTCTCGGCCTTCCCCTCGGAAGTCACCAAACAGATGGTCGCCAACTACGCCAATGGTGGGGCGGCGATCAATCAGATCTGCATGGTGAGCGACATCGGCCTCAAGGTGTTCGAGCTGGCGCTCGATCTGCCGACCCCGGACATCTCGGAAGAAGACGCCTTCGACGCCCAGGGCTGCGCCGCGACCATGGCCTTCGGCATGGAATCACTCGCCGGCGGCGTCGATCTCCTGTGCCTCGGCGAGATGGGCATCGGCAACACGGCGGTCGCCTCGGCGATCTATCTGGCGCTCTACGGCGGCACCGCCGCCGAATGGGTCGGCCCCGGCACCGGCGTCCAGGGCGCGGCGCTCGCCAACAAGGCGGCGGTGGTGGAACAGGCGGTGCTGCGCATCGGCGGCGAGATGGATCCGTTCGAGATCCTGCGCCGGCTCGGCGGCCGCGAGATCGCGGCGATGGTCGGCGCGATCATCGCCGCGCGTCATCAGAAGGTGCCGGTGGTGGTCGACGGTTTCGTCACCACCGCGGCGGCGGCGCTGGTCCACGCGATGAACCCGCGCGCGATCGACCATTGCCTCTTCGCCCACGTCTCGGCCGAACCGGCGCACGGCAAGGCGCTGAAGGCGATGGGCAAGACCGCGCTCCTCGATCTCGGCATGCGTCTCGGCGAGGGCACCGGCGCGGCGATCGCCGCCTCGATCGTGCGCGCCGCCGCCGCCTGCCACGCGGGCATGGCGACCTTCGCGGAAGCGGGCGTCTCGAACAAGGAGTGAGCCCCGGGGCTCACGGCGGTTCCCGGAGCGGCGGCAGGCGACCCTTGCCGCCGTCTTCACGACCGTCGTCCCCACGACGGCCGACGCACGGCCGTCATCCCCGGCCGAAGCGGAGGGGAAGGGGATCCATTCCCCCAAGGGAGTGCCTCGCGGAGTGCCACACTCGGGGCTCCGTTCCCTCGCCTTCGGCTCGCCGGGAGCGAAGGTGCGGGCGGATGTCGGATGGGGTCGCACGATGGGTCGATCGCCGCTTCGCGGGCCCCCTCATCCGCCCTTCGGGCACCTTCCCCCGCGAGGGAAGAAGGACGGGGCCCGCCCCCCGGCGTTTCGCGCCGATTTCGCTCAGCGACCCGCGCCGGCGCGGCGGACCGGGCGTTCGTCGATGCGCGGCATCACCTCGAGGACGCGCGACTGCGGAATCGTCACCGTCACCTCGGTGCCCTCGCGCAGCTTCGACTTCAAGTCGAAGGTGCCGCCGTGCATGCCGATCAGCGCCTGGACGATGTTGAGGCCGAGGCCGGTGCCCTGCTCGGCCGACTTGATGGCGATCGACCCCTGACCGAAGCGCGACAGGACGATCGGGATCTCCTCCTCGGGGATGCCGGGGCCGGTGTCCTTGACCGCCACGTATTGGCCGCCGCCCGCGGTCCAGCCGACCTTCACGGTGATGGTGCCGCCGGTCGGGGTGAACTTGACCGCGTTGGAGAGCAGGTTGAGGACGATCTGGCGGATGGCGCGCTCGTCGGCCCAGATCTTGGGCATGGCCTCCTCGTATTGCTCGACGATGGTCAGGCCCTTCGAGCGCGCCCGGAGGCCGATCATGTGGGCGCAGTCCTCGACGATGTAGGGCAGCGTCACCGATTCCTCGTTGAGCGAATAGCGCCCCGCCTCGATGCGGGAGATGTCGAGGATCTCGTTGATCAGCTCGAGCAGGTGGCGGCCGCTGTCGTGGATGTCGGCGACGTAGCCGCGATAGGTCTCGTTCTCCATCGGCCCCATGATCTCGTCGCGGATCACCTCGGAGAAGCCGAGGATGGCGTTCAACGGCGTGCGCAATTCGTGGCTCATGGTGGCGAGGAAGCGGGACTTGGCGAAATTGGCCTCCTCCGCCTTGCGCCGGCTCTCGTCGGAGAGGGCGTTGGCGTGTTCCAGCTCGACGATCAGCGCGTCCTTCTCGGCGCGCGCCTCGATCTCGGCGAGCGAGGCGTGGAACAGCCGGTAGCCGAGGCCGATGAAGAAGGCCTGGGTCATCACCGCCATCAGCGCGAAGATCACCGAGGGCGACGGCATCGGCCCGAAGGAGGCGTCGGGGCGCGCGAAATAGCCGAAGACCGTGATCACCGTGATCGGCATGGTCGCGGCGAACATGGCGGCGGGCACGTTGGCGGCGAGCACCGCGCAGACCGCCACCAGGATCATCATCGAGGAGAACTGGAAGACGTCGGTGACGAGTCCGCCGTTGCCCGGGAGAATGAACAGAAGCCCCAGCGACAGGCCGAAGGCACCGTCGAGCGCGGCGAAACGGCGACGCCAGGCCCCGAGTTCGACGTCCTGACGCTCGAGCGCCAGGAAGCGGCCGGCGAAGACCAGCGTCGTCATGTGGCTGATGAGGACGATCACCACCCAGGAGGCGAGCAGGATGCGGTCGGTCCACAGGAAGCCGATCACCGCGATCGCGCCGATCAGCGCGCCGAGCCAGGGCGAGCCGGCGCGGCGCAGCCGAGCGTGCTCGACCATCAGTTCCCAGTCGAAGGCCGGCTTGATGGTGGATCCCGATTCCAGCTGCTCGCGGACGTCGCGCACGGTGCGAGTCATCGAGCGCCGACGCGCGCTGCGCTCGGCGTTTCCGGCGGTCTTGCCGTCGTTGGTGCGGATCGGCGAAACCGCCTCCACGGCCCTTCCCTCTGACCTTGCGTCAATTTGATTTCCGATGCCTCCAGACGCTACGGAGGAATGCTTAACGAAGGTCTCAGAATCACGGTTAACGAAGTCCGAGAGGGGGCCCTCGTGAAATTCTTGCTCGCCCGTCCCCGCTTTCCCACACCGGCGCGACGCTGGGGATATGTCCTCGGCGCGGCGGCGGTCGGGCTCGCCGTGCACATCTGGAACGACTGGTCGGCGGGTCCGCGTTCCGGCGTGCCGGCCGCCGCGCGGGGCATCCTCGCCGGCCGCGCCCGGCTCGCCGACGGCGACAGCGTGACGATCGCCGGGGTGCGGCTGCGACTGGTCGGCATCGACGCGCCGGAGCTGGCTCAGACCTGTGGGCGCGACGGTCGCGCGACCGCCTGCGGCGAGGAGGCGAGAGCCCATCTCGAGGCGCTGATCGGCGGACGGCCGCTCGATTGCGCCTGGGAGCGGCTCGACAAATATGGTCGCGGGCTCGCCCGCTGCCGGGCCGGATCGACCGATCTCGGCGCGGCGATGGTGCGCGACGGCTGGGCGCTCGCCTATGGTGACCACGAGGCCGAGGAGGCGGAGGCACGGCGCCACCGGCGCGGGCTGTGGGCGGGCGACTTCGAACCGCCCGAGGACTTTCGCCGTCGCGAGCGCGGCGACTGAGCCGCAGGGGTGAGGAGACGCCATGACGCAGGATCCGTTGCCGCCGTCGCTGGTGGCGCTCGAGGCGGAGGTCGCCGGCTGTCGCATCTGCCGCGACGCACCGTCGGGCAAACCGTTGCCGCACGAACCGCGCCCGGTGGTGCGGATCTCGGCGACGGCGCGAATCCTGATCGCCGGTCAGGCGCCGGGGGTCAGGGTCCATGCCTCCGGCCTGCCCTTCACCGATCCGTCGGGCGACCGGCTCCGCGCCTGGATGGGGATCGACGAGACGATCTTCTACGACCGCGCGCAAGTCGCGGTGCTGGCGATGGGGTTCTGCTTTCCCGGGCACGACGCCAAGGGCGGCGATCTGCCGCCGCGCCGCGAGTGCGCGCCGGCGTGGCGGGCGCGGCTGATGGCGGCGATGCCGGCGGTCGAGCTGGTTCTGGCGGTGGGGCGGCCGGCGCAGCTGTGGCATCTCGGGCCGCGCGCGGCGGCCTCGCTCACCGAGACCGTCGCCGATTGGCGAGCGATCACGACCGGGACGAGCGGGCCGACGGTGTTTCCCCTGCCCCATCCCTCCTGGCGCAATTCGGCGTGGCTGAAACGGCATTCCTGGTTCGAGGCGGAGGCGATACCGGAACTGCGCCGGCGGGTCGCAGCGGCGCTGACGCATGCTCCCGAACGGGATTCGATTGGGAATTGATTTTTATTTTCCTCGGTCGATTGACCGGAATGGCAAAAAAGATCACGTCTAATGGCGACGGTTTTGGAAATTCATACCCTTCACTCGGAGCCTTCGCCGTGATCGACCGCATCGACCGCAAGATCCTTCAGGTCCTGCAAGAGGACTGCACGGTGCCCGTCGCCGAGATCGGCCGGCGGGTCGGCCTGTCGACGACGCCGTGCTGGCGGCGGATCCAGAAGCTCGAGGAGGACGGGATCATCCTGCGCCGGGTGGCGGTGCTCGATCCCAAACAGGTCAACACCAAGGTGACCGCCTTCGTCTCGATCACCACCAACACCCATTCCGACGATTGGCTGAAGCGCTTCGCCGAGGTGGTGGCGCAGATGCCGGAGGTGGTCGAATTCTACCGGATGGCCGGGCAGGTCGATTATCTCCTCAGGGTGGTGGTGCCGGACATCGAGGCCTACGACGCCTTCTACAAGCGTCTGATCGCCAAGATCGACATCGCCGACGTCTCCACCACCTTCGCGATGGAGCAGATCAAGTACACCACCGCCCTGCCGCTCCAATACGTGCCGGTGGAAAAGCCGGGACCGGAGAAGTCGAGCGGCTGACGCCCCCTCGTCGGGCGGGCGGCGTCGGCATTCCTCCTGAAGCGCGGCCGCGTTTCTTCGACTATGGTGCGTGACCTCCGAGGTCGCGATGTTCGAAGACGGGACGACGGCATGGACCAGATGCGACGGCTCCACGACGTCGTGGCGGCGAACGAAGATCGGCTCACGGCGCGGATCATCGACTACGCCAAGGCGCGCGGCTACACGCCCTTCACCTCGACGCTCGAGCAGGCGTGGCGCGCCTCGATCCGGGGGCTCTCGACGCCGCTCCTGGCGGTTCTGGCGGAGGGGCGGGCCTGCACCGCCGTGGTCGCGGAGGCCGAATACGGGCGCGACCCCATCGCCTTCTACGGCATCGAGGCGGCGCGCCGGCATCGCACCCGTGGCATCACCCTCGGCCTCTTCCTCGGTCTGATGAAGAGCTATCGGCGGACCTACCTCGATCTCGCCTGCGACGAGGCGGCGGACGACGACGAGCGACGCGCCTGGGTCGCGGTGATCGAGAATTTCTTCGACCGGATGGAGGTCGGGTTCTGCGACGAGTGGGCGGATCATTCGGCGGTCGAGGACGTCGAGCAGCTGCGCGCGCAGAACCGGCTGATCACCAACGAGAAGAACCGCTATCTCACGATCTTCGAGAGCCTCGACGATCCGGTCTTCCTCATCGGCGAGAACGGCCGGGTGGAGAACATGAACCATGCCGCCGCGCGGCTCTTCGCGGTGACGCGGACCCCGGGCGCCGGCTATTACGGCGGCGCCTCGCTCGATCTGACGGCGCTGCTCGGCTTCGACGTGGAGAGCTGCCGGGAGCCGGTGTGCGAACGCGAGCTCGACACCCGCCTCGGCCGGCGGTGGTTCGACATCCGCAGGCAACGCATGCTCGACGTCTCCGAGAAATATCTCGGTACCGTCGTCATCCTCGTCGACGTCACCGAATATCGCAAGGCGAAGGAGGAGGCGGAGGCGGCCAACCGGGCGAAGTCCGCCTTCCTCGCCAACATGAGCCATGAGATCCGCACGCCGATCCACGGCATTCTCGGGGTCGCGGAACTGCTGCGGGCGAGCCCGCTCGACGAGACCACCCGCGAGCGCGCCGAGGCGGTCGGGCGATCGGCGGAGATCCTCTCCTCGGTCGTCGCCGACATTCTCGACTATTCCAAGATCGAGGCCGGCGTGCTCGATCTCGAACACGTCGCCTTCCCGGTCGCGGCGGTGGTCGACGCCGTCGTCGGCCTGATGCGGCCGATGGCGCGGCGCAAACCCGACCTCGATCTCGTGGTCGATCTCACGGCGCCGGCGACGGTCGTCGGCGATCCCGGCAAGCTGCGGCAGATCCTGCTCAATCTCGTCGGCAACGCGGTGAAGTTCACCCCCGCCGGCACCATCCGCCTCTCGGTCGAGGATCTCGGCGGCTCGGTCGAGACGCGGGTCCTGCGCTTCGTCGTCGCCGACACCGGCATCGGCATCGCGCCGGAGCGCCACGAGGCGGTCTTCGAGCCCTTCACCCAATCCGACGGATCGATCGCGCGCCGCTACGGCGGCACCGGCCTCGGCCTCGCGATCTGCCGGCGCCTCGTCGATCTGATGGGCGGGCACATGACGCTCGACAGCCGGCCCGGCGAGGGCAGCCGCTTCTCCTTCACCGTTCCCTTCGCGAACGGCGCGAGCACCTCGCCCGCCGCCGCGAACGGGACCGGCGCCCCGGCGGCCCTGCCGACGCGCGCGCTCGAGGTGCTGGTGGTCGAGGACAACGAGGTCAACGCCCTGGTCGCGCGCGGCCTGCTCGAACGCGCCGGCCATCATCCGGTGATCGCGGCGACCGGCGAGGCGGCGGTCGCCGCGGCCGCGGTCCACGACTTCGACATCGTTCTGATGGACATCCGTCTGCCCGACATCGACGGGCTCGAGGCGACGCGGCGCATCCGTGGGCTCGCCGACCGGCGCCGCGCGGCTGTGCCGATCGTCGCCCAATCGGCGCAGGCGCTGCACGACGACATCGAGGCGTGCCTGGCGGCGGGCATGAACGACTTTCTCGGCAAGCCGTTCCGCGCCGCCCGCCTGGAGGCGCTCCTGCGCCGGGTGCTCGGCGTCGCCTCGCCGGCCTCCGGGGCGGCCGGCCCGCTCGCAAGCCCCGGCGCCGATGCCGCGATCGACCGGCGCGTCCTCGCCGAACACGTCGCCGTGCTCGGCTTCGACGAGGCGGAGCGGATCGTCGAGACGTGGCGGCGCACCACCGCGCCGGTCGACGGCGACCTCGTCCGCGCC
This sequence comes from Pinisolibacter aquiterrae, assembly GCF_019160155.1. Classification (GTDB taxonomy): domain Bacteria; phylum Pseudomonadota; class Alphaproteobacteria; order Rhizobiales; family Ancalomicrobiaceae; genus Pinisolibacter; species Pinisolibacter aquiterrae. Next base: position 100,555 of record NZ_JAFNIH010000018.1, read on the forward strand.
GTCGCGAAGGGAGCTCGGATCGAGGTGGCGGAGATCGCCCATCGGCTGAAGAGTTCGTCGCGCCACGTCGGGCTCACCGGACTGTCCGATCGCGCCGCCCAGGTCGAGCGGCTCGCCCGCGCCGACGCGGGCCGGATCGACGAGCCGGTCGACGATCTCCTCGGCGTCCTCGTCGCCGCTCGCACCGCGCTCGACGGCGCCTGGGAGACGATCGCGGCGGGTCAGCCGGCGAAGACGTAACCGATGCCGTGGACGGTGATGATCAGTTTCGGATGCGCCGGATCGGCCTCGATCTTGCGGCGCAGCCGACCGATCAGGACGTCGACGGTGCGGTCGAGCGGATCGCGGTCGCGCCGGCTGACGTGATCGATCAGCGCGTCGCGGGTGAAGATGCGGCCGCGATGGGAGACGAGCGTCGCCAGGAGCTCGAATTCGGCCCGGGTCAGGCGCACCTCGCGTCCGGCCTCGTCGGTCAGGCTCCAATGGGGGATGTCGAGCCGCCAGCCGGAGAAATACTTGATCGACTCGTCCTCGCGCACCAACCGCGCGGCGGCGACGCGGCGCGCGAGATTCTTGGTGCGCGGCAGGAGCTCGCGCATGTCGTAGGGCTTGGTGACGTAGTCGTCGGCGCCGAGTTCAAGCGCCACGATGCGATCGACCTGATCGTCGCGGCCGGTCACCATGATGACCCCCACCTCGGACTGCCGGCGCAACTCCCGCAGGAGTGACAGGCCGTCCTCTCCCGGCAGGTTGATGTCGAGCAGAATCACCGCGACGTCGCCGCCGGCGAAGACCCGCCGCATCGCCTCGCCGTTCTCCGCTTCCGAAACGCGATGGTTGTCCTTGCGCAGATAGGCGGCGAGCGTCTGGCGAGAGACCGGATCGTCTTCGACGACGAGGACGTGGTGGATTTTGTTCATGGGATCTCAAGAACAGCGGCGCGCGAGATCCGTCAAGACGGCGGCGTCGGCGGTTCACATCCGTTTACAATTCTCTACATCGCGTTCATCGCTCGAGCGAAAGCCGTTCACCGCCCCGGCCCATGGTCCTCCCCGACGCAAATCGGTCGAGGGAAACAGAGCCGTGTGGAAGAAGGCACTCGATCTCCTGAAGCGCCCGACCTCGCTGGGATTGGCCGGAACGGTGGGCATCGCCGTCGGCATCATCGGCTGGGGGGGCTTCAACACCGCCATGGAGGCGACCAACAGCCTCGAATTCTGCATCTCCTGTCATGAGATGCGGAACACGGTCTTCGAGGAATACAAGAAGACCATCCACTATTCGAACCCGGCCGGCGTACGGGCGATCTGTTCGGATTGCCACGTGCCGAAGGACTGGACGCACAAGATCGTCCGCAAGGTCCAGGCTTCGAAGGAACTGTGGGGCAAGGTCACCGGCTACATCGACACGCCCGAGAAGTTCGAGGAACACCGCCTCGAGCTCGCCAAGCACGAATGGGCGCGGATGAAGGCCTCCGACAGCCGCGAGTGCCGCAACTGCCACTCCTTCGAGGCGATGGACTTCGCCCATCAGAAGAAGAAGGAAGCCTCCGACCAGATGCAGAAGGCCTGGAAGGAAGGCGGCACCTGCATCGACTGTCACAAGGGCATCGCCCACAAGCTGCCGGACATGACGACCGGCTACAAGTCGATCTTCTCCGCGCTGGTCGACGCCTCCAAGGGCGCCACCTATGCCGCCGGCGACAAGCCGACGTCGCTCGTCACCAAGGGGTTCTGGCTCGAGAAGCCGGCCTCCGAGAGCGCCGCCGTCGACGGGCGCCTGCTCGCGCCGACCCCGGTCGAGGTGCTCGCCCGAGACGGCGACTTCCTGAAGGTGAAGATCTCCGGCTGGCAGCAGGAGGGCGCCGAACGGATGCTCTATGCCCTCCAGGGCAAACGCATCTTCGTCGCCGCTCTCGGGTCCGACACGCTCGACAAGGTCGAGCACGGCAAGACCATGACCGACCCCGACACCGAGCAGAAGTGGACCGAGGCCTCGCTCGGCGCCTGGATCTCCTCGGCGATGCTGACCCGCAACACGCCCGAACTCGAGTCGTTCGGCGCGGAAATGTACAACGCCTCCTGCGGCCTCTGTCACGCCGCGCCGCAGACCGGCCACTATCTCGCCAACCAGTGGATCGGCAATCTCAATGCGATGAAGCGCTTCGTGGCGCTCGACGACGAGCAGTTCCGCTTCCTCCAGAAATGGGTGCAGCTCAACGCCGGAGACACGGGAGGTCACAAATGACCGACCTCTCCTCCGTCCGCGCTCGCCCCGCCGCCACCCCGGCCGCCCTCCTCCTCGACGCCACCGAGGACGCGGCCTCCCTCCTCCTCCTCCTGGCCGGGCTGTTCGCGGCTCCGCCGGAGGAGGGGACCTTCCTCTCGCTCCGCCGGGGCGCCGCGGCCGATCTCCTGACGCGCCTCGCCGACGGCGCGACGCTCGCCGCGCCGATCGCCGCCTTCCGGGCGACGATCGAGACCCCCGAGGACGAGGCGACACTGGCGCGCCGGCTCGCCCCGGTCTTCGGGCTCCTCTTCCTCGGCCTCGGCGGTCCGTCGACCGTCGCGCCCTACGAGTCGGTCCATCGCTGCGGCGGGCGAATGTGGCAGGCCCCGACCGGCGAGATGGAACGGCTGCTCGCCGCGCACGATCTCTCGGCCGCGCTCGAGCGTGAACCGGCCGACCACCTGTCGATCGAGACCGCCTTCCTCGCCCGTCTCGTGGCGATCGGCCATCCCGATCGCCACGCCCTCGCCCGGCGCCTCGGCGCCTGGGTGCCGACCTTCGCCGACGACCTCGCCCATGCCGACGGCACCGGCGTCTTCGCCGCCGCAGCCCGCCTGCTCGTCGCCGCGATCGAGCACGCCTCCGACGCATCCACTCCTCGAAACGAACCCCGAAAGGCGTGACGACGATCACGCGACAACGAAGGAGAGACCGATGTCCATCGTCTCCGACACGGAATTCCAGGCCGAAATGTCCAGGCGCAGCCTGCTCGGATGGGGATTGGCCGCGGGCGTCTTCGGCTTCGCCGGCCCGTCGCTGCTCTCGGTCGGCGCCCGTGCCGCCACGCCCGACGGCGAGGTGCTGACCGGCAGCCACTGGGGCGCCTTCCGCGCCAAGGTCGAAGGCGGTCGCGTCGTCTCGGTGAAGCCCTGGGAGAAGGATCCGGCGCCGAGCCATCAGCTCGCCGGCGTCCTCGACAGCATCTATTCGCCGACCCGCATCAAATATCCGATGGTGCGCCGCGCCTGGCTCGAGAAGGGCCCCGGCGCTGCGCCTGAGACCCGGGGCGCCGGCGACTTCGTGCGCGTGACCTGGGATCAGGCGATCGATCTCATCGCCAAGGAACTGCAGCGGGTCGAGAAGACCTACGGCCCGACCGCGACCTTCGCCGGGTCCTACGGCTGGAAGAGTCCGGGCCGGCTGCACAACTGCCAGAGCCTGCTCCGGCGGATGATGAACCTCAAGGGCAACTTCGTGAACGCCTCCGGCGACTATTCGACCGGCGCGGCGCAGGTGATCATGCCGCATGTCGTCGGCACGCTCGAGATGTACGAGCAGCAGACGGTGTGGCCGGTCGTCGTCGCCGAGACCCAGCTGATGGTGTTCTGGGGCGCCGACCCGATGGTCACCAACCAGATCAGCTGGACGATCGGCGATCATGGCGGCTACGAGGGCATGAAGGCGCTCAAGGCCAAGGGCACCAAGGTCATCTGCATCGATCCGGTCAAGACCGAGACCTGTGACTTCTTCGGCGCCCAGTGGATCGCGCCGCGCCCGCAGACCGACGTCGCGCTGATGCTCGGCATCGCCCATACGCTCGTCGTCGAGAAGCTCCACGACGAGAAGTTCCTGAAGGACTACACCGCCGGCTTCGACAAGTTCCTGCCCTATCTGATGGGCGAGACCGACAAGCAGCCGAAATCGGCCGAGTGGGCCGCCGAGATCTGCGAAGTGCCCGCCGAGACGATCAAGGAACTGGCGCGGGCCTTCGCCAAGAACCGCACCATGCTCGCCGGCGGCTTCTCGCTGCAGCGCCAGCACTACGGCGAGCAGCGCCACTGGATGCTCGTCACCCTCGCGGCGATGCTCGGCCAGATCGGTCTGCCCGGCGGCGGCTTCGGCTTCTCCTATCACTATGCCAACGGCGGCGCGCCGTCGGCCGACGCGCCGGTGCTGACCGGCATCACCGACGGCGGCAAGGCCAAGGAAGGCGCCGCCTGGATGACGGAGGCGGGTGCCGCGACCATCCCCTGCGCCCGTGTCGTCGACATGTTGATGAACCCCGGCAAGGAATTCGACTTCAACGGCAAGAAGGCCAAGTACCCCAACGTCAAGATGGCCTATTGGGTCGGCGGCAATCCGTTCGCCCACCATCAGGACCGCAACCGTCAGGTCGCCGCCTTCCAGAAGCTCGACACCTTCGTGGTGCAGGACTTCCAGTGGACCCCGACCGCCCGCTTCGCCGACATCGTCCTTCCGGCGACCACCTCCTACGAGCGCAACGACATCGAGAGCGTCGGCGACTATGCCGGCTCGGCGATCCTGGCGATGAAGAAGGTGATCGAGCCGGTGTTCGAATCGAAGACCGACTACGAGATCTTCGCGCTGATCTCCGAGAAGCTCGGCAAGGGCAAGGAGTTCACCGAAGGCAAGAGCGAGATGGACTGGATCAAGTCGTTCTACGACGCCGCTCTGACCCAGGCCAAGGCCAAGAAGATCGCCATGCCGGAGTTCGACGCCTTCTGGAACGGCGCCGGTGTGGTCGAATTCCCGGTCACCGTCGGCAAGACCTTCGTGCGCTACGGCAAGTTCCGTGAGGATCCGCTCCTCAACCCGCTCGGCACGCCGTCTGGCAAGATCGAGATCTACTCGAAGAACATCGAGAAGATGGGTTACGACGACTGCGGTCCGCATCCGATGTGGTACGAGCCGGTGGAGCGCCTCGGCGGTCCGACGACCAAGTACAAGCTGCACGTCGACACCAGCCACCCGAAGAGCCGTCTGCATTCCCAGCTCTGCGGGACCTCGCTGCGCGAGACCTACGCGATCGCCGGTCACGAGCCCTGCCTCATCAACACGAAGGACGCGGAAGCGCGCGGCATCAAGGACGGCGACGTCGTCCGCGTCTACAACGATCGCGGTCAGATCCTCGCCGGCGCCAAGGTGAGCGACGCCATTCGTCCGGGCGTGATCCGGGTCAACGAAGGCGGCTGGTACGATCCGCTGGAAGGCGGCAAGCCCGGAACGCTCTGCCGCTACGGCGACGCCAACGTCCTCACCGTCGACATCGGCACGTCCAAACTCGCTCAGGGCAACTGCGGTCACACCGCCGTCGGCGAGGTCGAGAAATACACCGGCCCCACCGTCACCATCGGCGTCTTCACCGCCCCGAAGGGCGCCGCCTGAGCCTCCCCGTCCGGGCGGCTCGCCCCCGCCCGGACGCACCTCCGGCTCGGAGGGGGAACCCCCTCCGAGCCCTTCCCCTGGAGACCCCCGTCATGATGATCTTCGGCCTCGTCGGTCGCAGCGGTTCGGGCAAGACCACGCTGATGGAACGGCTGCTGCCCATCGTCCGTTCGCACGGCCCGACGGTCTCCACCGTCAAACACGCCCATCACGGGTTCGACATCGACAGGCCGGGCAAGGATTCCCGGCGCCATCGCGAGGCCGGGGCCGAGGAGGTCCTTCTGATCTCCGGCGGCCGGTGGGCGCTCCTCCACGAGGTGCGCGAAGAGGCCGAACCGACGCTCGAGGATCTGTTGCCGCGACTGGCGCCGGTCGATCTCGTCCTCGTCGAGGGCTTCCACACCCACGGCCTCCCGTCGATCGAGGTGCACCGCCCGAGCGCGGGTCATGCCCTGATGTGGCGGCCGGGCTCGCCGATCGTCGCCGTCGCCTCCGACGTGCCGGTGGTCGGCCTCGGCGTGCCGCGGCTCGATCTGAACCGGCCGGAGACGGTGGCGCGCTTCATTCTCGCCCGTCTCGGCGAGACCGCATCGCCCGCGCTCGTCGCGCGCGGCTGAGGCGCCCGCTCGCCCCTCCGTTCCCGTCCCCCGCTCCTCCTTCGGCGGTCCCCACCCGTGGAGACCGCCGCATCGCCTGAGGCGCGCGCGAAGGCCGCGCTTGTGGTCGACGGGCGGCTCGCCCACAATGGCGCACCGAGAGGCCTCGCCCGAGGGGCCGCGCAACGGAACGGATGCATGATCGCCACCTCTCGCCCCTCGCCCGGCCGCCGGTACGGTCCGATCGCCGTTCTGACGGTGGGATTGGTGCTCACCGCCTGCTCCGGCCGCCCCGAGGGCGTCCTCGGGGTCACCGGACCGCTGCCGCCGGGAGCCTCGACGGTCGACATGCTGGTGGTGACCACCCGCGAGCCGGTCGACGACGAGACCCGCCTCTTCAACGGCGAGCGCGGCAAGACGATCCATCAGACCGAGATGGTGGTGTCGATCCCGCCGGATCCGCAGCGCAAGGTCGGCGAGGTCGAATGGCCGAGTTCGACGCCGCCGGATCCGACCCGCTCCTTCGCGGTGATCCGCCGGGTCGAGCACGACGAGGCCGGCGCCGAGGCGTGGTTCCGCCGGGTCGGCAACGGCCGGGCTCTGATCTTCGTGCACGGGTTCAACACCCGCTACGACGACGCGGTGTTCCGCTTCGCCCAGTTCGTCCACGATTCCGGCACCGACTTCACACCGATCCTGTTCACCTGGCCGTCGCGCGGCACGCTGGTCGCCTACAATTACGATCGCGAGAGCACCAATTATTCGCGCGACGCCTTCGAGGCCCTGATCCGGGCGGCGGCGGCCGACCGCGACATCTCGCAGATCTCGATCCTCGCCCATTCGATGGGGACGTGGCTGACGATGGAGACGCTGCGCCAGATCGCCATCAAGGACGGCCGCCTGCCGGCCAAGATCCACGACGTGGTGCTGGCGGCCCCCGACATCGACGGCGACGTGTTCCGCCGCCAGATCGCCCGGCTCGGCCAGCCACGGCCGAGGGTGTCGCTGTTCGTGTCGCGCGACGACAAGGCGCTCGACGTCTCCAGGCTCATCGCCGGCGACGTCGACCGGGTCGGCGCGATCGACCCCCGGGTCGAGCCGTGGAAGTCGACGCTCGAGAAGGAGAACGTCCACGTCTTCGATCTCACCGACGTCTCCACGTCCGACCGGCTCGCCCACGGCAAGTTTGCCGCCGACGGCGACGTGGTGCGGCTGATCGGCAGCCGCCTGATCGCCGGGCAACCGATCTCCGACAGCCGCGTCGGGTTCGGCGACCGGGTCGGCGGGGTGGTGTCGGGGACCTTCGGCGCGGTCGGCGGCGTCGCCGGCACGGTGGTCGGCGCGCCCTTCACGGTGATCGGCGCGGGGCGCTGAGGCGCAGCGCTCAGCCCCCGTCGCCCGGGGCGCCGTCGTCGGTGTCGTCGTCGCGACGGCCCTCGGCGGTCTTGCCGGCCTTTTCCGTCCTTTCCGCCTTGGTCGCCTTCCCCGCCTTCTCGTCCTTGCCGTTCCGCTCGCCGTCGTCGGCGCCGAGCCAACCGGGCAGGTCCTGGGCCTCGTCGAGGCGGGCGAGACGGCGGGCGAGATCGGTGGCGAGACCGACGTCGGTCTCGATCAGGCGGCGGCTCATGAAGGAGCGGAAATAGTCGCCCCACATGAATTCCTGGAACGGCGTGTCGAGGTCGGCGAAGGCCTTGCCGCGCACCCGCCGCGCCAGGGTGCGCCAGGGGTTGTCGGTCAGGCGCGAGACGTGATCGGGGATCGCGGCGAAGGGGCGGCGATTGCCGTCGGCGTCGATCGGCCAGCACAGGGCCTCGTCGTCCATGCGCGTCCAGAAGGTCTTCACGTCCAGGCGCGACCAGTCGGCGACGCAGAGGCCGAGCATCGCGTGGGGCTTGTTCTCCTCCCACAGGGCGCGGACGAGATGGTGGTGATCGGTCATGTAGACGCGCCCCTCCGGGCCGATCACGTGGGGCACCGCCTTGCGCTCGAGATAGGCGGCGAGATCGGCGGCGTTCATCGCCGCGATCTTGGCGCGGCGGCGGCGGACGTCGTCCATCCCGAGGGTCAGCTGGGTCGGCCGCAGACGGTCGAGGGCAATGGGAGCGGTCATGGGGAGGCGGCGTCCATGGATCGGGGGTGGCGCGCGACGGCGCATCCCGTGTTATAGGACCGATCCGGCGGGGTCGCGACTCCGTCGCCCCCGTCTCCGGTCGAGATCCGAATGCGCGCCCTCTTCCGCCTCCTCGCCGTCGCCGTCATCGCCGCCGCCACGTCGGCCGCGCCGGCGGGCGCGCGCGATCCGGTCCGGCTCAGGATCGCCACCGACGGCGCCTATCCGCCCTTCAGCCGGGTCGGCGACGACGGCCGCGTCGTCGGCTTCGACGTGGAGGTGGCGGAAGAATTGTGCCGGCGTCTGGAGACGACCTGCGAGATCGTCGCGGTCGGCTGGGACGCGCTGATTCCCAGCCTGCAGAAGCGCACCGCCGACGTGCTGGTCGCCTCGATCCCGATCACCGACGCGACGCGGCGGCTGGTCGACTTCACCTCTCGCTACCACCGCGTCGCGCCGCGCTGGGTCGGACGGACGGTCGACGCGCCACGCGATCCCGAACACGCCTCGCTCGCCGGATTGCGGGTCGGCGTGCGCGCCGGCACCGCCCATGCGCTGCACGTGAAGGCGACCCATCCGGAAGCGACGCTGGTCGAATTCCCGAGCGAGGCGGCGGCCGGCGCGGCGCTCGCCGAGCGCACGGTCGATCTGGTGTTCGGCGACACGCTCGCTCTCTATCGCTGGCTCGACGGCGAGGCGCCCGACGGGGTCTCGCGGTTCGTCGGCGGCGAGGTGCTCGACCCCGCGCGCTTCGGCGACGGCGCCGGCATCGCCTTCCGCCACGAGGATCGCGCCCTCGGCGCGCGGCTCGACAAGGCCCTGCTCGACATCGGCCGCGACGGGACGCTCGATCGTCTCGCCGGCCACTGGTTCCCCTTCGCGATCCGCTGAGGCGGTCGCCCGTACCACCAACCTCGCAGGGAGACGACGATGGCCAAGGTCGCATTTTTGGGGCTCGGCGTGATGGGAGCGCCGATGGCGCGGCATCTCAAGGTCAAGGGCGGCCACGACGTCGGGGTCTACAACCGCACCACCGCCAAGGCCGAGGCCTGGGTCGCGGCCAACGGCGGCGCCTTCGCGGCGACCCCGGCCGAGGCGGCGAAGGACTGCGACATCGTCTTCGCCTGCGTCGGCAACGACGACGACCTGCGCGCCGTCACCACCGGCCCCGACGGGGCCTTCGCCGGCATGAAGCCGGGCGCGATCTTCTGCGACCACACCACGGCGTCGGCCGACGTCGCCCGCGAACTCGCGGCGGAAGCCGAACGCCTCGGCCTCGCCTTCCTCGACGCGCCGGTCTCCGGCGGTCAGGCCGGCGCGGAGAACGGGGTGCTGACCGTGATGGTCGGCGGCACCGAGGCCGCCTTCGCCACCGCCGAGCCGGTGATCGCCGCCTTCGCCCGCGCCACGACCCACATGGGTCCGGCCGGCGCCGGCCAGCTCGCCAAGATGTGCAACCAGATCTGCATCGCCGGTCTCGTCCAGGGGCTCGCCGAGGCGATCCACTTCGCCCACAAGGCCGGGCTCGACGTGGAGAAGCTGATCGCCACCATCTCCAAGGGCGCGGCCCAGTCGTGGCAAATGGAGAACCGTTGGAAGACGATGGACGCGGGATCGTTCGAATTCGGCTTCGCGGTCGACTGGATGCGCAAGGATCTCGGCATCGTCCTCGACGAGGCGCGGCGCAACGGGGCGCGGCTGCCGGTCTCCGCGCTGGTCGATCAGTTCTATGCCGACGTCCAGGCCATGGGCGGCGGTCGCTGGGACACCTCGGCGCTGATCGCCCGGCTGGAGCGCTGAATTCCGCCAATTTTCATCGAATGAGAGCGACCGCGTCCACGCGCGGTCGACTCTGTCGCGGAGAAGGGTCCGTTTCACATTCGGATTCGATTGCATACGATTTCGAGTCGAATTAGGACGACCGCGCACACGGGAAACAGAGCCGCGGCCGCAACCAGAACAACAACGAGGCCGCCGTTCGGCGGGCGGTCGTTTCCTCGACGATCGTCCGCCCGCATCCCGCTGCTCCCCTCTGCGCGCTCGTCCCCGCCGCCGTCGATCTTCCGGCCTCGGCCGCACGAGCGGCTTGCATCCGATCCCTGCTGCCCCCTAGTCTTCGCGCCTCAGCCGTTCGAGGACGCCATGGCACTGCGCATTCTGGGGTTCGACGCCGACGACACGCTCTGGCACAACGAGACGATCTTCCAGCTCTCGCATCAGCGCTTCGCCGATCTCCTCGGCGCGCATGCGGCGCCCGATCATCTCGTGGAGCGGCTGGAGGCGACCGAGCGGCGCAACCTCAAGCTCTACGGATACGGCATCAAGGGCTTCACCCTGTCGATGATCGAGACGGCGCTGGCGGTCGGCGACGCGGCGCTGCCGCCCTCGGTGATCGCCGAGCTTCTGGCGATCGGGCGCGACATGCTGGAACATCCGGTCGAGCCGCTGCCGGGGGTGGTGGAGACGCTCGAGGGGCTGCGCTCCGCCGGCCACCGACTGGTGCTGATCACCAAGGGCGATCTGCTCGACCAGGAGCAGAAGATCGCGCGGTCGGGGCTCGCGGAGGCGTTCGACGCGATCGAGATCGTCTCGGAGAAGTCGGCGGCGACCTATGCGCGGATCTTCGGGCGCTTCGGCGCGGGCGAAGGCGAGGCGGTGATGGTCGGCAATTCCGCCGCCTCCGACATCCTGCCGGCGCTGCAGGCGGGCTATTGGGGCCTGCACATTCCCTATCACGTCACCTGGACCCACGAGCTGGCCGAGGTCCCCGACGACGCGCCGCGGTTCCGCCGGCTCGCGCGGATCGAGGACGTGCCCGAGGCGATCGCCGGGATCGCCGGGGCGGCGGTCCGATGATCGACAAGCTCGAATATCTCATCGCTCTGGCGCGCGAGAAGCATTTCGGGCGGGCGGCGGAGGCGTGTCACGTGTCGCAGCCGACGCTCTCCTCGGCGATCCGGCAGCTCGAGGACGCGCTCGGGGCACCGCTGGTGGAGCGCGGGTCGCGCTTCATCGGCTTCACGGCGGAGGGCGAGAAGGCGCTCGACTGGGCGCGACGGATCGTCGGCGACCACCGCGCCATGCGCGACGACGTCGCCTCGATGCGGCGCGGGCTCACCGGCCATCTGAGGCTCGCGGTCATTCCGACTGCGCTGCCGATGGTCTCGCGGCTCACCACCGCCTTCTCCGAGCGCTGGCCGGACGTGAAGCTCTCGATCTTCTCGCGCAATTCCGCCGAGGCGCTGCGGCTCCTCGAGAACCTCGAGATCGACGCCTGCCTCACCTATCTCGACAACGAACCGCTCGGAAAGGTCGCCGCGACCCCGCTCTATCGCGAGCGCTATCATCTCGTCACCGGCGGCGACGGACCCTTCGCGGGGCGCGAGACGATCACCTGGGCCGAGGTCGGGCGGATCCCGCTCTGCCTGCTCACGCCGGACATGCAGAACCGGCGCATCATCGATCACCTCTTCGCCGAGGTCGGGCTGACGGCGGAGGCCAAGCTCGAATCGAATTCGATCATGGTGCTCGCCGCCCATGTGCGGACCGGGCGCTGGTCGAGCGTGATGCCGCGCATCCTCGCCGAGGCGCTCGGGCTCCATGCGCCGTCGATCGCCGTCATCCCGATCGTCGAGCCCGAGGAATTCCACACCATCGGCCTCGTCACCACGGCGCGCGACCTGCGACCGCCGCTGATCGAGGCGCTGACGGCGGAGGCGCGCCGGCTCGCGCCCTCGCTCGGCGATGCCGCCTGAAGGCCGCGAGCCGCCGCGAAGCGAATTGTTCGATAGTTCATCTCATATTGATGCGGCGCAATCGATTTGGAATTTCTATCGACCGACGGAACATCATTATTGAATACCGAACGCTCTTCGGGCTCGATGCGGCCGATTTAAACCGATTGGAGCCGTTAGAGGAGCCATGGCAGCCCCCTCCCCCTGGGACGCGACGCGCGCCCGCGAGATCATCGACGCCCATCTCGAGCTGGAAGGTCCGGCCTTGCCGATCCTGCATGCGCTCCAGGAGACCTTCGGCCATGTCCCGCGCGAGGCGGTGCCGATGGTGGCGAGCGCGCTCAACGTCAGCCGTGCAGAGATGCACGGGATCGTCACCTTCTACCACGACTTCCGTGAGGAACCGGCCGGCGAGCACGTCGTCAAGGTGTGCCGCGCCGAGAGCTGCCAGTCGCGCGGCGGGCGCGAGATCGGCGACCGCATCGCCGCCCTGCTCGGGCTGAAGTGGTACGAGACCTCGGCCGACGGACGGGTGACGCTCGAACCCGTCTATTGCCTGGGCCTGTGCACCATGGGTCCCAACGCCATGGTCGACGGCAAGCCGGTCGCCCGGATCGACAAGGTCGGCGCCGCGCGCCTGGTCGAGGAGGTGACGCGATGAGCCGGATCTTCGTTCCGAAGGACGTCGCGGCGCTGGCGCTCGGGGCCGACGCGGTCGCGGCGGCGATCGCCGAGGAGGCGGCGAAGCGCGGCCTCGCGATCGAGATCGTGCGCAACGGTTCGCGCGGCGCCTTCTTCCTCGAGCCGCTGGTCGAGGTGGAAACGCCGTTCGGCCGTGTCGGCTATCGCGAGATCGTGGCCGACGACGTCGCCTCGCTGTTCGAAGCCGATTTCCTCTCCGGCGGCGATCATCCGACCTGCATCGGCAAGACCGACGACTTCCCGTGGTTCGCCGGCCAGACGCGGCTGACCTTCGCGCGCTGCGGCATCGTCGATCCGCTGAGCCTCGACGACTACGCGGCCCTCGGCGGCTGGAAGGGCCTGAAGCGGGCGCTGGCGCTGGGTGAGATCGGCACGCTCGAGGAGGTCTCGCTGTCGGGCCTGCGCGGGCGCGGCGGCGCGGGCTTCCCGACCGGGGTCAAGTGGAAGACGGTCGCCATGGCCAAGGCGGACCGCAAATACGTCATCTGCAACGCCGACGAGGGCGACAGCGGCACCTTCGCCGACCGGATGATCATGGAGGGCGACCCGTTCTGCCTGATCGAGGGCATGGTGATCTGTGGACTCGCCGTCGGCGCCACCAAGGGCTTCGTCTATTCGCGCTCGGAATATCCGCACGCCAACGCCACCTTCGCCCGCGCCATCGAGATCGCGCGCGCGGCGGGTCATCTCGGGCCGAACATCGACGGCTCTGGCCGGGCGTTCGAACTCGAGCTGCGCGTCGGCGCCGGGGCCTACGTCTGCGGCGAAGAGACCGCGTTGATGGAGAGCCTCGAGGGCAAGCGCGGCATCGTGCGCGCCAAGCCGCCGCTGCCGGCGATCGCCGGTCTCTTCGGCAAGCCGACGGTGGTCAACAACTTGCTCTCGCTCGCCACGATCCCGTTCATTCTCGCCGAAGGAGCGCAAGCCTATGCCGACTTCGGCGCGGGCCGATCGCGCGGGACCATGCCGATCCAGATCGCCGGCAACGTGAGATACGGCGGGCTCTGGGAGACCGCGTTCGGCGTGACGCTCGGCGAGATCGTCGAGACGATCGGCGGCGGCACGGCGACGGGCCGGCCGGTCAAGGCGGTGCAGTGCGGCGGGCCGCTCGGCGCTTATTTCCCCGTCTCGCTCTTCGACACGCCCTACGACTACGAGGCCTTCACGGCGGCGGGCGGGCTGATCGGCCACGGTGGCATCGTCGTCTTCGACGACACCGCCGACATGGCCGAGATGGCGCATTTCGCCTTCGAATTCGGGGCGATCGAGAGCTGCGGCAAGTGCACCCCGTGCCGGATCGGCGCGGTGCGCGGCCGCGAGGTGATGGAGAAGGTGCTCGAGGGGCGGGGCGGGGCGGCCGATCTGACGCTGCTCGAGGATCTCTGCGAGACGATGAAGTTCGGCTCGCTGTGCGCGCTCGGCGGGTTCATCCCCTATCCGGTGACCTCCGCCATGACCCACTTCCCCGACGACTTCCGCCGCGCGGGCCTGCCCGCCGCCGCCGAGTGAGGACGCCCATGTCGCTCGTTCCCGAAACCGACTTCGGTACGCCCGCCTCGAAATCCGAGAAGATGGTGAGCCTCACCATCGACGGGAAGCGCGTCAGCGTGCCCGAGGGCACCTCGATCATGCGCGCGGCGATGGAAATCGGCACCGAGATCCCCAAGCTCTGCGCCACCGACATGCTCGACGCCTTCGGCTCGTGCCGGATGTGTCTGGTCGAGATCGAGGGGCGCAACGGCACGCCATCCTCCTGCACCACGCCGGTGCACGAGGGGATCGTCGTCCATACCCAGACCGAACGGCTGAAGAAGCTGCGCCGGGGGGTGATGGAACTCTACATCTCCGACCATCCGCTCGACTGCCTCACCTGCGCGGCCAACGGCGACTGCGAGTTGCAGACCCAGGCCGGCAAGGTGGGCCTGCGCGACGTGCGCTACGGCAAGACGAGCGAGATCGAGACCCATCTGGCTCTGGCCAAGGACGAGTCGAACCCCTATTTCACCTTCGACAGCTCGAAATGCATCGTCTGTTCGCGCTGCGTCCGGGCCTGCGCCGAAGTGCAGGGCACCTTCGCGCTGACGATCTCGGGCCGCGGCTTCGAGAGCCGGGTCTCGCCGGGGATGAACGAGACGTTCCTCGGGTCGGAATGCGTCTCCTGCGGCGCCTGCGTCCAGGCCTGCCCGACGGCGACGCTGTCGGAGAAGAGCCTGATTGCGATCGGCCAGCCGGAACATTCCGTCGTCACCACCTGCGCCTATTGCGGGGTCGGCTGCACCTTCAAGGCGGAGATGCGCGGCGAGGAGGTCGTCCGCATGGTGCCGTGGAAGGACGGCGAGGCCAATCGCGGCCATTCCTGCGTCAAGGGGCGCTTCGCCTGGGGCTATGCCACCCATCGCGAGCGCATCACCAAGCCGATGATCCGCGCCAAGATCACCGATCCCTGGCGTGAGGTCACCTGGCGCGAGGCGATCGAGCATACCGCGTCCGAATTCCGCCGGATCCAGGCGAAGGCGGGGCGGCGGTCGATCGGCGGCATCACCTCCTCGCGCTGCACCAACGAGGAGACCTTCCTCGTCCAGAAGCTGATCCGCGCCGGCTTCGGCAACAACAACGTCGACACCTGCGCCCGGGTCTGCCATTCACCGACCGGCTACGGGCTGAAGGTCGCCTTCGGCACCTCGGCCGGCACGCAGAACTTCGATTCGGTCGAGGACAGCGACGTCGTCGTGGTCATCGGCGCCAATCCGACCGACGGCCATCCGGTCTTCGGCTCGCGCCTCAAGAAGCGGCTGCGCCAGGGCGCGAAGCTGATCGTCATCGATCCGCGCCGGATCGATCTGGTGAAGAGCCCGCATGTCGAGGCCGCCCATCATCTGGCGCTCCGGCCCGGCACCAACGTCGCCGTGCTGACCTCGCTCGCCCATGTGATCGTGACCGAGGGGCTCGTCGACGAGGCCTTCGTGCGCGAGCGCTGCGACTGGGAAGACTTCTCCCATTGGGCCGAATTCGTCGCCGACCCGCGCCACGCGCCGGAGGCGGTCGAGGCGATCTCGGGCGTTCCGGCCAGCGAGATCCGCGCGGCGGCGCGGCTCTACGCGACCGGCGGGCGCGGCGCGATCTATTACGGCCTCGGCGTCACCGAGCACAGCCAGGGCACCACTTCGGTGATGGCGATCGCCAATCTCGCCATGGCGACCGGCAACATCGGGCGGCCGGGCGTCGGCGTGAATCCGTTGCGCGGCCAGAACAACGTGCAAGGGTCCTGCGACATGGGCTCGTTCCCGCACGAGTTCTCCGGCTATCGGCACGTCTCCGACGACGCGACCCGCTCGCTCTTCGAGGAGCTCTGGGGCGTCAGCCTCGACGCCGAGCCGGGGCTTCGCATCCCCAACATGTTCGACGCGGCGATCGAGGGCTCGTTCCTCGGGCTCTACGTCCAGGGCGAGGACATTCTCCAGTCCGACCCCAACACGAAACACGTCGCCGCCGCGCTCTCGGCGATGGAATGCGTGGTGGTCCAGGATCTCTTCCTCAACGAGACCGCCAATTACGCCCATGTGTTCCTGCCGGGCGCGACCTTCCTCGAGAAGGACGGCACCTTCACCAACGCCGAGCGGCGCATCCAGCGGGTGCGCAAGGTGATGACGCCGAAATCGGGCAAGGCGGACTGGGAGATCACCGTCGACCTCGCCCGGGCGCTGGGCCTCGAGTGGGCCTATGCCCATCCGAGCGAGATCATGGACGAAATCGCCCGGGCGACGCCGACCTTCGCCGGTGTCTCCTACGCGCGGCTCGAACGCGAGAGCCTGCAATGGCCGGTCAATGCCGCCCATCCCGAGGGATCGCCGATCATGCATGTCGAGGGCTTCGTGCGCGGCACCGGCAAGTTCATGCTGACGGAATACGTCGCGACGACCGAGAAGGTGGGGCCGCGCTTCCCGCTCCTGCTCACCACGGGCCGCATCCTCTCCCAGTACAACGTCGGCGCCCAGACCCGGCGCACCGACAACGTCGTCTGGCATGCCGAGGACGTGCTCGAGATCCATCCGCAGGACGCGGAGGATCGCGGCATCCGCGACGGCGATTTCGTCAAGGTGGCGAGCCGGGCCGGCGAGACGGCGCTGAAGGCGGTGATCACCGATCGCGTGGCGCCGGGGGTGGTCTACACGACCTTCCACCACCCCGCGACCCAGGCCAACGTGGTGACCACCGAGAACTCCGACTGGGCCACCAACTGCCCGGAATACAAGGTCACCGCCGTGCAGGTCTCGCCCTCCAACGGGCCGACCGCGTGGCAGGAGGACTACGACAGACAGGCCCGCGACGCGCGGCGCATCGCGGCGGCGGAGTGAGGACCATGGACGCGAACCGGCTGGTGACCATGGCCAATCAGATCGCCCAGTTCTTCGCGAGCCAGGGGGCGGGCGCCGAGGCGGCGATCGCCGACCACATCGCCAAGAACTGGGATCCGCGCATGCGCGCGGCGATCCTCGCGCATGTGGCGGCCGGCGGCGCGGGCTTGAGCGACGTCGCCAAGACCGCGCTCGGACGACTTTCCGCCTGAGGGCGAAACCGAAACCCCCGTGGACGCACGGCGCCCACGGGAAGAGCCGGGGGGGCCCGGCCGAGACCGGCGCCGCATCGCGCGCCACAAAAAAAGCGCCATCGAGTTCATCGACGGCCAGGGGGGAATGACATGACCAGCATGGACAGCGTGGGCCGCAACGCGGCCCCGGCGGGAGCGTTCGCGTTCCTCGACCGTTCCCACACGATCGCCGAGCCCGGCTTCAATCGATGGCTGGTGCCGCCCGCGGCGCTGGCGATCCATCTCTGCATCGGCATGGCCTACGGCTTCTCGGTGTTCTGGCTGCCCCTGTCGCGCGCCATCGGCATCACCGCGCCGGTCGCCTGTCCGGCCGACATGGGCCTCGTCGGCGAACTCTTCACCACCACCTGCGACTGGAAGATCTCCAGCCTCGGCTGGATGTACACGCTGTTCTTCGTCTTCCTCGGGTCGTCGGCGGCGATCTGGGGCGGCTGGCTCGAGAAGGCTGGTCCGCGCAAGGCCGGCGTCGTCGCCTCGCTGTGCTGGGGCGGCGGCTTCTTCATCTCCGCGCTCGGCGTCCACTTCCACCAGCTGTGGATGATGTGGCTCGGCTCGGGCGTGCTCGGCGGCATCGGTCTCGGCCTCGGCTACATCTCGCCGGTGTCGACGCTGATCAAATGGTTCCCCGACCGGCGCGGCATGGCCACCGGCATGGCGATCATGGGCTTCGGCGGCGGCGCGATGATCGGCGCCCCGCTCGCCGACATGCTGATGAAGATCTTCGCCACCCCGACCTCGGTCGGCGTCTGGCAGACCTTCATCGTTCTCGGCCTGATCTATTTCGTCTTCATGATCGGCGGCGCGCTCGGCTACCGAGTGCCGCGCGACGGCTGGAAGCCCGCCGGCTGGACCCCGCCGGCGGCCTCCACCAACGCCTTGATCACCTCCAAGCACGTCCATCTCGACGTGGCGTGGAAGACGCCGCAGTTCTGGCTGGTGTGGTGGGTGCTCTGCCTCAACGTGACCGCCGGCATCGGCATTCTCGGCATGGCCTCGCCGCTGTTGCAGGAAGTGTTCGGCGGCAAGCTGATCGGCATCCAGGCGACCTTCTCCGAGCTCACCGCCGCGCAGAAGGGCCAGATCGCCGCGGTGGCGGCCGGCTTCACCGGCCTCCTGTCGCTCTTCAACATCGGCGGGCGGTTCTTCTGGGCCTCGCTCTCCGACAAGATCGGCCGCAAGACGACCTATTTCGTCTTCTTCCTGCTCGGCCTCGCGCTCTATGCCTCGATCCCGTCACTGGCCGGCACCGGGTCGCTCGCCCTCTTCGTGCTCGCCTTCTGCGTCATCCTGTCGATGTACGGCGGCGGCTTCGCGACGGTTCCGGCCTATCTCGCCGACATGTTCGGCACCAAGATGGTCGGCGCCATCCACGGCCGGCTCCTCACCGCCTGGTCGGCGGCGGGCATCTTCGGCCCGGGCATCGTCAACTACATCCGCGAATATCAGCTCGCCCACGGCGTGGCCCGGGCCGACGTCTATTCGATCACGATGTACATCCTCGCCGGCCTGCTGCTCGTCGGCGCGCTCTGCAACTGGCTGGTCAAGCCGGTCGCCGAGAAGCACCACATGAGCGAGGAGGAAGCGGCCGAGGAGAAGAAGGCCGCCGACGACACCCACCAGCACTTCGTCTCCGACGTCACGGCGCTCGGCGGCGAGGTGGT
Organism: Pinisolibacter aquiterrae; assembly: GCF_019160155.1. Classification (GTDB taxonomy): domain Bacteria; phylum Pseudomonadota; class Alphaproteobacteria; order Rhizobiales; family Ancalomicrobiaceae; genus Pinisolibacter; species Pinisolibacter aquiterrae. The sequence continues at coordinate 119,382 of NZ_JAFNIH010000018.1, forward strand.
CCATTCCTGGAAGGTGTTCGCGGCCTGGGCGATCGTCTGGATCCCGCTCGCCTGGGGCATCTGGATCACGCTCTCCAAGGCGCTGGTACTGTTCCGCTGAGGACGGCACCCCGTCACGGCGAGACGAAGCGAGAAGGCGTCGGCGCGAACCGGCGCCTTCATCCCTCCGGGCCGATCGCGCCGGTTCGAGGTGCCGGGATGCGCCCGCTCACCGGCGGCGGGCGGCGCGGCGCACTGGACCTCGGCGGCGGATTGGTTCATTAGGAGAGGCGCCGGGGTGGCCGGGACGATCGGACCGGACGACGAACCCTCGCTTCCGCCTCCGAGCCCCCATCGAGAACCCCGTCCTCATGCCGCTCCATTCCTATGTTCTCGCCCTCTCCTGCCGCAACCGCGCCGGGATCGTCGCCGCCGTGTCGATGCATCTGTTCGAGATGGGCGCCAACATCTCCGACGCGCAGCAGTTCGACGACACGCTGTCGGGCCAGTTCTTCATGCGGGTGGTGTTCGAGGTCTCCGGTCTCTCGGTCGAGACGCTGCAGACGAGTTTCGCCGAGATCGTCGAGCGCTTCGGGATGGAGCTCAGGATCCGCGACCGCGCCGAGCCGCGCAAGGTGATGATCCTGGTCTCCAAATTCGACCACTGTCTGGTCGATCTGCTCTATCGCCGCCGCATCGGCGAACTGGCGATGGACGTCACCGCGGTGGTCGCCAACCATCCGCGCGAGACCTATGCCCATGTCGAGTTCACCGACACCTCGTTCCACTACCTGCCGGCCAACAAGGCCGACAAGGCGGCGCAGGAGGGCAAGATCCTGCAGCTGATCGAGACCACCGGCACCGAGATCGTGGTGCTCGCCCGCTACATGCAGATCCTCAGCCACGATTTCGCGGCGGCGCTCCAGGGCCGCTGCATCAACATCCACCACTCGTTCCTGCCCGGCTTCAAGGGCGCCAAGCCCTATCATCAGGCGCACGAGCGCGGCGTGAAGATCATCGGCGCCACCGCCCATTTCGTCACGCCCGACCTCGACGAGGGGCCGATCATCGAGCAGGACGTCGAGCACATCTCGCATCACGACACGCCCGACACGCTGGTCCGCAAGGGCCGCGACATCGAGCGGCGGGTCCTGGCGCGGGCGCTGTCGCATCTGCTCGAGGACCGGGTGCTGCTCAACGGTCACCGCACCGTGGTGTTCAAGGACTGAGGACCGGAATCGTAGGGTGCAATAGCGCGAGCGTATTGCACCATGAGGCAGACTCGGCGGGTGCAATACGCTTCGCCATTGCACCCTACGGAGCCACGGGATCTCGGGCCTCGAACATGACGAAAAGGCCGCCGGATCGCTCCGGCGGCCTTTCGCATTTCTCGCGTCCCCCCGCTCAACTGCGGTTGTAGACGTCCTCGTAGCGGACGATGTCGTCCTCGCCGAGATAGGAGCCGACCTGCACCTCGATCAGATCGAGCGGGATGCGGCCGGGGTTCTCGAGCCGATGGGTGGCGCCGAGCGGGATGTAGACGCTCTGGTTCTCCGAGCACACCGTCACCTTCTCGTCGACGGTGATGCGCGCCGTTCCCGACACCACCACCCAGTGCTCGGCACGATGGAAATGGCTCTGGAGCGAGAGCTTGGAGCCCGGATTGACGGTGATGCGCTTCACCTGATGGCGGCCGCCGGCGTCGATGCTCTCGTAGGAGCCCCAGGGGCGGTAGACCTTGACGTGCTCGGTCGCCTCCTTGCGGCCGGCGGCGGTGAGGCGGGCGACGAGGCCCTTGACCTTCTCCGCCTGGGCGCGATCGACCACCAGCACGGCGTCGCGGGTGGTGACGACCACGACGTCCTTCAGTCCGACCACCGTGGTGAGGCGGCCGGGCGAATGGACGTAGCAGTTCTCGGAATCGAGGAAGGCGGCGTCGCCCTTGGCGCCGTTGCCGTCGGCGTCCTTGTGCGACATGTCCCAGATCGCGTTCCAGGCGCCGACGTCGGACCAGGCGAAATCGGAGGGCACCACGGCGGCGCGCGCGGTCTTCTCCATCACCGCGTAGTCGACCGACTTCGGCGTCGCCTTGGCGAAGGCCTCGGCGTCGAGGCGCAGGAAGTCGAGATCACGGGAGGCGCCGGCGACGGCTTCGGCGACCGGACGGCCGATGTCGGGGGCGAGCCGATCGAGTTCGTCGAGGAAGACCGAGGCCTGAAACAGGAAGTTGCCGGAGTTCCACAGATAGCCCTCGGCGACGTAACGCCCGGCGGTCTCCTCGTCGGGCTTCTCGACGAAGGCGGCGATGGCGGCGACGCCCTCCTCGGCGAGGGCTTCGCCGGGGCGGATGTAGCCGTAGCCGGTCGCGGGACGGGTCGGGCGGATGCCGAAGGTGACGATGCGGCCGGCCGCGGCGGCGGCACGACCGAGACGGACGTGCTCGAGGAAGCCGGCGACGTCGGGCATGGCGTGGTCGGCGGCGAGCACCAGGACGAGCGCCTGCGGATCCCGCGCCAGCGCGAGGCGGGCGGCGGCGGCGATGGCGGCGCAGCTGTCGCGGCGGAACGGCTCCAGGACGATGTCGCCCTTCACCTTCGCGGCGCGCATCTGCTCGGCGACGAGGAAGCGATAGTCCGAGCCGGTGACGATCACGGGCGCATCGAAATCCGGTCCGGTGACGCGCTTCAACGTGTCCTGGAACAGCGAATCGTCGCCGGTGAAGGCGAGAAACTGCTTGGGGTAGCTGTCGCGCGAGGCCGGCCACAGGCGCGAGCCGGAACCACCACACAGGACGACGGGAACGATGAGTGCCATGAGGCCGGTCTCCGATCGGGATCTCGAACGCGAGTGGTCGCATTCGACGGACAGGACCCGATCCTCGCCGACAAACACCAAAAAAGAGAAAATTCGAGGCAAAGCCGCCGCCGGCCGGGCGCGCGATCGGCGACAGGGTGAACGGATCCCTTCCGTCGACGCGGAGCCGCGATGCGCACGAAAGGCGAACATCTCTCTTTCCCCGGCGCGCGTCCCGCGCCATAGTCGGTCCATGGCCCGATCTCCCCGCACCCCGTCCGCCGGCTCGCCGCCCACCGCACCGACCAAGGGACGGCGCGCTCCCGTCGTCGAGACCGACGCCGCCTCGCCGCCCTGGGACGAGACGCCGGCCGCCACGGGCGACGGTTTCGCCGAGGCGCCGCAGAGCGGTTACGACGTCGGCGCGACGCCCCTGTCGGGGTCGATCGGCGACTGGGCGGCGGAGATCGCCAAGGCGGCGAACGCCCCCTCCCCGGCCCCGGCCAAGCCGCGTGGCCGGCCGAAGAAGAGCGACGGCGCGGCGACCGCGAAGGAGCGCGTGGCGAGCGGGCTCAATGCCGTCTCGGGCCTCGAGATCGGTCTGGAACAGGCCGCCGCCGTTCCTCAGGGCGGCGCCACCGCCACGGTCGAGGCGCTGTCGGCGCTGATCTCCTCCGGCAATCCGCTGTTCAAGGACGGCAAACTGTGGACGCCGCATCGGCCGGAGCGACCGCCCAAGTCGGAGGGCGGCATCCGCTTCGTGCTGGAGAGCCCCTACGAGCCCAAGGGCGATCAGCCCCAGGCGATCGCCGATCTGATCGAGGGGATCGAGCGCGGCGACCGCACCCAGGTGCTGCTCGGCGTCACCGGCTCCGGCAAGACCTTCACCATGGCGCAGGTGATCGCCCGGACCCAACGTCCCGCGCTGATCCTCGCGCCGAACAAGACGCTGGCGGCGCAGCTCTACGGCGAGTTCAAGTCGTTCTTCCCGAACAACGCGGTGGAGTATTTCGTCTCCTACTACGACTACTACCAGCCCGAGGCCTACGTTCCACGCACCGACACGTTCATCGAGAAGGAATCTTCGATCAACGAACAGATCGACCGGATGCGCCACGCGGCGACCCGCTCGTTGCTCGAGCGCGACGACGTGATCATCGTCGCCTCGGTCTCCTGCATCTACGGTATCGGCTCGGTCGAAACCTATACCGCGATGACCTTCTCGATCGAGGTCGGCGAGCGGATGGACCAGCGCCAGTTGCTGGCCGATCTGGTGGCGCTGCACTACCGGCGCAACGACGCCGCCTTCCAGCGCGGCGCCTTCCGGGTGCGTGGCGACACCGTCGAAGTGTTCCCGGCCCACTTGGAGGACCGGGCGTGGCGGATCTCGTTCTTCGGCGACGAGATCGAGCAGATCGTCGAATTCGATCCGCTGACCGGGCAGAAGACCCAGGCGCTCAAGTTCGTCAAGGTCTACGCCAATTCGCACTACGTGACGCCGAAGCCGACGCTCAATCAGGCGATCCAGTCGATCAAGGCGGAGCTGAAGCATCGACTCGCCGAACTCGAGGCGGCCGGCCGCCTGCTCGAGATGCAGCGGCTGGAGCAACGCACCACCTTCGACCTCGAGATGATGGAAGCGACCGGCGCCTGCGCCGGCATCGAGAACTATTCGCGCTATCTCACCGGCCGACGTCCCGGCGAGCCGCCGCCGACGCTGTTCGAATATCTGCCCGACGAGGCGCTGGTCTTCGCCGACGAGAGCCACGTCACCATTCCGCAGATCGGCGGCATGTATCGCGGCGACTTCCGGCGCAAGGCGACGCTGGCCGAATACGGCTTCCGCCTGCCGTCCTGCATGGACAACCGGCCGCTGCGCTTCGAGGAATGGAACGCGATGCGGCCGCAGACCGTGGCGGTCTCGGCGACGCCGGGCGGCTGGGAGATGGAGGAGGCCGGCGGCGTCTTCGTCGAGCAGGTGATCCGTCCGACCGGCCTGATCGATCCGGTGATCGACATCCGCCCGGCGACCAAGCAGGTCGAGGATCTGCTCGGCGAGGTGCGGGCGGTGGCGGCGCGCGGCAACCGCGTGCTGGTCACCACGCTGACCAAACGCATGGCCGAGGATCTCACCGAATATTTCCACGAGAACGGAGTGCGGGTCCGCTACATGCATTCCGACGTGGAAACGCTGGAGCGGATCGAGATCATCCGCGATCTGCGGCTCGGGGCCTTCGACGTGCTGGTCGGCATCAACCTGCTGCGCGAGGGTCTCGACATTCCCGAGTGCTCGCTGGTGGCGATCCTCGACGCCGACAAGGAGGGCTTCCTGCGCTCGGAGACCTCGCTGATCCAGACCATCGGCCGCGCCGCGCGCAACGTCGACGGACGGGTGATCCTCTATGCCGACGGCATGACCGGGTCGATGGAACGCGCCATCGCCGAGACCGACCGGCGTCGCGAGAAGCAGGTCGCCTACAATCTCGCCAACGGCATCACCCCGGAATCGATCAAGCGCAACATCTCCGACGTGCTCCATTCGGTCTACGAGCAGGACCACGTCACGATCGAGGCGGGCTTCGCCGAGGAGGGCCATCTCGTCGGCCACAACCTCGCCGCCCATCTCGACGATCTGCGCCGTCGTATGAAGGAGGCCGCGACCAATCTCGAGTTCGAGGAGGCGGCGCGGCTGCGCGACGAGATCAAGCGGCTGGAGGCGACCGAGCTGGTGCTCGCCGACGATCCGCTGGCGCGGCAGACGGCGGTCGACGACGCCACCGGCGGCTATGCGGGCGAGAAGAAATACGGCCGCTCCGCCAATCTGCCGCCGACCAAGGTGCGCAAGAATTCGCTCGACGAGATGACCGTCGGCCGCACCGAGGTGCCGCTCGGCGAGGCCCCACCACGCCGACCGAGCCCGAGCACGGCGGCGGGCACCGCCGGTTACAAGGGCAAGGGACGCGGACGGCGGCGGTGAGCGCGCGCCTTCCGCGCCCGTCGCATCTCACCCCGTGACGTGCGCGGCGATCGTCGCGCGCGCCTCTTCCCGCGCCAGGGCGTCGGGGAAGGCGCGGTCGGGGACGATCAGGGCGACGCCGTTGGGCTCGACCAGGGCGAGGCCCTCGGGGCGATCGATCAGGCGCACGAAGGCGGCCCAGCGATAGGTGCCGTCGTACCAGAAGTTGCTCACGCCGATCCCCTCCTCGGAAATCGTGATCGTCTGCTCGGGATGATCGGGAAAGGTCAGGGCGCCGGCCTGACGATCGGCCCGGCGGGCGAAGACGGTCAGGACCAGCACGGCGAGGGCGAAGCCGAACGCGGGCGTGAGGCCATCCGGCAGGAGATCGCTCCGCTCGCCGAGGATCTTCTCGAGAACGAGCACCGCGACCCATCCCATCGCCAGGGCGCCCGCCGCCACCGCGACGACGAAGCGGGCGATCGGGATCGTCCTGCTCTTCTCGCTCCGGGCGGCGAGGAGGAGCCCGCTCTCGGAGGGCTCGAGGCGATAGGGACGGCAGACGATCGTCATGGGAGGCTCCGAGGCGCGGGCGAGGACCCGCATTCGATCACGGCGGCGCCGTCGCCGCCAGCCGGGCGCGGATGACGTCTTCCGTCACGCAGGCGTTCACGCCGCCCAGCGCCGGCGCAGCCAGGCGGAGCGCCACGCCATCACCCGGCGCTCGAGCGGGACGCCGACGGCGAAGGCGAGCAGGATCGAGACGGCGATGGTGGCGACCATCACGACGCGCGGATCGACCACGCCGGGGTGATGGGCGACGGCGACCGAGGCGGCGACGGTGACGATGCCGTGGCCGAGATAGAGCGGGTAGCTGGCGAGGCCGAGGAGGTGGGAGAGGCGATCGATGCGCGGGCCGCCGGCGACCCGGTGGAGCCGGGTGGCGGCGAGGGCGAGCAGCACCGAGAAGGCGATCATGCCGATCGATTCGGGCACCCGGCGATCGAGCGCGTAGACCGCCAGCGGCAGCGCGAAGACGAAGGCCGCGCCGATCAGGCGGGCGCGATGGCGCTCGACCCATTCGACCGGCGTCTCGGCGACGGCCGCCCCGAGCAGCCAGACGAAGAAATAGAGCGGCAGGGACAGGATCAGCCAGGAGGTCGCGGTATGGACCAGCGCATGGCCGAGCCCGGCGATCAGCAGCGGCAGCAGCGCGATCGCCAGCATCGTGCGGCTGCCGGCGTGGCGCGCGGCGCTGCGCAGCAGCAGACCCCAGACCAGATAGCAGACCATCTCGTGGGTCAGCGACCAACTCGGATTGAAGGCGCCGAAGGGGCCGACGAGGCCCTGCGTCATGGTCAGTTGCGCCGGGATCGCCCAGAACCAGGGGCTCCACAGCGCGTCCGTGCGCCCGCCGACCCGGGCGAAGATCGCCTCGGCCACCAGCGAAGCGGCGAAGAAGACGACGTAGAGCGGCAGGATGCGGCTCAGCCGCGCCTCGAGATAGCGGCGCAGGACGAAGTCGCCGCGCCCGGCCCGGCCGGCGGCGATGCACCAGCCGGACATCACGAAGAAGCCGGCGACCCAGAGTCCGCCCGGAAGAACGCGATCGAAGAAGGCGACGTGCCAATCCTCGTTGCCGAGCCGCGCGAATTCATAGGCATGGCCACAGACGACGAGGGTCGCGAAGACGAAGCGGGCCACGTCGACCGGCCAGTAGAAGCGGACGGAGGCCGAAAACCCCGAAGGATTGATCATGAAGGGAGTCCGTCCGGCGCGCGAGGTCGATCATTCCACCGTTTCGATCGGTTACGAGTGAAGAGTCTTCTTCGCAAAGTCAATCACCGGCGGTGATCCCATCGTTCGATCGATAGCGAACGCACCGTCGCCGTAAAGGTGACTACCTGTGGTGGCGTTCTTCGTCGATCATGGTCGCCGAGATACGGGTCAGGAGAAGATCTAGTCATGCCACAACTCGTGGATGGTCGATGGGTCAAGGACGACGTCGCGGCGTCCGAGATGAAGAGCGGGGCGTTTCATCGGGAGCCGACGCGGTTCCGTCGCTGGATCACCGCCGACGGCGGGCCGGTCGATCCGGCGCTGCTGCCCCCGGATCTCGCCGGCCGGACGATCGAGACGCTGCCGGCGGAGGCCGGACGCTATCGGCTCTACGTGGCGAAGATCTGCCCCTGGGCGAGCCGCACGCTGATCTGGCGGGCGCTCGAGGGTCTCGACGCGGCGATCGCGATCACGGTCGCGGATCCCGAGCTCGGCGACGACGGCTGGAGCTTCCTCGACGCGGACGGGCGCTCGCGCGATCCGGCCGAGGGCATCGCCCATCTCCACCAGCTCTACGTGATCGCCGACCCGACCTACACCGGCAAGGTCTCGGTGCCGGTGCTGTGGGACGAGAAGACCCGAACCATCGTCAACAACGAGAGCGCCGACATCGTGCGGATGCTCGACGGCGCCTTCGACGCCTTCGCCGCCCACCCGGTCGATCTCTACCCGGTCGCGCATCGCGCGGCGATCGAGGCGTGGAACGCGCGGATCTACGACACGCTCAACAACGGCGTCTACCGCGCCGGTTTCGCCCGGTCGCAGGCCGCATACGAGGCCGCCTTCGACGACGTCTTCGCCACGCTCGACGCGCTCGAGGCGCATCTTTCGACCCGGCGCTTCCTTGTCGCGGAGCGGCCGCTCGAGGCGGATTGGCGGCTCTTCGTGACGCTGGTGCGGTTCGACGCGGCCTATTACGGCCTCTTCAAATGCAATCTGCGCCGGATCGCCGATTATCCCGCGCTGTCGGGGTATCTGCGCGATCTCCACCAGTGGCCGGGGGTGGCGGCGACGGTCTCGATCGACGCGATCAAGCGCGGCTATTGGTCGATCCGCCACCTGAACCCGACCGGCATCGTGCCGAAGGGGCCGGCGCTCGATCTCGACGGTCCGCACGGACGCGCCGCGCTCGCCGGCTGATGCGAGCGCCGTGCTTCAGACGAACCGCGCCTCGCCGGCATAGACGGTGAAGCGACCGTCGCGGGCGAAGGCGGCGAGGCCGACGCCGAGCCGTTCGGCGAGGTCGACGGCGAGGCCGGTCGGCGCGGAAACCGAGACGATCAGCGGGATCCCCGCCGCGGCGGTCTTGTGGATCATCTCGTAGGAACAGCGGCTGGAGACCACCACGAAGCCGGCGCCCGGGTCGATCGCCGTGAGCGCCAGCGCACCGACCAGTTTGTCGACCGCGTTGTGGCGGCCGACGTCCTCGCGGGTGAGAAGGACGCGGCCGAAGGCGTCGGCGAGGGCGGCGGCATGGGTCGCGCCGGTCACGGCATTGAGCGGCTGGCCCGCGGGGAAGGCGGCGACGGCGGCGCGGATCGCCTCCGGCTCGAAGCGGGCGGGCGAGAGCGGGCGGGCGACCGGACGCATCGCCTCGGCGATGCTGTCGACGCCGCACAGGCCGCAGCCGGTGCGGCCGGCGAGCGCGCGGGTGCGGGCGCGCAGCGCCAGGGCGCGCGGCTCGGCGATGGTGACGCGCGCCTCGCGGCCGCGCGGCACCTCGGCGACGGCGATCGCCTCGATCTCGTCGAGACGATCGACGACCCCCTCGGTCAGCGAGAAGCCGCGCGCGAAGTCCTCGAGATCCGCCGGGGTCGCCATCATCACCGCGAAGGCGTGGCCGTTGTAGACCAGGGCGATCGGCAGTTCCTCGGCGACGGATTCGCGAAGCTCCGCCACCTCGGCGCCGAGGCGATGGCGCCGGGCGGGCCGTTCACTCGCCCCGGCGGCGACCGTCACGCAGCTCTCGCCCGGTCGGGCTTCCATCGCGGCTCACTCGACGACGATGCGCGGACGCGGACGGGTCGGGGCGACCGGCCCGTCGAGACCGGCGCGGACCTTCTCGGCGATCTCGCGGTAGATCCGCGCCTGCGGCCCCTCCGGGTCGGTGACGACGATCGGACGGCCGCCGTCGGAGCCCTCGCGGATCGCCATGGTCAGCGGCACCTCGCCGAGGAAGGGCACGCCGAGCTTCTCGGCCTCGGCGCGGGCGCCGCCATGGGCGAAGATGTCGTGGCGCGTGCCGCAGTTCGGGCAGACGAAATAGGACATGTTCTCGACCACGCCGAGGATCGGAACGTCGACCTTCTGGAACATGGCGACGCCGCGCCGGGCGTCGATCAGGGCGAGATCCTGCGGCGTGGAGACGATCACCGCGCCGGCGAGCGGCACCTGTTGGGCGAGCGTCAGCTGGGTGTCGCCGGTGCCGGGGGGCATGTCGACGACGAGGACGTCGAGCTCGCCCCAGTCGACGTCGCGCAGGAGCTGGGTGACGGCGCTCATCACCATCGGACCACGCCAGATCATCGGCGCGTCCTCCTCGACCAGGAAGCCGATCGACATCACGCGAATGCCGGCGACGTCGATCGGCACCAGCTTCTGATCGCGCATGTCGGGGCGCCGGCCGCCGAGGCCGAAGAGCTTGGGCACCGAGGGGCCGAAGATGTCGGCGTCGAGCAGACCGACCTTCAGGCCGAGCCCGGCGAGGGCGAGCGCGAAATTGGCCGAGGTGGTCGACTTGCCGACACCGCCCTTGCCGGAGGCGACGGCGACGATGTGGCGAACCCCGGGGAGCGCGCCCTGATGGGCGTTGGTCTTGGGCGCGGCGGCGGCCGGAGCGGCGGCGGCCTTGCGCTCGGCGGTCAGGGTGACCGCCACGCTCTCGACGCCGGGAACGGCGGCGACGTGAACCTCGGCGGCCTTGCGCAGGCCTTCCATCGCGTCGGCGCGGGCGGGATCGACCGCGATCGAGAAATAGACCCGGCCGCCGTCGACGACGACGTCGGAGAGGGCGCCCGATTTCGGCAGCGGCGTCACGCCGTCGGGGCCGGCGAGACCGGCGAGGGCGGAAAGGACGGACTCGCGAGTGACGGCCATGTCGGTTCTCCGATGAAATCTCTCAGGCGCGGGGACGCGACAGACGCCTCCGCCGGACGTTCTTTCGATAGACACCGTCCAAACCGACGCGTCAACGCCCGCCACCCCCGCCATCCCCGGGGTCAGACGTCGCAGGTGGCGGCGCGCGCCACCTCGTCACGCGTGCGCCACCGCCCGAGGAACGACCGGACCACCCGTCGCGACGGGGCGGCCGGCGAAGAAGGGCACGCGCCTCTCGCCTCGTCGTGCGAACCGGGGGGAGACTCGCCCGAGGCGTGTGATTCCCCCTCGTTTCTCGCTTTTCTTCCGAAGCTGAAAATATTGGCGCCGATGACGCTTCCAATATCAATCGATCTCGGCGACGGCGGTAGCGAGCAAGACATCGTCGAATCTGAAATTCCTGCCTCATGTCTTCATTCGCCCCATCGACGTTGTTTCGTGTCGCGTCGATTGACCCGCATCAATGAATTTCGCAGCAGGTCTGCCACAAGACTGGGGCTCGGTTCATGCCCCGGTGGGAAAGCAACGTAAACCGATGTCTCTGCGCGAGTTGGCGGCGAACCTGGGCCTGAGCGTGACGACGGTCTCGCGCGCGTTGGCGGATTATCCGGACGTCGCCGAGGAGACGCGGCGGCGGGTCCGGCAGGAGGCCGAGCGGATCGGCTACGTGCCCAACGCCACCGCGCGGCGGCTTCAGAAGGGCCGGGCCGACGCCATCGGCGTGGCGGCGCCGAACGGGTTCGGAGCGATCGAGGACGCCCATCTCTCCGCCGCATTCGCCGGCGCGTGGTCGCGGCTGGCCGAGCTCGACCAGGACCTGCTGCTGCTGCCGGCCACCGACGTGACCTACCTCACCGGGGCCGAACAACCGACGTCGCAATCCTTCGTCCGCGCGGTCGAGGAGCGCCGTGTCGACGGGATGGTGCTGATCCGTCCGTACCGCGACGATCCGCGCATCGCGGCGATGCGCCGCGCGGGTCTGCCCTTCGTGTTGCTCGGCGCGGAAATGCGGGCGGAGCCCGACCTGCCGGCGGTGGGGACCGACAACGAGGCGGCCGCCGCTCTGGTGTGCGAGCGGCTCGTCCATCACGGCCATCGGCGGCTGGTGTGCATCGGGCCGGCCGAGCCCTACGACTTCACGCTGTCGCGGTTCGAGCATCTGGCGGCGGCGGCGATCCGGCACGGCCTGACGGCGCGGATGGACCGCGCGCCGCTCGGCGAGGACGGAGGCCGCGAGGCGACCGAGCGGCTGCTCGCGGGCGCGTCGGGGCCGCCGCCGCCGCTGGTCTATCTCACCAATCGCATGACCATCGGCGGGCTGACGGCGCTCGCCCGCAGCCCCTGGGTGGTGGGACGGCACGTCGCGGTGATCGGGTTCGGCGACGGGCCGACCCTCCGGCACGGACTGCCGGCGACCACGGTGGTGCATTCGCCGATGTTCGACATGGCGCGCCACGCGGTCGACGCGCTGATCGCGCTGCGCGACGGCCGCCCCTTCGAGGTGATCCGCCGCTGGGCACCGTCCCTGATCCTGCGCCAGTCGGACGGCCCGCCGCAGAACCTCTCCCCCCTGCCCTCCTGACCTCGCCGCTCCCGGCCCGTCGAGAGGGCGGATCGGCGAGATCGGTTCGTCGAGGGCGCCGGGGCACCCGGCCCCCGGACCTCAGCCGGCCGGCGTCGGCTCGGTGTGGCGGCCGGTCGGATCCTCGATGTCCATCTCGACCGAGCCGCCGTCGGCGACGCGATGGTCGAGGTCGGGCTCCTCGGGCTCGCGCACCCGGAAGAAGAGCGCGAAGGCGGCCGGCAGCACGATGATGGTGAGGACCGTCGCCGCGAGGATGCCGCCCATCATGGCATAGGCCATCGGCCCCCAGAAGGCCGACTGGGCGATCGGGATCAGCGCCAGCACCGCCGCCGCCGCCGTCAGCATGATCGGGCGGAAGCGTCGCACCGCCGCCTCGATGGTGGCGTGCCAGGGATGATGGCCGCTCGCCATGTCCTGGTCGATCTGGTCGATCAGAATCACCGCGTTGCGCATGATGATGCCGGCGAGCGCGATGACGCCGAGGATGGCCACGAAGCCGAAGGCGGAGTTGGTCAGGAGCAGCGCCGCCGACGCGCCGATCAGGCCGAGCGGCGCGGTCATGAAGACCAGCATGGTCTTGCCGAAGTGCTGCAGCTGGATCATCAGCAGCACCATCATCACGAGGATCATGATCGGCGCCTTGGCGTTGATCGAATCCTGGCTCTTGGCGGATTCCTCGACCGCGCCCTGCATCTCGATCGTGTAGCCGGGAGCGAGGCTCTCGCGCAGCGGCTTCAGCCCGTCGTAGATGCGCTGAGTGACGTCGTTCGACGGGGTGCCGTCGGGGATGATGCCGCGCACGGTGATCGAGGGCAGGCGGTTGCGCCGCCATTCGATGCCCGGCTCCATCACCGGCACCACTTGAGCGACCTGGGACATCGGCACCGAGCGACCGGAGGCGGTGGTGACGTAGGTCTCCTCGACGGCGGTCAGAAGATCGCGCCGGCTCTCGCCCTGGCGGACGACGATCGAAACGGTCTCGTCGCTCGGGCGGAACTCGCCGATCGGCAGGCCCGAGAGCGCCCCTTGCAGGGTCTGGCGTATGGTCTGGGAGGTGACGCCGAGGGCGCGGGCGCGATCCTGGTCGACGACGAGGCGCAGGGCCGGGACCGGCTCCAACCAATCGTCGTGGACGGTGGAGAGCAACGGATCGGCGCGGAAGGCGTCGGCGACGCGGTCGGCGATCCGGCGCACCTCCTTGCGGTCGGGTCCGGTGACGCGCATCTGCACCGCCCAGCCGACCGGCGGGCCGTTGAACAGCTTGTCGACCTTGAAGCGGATCGAGGGATATTCGGTGCCGATCATGGCGCGGATCTTGTCCACGAGACGCTCGCGCGCGGCGAGATCCTTGGCCACGACCAGCACTTCCGAGAAGTTGGGATTGCGCAGCTGCTGGTCGAGCGGCAGGTAGAAGCGCGGCGCGCCCTCGCCGACGAAGGAGGCGACGTAGTCCTGATCCGCGTCGGCCATGATCTTCTTTTCGATCTCCCGGGTCTTGGCGTCGGTCTCGGCGATGCCGGTGCCCTCGGGGAACCACAGGTCGACGAGCAGCTCGAGCCGGGTCGATTCCGGGAAGAAGCTCTTCGGGACGTATTTGAAGCCCATCACGCCGACCACGAAGGCGCAGAGCGTCAGCACGAGCACGATCAGCCGGTGGCGCACGCCCCAGGCGATGGTGGCGCGCAGCGAGCGATAGAAGCGCCCGTCGAAGGCGTCGCGATGCTCGCCGGTGTGCGGGCGCGCCTTGAGGATCATGTTGCCGATCCAGGGCGTGAAATAGACCGCCGCGATCCAAGAGGTGACCAGCGCGATGCCGACCACCCAGAACAGTGAATTGACGTATTCGCCGGCGGTCGACTTGGCGAAGCCGACCGGAATGAAGCCGGCCGTGGTGACCAGCGTGCCGGTCAGCATCGGGAAGGCGGTGGAGGTATAGGCGAAACTCGCGGCGGAGATCTTGTCGAGACCCTCGTCGAGTTTGCGCTCCATCATCTCGACCGCGATCATGGCGTCGTCGACCAGGAGGCCGAGGGCGATGATCAGCGCGCCGAGCGAGATGCGCTGGAGGTCGATGCCCATCACCTCCATCACCGAGAAGGTGGCGGCGAGCACGGTCGGGATGGTGATCGCCACGACCAGGCCGGCGCGCCAGCCGATCGACAGGAAGGACACGGCGAGAACGATCGCCAGCGCCTCGAGCAGGGCCTCGAAGAACTCGTCGATCGAATGGGCGACGACCTCGGGCTGATCGGAGATGCGGCCGATCTCGGCGCCGAGCGGCAGTTCGCTCTGGATCCGGGTCATGGTCGCGGTCAGCTCGGTGCCGATCTTGGTGACGTTGCCGCCCTTCGACATGACCATGCCGAGCAGGACCGCGTCGTGGCCGTCGAAACGGAAGCGGCGATCGGGCGGATCGATCAGGCCGGAGGAGATCTGGGCGATGTCGCCGAGGCGGATGACCTCGCTGCCCGCGCGGATGCGCAACTCGCGCAGGTCGTCGAGAGTCTTCAGATTGCCGTCGACGGCGATGCGGACCGAGCGGATGCCGGTCTCGACGCGGCCGGCGGGCGTCATCGAATTCTGCTGGGCGAGCGCCTCGGCGATCGACTGGACGGAGATGCCGCGCTCGGCGAGGGTCTTGGAGGCGACGTCGATGAAGATCTTCTCGTCCTGATCGCCGAGGATCTGGGCCTTCTCGATGCCGGGGATGCGCAGGACCGCGTCGCGGGCCTCTTTGGCGAAGTGCTTGAGTTCAGGATAGGAATAGCCCTCGCCGGTGAAGGCGTAGAGGGCGATGTAGGTGTCGCCGAACTCGTCGTTGAAATAGGGACCGAGGACGCCGGCCGGCAGCGTGCCGGAGATGTCGGCGATCTTCTTGCGCACCTGATAGAAGGCGTCGGTCACGTCGCGGCCGAAGACGTCGCCGCGGATCGAGACCATCACCACCGCCGAGCCGGCGCGGGTGTAGGACTTGATGTTCTCGAGGCCGGGGGTCTCCTGGAGCTTCTTCTCGATCTTGTCGACGACCTGATCCTGCATCTCCTCGAGGCTGGAGCCGGGCCACACCGCCTGGACGATCATCACCCGGAAGGTGAAGTCGGGATCCTCCTTCTGACCGAGCGAGGTCACCGAGAAGAACCCGGCGATCACCACCAGCGCGAAGAAGAAGCGGGTCAGATGGCCGTGCCGAATGGCCCATCGCGAGAGGTTGAAGCCCTGGCCGGGCATCATGGAACGGAGCATCGAACTTCTCCTGCCGGAGCGAACCGGGCGAGACGGGCCGATCAGTCGGCGGCGGAGCGGGTGGCGGCGGCGGTGTCGGCCGCCGGCAGGAGAACCTTGCGGCCGGCCACCAGGAACTGGGTTCCGGCGGTGACGACCACGTCGCCGGCGCCGAGGCCCGACAGGACCCGCACCCCGTCCGGGGCGACCGGGCCGAGCACCACGTCGCGCGGCGCGACGGTGGCGGTGGCGGGGTCGACGATCCAGACGCGCGGCTTGCCGGGTTCGCCGGAGAGCGCGGCGACCGGCAGCACGATCGTGCCCTCGGAGACCGGCACGTCGGCCTCGACGGTCGCGGTCATGCCGAGGCGGACGCGGGCGTCGTCGGCGAGCGAGACGCGGATCGCATAGGTGCGCGAAGCGGGATCGGCGGAGCCGGCGATCTCGCGGACGCGGCCGGCGAGCACCAGATCGCGATCGGCCCAGAAGCGCACGGCGACCTTCTGATCCCTGGCGAAGCGCACCACGTCCTGTTCGGGGACGGCGATCGCCACTTCCTTCTCGTCGTCGCGGGCCAGCGTCACCACCGGCGTGCCGGCGGCGACGACCTGACCGACGTCGGCGCGAATGTCGGTGACGATGCCGTCGGCGTCGGCGGAGAGGTCGGCGTAGCCGATCTGGTTCGCCGCCTGATCGCGGGCATAGATCGTCGCCTCGAGCGCGGCCTTGGCCTGGTCGGCCTCGAGGTCGGCGCGGTCGAGGCTGGAATCGGCGACGAAGCCCTTGGTGTTGAGGGTGCGGGCGCGCTGACGGGCGTCGTCGGCGACCTTCACCCGGGCGCGGGCGGCGACCACGTTGGCCTCGGCCGTCTGCAGCGACAGTTTCAGATCGGTGCGATCGAGCCGGGCGAGGACGCGGCCGGCCTCGACCTTCTCGCCGACGTCGACCAGACGCTCGACGATCTTGCCGGGGACGCGGAAGCCGAGGGCGGTCTCGACACGGGCGCGCACCGAACCGGAATAGCGCAGGGTCCGGGTCTCCGAGCCGGAGGACACGGTGAGGGTGCGGACCGGACGGACGGGCTCGCCCGCGTCGGTCTTCTTGTCTTCCTTACAGGCGGCGAGCGCCAGAAGAGCGAGGGCGACGACGGCGAAGCGTCGCGGCGCGGGGATCGGCATGAGGTGACGTCCTTTTCGGGATCGAAATCGTCGGGTGATCGCGATCCCCTCCTCAGGGGTGACGCAGGGCGCGAATGATGAAGTCGGCGAGTTCCTCGGCGTCGGCGCGCTCGCGGTCGTCGGCGCAATGGACGATCAGGGTCGGGTGCATCATCGAGACGAAGCACTGGCGGGCGCAGACGGCGGCGCGGCGGGTGTCGGCGACGGCGAATTCGCCGCCGGCCTCGCCCTGACGGATCAGTTCCTCGATGACGTCGGCGACCTGGGCCAGATGGGTCTCGATCGCCGGCCATTGCTGGGTCATCGCCACCTCGACCATGTCGTGGACCTTGCGGTCGGCGGTCAGGGTCTCGACGCTGAGGCGATGGTTCTCGACGAGCAAACGACGCAGACGCTCGGACGGGGTTCCGGGCGCGGCCATGATCGCCAGATTGTGACGGTGGCGTTCCTCGAACATCCGGACCGCGATGGCCTCGACGATCTCGAGCTTGGAGGCGAAGAAGCGATAGACGTTGGCCGGGGACATGCCCAGTTCGCGCGCCATGTCGGCGACGGTGGTCTTGTCGTAACCGTAGTGACGGAACAGCCGCTCGGCGACCTCGAGAATGCGCGCGCGCGTGTCCGTTCGCTCTTCGCCGGGGTGATGAGGGGGCACTTCGTCTCTCCGCGCGCCACCCGCATCGTGTGGCTTGTGACGATTATCGTAATTCGTCATTCATAAACAAACCGTGACCGACGGTCAACCGTTCCGGGCAGGGAGAGGCGCCGGGGGCCGCGAGCGCGCGTCAGCACGTGTCTCGAAACGCGCGCGAACGCGCAGGGTGCGATGATCGACATCAACGACGCCGCGCCGCGAAGAGTTCCATGGTGCGCGGCGTCCGCATCGGTTATCGAGGTCGTTCGATCGGGCGCGGTGCGCCCGCTCATGGAGTGGAGACGAGCGGAATGGAACTCACCTCAGAGACAGCCGGGGCCGAAGTCGTCCGCCTCGTCGACTACGTCGCCACCCCCTATCGGATCGACACGGTGCATCTCGATTTCCGGCTCGACGAGACGGAGACGGTGGTGGTCGCCGAGACCGCCTTCACGCCGCGCGACGGCACCGCGCCGGGGACGCCGCTGGTGCTCGACGGCGACGAATTGTGGCTGGTGGAAGCGCGTCTCGACGGCGCCCCCCTGGCGGCGACGGCCTATGAGGCGAGCGAGCGGCGCTTCACGCTGAAGGCGCCGCCGGCCGGATCCTTCCGGCTGATGCTGACGACGCGGCTGCGGCCGGCGGAGAACACCAAGCTGATGGGGCTCTATCGCTCCTCGGGCAACTGGTGCACCCAATGCGAGGCGGAGGGCTTCCGCCGCATCACCTATTTCCACGACCGGCCCGACGTGCTCGCCGTCTACACGACCCGGATCGAGGCGCCGAAGGCGCTGGCGAAGTCCCTGCTCTCCAACGGTAATCCGGTCGAGAGCGGCGACGTGCCCGGCACCGACCGCCACTTCGCGGTCTGGCACGATCCGTTCCCCAAGCCGTCCTATCTCTTCGCCATGGTCGCCGGCACCTTCGACACGATCGAGGATCGGTTCGTGACCATGTCGGGGCGCGAGGTGGCGCTCACCATCTACGTCGAGCACGGGCGCGGCGCGAAGGCGGGCTATGCCATGGACGCGCTGAAGCGGTCGATGCGCTGGGACGAGGAGGTCTTCGGGCGAGAGTACGACCTCGACGTCTTCATGATCGTCGCGGTCGGCGACTTCAACATGGGCGCCATGGAGAACAAGGGGCTCAACGTCTTCAACGACAAATACGTGCTGGCGAGCCCGCGCACCGCCACCGACGTCGACTACGCCCATATCGAGGGCGTCATCGCCCACGAATATTTCCACAACTGGACCGGCAACCGCATCACCTGTCGCGACTGGTTCCAGCTGTGCCTGAAGGAGGGCCTCACGGTCTTCCGCGATCAGGAGTTCTCGGCCGATCAGCGCTCGCGCGCGGTCAAGCGCATCTCCGACGTGCGGCTCCTCAAGAGCCATCAGTTCCCGGAGGACGCCGGCCCCCTCGCCCATCCGGTCCGGCCTAATCTCTACAAGGAGATCAACAACTTCTACACGGCGACCGTCTACGAGAAGGGCGCCGAGGTGGTTCGCATGCTGAAGACCCTCTCGGGGGCGGACGGGTTCCGGGCCGGGATGGATCTCTATTTCGACCGCCACGACGGCATGGCGGCGACGGTCGAGGACTTCGTCGCCTGTTTCGCCGACGCGACGGGGCGCGATCTCACCGACTTCATGCTCTGGTACACCCAGTCCGGCACGCCCGAGGTGATGGCCGCGACCTCCTGGGACGCGGGCGCCGGGCGGCTCAAGATCGTCTTCGATCAGACGGTGCCGCCGACCCCGGGCCAGCCGACCAAGAAGCCGATGCCGATCCCGATCCGCTTCGGGCTCGTCGGGCCGGACGGCACCGACGTGCAGGCGACGCGAATCACCGGGGCCACGGTCGAGGGCGACGTGCTGGTGCTCGAGGCGGCGCGCCACGAGGTGGTGTTCGAGGGGCTGACGGCCCGTCCGGTGCCGTCGCTGCTGCGCGGCTTCTCGGCGCCGGTGCGGCTGACCTCCACGCTCGATCCGGCCGATCAGTCGTTCCTCGCCGCCAACGACGGCGATCCCTTCAACCGCTGGCAGGCGATCCAGTCGCTGGCGATGCGCGGGCTGATCGAGGCGACCGACGCGGTGCGCCACAAGCGGAGCCCGACCGTCGACGGACGCATCGCCGAGGCGATCGTCGCAACCGCCGCGCTCGAGACGCTCGACCCCGATTTCCGCGCCCTCGCCGTCGGCCTGCCGTCGGAGGCGGACGTGGCGCGGGAGCTGGCGCTCGACGTCGACCCGGACGCGATCTTCGCCGCGCGCGAACATCTGCGCGGACTGGTCGCGACGCGCGGCCGCGACGTCTTCGCCGACCTCTACGCCCGGATGGCGCCGGAAGGCGCCTATGCCCCGGACGCGGCCTCGGCCGGACGCCGGTCGCTGCGCAACGCCGCGCTCGACTATCTGGTGCGGGCCGGCGACGGCGCGGCGGCGGTGGCGGCCTATGGCGCCGCCGACAACATGACCGACCGTCTGGCGGCGCTGACGATCGTGGTCGGCGCCGATCTGACGGAGGCCGACGCGCTCCTCGACGACTTCCACGACCGTTTCGCCGACGATCCGCTGGTGGTCGACAAGTGGCTGATGGTGCAGGCGACCGCGCCGGTCGACGGCGCGCTCGACCGGGTGCGGGCGCTGACCGCGCATCCCTCGTTCTCGATCACCAATCCGAACCGGGTGCGGGCGCTGATCACCACCTTCGCCTCGGGCAATCAGACCCAGTTCAACCGAGCCGACGGCGCCGGCTTCGCCTTCGTCGCCGACCGGGTGCTCGAGCTCGATCGGATCAACCCGCAGGTCGCTTCGAGGCTCCTCTCCACGTTCCGCTCCTGGCGGGCGTTGGAGCCGCGGCGGCAGGCCTATGCGGAGGCGGAACTGAAGCGCGTGGCGACCACCGCCGGCCTGTCGCGCGACGTCGCCGACATCGCCGAACGCTCGCTCGGCTGAGGGCCGCGAGCGCGGCGAGACGAGAGGATGCGGGAGCGTCGAAAGGCGCTCCCGCCTTCCGTTTCGGAAGGTCGGTGAAACACCAGCGATACGTCTTCGCCCCACTGGACATCGCGAATCCCCTCGATTCAAATGAGGGTGATTCGAGGCGACGCGTGGGGGTATTCGCCGCCTCGAAAATCAAGAATCGACCGGGGGGTCCCAAACATGGCGCAGGCCGAGTCTGCCCGTGAATCCACTTGGATTCCGTTCACGTGGTCGGCTTTCGTCGGCCGGCCGCGTCTCGAGGGTCACATCCACCTCCTGGCCAGCCCCACCTATCGACAGGTCCTGCGCGCCGAGCCGTGGCTGCGCCGTTCGATCCCCGTTCTGATCGTCACCTTCGTCGTGATCATGGCGCTGACCCGGGTGGTCGGCATCATGGAGACGCGGCGCGCGCTCGAGGACAGTGCGCGCGACGAGGCCGTGCTGATCGCGGCGACGCTCGCCGGCCAGCTCGGCCGCGCCGAAACCCGTCCGGGCGAGGCCGGCTGGGCGTCGGCGCTGCGGCCGCTGCTCGACGACGTGCTTCCGGAACGCGCCACCGCCGACGGCCGCCAGATCCTGATCGCCGATCGCGACGGGCGGATCCTCGCCGCCCACCCGACCGACCCGGCCTTCGAGGGGCGTCTTCTCACCGACGTCTTCGGCACCGCGCAACCGCTCACCACCTTCGGCGCGCGCGCCGGCGCGCTGTCGCTGACGCTGACCGACGGCCGCCGGGTGCTGGCCGCCCTCCATCACGTCGACGGCAATCTCGGCTCGATCGCGGTGTTTCAGCCGGAAGAGCGGATCTACGACGACTGGCGCCGCAATCTGCGCACCACGCTGACGCTGTTCGCCTTCACCGCCGTCATTCTGCTCGTCCTCACCTATGCCTATTTCGCCCAGGTGATCCGGGCCAACAGCGCCGACGCGCTCTATGCCGTCACCACGGCGCGCACCGAGACCGCCTTCCGGCGCGGCCGCTGCGGCTTCTGGGACTGGGATCTGGCGCGCGGGCGCTTCTACTGGTCGGCCTCGATGTTCGAGATGCTCGGCCTCGAGAGCCCGGCCGGCCTGATCGGATTCGGCGAGGTGGCCAAGCTCGTCCATCCGGACGACGTCGATTTCGCCTCCTTCGCCAACGGCCTCATCACCGGCGACATCCACACGCTCGACAAGGCCTTCCGCATGCGCAAGGCCGACGGCGGCTGGCTGTGGTTCCGGGTGCGCGCCGAAGTGGTCGATCGCACCGAGACCGGCTCGCGCCATCTCGTCGGCATCGCCGCCGACATCACCGAGCACCGCCGTCTGGTCGAGACCACCGTCGCCGCCGATCTGCGTCTGCGCGACGCGATCGAGACCATCTCCGAGGCCTTCGTGCTGTGGGATGCCGACAATCGGCTGGTGATGTGCAATTCGAAGTATCAACAGCTCCATTCCCTCGGCGACGACGACATCCGTCCGGGCACGCCCTA
This sequence comes from Pinisolibacter aquiterrae, assembly GCF_019160155.1. Classification (GTDB taxonomy): domain Bacteria; phylum Pseudomonadota; class Alphaproteobacteria; order Rhizobiales; family Ancalomicrobiaceae; genus Pinisolibacter; species Pinisolibacter aquiterrae. Next base: position 141,123 of record NZ_JAFNIH010000018.1, read on the forward strand.
CAACGCCGTGATGAAGGTCGCGCGCCAGCCGCTGGTGCGCCAGCCGGTCGGGATCGAGGGAGCCTCCGACGACGGCGCCTCCTCCTTCGAGGCGGAGATCGAGGACGGCCGTTGGCTGCAGATCTCCGAGCGTCGCACCAAGGACGGCGGTTTCGTCTCGGTCGGCACCGACATCACGCCGCTGAAGCGCCACGAGGAGCGACTGGTGGAGAGCGAGAAGCGGTTGATGGGCACGGTCCTCGACCTGCGCTCGTCCCGCCGCAAGCTCGAGATCCAGGCGCAGCAGCTGGTCGAACTCGCCGAGAAATATTCCGAGGAGAAGGTCCGCGCCGAGGAGGCCAACAAGATCAAGTCGGACTTCCTCGCCAACATCTCTCACGAATTGCGCACGCCCCTCAACGCGATCATCGGCTTCTCCGAGATCATGAGCCAGGGCGACATGTTGGGGGCGTTCGGGCCGGAGAAATATTCCGAATACAGCCGCGACATCCACCATTCCGGGATGTTCCTGCTCAACGTCATCAACGACATTCTCGACATGTCGAAGATCGAGGCGGGGCGGATGGAACTGGCGCACGAGCAGGTTCCGCTCGACGAGATTCTGGCCGAGGCCGGTCGGATCATCAGCCACGCGGCGGAGCAACGGCATCTGGTGGTGACGCCGGAGGTCGAGCCCGGGCTCTCCTTCACCGGCGACCGCCGCGCGATCAAGCAGGTGGTGCTCAATCTCCTTTCGAACGCGGTCAAGTTCACGCCGGAAGGCGGCCACGTCGGCCTCACCGCGAAGCATGTCGACGGCGCGATCACCATCGCCATCGTCGACACCGGCATCGGCATTCCCGCCGACCACATCACCTCGCTCGGACGCCCCTTCGTCCAGGTCGAAAACCAATTCACCAAGTCGCACAAGGGCTCGGGTCTGGGGCTCGCGATCGCCCGCTCGCTGGTCGAACTCCAGGGCGGCCGCATGACCATCGCCTCGACGCCCGACGTCGGCACCACGGTGACGCTGACCTTCGCCTCCGGGGCGAACGCCGAGGCGGCCGAGACGGACACCGCCGGCGCCACCTGAGGCTCGAGGCGAAGCGGGGCGAACGACGCGCCCCCACGCAAACGACGAACGGCGCCGAGGAGGACCTCGGCGCCGTCGTTCGTTTCGCGCGGGATCGGCGTCAGGGGGACCGAGCCCGCTCGATCCGTGAGCCCTCGATCACTTGGCCGGAGCCGGCGGCGGGACCGCCGCGGGGCCCTGGCCGGGGCCGCCCATCGGGCCACCCATGGGGCCACCCATCGGGCCGGGGCCGCCCATCGGGCCATAGCCGCCCATCGGGCCGTAACCGCCCATCGACCAGCCGCCGCCGGGGCCCATCATGCCCCAACCGGGGTGACCGCCACGGCCCATGCCCTTGCCGCCGGGGCCCATGCCCATTCCCATGCCCATCGGGCCGGCGAGCTCGGCCTCGTCGAGGGTCACCTTGCCGTCGTCGTTGCGATCGAACAGGGCGAAGCGCTTCTTGAAGGGCTTCTCGAACTCGGCCTTGGTGACCTTGCCGTCGCCGTCGAGATCGTGCATGGCGAGGAAGTGCTGCACCGCCGCCTCGGGAGCGCGGCGGCCGACCCAGGTCTCGGCCTCGGACTTGTCGATGATGCCGTCGTGGTTGGCGTCGATCTTGTCGAAGCGCTCGCCGACCAGCTTCATCGCCTCCTCGAGGGTGACGGCGCCGTTCTTGTCGGTGTCGAGGCGGGCGAACAGCTTCTCCATGACGCCGTCGCGCATGGCGCCGCGCATCATCGGGGCACCGTGCCAGCCCATCGGGCCGCCCTGCCAGCCCATCGGACCGTCGGGGCCGCAACCCATCGGACCGCGTGCATAAGCGGCACCGCCGGCGGCCACCGCGAGCACGCCCGCTCCGATCACGATCTTGGTGAGGGTCTTCATCTCGTCTCTCCGTTCGCGAGGGAGGAGCGGCGCCGCCGGGGGAGGAACGGCGTCCGTTTCCATCGCTTCGAAGAGGACCCTACCCCCCGCCACCTTGCGGGGAGTTTGTCGGGAAATTACGGTTCGTTCATGTATTTCCGCGCCGTTTCCTCGGCTTGCCGAGGATGCGCTCATGGATCGCGCGCGTCGCCGTCTCCGTCTCGACGAGATGGGCGGTGAGCGTCGAGAAATCGGGCAGTTCGCCGACCCGGCAGAGCAGATCGAGCAGGCCGCGCGGTGCCCCCTCGGGCCTGAACGGGCCGTCGGTGGCAAGCCGCAGCGCCTGGGTCAGGCCCTGATAGAGGCGCAGCGCCGGGCCGAGATCGTCGAAGTCGGCGAGCGAAAGGTGACCGGCGGCGACGAGGCGGTCGAGCGCCTCGGCGGTGTTGGTGGAAAAGAGCGCGGGATCGTCGGATCCGTGCCGGAGCATCAGATATTGGGCGACGAATTCGACGTCGACCAGACCGCCGGGGATCTGCTTGATGTCCCAGGGGTCGGTGGTGCCCTTGCTCTCGGCGATCAGCTCGCGCATCTCGACGACGTCGGCGCGCAGGCGCTCCGCCTCGCGCGGACGCACCAGCGCCTCGCGGATCGCCGCCTCGACCCGTGGGGCGAAGCCCGGGGACCCGGCGACGACCCGGGCGCGGGTCAGCGCCATCGCCTCCCAGGTCCAGGCCTCGCCGTGGTGATAGTCGACGAAGGTGGAGAGCCGGGTCGCCATCGGCCCCTTGTTGCCGGAGGGGCGCAGGCGGAAATCGACCTCGTAGAGGAGGCCCTGCGCGGTCGGCGCGGAGAGGGCGGCGACCAGTCGCTGGGTCAGGCGGATGTAATATTGGCTCGGCGCCAACGGGCGAGCCCCGTCGGAGGCCTCGCAGCTCTCGTCGAAGTCGTAGAGCAGCATCAGGTCGAGATCGGAGGACGCCGTCATCTCGCGGCCGCCGAGCTTGCCCATGGCGACCACCGCCGCGACGCCGCCGACGACCCGTCCGTGCGCCTTGGCGAATTCGGTCTCCACCGCCTCGAGCAGACGGCGAACCAGCACGCCGGCGAGCGCGGCATAGGCGGCGCCGGCCTGCATCGCCGACAAGGTGCCGGTGAGGACGCGCACGCCGATCAGGAACAACTGTTCCTGGCCGAAGATCCGGGCGCGGTCGAGCTGATCCTCGTAGTCGCGGGCGTCGGCGAAATAGGAGGCGAGCCGGCGATCGAGATCGGCGGTGTCGGGCACGCCGTCGTAGAAGGCCGGTTCCATCAGCGCGTCGAGGACGTGCGGGCGGCGGCCGATGGTCTCGGCGAGCTTCGGGGCGGCGCCCATGACGTCGCAGAGGAGGCGCAGCAGCGACGGGTTGGAGACCAGCAACGAGAAGATCTGCACGCCGGCCGGCAATTTCGCGACGAGGCGGTCGAAGGCGAGGAACGCGGCGTCGGCGTTGTCGGTCTCGGCGAGGGTGGTGAGGAGCACCGGGGTGAGCTCGGTCAGGCGTTCGCGCGCGACCGTCGAGCGGGTCGCGGCGTAGCGGCCGAAGTGCCAGGCGCGAATCGCGGCGGTGACGTCGGCGGGGCGGCGGAAGCCCATGGTGGAGAGCGTCTCGAGCGTGCCGGGATCGTCCTGATCGCCGGTGAAGACGAGATTGCCGAGGCCGGAGGAGAGGGTCGGCGCGTTCTCGAACAGGCGCGCGTAATGGCTCTGCACGGTCTCGAGCCGGCGCCGCAGCGCCGGGGCGAAGTCCTTCGTGCCCTTGAAGCCCATCATCCGGGCGATGCGGGCGACGCCCTCCTCCTCCATCGGCAGGCAATGGCTCTGCTCGTCGGCGACCATCTGGATGCGATGCTCGACGTTGCGCAGGAAGAGATAGGCCTCGGTCAGCTCGTCGCGGACGCGCGCCTCGATCCAGCCGGTCTCGACGAGGCGGGCGAGCATGGCGAGCGTCGAACGACCTCGCAGGGAGGGGTCGCGGCCACCGGCGATCAACTGCTGGGTCTGGACGAAGAACTCGATCTCGCGGATGCCGCCGCGCCCGAGCTTGACGTTGTGGCCGGCGACGGCGATCTCGCCGTGGCCCTTGTGCGCGTTGATCTGGCGCTTGATCGAATGGACGTCGGCGATCGCCGCGTAGTCGAAATACTTGCGCCAGACGAAGGGGCGGATCTCCTTGACGAACATCTCGCCACTGGCGACGTCGCCGGCGCAGGCGCGAGCCTTGATGAGGGCGGCGCGCTCCCAGTTCTGGCCCATGCTCTCGTAATATTGGAAGGCCGCATCGAGGCTCATGGCGATCGGCGTCGCCCCGGGATCCGGGCGCAGCCTCAGATCGACGCGGAAGACGTAACCGTCGGCGGTGCGCTCCTGCATGATCTTGACCATGCGGCGGGTCAATTTGACGAAGAGATCGACCGCCTCGTCGGGGTCGGCGAGACGGGCGACGCCGCGATCGAAGAAGACGATCAGGTCGACGTCGGAGGAGTAGTTGAGCTCGAAGGCGCCGTATTTGCCCATGGCGAGCAGGATCCAGCCGGAGCCCTTCGCCGGGTCGGCGGGGTCGGGCAGCGTGATCTTGCCGCGTTGGGCGACCTCGGCGAGGCAGAAGCGGCAGGTTGCCGCCAGCGTCGCGTCGGCGATGCGGGTGAGCGCGCCGGTCACCGCCATGGCGTCCCAGACGCCGCCGAGATCGGCGAGGCCGCAGGCGAGCGCCGCCTCCTGCTTGACCTGACGCAGCCGCTTCATCAGCGCCGCCTCGTCGGTGAGGTCGAGGGCGTCGGTCGCGGCGACGAGCGCGTCGATGGTCGCGGCCGGATCGTTCGACAGAATGCGGGCGAGGCGGCCGAGATCGCGGCCGGCGAGGTCGGTCAGATGCGGGGAATTGGCGAAGACGCCCTCGAGGAAGCGCTTCGTCTCGGGATGGGCGTCGAGGAGGGCGACGAGATCGGCGGCGGTGTCCTGGAAGCGGGCGCGCTCCATCACGCGGGCCATGGCGGCGGTCGCGGTCTTGCGATCGGGCGGCCGCACGTCGACGACGATGCGGTCGAGCAGCGCGGCGGTGGTCTTCGCGACGCGAACGGTATCGGACATGCTCGACGGGGCTCCCCTGCGGACGGACGCGTCGCCGTGACGGCGAACGGTGCCCAATGGATAGGCACCGGGCGCGGCCGGTCAAGCGGGGGAGAACGCTCAGGCGAGGAACGCCACCTTTCCGCCGTCGAGATCGTAATAGGCGGGGACGATCATCACTTTGCCCGCCTCGACGAGGGGGGCGATCACGGAGGAGTGCGCGACGATGCGCGCGGCGGTGCGGCGCGCGCTCTCCTTGGTCGCCTCGGTGACGAAATCGCCGCCGGCATCCTTGACCGCCAGGGCGGCGGGAACGATCGGCTCGATCATCGGGCCGATCGAACCGGGGAAGGTGGCGTTGCGGGTCACCACCGAGCAGGCGGCGGAGACCGCGCCGCAGCGCTGATGGCCGAGCACGACGATCAGCGGCACGCCGAGCACGGCGGCGCCGTATTCGAGCGTGCCGAGCACGCCGGTGTCGACGAGATTGCCGGCGTTGCGGGCGACGAAGAGTTCGCCGAGGCCGAGACCGCCGAAGAGGAGCTCGGGCGGGACGCGGCTGTCGGCGCAGGACACGATGCTGGCCCAAGGCGCCTGACCACCGGCGACATGGGCGCGCTGGCCGCCGAGGTCGGCGGCGCAGACCTGGGCGTCGGTCACGTAACGCTCGTTGCCGGCCTTCAGCTTGGCGAGCGCCTGGGCCGGGGTGAGATCGGTGGTCGGCCCGCCGGCCGCGCCGGCCGGCGTCGCGGAAAAGCCCGCGGAGGTCGCGACCGCGGCGGCCGCGGCCAGACCCAGAAACGCCCGTCGGTCGACGGCGCGCCGTTCACAGATGTCACACATGGTCGTTTCCCCCTCGAACCGGCGGTTGCCACGCGAACCGCCGATTTCAGACTAGAGGAGAATCGCGCGCGTACAACCGGGCGGCGGCGGCGTGGTTTCCGATCTCATTCGGCGACGGGAAGACTCAGAACGATCCGCAGGCCCGGCGCGGCATCCTCGACCGTGATCTCGCCCTTGTGCAGCCGCATCACGGCGGCGACGAGGGCGAGGCCGAGGCCGGATCCGGGGGTCGAGCGGCTCGCCTCGAGACGGGCGAAGCGCTCGAAGATGCGCTGGCGGTCGGCGGGATCGACGCCGGGGCCGTCGTCGGCGACCGAGAGCAGCGCCCGCCCGCCGGCGCGCGCCACCGTCAGGGTGACGTGCGGGGCGTGATCGTCCCGGCGGCCGTGTTTCAGCGCGTTGTCGACGAGATTGGTGAGGGCCTGGGCGATCAGCTCGCGATTGCCGCTGACCGGAACGGGGCCGTCGGCGACCAGGGTGAAGGCACCGCCCTCGTCCTCGGCGACCGGCTCGTAGAGCTCGGCGACCTCGCCGGCGATCTCGCGGACGTCGACCGGGTCGGCGGCGGTGAAGGCACGGCCGGCCTCGACCCGAGAGATCATCAGGAGCGCGTCGAAGGTGCGGATCAGCGCGTTCGATTCCTCGAGCGTCGCCTCCAGCGCGGCGCGGCGGGTCTCGTCGTCGTCGTCGGAGGCCGCCAGCGCCAGTTCGGCGCGGTTGCGCAGGCGGGTCAGCGGCGTCTTGAGATCATGGGCGATGGCGTCGGAGACGCCCTTGACCCCGCCCATCAATTCGCCGATCCGCTCCAACATGTCGTTGAGCCCGACCGCGAGACGGTCGAATTCGTCGCCCGACCCGCTCACCGGCAGGCGCCCGGAGAGATCGCCGTCGACGATGCGGCGGGAGGCGGCGGAGACCTGATCGATGCGCCGCAGCACCCGGCGCGACAGGAACCACCAGGTGAGGCCGGCGATCACCACCATCAGCACGGCGACGTAGCGAAAGGCGTTGCGGAAGACCGCGCGCACCCGCTCGCGCTCGCCGATGTCGCGGCCGACCAGGACACGGAACCCGTTGTCGAGGGCGAAGGCGCGCACCAGCGCGACGTGGTGGATCTCCTTGCCGCCGTCGAAGCGCATGTAATCGAGCGAGCGGGGGGCGGTGTCGTCGGTCGCCAGCGCGCCGGGGGGCAGCTCGGCGACGTTGCCGGCGATCGGATTGCCGGCGACGTCGACCACGTAGAAGAGGCCGGCGTCGGGGCGACGACTGCGGTCCTCGAGCGCGTAGACGAGACGGACGAGGCCGCCGCGCCGGTACTGATCCTGGAGCGCCTCGACGTCGGCGTCGATCGCCTCGTGGATCTGGCGGGTCATGATGCGGGTGGCGTCGTGGGTGACGACGATCACCAGAAACAGCGAGAAGGCGGTGAAGACCACCAGATAGAGCAGAGACAGTCGAACCGCCGTGGTGCGGGAGAGGCGGCGCAACGCGGCACCCGCCTCGGCCAGACGCCGGCCGAGCGAACGGGGGGCGGGACGGGCCGCCGACGGCGCCGGCGTGGTCACTTCGCCGCCTCGCGCACCATGTAACCGGCGCCGCGCACCGTGTGCAGCAGGGGCTTGTCCTGACCCTTGTCGATCTTGGAGCGCAGGCGCGACATGTGGACGTCGATGACGTTGGTCTGGGGATCGAAGTGATAATCCCAGACGTTCTCGAGCAGCATGGTGCGGGTCACCACCTGTCCGGCGTTCTTCATCAGATATTCGAGCAGGCGGAATTCGCGCGGCTGGAGCACGATCTCCTCACCGGCGCGGGTCACTGTGTGGGAGAGGCGGTCGAGGACGAGATCGCCGACGCGGTAGCTGGTCTCCACGTCGCCGGGGCGATGGCGGCGGGCGAGCGCCTCGACGCGGGCGAGAAGCTCGGTGATGGCATAGGGCTTGGCGAGATAGTCGTCGCCGCCGGCCTTGAGCCCGTCGACGCGGTCGTCGACCTGACCGAGGGCGGAGAGCACCAGAACCGGGGTCTGATCGCCGCGTCCGCGCATCTCCTGGACGATCGAGAGGCCATCGCGGCGCGGCAGCATGCGGTCCATCACCACAACGTCGAAACTGCCGGTCTCGACCGCATGCGCGCCGTCGTCGCCGTCGGCGGCGTGTTCGACGGAGTGACCGGCCTCCTTGAGGGCCTTCACCAGATAGGTCGCGGCTTCGCGGTCGTCTTCGACGATGAGGATTCGCATGAGAGCACCTTACACCAAAGACCGGAGGCGCCGACGCGCCCGGTCTCTGAGGGCACGCGAATTTCTCATCTGCGTCAGAGGCATGAAAAATTCGCGTCGGGAATGCCGTCGGCCGTTTTCGACGCCCGATGGTATCGAGCGAAAAGCGGTCGACGGCGGAGCCTCGAGCTCCACCGCCGACCGAACCTCCGCCCGGGGAACGGGGCAAGGGGGGGATTTTGATCCCCGGCGGAGGGAACCGGATCCTCAGGAGGCGACGAGCGGCAGGGGCACGAAGCGGATGCCGTCCTGGGACTTCAGGCGCAGGAGCACCGCCTTGCGGCCCGACGTCTTGGCGACGCGGATCGCCTCGGTGACGTCGGCGACGGTCGCGACCGTCTTGCCCTGGACCTCGAGCACCACGTCGCCCGGCTTGATGCCGCGCTGAGCGGCGACGCCGGAGGGGTCGACGTCGACCACGGCGACACCGCCGCCCTGGATGCCGACTTCGGAAGCCGGCGACATGGCGAGGCCGAGATCGGAGAGCGAGGTCGAGGAGGCGCCGTCGTCCGGCAGCGTCGAGGCGACCTTGACGTCCTTGGGCATACGGCCGAGTTCGACCTCGATCGCGCGCTCCTTGGCGTCGCGAACCACGGTCAGCATGACCTTGGCGCCGGGTTCATAGGCGGCGACGAGACGGGCGAGATCGCGCGAGTTCTTCACCGGACGGCCGTCGACGGCGAGGATCGCGTCGCCGGGCTTCAGGCCGGCCTTGGCGGCGGGCGTGTCGGGCTGGGTCTGGGCGACCAGGGCGCCGCGCGCCTCCTTGAGGCCGAGGCTGTCGGCCATGTCGCGGCCGATCGGCTGAATGGCGACGCCGAGCCAGCCGCGCACCACCTCGCCGCCCCGCTCGAGCTGGGCGATGACCTTCTGCACGGTGGCGGCGGGGATCGCGAAGCCGATGCCGACCGAACCGCCGGAGGGCGAATAGATGGCGGTGTTCATGCCGACGACGTTGCCCTGGAGGTCGAAGGTCGGGCCGCCGGAGTTGCCGCGATTGATCGGGGCGTCGATCTGGAGGAAGTCGTCGTAGGGACCGGCGCCGATCTCGCGGCCACGCGCCGAGACGATGCCGGCCGTCACCGAGCCGCCGAGGCCGAAGGGATTGCCGACCGCCAGCACCCAGTCGCCGGGGCGCACGTCGCCGGTGGCGAAGGGGACGGTCGGGAAGTCCTTCTTGGTGCCCTCGATCTGCAAGAGCGCGACGTCGGTCTTCTCGTCGGAGCCGACCACCTTGGCGTCGTATTCGGTGCCGTCCTCGGTCACCACCGACACGGCGGTGGCGTCCTTCACGACGTGGAAGTTGGTCACCACCTTGCCTTCGGGCGCGATGATGAAGCCCGAGCCTTGCGCGATCACCTGACCGGCGCCGGGGCCGTGGCGCCAACCCTTGCGCGGGCCCTGGCCCATGCCGGGTCCCGGACCCATGCCGCGGCCGGGGCCGCCCCATTCGCGGAACCAGCGGTCGAGCGGACCGCCTTCCGGCAGATCGGGGAAGCTCTGGGCGAAGGATTCGCGCGCGCCGGGGGCCTCGCCCTTGACGCGGATCGAGACGACGGCCGGGCGGACGCGATCGACCACCGGAGCGAAGGAGAAGTTCTGGAGAAGCGGCGAGACCGCCGGGGCTTCGGCACGGACCGGCGGGGTCTGACCGAGCAGCTGCACGCCGGCGAGGACGCCGACCAGGGCGAGCGAGGCGCCGCCGGCCAGCCAGGTCTTGCGACGCAGGGAGCGGGCGTGGGTGGGGATGTTCGGTTCGCGGTTCATCATCGAATGAGGCCCATCGGGTTCGAAGCGTATTTTCGAGACGGCCCGGGGGGTGCCGTCGACGCTCGAGAAGATGGGGCTCGTCGCCTTACGGCGCCCTGTCGAACGGATTAAACATCCGTAATGCGCCCGGGATCCGCCACCGGACGGCGCGCGCGGCATCGAGCGCCCGCCGCCGTCCGGCGTCGCGAGCACCGGGCGGAGGCGCGGCTCGTCCGGAGGGGAAGCCGTCGCGCGGCGGCGCCGTCAGCGGTCGAGCAGATCGGCCAGCCGCGCCTTTTCCGCCTCGGTGAGCGGGGCCTCGACCGAGGCGCGCGCCCCCTTGCGGCGCAGGGTGCGCCACGCCGCGACGCCGCCCAAGAGCAGCACCGCGAAGGGGGCGAGCCAGAGGATCGCCGTGCGCATCTCGAAGCGCGGACGCAGGAGCACGAATTCGCCGTAGCGCGCGACCAGCCAGTTCTTGACCGCCGCGTCGTCGTCGCCGGCGGTGAGGCGCTCGCGCACCAGGATGCGCAGATCCTTGGCGAGCGGCGCGTCGCTGTCGTCGATCGACTGATTCTGACAGACGAGGCAGCGCAGCTCGGACGAGATCGCCCGGGCGCGCGCCTCGAGCGCGGGGTCCTTCAGCATCTCGTCGGGCTGCACCGCGACCGCGACGCCGGTCGCCAGCGGCTGGACGGCGAGCGCCCAGCCGAGCAGCGCGGCGGCGAGGAGGGGACGGCGAGCGAGGGTGGCACGCATCGGATCTCTCCTCACTCGGCCGCGGCCGGCAGGGCGGCGGAGGCGACGCGGCTCGGCTTGGGCGCGCCGATGCGCAGGCGGCGATCGGTGAGCGAGACGGCGCCGCCGATCGCCATCACCAGACAGCCGAGCCAGATAAGGAGCACCATCGGCTTCCAATAGATGCGCATGGCGACGCCGCCGCCCTGGCTCTCGCCCATCGCCAGATAGAGCTGGGAGAAGCCGTCGAAGGTGGCGATCGCGGTCTCGGTGGTGGGCATCTTGCGGGTGCGGTAGTTGCGCTTGGCCGGCTCCAGCACCGCCACCTCGCGGCCCTTCTCGCGCACCACGAAATGGGCGACGGTGGCGTCGTAGTTGGGACCGACGATCGTCTTCTCCTCGGTCAGCGTCAGGTCGAAGCGCGCGACCTGGACGGTCTCGCCCGGCTTCATCACCAGGACGTGCTCGACCTTCCAGGCGCCCTCGGCGACCACGCCGAAGATCAGCAGGCCGACGCCGAGATGGCCGAGCATGGCGCCCCAGGCGGAGCGCGGCAGGCCGACGGCGCGCCGGAAGGCGACCGAGGGCTCGGAGAAGAGCTTGATGCGGAAGGCGATCTCGGCGAGCGCGCCGAGCGACAGCCACAGCCCGAGGCCGATGCCGAAGGGCGCCAGGATCGGCCCGCCGCGCGTCGCCCACCAGGTCGCGATCGTGCCGAGGATCGCCACGACGAAGACCACGGCGAGGCGCTGCGCCACCGCCAGGAGATCGCCGCGCTTCCAGGCGAGGAAGGGGCCGATCGGCATCACCAGGAGGAGCGGCACCATCAGGGGGCCGAAGGTCATCTCGAAGAAGGGCGCGCCGACCGAGATCTTGCCGCCGGTGGTCGCCTCGAGCAGCAGCGGATAGAGCGTGCCGATGAAGACGGCGGCGCAGGCGGCGGTCAGGAACAGATTGTTGAAGACCAGCGCGCCCTCGCGGCTGATCGGGGCGAAGAGGCCGCCCTTGGTCAGGGCTCCCGCGCGCGCCGCGAAGAGGGTGAGCGAGCCGCCGACGAACAGCACGAGAATGCCGAGGATGAAGACGCCGCGGGCCGGGTCGGTGGCGAAGGCATGGACCGAGGTGAGCACGCCCGAGCGGACCAGAAAGGTGCCGAGCAGCGACAACGAGAAGGTCAGGATCGCCAGAAGGATGGTCCAGACCTTGAGCGCGTCGCGCTTCTCCATGACGATCGAGGAATGCAGCAGCGCGGTGCCGGCGAGCCAGGGCATCAGCGAGGCGTTCTCGACCGGATCCCAGAACCACCAGCCGCCCCAGCCGAGTTCGTAATAGGCCCAGTAGGAGCCCATGGCGATGCCGAGCGTCAGGAACACCCAGGCGGCGAGCGTCCATGGACGCACCCAGCGCGCCCAGGCGGCGTCGATGCGGCCCTCGATCAGGGCGGCGACCGCGAAGGAGAAGGCGATCGAAAAGCCTACATAGCCGAGATAGAGCAGCGGCGGGTGGATGGCGAGGCCGGGATCCTGGAGGATCGGGTTGAGGTCGCGGCCCTCCATCGGCGCGCGCAGGATGCGGGCGAAGGGATTCGAGGTGAGCAGCACGAAGAGATAGAAGGCGACCGCCACCCAGGCCTGGACGCCGAGCACGGCGGCGAGCAGCGTCTTCGGCAGATTGCGCCCGAACCACGCCACCATCGCGCCGAACAGCGCCAGGATCGACACCCACAGGAGCATCGAGCCCTCGTGATTCCCCCAGACGCCGGAGATCTTGTAGATCATCGGCTTCTGCGAATGGGAGTTCTCGAAGACGTTGGCGACCGAGAAGTCGGAGGCGACGTGGGCCCAGGTGAGGGCTGCGAAGGAGATCGCGACGAAGCCGAACTGACCCCAGGCGACGGGGCGCGCCACCGCCATCAGCCGCGCGTCGGCCGCCTTCACGCCCCAGATCGGCAGCACCGACTGGACGAGAGCGAGCGCCAGCGCCAGAACCAGCGCGTAATGTCCGACTTCGACGATCATTCCGTCTCTCCCATCGACCCCGGCCGGGAAGGGCCCCTCGCCCCCTCGGCCGGACGGTCGCCTCAGTTGGTCTTCGGCGTGGCCTTGGCAGCCTCTTCCTGCCAATGGCCGCTCTGCTTGAGCGCGTCGGCGACTTCCTTGGGCATGTATTTCTCGTCGTGCTTGGCGAGCACGCTGTCGGCGACGAAGACGCCGTCGGTGCCGACCTTGCCCTCGGCGACGGTGCCCTGCCCTTCCCGGAAGAGATCGGGCAGGATGCCGGTGTAGGTCACCGCGACCGCATTGGCGCCGTCGGTGACGCGGAAGTGGACGGTGGCGTTCTCGCGCTTCACCGAGCCTTCCTCGACCAGTCCGCCGAGCCGCAGGCGCATGCCCGGCTTCACCGTACCCTGAGCGAGATCCGAGGGCGAGGTGAAGAAGGTGATCTTGTCGTCGAGCGCGAAGAGCACCAGCGCGACGGCGGTGGCGAGCACCAGGCCGGCCAGACCGATCAGCGTCAGTCGCTTCTGTTTACGGGTCATCCTCGGTCTCTCCTCACGATGTCCGACGATCTCATTTCTGCGCGGCGAGCGCATCGAGACGCGCGGTCGCGGCGGGGTCGGCGGCGAGCGCCGTCCGTGCCCGGGCGATCGCGTCGTCGGCCTCCGCCGTCCGGCCCATCACGCGATAGGCGCGGACCAGACGCTCCCATTCCTCGATGGTGCCGCCGGAGCTCTTCAGGCGCTCGTCGAGACGGGCGACCATGTCGCCGATCATCTTGGAGCGGTCGGCGGCCGACATCTGGCCGGCGGCCTGCACTTCCGCGGCGGTCGGACCCGGCGGGGTCGCGGCCTCGGGCGTGGCGAGCGGGGTGACGGCCTTGCCGGCGGCGACCGCCTCGGCCTTGGCCAGTTCCTCGCGGGCGACGCCCATCCACGGATCGGCGTCGGTGCCGGAGGCGACCAGCGCCTTCCAGGCGGCGACCGCCTCGTCCTTCTTGCCTTCCTGCGACAGGGCGGCGGCGAGATACATGCGCGGCAGGACCGCCTTCGGCTCGGCGGCGAGCGCGCCGCGGAAGGCGGCCTGAGCCTCCGGGCCGATGGCGCCGTCGCCGGCCGCCACCAACGCCTCGCCGAGGCCGATGTTGCGGCGCTCGGACGGGCCGGCGATGCGGATCGCCGTGGTCCACGCCTTGGCGGCGTCGTCCATACGGCCGAGCCTCATGTAGACCGGCGCGACCACCTCCCAGCCCCGGGCGTCCTCGGGATTGGCGGCGAGATGCGCCTCGACACGGGCGACCAGCGCCTCGATCGACTGGCCCTCGGCGCCGGCGAGACGCCGGGCGAGCGGGGCGTCGGGCAGATCGGGACGGCCGATCATCAGATAACCGCCGACCGAGAACACGGGGATCACCACCACCGCGAGGACGGCGACGACACGGGCGAGACGGTTCGAGCCGGCGGCGGCCTCGCCCGGCTCGCCACGGCGCGCGGCGCGCAGCAGGCGGCGGGAGATCTCGGCGCGCGCGGCTTCCGCCTCGGCCTCGGGCACCAGCCCGGCCTCGCGATCGCGATCGAGTTCGGAGAGTTGATCCCGGTAGACGGCGAGATCGCCGTCCTCGGTCGCGGCGGCACCGCGGCGGCCGCGCACCAGCGGGGCGAGAACGATCACGACGGCGACGGCGGTCAAGCCGGCGAACAGGGCCCAGATGAACATCACGCCGACAACCGCTCCTCGTTCCGCTCGTTCGTCCCGCCGGCCGAACCATGGGCGGCGAAGGGTCGCTCGAGGGTCAGATACCCTCGGTGGCCGACGACGGCAATGGGACAAGGATCTATCGTGGTCGACCACACGAGATGTTGACCACGGTCAAGATGCGGATTTCGACGGATCAACCGGCGGCGCGGGCGGGCTTGGCGACGCCCAGATCGCGGCTCTTGCGCAGCACCGCCGCGTAGTCCTCGCCGAACACCAGGGCGCTCAGACGGATCGCGCCGTCGACCGCCTCGACCAGCACCGAACGATCGTGGACGGCAGGCGTCTTCAGTTCGTTCATGAGCCGATTGACGATCAATTCCAGGGTGTTCTCGACCTGCTTGCGGGCGCGGACGGCGAGTTCGTTGACGGCGAGACTGTCGACCGCGAGGCGCGCCTCGAGGGTCACGCGGACGGCGAATTCGGCATCGGCGAAGCCCGCCTCGTCGAAGCGCCCCGACCAGCCGTCGTGGCTCTCGATGCGCAGGCAACGGCGCACCAGACCGGGCGCCGCCTCGAGTTGTTTGGACACGGTCTGCGACATCGCACCGCGCGCCGCGCCGAGGCGACGGAACCAGGACGAGACGCTCTCGACCGGCAGGGTCAGCTCGAAATTGCGGGTCAGCTCGTGATAGGCGCGCAGATCGGCGAGGAACCCCTCGCGCGAGGCGGCGTCGTTGCCGCGCGCGGCGGCCTGGGCGGCATGCAGCTCGATTCGGGCGATGACCGCGTCGACCAGGGGCGCGTAGCGGCTGGTGGCGATCAGGCGGGGATCGGAGGTGGCGGCCAGCCGGCAGGCGAGATGGGCGAGGACGGCCGGATTGGCGGCGCGGGTCGAGACCGCGACCGCGATCCAGTCGGCGCCGAGCAGTCCCTGATCGAGCGAGGTGCGCACCACTTCGGTCAGCCGCGAGGGTTCAGCCACGTCGAAGGCGGTGATGTTGTGCGGCAACTGGCCGAGGAGATTGGCGAAGGCGGCTTCGTTCTGGAGGACGTAGGCGATGTCCGACATGGCCCGGAAGGCCGGTTCACCGCCGAGATGGCCGGCGAGCTTCTGGCGCGCCTTGGGATCGGCGCCGACCTCGCGCAGCAGCTCGACCATGACCGCGGCGACCTCGCGACGCAGCTTGCGGGCGATCGGGGCGGCGTCGGCGGTGGCGTCGAGCGGATCGGCGGCGAGCGCGCGCTCCCAGGCGGCGCTGGCGAGATCGCGGCGGATCCAGTTCCAGATGTCGGAGAGGCGCCGGCGCGGGATGCGGCCGAGCGCGGGGGCGGCGGGCGTCTCGTCGACGAAGAAGGGTTCGACCGGGGCGAAGAAGGCGCGTTCCAGCCGGCTCGACCAGGGCTCGGCACCGGCCGCCACGTGGCGTTCGGCCTCCTCTGCCAGTTCGAGGCCCTCGACCGCCTTGAGGATGATCTCGCTCGGGAGGTCGGCATGGCCGGCGGCCCGCAACGAACGGACCAGCATCGCCCTCGCCGCCGGCGAGAGCGATTCCATGTAGGTGCGAACCTTGGACGTGAGGAGCCCCGGTTCGGGCATCGCGCGCTCTCCGTCGGTCTTTCGGGGCCGCTCGTCGCCTCGGCGCGAGCAGCCTCCTCCCAATGTCGTCGAACCGCTCCGGCGGATTGCGAGACGCTCGACGAACGAGGATCCGAAAACGCGCACGAGGATCGGCGCTCGAAGGATCGGCCTTATTTTTTAAGAATTGATGAGTGGCGCGGGGGCATCGTCTCAGGAAATCGGATGCCAGCTGCCGTCGGGCTGGCGGCAGGCCGTCGACCGCCGGGTCTCCTTGCGTCCGTCGATGGTGACGACGTCGACGAAGTCGCGGCAGGTGTACTGATTGACCGCGTAGGCAGGCCCCGGGGTGACCTGACCGCGATGCGAGGTCGCGGCGTTGTGCCATTCGCGGGTGACGCCGGCGGCGCCCGATTCGAGGGCGATGTAGTCGGCCTCGGCGGCGAGACGGCGATCGGTGTCGTCGAGCTGGCGCGCGATGTCGCCGGCGACCCAGCCGGCGTGGAGCGCCATGGCGCCGGCGGAGACCGTCTCGGTGCCGGCCGGGCGGCTCTTGGGGGGCGAACCGATGAGACCTCCGGTCAGTTTCGTGGTCATCCCGTCGAGGTTCGATCCCGACGAGGTCTCCACGCATCCGCCGAGCAGGGCGCAGAGGATGCCGACCGCGCCGATCATGCCGATGTTCATCGCCGCCTTCCGTGTTCGTCCGTGTCCGCCGAGCCCGTTCCGGGGGACGTCGCTTCGCCGATCCGGCCCTCTTTGTCCATGGCATCATGGCCGAAATGGGTCGCGCGAACACGCGAAATCACAGTGCCGGCAGATGCAGCCGGCAACAGAGGCCGCCGAGCGAGGAGGCGTCCAGTTCGAAGGCGCCGCCGTAGAGACGGGCGGTCTCGTCGACGATCGACAGGCCGAGGCCCGAGCCGGGAACGGTCTCGTCGAGGCGGCGGCCGCGCTTCAGCGCCTCGGGGCGCGAATCCGGGTCGAGACCCGGCCCGTCGTCCTCGACGGTGAGGATCAGACGGTGCGGCGCGCCGTCGGCGCCGGTCTCCGGCTCCGCCGTCACCACCACCCGGCTCGCGCACCATTTGCAGGCGTTGTCGACGAGATTGCCGAGGGCCTCCTCCAGGTCCTCCCGTTCGCCGCGGAAGCGCAGGCCCGGGGCGATCCGCGTCTCGATCGCGACGCCCTTGTCGGCGTGGATGCGGCGCATCGCCCGGACGAGGCGCTCGATCACCGGATCGAGGTCGGTGACCACGCCGATGACGCGGCGTTGGGCGGCGATCCGGGCACGGTCGAGATGGTGCTGGACGTGCTCGCGCATCAGGTCGGTCTGCTCGATCACGTGGCGGGCGAGCGACTGATCGGAACTGCGCGCCTCGTTGACGAGCACGGAGAGCGGCGTCTTCAACGCGTGGGCGAGATTGCCGACATGGGTGCGCGCGCGCTCCATCGCCTCGCGATTCGTCTCGATGAGCGCATCGAGTTCGTGGGCGAGCGGGGCGATCTCGGTCGGCATGTCGTCGTCGAAGCGGTCGGCGTCGCCGGAGCGGATACGCGCCAGCGCCCGGCGCATTCTCTCGAGCGGCGCCAGGGCGAGACGCACCTGGAACAGCGCCGACGCGACCGAGCCGAGACCGACCAGGGCCAGAACCGCGATCGCGCGCCAGCGGAAGCCGGCGACGTCGGCCTCGAGTTCGCCGGTGTTGCCGGCGACCGCGAGGCGGAATTCGGAGGCGCCGTCGAAGTCGACGGTGCGTTCGAGCACGCGCAGCCGCTTCTGGTCGGGACCCGCCACATAGGCGGAGGCGACCCGTCCGCGCGACACCGGGACGCCCTCGTCGCTGGGCAGACGCAGGATCTCGCCGATCAGCGAGGGCGAGGCGACGACGACGCGTTCGTCGCCGACCCGGCGCACCACCCAATACCAGCCCGACAGCGGCAGCTCGAACCGCGCCTCGCCGAGATCGTCGGGGACGCGGAAACTGCCGCCGGCGTCGGCCTGCGCGGCGAGCGCGCCGACCAGGGTCTTCATGTGGACGGTGAGGCGGTCGTCGAAGGAGCGTTCGACGAAGTCGCGATAGACGGCGATGAGGACGAAACCCGCGACCACCAGGGACAGCGTGCTCCACAGCGCCGCCAGCAGGAAGAAGCGACGTGCGAGCGACTGGCCGGTCATGTCCCGTCGGTGCTCACGGTGTAGCCGAGCCCGCGCACGGTTTCGATGACCCGATCGCCGAGCTTCTTGCGCAGGCGCCCGACGAAGACCTCGATCGTATTGGAATCCCGATCGAAATCCTGATCGTAGAGGTGCTCGACGAGTTCGGTTCGCGACACCACCCGGCCCTGATGCAGCATCAGATAGGCGAGCAGGCGATATTCGTGGGAGGTCAGTTTGACCGGCGCGCCGGCGATGGTGACGCGCCCGGAGCGGGTGTCGAGGACGACGTCGCCGACCGTCATCTCGTTGCTGGCGCGACCGGCGGCGCGGCGCACCAGGGCCCGGACGCGCGCCAGGATCTCCTCCATGTGGAAGGGCTTGGCGACATAGTCATCGGCGCCCGCGTCGATCCCCGCGACCTTGTCGGACCAGCGATCGCGCGCGGTGAGCAGCAGCACCGGCATCTTGCGGCCGGCGCGGCGCCATCTCTCGAGCACGGTGATGCCGTCCATCTCGGGCAGGCCGATGTCGAGGACGACGACGTCATAGGGTTCGGTGTCGCCGAGAAAATGTCCCTCGGTTCCGTCGAAGGCGGTGTCGACGGCGTATTCGGCCTCACGGAAGGCCTCGGCGAGTTGTCGATTGAGATTGATGTCGTCTTCCACGATCAGCAGTCGCACGTCCGATGTCCCTCTCGCGGTTCGGCCCGGTCGTTCGTCAGCGCCCATCGTACACCACGCGACCGTCGCGCGCATCGAGCAGGATCCGCCGGACGCTGCCGCGCGAATCGAGCAGCGTCACCCGATAGACCAGAATTCCGTCGTCGCCGCCGCAGAGTTCGGCGCGGACGATCTCGCCTTCGAACCGGCGCGCGATTTCGGCGAGGCGCACCGCCCGCCCCTCGCGCAGGGCGCGATCGACGGCGGCCGGGGCGAGGCAGGCGTGATCCGTGACCCCGAGCTCTCCGGCGCCGGCGCCGGACAGGGTCGTGAGGAGGAGGAGCGCCGCGAGACGGATGGACATGGAGCCATTGTCGACGCGGCGCTCTGAACCCATCATGAACGGGCGGGGCCCGAACGGGTCGGCCCGCGCCCTCAGCCGCCGGAGCGCGGCGCGCCGACCGGGCCGTCGGTGAAGAACCGCAGCACGGTGTTCGACAGGCCGAGGCCGCCGACGATCAGACCGGCGGTCTGGGGATCGGCGATGCTCAGCCAGTCGGTCGACATCAGGACGCCGACGACGGCGGCGGCCAGATTGAGCGCGATGGTGCGAAAGCCCTTCATGGGACTGTCCTTTCGATGAGCGGTGGGGGTCTCCGCGGAAGGCGGGGTCAGGTGGCGAAGACCCGGCTGGGGGTCTGCGGTTCGATCCGCGCGGTGTCGAAGTCGGGCGGGGTGCCGTCCGACCACAGGAGATCGACGTGGAAGCCGGGGACGACTTCCATCACCGCCTCCTCGATCGGGCCGAGGTCGGGGTCCTCGACGGTGGTCGTCCCGATCTGGCGGCGATGGACGCCGTCGCCGCCGACCAGAGCGAGATCGACGCGGATGCCGTCGGGCCGGGCGGTCGGGGCGAATTGCGTCTCGCCGGTCTCGGGATCGTCGAGGGTGAGGCCGAAGGGCGCGAGGGCGGCGAGGGCCTCGGCCTCGTCCTCGAAGCGGAGATAGATCGTGGTGGCGGTCATGGGGTCACGCTCCGTAGACGTGGGCCTGTGCCTGGAGGGCGCCGTCGGATCCGACCAGCGGCCAGATCACGAGGTCGTCGATCCAGCCGTTGCAGGCGGCGCCACCCGTGTCCGAGGCGAAGAGCCGGGCGGTGGCGAAGGTCTCGGCCGGGTCCGTGGTCAGATTGCCGACGGTGCCGCCGTTGAGGCAGAGCTTACTCGCCCCGCCGAGGACGCGGGCGACGACCACCCCGAAGCCGCCGGACAAGGTGCCGGTCGCGGCGGTCGCCGAACCGATCGCGTCGCCGTAATAGGTGCCGATCTGGGTGTCGGAGTTGTTGGTGTAGAGGAGGCGCCGGGCGTTGACGTCACCGACCAGGAACTGGATGCCGACGGGCGCCGCGTCGAGCTGTCCGCGCAGGCACAGGGTGGACGCCGCCCCGTTCGGCACCGCGAGGGCCGTCGCGGTGAAGCGGAGGTCGTCGGCGATGCGGGTCACGGCGGCGGTCGCCGGGATCGACACGTAGGAGGACGGCGGCGAGGTCGCGGAGGCGACCTTCTCGACGTTGAAATAGCCGACGTGAACCGAGGAGGCACCGTCGCCGGTATAGGAGGACGCGTTGCTCGACATCAGATAGACGATGAACTGGGTCGCGCCGGCCGCGGTCGCCGTCGTGGTCGCCTCGACGTGCCAGATCCCGCCCGGACGCGCCGTCACCGAGACGCGCGACATCCCCGACGACTGGGAGACGACGGCGCCGGTCGCCGGATTGACGACGAGCGTCTGCGTCGTCGAGAAGGCGGCGCCGGTCACGTAGACGGCGACGTTGCGGCTGCCGGCGCCGGCCTTCACGTCGACCTGCATGGCGAAGGCGTCACCGGCGGCAGCGGCCGTCGGATAGTAGGAGGAGCTGACATAGGCCCGGTGGACGCCGGTCGAGGTGTCCTCGATCAGCTCCGAGAGGCCGGCGGTGCCGTCGGCACCGAGCGCCGTACCGCCGGCCAGCGCGCCACCGAGCGTCCAATTGGCGGCGATCGCCTCCGAATAGGGGCCGTATTTGGTCGCCGACTTGGCTTCGACCAGCAGGCGGCGCCGGCCGGTCGACCAGTCGAAGGCCGGCTGGTTCGCGGCGACCGTGACGAGGGACCCGGTCGGGCCGATCACCCGTTTGGAGCCGGTGGAAATACCGAGGAGATCGGCGATCGCGACCGCTCCGGTGGCGACACGAAAGACGTTGCGGGGCATGTCGAGGAGAACGACCGGGGCGGTGCCGTCGAGCAGACGGTCGGGCGAGACCGACCAGGGCGTGCCGCCGCGCCGCAACGACGACACGCCGACACCGAGCGCGAGACCGAGCATGGGGGCACCTCACACGGTCAGGAGAAGGACTTCGACGGAGGCCGCCGTCAGACCGGCGAGGAGGCCGGTCGAGCCGGTCGCCCAGATCCGCCGCACCGAGATCGCCTCGTAGCCGGCCTGACCGGAGGGCACGGTGATCGGCACCGCGGCGGCGGCGAGATCGCTGGAGGCGCCGAGCGGCGTCACCAGGAGGGTGATCGCCGAGCTGCCGCCGTTCCACACCCGCAACGCCTTGGCGTAGGTGGCGAGATCGGCCGTGTCGGACACCATGGCGGAGGTCAGCGCCACCGCCTCGACGGCCGGCGACTGGCGGGTGGAGGCGGCGGCGCCGAAGCGATCGGCCTCGATGTGATAGGTCATGGGACGTCCTTTCGAGAGATTGAGACGAGACCTCGCGGGGTCACGCGGGTCGGGTGATCGCGGGCGGATGGACGAGGCGCGGGCGCGCTCATTCGAATTCCCAGAGCCAGAGCAGTCCGGCGGCGCCGGCGCCGCCGGCGAGCCCGGTCGCCGAGGAGGCGACGGCGGCCCCCGACCCGCCGGCGCCGCGCGCCGATCCGGCCGCACCGGCGACGTTGCCGACGTTGCCGCGCGCGCCGCCGCCGAAGAACGAGGAGCCGCCCGCCCCGGAGAGGACGTTGGCGGCGTCGAAGCGCAGACCGGCGCCACCGGGTTCCCCGGCGAAGGTCGGATCGCCAACGGTCGCGGTGCCGCCGAGGCCGCCGGTCACCGCCGTCGCCCAGGTGCCGGCGGGCATGCCGATGCCGCCGCCACCGCCCTGGACGACGACGTCCGTGCCGAAGGAGGTGGCGCCACCCGATCCGCCGTTGCCGCCGCTCGCGCTGCCCGCGGCGCCGGCCGCGCCGATGGTGACCGCGCGCGAGGCGATCGCCGACACGTCGAGGAAGCGCAGGCCGAAGCCGCCGGAGCCGCCGCCGCCGCCCGCCGCGCCCGACGACGCCACGCCGGCGGCGCCACCGCCGCCGCCACCGCCGCCGAGCGCCCAGATCAGGACCCAGCGGACGCCGGAGGGGCGGGTCCACGTGCCGGAGGCGGTGAAGAGCCGGGTGGAGAGGAGGCGCCCGCCGCCGGCGAGGCCGCCGGCCGGCAGGGTCATGCGGCCGGTGCTCGCGGCGATGCGCAGCGCCTCGGTCCAGGCGCTGCCGTCGGACGACACCTTGACGGTGAAATCGTCGTCGCCGAGGAGGCCGAGCAGGGCGCGGCCGCTCCATCCGGTCTCGAACAGCAGGGCCGCGTCGCGCGCCGGCAACGCCTTGTCGACGGCGAGCCGCATGTCGCCGCTGCCGCCGGTCTCGTCGCAGGCGAAGAGCGCGGCGTCGGATTTCACCGCGAAGCGATTGACCGCATCGGCGGCGGTGCCGACGCCGAGGCGGGCGAGCGATCCATCGGCGAGCGACGCGGCCTCCACCCAGCCGGCGGCCTCGGCGAGATCGGCCCAGGCGCTGCCGTCGTGGAGCAGCATCCGGCTCTCGTCCTCGACCCAGCACAGCCATCCGGCGCGCGGGGTCAGGATCTCCCAGGCCCCGTCGCGCTCGCAGGCGATCGCCCCGGCGGCGCCGCTCCAGGCCCCGCTCGCGCCCGCGGCGACGAGCCAGCGTCCGCCGCTCGCCGGGGAGGCCGGTGGCGCGGCGAGATCGCGGTCGGCGACCGAGAGCTGGATCGCGCCGTCGAGGCGGACCAGGGCCTCGTTGTGGGTGACGTGTTTCTGCGCCTGCGACGCCTCGATGACGGGCAGGACCAGACGCGGGGTCGTCGACATGGCGGACATCTCCGGGGATCGCCCGCCGACGGCGGCGGGACGGTCGATGAGCGAGGAACGGGGAGCGGAACGGGTTCAGAGACGGAAGACGGCGGCGCGGGCGGTGCCGACGCCCCATTCCCCGTCGATCTGGGCGACCGAGACGGTGACGTCGACCGGGCTCGGGCCGAGGGCCGCGTCGCGCTCGGCGCGCGGCCAGGTCCAGGTGGACGACGTCGTCTCGGTCGTCAGGATCTCGGTGCCGTCGCGGACGAGGGTCAGCCGCCACCGTTCGCTCGCCGCCCCGAGCGGAACCTCGAGCAGAGCCCAGGAATCGGCGCCGGCCACCCGCGACCGGCGAATCCAGGTGACGGTGACGTCGCCGCCGGCGGGATCGACGGCGACGGCGAGATGGGCCGGGCTCCAGGGCCTCAGTCCGTTGCCGAGCGGGGTCGCCGTGGTGGCGATCCAACTGGCGGCGGTATAGGCCTCGGCCGCGGGGCCGATCCGGAGATCGACGGCGCGGCCGAGATCGTCGCGGGCGACCGGCAGCGTGATCAGCCGGTCGTCGAGTAGGACGAAGGGCGCGCCGGCCGGAACGATCTCCGCGCCGGCCGCGTCCGATCCGCCCTGCCGGCGCAGAAGCCCCGACAGTCTCCACGTCGAGGCGGCGATCAGCTCGGCCTCGACGAACTGGACCACCTCCCACTCGCCGCTCGGCGCCCGGACGGCGGCGCGGTTCGCCCCGTCGAGGACGAGACGTTCCGAGGCCCCGGCGAGGGCGCCGCCCCACAGGCGGACGTCGAGGACGGTCCTGCGATCCCAGATCGCCACCGGCCCGGGCGCGAGATCGGTCGCGGTGACGCCCATCACCGCCGGGCGGCCGATCGTCGCGATCTCGACGAAGGTGGCGGCGTCGTAGCCGCGTCTCACCGACAGCGGTCCGGTCCAGGGTGCGGCCCAGGCGGCGAGATAGGGCCGGTGGAGGTCGGCATCCTCGGCCGCATGGGCGATGTCGAGGACGTGGACGATCGGCGCGCCGCGCACCGTGGCGAGCAGGCCGACGCGGTCACGGGTGCCGCCACGGATCGGCCGATAGGCGGCGGGATCGAGGGTTCGCGCCTCGACCGCTCGGGTGTCGCCGTCGGCGATGCCGGTGATCACCACGCGCTCGGCGCGCCCGTCGACGTCGAGGGTGACGACGTCGCCGGGCTCGAGGTCGACGCGGCTCGGATCGAGCCGGAAGCTCGCCGTCGTCCGCCCGGCCCAGAGATCGGCGAGCCACCCCTCGGCGACGCCGCACATCACCTCGATCGGCGCGACGACCGCGAGATCGGCGCCGGAGGCGCGCCGGCTCGAGCCGAGACGCCGTCCGACCGAGACCGTCGTGCGGCGATGGTCGAGCAGGGCATCGGAGAAGGTCGCCGAGATCTCGCCCGGCAGCTCGCTCTCCTGGCCGCGCCGCCATTCGATGCGCGCCGCGTCGGCGGTCTCGACGAGCTCGTCCCCGGCGACGGCGACGTCGACCCGGCGGTCGCGCCCGGCGAAGCGGATCGCCGTGCCGACGTCGAGGGCGTCGACGCCGAAGGCGGCGAGGATCGGGTCGAGCGCGTCGCGGGTCGACATGCGCCGGTCGATGACGAAACCGTCGACGCACCCGGCGACGGCGCGGAATTCGACCGCCTCGAAGCCGGCGTCGGCGAGGACGGCGGCGATCAGCCCCTCGATCGAGAGGCCGCCCAGGCGTCCGCTCAGCCAATGGCCGTTGTGCCAGGCGGAGGCGTCCGCCCAGACGTCGGAGGCGCTCGGGAAGGCGGGAAACGGCCGCGCGTCCCAGGCCCACAGATGGATCCCGTCGGGATCGACCATCGCCCGGCCGGTGAGCGCCGAGACGGGGTTGTTTCCGGGGTTGCGATCGGGATCCCAATGGTCGAGCACGGTCTCGATCACGCGGCGCTGGAGGAAGTCGTCGCGCACGCCGGAGGAGAACACGGGCAGGCGCGCCTCCGCCGACTTCGGGTCGGGAAAGGCGGCCGGGTCGTTGGAGCCGAGATCGACGGCCGGGCAGCCGAGTTCGGTCAGCCAGATCGGCTTCGACCCCGGCACCCAGGCGGTCGGCGTCGGCGAGCGCACCCCGGCGGGGCGGTCGTGATGGGCGTTCGACCACCAGCCGAAGAGATCCTTCGGCCGGAACACCCAATCCTCGCCATGGGCGGCATCGGCGATCGGCGTGCGGATCTGGGCGAGACGGTCGGCGTCGGAGGCGTAGTACCAGTCGTAGTTCTCGCCCCCGGCGACGCGGGCGTCGAGGTGGTCGCGATCGGTCGGCCGGTCGGCGAGCGCGGCGTCGAGATGGGGGCCGGGTCGCCAATCGGTCAGCGGGAACCAGGCGTCGATGCCGACGACGTCGATCGCCGGGCTCGCCCACAGGGGATCGAGGTGGAAGATCACGTCGCCGGAGCCGTCGTCGGGGTGATGGCCGAACCACTCGCTCCAGTCGGCGCCGTAGGTCAGGGTCGCCGCGGGACCGAGAACCGTCCGCACGTCGGCGGCGAGGGCGACCAGCGCCTCGACGAAGGGGTGGGCGCCGGTCGCGTCGCGCAGGCGGCCGAGGCCGACCAGTTCCGAGCCGATCAGGAAGGCGTCGACGCCGCCGGCCGCGACCGCCAGATGGGCCATGTGCAGGATCATCCGGCGATACGACCATTCGTCGGGCCGCGAGCAGACGACCTGCGTCCCCGACACCGCGAAGGCGGAAACCGGGACCGTGCCGACGAACGCGGCGATCTGGGTCCGCGCGGCGGCGGTGCGATCGACCGTGCCCGGGCGACCGGGCGCGGGATCGCAGGTGATGCGGCCGCGCCAGGGAAAGGCCGCCTGCTCGGTGCCGCCCCAGGGGTCGGGCAGGCCGTTGCCGGCGGCGATGTCCATGGCGAGGAACGGATAGAGCGTGACGGCGAGGCCGCGTTCGCGGATCGCGGCGATCGCCTGGACGATCGAGACGTCGGTCGGGGTGCCGCCATAGGCGGCGCGGCCGTCGACCCGGGCGACGACGCGCGCCTCCGCGCGGCTCACCCCGGCGACGGACCAGACCGCGCCGGTCTGCGGCGCGAAGATCCAATCGGCGAGACCGCCCATCACCTTGTCGGCGCTCTCGACCGCCGGGCGCACCCGGCAGGTGCCGGCCCGCAGATCGTCGCCGAACCAGGTGACCACCAGCGCGATGCGCCGAAGCTCGGGACAGAGCTCGATCGCCTCGTCGAGAGCGGCGAGGAAATCGGTGGCGCCGGTGGTGACGTGGCGGTTCTCGGCGAGCGCGGCCCCGTCGACGGTCCGGGTCAGGGCGGTGGTCGCATAGCCGTATTCGGTCGCGCCCGGGATCATGGTCAGCGCGCGGATCTTGCCCTCGAGCGTATCGGCGACGCGGATCACCTCGAAGGTGAGCTGGGGGATGCGATTGCCCCAGTCGTCGAGCGGCAGGCGTTCGAACACCACATAGGCGGTGCCGCGATAGGCGGGCGCGTCGTCGCCCTGACGCGCCAGGATCAGCGCGTCGGGCTCCTGATCCTCGCCGCCGTGGTGGACCCGCATGGTGATCGTGTCGGTGTCGAGCAGGGTTCCGTCGGCCCAGACCCGGGCGATCCGGTGGATCGGTCCCTCGCAGAGGCCGACGGCGAAATTGGCGTAGTAGTGATAGGACGTGACCGAGACGCCGCCCTTGCCGCCGCGGGACTCCTCGTTCGCGACCTCCTCGTGACGGGTCGCCCAGATCACCTGGCCGGCGAGGCGGACCCGGCCGTAGACGCGCGGGATCGGTTCGCCCTCGGTCGAGGCCTGGACGTCGAGATCGGACAGGCGCGGCCCCTCGACCGACCTGCCGGAGCGCAACAGGGCGCGGTCGATCACCGCCCCGGCGAGGCCGCCGATCGCCTGAGCGACGACCGCGCCGAACCCGAGCGCGCCGCCGAGGGCACTGCCGGCGGCGGCGAGAAGAAGCGTGGCCATGGGACGTCACTCCGAGGAGGTCGGGTCGGCGAGGACGCCGGGAAAGGCGAAGGCGCAGGCCAGACGGCGGCGCCACCAGGTCCCCAACGGGCTCTCGACCACCGCCGAGCCGTCGTAGGCGTGGACGAAGCGGGTCGGCGTGGCGAGGATGCCGGCGTGTTTGGCCGGCAGATCCGGGCGCCAGCGGAACAGCACCACGTCGCCGGGGGCGGCGCGATCGACCGGGACCGGCACGAGATGGCGCCCGGCAGCGGCGGCGAGGGTCTCGCGGCGCCCGGCCTCGGCCCAATCGGCGGCATAGGCGGGGAGATCCTCCGGCTCGTCGCCGTAGAACTCCCGCCAGATGCCGCGCACCAGGCCGAGACAGTCGCAGCCGACCCCTTCCAGGCTGGCGCGATGGCGATAGGGGGTGCCGATCCAGCGGCGGGCGGCGGCGACGATGGCCGCGCGGCTCGAAGGCGCGGCGGGGGCGACGGGATCGAAGGTCATGTGACGTAGGCTCCGCCGTCGTTGACGACGCTTCCGACGGTCGGCGAGACGATCAGGAAGTCGTTGCCGGGAATGTGGGGAAAGCCGCGAAAGGCGACCGCGTTGTCGAAACGGTCGCGGCAGGTCTCGAAGCGGCGGTCGCAGCCGGGTGTCACCGCGAGCGCGACGCCGACGGCGAGGCTCTCGGCGATCGGCTGCCACAGATCGAGCACCACGCCCTGAAGATCGACGCCGTGAAAGCGGATCTCCGAGCGCCGTCCGGCGAGCGGACCGGAGACGAAACGGGCCATGCCGCGATCGAAGTCGCCGGCGGCGACCGCCTCGAGCCCGGAGACCCGGATGCGATGGGGATCGAGCACCGCGTCGACCACCGCCGGCACCTCGGCGACGGCGAGACCGCAGCGCGCGTCGCCGAGCTCGGCGTCGCAGCGATGCTGGAAGAGCCGGCCCCGGGTCTCGTCGAGGACATGGGCGAGCGAGCGCACCTCGGCGGTGAAGGCGCCGTCGATGCGGACGATCTCGCCGAGGGTGCCCTTGCGCAGGGTCACGCGCCGGTCGGGCGCGCTCCAGTCGACGAGGTCGATCTCGACGGCGGCGCCGTCCCACAGACCCGCCTCGACGTCGGCGGCGGTGATCGCCTCGGACGACAGCGCGCCCTCGATCTCGAGGCCGCCGACGGAGAGATCGGCATGGGCGGTCGCCTCGGTGGCGCCGAGGCCGGTCGCCGCCTCGTGGGTGACGCCGCCGTAGACCAGCGCGTGGTCGTGATCGGTGAAGCCGAAGACCCGGCCGTCGACGCGGGTCAGGCGCCAACAGGTGGCGAAGGTGCCGACGCCGCTCGCGAGCGCGGCGGCGAGATCGGGGGGAAGCGTCTTCATGCGGCGAGTTCCACGATCGGAATGGTCGGGATGGCGCCGGCGAGAAAGGCGGTCAGATCGACGCGGATCTCGTCGGTGTCGAAGCGGGCGGGCACCAGGAAGCGAAATCCGGCGGTGACCGCCGCGCCGGCCGGCGGGATCGACCCGGCGAGAAAGGTCACGCCGCCGTCGCTCGGCGACACGGTGAAATGGACGCCGCGCGTCTTCTCGACCCCGGCGACGGCGACGCGGACGCTGTCCTCGACCGGCCGGGTGAGAACCCGCGTCCACGGCCGCAGCGGCGCGCCGTAGACCTTGATCAGCTGAAACCGCGCGGTCGTGCCGTCGCCGGTTCCGAGCGGCTGGTCGAGCGGCGTCGGCGCGGCGGAGGCCGGCCCCGAGCGATCGTCGAGCGGGTCGCGGAAGAGAAACCCGTGCAGCCGGCCGCGCCGCGCCTCGAAGAAGGCGATCACCGCCTGGAGATCGTCGAGGGAGAGGACGCCGGATCCGGCGTCCCAGCGGCGGCGGCTGTCGGCCCAACGGGCGTTGCGGACCTCGCGACCCGACCCGAGGGCGACGATCTCGGTCTTGCGCCCCGGCCCGCCGGTGGCGCCCAGGGCGACGGCGAGCGGAAACTCCACCGCGTCGACGATGACGGTGTCGGTCATTCGCTTCGTCCTCCATACATTTGATTTTCCTCAACGACGCTTCCGGGCAGGCCGGGTAACCATCGCGTAGAAGGAGGAGACGAGAGAGATGAGCGTTCATTCTTCCCATGACCTCGCGGAGGAATTCCCCGAACACGCCGAACGGATTCGTTCGCTGGTGCTGGTCGATGGAAAGTTCTCCAAGGCCGTACAGAGCTACGGTGAAGTCAACCTCGAGATCCTGCGGATCGAAAACGAACTCGAGACCGCTTCGGATGAACACCTCGAGACGCTGAAGAAGAAACGACTCCACCATCTCGACATCATTCAGCAGGCTCTCCAGCCGATCGAACACACCGGAACCTGAGCCCCTCCTCGTTGGGTCCGGTGTCAGAGCCCGCGCCGTCCCCGTCCGACGGCGCGGGCCAACATACTCGTCACCTGCGCCTCCGATCGGCGGAAGCTCGCCGCATCGGGGGCCGTGACGTTGAAGGTGACGTTGGTGGTCGCCCCGCCGCCCTGGGCGGCGACCCCGAGACGCCCGTCGGCGCCGCGCGTCAGAGGCAGGATCGCCTCCGCGCCCGCCTCCCCCATCAGTCCGGTTCCGCCGCGCAGCGGGAAATAGGTCGGCGAGGACACGACGCCCCCGCTCGCGAAGGGCGTGACGCGACCGCCGGTGAAGACGCCGCCGTCGCGGAAGCCGAAGGCCCCGGTCAGGGACGACATCAGCGACGTCAGGCCCGATCCGAACGCCGAGGTGAGAGGGGCGAGCGCCGCGTCGAGCGCCCTGCTCGACAATCTCTCGACGATGCCGCGCAACACGCCGTCGAGCGACTTCCCCTGCACCACCGCGCCCTTGAAGGCGGTGGAGAGCGACGAGCCGACGGTCTTGGAGAGATCGTCGAGCGAGCTCAGGCGATCGGCGAGCGAGGCGCCGGCGGCATCGAGTTCGGCGAGTTGGTCGGTGGCGTCGGACGTGGACATGGCGGACCTCCGGGAGGATCAGGCGGACGCGTCGGGAAAACGGCGCATCAGGCGGTCGAGGGTGGCGCGGTCGGGGCCGAGGCCGGCACGCGGGCCGCCGAGGGCGGCGGCGAGTTCGCGCGGGGTCATCGACCAGAAGGCGGCCGGCGCCAGCCCCCAGCGGGTGAAGGCGAGACGCATCACGTCGTCCCAGGGGAAGGCGGCTCGACCGCCCCCGGGACCGACCGAGGGGACGGCGCGCCCTCCCCGGCCCGAAGCCCCTCCCCGGCCGCCCCCCCCACCGGCTCGTCGCCGCCGAAGGTGACGGCGAGGAGATCGGCGACCACGGCGGCGGCGCCGACGAGGCCACCGTCGATGCGCAGGGCGAGAACCTCGGCCTCGGTGGTCGGCGTGCCGCCACCGGAGAGGCCGGCGGCGAAGACACGGGCGACGTCGCGGGCCTTGAGGCGACCCGAGGCGAAACGTTCGGCGAGGCTCGCGAGATCGTCGACGGCGAAGGCCGCCTCCAGCTCGCAGAGCGCCCCGAGGGTCAGGCAGAGGACGCGCGGGCGACCGTCGACGATCGCCTCGACCTCGCCGCGGCGGCGATTGGCCATGGCTTCCCCTCCCCTCAGATCGCGGTGAAGGTGAGCGCGCCGGCCGATTCCAGCGTGAGATCGAAGGTCAGTTCGCCGTCGTGGGCGCCGGTGAATTCCAGCGCCGCGATCAGGAAGGCGCCCTGGATCACGCCGAAGTCGGGCAGTGCGATCTGCCAGGTCTTGAGCGCGCCGGCGAAGAAGGTCGACCGCACGGCCGCGTCCGAGGCGGCATCGCGGAAGACACCGGACCCGGAGACGTGGGCGCGGCGGACCCCGGCGCCGGAGAGGAGCTCGCGCCAGCGATCGGCGCTCTCGGTGGTGGTGACGTCGACCGCCTCCTCGGAGAAGGCGAGACGGCGGGTGCGCAGGCCGGCGACGGTGACGTAGACGCCGGTGCCGGTGTCGTCGAGCTTGAGGAGGAGGTCCTTGCCTCTCTGAACGGCCATGTCGGGGGTCCTCTTCGGATCAGGTGGGTTCGGTCAGCGCGACGAGGCGCACCACTGCCTCGGCGGTGCGGCGATCGCGCAGGATCCGCGTCTCGGAACTCTCGCGGCGCAACAGCACGACGCGGCGCCCGGCGGGCGCGAGCGCGGCCGCCGCCAGCACGGTCTCGGCCCGCTCGGCGAGCCGCGCCGCCTCGGCGCGGCCGCCCTCGCGAGAGGCGATCCGCAGCGCGAGCCGGGTCTCCTCGAGAGCCGCGTCGAGGCCGGAGCGGTCGCGGCTCGTCACGTCGTCGAGGACGAGGTGGGGGAAGCCGGGATCGCGCGGCGCGGCATCCCAGATCCGGCCGCCGAGCGCGGCGGAAAGGGTCGCATCGGCGCGCAGCGCGGCGAGCACGGCGGCGCCGAGCGCGAGTGAGGCACTCATCGGTTCTCCTCCTCGGCGTCGATCACGAGACGGGCGCGGCGCTCGTCGGGATCGCGCACGGCGACGAGGCGAAAGACGCGATCGGCCTTGCGCAGGCGGTCGCGGCTCGTGAGATCGTCGCGGAAGCGGATCTCGATGCGGTGAGTGACCCGGCCGCTCATGCCGCCGCCGACCTCGGCCTCGCCGCCCGAGAGCGGCTGCAGCGCGGCGAAGAGCCATCCGTCGGCGGTCCACACGGTCTCACCGTCGGGGCCGAGCGAGGCGCGCTCGAGGGTCAGTCGATGGCGCAGCGCACCGATCGGACGGGCCGAGAACGATCCGGCGCCGGTCATGCCAGCCTCATCACGCGATAGGGCGCGACCAGCGCCTCGAAGGCGTCGGCGACCGCCGAGGGGACGATGCCGAAGCCGGCGCCCTCGCGATTCTCGAACCAGCGCGCCACCAGCATCATGATCGCCAGTCGCAGCGGCTGCGGCACGGCGACGCCGGAGGGGCCGTAACCGGCGACGACGTCGATCTCGATGCCGTTGAGCGGGCGGCCCGGGGCGGGGCCGGTGCCGAGCAACCGGAGCCGCGCCGGCACGCTCGCCGCGTCGAGCGCCCAGGCGGCCGGGGCGAGCGTCGTCGGCTCGCCGTCGGCGTCATAGACGACGATCTCGACGATCGAGCGGACCGGGGCGACCGGGAGATCGATCGACCCGTCGGCCGGCCAGTCGTCGCGATAGACGCGCCAGGTCTGATCGATCAGGACGCGGCGGATCGCCGTCTCGACCTGGAGACGGGCGGCGACGATCAGGGCGGAGACGTAATCGTCGTCGTCGGATCCGGCGAGACGCAGATGGGCCTTGGCCTCCTCGAGCGAGACGGGCTCGAGGGTGGGCGGTGCGAGCAACGACACGGTCATCGGGGACCTCGACGTGACAGGACGAAGACGAAGAGAGGGGCGGCCCGGCGGGGCCAGGGAGGAGAACACCGCCGGGCCGCGACGGCACGGGGCCTTCGCGGTCGATCGAACGTGGGACGGGAGGAGGCGTCCGACCGACGGGCGGTCAGGCCGTGCCGAACTTCAGGAGCTTGATGGCCTCGAAGTCCTGGACCCCGCCGCCGACGCGCTTGGTGGTGTAGAAGAGCACGTAGGGCTTGGCGGAATAGGGATCGCGCAGGACGCGGACCCCGAGCCGGTCGACCACCAGATAGCCGCGGCGGAAGTCGCCGAAGGCGATCGGACAGGCGTCGGTGGCGATCGCCGGCATGTCCTCGGCCTCGACCACGGGGAAGTTCATCAGGGTCGCCGGCGACCCGGCGACGGCCGGCGGCTGCCAGAGATAGTGGCCCTGGGCGTCCTTGAGCTTGCGGATCTCGCCCTGCGTCTTGCGGTTCATCACCCAGGTGGCGTTCTGGCGATGGCCGGCCTTCAGCGCGTAGACGAGATCGACCAGCTTGTCGGAGGGGTTGGCGGTCGGCAGGCCGCCGGCGACGCCGGTGGCGACGTAGCCGAGGCTGCCCCAGGCCCAGGACGAATTCTCGACGCGGCCGTAGGCCATGAAGCCCTTGGGCTTCGACACGCCGTCGCCGGTAACGAAGGCGGCGCCCTCCTGTTCGGCGAAGGCCTGTTGCACCTCTTCCGCGATCCACGCCTCGACGTCGATGGCGGCGTCGTCGAGGAGCGCCTGGGTCGCGGCCGGCATGGCGTAGAGTTCCATGGTCGGGAAGGCGAGCTGCTGCAGGGTCTGAGTGGTGGTCTGAGCGCGGGCGCCGGTCTCCGCCACCCAGCCGACGGTCGCGCCGACCGGCGAATAGGGCTTGTTGAAGACGCTGCTCGAGACCTGGCGATTGCCGGCGATGGCGCGGATCGGCGAGATCTGGGCGAGGCGCATGGTCACCGCGCGCTCGAGCTCGGCCGGGGCGACGTAACCGCCGTCGGCGGCGGTGCCGACCGACAGGGACTTCGCCTCCAGCCGGTCGAGACGGCCGACGGCGCCGGAGCGGATGTAGCCCTCGAAGGCGGCCTTGTGCTCGCTCGCCACGATCGCCTCGCGGCCGTCGAGGCCGAGACGGGGCCGGGCCTGCTTCAGGGCGAGATCGTCGGCGCGGCGGCGGCTCTCGTCCATGGCGCGGTCGAGACGGGCGAGCTTCTCCTCGATCAGCGGATCGGCGGCACCGCGCCGCTCGATCTCGGCGAGACGACGGTCGTTCTCGTCGCGCCACTGTTCGAATTCGCTCATGAAGGTGCCGAAGGCATGGTTCACGTCGGCGTTGGGCGTCGGCGACGCCTTGGTCTCCGGCGCGGGTTCGTTCGCGGACATGTCGAAGTCGGTCATGGAAGGATCACCTCGGGGTTCTGAGAAGGGCGGCGGCGCGCCGGATGGTCGCCGCGAGGGCGGCGGGGGGAAGGTCGAGGACGGAGCGGGGGACGAGGTCGCGATGCGCCGACGCGCCGGCGAGGCCGCGCGCGGCCTCCACCGACGCCACGCGGGCGGCCGGCTGCATCGGGAAGGTCACGAGCGAGATCTCCCAGAGGTCGACCTCGGCGAGGCGGCGGATGCCGGAGCGGGCGTCACGGCGGCCCTTGACGGTGCGAAAGCCGATCGACAGGCCGTCGAGGACGCCGGCGCGCATCAGCGCCAGCGCCTCGCGACCGCGCGCGACCTCGGTGAGGATGCGGCCGCGCACGAAGAGGCCGCGGGCATCCTCGCGAATGTCGAGCCAGCGGCCGATCGGCTCGGCCGGGTCGTGATGCCAGAGCATCTTGACGCCGGCCGCGCCGCGCCGGGCGAGCGTCGCGCGGAACGCGCCGGGCTCGACGACGTCGCGGGCGAGGTCCTCGACGCCGAAGAGGCAGGCGTGTCCGGTGAAGGTTCCGTCGGCGTCGACGGAGGCGAGATCGACCGCGAGGCGTTTGACCTCGGGGCCGGCGAGCGGCTGCGTCATGTCACACCTCGCGGACACGAGGGGTGGCGAGGCGCGGCGAGCGGGCGGCGAGCGCGGCGACGAAACGGGCGAAGACGGCGCGATGATCGGGACGCGCGACGGCGCTCCCGTTCGCGAGACGAGCGATCCAACGGGTCATGGAACATCCTCGATGTGGGTCAGTCGGGATCGGCGAAGAGGCGCTCGAGGCGGGCGATCTCGGTGACGAAGTCCTCGAAGCGGCGGTTGGAGGCAGCGATCTCGCGCAGCGCCCAGACCAGAAGGCCGGAGGCGCCGCTCGCCCAGAGGAACAGGGCGAGATGGCCGAGATCGCCGCGCTCGACGAAGGTGGCGGTGAGGTCGGTCACGTCGGCAACCCCGGTTCGGCGGTCGCGCGCGGGCCGTAGCCGCAAGCCGAACGCTTCTCGTCCTCGGTGAGGAAGTCGGCCTTGCCGACCCGGCTCCACAGCGCCTCCCGGTCGGTCGACATGGCGTCGACCTGATCGGTGTCGAAGGAGAGGCGCAGATCCTCGGCCCAGAGCGGCGCGAGCCAGCCCTGCAACGCGGCGGCGGTGCGGACGACCAGCGGCAGCACGGTCAGGCGCCAGAAGGCGCGATTGGCCTCGGCATAGTTGGAATAGGTGTTGTCGCCGGGAATGCCGAGCATCATCGGCGGCACGCCGAAGGCGAGCGCGATCTCGCGCGCCGCCTCGCGCTTCGCCTCGATGAAATCCATCTCCTTCGGCGAATAACCCATCGCCTTCCAGTCGAGCCCGCCCTCGAGGAGGAGCGGCCGGCCGGCGTTGGCGGCGCCCTGGAACCCCTCCTCCAGCTCCTTCTTGAGCCGTTCGAACTGCTCGTCGGAGAGATTGGCGCCAGTGTCGGCGCGATAGACGAGCGCGCCCGAGGGCCGGGCCGAATTGTCGAGCAGGGCCTTGGTCCAGGCGGAGGCCTGATTGTGGATGTCGAGCGCGGTCTGCGCCGCCTCGAGCGGGGCGAGACCATAATGGTCGTCGAGCGGATGGAAGGTCTTCAGGTGCAGGATCGGCGGGGGGCCGTCGGGATCGGCGCGAAAGCGCACGCTGCGCTCGCCGGTGCCGTAGTCCCAGCCGTCGGGCCAGCCGTCGGCGCCGACCCGCACCTTCATGCGGTCGGGGCGCAGGGCGTAGAGTTCGCGCGGGACCCCGTCGACGACGACCAGCTCGATCCAGGCGTTGCCGGCGACGAGCAGGTGGCCGTAGACCTCCTCGAGGAAGGCGGGTCCCGCCTGATGCGGATTGGGCCGAGCGAGCAGCGACAGCATGGAGTGGCTGGTGACCTCGTTCTCCTCCTCGTAGAGGGTCCAGGGCACCGAGGCGGCGGCCTCGCCGATCAGACGCACGGCGCGATGGACGATCGGATTGCGGACGTAGCCGGCGCGGGCGAGCGCGGCGTAGTCGCGCGGGGTCCACACCGGCTGGCCGAAGGATTGCCAGGCGACCCAGGGTCCGGTCATCGAGGCGCGGGTCTCGGGCGGGGCGATCGGCGCGGCCGGGATCGGTCCGCCGCCGGGGGTGACCCGACGCCGGAGGCGGGAGAACAGGGACATGGGGAACCTCTCGAATGTCGCGAACGAGGGATCGCGGCCGGGCCGCCGTCAGAGATTGCGCACCTTGGGGCGGCCTCGCCCCTCGAGCATCAGGGCGGTGAGCGCCCAGACCAGGGCGTCCATTCGGTCGGGCGAGCGGCCGGACGACAGGCCCTCGGGGCCGAAATCGCAGAGTTCGTCCTCGAGTTCGGAGAGCGGCCCGACGTGGCGGACGCGGCCCTGCTGATAGAGCGCGGCGACCGGCTCGGCGCGCAGCCATTTGCCGCGCGTCGCCCGGACCGGCTTCACCGGCACCTCCGGGGCGACTTCGCGCAACACCGCCTCGACCATCTCGCCGCCCTGATTGACCTCGACCACCAGGGCGTCGGCCTCCAGCGTCTCGAAGAGCGCGACCGCGCGCGCCGCCCAGTCGGTCGGGCGCAGGCCGCGCGCGGTGGCGTCGGCCAGGACGTGACCGATGCCGGTCTCGCTCACCCCGGCGGCGACGATGCCGCAGGCGTCCGCCTTGGGGCCGGAGGTCGCGGGCGGGTCGACGGCCACGACGATGCGGGTCATCGGCGGGGCGGCGTCGAGGCGCAGGCGATCGATCTCGTCGCGCCGCCACAGGGCGTCGTCGCGATCCTCGATCAGCTCGCCGTCGAGCTCCTGGCGCCCGAGCCGGGTGCCCTGATAGCGGCCGACGACCGTATCGAGGAAGCGCGGCGCCAGATTGAAGGCGTTGGCGCGGGTCGAGGCGCGCGCCACCACGCAGGCCGGATCGGCGACCAGCCGTTTGACCAGCGGCACCGGGCGCGGCGTGGTGGTCGCGACCTGACGCGGGGCGTCGCCGAGGCGCAGACCGAACTGCAACATGTCCCAGACCTCCTCGGCATGGCGCCATTTGGCGATCTCGTCGGCCCAGGCGATCTCGAACTGGGGGCCGCGCAGGGCTTCCGGGTCTTCCGACGAGAAGGCCTGCGCCACCGCGCCGTTGGGCCATTCGAGCCGCCTGAGCGACGGTTTCCAGGTCGGCCGCTCGGCGCGGCGATGGATCCGCAGGAGGCCGGAGACCCCCTCGATCATCACGTCGCGGACGTCGGCGAAGGTCTCGCCGACCAGGGCGATACGGCCGGCGGGGCCGTCGGCGAAGGGCGGTCGCCCGAGCGCCAGCGCCTTCACCCATTCGGCGCCTGCGCGCGTCTTGCCGGCGCCGCGTCCACCCAGCAGCAGCCAGGTGGTCCAGTCGCCGGCGGGCGGCAATTGATCGGGGCGGGCCCACAAGGACCAGTCGTCGCGGAGACGATCGTGCTCGGTCGGGCTCATGGCGAGGGCGGCGAGATCCAATTCGTCGCGCTCGTCGCAGGCCCTGAGCGCGGCGCGAAGCCGCCCAGTAAGGTCGATCTCACTCGGCGCGGCGGAGACTTTCGAGGCGGCGCGCGAGGTCGAGACGGAACGCATCGATGTCGGGCTCCGGTTCGGTGGTGTCGCGGCCGGCCTGTTTCTCGAGGCCGATCAGAAGTTCGAGCGTGCGGGCGAGCGCGCCGAGGGTGCGCGCGTCCTTTTCCTCGAGGCTCGCCGGAGCGGCGCCGTCGAAGCGGCGCTCGACCTCGGCGATCTGGCGTTCGACCGCCCGGAACAGGCGGGCGACGAGCGTGCCGCGATCGAGCGGCTCGGTGGATTTCGCCGCCGTCCCCGGTTCGGCCCCGCGCCGTCGCGGCCAGGCCTCGCGGCGGGCGCGGCGCCAGATCCGTTCCGGCGTCACCGCATAGGCGCGGGCGATGGCGGCGACGGCGAGGTCGGATCCCTCGTAGGCGGCGCGGATCTCGTTCCAGGGCGGATCCGAGGGCGAAGACGGCGGGTCGAAGGGATCACTCGTATCGGCGGTCACGCGCGGTCCAACTCGTCTCGTCGACGCGCGGCGGCGCGACGCCGGGCCCGGTCGGAGCCCCGCGTCCTGCGCGAGCCTCGACGCGGCGACCGGATCGCGCATCCTGCGGGCATCGATGTGAAGGGGTCGATTTCGAGAGGTCGAAGTCGGGTTCGATCGGAGACGGCCCGACCCGCGGCGGCGAGCCCCGTGGTGCGGGCGCCGGCTACCGGCGAGATCCCACCGGAGGGCGAAGCCTCACCGGAGGGAGGAGCCCCGCCCCACCGACACGTCTGCGATCATGAGGAAAGCATGCCCGCCGAGCGTGACGCCGTCAAGCCTGCAACCCGATTTCAAGGCATAAATTCCTATCGCCGAGTCCAGCCTCGTCTCCGATCTGTTGAAATCGTTACGGTTTCTTCGGCGCGGCGGCCGGGCGCGGCGGCGCCGGATCCTCGCCCGGCCAGTCGCAGAGGTGGTCCTCGTAGCCGTCCTCGGGGATATTTTCGTCGGATATCACACGGCCACGCACCGAAATCCCGACGCGATGGATCATGTCCGGGTCGCCGCACACCAGCGGATGCCACCACGCCAGATCCTTGCCGGCGGCGAGGACGCGATAGGCGCAGGTCGGCGGCAGCCAGGTGTAGGTCTGGGTGACCACCTCCTCGACGTCGAGCTCGACGCAGTCGGGCACGAAATCGTGACGGTTCGGGTAGGACGAGCACAGGCAGGTGGTCGAATCGAGCAGGCGGCAGGCGACGTTGGTCCAATAGATCTCGCCGGTCTCCTCGTCCTCGAGCTTGTTGAGACAGCAGCGGCCGCAGCGATCGCACAGCCCCTCCCACTCCTCGCGGGTCATCTCATCGAGGCGCTTGGTCTTCCAATAGGGCTCGGTCACGGTCGTCGGTCTTTCTCGCGGAGGTCGGGGACGGCGCATGCGTCGCCCCTCGACCGAGGCATGCCGATTGCTTAAGATCTCGTCAACCATTTCGACCGTCCCGCGCCGGGACGATCGACACCGCCACGACACGGGACAGCCCCCTTGGCCGAGGATCGTCCGCCCTCCGTTACCCCGATCGAGCCTCCCGACGCGCCGCCGCCGGAGGGCGGTGAACCGCCGCGTCGCGATCTCGGCCGGCGCCTGCGCAACGCCGCGCTCGCCGCCGACGCTTGGCTCGACACGACGATCTGGAAGACCATCGACGGGGTCGCGGCCGGTTATCGCCGGCTGACGGTGGCGATGCGGGCCTTCCGGGTGCGCGGCGTCGCGCGCGGCTTCTTCGAGGTGGCCGGCGACGGGGTGACGCTGGGGACCGGCGGCCTCGTGGCGATGCTGGCGCTCGCCATTCCCGCGCTCGAGATCACCAAGACCGACTGGCGCGCCAATGCCGACTATGCCGTGACCTTCCTCGATCGCTACGGCAGCGAGATCGGTCAGCGCGGCATCCTGCTCAATGATTCGGTGCCGCTGTCCGAGTTTCCCGATCACCTGATCAAGGCGCTGCTCGCCACCGAGGACCGGCGCTTCTTCGAGCATTTCGGCATCGACGTGCTCGGCACGATGCGGGCGATCATCGCCAATCTGCGTCACCAGCAGGTACGCCAGGGCGGTTCGTCGCTGACCCAGCAGCTCGCCAAGAACCTGTTCCTCTCCAACGAGCGCACCTTCGATCGCAAGATCAAGGAGGCCTTCCTGGCGATCTGGCTCGAGACGCACATGAGCAAGCAGGAGATCCTGAAGCTCTATCTCGACCGCGCCTACATGGGCGGCGGCACCCACGGGGTGGCGGCGGCGAGCCAGTTCTATTTCGGCAAGTCGGTGCGCGACATCGATCTCGCCGAGGCGGCGATGCTCGCCGGCCTCTTCAAGGCGCCGACCAGCTACGCCCCGCACGTCAACCTGCCGGCGGCCCGCGCGCGCGCCAACGACGTGCTCTCCAACATGGTCGCCGCCGGGTTCCTCACCGAGGGTCAGGTGCTGGCGGCGCGGCGCCATCCGGCGACGCCGGTCGACCGGACCCGGACCTATTCGCCCGACTATTTCCTCGACTACGCCTTCCAGGCGATCCGCGACATGGCGCCGGCGGAACATTCGCTGGTGGTGCGCACCTCGCTCGACGTCGGCATCCAGAAGAAGGCCGAGGAGACGGTCGAGAACGCCCTGCGCCAGAACGGCGAGGAGCTCGACATCTCCCAGGCGGCGGCGGTCTTCATGACCCTGGACGGCGCCGTCCGGGCGATGGTGGGCGGGCGCGAATACGGCGCCAGCCAGTTCAACCGCGCCACCGACGCCGCCCGTCAGCCGGGGTCGTCGTTCAAGCCCTACGTCTATTTCGCCGCTCTCCTTTCGGGCAAGAAGCCGAACACGATGGTCACCGACCAGCCGATCTGCATCGGCAACTGGTGCCCGAAGAACTACGGCGGCAGCTATTACGGCCGGGTCTCGCTGACCGAGGCGATCGCCCGTTCGCTCAACTCCATTCCCGTCCAGCTCGCCCAGCAGGTCGGCCGCGAGCGGGTCGCCGACGTGGCGCGCGCCTTCGGCATCGATCTGCCGAAGAAGCCCGACTGGCCCTTCGTGATCGGCTCGGTCGAGGTCCACATGATCGACCACGTCGCCGGCTTCGCGACCTTCGCCAACGGCGGCTACCGGGTCCATCCGACGCCGATCGAGCAGATCACCGCGCGCGCCGACGGCCGCGTGTTGTGGGATCGCGCGCTCCATGCGCCGCCGCCGGAACGGATCTTCCCGCAGGACAAGATCGCCGAACTCAACTCGATGCTGAACTACGCCGTGGAGAACGGCACCGGCCAGCGCGCCAAGCTCGACGGCATTCCCGCCGGCGGCAAGACCGGCACCACCCAGTCGTCGCGCGACGCCTGGTTCTGCGGTTTCACCGGCAATCTGGTCGGCGCGGTGTGGGTCGGCAACGACGACTACCGGCCGATGGAGCGGGTGACCGGCGGCATGGTGCCCGCCCCGATCTGGCACGACGTCATGACCTATGCCCATCAGGGTGTCGAACTGAAACAGGCGCCCGGCTTCCCGGCGCCCCGGCGCGGGGTGCCGGTGGCCGCGAGCGGCGCCGGTGGTCTCGGCGCCCCGGAGCGGTCGTCGGCGGCGGAGCGGCCGCGTCCGCTCTCGGTCAAGGCGACCGGCACGATCGAGGATCTCACCGGCCGGCTCCAGGCGGCGCCGCCGATCTCCCGTCTCGAGGGTGGGCCGCAGCGTTCGGGCGCGCTGGCGCCGCTCGGCGGCCGGTCGACCCTCAGGATCGCCTCGCCCGGGTCGGGCTGGCGGGCGAGCGGGGACGTCCGGGTGCTGACCCGATG
This sequence comes from Pinisolibacter aquiterrae, assembly GCF_019160155.1. Lineage (GTDB taxonomy): Bacteria > Pseudomonadota > Alphaproteobacteria > Rhizobiales > Ancalomicrobiaceae > Pinisolibacter > Pinisolibacter aquiterrae. The sequence continues at coordinate 182,082 of NZ_JAFNIH010000018.1, forward strand.
AGCGGGCGACGCTCCCGGCATTGACGCGAGGGAGCGCGGCGAAGAGGATCCGATCGGCCGAAGCGGCACGATTCCGTCCGGCGGCCACCGCTTCGGCCGCCGATCATTCCAGGCTCGCGAGCGTCGGCGAGCGCGTCCCCTCCGGCGAAGGTACGGACTTTGCGCTTTCTCCTGTCCCTTCTCCTCGCCATGGCCCTCAGCCTCGTCCTGGGGATCGGCTCGGCGTGGTTCATGCTCGCGGCGCCGCGAACCGGGACGGTGACGGTCGGCGGCTGGCGCGCGCTGCCGACGATCGACGCGGCCACCGCCGATCCCTACGTGCGGGCGCGGGTGGCGCGCACCGGCGAATTCGGCATGGGCGCCGGCGAGGGGCTGACCTTCGTCGCCGATGCCGACACCGCCGGCCGAACTCTCGAGGGGCGCTGCACCTATGTGCTCACCGGCGTCTCGCCGGCGGCGCGCCTGTGGACGCTGACGGCGAGCGACGCGAGCGGCCATCCGGCGCGCTCGCCGATCGGCCGCGCCCATCTCGACAGCCGCAGTCTGCTGCGCGACGGCGAGGGCCGTTTCCAGGTCGCGCTGTCGGCGACGGCCCGGCCGGGCAACTGGCTGCCGAGCCCGACCCATGGCGAGGTGGTGCTGACGCTCCGGCTCTACGACACGCCGATCACGCTCGCTTCCGACCGCGCGCTCCCGAGCCTGCCGACGATCGAACGGGAGGTCTGTCGATGATCGGGAAACTGGCGATGTGGCTCGCCGGCGTGGCGATGATGGCGGGCATCGTCCATATCGCCACGGTGTTCGGCGTGCCGCGCTACGCGGTCAACGACCCGTGGGAGGAGATCGCCCGTTTCGGTCCCGACGGGGCCTTCTCGATCCTGCCGCCGATCGGCGCCGAGGGACGCCTGCCCGGTCTCGATCCGGCGATGGCCCAGGCGACCTGCCGCTTCGTGCTCGACAAGGGGCCGATCCGGATCAAGGCGACGCCGCCGGACGTCTATTGGTCGCTGTCGCTCTACGACCGGCGCGGCCTGCACGTCTGGGGCTTCGACAATCGCGGCGCCGGGCAGAAGGCGGCCGACGTGCTGGTCGCCGACGAGGTCCAGGTGGCGCAGTTGCGGGAGAACCCGCCGGAGGAATTCGAGGACGTGGTGATCGTCGACTGGAAGGGCCGCGAGGGGATCGCCCTCTTCCAGATCTTCCGTCAGCAGCCGTCGATGGAGGCGGAGATCGGCAAGGCGTTGAAGGACGCCGAATGCCGCTCGGCGCCGCTCGGCTGAGTGACGGTCGAAACTTCACGCGTTCGGTATCACTTCTGCGGCACGACCTCGTGGATGCCGGCGCCCTCGCCGTAGCGCGAGCGGCGGGTCGGGCCGGCGACGCGGCGCGTCTCGGCCGGGAAATCGGCCTCGGCTTTCTCGATCGCCTGCCGCAGAGCGCCCCAGGTCTGGTTCGCCTCCCACAGACGATCGGACGGGGTCTCCACCATGATGCGGTCGATCGCCATGCGATAGGCGGCGAGGCGGAAGCGCAGCGCCCGCCAGGTCCAATCGACGACGCGGGCGTTCTCCTCGATGCGGGCGGTGGCGTCGCGCAACTCCTCCGCCGCCACGTCGTGACGGCCGTCGACCGCCCGCAGGCGCAGCTGGTCGTCCTGACGGACGCGCCGCGCCTCGTCCCAGAAGGGGCCGACGAGGCCGGTGTCGGCGCGCATGTCGGCGAGCAGTCGGTTCCACCGCGCCTCGCTGGAGCGGAACGGATCGCGGCGCAGATAGGCGTAATAGCCGCCCGGCTCGAAGCGGGAATCGATCTCCGGCAGGATGCGCGTGCGCTGCGCCTCGACCAGCCGGTTGCCGAACCAATCCTCGACGTGAGGGGCACGAACCAGCGCCCAGGCGCGATCGCGCAGGGTCGCCTCGCGATCGGTGCGATTGAAGTCGGAGACGAGTTCGCCGCGTCCGTGGCGGGCGACCGTGTCGCCGAGGAAGGGCATCACCCGGTCGTCGAGCGTGTTGGGTTTGGCGCGACCGAAGTCGCCGGTCTCGCGGGCGCAGGCCCCGAGCCCGACGGCGAGGAGGAGAAGGGCGGCGACACGGATCGGAGCCACGATCATGGGCGCGCCTCCCCGGCCGCTCGCAACACGGACGAGCCGCCCCCACGGCGGCCCGGTCCTCGATGTCCGCCGCGGGCACGGCGGGGTTCTCGCCTCAGCGCCCGCCGCGACGACGCGGAGAGCGCGGTCTCCGATCGGTCTCGACGCCGGTCCCATCGGTGGCGGGATCCTCCCACCGTTCGATGCGAACCCCGGTGAAGAGCACGATCTCGCCCAGGCGGTCCGAACGATCGGCCCGGGCCGGACGGATGCGGCGGCGTAGAGTCGCCAAGTTCACGACGTCTCCCATCGATCTCTCCTCGTGAGCCCAGGGCGTGGGAGGAAGGCATGAGCGCGTCGCCCGGAGGGCGCGCGTCGAACGCGAACGCGGGGAGCGGTCCGATCTTCCGCTCGTTTCGATCCATGCGCGATCATGGTTAAGAGAGCGTTAACCGCTCACGCCGATAGTGGGTCCGACGCCATTTCCGCTGCGACGAGACCCGCGATGCATCGTTCCGAGCCTGTGGTTCCCAACGCCGACGACCACGCCGTGCCCCGGCGCGGTCCGCACGACATGCTCGCCGACGTGGTCGACCTCTATCTGCGCGCGCCGACGCACGACAAGGGCGAAATCCGCGCCTTCGCCGCGCTCGTCGACGGCCTCCTCGACGCCGCCGTCACCCCGGCGCGCCGACGCGTCTCGATCGCGCTCTCCAAGCGCCCGGACACGCCGCCGGAGATCGCGCGCCGGCTCGCCATGGACTCGATCGAGGTGGCCGAACCGATGATCGTCGAATCGCCGGTCCTCACCTCCTCCGATCTGGTCGAGATCATGCGGCGCGGCCCCGAACACGTGCGCTGCGTCACCCGCCGGCTCGATCTCGCCCCCGACATCGCCGCCGTCCTCGTCGACAGCACCGTGACCGGCCCGACCCGGCCGGTGATCGTGCCGGCCAAGCGTCGCCGCGACGAGATCGCCGCCGCCCCCGCCGCGACGTCCTCCCCCCTTTCGGCGCGCGCGCCCGCCCCGGTGACGGACGCCCTCGACGGCGCCGACGCGGTGGAGCCGACGCCGGCTCCGGCCGTCGAGGCCCGCGTTCGTCTCACCCCGCCGCCCCTCTTCGACGTTCCGGTGCGCCCGATGCCCAAGACGACCGAAACCTCTCCGACGGTTCCCGCTCTCGACCGTTCGCCCGAACGGCTCGAGCGCGCCGAGACGACGTCCGCCTCGCGCAAGGGCCACGCCTTCGTGGCAATGACCTCGGCCGGCCGCTGGCGGGCGCTGCAGAGCGCCGCGCTGGAGACGGCGACGCGGACCGGCCCGGCGCGCGGCGGCGTGCGCGAGCCCGGCCTTCTCGGCGATCGGCTGCTGCGGGCGGCGACGGCGGAAGACGCCTCGGTCCTGGCCGAGGCGCTGACCGAGGCGCTCGGGCTCGAGCGCGGCCTCGTCGACGCGATCCTGGCGGAGCCGAGCGGCGAGGCGCTGGCGGTGGTGCTGGTCGCCTGCGGCATCGGCGAGATCCGCGCCACCTCGGTCCTGCTCCACCATCTCGGCCCGGCGGCGACGCTCGGGATGCTCCAGGATCTCGCCGCCCTGGTCGAGCGGACACCGCGCCGCGTCGCGGAACATCTGGTCCTGTCCTGGCGCGAGGATCGTCTCGCCCGTCGCGCCGGCGCACTGCGCCAGAGCGACGCGGCCGAACGGCGCGAGGCGGCGGGAACCCCGCGCGAGGCGGGCACCGGCGAGACCCGGATCGGTGCCACCGACGGCGCCAGCCGCCGCGCCTGAGGCGCGGCTCACATCTTCGGCGGCCAGACCGGGCGTTCCGGCGGCGGCGCGCGCGGATCCACCGGCGGCGGCTCGATGAAGGAGCGGCCGTCGCGATCCTCCACCTCGACCACCCACAGATCCGAATCGAACCGTGCCTCCCGGTCGATGCGCGTGCCGACCTCGGCGGCGGGCGCGCCGGCGAGCACGGTCTCGAAGCGCCGGTCGTCGGCGTCGGCGGTGCCGACCTCGCTCTGCGGCCGGGGGACGTGCAGATCGACGGTGCCGTCGAGACGGTCGACGACGACCCAGATCGCCCCGGCGGTGGCGTCGCCGCGTCGGCGCACCAACGCGGCCGCGCCGGCGGCGAAGGCGCGGCGGATCAACGCCGAAACCCAGATTTCCGAGGCGACGCGCATGGGCGGATCCCTTCGCCGATCAGCGCCGATGGCCCGCGACGGCGAGGGCCAGACCCGAGACCAGCCGTTCGCTCGGGCGTCCGGTGGCCGGCCAACCGTTGTCGGCCTCGAAGCGGCGGGCGGCGGAGGCGGAACGGTCGTCCCAACGGCCGTCGGCCTTGAGCGGGCCGTAGCCGGCGGCGATCAGGTTGCGCTGGATCTTCTGGAGGCGCGCCTCGCCGCCGGGCGCGAGCGGCTCGCGGGCGGCGCGGCGGATCGATCCGGTGAAGACCGGCGCCTCGATCTCGGCCTCGACCGTCGGCAACGTGCCATAGGCCTCCGGCGAGACCGGATGGGCGACGGCGTCGGCGGTGGCGATGCGCATCGAGGGCGTGTCGGAGGCAAAGGCGACCGGCTCGACCGGAAGGCCGCTGCCGGGCTGCGGCTGCGGCGCGGCTTCCACCCGGCGGCCGGGGGGCGGCGTCGAGGCGGTGGTGGCGGCGTCGCCGGGATGGAGGGCGCGGGCGGCGGCGAGCAGCAGGTCGCTCGGCTCGCCGGTCTGGGGCGCGCCGAGGCGCCGCTCGAAGGCGCGGATGGCCTCGGCGGTGGCAGGACCGAGGACGCCGTCGATCGGACCGGCATAGAGGCCGTGATCGCGCAGCGCCACCTGGAGATCGCGCAGGGCGCCCGGCTGTTCGACCGCCGTCATCGGCCGCGGTCGCGGCAGGACGGCGGGCGGCGTCTGGGCCGGGGCGGCGGCGGCCGGCGTCGCTTGCGCGGGCTGGGCGACGGGGGCGAGCGGCGCCGGCTGCGGCAGCGGGATCGCATTCGAGCCGGTGGTGGCCGGACCGTCGACGAGCCGGGTCTGGAACCAGGGATGGGGGTGGCGCTTCGGCTGATTGCCGAGGGCATTGCCGGCGATGACGCCGATCATCACCACCGAGAGGAAGATGCCGCCGGTGGTGACGGGGTGGCGCAGCGCGGCCTCGGCGACGCGGATGGGCAGGCTGCCGGCGGGGGTGCCGCGACCGGCGGGCTGGTCGTCCCAAGTGCGGGCGGTGGGGCGGGCGGATCTCGTCATGTCAGGCGCGTTTCTGCTCGAGGGGGCGCGATTCGGCGGCGACCGGGGTGATCAGATCGACCACGCGCGGAGACACGACGGGGACGCTCGCCTCGCTCGGATCGAGCGGCAGGCGGATGGTCACGCAGGTGCCCTCGCCGAGCCGGCTCTCGATCTTCATGGTGCCGCCGTGCAACTGGGTCAGTCCCTTGACCACCGACAGGCCGAGCCCGGTGCCCTCGTGGCGGCGGTCGTAGCCGGAATCGGCCTGGACGAAGGGGGTGCCGAGGCGGCGGATGTCCTTCTCGGAGATGCCGATGCCGGTGTCGCGCACGAAGATCGCGACGTGGTCGCCGTCGACACGGGCGCCGAGCGTGACGGTTCCCGCGCGGTCGGTGAACTTCACCGCATTCGAGAGGAGATTGATCAGGATCTGCTTGCAGGCGCGGCGGTCGGCGCTCAGTTCCGGCAGGTTCTCGGGCACCTGCAGGGTGAGGCGCAGACCACGCTCCTCCGCCTGCAGCGACATGAGCTGACACACGCCCTCGAGCAGCGGGCCGAGATCGAAGGGTTCGGCGACGACGTCGAAGGTGCCGGTCTCGATCTTCGACATGTCGAGGATGTCGTTGACCACCTGGAGCAGGTGATTGCCCGAATCGTGGATCAGATCGACGTATTCGCGCTGACGCGGATCGCCGAGCGGTCCGAAGATCTCGGCGCTCAACATCTCGGAGAAGCCGATGATGGCGTTGAGCGGGGTGCGCAGCTCGTGGCTGACGTTGGCGAGGAACCGGGTCTTGGCCTGGCTCGCCTCCTCCGCCGTCTCGCGGGCGCGCAGGAGTTCCTCCTCCTGGGCCTTGCGATCGGTGATGTCGCGGGTGACGGCGACGACCTTGGCGGAGCCGATCAGCGGATCGCGGGCGTCGAGCGGGCGGCAGCGCAGCTCGAGCCAGACCCAGCGGTGACGGCCGTTCTCGTCGTCGATCCGGGCGCGGAATTCGACTTCGGCGGCGCGGCCACGGGTGGCGGCCTCCGAAAGGGCGGTGAGATAGGCCGGGCGATCGCCGACATGGATCATCCGGAAGAGACCGTCGCCGCGCAGGCTGTTGGGCGCGACCCCGAGCACCCGCTCGACGGCCGGCGTCACGAAGACGATGTCGCCATCGGCGCCGTGGCCGGTGACGATGTCGGAAATGTTCTCCGCGACGAGGCGGAAGTGATGGGCGCGCCGCCGGGCGACCTCGTCGCCGGCGCGGGAGACGATCTCCATGCGCAGCGCCAGACCGCCGGCGTAGATGATCGCGAGACCGGGGATGAGCACCTCGAGGGCGCGGGCGCCGCCGCCGACCGGAGTCGGCAGGGCGCCGGCGAAATCGATGCCGGCCACGCCCGCGAAGGCGATCAGCGCGAAGGCGAAGGCGATGCGGGTGACGTCGCGGCGGCCGGACAGGGCCGCCTCCATCGGCACGACGCCGAGGGCGAAGAGCGCGTAGGAGGCGATGCCGCCGGTGAAGAGCGCGATCCAGGCGAGGACCAGCGCCGACACCGCCGCCGAGGCGACGTGGGCGCGGCGCAGCTCGCCGCCGTGCGCGACCCAGAGCGCGATCGGCGCCGGGGCGACGAGACCGATCAGCGCCACCGATTCGACCAGTCCGGTCGGCCCGGCCAGCACCAGCCACACCGGCAACAGGCCGAGCGCGGCGAGACCGGCGAAGAGATTGGCGGCGATGAAGGCTCTGTGACGGCGCCATTCGAGGCCGTCGCCGGCGACGCGCTGGGGCACGAGCCCATCGACGAAGCGCTCCAGATGCGCGAAGGGGCCTTGATGACGATACTCGGTCACTCGATCAACTCACCACTGAAGTGGGCCGGCCCTCCGACGGAGCGTCGACGGGGGCATGATGGCATCGCCGACTTAACAGCCTGTTGAGGGCCGGGGGATCGCGCGCCGAGGCGATCGCGCCAGAGCGGAAGAACGGCCGGAGCGAACCGAATAATCGTCCGACCCCACGACCAATCGTCGTCATGGTGAACGGCGAGCTAACGAAACCACCCGCTTTTTCGCTCAAATTCGAGGTTTCGGCTGAACCCGACCTTCAATCGTCTCCGCTAGGGTGATCCTCGAAGCGACGTCCGGGTCTTCCCCCGCGTCGCCGGTCTCCGGGGAGGCAACTCATGTTCTTTCTTCTTCGCGCCGCCTTCTGGCTCTCCTTGGTGGTGCTGCTGATTCCGGCCGATCCGTCGGAGACGGCGCGGCCGGGCGCCGCGCGCTCGGTCTCGACCTTCGAGGCGATCGGCGCGGCGCAGTCGACCTTCGAGGATCTGCGCGGCTTCTGCTCGCGCAATCCGAACGCCTGTGAGACCGGCAAGACCGCGCTCGACGGCTTCGGCGCCAAGGCGCGTACCGGCGCGCGCTGGGTCTACGAGCAGCTCGACGGCCGCGAACGCGACACCACCGGCTCGACCCCGAGCGAGGCCGCCGCCGCTCCGGCCGCCGCCGCGCCCGCTCATGCCGCCGCGACGCCGGCCCACGGCGCGCCGGCCGCCGCGCTGCCGGTTCCCCTGCGCGCCTCGATCGTGCCGATGCCGGCGCCGCGCCCGCTCTCCTGAGCCGCCCCTCGCCTTCCCCGCACGCCCTCTGCCCCCCGTCGGATCCTCGTCCGGCGGGGTCTTCGTTTCGATCGACGGTTTTCGAAGGGCCGCGCGGTCGTTATAGAGGAGCGAGCGAAGGGGAGGCTCGAGCCTTGGCGAGCATCGACGACATTCTGGCGGATTTCGACGTCATCGACGACTGGGAAGAGCGCTATCGCTACGTGATCGAACTGGGCAAGGCGCTGCCGCCGCTCGACGAGGCCGATCGGACCGACGCCAACAAGGTGCGCGGCTGCGCCTCGCAGGTGTGGCTGGCGACGCGCGTCGAGACCGATCCGGACGGCGTCCCGCGCCTCACCTTCAGCGGCGATTCGGATGCCCATATCGTCAAGGGACTGGTCGCGGTGATGCTGGCGATCTACTCCGGCCGCACGCCCGACGAGATCCTCGCCCTCGATCCGGAGCCGATCTTCACCGCCATCTCGCTGCGCGACCACATCACCCCGCAACGGGCGAACGGGGTCAACGCGATGATCGAGCGGATCCGCGCCGACGCCCGCGCGGCCGGCGCGGGCGCCTGATCTCGTCGATCGACGCTCAGTCGGGCGTCGCGCGCGAGGCGGACGGGCGATGGTCGCCGCTGCCCCAGGCGCGCAGGCGACCGGATCGATCGGCGCCACGGGCCTCGTCGCCGAGGCCGTAGTGATCGGCGAGGCGGCCGAGGGCGATGTCGAGCACCACCTTGGCGGACCGGACCGGCCAGCGGCGATCGCTCTCCACCTCCTCCAGGCCCTTCAGAAAGCAACAGACGTCGAGCAGGACCCCGGCGAGATCGGCACCGGCGGCGTCGAGCGCGCGGTGGACGCGTTCGCGCGCCGCCAGCGCCCGGTCGGTCAGATCGGCGAGACCACCGGCCCCCGCGTTTCCGGCCTGAACCCGGCCGCTCGACCAGTTCGAGGTCATCGTCGGCATCATCCGGGCGAGGGTGAAATCGGCGCGCAACCGCTCGCCGGCGGCGACACGGGCGGGCGACAGATAGGCTCGGCCGGAGCGATCGCGGCGGCGCGCGAGCCAGGCGAGCGGGCTCTCGGCGCGATCGACGACGATCGGATCGCCGCCGGAGACGGGGGCGACGTCGCCGTGCTGGAGGCGAAAACCGTCGACTTCGCCGAGGCGCCGTCCGCGCCGTGCCCGCGCCCGGCCCGCCGCGGTGAGGACGACCCGATCGGCGGGGTCGCCGTCGAGACGGATCAGCCCCTCGGCGATCAGGTCCGCCATCTGGTCCGGCTCGAACCGCATGCGGCGCAGGCCGTTCGGGCCGGTGAGGCGGATCGTGGCGCCGTCGCCCCCCTCGAGGTGGCCCTCGGAGGTCTCCAACAGGTCCAACAGGCGCGCGACGCGGCGCCCGGATCGGGTTTCGGACGTGGTCATGCCTGGCCCTCCAGACTGGCGACGAAGTCGTGCCAGAGGTCGGCGGAGGCCTCGATGGCGCTGATCACCCGATCGATGTGGGGGTCGTCGCGTTCCTCCTCCACCACCCGGCAGGCATGGGCGACGGTGGTGCGGTCGCGGCCGAAGCGGCGGCCGACCTCGCTCAGAGAGAAGCGGAACCAGACGTGGGCGACGTACATCGCCACCTGACGCGCGAAGGCGACCGGCGCATGGCCGCGGGTGACGCCGCGCAGATCCGGGACCGTCACGCCGAAGGCGCGCGCCACCAGCGCCTCGAGGAGCCGGCAGCTTTCGGCGCGGCGATCGACGTCGGTGCGCGGGGCGAGCGGCCGGCGGTTGCGTCTCCGCTCGCCGGGAAGCCGGCTGCGACATGGTCGTGAGACCGACACGGATCCGCGTCGATCGATCGAAGTGGGCTGCATGACGATCCCCCCGTCGCGAGAGATATAGGAATAAATACCTCTCGATTATCGGCGGCGCGGAGGGGGTGGGGATAACTGAAGATATATATGGTGAATTTCACCAATTTCTCGTTGCGGTGAGATCGGGTCGAGTTGTCCTCGGTGGGGTCGCATGGGGCGACACTCCTCCTCGAACACGAGGAGACCACCATGACCCGTCCCACGACCGATGTTTCCGACCGCCCAACGTCCCTCGACGAGCCGCCCGTGTGGCGCGCGGGCGAGCGCGAGCGGATCCTGCCGCGCCTCGTCCCGGTCACGCCGGGCGAACTCGCCGATCGCTCGCGCGAGGGACGCGCCCGGATCCTCGACCGGGTGGTTCGCGCGCTCGGCTCGGAGCGGCGGCGCGGCCGGGCGCGGCACTGGAGCTACAGTCTCGACCGGCACGTCGGGCTGATCCGGGCGTTGGCGGCGGAGGCCGATCTGTGGCGGCGCGAGAGCGGCTCGCCGTGGTGGCCGGGGCGCGCCGGAGGGCGGCCGCGCCCGTCGCGGAGCGCGGCGGCGGAGAGGCGTGCGCCGGCACGCCTGCCCGAAGACGCGAAACGCCGCGGATCGTGAGATCCGCGGCGCTCGAAGGCAGTCGAGGAGAGGTCGCTCAGCGCGCGCCGCGACGACGCTGCTGGCCGAGGCCCATCTTCTTGGCGAGATCGGAACGCGCCTGCGCATAGTTCGGGGCGACCATCGGATAGTCGGTCGGCAGACCCCACTTCTCGCGGTACTCTTCCGGAGTCATGTTGTACTGCGTGCGCAGATGGCGCTTCAGCGACTTGAACTTCTTGCCGTCCTCGAGACAGACGATGAAGTCCGGGTTGACCGACTTCTTGACCGGAACCGCCGGCTTCAGCGGCTCGGGCATCGGCTCCGGGGCGACGCCGGTGGAGGTGCGCTGCAGGGCACCGTAGACCTCGGCGATCAGGCCCGACAACTCGGCCGCAGGGACCGTGTTGTTGCTCACGTAGGCCGACACGATGTCGGCGGCCAGATCGATGAGGTTGCTGTTGGCGGTATCGGTCATCTTTCACCTTCTTGCCTGAGGCGATGCCTCGGGTCGGCCGGTCGGGCCGGGATTCATCGGCGAACTCGGCTTGATGCTCCGAAACGTGGGCATCAACTCCCGTAGTCGTTGATTGAATCACGGCCCTCGTAAATCGATTTCTTCGTATAGGCAGAGTTTTCGAGAAGCACAAGATGTCGCGCCGATTTTTATTTCAGATCGGCAGTCGACCACCTGCCGACGCATGTCCGCCTTGCATGGAAGCACAGCCGAACGGGCACATGAGGCGAGCAACACGGCGAAAAATGTGAACCAGGACCACCATCGTCGATCACGTTGTGGTGTGATTCACGACGAATCGATCCGATCCGGGGCGAATTTCCTCGGTTCGTCGCGGGGTCGTCGGGTGACGCGACGTCGCGCCCGGCGAGTGCGATTGTCGTCGCGGTCGTCGCGACCTAAAGTCCCGCGTCGCGGCATCGTGCCGCGCCGGGGACGCCCCCCGTCGAACGGATGCGGCGGCAGGATCGGCCGCGCGGATCCCGAGTAACGCTCGAGATCCGTGGAGTATCGCGCCGCGCGGTCGCGATCATCCGCCACCGCCGGCGACGGGACGATGTCCCCACGCGTCGACGAACCCGCTCTCGACCTCGCATCGGATCACGAAGCCCATCATGACCTTTCCCCGCCTCGCCCCCGCCTCGGCCCCGACCTGCCCCGCCCGGGACACCAGCCGCACCCTGCACGGCCGGGTGATCCATGACGAATACGCATGGCTGCGGGCCGAGAACTGGCAGGAGGTGATGCGCGATCCCGCCGCGCTCGCCGCCGACATCCGCGCCCATCTCGACGCCGAGAACGCGCACGCCGCCGCCGCCCTGACCGAGACCGAGGCGTTGCAGGCGCTGCTCTTCGAGGAATTGAAGGGGCGCATCGAGCAGGACGACAGTTCGGTTCCGGCCAAGGACGGCGCCTTCGCCTATGCGGTGCGCCACGTGCCGGGCGGCCAGCATCCGATCCACGTCCGTACGCCACGTGACGGCGGCGCCGAGGAGATCCTGCTCGACGGCGACGCGCGCGCGGCCGGCAAGGCCTATTTCCGGCTCTCCGGCGTCGCCCATTCGCCCGATCATCGCCGCCTCGTCTGGGGCGCCGACGAGAACGGCTCGGAATATTTCACGCTGCGCGTCCGCGATCTCGCCGAGGGCCGCGATCTCGACGACGTGATCGAGGCGACCGGCGGCGACGTCGCCTGGGCGGCCGACGGCGAGCACTTCTTCTATGTCGCCGTCGACGACAATCACCGGCCGTCCAAGGTCTTCCTCCACCGCGTCGGGACGGCGGCGAGCGCCGACGTCCTCGTCTACGAGGAGGCCGATCCCGGCTTCTTCGTCGGGCTCGGCAAGACGCTCTCCGGCCGCTTCGTCCTGATCGCGATCCACGATCACGAGACCTCGGAGGTCCGGGCGATCGAGGCGAGCGACCCGTCGGCGCCGCCGCGTCTGGTGGCGCCGCGCGTGACCGCGGAGGAATACGACGTCGAGCACGTCGGCGACGTCTTCACCATCCTCACCAACGGCGGCGGCGCCGAGGACTTCCAGATCGTGACGGCCCCGGTCGAGGCGCCCGGCCGCGAGAATTGGCGCCCCCTGGTCGCCCACGCGCCGGGTCGGCTGATCCTGTCGCAGACCGCCTATCGCGATCATCTGGTCCGGCTGGAGCGGGTCGAGGGGCTGCCGCGCATCGTCGTGCGTCGTCTCGCCGACGGCGCCGAACATGCCATCGCCTTCGAGGAGGAGGCCTATTCGCTCGGGCTCTCGGGGGGCTTCGAATTCGCCACCACCGAGATCCGCTTCTCCTATTCCTCGCCGACCACGCCGGCGCGGATCTACGACTACGACATGGAGAGCCGCGCGCGGACCTTGCGCAAGGAACAGCGGGTGCCGAGCGGCCATGATCCGGCGGCCTATGTCGCCGCGCGCGTGTTCGCGCCGACCGCCGACGGCGAGACCGTGCCGGTCACGCTGCTGCGCGCCCGCGCCACGCCGCTCGACGGCACGGCGCCGCTGCTCCTCTACGGCTACGGCGCCTATGGCATCAGCATTCCCGCCGCCTTCTCCACCACCGCGCTGTCGCTGGTCGATCGCGGCTTCGTCTACGCCATCGCCCACATTCGCGGCGGCAAGGACAAGGGCTTCCGCTGGTATGCGCAAGGACGGCGCGAGGCCAAGACCAACACGTTCGACGACTTCGTGGCGAGCGCCCGCCACCTGATCGCCACCGGCGTGACCCGGGCCGACCGGATCGTCGCCCAGGGCGGCTCGGCCGGCGGCATGCTGATGGGGGCGATCGCCAATCGGGCGCCGGAACTCTTCGCCGGGATCGTCGCCGAGGTGCCCTTCGTCGACGTGCTCGCGACGATGTGCGACCCGACCCTGCCGCTGACCCCGCCGGAATGGCCGGAATGGGGCAATCCGATCGAGGACGAGGCGGCGTTCCGCACCATCCTCGGCTACAGCCCCTACGACAACGTCGAGGCGAAGGCCTATCCGCCGATCCTGGCGCTCGCCGGGCTCACCGATCCGCGCGTCACCTATTGGGAACCGGCGAAGTGGATCGCCCGGCTGAGGGCGCGGGCGAGCGGCGGGCCGTTCCTTCTGAAGACCAACATGGACGCCGGCCACGGCGGCGCCGCCGGCCGTTTCGATCGGCTGAAGGAAGTGGCTCTGATCCAGGCCTTCGCGCTCGCGGTGACGCAAGGTCGGGCCGAGACCGCCGATCCGACCACTTGAGCGTTGCGCCTGCGGGCGATCCGAGACACAGTCGCCCCACGAAGGGCTCCATCGAGCGCCGTCGGCAGCGATCTTCGGCGGATCGCCCGAGGCCGCGCGCCGAGCGGAAGGAAACCGCATGACGCGATACGACATCCATCTGATCAAGCCGACGCGTTACGACGACGACGGATATCCGTTGCAGTGGTACCGCTCGCTGATCCCGTCGAATTCGCTCGCCTGCGTCGCCGGGCTGGTGCACGACGCGATCGCGCGCGAGGCGCTCGGGGCGAACGTCGAGCCCCATGTGCACATCGTCGACGAGACCCACACGATGGTCGATCCGGACCGGATGATCGCTCGCCACAGGCAGGGCGGCGGGCGCACCGTCGTCTTCCTGGTCGGGGTCCAGTCCAATCAGTTCCCCCGCGCGGTCGACATCGCGCGGCCGCTCCGGGCCGCCGGCATTCCCGTGGCGATCGGCGGTTTCCACGTCTCCGGCTGCGTGTCGATGCTCGACGAGATGCCGGCCGATCTGAAGGAGGCGCAGGCGCTCGGCATCTCCTTCTTCACCGGCGAGGCCGAGGAAGGGCGCATCGACGAGGTGCTGCGCGACGGTTTCGACGACGCGCTGAAGCCGATCTACGACCATCTCCCCGACGCGCCCGGGCTCGCCGGCCAGCCGACGCCGTTCCTCGAGGCGGACGAGATCCGGCGCAACATCTCCGCCTATGCCAGTCTCGATCTCGGCCGCGGCTGTCCGTTCGAGTGTTCGTTCTGCTCGATCATCAACGTCCAGGGCCGCAAGAGCCGGTTCCGCACGCCCGACGATCTCGAGAAGATCGTCCGCGAGAACGCCGCCAACGGCATTTCGCGGTTCTTCCTGACCGACGACAACTTCGCCCGCAACAAGAACTGGGAAGCCTTCGTCGATCGTCTGCTGCTCCTGCGCAAACAGGGGCTGCGGGTGCGCATGGCGGTGCAGGTCGACGCGCAGGCGCACAAGACGCCGCGTTTCATCGAGAAGCTCTGCGCCGTCGGCGCCGATCAGATCTTCATCGGGCTCGAGAACATCAACCCGGACAATCTCGAATCCGTCAAGAAACGCCAGAACAAGATCGAGGATTATCGCAAGACGATCCTCGCCTGGAAGCGCTACTCGGTGGTTATCATCTGCGGCTACATCGTCGGATTCCCGAACGATACGCGCGAGTCGATCGGCCGCGACATCGAGACGCTGAAGCGCGAGCTGGCGATCGACATGATCTACCTGAACTATCTGACGCCTCTGCCGGGCAGCGAGGACCATCAACGCCTCACCCGCCAGGGCGTCTGGATGGATCCGGACATGAACCGCTACGATCTCAGCCACCGGGTGACGCACCATCCGGTGATGAGCGACGCGGAATGGGAAGGCGCCTATACCGACGCCCACCGCGCCTTCTACGACTGGTCGCACATGCGCACGATCATCCGCCGCATGGTGGCGATGAAGTCGACCAAGCGCTACACGACGCTGATCCGGCTGGTTCTCTATCGCGAGGCGGTCAGGCTCGAGAGCGTCGCGGCGCTGGAGGCCGGTTATGGCCGGATCCGCCGGCGCCGGCAGCGCCGACCGGGCCTGCCGCTCGAGAACCCGCTCGTCTTCTACACGCGCCACTGGTGGCGGTTCGTGCGTTCCGGTGCCACCGCGCTCGTCACCTATGGCCGGCTCTACCGCTTCATGGTCAAGACCCAGCGCGATCCGAAGCGGTTCGACTATGTCGACGACGCGATCCGGCCGATCTCGGAGGACAACCCCGAGGCGCTGATCGCGGCGACCCGGGCGACGCCGATCTCACTCAAGCGCCAGCAGCGGGCGGCGGCCGCGCACGCCGACCATCATCCCCCGACCGAGGCGGCGAGCGGAACCCGCTGAGCGGCCCGCAGTCCCATCGAGGGATCCGAAACGACGAACGGCCGCGACATGTCGCGGCCGTTTTTGTCATCGAAGACCGATGCGCTCCTCGCCAGGAGCGGGTCTCACTTCTTCATCGGGCAGGTGTTGATGCCGAGAAGCGTGTAGGCCGGGCAGAAGCCGAGCAGCGCGGTCGCGAGCGGAACCACACCGATCCAGCCGATCCACCTCCAGGAAATGGTCGCCGGAGCGAGCAGGGCGAAGGCGATCAGGGCCAGCCCGACCACGATGCGCAGGATCTTGTCGAGTCCACCGACGTTGGCAGTCATGTTCGTCACCTCGTCTCGTTCGTTGTCGCGGCCGAAGGAGCCCCTCCCCATCGTCCACCGCAATCGATCGAGGCCACTCTAGACCCACGGCGCCGATCCGTCGGTGATCAAGTCACCGGAACCGATCGCGCGACCGTCTCGCCGATCACCTCTCGGTGATCGGCGCCGGCGCGATCCTCGAGATCGGCGTAGCGCATGAGCCCGGCGCGATCGACGACCTCGACGGCGCCGCGTCCGAGGCGGACCACACCGCGCTTCTCGAAGGCCTTGAGGTGGCGGCTGATCACCTCGCGGGCGGTGCCCAATTCGACCGCGAGATCCTGATGGGTGACCTCGATCGGTCCGGGTCCCCGGGCGGCGAGATGGCGGGCGAGGCGGGCATCGATGCGATGGAACACCGCCGCCTGCATGGTCGCCAGGATCTCGGCGACGCGGCGGCCGTAGCCGGCGAAGACGAAGCGGCGGAAGGCGTCCGAGCGGGCGATCAGCTCGTCGAAGACGGCGACGGGAACGGCAACCCCGAGGGTCGGCTCCTCGACGATGCCTTCCGCCGAATAGACGTCCTCGCCGAGCAGGCAGGCCGTGGTCAGGACGCAGCTCTCGCCGCGCCGAACCCGGTAGAGCACGATCTCGCGGCCGGTGTCGGCGATCATCTGGACCCGCACCGAGCCCTCGAGCACCAGCAGGTAGACGCCGCAGGGCGCGCCGGGCGAGAACACCGTGGTGCCGGTCGGCAGCGCCGTCACCTGGGCGCGTTCGGCGAGACGATCACGATCCGCCGGCGCCAGACGCGCGAGGCCGGCGAAGGCGTCGATCCAGCTCGATTGGGGCGGCACGCGACCTCCGGTGGACCGCCGAACGCGGCGATCAATCGATGAACAGGGCGTCATGGTAACGCGTCCGATCGACGATCTCCACATCGAGACCGGGAAGGGTGAGCGCGTGGTCGGGACGCCGGGCCGGCGGCGGAGGCGAGGGCGGCGCCACGAAGGTGGGACGCGGACGGCGCTCGCCGTGTTCGATCCGATGCAGGCGCAACCGCGTCTCGCGGCTGTCCGGCCCCCAATAGCCGTCGGCACCGGCGACATAGGCGTCGCGCTCGACGAGGGCGTGGCGGGCATGGCGGGCGAGTGCGTCGGCCGAAAGCGGCTTGACCAGGAAGCCGTCGACCCCGGCGGCGACGGCCGGTTCCAGCACGGCGCGCACCGCCAGGCCCGACACCATGACGATCGCCATGTCGGGATTGGCGATGCCGACGAGGCGGCGCACGCGGCGGACCCATTCGATCCCGTTCTGCCTCGGCATCACCAGACCGACGAAGGCGATGTCGACGCCGACCTCGGTCACATGGGTCAATGCATCGGCGGGATCGCCGAACACCTCGACCCGGCGAAATCCGAGCTGCCGCAGCAGGGTGCGCATCAGGTTCTGGAAATTGCGATTGTCGTCGAGGACGGCGACCCGGGCGCGGGCGAAGGTGTCGACGATGGTCATCCGCGCCTCCCCTAGCGTCAGATCCCTCGCCCGTCAAATTGCGCAGAGAAGTCCAACAAGCCGTTAACGTTGGGTCATCTCACGTCATGGTCATAAAAACACATCGGCCGGGCACGAGGCCCGGCCGAAGATCGTCGCGCGTCGCGAAACGGGGGCGATCAGGCCGCCTTCTCGTAGCACTCGAGCACGTAGTCCCAATTGATCAGGTGATCGACGAAGGCCTCGAGGAACTTGGCGCGCAGGTTGCGGTAGTCGATGTAGTAGCCGTGCTCCCACACGTCCGCCGTGAGGATCGGGGTGGCGCCCGAGGTCAGCGGATTGTCGGCGTTCGAGGTCTTGGTGATCGTGAGCTTGCCGTCCTTCAGCGCGAGCCAGGCCCAGCCCGAACCGAACTGGGTGACGCCGGCCTGGATGAAGTCGGCGCGGAACTTGTCGTAGCCGCCGAGGTCGCTGTCGATCAGGGCCTGGATCTTGGCCGGGATCTTGGTGCCGCCGCCGTCCTTCTTCTGGAACTTCCAGAACTCGGCGTGATTGAAGTGCTGAGCGGCGTTGTTGAACACCGGAGCGTTCTTGCCGGCGGAGGCGACGATCACCTCCTCGAGCGACATGCTCTCGAACTCCGTCCCCTTGATCAGATTGTTGAGGTTGGTGACGTAGGTCGCGTGATGCTTGTCGTGATGGAACTCGAGGGTCTCGGCCGAGGTATAGGGCGCGAGCGCATCATAGGCGAAGGGAAGCGGGGCGAGTTCGAAAGCCATCGGGGGAATCTCCTGACGAGAAACGGGCCGTTCCCACCTTCGGGGAACGGCCGGGAGGGGCCGAGAGGGAACATAAGCAGCTCTACTGATCCCGGCAACCGCCGTCTCGGAATTCTTCTCGAGTGTGGAGCGCACGGCTCCCTCAGGCGTGAGCGAAGTCCCAATAGAGGCGCCGGGCGAGACGATAGACCGGACCGGGCTCGAGCGCGCGGGTCTCGAAGCGGGTGATCGGCATCACTTTGGTGTAGTTGCCGGTCGAGAACATCTCGTCGGCGGCGAGGAAATCCTCGTAGCGCAGGGTCTTCTCCACCACCGGCGTGCCGGCCTTGCGCAAGAGGTCCATCACCCGGGCGCGGGTGATGCCGGCGAGATAGGTGCCGTTCGCCGAGGGCGTCATGGCGATGCCGTCCTTGACCATGAAGACGTTGGCGGAAGCGAGCTCGGCGACGTTGCCGAGGAGGTCGAGCACCATGGCGTTGTCGAAGCCGCGGTCGCGCGCCTCGCGGGCGGCGCGGGCGTTGTTGGGATAGAGGCAGCCGGCCTTGGCGTTGGTCGGCATGCATTCGATCGTCGGCCGGCGGAAGCGCGACAGCGTCACCGAGATGCCGGTCGGCTCGTGCATCGGCGCTTCCCAGAGCGACAGCGCGAAGCGGGTGGAGGCGGGATCGGCGCCGATCACCAGGCTGGGATCGTCGTCCTCGCCCCAGTAGCTCGGCCGGATGTAGAGCGCGGCGTCGCGATCGAAGAGTTTCAGCCCGTCGCGGGCGAGTTCGAGGATCTCCTCGTCGCGCATGGTCGGGGCGAGCCCGACGGCCTCGGCCGAGCGATTGACGCGGGCGCAGTGGCGATCGAGGTCGGGGGTGACGCCCTCGAAGGCGCGAGCGCCGTCGAACACCGACGTGCCGAGCCAGAAGGCATGGCTGCGCGGCCCGATCAGGGGCGGGTTGCCCTCGATCCAGGCACCGTCGTACCAGGTCCAGGTCTTCGGAATCGGGGTGCCATGCGCCATGAGAGTGCCTCGCGGATCGAACAAGGAGAAGCTCGAATGGTATTCTCTGACGATCGTTCAGGAAAGAGTGTTTCGCGCGGGCATGGCGGCTCTGCGAGGCCTCGGCGCGGCTTGTTCGGGGCAATCCGGGGGAGAAACGCCGGAGGCGGCCGTGAGAAAGGCGTGAAAGCGGTCCAAAGAGCGGTTTCCTCGCGGCTCTGATCGGTTCATTGTCGCGAACCCCACGAGCGGAGCGACGCATGGCCCACGCGATCTATGTCTTCGACGGCTACGGAACTCTCTTCGACGTCCACGCAGCGGTGCGCCGGCACGCCGACGAGGTCGGCCCGGAGGGACAACTGCTTTCGGCGCTGTGGCGCGCCAAACAGCTCGAATATTCCTGGATGCTGACCATGATGGGTCGCTACCGGGATTTCTGGGTGCTGACCGAGGAGGCGCTCGACTATGCGTTCGAGCGGGTTCCCGAGGCCAACCGGGCGTCGCGGGCGGCGCTCCTCGACGCCTATTGGACCTGCGACGTCCACACCGACGTGCCGGAGGTGCTGAAGCAGCTGAAGCTGCGCGGCGCCAAGATCGTGATTCTCTCCAACGGCACGCCGAAGATGCTGGACGCGGCCTGTCGCTCGGCCGGGATCGACGACGTGGTCGACGAGATCATCTCGGTCGACGAGATCAAGGTCTACAAGCCCGATCCGCGCGTCTACGATCTGGTGACGACGCGCTTCCGCTGCTTCCCGGAGGCGGTGTCGTTCCAATCCTCCAACCGCTGGGACGCGGCCGGAGCGACCGCCTTCGGCTTCCGCTCGGTCTGGGTCAACCGCAACGGTCTGCCGGAGGAGTACCACGACTTCCGCCCGGCCGCGGTCCTGCCGAGCCTCGAGGGCCTGTTGGCGCTCGGCTGAGGCCGGACGACCGAGACGACCCCGAGACCGACACGGCACCCCCCCGAGATCGGCGAGATCCCGGGGGGCCGTGTTCGATCCGTGTCGGACGATCACTTCGCTTTCAGGAACTCCGGCACCTCGAGCAGGACGAATTCGTTGTCGTCGTTGCGATCGAGCGCGCGGCCGGCGGAGAAGGGGAAGTTGTTGTCGTTGCCGACCACGATGTGGGTGGCGTCGACCACGTCGACGTTCTCGATGGTCACGAAGGGGAAGGTGAGCTTGCCGTCCCGGCCGCCCTGGCGGGCGAGCTTCTTCGGATCGGCGATGTTCATCAGATCGAGGAAACCGATCTTGCGGGCGATGCCGTCGTCGCCGAGTTCGATCTTCCAGACGCGCTTCAGTTTGGCCGGGCTGGTGAAACAGTCGGCGGCGGGCTTGTCGGCCGGACAGGCCCGGGCGGGATCGCCCTCACCGTTGTCGCGCTCCAACACCAGGCCGGTGCGGTCGTCGATCATGTTGAAGTCGCCGATGGCGTCGCCGTTCTGGTCGAGGGCGTAGGTCCAGGACCGGCCGGTCCAGGCGCGCTTCTCGACGGAGAATTCGACGATGCGCAGCACCTCCTTGCCGTCGATCGCCTCGGGTTTGCCGTCGGTCCAGACCGGGCCCTCGAGCAGGGCGTAGAGGGTCTTGCCGTCCTTCGATTGGGCCATCCCCTCGAAGCCCTTGGAACGGGCGAGATTGTGGACGAGTTTGCCGTTCGGGGCGGAGGGGGTGGCGAGCGCCGGATTGTCGGGCGAGCGGACCGGCTTGCCGTCGAGGGTGGTGTCGAACACCTGGAGCACCTTGCCGTTCGCATCGGTCTCGATCAAGAAGGGTCCGAGTTCCTCGCCGAACCAATAGTGATCGCCGATCGGCTGGATCGACTCGATGTCGAAGTCGGCGCCGGTCAGATACCGCTCGGCGGTCGCCTCGTTCATGATCCGGAACGGCACCTTCTCGTCCGGGTCGGTCAGGAAGGTGGTCGCGAGGCGCTCGACCTTGCCGGAGGCGAAGTCGATCTTCAGGCGATGGAACATCAGCGCGGCATCGGGGGAATTGGCCTTGGAGCCGAAGCCGTTGTCGGTCAGCACCAGGAATTCGCCGTTGCCGAGGGAGCGGATGCCGGAAAAGCCCTGCACCGATTGACCCGCGATCGGTAGAGCGTAGCCGGTGAAGCGCGGGAAGTCCTTGTGCGAGAGGCCGGTCTTGCCCTTCAGCGCGCCGATCGTGTCGACGCGGCGATTGTCGGGGCCCGTGAACTTGCCGGTGACCTTCAGATCGGCGGGCGCGTCGGCGGGCGGCATCACCGTGGCGTCGGCGGGCAGGATCGCGTGGCCGGCGAGAACCGCGGGATATTCCGGCGCGGCGGCGCGCGCCGGCATCGCGGCGGCGGCGAGAAGACATGTGAGCACGAGAGACTGTCGAAGCATCGTCATCGGGGACCTCCTCGGTGGGATCGCCTCCCTTGTCGAAGACCTTCATGTCGAGGACATCTCGAGATCGTAATGGTTCGGTGACGATCGCCGGACGGCTCGACAGAACCCGCGAACGGGTGCATGACGGCGGCACGGCGGGACGAGGCGATCGATGGCGGAAACGAAGGCGGCCGCGCGCGGCGCGGTGGAAGCTCTGGGCGGACTGGCGGAAACCCTGCCGGGTCTCGTCTTCGGTTATGCATTCGACGAGGAGGGGCGCGCGACGCCCCTGACGAAGGCGAACGTCGAGGCGGCGCTGATCGCTCGCGACGGCTGGGTGTGGCTGCACTTCAACCTCGCCGACGGACGCGCCCGCGACTGGATCGAGCGCAACGCGCGTCTGCCCGAGGCGGCGACCGACCATCTCCTCGAGACCGACGACCATCTGCGCCTCTCCGCCGAGGACGACGCGCTGATCGGCGTCTTCGCCGACTTCCGCCGCGAGCTCGCGCGCGGCACCCAGGACATCGCCCATCTCAAATTCGCGCTGGCCGGGCGGACGCTGGTCACCGGCCGGCGGCAGTCGCTGCAGTCGATCGAGGACGTGCGGCGGGCGCTCGGGCGCGGTGAGCACATCGAGAGCGGTGAGGCGCTGCTCGAGTGGATCTTCGACCATTTCGCCGATCAGGTGACCCTGATGAACCGCGAGTTGGCGGAACGGCTCGAAGTGATCGAGGACCGGGTGGTCGACGACACGGTCGACCCGGAGGATCTCCGCGTCGGGCCGATCCGGCGCACGGCGCTGCGGCTCAACCGTCAGGTCGGCGCGCTGCGGATCCATTTCACCGCGCTGGTCGACAATCCCGAACGCGATCTGCCCGACGACGTCTTCGCCATGACCGAGCGGGTGGCGCTTCGGCTCACCTCGATCGGCCGCGACATCGAGGCGATCCAGGAGCGGGCGCGGATCATCCAGGAAGAGGCGACCGCCAAATCGGCCGATCACATGAACCGACAGCTCTCGACGCTCTCGGCCCTGACCGCGCTGTTCCTGCCGGCGACGCTCGTCACCGGCCTCTTCGGCATGAACACCAAGGGATTGCCGTTCGACGCCCACGACCAGGGCTTCTGGCTCGCCGCCTTCGTGGCGCTGGCGGGCTCGGGCGCGGTCTATCTGATCCTGCGCCGGCTCGGCATCATGAAGTGAGCGCCGCCTCGAGATCGGCCTGAACGGCCGGTTCGAGGTCGATCTCGAGATCGAGCCAGACGAGACCGGGCATCGTGACCGCGACGACGTTCGCGGCGACGATGATCTCGACCTCGAGGCCCTCGCCCGCCGCCGCCTCGATGCGGCGATCGAGCCGGTCGATGTCGGCGGGCGCGGTGACGTGGGCCGCGACCGCCTCGAAGGCAGCCCCGGGATCGGCGGCCTCGCTCTCGGAGAGCCGCCACCAGAACCAGATCCGCGACTGCGGACCGAGCTTCGAGTAACGCGACCAGCCCGAGCGGACGATCTCCAACCGGAAGCGCTCGACGAGCGGCGCCAGCAGAGCGCGGGCGCCGGCCTCGTCGGGCGCGTCGAGGATCGCCGCGCAGGGCGCGATGGGGCGCGCGGCGGGCATGGCCCCTCCCCTCACGCCAGCTTCTTCAGGATCCGCGCCCAGGAGCGCAGGCCCTTGTGGAAGCTCTCGAGGTCGTATTTCTCGTTGGGCGAGTGGATGCGGTCGTCGTCGAGGCCGAAGCCGACGAAGAGCGTCGGCATGCCGAGAATGCGGGCGAAGGCGTTGCCGACCGGGATCGAGCCGCCCGAGCCGATCAGGAGCGCCGGGATGCCCCATTCCTCGGCCAGCGCCTCGCGCGCGCCGGTCAGCCACGGGCTGTCGAAGGGCATCGAGAAGCCGGGCGAGCCGCCGTGCGGGTGGAACGAGACCTCGGCGTCGGGCGGCAGCATCTCGGCGACACGGGCGCGGAAGGCGGCGCGGATCGCATCCGGGTCCTGCGCCCCGACCAGACGGAACGAGACCTTGGCGGAGGCCTTCGCCGGCAGCACGGTCTTGAAGCCGTCGCCGGTGTAGCCGCCGGTGATGCCGTTGAATTCGCAGGTCGGACGGGCCCAGACCTGTTCGAGGATCGAGCGGCCCGCCTCGCCGGCGGCGGTCTTCAGCCCGACCGGGCGCAAGAAGGTCTCCGCCGTGGTGCCGAGCGCATCCCAGGAGGCGCGCACCTCCTCGGGAAGATCGGCGACGCCGTCGTAGAAGCCCGGCAGGGTGACGCGGCCGGCGTCGTCGTGGAGCGAGGCGAGGATCTTCGTCAGCACCCGAATCGGGTTCCAGGCGGCGCCGCCGAAGATGCCGGAATGGAGATCGCGGTTCGAACAGGCGACCCTCACCTCCTCGCCGACGAGGCCGCGCAGCGAGGTGGTGATGGCCGGACGGCCGCGCGCCCACATGTTGGTGTCGCAGACGAGCGCCACGTCGTGGGAGAGTTCGGCGGCGTTGGCGGCGAGGAAGGGCTCGAGCGAGGGCGATCCACTCTCCTCCTCGCCCTCGAGCAGCACCGTGACCTTCACCGGCAGGCGCCCGTCCTCGGCGAGGAGCGCGCGCAGGGCCTCGAGGAAGATCACCACCTGGCCCTTGTCGTCGGCCGAGCCGCGGCCGGTGATCACCTTCACCCCGTCCTCGATCGTCTCGATCTTCGGATCGAAGGGATCGGCGCGCCAGAGGTTCAGCGGATCGACCGGCTGGACGTCGTAATGGCCGTAGAAGAGGACGTGCTTGTCGGCGTTCTCGACCGGGCCGGTCCAATGGGCGACGACGATCGGGTGGAGCGGCGTCTCGCGCAGGGAGGCCTCGAACCCCATCTCGGCGAGGAGCGCGACGCAGTGCTCGCCGGCGGCCCGCACCTCCTTCGCGAAGGCGGGGTCGGCGGAGATCGACTTCAGACGGAGGAGATCGAACAGGCGATCGAGGCTCTTCGGCAAATCGGCATCGATGCGGTCGAGGACGCGCGCGAGGGTCATGGGAGGACTTCCGATCAACGTTTCAGGAGCGAGCCGAGGACGCCGCGCACCAGGGCATTGGTGATCTGGCGGCCGGCGGTGGAGGCGGCGGAGCGAGCGGCGGATTTGACGATCGCCTCGCCGAGGGTCTGGGAGCGCGGACCGCCCGTCTTCATCGAGGCGACGCCGCCGACGCTCGACAGGATGCCGCCGAGAATGCCGTCGAAGAAGCCGCCGCCGGAGGGCGCCGGGCCGGCGCTGCCCGGCTGGGCGGGATTGGCCTCGACCTTGCCGCGCAGCTTCTCGAAGGCGGAGGCGCGATCGGCCACCTCGTCGTATTTGCCGGCGAGGGGCGAGGTGTTGACGAGGGTGGCGCGCTCGGTCGGGGTGAGCGGGCCGACGCGGGCCTCGGGCGGACGCACGAAGGTGCGCTGGACGACGCTCGGCACGCCCTTGCCGTGGAGCATGGAGACCAGCGCCTCGCCGACGGCGAGCTGGGTGATCGCCTCCTCGGTGGAAAACTTCGGGTTCTGGCGGAAGGTCTGGGCGGCGGCGCGCACCGCCTTCTGCTCGCGCGGCGTGAAGGCGCGGAGCGCATGCTGGACGCGGTTGCCGAGCTGGGCGGAGACGGTGTCGGGCACGTCGAGCGGGTTCTGGGTGACGAAATAGACGCCGACGCCCTTGGAGCGAATCAGCCGGACCACCTGCTCGACCTTCTGGATCAGCGCCGGCGGCGCCTCGTCGAAGAGGAGGTGGGCCTCGTCGAAGAAGAACACCAGTTTCGGCTTGTCCGTGTCGCCGACCTCGGGCAGTTCCTCGAACAGCTCCGACATCAGCCACAAGAGGAAGGTCGCGTAGAGGCGCGGGTTCGACATCAGGTCGTCGGCGGCGAGGATGTTGATCCGGCCGCGGCCCTGCGCGTCGGTCGCCATGAGGTCGGCGAGTTCGAGGGCGGGTTCGCCGAAGAAGGCGTCGCCGCCCTGCTGCTCGAGAACCAGCAACTGGCGCTGGATCGCGCCGACCGAGGCCTTGGAGACGTTGCCGTAATCGACGGTCAGTTCGTCGGCGCGCTCGGCGACATGGCCGAGCACGGCGCGCAGATCCTTCAGGTCGAGGAGGAGGAGGCCCTCGTCGTCGGCGAGCTTGAAGACGATGTTGAGGACGCCCTCCTGAACCTCGTTGAGGCTCATCAGGCGGGCGAGGAGGAGCGGCCCCATCTCCGAGACGGTGGCGCGGATCGGGTGGCCCTGCCTGCCGAAGAGATCCCAGTAGATGGTGCCGAACTTCTTCGGCTCCCAGTCGTCGAAGCCGATCTCGTGGGCGCGCTTGGCGATCCAGTCCTTCTCGGTGCCCATGGCGCCGACGCCGGAGAGATCGCCCTTGACGTCGGCGGCGAAGACCGAGACTCCGGCCTCCGCGAGACCCTCGGCGAGAACCTGGAGCGACACGGTCTTGCCGGTGCCGGTGGCGCCGGTGATGAGACCATGGCGGTTGGCGAGCTTCAACTCGAGGAATTCGTCCTCGATGCTCTTCCCCAGATAGACGCCGCCTTCGATCCGCATCGTATCGTTCCCCCGTCGCTGCCGTAGCCGTTTCTATAGGCCGCGAGCGCGAGGATGGAAACCGAGACGGTCCGATCCCTCGTCGCGAGGGATCGACCGCCGTCGCTCGTCTCCGGCGATCACGGCGCCGGCAGGGGCGGCACACCGTTTTCCCATTCGGTCCAATGAGAGACGATGTGATCGGTCAGGCGCGACCCCACCCGTTCGACGTTCTCCACCGTCTCGGCGAAACCTCCGGCGGTCTCGCCGGGCTTGGGATCGAGATGCTGGAGCGTGGTCTCGCCGGGATTGCCCTGGTCGAAGTTGACGGCGCCGCGCAACGACAGGAACCGATCGATGCCGAGGGTCCGTTTGACCACCAGGGCGACCGCCGCCGCCTCCATTTCGGTGATCACGTAATCGTCGGCCCCATAGAGCTTGGCGATGTACTGGGCCTGGGCCGACATGCCGGGACCGTGGAAGAAGGTATCGCCGGTCATGTGGGTGCCGGTGCCGACGAAGGGCGCTCTGTTGGCGGCCGCGTCGGGATAGCGCTTGCGGTACGTGCGAGCGGCGTCGGAATCCTTCAGCGGCGTATCCGCCGTCAGACGCATCGCCCAGCCGACGAGCGTCGGATCGATCCGAAAGAGGCGATAGGTCTCGTAGCCCTTGCGCGGCATGAAGGTCGGCGCCCCGGGGGTGTTCTCCTCCGGCGCCCAGCGATGGCCGAGATCGTAGTCGACGAGCCACGTCGCCCAGTTCACTTCGCCGATGGTGCCACGCGAGGGCGGCGTCCCGGCGACGCCGGAGACGATGAAATAGGCCCGGGACAGATCGAAGGCCGGGTCGAGCAGGATCGCCTGCATCGAGGCGGAGGAATTGACCTTGCCCATGCCGAGCACCGAGCCGCAGACCCCGTCGGCATTGCAATAGACGGGGTTCATCGCCCCTTTGACCACGACCGGCGTGGCGTTCGACCAATAGCGTTCGTACCAGTGCTGAAATTCACCGGCGCGATCGCCCGTGTTCTTGCCGATCTCGAACATCGCGGCGACGAACACCTTCACCTTGATCGGCTCCGCCGCGGACGCGGCCGCCGCCGACGCCCACATCAGCGCCGCCAAGAGACCCGTTGCAAAGCGCCTCGACATGTCTTCACTCCTCTCACGACGCCGGGGTCATGGATCATCACGGTATGGTGGCGATCGACTTTTCCGACCCGACTCTCGAATTTCACGGTAGGGGGAGCGAGGGGGGGTCCGAAGCGCAAATGCGGGGCACGGCGGCTCAGAAGGAGAGCACGAGGAGGAGGGATCACCTCTTTCGAGCGAAGGGGCGCCACGATTCGAACGATGGGCGGTCTCGCAATCCATGCCGCGCGGTGACACGCCTTGTCCGGGGCCCCTCTCGTGTGGCAGGGTCGCGGCGTCGGATCCTCGGGTGGCGTGCGGCGGGCGAGGACGACTCGCCGGCTGCGACGAGGGCCCCGACCCGTTCCCGCCCGCGGACGGGTCCCCGCAGAGAGGTCGTTCGAGACCCCCGGGAGACCCGGTCCGTCCTTCCCCCAAGCGGCCCGCGCCGATCGAGTTGCCGGCCGTTCTCCAGGATCGCCCCATGCAGGACATCATCGACACGATCGCCGCCCAGGTCGGCATCGATCCGGCGCTCGCCCAGAAGGCGACCTCCATGATCGTCAATTTCATCGCGACCCAGGCTCCGGCCGAATATGTCGACATGATCAAGCCCTACGTCCCGGGCTTCGACGAGGTCGCCGCCGCCGGCGCCGCCCATGCGGAGGCTGCCGAGGCGGGCTCGGGCGGCGGCCTGATGGGCGCGCTCGGCGGGCTGATGGGCGGTGGCGGCATCGCCGGCGCGCTCGGCAGCCTGATGGGCGGCTCGCAGGGCAACCCGATGGCGGCGGCCATGGCCATGCTGGGCGACCTCCAGAAGGACGGGCTCGACATGAGCCAGGTCAAGGATGTCGCCGGCAGCCTGATCGGCCAGCTGCGCAGCGTCGCCGGCGACGAGAAGGTCGACGAACTGCTCGCTCACGTACCCGGCGCGAGCCATCTCCTCGGGTGATCGACGACACCCCCGCCCGGTCCGGGCCGGCGCCTCGACCTCCCCTTGCGTGATCTCGGCGGGGGGATTGAAGAATCGGGGATTTCGCGCTCAACTCGCGCGCGTCATACGACGCCGCGAGGCCGCGAAGAAGACGAACGGGCCGGGCGCAACCGGAGGACGGACACATGGCCAACATCGCCACCATCGAAGGAATCGGGCCGGTCTACGCCGAGAAGCTGACCGCTGCGGGCGTCAAGACGGTCGAGGCCCTGCTCGAGGCCGCCAAGGACCCGAAGGGCCGCAAGACCCTCGCCGAGGCCACCGGCATCGACGACAGCCGCATTCTGAAGTGGGCCAACATGGCCGATCTGATGCGGATCAAGGGTGTCGGCGAGGAATATTCCGAGCTGCTCGAGGCCGCCGGCGTCGACACCGTCAAGGAACTCAAGCACCGCAAGCCCGAGAACCTCCATGCAAAGATGGAGGAGATCAACGAGGCGAAGAAGCTGGTGCGCCAGACCCCGAGCCTGAAGTCGGTCACCGACTGGGTCGAGCAGGCCAAGGAACTGCCGGCGGTGCTCACCTACTGAGGGCACGTCGCATCGCGATCGAACTTCGACGACCGGATCGGCCCCACCGCTCCGGTCGTCGTCGTTTCGGGCGCGACGACCGTCGCGCCGGCGCGCGCTCCCGGAGTCGAGGGTGCGAAAAAAGCGGCCGTCTTCGACCAAAGAAGGAGAAATCAGAGCCGGATCTGGCCGTAGCGCAGCGCCTCGACGACGGTGTGCGTCTTGTTGGAGGCGTTCATCTTCTCGCCGGCGTTCTGCAGGTGCGCGTGGACGGTGCGCTGGGAAATGGCGAGGAGATCGGCGATCTCGGCGGCGGTCTTGCCGATCGCCGTCAGTTGCAGGACGTGCCGCTCGCGCTCCGACAGATCGCCGGGGCGGGCGACGTCGACCCGGCCGAAGGCCATCAGGGAGCGGATCGCGCCTATGCAATAGAAGAGGATCTCGTCGAGCAGCGCCGGCCCGGTGGCGAGATCGGGTCCCGCCATCAGCACGCAGCCCTGCCAGGGGGCGAGATCATGGATCGGGATCGCCACCACCACCGCCTTGCGGCCGCCGGCGGCGGCGACCAGTTCAGAACCGACCGGCTGCGGCAGGTCCCGCTCCGAGGTGATCACCGTGCCGCAACGCGCCATCGAACGGCCGTCGTGGACGACGAAGGGGCGATGCTCGGCGAGGCAACAGGCGAGCAGAGGATCGAACGGCGACACGTCGAGGAGATGCCCGCCCGACCGCAGATCCGGCCAATCGATCCGAACCACCAGCTTGGCCATCGAGCGGCGCGGCAGCGGCAGACCGGAGACGAACAGATGGGTCGCGCCGCAGCGTTTGAGCTGCGCCTCGAATCGGTCGAGGACACGGTCGGCCTCACCGTCCACGGAAAAGCGCATTGCTTCTCCGTAGAGCCCTGCATTCACTCCCCGATCCATCTCGTTCTTCTCCGGCTCTGCGGACAATGTGGACCGTTCACTAAATCGATCAATTGTCTGTTTTGACGGGGGGTGCGACTTTCAGCATCATACGAACGTCAAACAGCAATACTGCGAATTGCACCCCCACCCTACCATCGTCTAATTCCAGAAATCACGGAAATCGCCCCTATCGGGGCTGTTGCGCCGTTCCGTCTCCCGCCTCCTCGACGGGGTGGAAGGGGCACGACGCGGTTCGCCTTTCCCGTGACGGGAGACGCGGGCCTCGCATCGCATGACGGCCCTGCTCGGCGCGCCGGGCGGGCCATCACACTCAGTCGCCGCCGCCGGCTCGATGAGCCACTCGGCGCGGTGAGACCTCGGGAGACGACGGTGAGCTCGAAGGCACTCGGATTGATGGGGTCGTTCGACCCTCGCGGCCACGACGACTGGGTCGGTGTGGCGACCAAGGCACTCAAGACGACGCCGTTCGAGCGGCTGAAGTCGACCACTGCCGACGGCATCGTCATCGAGCCGATCTACGAGGGCAATCCCGATCCGAAACCGCTCGGCGTCCGTCCGGCGGGCCAGCCCTGGGCGGTCGTCGCGCGGATCGACATTCCCGGCAACAAGACCGCCAACGCGCAGATCCTCGAGGATCTGGTCGGCGGCGCCTCGGGTCTCGATCTGGTCTGCGCCGAGAGTCCGGTCGCCTACGGCTGGGGCCTCACCATCTCCTGCGACGGCTGCGTCAAGACGCTGCTCGCCGGGGTGCATCTCGATCTGATCCCGATCCGCGTCGACGCCGGTCATCGCTCGGCCGAGGTGGCGAAGCTGCTCCTCGCCGTCGCCGCCGAACAGGGCAAGACGGTCGATCTCGCGGTGATCCAGGATCCGGTCGGCCTGCTCGCCGCCACGGGCAAGCTCGGCGCCAAGGCCGAGGACGCGATCGCCGCCGCCGCGGAGGATGCCAAGGCCTTCCCCGGCACCGCCTTCGAGGCGGACGGGCGCGTCTGGCATTCGGCCGGCGCCTCCGAGGCGCAGGAGCTGGCCGCGATGCTCGCGACCGCCGTCACCTACCTGCGCGCGCTCGAGGCGGCCGGGTTCGATCTCGAGGCCGCCGCCGCCAAGATCGGCTTCACCGCCGTCGCCGATCAGAACCAGTTCCATTCGATCGCCAAGCTGCGCGCGCTGACCCTGCTGTGGGGCCGGGTGCTCGAAGCCTGCGGCGTGACGCCGAAGGCCCCGCGCCTCCACGTCGAGACCGCCCGCCGCATGATGGCGCGGCGCGACAGCTTCACCAACATGCTGCGCACCACCATCGCCACCTTCGCCGCCGGCGTCGCCGGCGCCGGCTCGGTGACGGTTCTGCCGTTCACGCAAGGGATCGGCCTGCCCGACGCCTTCGCCCGCCGGGTGGCGCGCAACACCCAGTCGATCCTGATCGAGGAATCGAACCTGCACCGGGTCGCCGATCCGGCGGCCGGTTCGGGTCTCGTCGACACCGAGACCGAGGATCTCGCCGAGATCGCCTGGGCGCTGTTCCAGGCGATCGAGGCGGAGGGCGGCATCGTCGCCTCGCTGCGCTCGGGCGCGCTCCATGCCCGCGTCGCCGTGACCGCCCGGTCGCGGTTCGACGCGATCGCCAAGCGCCGCGAGCCGGTGACCGGCATCTCCGAATTCCCCAACATCGCCGAGGGCGCCGTCGCAGTGATGGACACGCCCGCCCCGACGCCGCGTGTCGCCGCCCCGGTCGAGCACGTCGCCGCCTTCGCGCCGCGTCCGCTCGGCGAGGCGTTCGAGGCGCTCCGCGACCGCGCCGACGCCGCCGGCGTGCGGCCGAAGATCTTCCTGGCCAATCTCGGCCGCATCGCCGACTTCACGGCGCGGGCGACCTGGGTCAAGAACCTGTTCGAGGCGGGCGGCATCGAGGCCCTGACCAGCGACGGCTTCGCCTCGATCGAGGCGCTGACCGCCGCCTACAAGGCCTCCGGCGCGCAAGCCGCGGTGATCGCCTCCTCCGACGCGGTCTACGAGACCGAGGCGGTGCCGGCGGCGACGGCGCTCGCGGACGCGGGCTGCGAGATCCTCTATCTCGCCGGCAAACCGGCCGACGCGGAGAAGAAGACCGCCTACGAGGGCGCCGGCGTCACCGGCTTCGTCCATGTCGGCATCGACGTGGTCGCCACCCTCTCCGACACGCTCGACCGCCTCGGCGCCTGAGCGACCGGACGGGCGCCGAGCCCGTCCCCCGTTTCGATCGTCGGTCTTGCCCCGGAGGCGGATCGGCGGGATCCTTCGGAAGGAGACGAGGGCGCGCGACGCGACCCGTCTTCCGGAACTCGAGGAGAGGCCGATGAGCCGCATCCCGGA
This sequence comes from Pinisolibacter aquiterrae, assembly GCF_019160155.1. Lineage (GTDB taxonomy): Bacteria > Pseudomonadota > Alphaproteobacteria > Rhizobiales > Ancalomicrobiaceae > Pinisolibacter > Pinisolibacter aquiterrae. The sequence continues at coordinate 213,945 of NZ_JAFNIH010000018.1, forward strand.
CTTCAGCAGCGTTCCCTTCTCCACCGTCGCGGTGCCGGCCTCCGCCGACGGCGCCTCGATCTGGACGACGCCGGAAGGCATCGACGTCAAGCCCGTCTACGGCGCGGCCGATCTCGAGGGCCTCGACTTCCTGAAGACCTGGCCGGGTCTGCCGCCGTTCCTGCGCGGCCCCTACCCGACCATGTACGTCAATCAGCCCTGGACGATCCGCCAATATGCCGGCTTCTCCACGGCCGAGGACTCCAACGCCTTCTACCGCCGCAACCTCGCCGCCGGTCAGAAGGGCCTGTCGGTCGCCTTCGATCTCGCGACCCATCGCGGCTACGACAGCGACCATCCGCGCGTGACCGGCGACGTCGGCATGGCCGGCGTGGCGATCGACAGTATCTACGACATGCGGACGCTGTTCTCCGGCATCCCGCTCGACCAGATGTCGGTGTCGATGACGATGAACGGCGCGGTGCTGCCGGTGCTCGCGCTCTACATCGTCGCCGCCGAGGAACAGGGCGTCGACCAGTCGAAGCTCTCCGGGACCATTCAGAACGACATTCTGAAGGAGTTCATGGTCCGCAACACCTACATCTACCCGCCGGCGGCCTCGCTGCGCATCATTTCGGACATCTTCGCCTATACGTCGAAGCACATGCCGAAGTACAATTCGATCTCGATCTCCGGCTACCACATGCAGGAGGCCGGGGCGACGGCGGATCTGGAACTCGCCTATACGCTCGCCGACGGCATCGAATACATCCGCGCCGGCAAGGCGGTGGGTCTCGACGTCGACGCCTTCGCGCCTCGCCTGTCGTTCTTCTGGGCGATCGGCATGAATTTCTTCATGGAAGTGGCGAAGCTGCGCGCCGCGCGTCTCCTGTGGGCGAAGCTCGTGCAGGAGAACTTCCATCCGAAGAACGACAAGTCGCTCAGCCTGCGCACCCACAGCCAGACCTCGGGCTGGTCGCTGACGGCGCAGGACGTCTTCAACAACGTGGTGCGCACCGCCGTCGAGGCGATGGCGGCGACGCAAGGGCATACCCAGTCGCTGCACACCAATGCGCTGGATGAAGCGCTGGCGCTGCCGACCGACTTCTCGGCCCGCATCGCCCGCAACACCCAGATCCTGCTGCAGCAGGAGAGCGGCACGACCAAGACGATCGATCCGTGGGGCGGCTCGGCCTATGTCGAGCGGCTGACGGCCGAGCTCGCCGCCAAGGCGCTCGCCCACATCGAGGAGGTCGAGGCGCTCGGCGGCATGGCCAAGGCGATCGAGGCCGGCATTCCGAAGCTCCGCATCGAGGAGGCCGCCGCCAAGACCCAGGCCCGCATCGACTCCGGCTCGCAGACGGTGGTCGGCGTCAACAAGTACAAGCCGGACTCGGAAGCCGCGATCGACGTGCTCAAGGTCGACAACTCGGCGGTGCGCGCGGCGCAGATCGAGAAGCTGAAGCGTCTGCGCGCCGAGCGCGACGAGGCCGCGACCCAGGCCGCGCTCGCCGAGCTGACCACCCAGGCGACCGCCGGCGGCAACCTGCTCGACCTCGCCATCAAGGCTGCGCGGGCGAAGGCCACCGTCGGCGAGATCTCGATGGCGCTCGAAAAGGTGTTCGGCCGCCACAAGGCCGAGATCCGGTCGATCCAGGGCGTCTACAAGCGCGAGGTCTCCCGCATGAGCGATGCCGTCGAGAAGGTCCAGAAGCTGGTCGCGGAATTCGAAGCGAACGACGGCCGCCGGCCGCGCATCCTGGTCGCCAAGATGGGCCAGGACGGCCACGATCGCGGTCAGAAGGTGATCGCCTCGGCCTTCGCCGACCTCGGCTTCGACGTCGACATCGGGCCGCTGTTCGCCACGCCGGAAGAGGCCGCCCGTCAGGCGGTCGAGAACGACGTTCACATCGTCGGCGTCTCCTCGCTGGCCGCCGGCCATCTCACCCTGGTCCCGGCGCTGAAGGCGGCACTGGAGGCCGAGGGCCGAGGCGACATCATGATCGTGGTCGGCGGCGTGATCCCGCCGCAGGATTTCCAGGCGCTGATCGATTCCGGCGCCGCGGCGATCTTCCCGCCCGGCACGGTGATCGCCGACGCCGCGGTGAAGCTCCTCGCCGACCTCGCCGCCAAGCTCGGCTACGGCCCGGCCCAGGCGGCGGAGTGATCGTCAACTCGCCGTGATCGAGATCGAAAGCCCGCCGCGTCGGCTCGCGGCGGGCTTCTTCGTTCGCGCCGCCCGACCGAGCCACCGTGGACAGGGCGCGCGTCTCGGCCTACTCGATGGGACTTCGCCGCGACAGACGATTCGGGAGAGCGCGATGGTCGGGAAAGGCTTCTTCGGCAGAGGCATCGTCAGCTGCAGCAGCGCCGCCGCTCTGGGCGCGATCGTCGCCTGCGCGCCGACCGCCGACAGCTTCCGCCCGGCGCCGGCGGCTCCGGCCTTCCGGGCGACGTCGGACACGTTCCTCCAGATCACCGCGCAGGGAGCCGGGCCGATCGGGACGGCGACGCCCTACTCCTCGAAGGCGATCCTGGCGAACCTGCCCGGCTACGACACCGGCCACGTGACGATCGGACTCGAAACCTCGACGCCGGACGCGCTCGTCCTCTTCAAGGAGGCCTATGGCGGACGCATCCAGGTGCTGCACATCCTGGGCTCGGGCAACCGCATCACGCAGATCCACGGCGTCACCCACCACGTCGTCGGCCCGGCCGGCGAGCGCCCGGGCATGAGCTTCCGCGAGGCGGGCACGGATCCCTCGACCTGCCGGATCGGCACCGACCTGTGGCTCGGCATGGCGATCTGCCGGTCGCGCGGGGCGCCCAACGTGACGCTGACCTATTCGTTCCAGGGCGAAGCGGCGATGTCGACCTCCCTGCCCTCCCGCGCCGTCCTCGACACCGGCATGCTCCAGAGGATCATCTGGACTCCGCCGAGCTGATCCGAGTGATCGGCTCTTCGCCGAGTCCGAGGCTTTCCAGCGGTTCTTGACGTTTGTCCCCCCCCGGGAGGCAAGAGCGGAGGTCCTGACGGACATCGTCGAGACCCGGGGGCGGCGCGAGGCGAGGCCCTCGCTCGAGACCCGATACCTCGCCGAAGCCGTGCGGCCCACGTCATGGCCGCGTCCGTCGAGACGATGAAGCGGCGCGACGACCGTCGCCGTCACCACTCCGGCGACCACCGCGCTCGGCTCCTCTGCGACGTTCGATGAAATTTCACTATACTTTCGGACCGGGCCATACTGCGCGCCACCCGAGAGATACTCGCGCATCGGTCGTCGGTGAATGCACGCCGTTTACCTTTCCAGACGGGTCGATTTCATACATCCTCAACTGAATAATGGTATTCGCTTCATCGGGATCATACGAAGAATGGTGCAGGTCACCGATGGCGACGCTCTATTGGATGCAGACCGGCGCGTGTGGAGGCGAGACCCTGGCCATTCTGGGGGCGCAGTCGCCCAGCTTCGAGATGCTCGTTTCGGATTTCGGGATCGAACTCCTCTGGCATCCCTCCTTGTCGCACGTCTCGCCGCGCCGGCATGAGGAGATCCGTCACGAGATCGTCGCGGGATCGATCCCGCTCGACATTCTCTGCGTCGAGGGCAGCATCGTCACCGCGCCGCGCGGCACCGGCCTCTATGACAGCCATCACGGGCGCGCGCGGATGGAGATCGTGCGCGAGCTCGCCGAGCGCGCCGGCGTCGTCGTGGCGATGGGGACCTGCGCCGCCTTCGGCGGTGTTCCCGCTTCGGGGCCGAACCCTTCGGATTCGATCGGTCTTCAGTTCCTCCACGACGCGCCCGGCGGGCTCTTTCCGCCCGACTGGCGGTCGCGCCGCGGGCTGCCCGTCGTCAACGTCTCAGGCTGTCCGACCCATCCCCACACGATGACGCAGACGCTGGCCGCACTCGCCGCCGGAAGTCCGCTCGAGCTCGACGCGATCAACCGCCCGAAGGCGTTCTTCAACACCCTGGTCCATCAGGGCTGCACGCGGAACGAATACCACGAGTACGACGTCGAGGACGGCGCCCTCGGCGGCCGGGCCTGCATGTTCTTCAACCTCGGCTGCCAGGGGCCGATGACCCAGGCCGTGTGCAACGACGATCTGTGGAACGGCGTCGGCAGCAAGACCCGCGCGGGCGTTCCCTGTTTCGGCTGCACCGCGCCGAACTTCCCCCGCGAGGGAGATCTCTTCGCGACCGACAAGATCGGCGACGTCCCGCATCGTCTGCCCGCCGGCGTCGAGCGGGCGCGCTACATGGCCTACAAGAATCTGGCCCGCGCCGCCGCGCCGGAGCGCGTCAAGAACAAGACGATGGACGTGTGAAATGGCGCGTCTGGAGCTCAACGTCGATCTGAACCGAGTCGAGGGCGACCTCGAGATCGGCCTCGTCCTCGAGGACGGCGTCGTCGTCGAGGCGCGGACGATCGGGACGATGTATCGGGGCTTCGAGCAGATCCTGCTGGGGCGGGCGCCGCTCGACGCCCTGGTGTTGACGCCGCGTGTCTGCGGCATCTGCGGCACCGCCCATCTCTTCGCCGCCGTCACCGCGCTCGAACACATCGCCGCGACGCCGGTCCCTCCCAATGCCACCCGGATCCGCAATCTCTGCCTGATCGCGGAAGGGCTCCAGAACGACCTCAGGCAGACCTTCCTGTTCTTCGCTCCCGATTTCTGCAATCCGCGCTACGCGGCGGAGCCCTGGTTCGAGGACCACATCCGCGCCTTCGAACCGTTCGCGGGGGCGATCTATCGCGAGACCCTCGCCATGACCCGGCGGGCGGTGGAGATCGTGGCGCATTTCGGCGGGCAGTGGCCGCACTCGTCCTACATGACCCCCGGCGGCGTCACCCGTCCCGCCGACATCCGCCGGCTCGCCGCCTGTCGCACCGTGCTCGCCGAGGTTCGGCGCTGGTACGAGGAGCGCATCGTCGGGATGCCACTCGACGCGTGGCTGGCGATCCCCGACGCCGAAGGATATCTCGCCCGGCTCGAGGAACCCGGCCACGGCTCCAGCGCGCTCGGACTGCTCGCCCGGTCGGCGCGGGCACTCGGGCTCCATCGCACGGCCGGCGGCGTCGCCGACATGATCTCCTACGGATCCTGGTGCGATCCGATGCATTGGACCCCGACGGCCGACGTCCGGATCCTGCCGTCGGGTTTCTACGACGGCACCGCCGGACGGGTCGAACCGCTCGACCAGTCGCTGATCAACGAGCACGTCCGCCATTCCTGGTTCCGCCCCTACGAGGGCGGTCGCCATCCGTGGAAGGGCGAGACCATCCCGAATTATCAGCCGCATTCCGATCGCTACACCTGGGCCAAGGCGCCCCGCTACGGCGACCGTGTGGTCCAGACCGGCCCGCTCGCCGAACTCGTCGTCGCCGGTGATCCGCTCACCGTCTCGCTCCACCGCGCCGAGGGCAGCAGCGCCTGGCTGCGCCAGTTCGCCCGGGTTCGGCGGATCGCCTTCGAACTCGAGCAGGCGCGCGTCACGCTCGACGAGCTGGCGGCCGATCTCGGCGGCGAACACGTCCTCACACCCGCCGGAGGTGGCCTGCCGGACGGCGAGGGCCACGGACTGGTGATGGCGGCCCGCGGCGGTCTCGGCCATTGGGTCCGGATCGAGAACGGCGCCATCGCCGGATACCAGATCGTCACCCCGACGAGTTGGAACGCCTCGCCGCGCGACAGCGAGGGGCGGCCCGGACATTGGGAGCAGAGCCTCGTCGGCATCGCCGTTCGCGATCCCGACGACCCCGTCGAAATCGGACACGTCATCCGCTCGCACGATCCCTGTCTGGTCTGCACGGTCCACATGCTCGACACCGGCCGACGGATCGGATTCGGGCCATGACGGCGCCATCGGCCACCGGGGCCGCGCGACGCCGGCACATCGTCTTCTTCGGCAATCCGCTCCACGGCGACGACGGGTTCGGTCCCGCCGTCTACGAGCGCCTCGCCGCCCGCCGCTGGCCGGACGGCGTGAGCCTCAGCGACGCCGGAACCGCCGGACCGACGGCCCTCGCCCTCTTCGAAGGGTTCGACGAGATCGTCGTCGTCGACGCCTCCTCGCCGGCGGGGCGGCCGGGCCGGATCTGGCGGCCGTCGCGCGACGAGGTCTTCGCCGAAACCGTGTCCGCCGGCCACGGGGTCGGGGTCGGTCATCTGATCCGATGCGTCGAGGCGACGTTCGAGCCGGTGCCGGCGATCTCCTTCGTGGCGGTCGAGGCGGCGTCGACGACGTCGTTCCGGATGGGGCTTTCGGAGCCCGTCGCCCGAGCGGTCGAGGCGGTCGCCGATCTCCTTCTTCGCGAGCACGGCGAGGTGGCGCATGGCTGAGGACGATCCCCGCGCCGTGATCGAGCGCCTCTCCTTCGAGGTCGAGACGCTCCGGATGGCCAATGACGCCATTCAGGACCAGATGAGCCGCGACGCCGCGCGCAACGACGAGATCCTGCGCGCCATGGAGGAGCAGGCGGCCGCCCTCAGGGCCGCCACCTGGCGTCATGCCAAACAGGCGGACTTCACCCAGCGCGTCATGGACACGTCGAGCGCCCTGATGATCGTGCTCGAGGCCGACGGGCGGATCCGGCAGGTCAATCGCCCCTTCCTCGCGGTCTTCGGGATCGAGGCGGCGGCGGCCGGCGGGCGCGTCCTCGACGATTGGCTGGTCGCGGAGGAGCGAGAGGCGCTCGCCGTGGCGCTGCCGCCGCTTCCCTGGGCGATCCGGTCGCCGCTCTACGAGACCCTTCGCGCGACCGGGACCTATGCGGCCGAGCATCGGCTCGTCGACGCCAAGGGGCTTCCGCGCGTCTATTGGCTCGAGGCGAGCCTCCAGTATGATCCCTCCGGCAAGGAGGAAGGCGCGGTCTTCTGCGGCACCGACATCACCCCACTGAAGGAACAGCAGGCGGCGCTGCGGCGGAGCGAGAACCTCCTGCGCGAGGCGCAGAGGATCGCCCAGCTCGGGCATTGGGAACTCGACGTCCAATCGCGCTCGATCACCTTCTCCGAGGACATCGGGGCGCTCTTCGAAACTCCCCTGATCCCGCGCGACGAAGTCGAATTGCTGGAGCTCGTCCATCCGGAAGACCGCGAGAGCGTGCGGCGGGCGATCGAGACGGCGATCGCGACGGGGGGCCGCTTCGGCTTCGCCCATCGTCTACTCCTCGCCGATGGGCGCATCAAATGGATCGAGGCGCGCGGCGTCGTTCAATGCGATGCCGACGGACGGCCTCGGCACGTGCTCGGAACCTCCCAGGACGTGACGGTGCAGCGGCTCGCCGACGAGGAACTGAGCATCGCGGCGAGCGTGTTCGAGACGAGCCTCAACGGTGTCGTGATCACCGACGCCCAGGCGCGAATCCTCAAGACCAACGATTCCTTCTCCCGCATCCTCGGCTATCCGGCCGAGGAGATGCTGGGCAAGAAGACGAACCTCTTCAACTCCCGCCGCCACGACGCCAACTTCTACCGCGAGATGTGGCGCGCACTCGAACAGGACGACGAATGGCAGGGCGAGATCTGGGACCGCCGCAAGGACGGCGAGATCGTTCCTCTGTGGCAGAGCATCACCACGCTTCGTGACGCCGAGGGGCGGGTGAAGAACTACGTCGGCGTCTTCTACGATCTCTCCGATCAGAAGCGCTCGGCGGCGCACATCCACCACCTCGCCTATTTCGACGCGCTGACCGATCTGCCGAACCGCATGTTGTTCAACGATCGTTGCGCGCAGGCGCTGGAGATGGCGGAGCGCGAGGGCCGGCCGCTGGCGCTGCTCTTCCTCGATCTCGATCGCTTCAAATACGTCAACGACACGCTCGGGCATCAGGTCGGCGACGAACTCCTGTGCAAGGTCGCCCGGCGCCTGACCCGTGGGCTGCGTCGCAGCGACACCGTGGCGCGGCTCGGCGGCGACGAGTTCATCGTCTTGATGCAGAACTGCCGTGATCACGACTGTGTCCGGCGTCTGGCGAGCAAGATCATCACGCTCTTCGAGAAGCCCTTCGTCGTGATGGGGCATCGGCTCGACATCCGGACCTCGATCGGCATCAGTCTCTATCCGAACGACGGCGCCGACACCGAGACGCTCGTCAAGAATGCCGATCTGGCGATGTACAAGGCCAAGGAACACGGGCGCGGACAGTTCCTGTTCTACGAGGCGAAGTTCGGCGAGCAGGTGAAGGAGCGGCTCTTCCTCGAGAGCGAGCTGCGCGACGCGCTGCGCCGCGACGAACTGACCCTCCACTATCAGCCGCAACTGGACCTGAAGACCGGGCGGATCATCGGCTCGGAGGCGCTGTTGCGCTGGCACCACCCGGTGCGCGGCATGATCTCGCCGACGAAGTTCATCCCCGTGGCCGAGGACACCGGGCTGATCGTCGAGATCGGCGAATGGGTGTTGCGGACCGCCTGCCGTCAGACCGCCGCGTGGCTCGCGGAAGGGCTCGGGCCGCATCGCATCGCCGTCAACCTCTCCGGCGCCCAGATCGAGCGCAGCGACGTGGTGGCGCTCGTCGGCCGCGTTCTCGAGGAGACCGGCCTGCCGGTGGCGTCGTTGGAGCTCGAGGTCACCGAGACCTACGTGATGCGCAAGGCCAAGCAGAGCATCCGCGTCCTCGAGGGCCTTCGCGACCTCGGCGTCGGCCTCGCCATCGACGATTTCGGGACCGGGCATTCCTCGCTCGCCTATCTCCAGCGCCTGCCGGTGGACAAGCTGAAGATCGACCGCTCCTTCGTCACCGATCTCACCGAGGGCGACAGTCAGGCGGCGATCGCCCGCGCGGTGATCGCGCTCGGACACAGCCTGCGCCTCCAGGTCCTGGCGGAGGGGGTGGAGACGACCGAACAGGCGCGCTTCCTCCTGGAACACGGCTGCGACGAGGTGCAGGGGTTCCTCTACGGCCGGCCGATGGAGGCGGACGCGCTCCGCTCCCGCCTCGAGGTACAGGTCGCCGCCGATCACGCCTCGAACATCACCGGGCTCCGCGAGATTCTCCGCCGGCTGGAGGATCGCCCCGAGGAGACCACCGGCGCGTCGAGGCTCCGCATCTAGGTGCCGCCGGCGCCGAAGACGGCAGGCCTCACGCCCCCCGTCGAGGAACGGCCGGATCCGACCCGATCGCACGGCTCCGGGGCAATACGTCTGCTGTTCGACCTCGCTCGGGAGTAGTCTGTCCCACTCCCGACCGCCGGAGGCATCGACGATGCGCGCCATGGTTCTGAAGGCCCCCCACACCGCTCTCGTCCTCGAGGAACGACCCGATCCCCTGCCCGGCCCCGGCGAGATCCGGGTGAAGGTCGCCGCCTGCGGCGTCTGCCGCACCGATCTCCATGTCGTCGACGGCGATCTGCCGCCGCATCGCGCCTCGATCGTCCCCGGTCACGAGGTCGTCGGCCGGGTCGACGCGCTCGGCCCCGGCGTCACCGCGCCCGAACTCGGCGCCCGCGTCGGCATTCCCTGGCTCGGCCACACCTGCGGGCACTGCCCCTATTGCGAGAGCGGCGCGGAAAATCTCTGCGATGCCCCGACCTTCACCGGCTGGGACCGCGACGGCGGTTTCGCCACCCATGTGATCGCCGACGCCGCCTTCGCGGTTCCCCTCGGCGGGCTCGATCTCGACGACGTCGCCGCCGCGCCCTTGATGTGTGCCGGGTTGATCGGCTGGCGCTCGCTGGTCAAGGCCGGCGACGGGCAGGCGCTCGGCCTCTACGGCTTCGGGGCGGCCGCCCACATTCTGGCGCAGATCGCCCGCCATCAGGGGCGGCGGGTCTACGCCTTCACCCGCCCCGGCGACCTCGAGGCGCAGGCCTTCGCGCTCTCGCTCGGCTGTGTCTGGGCCGGCGGTTCGGACGAGCAGCCGCCCGAGTTGCTCGACGCGGCGATCCTCTTCGCCCCCGTCGGCGAATTGGTGCCGCGCGCCCTGAAGGCGGTGCGAAAGGGCGGGCGCGTCGTTTGCGGCGGCATCCACATGAGCGACATTCCGGCCTTCCCCTACGCGCTGCTGTGGCAGGAGCGCGAGGTGGTCTCGGTCGCCAATCTGACCCGCGACGATGCCCGCGCCTTCCTCGCCGTGGCGGTGGAGGCGCGGCCGCAGATCGCCATCCGGACCTATCCGCTCGAACAGGCGAACACGGCGCTCGACGATCTGCGCGCCGGGCGCTTCTCCGGGGCGGCGGTGCTGGTGCCCTGAGCGCGGCCGATCCCTCAGCCGGCGATCGTCACCGGGATGCGGCGGCGACCGAAATGACCGACGGCGTCGTCGAAACGGCCGGCGATGGCGGTGCCGCAGCGCGGGCAGAAGCCGCCCTGCGCCAGCGAATGGCGCTCGATCTCGTACCAGTCGCGCACGATCAGCGGTTCCCGACAGGTCGGGCAGAAGGTGGTGTCGCCGTCGGCGTCGTGGACGTTGCCGAGATAGACGTAGGCGAGCCCGGCCTTCTCGGCGATCCGGCGCGCGCGTCGCAGCGTCTCCGGCGGGGTCGGCGGCGTGTCGAGCATCTTGTGGGCGGGATGGAACGCGGAGAAATGCAAGGGTACGTCGCGCCCGAGTTCACGCGCCACCCATTCGGACAAGGCCGCCAGTTCCTCGTCGGAATCGTTGGCTCCGGGAATCAGGAGGGTGGTGATCTCCAGCCAGACGTCGGTCTCGTGCTTCAGGTAGAGGAGCGTGTCGAGCACCGGCTGGAGATGGGCACTCGCCAGCTTGAAGTAGAAGTCGTCGGTGAAGCCCTTGAGGTCTATGTTGGCGGCGTCGATCTTCGCATAGAAGTCGCGGCGCGGCCGATCGTGCATGTAGCCGGCGGAGACCGCGACGGTCTCGATGCCTCGGGCATGGCAGGCGTCGGCGACGTCCATCGCGTATTCGAGGAAGATCGTCGGATCGTTGTAGGTGAAGGCGACGCTGCGACAGCCGTGGCGGGCGGCGGCGGCGGCGATCTCCTCGGGCGAGGCCCGGTCCATCAGGCGATCCATGTCGCGGGTCTTGCTGATGTCGGCGTTCTGGCAGAAGCGGCAGGCGAGGTTGCAGCCGGCGGTGCCGAAGGAGAACACGCTCGAGCCGGGGTGGAAGTGATTGAGCGGCTTCTTCTCGATCGGGTCGATGCAGAAGCCGGACGAGCGCCCATAGGTCGTGAGGACGATGCGATCGTCCTCGCGCATGCGGACGAAACAGGCGCCGCGCTGGCCCTCGTGGAGCTTGCAGTCGCGCGGGCAGACGTCGCATTGGACGCGCCCGTCGTCGAGGCGGTGCCAATGGTCGGTGGGATGATGTTCGGACGTCATGACGTCATCGGCCCGGGTTCGGGCTCGCTCCATTTTTCGACGTGATAACGGGAGAGGCGCAGATCGTCGGCCCAGAAGTCGCTCGGCAGACCGGCCTTGAGCCGGAGATGGGCGAGGAAGGCGCGCGGGTCGGGGAGATCGTCCCAGACCTGCGGCAGGAAGGTGCCGCGATGGCGCCCCCATTCGAGCACGAGCCCGTCGACGTGCGGCCGGATCTTACGCAGGGCATCCGCCTCGGAGGCGACCGGCAGCGGCTCCAGCGGCGCGAGGAGCGAGACTTCGACCCGCACGCGCTCGAACTCGTCGCGGGTCAGCGGCGGGAAGCGCGGATCGTCGAAGGCGGCGGCGCGGGCATTGGCGGCGACGTCGTCGCGGAGCGAGCGGCGCGGCACCAGACTGCCGATGCAGCCGCACAATTCCCCGTCGAGGGTCAGGGTGACGAAGGTGGCGCCGGCTTCGCCCAGCCACGAGGCCGAGGCGTCGACACGGTTCGGCCGGCCGAAGGCCTCGGCGATCGCCGCGCGGGCGAGCGCCAGCAGGACCGGCCCGCGCGCGTCGATCGGGGGAGCGGCGTCAATCGGCGGGTTCGGCGAATTCGATGGCTGCATAACCGACGACCCTCCTTCGATCCCCGGCCGTATCGCCCGAGTTGCAGCGGGCGAGGAGCTTCGGGGTCAGACGATGGCGACGCGCGGCCGCGAGCAATCCGTCGATCGGCAGGGCGCCGCAGGCCTGTTCGTGGCTCGCGAGCAATTCGCCGCGCAGGATCCGCTCGACCGTGTCGCGGTCGCGCGCCTCGGCGGCGGCATAGGGCAGATAATGCGACAGGTCGGAGCTGACGACGATCAGCGTCTCCGACCCGCCCCACAGGATTTCCAAGACCTCGGCGACCTCCGCGACCGAAGCGTCGCCGACGGCGAGCGGCACCAGCGTGAAGTCGGAGAGGACGCTCTGCAGGAAGGGGAGCTGGACCTCCAGCGCATGTTCGAGCTCATGGGCGGCCCCGTCGACCACCACCTGCGGCAGAGGCGCGAGGAGACGCCTGGCCTCGGCATCGACAGGGACCTCGCCGAGCGGCGTCGCGAAGACGTCCGCCTCCGGCAGGGCGAGCCCGCGCACCGGCACCCGGTGCACCGGCCCGAGCAGGACCACCCGGCGAACCACCCCGGCCAGCGGACGCAGCCGGGCATAGGCCGCTCCCGCGACGCCACCGGAATAGATCCACCCGGCGTGCGGAACGATCAGCGCCTTGGGGATTTCGCCGGCCGCTTCCGGCACCGAGGCCGGCACCAGCGCGGCGACGGTCTCGCGAAGGATCCCGGCCTCGGCCGGATAGAAGGCGCCCGCCACGGCAGGGTGACGAATCATGGCTCGCTGTCCGTGCTCGATATCCGTTTCGATCGGCTCCGACGTCCGTCGCGGGAGGGCCGGATCGCGGCCTTGCCTTCGGCTCTGCGCGCTCGGCGCGGACCCTCGCCGGCCCGGTCCGGGCGGCCTCCCGTACGTTTTCCAATATGGGAATGCGCCGATGGGAATGGAAGGGCACCGCCGACGAATCACACGCGGGGCGGGCTTCGGCGCAGCGCCGGGCGCGACGATCAGCCCCTTGAAACAAAACGTGTTTTCCCCGTCGCGACGAAAAGCGTCTGGACTCCGCCGCCGGGAGCGGGCAGGACTGGAACCAGGGCGCCTCGGGCGCCGCCTCTCGAGAGACCGCCATGTCCACCTCCTCCTTCGCGCCCCCCACCGCCGGTCTCGCCCATGTCTCGGTCGACGCGGCCGGCGACGTCTCGACGACGCCGCCCTCGGCCGCGCACGCGCCGGTCCATGCGGCGCGCGACGTTCCGATCGAGGTGCTGGCGGAGAAGATCCTGGCCGGCGACCGCTCGACTCTGGCGCGGGCCATCACGCTGGTCGAATCGAAGAAGCCGGAGCATCAGGCCAAGGCCCGCGCGCTGGTCCAGGCGCTGCTGCCGGCGACCGGGCGAGCACATCGGGTCGGCATCACCGGGGTGCCCGGCGTCGGCAAGTCCACCACGATCGATCAATTGGGCGCCAATCTGACGGCGGCCGGCCACAAGGTGGCGGTGCTGGCGGTCGACCCCTCCTCGACGCGCACCGGCGGCTCGATCCTCGGCGACAAGACCCGCATGGCCAAGCTCGCCGTCGACCGCAATGCCTTCATCCGCCCCTCGCCCTCCTCGGGCACGCTCGGCGGCGTCGCCGCCAAGACGCGCGAGACGATGCTGCTCTGCGAGGCGGCGGGCTTCGACGTGATCCTGGTGGAGACGGTCGGCGTCGGCCAGTCGGAGACCACGGTCGCCGGCATGGTCGACTTCTTCCTGGTCCTGATGCTGCCCGGCGCCGGCGACGAGTTGCAGGGCATCAAGAAGGGCGTGCTCGAGATCGCCGACATGATCGCCGTCAACAAGTCCGACGGCGACAACGCCAACCGGGCGCGGCAGGCGGCGTCGGAATATCGGGCGGCGCTCAACATCATGGCGGCGAAGTCGTCGGCCTGGACGCCGCCGGTGGTGCTGGTCTCCGGCCTCGCCAACCAGGGCCTCGAGGCGATGTGGGAACAGGTCGAGACCCACCGGGTCAAGCTCGAGGCGACCGGCGAATTCGCCGAACGGCGGCGGGCCCAGCAGGTCGCCTGGATGTGGTCGATGCTGGAGGAGCGGGTGATGCAGGCGCTGCGTCACGACACCCGCGTCGCCGGGCGTCTCCACACGCTGGAGACGGGCGTGCGCGAGGGCACCGTCTCGGCCTCGATCGCCGTCGACGAGATCGCCGGACTGATGGGGATCTGAGCGGAGGAGCGCCGATGCGTCGTCCGCGTCTGCTCCTGACCGGCTTCGGGCCGTTTCCCGGCGCCCCGCGCAATCCGACCGAGGTGGTGGTCGCGCGTCTCGCCGCGCGCGCCGATCTCGCGGCGCGGATCGAGATCGTCGGCCGGGTGCTGCCGGTGACCTGGGACGCGATCGCCGGGTTCGAGACGATCCTCGTCGAGACCGACCCCGACGCCGTGCTGCTGCTCGGCCTCGCCCGGCGCGCGAGCGTGGTGCGGGTCGAGGCGCGCGCGCGGAACCGGATCCTGACGGCGGTGGTCGATGCCGCCGGGCGACATCCCCACGCGCGGCTCGACGGCGAGGACATGCCGTTTCGTCCGGCGCGGGCACCGATTCGGGCGATGACGGCGGCGATCGCCGCGCTCGGCCTGCCGGCCGCCGTCTCCGGGGATGCCGGTGCCTATCTCTGCAACGCGTTGCTGTGGCGCGCGCTCGGCGCCCGGCCGGCGCGGCCGACCGCCTTCGTGCATCTGCCGCCGACCCGGGAGGTCGCGCCGCGCAGCCCTTGGCGCGCGGTCGATCTGGAACGGGCGGTGGCGGCGGCGATCGGCCCGCTCACGGCGACGATCGGGCGCTGATGCCAAAGGCCGAAGGTGCTGACGCACCCGGCCTTTGAAGAAACGCGAATTTCTCATCTGCGTCAGAGGCATGAGAAATTCGCGTCAGGCATACCATCGGTCATTTTCAATGCCCGATGGTATGACGCCCGCTCCCGGACCTCACTCGAACCGGGCGAGCCAGCCGCGCAGCAGCGCGTCGAGCGCCTCGCGATCGGTCTCGGGCATCTCGGCGGTGAGGCGGATCTGCGTCTCGACATGGGCCGTGACCGCCGCCTCGATGCGCTCGAGCCCGATCGCCGTCAGGGCGACGAGCACGCCGCGCCCGTCCTCCGGATTGGGCAGGCGTTCGACGAGGCCGATCTTCTCCAATTGATCGATGCGATTGGTCATGGTGCCCGAGGTCACCATCGCCGTCGCCAGGAGATCGCCCGGCGACAGCCGATAGGGCGCCCCGGACCGGCGCAACGTGGCGAGAATGTCGAAGCTCGAGGCGGTGAGGCCGTGACGGGCGAGCGTGTGCTCGATCTCGCGGCGCAGATGCGTCGTCAGGCGGACGAGGCGGCCGAGCAGCCCCATCGGCGCCACGTCGAGTTCGGGCCGCTCACGGCGCCATTGGGCGAGGATCGCATCGACGGAATCCATGTCCGCGACGTGACCGCAGGCGCGGCGGAAGGTCAAGCCGCGATTCGTCTCGACATCGAGATGGTTTCATATATCTTGACGTCGAGATAAATGGAGATCCGCGATGGCCCTTCTCGACCTCGCCGCGACCGCCGCCGCCCCGGCGATCTGGGGCAGCACCTATCTCGTCACCACGCTGTGGCTTCCCCCCGACCGGCCGCTGACGCTGGCGCTGCTGCGGGCGTTGCCGGCCGGGCTGCTGCTGCTGGCGGTTGTGCGGCGGTTGCCGACGGGCGTGTGGTGGGGGCGCGTCGCCGTTCTCGGGGCGCTCAACTTCTCGATCTTCTGGGCGTGTCTCTTCGTCGGCGCCTATCGCCTGCCCGGCGGCGTGGCGGCGACGCTCGGCGCGGTCCAGCCGCTCCTGGTGATCGCGCTTCAGCGCCTGATCGTCGGCACGGCGGTGCGCGCGCGCCAAGTCGTCGTCGGGGTGGTCGGACTGATCGGCGTGGCGCTCCTCGTCCTCACGCCGGCGGCGGCGCTCGATCCGATCGGCATCGTCGCGACGCTCGCCGGCGCGGCGTCGATGGCACTCGGCACGGTCCTGACCCGCCATTGGCGGCCGGCCGAGACGCCGCTGACCTTCACCGCCTGGCAACTGGTCGCCGGCGGGCTCCTCCTCGCGCCGGTGGCGCTCGCGCTCGAACCGCCTCTGCCGCCGCTCGGCACGGCGAACGTGCTCGGCCTCCTCTACCTCGGCCTGATCGGCGCCGCCCTCACCTATTGGCTGTGGTTTCGCGGGCTCGCCCGGCTCGAGCCGACGGTGGTCGCGCCGCTCGGCTTCCTCAGCCCCCTGGTCGCCGTCGCGCTCGGGGTGGTGGTGATGGGCCAGACGCCCACGCCGGCCCAGGCCTTCGGCATGGTCCTGGTGCTCGGGAGCGTCTGGGCGAACATGCGATCGTGACCGCCCTCCCCGCGCTCAGGCGCCGGCGATCGCCGCGCGCCAGCCCTCGGCGGCGCGCACCGCGCCGACTTCCGCGCCGTTCCAATCGCGCAGGGTCTGCGACAGGAAGGGGGCGAGCGCCGGGTCGTCGGCGCGGCCGGTCAGATGGGCGACGAGGGTCGCGACCGCCACTTCCGCCGCGCGGGCCGCGCCGTCGGCGCATTTCAGCGCCACCGCCAGACCCAGCTCCGGCAGGCTCGCCACATAGACGCCCTCGGCGCCGATCTTGACGTAGATCCGGCCGTCGAAGGCCTCGATCAGCTCGGTGCAGGTCCGCCCGGTTCCGGCGATCATGAAGGGCTCGGCGCGGGCGGCGGCGAGGAGCCGGTCGGCGGCGGCGGCGCGGGTCGGGGCGAGGCCGACTCCGGTGGTCAGCTTGGCGAAGCCATGGGCGAGCGCGCGCAAGGGGATCGCCCAGGTCGGAATCGAACAGCCGTCGGTGCCGCGCGGCATCGCCGAGAGATCGACCCCGGTGACGTCGGCGAGCGCGGCGGCGATCTGCCGATGGAGCGGGTGATCGACCCGCTCGTAGCCGGCGGGGTCCATCTCCTGATGACAGGCGGCGCAGACGAAGCCGGCGTGTTTGCCCGAGCAATTGTTGTGGAGCCGCGACGGCTGGCGCCCGGCGACGTGGAGGCGGCCGCGATCGGCCTCGCGGCCCGGCCATTGCGGCCCGCAGGCGAGGCAGGTCTCGTCGCGGCCGACCTTGGCGAGCATGGCGCGGGCGCCCTCGACGTGGGGCGCCTCGCCGTTGTGGGAGGCGGTCGCCAGCGCCAGCTCGGCGGTGGTGAAGCCGAGGGCGTCGGCGGCCCCGCTCTCCACCAGCGGCAGCGCCTGGATCACCTTGATCGCCGAACGCGGAAACACCGGCCGCTCGACGTCGCCGCGCGTCGCGACCAGCCGACCCTCGGCATCGGCGATCGCGAAGGCGATCGGGTGACGGCTCTCGACATGACCGCCGCGAAGGGCTTCGACGAACACTGGATGACCGCTCACGGAAGATTCCCTCTCTGATATTCTTCGCAGAATCTCACGGTGACTTGCGAATACTCAATGACCTCGATCCGATTCGTGGTAAATTTTCCGTAAACAAGACTGACCCGGGAGGACGAACCATGATCTCGAAGGACGACATTCTCGGCCTGTGCGACCTCGACGTGGACGAAATCGAGGCGATCGCCGAACACGAACACATTCCCGACGTGGCCGCCGCCGCGCTCGGCGACTACTTGGTTCATCAGGCCAACGGCGCCGAACGGGTGCATGCGATGATCGTCGACGACATCCGCGAGGCGCTCGACCGCAAGGACGGCCCGCATGCCGCCTCGCTCTATGTCACCCTACAGCATTTCATCGCCCATCACCCCGCTCCGTGACGCGCAAATCGCCTGCGCCGGCTCCCCCTCGTCGGCGACCTCGCGATCGGCGAGACCGCTCCGGCGCGCGTGGCCCGACGTGTTTTCACCCCGGCGGCCCGTCGCACGGCGTGATTTGGCCGACCGACGGGGTTGCGATGCGACGGTCGATGTGTGAAGAGCACCTCGACCTCCTTCGAGGGTGCCTTTATTTTCGATATTTTGTAAAAATTTCGATATTCACGTCTTTTTTTGCCGCATTGCGGTACGCCTGCGTCTTTTTCCCATTCCGCGAATGGTCCATGGTTTGCTACGACGTTCGTAGGATCGTCGCCGAAGGTTGCGACGGTCGGTTCGAGAGATGCCACGCGGTTTTTGCGTCTCTCGAATTCTAATCGTTTCGTACCAGGACCGAGAGGACGCTTCGCCCGTGCCGAAGATCAAGAAATTGCTGGTCGCCAATCGTTCCGAGATCGCCATCCGCGTGTTCCGCGCCGCCAACGAGTTGGGGCTGGAGACGGTCGCGGTCTTCGCGGAGGAAGACAAGCTCGCCCTGCACCGTTTCAAGGCTGACGAAGCCTATCAGGTGGGCAAGGGCATGGGGCCGATCGAGGCCTATCTCTCGGTTCCCGAGATCATCCGCGTCGCCCGGCTCTCCGGCGCCGACGCGATCCATCCCGGCTACGGCTTCCTGTCGGAGAGCCCGGAATTCGCCGACGCCTGCGCGGAGGCCGGCATCACCTTCATCGGCCCCTCCGCGGAGACGATGCGTCGTCTCGGCAACAAGGTCGCCGCGCGCAATCTCGCCATGTCCGTCGGCGTGCCGGTGATGCCGGCGACCGAGCCGCTGCCCGACGACATGGAGCTCGTCAAGAAGGCCGCTCTGGAGATCGGCTATCCGGTGATGCTGAAGGCGTCCTGGGGCGGCGGCGGACGCGGCATGCGCGTCATCCGTGACGAGGCACAATTGATGCGCGACGTGGTCGCCGCCAAGCGCGAGGCCAAGGCCGCCTTCGGCAAGGACGAGGTCTATCTCGAGAAACTGGTCGAGCGCGCGCGCCACGTCGAGGTGCAGATCCTCGGCGACACCCACGGCAACGTCGTTCACCTGTTCGAACGCGACTGCTCGGTGCAGCGGCGTCATCAGAAGGTCGTCGAGCGCGCGCCGGCGCCCTATCTCGATCAGACCCAGCGCGACGAACTGTGCGGCCACGCGGTGAAGATCGCCGAGGCGACCAATTACGTCGCCGCCGGCACGGTCGAATTCCTGATGGATGCCGACACCGGCAAGTTCTACTTCATCGAGGTCAATCCGCGCATCCAGGTCGAGCACACCGTCACCGAACAGGTGACCGGCATCGACATCGTCAAGGCGCAGATCCATCTGATCGAGGGCGAGCGGATCGGCGCGCCGGCCTCCGGCGTCCCGCATCAGGACGCGATCCGGCTCAACGGCCATGCCCTCCAGTGCCGCATCACCACCGAGGATCCCGACAACAACTTCGTGCCCGACTACGGCCGCATCACCGCCTATCGCGGCGCGATGGGCTTCGGCATCCGCCTCGACGGCGGCACCGCCTATTCGGGCGCCGTGATCACCCGCTTCTACGATCCGATGCTGGAGAAGATCACCGCCTGGGCGTCGACCCCGGAGGAGACGATCGCCCGGATGGATCGCGCCCTGCGCGAGTTCCGCATTCGCGGCGTCGCCACCAATCTCGCCTTCGTCGAGAACGTGATCACCCATCCCGCCTTCCGCGACTGCACCTACACCACCCGCTTCATCGACGAGACGCCGGAGCTGTTCCGGGGGCAGAAGCGCAAGGACCGCGCGACCAAACTCCTCACCTTCATCGCCGACGTCACCGTCAACGGGCACCCGGAGGTACGCGGCCGCACGACCCCGCCCAAGGATGCGCCGAAGCCGGTCGTGCCGCGCTTCGACCGGCCGATCGTGCCGGGCACCAAGCAGATCCTCGACGCGCGCGGCCCCAAGGGGCTGGCCGACTGGATGCTCGAACAGCGGCGGGTTCTGGTCACCGACACCACGATGCGCGACGGCCATCAGTCGCTGCTGGCCACCCGCATGCGCTCCTTCGACATCGTCCACGTGGCCGAGGCCTATGCGCAGGCGCTGCCGCAGCTCTTCAGCCTCGAGTGCTGGGGCGGGGCGACCTTCGACGTGGCCATGCGCTTCCTCACCGAGGATCCGTGGGAGCGCTTGGCCGCGATCCGCGAGAAGGCGCCCAACATCCTGCTGCAGATGCTGCTGCGCGGCGCCAACGGCGTCGGCTACGCCAACTATCCCGACAACGTCGTCAAGTTCTTCGTCCGTCAGGCGGCCCAGGGCGGCGTCGACGTCTTCCGCATCTTCGACGCGCTCAACTGGATGGAGAACATCCGCCCGGCGATCGAGGCGGTCGCCTCCGAGAACAAGGTGGCGGAAGCCGCCGTCTGCTACACCGGCGACATTCTCGATCCGGATCGGGCGAAATACTCGCTCAAATACTATGTCCAGCTCGCCAAGGAGATGGAGAAGGCCGGCGCCCACATCCTCGGCGTCAAGGACATGGCCGGGCTCCTCAAGCCGCCGGCGGCCAAGGTGCTGTTCGGGGCGCTGCGCGAGGAGATCTCGATCCCGATCCATTTCCACACCCACGACACCTCGGGCATTTCCGCCGCCTCGGTGCTGGCGGCGGTCGATGCCGGGGTGGACGCGGTCGACGCGGCGATGGACGCCTTCTCCGGCCTCACCTCGCAGCCGTGTCTCGGCTCGATCGTCTCGGCGCTGAAGGGCACCGAGCGCGATTCCGGGCTCGATCCGGCGGTAATCCGCAAGCTCTCCTTCTATTGGGAGGCGGTCCGGACGCAGTATCGCGCCTTCGAGAGCGACCTGCGCTCCGGTGCCTCGGAGGTCTATCTCCACGAGATGCCGGGCGGCCAGTTCACCAACCTCAAGGAGCAGGCGCGCGCGCTCGGCCTCGAGGCCAAGTGGCACGACGTCGCCCAGGCCTATGCCGACGTCAACCGGATGTTCGGCGACATCGTCAAGGTGACGCCGACCTCCAAGGTCGTCGGCGACATGGCGCTGTCGATGGTGGCGGCCGGTCTCACGGCGGCCGAGGTCGAGGATCCGGCCAAGGACGTCTCGTTCCCGGAGAGCGTGGTCCAGCTCTTCCGCGGCGATCTCGGCCAGCCGCCGGGGGGATGGCCGAAGGCGCTCCAGACCAAGATCCTCAAGGGTCAGCCGGCCTATACCGACCGGCCCGGCTCGTTGATGGCCGACGCCGATCTCGAGGCGGTGCGCGCCGACGCGGCCAAGACGACGGGGCGCGAGCCGGCCGAGATCTCCGACACCGATCTCGCCTCCTATGTGATGTACCCCAAGGTCTACACCGACTTCTCGCGCATGCACGACCTCTACGGGCCGACCTCGGCGCTCCCCACGCCCACCTATTTCTACGGGCTCCAGCCCGGCGAGGAGGTGATGGTGGAGATCGAGAAGGGCAAGACGCTGGTGGTGCTCGCCCAGGCGATCGGCGAGACCGACGACGGCGGCATGGTCAAGGTGTTCTTCGAGCTCAACGGCCAGCCGCGCATCGTCAAGGTGCCGAACCGTTCCGCCACCGCCAAGGTGGTGGCGCGGCGCAAGGCCGACGAGGCCGACGAGACCCATGTCGGCGCGCCGATGCCGGGCGTGGTCTCGACCGTCGCGGTCAAGGCCGGCCAGGAGGTCAAGGCCGGCGACGTGCTGCTCTCCATCGAAGCGATGAAGATGGAGACGGCGATCCACGCCGAGCGCGACGGCAAGATCGCCGAGGTGCTGGTCTCGACCGGCACCCCGATCGACGCCAAGGACCTGCTCGTCGTCTACGCCTGAGGCCGCCGATCACCGTCGGTTTCGAAAAGGGGGGCTCCGGCCCCCCTTCTTCATTTTTTTCCGCGAATTGGCCGCAAGCCGATTCGGCTTCGTTCACTCTCCACCGAGATCACCGGGCCGGCCGGCGGCGCGCTAAGGTTTCCTTAGGCGGCATCCGGCGATGGTGACGGCGTCGAAACGGGCCATCCGTGCCCGCTCGGGCCTCGAAGACGGGCGCGGAACCTTCGCGTCAATCTTTGGTTAATCATTGCGACGGAGCATGAGTCCAATGCCGCTGCGGGGAGATGAGATCGTGTCGCTGCTGGTCTGCCTCTCGCTGCTCGCCGGTCTGGTGGTCGGGCTGCGGTTCAATGTCCGGATGTTGGTGTGGGTCTGCCTGGCGACGATCGTCACCGGCGCCCTGCTCGGCTCGACCGGAACCGTCGCCGGCGGCCGCAGCATCCTGATGACCACGGTCGCGGTGGTCGCGTTGCAGGTCGGCTATTTCGTCGCCCTGGTGATCGGCGCCATGCGGCTGACCGAGGAGCCCGCCGCCGCCGCCCAGGAGGCGGCGACGAGCCGCGAGCCCCATCCGCAGGGCTCCCGCCCCTCCGGCGCCTGAGCGCCCCTCTTCTTCCCGACGCGAGACGCCCGGCGGACCCCGTCCGTCAGGCCGGCAACACGATGCGCACGGAGAGGCCGCCCATCGCGGCGGTGCCGAGTTCGATCGTGCCGTGATGCCCCTCCACCACCGAACGCGCGATGGCGAGGCCGAGGCCGAAGCCCTGGGCGTCGTTGAGATTGCGGGCGACGTCGCCACGCACGAAGGGGCTCAGCATGCGTTCGCGCTCCGCCGCGGGGATGCCGGGGCCGTCGTCCTCGACCGTGATCTCCACCGCCCCGCTCCGCGCCGCCAGCCGGACGCGGGCGGTCGTTCCGTATTTCAGGGCATTGTCGATCAGATTGGTGAGAGCACGGTTCATCGCCTGCGGCCGCAGCCGCCAGGAGAGATGGCCGGGGCCTTCGTAGGCGACCTCGCGGCCGAGGTCGGCGGCGCGGTCGCATTGGGTGCCGATCAGGGCCGCGAGATCGACCAGCGCGAGCTTCTCGCCGTGGCGCCCCTCGCGCAGATAGGTCAGCGCGCCCTCGATCATGTCGTTCATCATGCCGAGATCGCGCAGGAACTCCTCGCGCAGCGGCTCCTCGGCGACGAATTCGCTGCGCAGGCGCAGCCGGGTGATCGGCGTGCGCAGATCGTGGCCCATGGCGGCGAGCATGCGGGTGCGGTCCTCGACCAGATCCCGGATGCGATTGCGCATCGCGTCGAAGGCGCGCGAGGCCACCCTCACCTCCTCCGGTCCGGCATCGTCCAGGGGGCGCGGCTCGCCCTCGATGTCGAACTCCCGGGCGGCGGCGGCGAGCGAGCGCAAGGGCCGCACGAGGCCGTGGGCGGCCCAGAGCGCCAGCAGGACGGAGGAGATGCCGGCGAAGGCGATCCCGCCGATCAGCGGCGCCGCGAAGGGCGGCAGCGGCGGCACCGGCGGCAGTTGCGGATCGAGCAGCAGCCACTCGCCGCCGTCGAGCGCGAGCACCAGATGCGGCGTCTCGTCGTTCTCGACCGGGGGGACGCCGCGGATCTCGCGCACCCAGGGCGCGATGTCGTCGAGCAGGGGGCCGTAGGGCCAGCGATCGCCGCGCCCGCGCTCCAGCGGCAGCGCGTGGGGCGGCATGGCCGTCACCAGGTCGATCTCGAGCTCGGGAAAGGCGCGGCGCATCTCGGCGATGCGGGCGCGGCGCACCTCGCCCGCCGGCAGCGAGGCGAGCAGGCGCACCAGCGCATCCACATGGATGACGTCGCCATGGCCGTAGGATCGCACCAGGAAGAAGGAGGCGGCGACGATGATCTGGATCAGCACCACCGAGACGCCCACCACCACCACCAACTGAGCGGCGATGCGGCGGGGTTTCAACCGGCGGGCCAGGGACGTCATGTGCTCTCGACTTCGGCGGCGAACAGATATCCCCCCGAGCGAACCGTCTTGACGATCTCGGGATGGTGCGGATCCACCTCGATCTTACGCCGGATCCGGCTGATGAGAATATCGATCGAACGCTCGAACGGGCCGGCGGCGCGGCCCTGGGTGAGGTCGAGCAGGCGATCGCGCGACAGCACCCGGCCGGGACGCTCGACGAGCACCAGCAGAAGATCGAATTCGGCGCCGGTCAGGGCCACCTCGGCGCCCTCGGCGTTCTCCAGCCGGCGCGCCAGCACGTCGAGCCGATGGCCGGCGAAGGCGTGGGTCTTGGGCGCGCCGTCGCCGGCGCGGTCCTCCTCGGTCTCGCAGCGCCGCAGCACGGCGCGAACGCGGGCCAGCAACTCGCGCGGATTGAAGGGCTTGGCGAGATAGTCGTCGGCGCCGAGTTCGAGGCCGACGATTCGGTCGAGTTCCTCGCTCTTGGCGGTCAGCATGACGATCGGGATGCGGCTGGTGCGGCGGATGCGCCGGCAGATCGACAGGCCGTCCTCGCCCGGCAGCATCAGATCGAGAACGATCAGGTCGAAGTGACCGTCGGCGAGCTGGCGATCCATCTCGCGCGCGTCCGCCGCGACGGCGACGCGACAGTCGTTGGCTCTGAGATAACGCGCCACCAGGGCGCTGATCTCGCGGTCGTCTTCGACGACGAGGATGTGCGGGGTCACGTACATGTTCGTCTCATGCCATACTCTTCGACTTTCGCATCGGCCTTTTTTGTTTCCATTTGTTTCCATCTCAGGAGAGGAAACAACAGGACACCCGATCGTCGAAATCATCAAGGAATTATAAACTCGCCCGGCGCCTGCTGTCTCATGACGAATGCGACCACGTATTCTCATGTAGAAAGGAAGCAGACAACAATGTCGACGATTTCTTCCATGCCGTCTCGGCCACCGATTGTCTCGATGCAGGAACGTCTGCAACAGGAGCTTCAGAGCGAAGTCTCGAGCGGAACGGTTTCGACCAGCGACGCCGATTCGATTTCCGATGCGCTCGACGCGATCGACGAATCGATGCGGGCCGACGCCCAGTCGAGCGACGCCGGCTCCACGCCGAAATCGCCCGACGAGATGCGGGACAAGATCCAGTCGTTGATCGACGATCAGGTCGAGGCGGGAACGCTCACCTCCGATCAGGCCGAGACGCTGTCGAAACTGTTCGAGAGCGCGGCGCCGCAGGAGGGCGGTGCCGGTGGACCGCCGCCGCCGCCCGCCGACGGGGCCGAGAGCAGCTCCTCGACCGGCGACGCCTCGCAGGCGCTCGACGACTTCCTGAGCGCGCTCAAGACGTCGCAGACGAGCGGGTCGACCTACGGATCGAACGGGTCGACGACGTCGAGCGCTTCGTCGCTGGTGCTCGACATGACGGCCTGACGGGCGCGGAGAGACTTGGTTGGGGCGGCAGGATTCGAACCTACGGATGGCGGAATCAAAATCCGCTGCCTTACCACTTGGCGACGCCCCAGGACGGCGAACGGCGGTGAGCCGTCGCGTCGGGCCACCCCTATAGCGATTCCGCATGTCGCGGGCAACAGATCCCGTGTGTTTCGGCCGCGGCGGCCACGCCCCGCGACCCCTTCCCGGCCTGCGATCGGGTGCGTCATCCACAGATCCGCAAATCGGGGCTTGCGGGGTCGGGAGGAGGTCTATATACAGCGCCTCGCGGTCACGGAGTGTAGCGCAGTCTGGTAGCGCACCTCGTTCGGGACGAGGGGGTCGCAGGTTCAAATCCTGCCACTCCGACCACCGCCTCCTTGTAGGTCAAGGAGTTATCCCGGAACCTGAGAGCACATTTGCTTTCCCGGCAGGTTCCTCGGCAGAATTCTCGGCAGCTTTGATGCCAGACATTCAAACGAAGCGCCGGATCCCGATGCTCAGCAGCGTCAATCATGGCAGAGCGAGCATCCGTTCCCGCCTCATTTTGCCACCCAGCACGCCCTACCCCATCGTTGCATTTTGGGCGGACCCGTCTCCCGCCTCCAAGATGAATGATTGAGTATATTATCGATATTCAAATTCATCGCTCATTCGATACCACTTCCTGAGAATTCAGGCTTCTCGCTATCGAGGTATTGAGTAGACGCCTTCTTGATGCCACTAATTGAAATTCCTATATTTTTTGCCAATGAAGAAATCGTCTCCATTGCAATTTCAATGTATGTATATGCATCGTCGGAATGTTTATAGAAAACTCCAAAATTTTTTATATATGCGTAATATCTAATTATTTTTTCTTTTATATAGATTTTTTTGCTGACGCTATAATGAAATCCAATGTGATTAGTGAGAGCACTCTCCATCTCCAAGAGCTTCGATCCCTGCGAATATCCGACAAGTGTGTGAAGCTCCCCGTTCGACACCTGAAATATATGACCGAGGAAGACCATCCCGGCTTCACCAGTTTTCTTCAGCGGGGGCTTGAAGGAAAATGTCCCGCCTGGGAGCTGCGCCAGGGCCCATTTCAGCTTCTCGATCTCCTCCTGCAGAGACCCTTCGTCGGTTGCAAGCAGGAGGAAGTTGTCGACGTAGTTCACCAGTTTCACTGCCGGTGTCGGAGACCACGGCAGTCGAGAAAGGCAAAGCTCCGTGACGATCGGGGAGCAGATGGAACCCTGGGGCAGTCCCAGGCGGGCTTCGTCCGCGATGGACACAGGTAGGGGGCTGTAGGTTGGATGCGGTACTCCGTGAGTGGAGTGTGATCCAGAGCCAGGGGGCCCCGCCATCACGATGTGCCGTCCTACGACGGCGTGCTCTACCACCTCCCACGGGAGGGGTAGTTCGGGAGCGAGCTTCTCCAATTCGAAGTGGCCGAAGAAGTCGCTGATGTCGAGCTGAGCCATATGGACATACCCAGCTTTAAGAAAATTCTGAACCTGGAGCACGGCGGCGTGCACGCCCCGCAAAGCATACTGGAATGAGCGCGGCTCGAACTCATCTGTAAGCACTCGACGGACGATTTCCTGCTGGGTCCGATGGATCGGCCCGAAGGTGTGGATGCAGCGGTGCCCGCCGGCAGGCTTCGCTTTGACCCTCACGACAGAGACCTCGTCGATGGGCTGCCCGAGTTTCAGAGTGTCTCGGATCTTGAAGCACATCTCGAGAGTAGGCCGATCAGCAACAGGCCTCCTTCCGCCGGCGTCGAGAGCGGCAGCCAAGACACAGGCAGGATGGGTAAGGCGCTGCATTCGGAGAAGTTCGACGACGCTTTCTTGGCCGGCGGCGACGGCCTGAGCGTATGCCGTCTCCAGCTCGTTCCGCAGCACGAAGGCGGCGGATACCGATGATCGCGCCGCCTTCAGCGCGGCATATGGCAGCGATGTTTTGAACTCCTGGTCGTTGATCAAGACCTTCGCCATGGGGGTCGCCGTCTCGCGTACGGGCGCGTAGCCCTCCGAGATCGGAGATCTTATGCGCTCCCGCGTTGTCTCTGCTATCGCCACATACCTTAAGGCGGCGTGCATCTCCGAGGCTGAGGTGCGACATGATGACCAAATATTTGCGAGGCCTTCGGTCAGATTTGCAATCAATTGCACGCCCGATTACTGGCTCTGCCTTCGTCCCTCAGTGCGTCCCCCGGGGATCGGGGGAGTCTCCGCAAGGCAATCCCACCCTCGATCGCCAACCGCCAATTCACGAGGTTTCCAGCCACTCTCACGGCCATCTCAGTGGTCGTTCATCCCTTCCCCACACGAGGACGAGATGAGCGTCTCCGACGCGTCCTCCAGACGGAAGCGACATCTTGTGGGGACCGCGTCGGGACAGGAGCATAGCCTACAGCTCGTCGCTCATATGCAATGAATTCAGTAGGTTGTCTTCGCCTCGCGTAACCGGGGTCTGTCCCCGAAGCCAAGAAGTTCGGTGCGACAGCGTCGTTGCACGGTTCGCGGCGGGAGGCGGATCGGCAGACGTGGCGCGGTGAAAAGGGCTGCGGAGAGCCCCAAAGGTGACCGGCCGACGGGAAGGGGTCGACGCCGCCATGAACTGCAATCAATTGCAATGATCGATCAGGGTAGCCCAGCCTTAACCCGCGCGCGTCATGATCGACCGTCACTACCGGAGATCATGAGGGCGAGATGGACACGCCGAGGGATTCGACAAGCGCGAGACGGCGCGCCTGGAGCGTGCGGTCCGCCATCTCGTCGGCTCGCGAGACGCTACGCCGTTCGACCTCGCCGAACAGCTGCTGAAGCTGAAGGCAGCTGCACCCGCAGACTTCGGGCGGATCGTCTCCGAACTCGATGCGACCACCAGGGCGACCGGCGCACGCGGCGCGAGCCGGCAGCGCCTCCTCTATCTCGTCGATGTCGCGGAGGTGCTGCCGCTCGACCAGTACCGAGGTCGGCTCCGTCGGATCGGTTGGACCAAGGCGGCGGTCATCGCCGACGTCGTCAAGGCACACGGTGCCGACGTCGACCTCGACCACCTCTTTCATCTCGCCGAGACCCATACCGTGCCGAACCTGCGTCGCATCCTCGCCGAGGGTGAGGCGATCATCGGCATGCGCTGCGTCCAACTCCGGTTCACACCGCAAGAGTACGAACAGGTCGCGACGGCTCTCCGGCGTCACGGCGCCAAGCCCGCAGGTGGTCGCGGCCTGCGGGGCATGGAAGACGCACTCCTCCATTTGATCGAGCACACCCAGCCAATGCCGGCGCGAACCGTGGCGACATGATGTCGAGCTATTCGGAGAAGGCCCAACCTTACCTCGATGTCATCGCGGCCGGCGTGTTCGCTTCGCAGTCCGTGCGGGACTGGTTGATCGAGGGCACCCCGGCCGCGGCGGCTTACCGTGGGGCCGAAGCCCTGACCGACGAGCAGAGAGCCGTCCGCTGGTGGAGCAAACCGACGAAGCAGCCGTACTGGGCGAACTACTGGTGTGGGCGCGATCGTCGATGCACCTGTCGGATCGAGGGCAGCAAGGGGTTGGAGACCGATGCGCTGTTCTTCCTGAGGAACCGCAGCGGTCGCATCCTTGCCGTTCACGTGGAGTTCAAGCGCCCGAGCGAGGCATTCGGTTTCGGTCAGGCACAAGCCTACCCGCTGCGTGCGGCGTGTTTCGTCAGGACGTGCGACCAACGTCCGACCGTCAACCATCACGACGACTGGACGACGGTGCTGTTCTGCGGGGCAGAGAAGCTCGGAGATCCCGAGTTGTCGTGCTTCCAGCGCGTCATCACCCATGACGAGGCCGGCACGAGGCTCACAGGCTATCCCCGCTGAGCGAGCGGCGAAGCCCGAACCCAGGTCTTCGCCCGGCGGCTGATCCGCTCCGGCCATCCCGGCCTTCTCGTTCGCAGCTTCGCGCCGGGGACGTCCGACGACGACCTGAACCTCGTTCTCTGGCTCTGGGGCGACGGAGCACCATCCCGGGTGCGGTTGATCGACGACGAGGGGCGGCTGTCGCGGTGAGCCGGCGTGCTGCGAGCGCCATCGAACGATCACTCCTCGTTGTGCAATCGATTGCACTGTGATCGACGTTCCTCTCACCGATTTCCTCTCGACCCCCGCCGTCCCGGCGGACGCATTCTCATTGTCTCATGTCAGATGGCAGTTAACGTCAAGTGCGGCCTCCACTTTTCAGGACCGCACCATGTCTCGAACCCTCTCCCTGCTCACCTCGAACCCTCTCGGTCTCGGGAATGAACCACCCCCTTCGATCCCGCCTCTCGACGTCGACCAATGGCTTTCCGCGTCGATCCTTCAGAAGGCGATCCGCCGTGGTCTGCCCGATCTCGCCGAGCGTGCCGCCGTCACGCTGTGGCGCCACCGTGGCGCTCGGGTCTGGAACCGCCTCGTGGTGATTGCCGTCGAGGACGTCGGCCTCGCCTCGATCGACACCGTCGTCGACGTCGTGCGAACGGCGCGAGCCATGAACCGGCGCGGCGGTCACCAATCGGCGTGCGAGACAGCACTCGCCGTCAGGAAGGCGGCGCGAGCGCTCGCCGAGGCACCCAAGGATCGCGGAACCGATTACGTCGCTTCCATCGCCATCCACGACGTCGGCGTCGCATGGTTCCGGGCCGAATGCCTTCGTCTTCCCCCCGGAGAACGCAGCGCTGCTGCGTTTGCTCCCGACCTGCCGACGAACCTCCGTTTCGTCGCGGCCTGGACCGCTGCTGGTCTCGGCCTCGGCCGCGAGCCTCGTCTCGACGGGGGTGATCGACCCGGCTTCTTCAGGGCCTGCGTCGATGCCGGCTTGCCGCGGGTTCTCGTCACCGCCATGGCCGAGGCGACGGCCATGACGCGCGAGGTGATCGCCGTTCTGTTGCTGCCGCTCTGGGCGGCGTGGCGTTCCGAAGGTCGGGTCGTCCGCGTGGTCGACCAGCCGATCTCCGAGGCTCCGATGCTCGGCGACGTGCCGGCATGGGCTCTCGACAAACACACCCGAGCCGGCAAGACCGCGATCGGTCGCTTCGCCGTCGAGAACGCCGAGGTTCGCAAGGTTCTGACCGAGGCCGCCGGGCCGAAGCGCGTCAGGGACGCCGCGCTGATGGGGGCCTTCTACACCGACGCCATCCCGATTGCTCGCCGCCTCGATTGGCCGCTCTCGGCCTCTCTGGAACACGAGGGCCGCCGGATCGACATGGCCAAGGTCGGCGTGCCGCATGACGGCGTCGACCCGATCCTCGACGTCATGCGGGCGCACTATGATCACCTGAACGCGTTGCGGGCCGAATGTTTCCGCAAGACCGCCGGGCAGAAGGAGGCTCGGTCATGATGAAGGCACCGGACTGGCTTCCTGCCGTCGCCGCCGGCGACTTCTCGGCACTGCCGACCCCGCTGCTCTGGGCAGAGACGGCCGACTTCGCCCTCCTGGTCGACGGCTACGGTCTCGCTGGTAATCACGAAAAGGCCGGGATCATCTTCCGCGACGTGCTCGGCGAACTCCGACGGACGGACACCTCGACGGCCTCGGCGCGTGAACTGTGGGTCGCCTTGTTCTTCTCCTGGCGGCGGCTGCGCTTCGTCATGGGAGACCAGACCGACGAAGACGTCGCCCTCCTCGACCGCCTCTGCGGCCTTCTCCGACAGCGGCTCCTGGATCTCACCCCGACCGAGCGGGCCGAGATCGACGCCGCCATGGAGGCCTCACCATGGAAGGGTCGGCGATGAGCGGGCTCGGTCGATTGCATCCGCTGCTGCAATTCGGGACGCTGCGGCCGGCGATCCCGCACGCCGTCCTGGAGGATCCAACCCGCGATAACACTCTCTTCTCGGAGCCCACAAACGAACCGGCGAACGCCTCCGACATTCGTGCAATCGATTGCAACGACGTCGACGACGAGGTTCGCGCCTACGTCCGGCAGGCCCTCGCGCCGTCGACGCTGCGGGCCTATCGCGTTGACCTCGACCACTTCACGGCCTGGGGCGGCACGATCCCTTCGCCCGACGTACAGGTCGCCGCCTACCTCGCCGCGCACGCCGAGACCCTTGCGGTGGCGACCCTCGTCAGACGTCTGGCGTCGATCTCGCAGGCCCACTCCATCCTCGGCCTCCCGAGCCCGACGGGGTCGGCTCTCGTGCGCGCGACGCTTCGAGGCATCCGGCGCGCACGCGGTGTCGCTCAGCGACAGGCCAAGCCGCTGCTTCGAGACGACCTGTTCCTCGTGCTCGACCGCATGGGCGACGACGTCCGATCGATCCGGGACAGGGCGCTTCTGCTGCTCGGCTTCGCGGGTGGGTTCCGACGTTCCGAACTTGTTGCAATCGATTGCACAGCCATCGAACCCGTACGCCAGGGTCTGATCGTGACCCTCCGCCGATCGAAGACCGATCAGGAGGGCGCAGGCCGAAGGCTCGGGATCCCGCTCGGGCGAACCCCGTGGTGTCCCGTCGCCGCCGTCGCGCGATGGATCGACGTCGCCGACATCACTGCCGGTCCCGTGTTCCGCCCGGTCGATCGTCACGGCAACGTCGGCGCGGGGCCGCTTTCCGGGGAGGCGGTGAGCATCATCGTCCGGGAGCGCGTCACCGCCGCCGGCATCGACCCCGCCGGGTACTCCGGCCACTCGCTCCGCGCCGGCTTCGCCACCAGCGCCGCCCAGGCCGGGGTCTCGACGCTCAAGATCCGCGCCCAGACCGGCCACGCCTCGGACGCCATGCTTGCCCGCTACGTCCGCGATGGCGAGCTGTTCGTCGGGAACGCCGCCGGGACGTTGCTCTGAGATCCTGCTCGTGCTCGTTGTCGCGGATGTGGCCTCTCGGCTTGTCGCGCGGAGGGCGACCTCATAGTGTCCGTGGGCTGTTCGCGAGTGGCGACTGCGTCGTCTGCTCGCCGCTCGCGCGGCCCATGAGGATCCCGGAACTCCATGAACCAGCAAGCTCTTTCGGCGTTCATCTGGTCGGTCGCCGATCTCCTGCGCGGCGACTACAAACAGTCCGATTACGGCAAGGTGATCCTGCCCTTCACCGTTCTGCGACGCCTCGACTGTGTGCTCGCCCCGACCAAGGACGCCGTGCTGGCCGAACTGGCGGCGAAGCAGGCGCTCGACGTCAACCCCGAGCCGTTCCTGCTGCGCAAGGCCGGGCAGAGCTTCTTCAACACCTCGCCGCTCGACCTGCCCAAGATCGTCGGCGACGCCGACCACGTCCGCGACAACCTCTTCGGCTACATCGCCGGCTTCTCGGCCTCGGTGCGCGACATCTTCGAGCGGTTCGAGTTCGCGGTGCAGATCGAGACCCTGGCGAAGGCGGGGCTCCTCTACCTCGTCACCGAGAAGTTCGCCAAGGTCGACCTTCACCCCGATGTCGTCGACAACCACCAGATGGGTCTCGTCTTCGAGGAGTTGATCCGGCGGTTCGCCGAACTCTCCAACGAGACGGCCGGTGAGCACTTCACCCCGCGCGAGGTCATCCGGCTGATGGTCGACCTGCTCTTCGTCGAAGACGACGAGGTGTTGTCGAAGCCGGGCGTGGTGCGCTCGATCTACGACCCGACCGCCGGCACCGGCGGCATGCTGTCGGTCGCCGGCGAATATCTCGCCGAGCACAATCCGAAGGCTCGCCTCTCCGTCGCCGGCCAAGAGCTGAACCCGTCGTCCTATGCGATCTGCAAGGCCGACATGCTGATCAAGGGGCAGGACGTCGAGGCGATCGCCTTCGGCAACACCCTCTCCGACGACGGCCACCCTTACGAGAAGTTCGACTACATGCTGTCGAACCCACCGTTCGGGGTGGAGTGGAAGAAGGTCGAGAAGGAGGTGCGGCGCGAGTATGAACGCGACGGCTTCAACGGTCGCTTCGGGCCGGGACTGCCGCGCGTCTCTGACGGTTCGATGCTGTTCCTCTTGCACCTCGTGTCGAAGATGCGGGCTCCGGCGCAGGGCGGTTCGCGCTTCGGCATCGTGCTGAACGGCTCGCCGCTGTTCACCGGCGGGGCGGGGTCGGGCGAGAGCGAGATCCGCCGCCACATCCTGGAGAACGACCTGCTCGAGGCCATCGTCGGCCTGCCGACCGACATGTTCTACAACACCGGCATCTCGACCTATGTCTGGATCGTCTCGAACCGCAAACCGGCGCACCGCAAGGGCAAGGTGCAACTGATCGACGCCTCCGCCATGTGGCAGAAGATGCGGAAGTCGCTCGGCGCCAAGCGCAAGGAGCTGTCGGAGGCGCACATCGAGGAGATCACCCAGCTCTTCGGCGACTTCGCCGAGGCCGAGAAGGACGGCCGGCCGATCAGCCGCATCTTCGACAATGCCGACTTCGGCTATCGCACCATCACGGTCGAACGCCCGCTCCGCGACGAGAAGGGCAAGGTCGTCGTCGGCCTCAAAGGCAAACAGAAGGGCAAACCCCAGCCCGACACGTCGCTTCGCGACACCGAGAACGTGCCGTTGAAGGAGGACGTCGAGGCCTATTTCGCCCGCGAGGTGAAGCCGCACGTCGCGGACGCCTGGATCGATCACGACAAGACGAAGATCGGCTACGAGATCCCGTTCAACCGCCACTTCTACGTCTTCGAGCCGCCGCGCCCGCTCGCCGAGATCGACGCGGACCTGAAGGCGGTCACGGACCGCATCAAGGCGATGATCGAGGGGTTGGGGGCATGACCGGCGAAGAATTCCGTGACGCCATCCTGGCGCTGATCGACGCTCATCCGGCATTGTCGCCGTCGAAGGCGGGGCACGCGAAACATGCCTTGCGCTTCGTGACGACCTCCGGTCAGCCGCTCGCAATCGAACCCGACCGCCAGTCGTTCCAGAACCTGTGGGTTCGAGCCGACGGGGTGAATGCGCGCCGGCTTTCCGACATCGAGAGCCGGCTCTACGACCACACCACCTTCGAGGAGAGCAAGCCGAACCACAATCTGTTCGGCGAAGCCGCATTCAAGGACGCGGATCTGATCTGCTTCAAGGTGGTGACGATCTGGGAGGCGGTGCGCGTCATCGCGGAGGTGGCGGGCATGGGAGATCGCCGATGACCCTGCCGCGCTATTCCGCCTATCGCGACAGCGGCGTCGAATGGCTGGGCGAGATGCCGGCGCATTGGACTACGGTCCGACTGGGCGCGCTCTTTCGGGAGGCGGTCGAGGAGGGGTGCGAGGGACTGCCCATCCTCAGTGTCTCCATCCACGATGGGGTGTCCGATCGCGAACTGGCCGAAGAGGAGATGGACCGCAAGGTCACCAGGAGCGACGACGTCACCAAGTATCGTCGCGTCGAGCCGGGTGACCTCGTCTACAACATGATGCGCGCTTGGCAGGGCGGCTTCGGAACTGTCACCGTTTCCGGCATGGTCAGTCCCGCCTATGTGATCGCACGGCCGACGACGGGCCTCGCCACGAGCTTCGTGGAACAACTTCTGCGGACTTCGGCGGCGGTGGAGGAGATGCGGCGACTGTCCAAGGGCGTGACCGACTTCCGCCTTCGCCTCTACTGGGACGAGTTCAAGACGCTGAAGATCGCGGTTCCCCCCGAGCACGAGCAAGCCACCATCGCCTCCTTCCTCGACCGCGAGACGGCGAAGATCGATGGGTTGGTGCGCGAGCAGGAGCGGCTGATCGAGCTTCTCGCCGAAAAGCGCCGCGCCGTCGTCTCCCACGCCGTCACCAAGGGCCTCGATCCCAACGCCCCCATGAAGGACAGCGGCATCGACTGGCTCGGCGAGGTGCCTGCGCATTGGGAGGCTTACGCTCTCAAACGGTTCTGGTCGGTCTTGGACTGTAAGCACGTCACGGCGGAGTTCGTCGACGAGGGGATCCCTGTCGCCAGTATCCGTGAAGTTCAAAGCCGCTATGTCGATCTCGGCACGGCGAAAATGACGACGGAGGCTTTCTACGAGCTGTTGATCGGCGAGGGGCGGCGACCCGAAGTTGGCGATCTGCTCTTCAGCCGGAACGCGACCGTTGGTGAGGTGGCCGAGGTCGCCGATTGGCATCCACCCTTCGCGATGGGGCAGGACATCTGCCTGTTGCGCAAATCGGCTCCCGAGTTTTCGAGTGCCTATCTTCGACACGTACTGAAGGCGGCGAGCACCATCGACCAACTGGCTTGCGTGATGATCGGGTCCACGTTCAAGCGGGTGAATGTGGAAGAAATTCGCGCTCTCATGGTGCCGATGCCACCTGCCGACGAGCAGCACGCCATTTCCACTCATCTCGATGCGATCACCGCCAAGTTCGACGCCCTCACGACCGAAGCCGAGCGCGCTGTCGCCCTCCTGAAGGAGCGTCGCGCCGCGTTGATCTCGGCCGCCGTCACCGGCAAGATCGACGTGCGTGGGTTCGTCGAGGAGGCGGCATGACACCTTGGGAACCGAACGACCTGCCTCTCTCCGGTCTCGATCTCGGCCGTCTCGTGCGCAAGATCGGCCCGGCCAATGCCGCGCTGGCGCGTTACGACGGGCTCCTGAAGAGCGTCATCAATCCCTCGGTCATGCTGTCGCCGCTGACCAACCGTGAAGCCGTGCTGTCGTCGAAGATCGAGGGCACCCAGGCCACGGTCGACGAGGTGCTCGAATACGAGGCCGGCATCGACTTCACCGGCGAGAAGGTCGCCGACATCCAGGAGATCGTGAACTACCGTCAGGCGCTGATGGAGGCGCGCGAGGTGCTGGCCGATCGGCCGATCACCCTCGGGCTGATCCGCCAGATGCATCGCGTCCTGATGAACTCCGTGCGCGGGCACGACAAGACGCCGGGCGACTTTCGACAGGATCAGAACTGGATCGGGGCGCCGGGTTGCACCATCGATCAGGCGACCTTCGTGCCGCCCGCACCGCTGCGGCTGCGCGACCACCTGGAGGCGTTCGAGACCTATATCGCATCGGACGACATCGACGTCCTGGTGCAGGTGGCGGTGGTCCATGCGCAGTTCGAGTTGATCCATCCGTTCAAGGACGGCAACGGGCGCATCGGGCGGCTGCTCATCCCGCTGTTTCTCTTTCAGAAGAGTGCGCTCGGGAACCCGATGTTCTACCTCTCCGAATATCTCGAGGCCCATCGGGAGGTTTATTACGAGCGTCTCAGGGCGATCAGTCGTGAGGGAGACTGGACCGGATGGATCGATTTCTTCCTCGAGGCGATCATCCGGCAGGCGCAGAACAACATCGATCGGGTGCAGCACATCCTGTCGCTCTATGAGGACATGAAGCATCGTCTGGAAGAGCTGACGCGCTCGCAATACACGATCCGTATCCTCGATGCGCTGTTCGATCGGCCGGTGTTCCAGTCGAGCGACTTCATCGCCCGGACCGGGATCCCCAAACAGACGGCCTTGCCGTTCCTGCGCAAGATGCGGGAGGCCGGCATCCTGCATCCGCTGCGCGAACAGAGCGGCCGGCGCTCCGCCATCCTGGCATTCAAGGAGCTGCTCAATTCCGCCGAAGGTCGGCGCGTTCTGTGACACGAGTATCGTCGGCCATACGAGACGGGTCTCGTGTACCGAAAAAGCGGAAATGCGATACTCAAGAGGACGCCCTGGGACGACAGCGGACGTGTACCAGCCACCATACACGACGTCGCTCGTGTATGGATTTTCTGGAAATCTAATAAACAAATGGGTGTGCATCTCCATTTGACGGCCATTTGATCGGAGGGGCAGGGGTGCCCGAGGTCGTTGCGAAAAACGCAAAAAATCAAAGTCGGTCGAACCGCGCTTCATTTGATGGCCATTTGCGGAAGAGGGACGAAGAAGGAACAGTCACGACGAGAACGTCGACCTCCGCCTCCCCGCGGTGACGCGGGTTCGCGTCGAGGTTAAGAAAGGCGAAGCCACGTTGCTCTACGGGTATCGGAGGTGGAGTGGGAGGTCTCGATGAGCCTGCACAAGGAAGTCGCCT
This sequence comes from Pinisolibacter aquiterrae, assembly GCF_019160155.1. Lineage (GTDB taxonomy): Bacteria > Pseudomonadota > Alphaproteobacteria > Rhizobiales > Ancalomicrobiaceae > Pinisolibacter > Pinisolibacter aquiterrae. Next base: position 250,781 of record NZ_JAFNIH010000018.1, read on the forward strand.
TCGAGATCGGGATCTGCGAGGCCCTGGCGAGGGGCGGCTGGCTCCATGCCGAAGGGGACGCCTCGGCCTACGACCGCGAGCGCGCGCTGTTTCCCTCCGACGTCGTGGCCTGGGTTCAGGCGACGCAGCCTCGGGCCTGGGACGCTCTGGTGAAGGGCAACGGCTCGAACGCCGAGCGCGTTTTGCTCGACCGTCTTCGTCAACAACTCGACCAGCGCGGGACGCTCGACGTCCTGCGGCACGGCTTCGAGGTCGTCGGTCTGCGCCATCCGATCGCGATGGCGCAGTTCAAGCCGGCGCTCGCGATGAACCCGGACCTTCAGGCGCGCTTCGCCGCCAATCGTCTGCGCGTCGTTCGGCAGGTGCGGTACTCACTCGCGAACGAGAACGCGCTCGATCTGGTGCTGTTCCTCAACGGTGTGCCGGTTGCGACCGTCGAGTTGAAGAGCGACTACACCCAGCGCGTCGAGGACGCCGTCGATCAGTACCGCTTCGACCGAGATCCCGCGCCGAAGGGCAAGGCACCGGAGAGGCTGCTGTCGTTTCCGAACGGTGCGCTCGTCCACTTCGCCGTGTCGAACTCGGCGGTGCGGATGACGACGTGGCTTCAGGGCAAGGACACGTTCTTCCTGCCCTTCGACAAGGGCAACGGCACGGCGGCGGGCAATCCGCCGAACCCGAACGGCGCCCCCACCGCCTACCTCTGGGAGGAGGTCTGGGCGCGTGACAGTTGGCTCGAAATCCTGGGGCGCTACATCGTCGCCGAACGCGACGCGAAGAAGCAGGTCAAGAAGCTGATCTTCCCGCGCTACCACCAGCTCGCCGCGACACGGAAGCTGGTCACCGCCGTACTCGCCGAAGGGCCGGGGCAAAAGTACCTGATCCAGCACTCGGCCGGGTCGGGCAAGACCAACTCGATCGCCTGGACGGCGCACTTCCTCGCCGACCTGCACGACGGGGCGAACCACAAGCTCTTCGACACCGTGCTGGTCGTCAGCGACCGCACCGTGCTCGACGCTCAGCTTCACCGAAGCCGGGGCCGGGGCCGTTCAGGACAAGGCCCGGGCACTCCTCGACGAGATCATTGCGAGGGTCAACGACCTCTTCGCCGGCGAGATCACCGACGAAGACAAACTCATCTACGTGAACGGCGTCATCAAAGGGAAGCTGTTGCAATCCGAGATGCTCGTCGAGCAGGCGATGAACAACTCGAAGGAGCAGTTCGGCAACTCCCCCGACTTGGCGCAGGAGATCATGGACGCCATCATGGACGCCTTCGCCGCTCACTCCAGCATGAGCAAGCAGGCATTGGGGTCCGAGCACGTTCGGCAGGGCATCCGTGACGCGCTTCTGGGGCCGGGACAGCTTTGGGAGGAGCTTCGTGCGCGGGGCGGAGCTTCACCCGAGGCGTGACCCTCGGAGAGGGCCGCTCCCCTAGAGATGTGCAATCAATTGCATTGATCCGGGATCGATGCGACGTTCACGGTATCGGGGCGCCACGGCTTCACGTGGCCCTTGCACTTCTCGGCACGATTTCCGCGGCATCTTTTGCAATTGATTGCAATGCAAGGAAATTCTACGCGACTTCAAAATCTTGCATTCGGTCGCCCAACGAGTACGCTCGCCTCAAGTCATTACCGGCACCGTGGCAGGGATGTTACGGGCGAGATTGCTCGTGACGTGCTCCCCATTTTCCTGCCGGTCATAAGTTTGGTCCGGCGGTGATCTGGCCCTGATCGGACCGGGTGGCGAACACCGACGGCGCGAGGCCGCCGAGGCTCGAATGGGGGCGGAGGGTGTTG
>NZ_JAFNIH010000044.1 GCF_019160155.1 Pinisolibacter aquiterrae
AGGAGACGTAGCCGGCGCCGGCCCCGCCGTAGTCGTCGGAGACGGTCACACCGAGGAGGCCGAGCGAGCCCATCTCCTCGAAGATGGCGCGGTCGGTCTTCTCCGCGAGATAGGCCTCGACCACGCGCGGCGCGAGCTTCTCCTGGCAATAGGCGCGGGCCGTGTCGGCGATCAGCCGCTCGTCCTCGGTCAGCTGGTCGGTGAGGAGGAACGGGTCCTCCCATTTGAAGGAGCCACCCTTGGGGTTCGCCATGATCGTTTCCTCTGGTTTCGGGCCGGACGGAGCGCGGTGTCAGCTTTCGACGTCGAACGTCACGCCCTGGGCGAGCGGGAGCGTCAGACCGTAGTTGATGGTGTTGGTGGCGCGGCGCATGTAGGACTTCCAGGCGTCGGACCCGGCCTCGCGGCCGCCGCCGGTCTCCTTCTCGCCGCCGAAGGCGCCGCCGATCTCGGCCCCGGAGGGACCGATGTTGACGTTGGCGATGCCACAGTCGGAGCCGACCGCGGAGACGAAGAGTTCCGCCTCGCGCAGGTCGTTGGTGAAGATCGACGACGACAGGCCCTGCGGCACGGCGTTGTTGAGCTTCAGGGCGGTCTCGAACTTGGTGTAGCGCATCACCCAGAGGATCGGCGCGAAGGTCTCCTCGATCACCGGGCCGCTCTGCGACGGCATCTCCACCAGCGCCGGGGCGACGTAGACGCCGCCCTCACGGCCGGGCACGGTGACGCGGTGGCCGCCGGTGACGGTGCCGCCCGCCTCGCGCGCCGCGTCGAGCGCGCGCTTCATGGCGCGATGGGCCGCCTCGTCGATCAGCGGGCCGACCAGGGTCCCCGGCTCGGAGGGATCGCCGACGGTCACCGAGCCGTAGGCGCGGCGCAGACGCGTCACCAGCGTGTCGTAGATGGAATCGTGGACGAAGAGACGGCGCAGCGAGGTGCAGCGCTGACCGGCGGTGCCGATCGCCGAGAAGGCGATGGCGCGCAGGCCGAGGTCGAGATCGGCCGAGGGGCAGACGATGGCGGCGTTGTTGCCGCCGAGTTCGAGGATGGCGCGGGCGAAGCGCTTGGCCAGACGCGGCGCCACCGCCCGGCCCATGGCGGTCGAGCCGGTCGCCGAGAGCACCGCGACGCGGGTGTCGTCGACCAGGATCTCGCCGATCGGCCGGCCGCCGACCAGGACCTCGAGCAGGCCGTCCGGCACCTCGCCGCCGGTCGCGCGGTAGCGCTTCACCGCCCGGGCGAAGAGGGCCCCGACGCCGAGCGCGGTCAGCGGGGTCTTCTCCGACGGCTTCCACACCACCGAATCGCCGCAGACCAGCGCGAGCGCGGCGTTCCACGACCACACCGCCACGGGGAAGTTGAAGGCCGAGATCACCCCGACCACGCCGATCGGGTGCCAGGTCTCCATCATCCGGTGCGACGGCCGCTCGGTGGCGATGGTGAGGCCGTAGAGCTGGCGCGACAGGCCGACCGCGAAGTCGCAGATGTCGATCATCTCCTGAACCTCGCCGAGGCCCTCGGAGACGATCTTTCCGGCCTCGATGGTGACGAGGCGGCCGAGCGCGGCCTTGTGGGCGCGCAGCTCCTCGCCGAGCAGGCGGACCAGCTCGCCGCGCTTGGGGGCCGGCACGGTGCGCCAGACGCGGAAGGCGGCATCGGCGCGGCCGATCGCGGCCTCCGCCTCCTCCGCCTCGTGCTCGATCACGCGGCCGATCTCGGCGCCGTCGATCGCCGAGGCGACGGACAGGGTCCCCATGGTGAAGAGGGCGCGATCGACGCCGAGCGTCGTCAGGAGATCACCCGTCTCGGCGGCGAGCGAAGAGGAAGCGGACATGGGAACCTCTGGCGATCGGGGTACGACGATGGGACTCGGACGACGATGAACCGGCCGGAGCGCAGGGTCATGACCATTGCGCTCGACAAACGCGCTCGAAAGCGAGAAGTTCTCAAGACATCATGAGAAAAGGGAATGACCGTCATGTTTCGGCGCGGATTCCTGCCGCCGATCGGCTCGCTCGCCGCTTTCGAATGCGCGGCGCGTCACGAGAGCTTCTCGCGCGCGGCGGAAGAGCTGCATCTCACCCAAGGGGCGATCAGCCGGCAGATCCGCACGCTCGAGGATCTGATCGGCGTGGCGCTGTTCGACCGGGTCCGGCAGCGGGTGGTGCTGTCGGAAGCCGGGCGGGCCTATCTCGCCGACGTGCGCCGGACCCTCGCCGAACTGGGCGAGGCGACGCATCGGGTGATGGGGTTCGCCGGGACGCGGGGCGTGCTGGATCTCGCGGTGTTGCCGACCTTCGGCGCGCGTTGGCTGGTGCCGCGCCTGCCGCGCTTTCTCGCGGCGCATCCGGAGGTGACGATCAATCTTTCGGCGCGGATCGAACCTTTCGACTTTTCCGCCGAGCCCTTCGACGCGGCGATCCACGTGGGACAGCCGGCGTGGGCGGGCGGCGTGCTCGAGCATCTGATGGACGAGGAGGTGGTGCCGGTCGCCGATCCCGGCTTCGCGGCGCGCTTCGCTCTCGTCGAGCCGCGCGATCTCGAGCGCGCGCCGCTCCTCCATCAATCGACCCGGCCAACCGCCTGGGCCGACTGGTTCGGGGCGATCGGGCACACCACCGACGCGGTGTGGCGGGGGCTGCGGTTCGATCAGTTCTCGATGGTGTCGGAGGCGGCGGTCTGCGGCATGGGGGCGGCGCTGGTGCCGCGCTTCCTGGTCGAGGAGGAATTGGCGAGCGGGCGGCTGGTCGAAGTCTTCGCGCTGCCGCTCGCCACGCGCTCGGCCTATTACGTGGTGCGGCCGCAGAGCGAGGGACGCTCGGCGCTGCTCAGAGCGTTCGAGGCGTGGCTGGTGGCGGAGGCGAAGAGCGAGGTGACGCGCGCCGTCACCCGTGCCGACGAGGTTTCAACCGGGCGCGCATCCGTTTAGGGTCGTTCGGCCGATCTCGTCTCCGACCCCTCGGGTTCCATGCGCCTCACCCTGCCCTCGGTCCGATCGATGATGCGCGGCGCGGCGATCGCGGTGGTGGTCGTCGCGGCGCTGCCGCTCGCCGGGCTGGCGCTGCATTCGTTCGCCCATCCACCGACGCCGCTGATGCTGTGGCGCATGGCCGAGGGGCGCACGGTGACGCGGGTCTGGACGCCGCTCGAGCGGATCGACCGCGATCTCGTCGTGGCGGTGATCGCCTCGGAAGACAACGGTTTCTGCGGTCATGCCGGGGTCGATTGGGGCGAGCTGATCGACGTCCTCGACGAGGAGGGCGGGCCGAAGCGCGGCGGTTCGACCCTGACCATGCAGGTCACCAAGAACCTGCTCCTGTGGAACGGCCGCAGCGTCCTGCGCAAGGGGCTGGAGATCCCGCTCGCCATGCTGGTCGATCTGGTATGGTCGAAGGAGAAGATCCTCGAGACCTATTTCAACATCGCCGAATGGGGGCCGACCGGGGAATTCGGCATCGAGGCGGGGGCGCGGCGCGCCTTCGGCAAATCCGCCGCCCGCCTCTCCGCCCGCGAGGCCGCGCTTCTGACCGCGATGCTGCCCAATCCGCACAGCCGCGACGCCAAACGCCCGAACGCGCGCGTCTCGCACGTCGCCGGGATCATCCAGCGGCGCGCGGCGCGGTCTCCGGAACTGGCGGACTGCATCGCGACGGCGAAGTGAGGATCACTCCCCGTCGAGCATGAAGACGCGGCGCGGCATCAGCTCGCCGCGCGCGACCTCGCCGATGGCGACGAGATCGCCACCACAGGTGGCATAGACCGCGTCCTCGTCGGCGGGGGCGTCGCGGCCGCGCAGAATCACCGACTGGCCCCGGCGCAACCGCGCGGCGGCGTCGCGCGAGACCGGGATCTCGGTCACTTCGGCGAGGCCCGCCTCGACGGGCGCCAGGAATTTGCGGACCGCGTCGAGTCCACCCTCGGCCGCCGCCGCCTCGAGATCGGCGAGCGGGACCAGATCTTCTTCCTCGAAGGGGCCGACGTGGATCCGGCGCAGGGCGATCACATGGCCGCGGGTGCCGAGGCGAAGGCCCATGTCGCGGGCGAGCGCGCGGACATAGGTGCCCTTGCCGCATTCGCATTCGAAGACGGCTGTGTCGGCGTCGGGGGTCTCGACCAGGACGAGATCGAGGATCTCGATCGGCCGCGCCTCGAGCACCACCTCCTCGCCATCGCGGGCGAGATCGTAGGCACGCTCGCCGTCGATCTTGATCGCCGAGAACTTGGGCGGCACCTGCATGATCTCGCCGATGAACTCCGGCAGGATCGCCTCGACGGCGGCCCGCGTCGGGCGCACGTCGGAGCGGGCGACGACCTCGCCCTCGGTGTCGTCGGTCGAGGTCTGGGCGCCCCAGCGCACGGTGAAGCGATAGACCTTGGTGCCGTCCATGACGAAAGAGACCGTCTTGGTCGCCTCGCCGAAGGCGATCGGCAGCATCCCCGAGGCGAGCGGATCGAGGGTGCCGGCGTGACCGCACTTGTTGGCGTGGAACAGACGCTTCAGACGCGCCACCGCCTGGGTGGACGTCACCTCGCGCGGCTTGTCGAGCACGATCCAGCCGTTGACGTCGTCGAACTTCTTCCTGCGGGCCATGCGGGCATGCCTTCGTCGCTGCGAATGTCGGAATGGAGGAGAGCGCGGCCCGCGTCAGTCGTCGTCGCGGGGCTCGAGATCCTGGACGACCTCGGGACGATGCAGCATCTGGCTGATCTGATCGTCGTCGTCGTAGCGAGTGTCGATCTTGAAGCGGATGTCGGGAGCGAACTTCAGGTTCACCCGCCGCGCGATCTGACCACGGAACCATTTGCGAGAGCGTTCCAGCCCGGCCATGACCTTGGGCACGTCGCGGCCGCCGAGCGGCATCACCAGCGCGGTGGCGTTCTTCAGATCCGGCGACATGCGCACCTCGGCGACCGAGATGATGACGCCATCGAGGTCCGGGTCGGAGATCTGGCCGCGCGAGAGGATCTCGGCGAGGGCGTGGCGGATGATTTCGCCGACGCGGAGCTGGCGCTGCGACGGCCCCTTCTCAGGCGCGTTCATGGGGAATTCCTTTCGGCAGTCGGGCGAGCACGGTCTTCTCGATCTTGCCGAAGGCGGCCGGCGTCGCGAAGGCGGCGCGCGGGATCGGCAGGCCCTGGTTCGGGCCGACGGCGAGCATCAGGCGCTCGGGCGAGACGATCAGTCGGGTCACCGCCGCCCAGGGGAAGCGCCAGTCGAAGCCGGAGCCGTCGACGGCGCGCATGCGCACCTCCTCGTGATCGAGGATCACCTCGACCTCCTTGTCGGCGAGCGGCATGCGCTTCCAGCCGAAGCGGGCGCCGAGCCCGCTCAGGTGATGGCGGAACAGCATGCCGACGGAGAAGATCGCCAGAAAGGCGATCATCGGCCACCACTTGCGATCACCGGAGAGGACCTCCGACAGGAGCGAGCGAGCGGGATCGGCATCGGAGCGGACCCAGGCCATCACGAAGACCATCAGCGACAGCGAGGCGATCATCGTCACGATGCGAAAATGCAGGGGCCGGCGGGCGACGACGGTCGACAACTCGATCCAGTCGGCGCGCGACAGGCGGAAGCGGAAGGATTGCGACATGACGTTTCCTCGGACGGGGATCGGACCCGACGGGGGCTGAACGAACGGGGGCGACGTCGAGACGACGCCGCCCCCGGATCACGGGACGACCCGATCAGAGCGAGCGGGCGATCTCCTCGACGCGGTAGCACTCGATGACGTCGCCGGCGCGCATGTCCTGATAGGCCTCGAAGGACATGCCGCACTCCTGGCCCGACATGACTTCCTTCGCGTCGTCCTTGAAGCGCTTGAGCTGCGAGAGCTTGCCTTCGTGGATGACGACGTTGTCGCGGATGAGGCGCACCGAGGCACCGCGCTCGACCACACCGTCGGTGACCAGACAGCCGGCGACCTTGCCGACCTTGGAGACGTTGAAGATCTCCAGGATGCGGGCGTTGCCGAGCATGGTCTCGCGGATTTCCGGCGTGAGCATGCCGCTCATCGCCTTCTTCACGTCGTCGACCAGGTCGTAGATGATGTTGTAGTAGCGGATCTCGACGCCTTCGCGCTCGGATGCCTCGCGCGCTTCCTTAGAGGCGCGGACGTTGAAGCCGATGATCGCCGCTCCGGAGGCCGAGGCCAGCGTCACGTCGGATTCGGTGATGCCGCCGACGCCGCCGTGGATGACGCGGGCACGGACCTCGTCGTTGCCGAGCTTCTCCAGCGCGCCGACGATCGCTTCGAGCGAGCCCTGCACGTCGCCCTTGACGACGAGCGTGAACTCCTTGCGACCGGCGGTCTTGAGCTGGTTCATCATCTCGGTCAGCGAGCCGCGGGCCGAGGAGCCGCGCGCCTGCGCCTTCTCGCGCTTCAGACGCTGACGATAGTCGGCGATCTCGCGGGCGCGGGCCTCGTTCTCGACCACGGCGAAGCGGTCGCCCGCCTCCGGGGTTTCCTGGAAGCCGAGCACCTCGACCGGCATCGACGGCAGAGCGTCGCGCGCAGTGTCGCCCTGGTCGTTGAGGAGCGCGCGGACGCGACCCCAGGCGCCGCCGGCGACGAGGATGTCGCCGACCTTGAGGGTGCCGCGCTGGACCAGCACGGTCGCGACCGGGCCACGACCCTTGTCGAGCTTGGCCTCGATCACCGTGCCTTCGGCCGGACGATCGGGGTTCGCCTTCAGTTCGAGCACTTCCGACTGGAGCAGGATGGTCTCGAGCAGCTTGTCGAGATTGATCCGCTGCTTGGCCGAGACCTCGACCTCGAGCACGTCGCCGCCGAGCGATTCCACCACGATCTCGTGCTGGAGCAGGGCATTGCGGACCCGCTGGACGTCGGCCTGCGGCTTGTCGATCTTGTTGATCGCCACGATGATCGGCACGCCCGCCGCGCGGGTGTGGTTGATCGCCTCGACGGTCGTCGGCATGACGCCGTCGTCGGCCGCCACCACCAGGATGACGATGTCGGTGGCCTTGGCGCCACGCGACCGCATCGCGGTGAAGGCCTCGTGGCCGGGGGTGTCGATGAAGGTGATCTTCTGACCGTGGATCTCGACCTGATAGGCGCCGATGTGCTGGGTGATGCCGCCCGCCTCGCCGGCCGCCACCTTGGTGGAGCGGATGGCGTCGAGGAGCGACGTCTTGCCGTGGTCGACGTGACCCATGATGGTGACGACCGGCGGACGCGGCTGCAGGTCGGAGGCGGCGTCGGAGGCGGTGAACAGACCCTCCTCGACGTCGGACTCGGCGACGCGCTTGACGGTGTGACCCATCTCGGACGCGATCAGCTCGGCCATGTCGGCGTCGATCACGTCGTTGATCTTCATCATCTGGCCCTGCTTCATCAGCAGCTTGATGACGTCGACGGCGCGCTCGGCCATGCGGTTGGAGAGTTCCTGGATGGTGATCGTCTCGGGGAGAATCACCTCACGGGAGATCTTCTCGCGCGGCTCGAAGGACTGCATGCGGCGCTGCTGGCGCTGGACGCGGCGCTTGAAGGCGGCGACCGAACGGCCACGGCCTTCGGCGTCCTCGTCCTCGGTCTGGGCCGTGACGACCGTCAGCTTGCCGCGCGGCTTGTCGTCGACCTTGGCGCGGGTCGGCTTCGGCGGCGGCGGGGCGATCATCTTGCGGCCGACCGGAGCGGCCGGACGCGGGGCGGCACCGCGACGCGGAGCCTCCTCGTCCTCCTCCTCGCCACCGGCGCGGGCGGCGGGCACGGCGGGGGTGGCGGCGGCCGGGGCCGCCGGCGCGGCGGCAGCGGGCGCGGGCGCCTCGGCGGCGGGTTCGGAATCGGGTTCGGGCTCGCCGGCGGCGAGACGGCGCTCTTCCTCGGCGCGCTTGGCGGCGGCCTCCTCGAGCGCGCGCTTGGCGGCGGCTTCCTCGCGCTCCTTGCGGCGGCGCTCGTCCTCGATGGCGCGCAGGCGCTCTTCTTCCTCGCGACGCTTGCGATCCTCGACCTCGCGGATGCGGGCCTCCGCCAGCGCCTTCTCGCGCGCGGCGCGCTCGCCGGCCGAGAGGGTCTGGAGGACGACGCCGGTGCGCGGCGCCTGGCGCGGGGCCGGGGCGGTGGGCGCGGCCGGACGCGGCGCCTCGGCCCGCGGACGCACCTCGACGCGCGGCGCGGCCGGGGTCGGAGCCGGCGCAGCGGCGGCCGGGGCCTGAGTGGTGGGCGCCGCCGGCTGAACGGCGGGAGCCGGGGCCGGAGCGGCCGGCACCGGAGCGGCGCTCTCGGCCGGACGCGGCGCCGCGTGACCGGCATGGCCGTGTTCGGTCTCGCCGGGCTTGAGGATCCGCTTCTTCTTCGTCTCGACGAGCACGGTCTTCGACCGGCCGTGACTGAAGCTCTGGCGCACGGTCGCGTCCGCCTTCGGCTTCAGCGTCAGCGTCTTCTTGACGTCGACGTGCAGGGTCTTGTCGCCGGTGCTCTTCGTATCGTTCATGTGCCCGTCATTCCTGCGGCTGGATGCCGCTCGTCGCAGCGTGTTCGTCGATCCTCGGTTCCGCGTCTCCCTCACCCCGACGGGTGATTTCGCCACGATACCGGCCGAGCGCACTCGCGCGCTCGATGAAGATTTCGGCTGCTCGTCCAGAAAGCAGCGCAGCATGTATCACATTCGACCGCCCCAATGCCAAATCCAATTGAGGCCCGGTGAAGATTCGGACGACCGGACATCCGATTTCCCCTCCGAAGCGACGTTTGAGCGCCGCCGTCAACTTCGATACGCCGTCCGCGCCGGCTTCCGCCGCGTGGACGATGCCGCCGAGGCGCTCACGCGCCACCGCGGCTTCCACCTTGGCGAAGCCGATCACGATCTGCCCCGCCTTGCGCGCGAGACCCAGGGTTCCGAGCGCATAGTCCGTCATCAGGCGATCGATCAGGTCGGGAAGACCGGGATCGACCGTGACCCGAGCCCGAAGGCTGCGAGCGAACATCTTCTTGGCGACGGCCGTCTCGACCGCCGCGCGCGTCGCTTCCACCCAGACGCCGCGACCGGGAAGGTTCCGCTTCAGATCCGGCACCACCGAACCGTCGGGGGCCGCCACGAAGCGGATCAGATCCGCGATCGGCATCACCTCGCGCGAGACGATGCAACGCCTGGAAACGTCGCCCTTGCGGGGCGGACGCTCCTCGTATTCGACCGGCTCGTCGGTCGGCGCGACGCCGTCCGGCGCCTCCGCCGGAGCTGGGGTGTCAGTCGACACTCTCCGCCTCGCCTTCCGCCACGTCCTCGGAACCGGCCACCGGGGCTTCGATCCAGCCGGCGGCGACGCGCGCCGCCATGACGATCGCCTCGGCCTCGGCCCGCGACAGTTCGAAACCGTCGAGGATGCCGGCGTGCTTCTCGGTCTCGCCGTTCTTGCGCTCCGACCAGCCGACGAGATCGTCGGTGGCGCAGCCGGCGAGATCCTCGACCGTCTTCAACCCGTCCTTGCCGAGGGCGACCATCATCGCCGTGGTCACGCCCGGCACCGAGCGCAGCGCGTCCTCGACGCCGAGTTCCTTGCGCTCGGCGTCCTGCTCGGCCTCGATGGCCTCGAGCCAGGAATTGGCGCGGCTCTGGATCTCTTCCGCCGTCTCCTCGTCGAAGCCCTCGATGCGGGCGATCTCGTCGACGCCGACGTAGGCGATCTCCTCGACCGTCGAGAAGCCCTCGGTGGCGAGCAGCTGGGCGACGACCTCGTCGACGTCGAGCGCCTGCATGAAGAGGGCGGTGCGCTCGGCGAATTCCTTCTGACGGCGCTCCGATTCCTCGGCCTCGGTCATGATGTCGATGTCCCAGCCGGTGAGCTGGGAGGCCAGACGCACGTTCTGACCGCGACGGCCGATGGCGAGCGACAGCTGATCGTCGGGCACCACCACCTCGATGCGGCCGGCGTCCTCGTCGAGCACGACCTTGGAGACCTCGGCCGGCTGGAGGGCGTTGACGATGAAGGTGGCCGGGTCGTTCGACCAGGGGATGATGTCGATCTTCTCGCCCTGCAGCTCCTGCACCACCGCCTGGACGCGGCTGCCGCGCATGCCGACGCAGGCGCCGACCGGATCGATCGACGAATCGCGCGAGATCACGGCGATCTTGGCGCGCGAGCCGGGGTCGCGGGCGACCGACTTCACCTCGATGATGCCGTCGTAGATCTCCGGCACTTCCTGGGCGAAGAGCTTGGCCATGAACTGGGGATGGGTGCGCGACAGGAAGATCTGCGGGCCACGCTGCTCGCGGCGGACGTCGTAGACGTAGGCGCGGACGCGGTCGGCGTTGCGGAAGGCCTCGCGCGGGATCAGCTCGTCGCGGCGGATGATCGCCTCGCCACGGCCGAGATCGACGATCACGTTGCCGTATTCGATGCGCTTGACGGTGCCGTTGACGATCTCGCCGATGCGGTCCTTGAACTCGTCGAACTGACGGTCGCGCTCGGCCTCGCGCACCTTCTGGACGATGACCTGCTTGGCCGACTGGGCGGCGATGCGGCCGAAGTCCATGGGCGGCAGCGGTTCGCCGATGAAGTCGCCGACCTGGGCGTCCGGGTTGCGCAGACGGGCGTCGGCGAGCGGGATCTCGATCGCCGGGTTCTGGAAGTCCTCGACCACCTGGAGCAGGCGCTGCAGCTTGATCTCGCCGGTCTTCGGGTTGATCTCGGCGCGGACCTCCGTCTCCGATCCGTAGCGGGAGCGGGCGGCCTTCTGAATGGCGTCCTCCATCGCGGCGAGCACGATCCGCCGATCGATCACCTTCTCGCGGGCGACCGCGTCGGCGATCTGGAGGAGTTCCAATCTGTTGGCGCTGACTGCCATCGTCTTCTCCCTCGAGGTCCTCGCAAACCGCTCCGCTGGCGGCCGGCCTCGTGACGTCTGCCTTCAGTGGACGGAGCGAGCGTCCGTCTCGTCTTCCTCGACCTCGGCCGGATCTTCGGCCAGGGCCTTCTTCGCCGCCTTGAAGGAGGCGGCGATGAGATCGTCGGTCATGATCAGCCGCGCCTCGGCGAGAAGCGCGAAGGGCAGCCACACCGTGTCGGGCGTGTCCGCCGGCACGTCCTCGAGACGCAGGCCGAAGGTCTCGTCGGTGACGCCGACCAGGATGCCCCGGAAGCGGCGGCGGCCGTCGTGGCCCTCGCTCAGCTCGATCTTGGCGACGTGGCCGGCGGCGCGATCGAAATCGGAGCGACGCACCAGCGGCCGGTCGATGCCGGGTGAGGAGACCTCGAGATGATAGGCGCGATCGACCGGGTCCTCGGCGTCGAGCACCGGCGCGACGTTGCGCGAGATCTCCTCGCAGTCGACGACGCCGATGGTGCCGTCGGGACGCTCGGCCATGATCTGGACCGTGAATCCGTTGCGACCCGACGTCTTCACCCGAACCAGCCGAAACCCGAGATCCTCGATCACGGGTTCGACGAGCGCCGCGATGCGGGCATCGAGGCCGGTCTCGGCGATCAGGCGGGGTTCGTTTCGTGTCGTCAGGGTCGTGGTTCCCGATGGTGTGGAGCGTCGCTTCGTCGGCGAAAGAGGTTCGAGGCCAACAGCGAAAGAGCGGGTCCCGGAGGGGCCCACTCTCGTTTCGTCGATGAGGACGATCTGAGAATTTCGTGCTTGGCGCGCTTTATACAGCCGAAAGACGGAGCCGCGCAAGCTCTTTCGGGCTCGCGCCGCGCGACGAGGCCCCGTCAGACCCTGCGGAAGATCAGATAGGCCGGCGTCCGGCCCTCACGGATCGCCTTCTGCTCGTAGCGGGTTCCCGGCCAGCCGGCCCAGGGCCTTCGCCAATCGTCGGCGATCTCGGCGGTCCATTCGAAGGCCGGATGACGCGGCACGCGGGCGAGCGTCCAGTCGACGTAGGGCGCCCAATCGGAGGCGAAGCGGAACTCGCCGCCGGGGCGCAGGACGCGCGCGATCCGGTCGAGATTGCCCTTGTCGACGAAGCGGCGCTTCCAATGGCGCTTCTTCGGCCAGGGATCGGCGTAGAGCAGATAGAAGCGGCCGAGCGAGGCGGGGGCGAGCGCGTCGAGCAGCGGCACCGAATCGGCATGGTGCATGCGGATGCGGTCCTCGAGCCCGGCCTCGTGGACGGCGACCAGGGCCTTGGCCATGCCGTTGACGAAGGGTTCGGCGCCGATGAAGCCGATCTCCGGGTTGGCCTTCGCGGTCTCGATCAGATGTTCACCACCGCCGAAGCCGCTCTCCATCCAGACGTCCTCGACCGGCGTCTCGAAGAGGGCGCGCGGATCGATCGGCGGCGCGGAGAGGTCGACGGCGAGGCGCGGCAGCAGGTCCTCGATCGCGGTCGCCTGACCGAGACGCAGGGCCTTGCCCTTGCGGCGGCCGTAGAAGGCGGCGGCGCGAGCCTCGGTCTCGTCGGAGAGCGGATCGGTTGGGATCACGGTGCGGCACCCGGCAATGAAGGAGGCGCACGCGGGGACGGCCCACGTGCGCCTCGGATCGTCTCGGAGGTCGGCTCAGGCGCCGACGGCGGTCTTCAGCGCGTCGACGAGATCGGTCTTCTCCCAGGAGAAGCCGCCGTCGGCGGCGGGCGCGCGGCCGAAATGGCCGTAGGCCGAGGTGCGGGCATAGATCGGCTTGTGGAGGCCGAGGTGCTCGCGGATGCCGCGCGGCGAGAGGTTCATCACCTCGCGCGCGGCCTTCTCGATCGCCGCTTCCTCGACCTTGCCGGTGCCGTGCAGGTCGCAATAGACCGCGAGCGGCTGCGACACGCCGATGGCGTAGGCGAGCTGGATGGTGGCGCGGTCGGCGAGGCCGGCGGCGACCACGTTCTTGGCGAGATAGCGCGCGGCATAGGCGGCGGAGCGATCGACCTTGGTCGGGTCCTTGCCGGAGAAGGCGCCGCCGCCGTGCGGGGCCGCGCCGCCGTAGGTGTCGACGATGATCTTGCGGCCGGTCAGGCCGCAGTCGCCGTCGGGACCGCCGATGACGAACTTGCCGGTCGGGTTGACGTGCCAGATCGTCGCGGCGTCGACCCAACCCTTCGGCAGGGTCGCGGTGATGTAGGGCTCGACGATGGCGCGGATGTCGGCCGAGGTCAGCGTCTCGTCGAGATGCTGGGTCGAGAGCACGATCTGGGCGGCGCGAACCGGCTTGCCGTTCTCGTAGGCGACGGTGACCTGGCTCTTGGCGTCGGGGCCGAGCATCTTGAGCGGGCCGGCCTTGCGAGCGATCGCCAGATCCTCGAGGATCTTGTGGGCATAGTAGATCGGCGCCGGCATCAGCTCCGGCGTCTCGCGGCAGGCGTAGCCGAACATGATGCCCTGGTCGCCGGCGCCCTCGTCCTTGTTGCCGGCCGCGTCGACACCGACGGCGATGTCGGCGGACTGGGGATGCAGCAGCACCTCGATGTCGGCATATTCCCAATGGAAGCCGTCCTGCTCGTAGCCGATGTCGCGGATGGCGAGCCGCGCCAGATGGCTGAGCAGATCGTGGGTGATGGCGGCGGGACCGCGGGTCTCGCCGGCGATCACCACGCGATTGGTGGTGGCCATCGTCTCGGCCGCGACGCGCAGATGCGCGGGATCCCATCCGAGTTCCGGTCCGATCCGGAAGAAGGCGTCGACGATCTCGTCGGAGATGCGGTCACAGACCTTGTCGGGATGACCTTCGGAGACGGATTCGGAGGTGAAGAGATAGCTCGCGCGAGACACGTCTTCGGTTCTCTTTGAATGAGCCGGTCGGCAGGCCGTCGAAGGCGCGACGTCGGCGGGAACACAGGCCCGGGCCGGGTGGCCGAACCTGCCCTCGCCCGGCGATTTCCCGGCCGAAAGGCCCACTCGTTTAGCAACGCCTGTGCAATGCGGTCAAGCGCCGGCACCGGCTCGGAGCGTCGCGGCGGGCGTCGAGGCCGACACGAACGCCCGCGGATCGACCGCGGGCGTTCGAAATCGAGCGCGCGAGACGCTCTCCGAGCGGGTTCACGACGTTTCGACACGGCCGAAACCTCGCGAGCCCCCGGGTCTCACTCCTCCTCGTCGCCGGCCATCGCCTTGACGAGTTCGACCACCTTGCGACGCTGCTTGGCGTCCTTGATGCGAATGAAGGCCTTGTTGAGCGAGAGACCCTCGGAGGACGACAGGAAGTCGACCACGTAGGACGCGGACTGCGGCTCGTCGAAACCCTGATCGCCGGCGACCGGCGCGTTGCCCGGCGCGTCCTCGAAAAAGAAGGCGACCGGCACGCTCAAGACTCGAGCGATGGCCTGGAGTCGGCTGGCGCCGATACGATTGGTGCCCTTCTCGTATTTCTGAATCTGCTGGAAGGTGATGCCGAGATGCTCGCCGAGTTTTTCCTGACTCATTCCGAGCATCATGCGACGGAGCCGAACTCGACTGCCGACATGAATGTCGATCGGATTGGGGGATTTCTTACTGGCCATATCCATGCCTTTGCTTTTCTTTGGTATGTTTCGACTCGACATCGAAGCGTTTCGCAGGGGACGACTTCGATCGATGCCGCGGCGGCCATTTCGCATGTCCTCATGTATCCGGAGAGTTACCGAATACGATCCCGAGGGGATCACCGAGTCATCGGTGCAGGATCCGAACAGGTCCAACTCGCCATCCGCTGGCCGAACATTGTGAGCGCACGCGCGCGAAGTCAACGATGCCCTAACCGACAGGATGAATGCGTCTGTAACCTGCCCACGAAAAAGCGGTTAACGCGAGTACCAGGGACGGCAACATACCCCAACGTGAGAAGACCGTGGGGGCGGCGGGGCGCGGCAGATCGGCGTCGACGATGCCGGTGGCCCCCAGCGTGAGGCTCGCCACAAGGCGTCCGTTGCCGTCGATCACCGCCGAAATTCCGTTGTTGGCGGCGCGAACCACCGGCAGCCCCTCCTCCACCGCGCGCAGTCGCGCCTGATGCAGGTGCTGCCAGGGACCCGGCGTCATGCCGTACCAGGCATCGTTGGTGACGTTGAGCATCCACTGCGGCGGATGCGCGCGGTCGACCACCCGGCCGGGGAAGACGATCTCGTAACAGACCAGCGGCGCGAAGGACGGCAGGCCGGCGATCTCGATCGTGCGCAGGCCCGGCCCGGCGCTGTAGCCGCCGCGCAGCTTGGTCAGCTGGCGCAGGCCGATCGATTCCAGAAGATCCTGGAACGGCAGGTATTCGCCGAAGGGCACCAGATGGGCCTTGTCGTAGGCGGCGAGGATCTCGGCGCCGCGACCGAGGGCGTAGATCGAATTGTAGTAGCGATGGCGGACCTCGCCGGCGGCGGGGGCCTCGGCCCGCACCGCGCCGGTGAGGAGGGTCGTGTGATCGCCGATCAGCTGGGCGATGGTGGAGAGCGCCCAGGGCTCGTTGGTGAGCAGGAAGGGAAAGGCCGATTCCGGCCACACCAGATGGGTGATGCCGGGGATGCCCTTGGCACCGCCGCGCAGACCGTCGGGCAGCGGCTTGCCGGAAGCGTCGAGGGCGGGGCGCGAGGACAGTTCGACGTAGCGCTCGACCGTCTCGGTCTTGAACTCCGGCCGCCACTTCGCCCATTGGTCGATCGCCGGCTGGACGAGACGCAGGTGGACGTCGGGGACGAATTCGGTCCGGGCCTCGTGCAGCCGCAGCGCGCCGAAGGCGACGACGCCGACGAAGACCACCGCCGTCGCGGCGGCGAAGCGGCGATCGGCGCGCGCGCCCCGGGAGAGGACCGCCGGCGCGGCGAAGACCATCACCGCCAGAAGCGTCAGGCCGTAGCCGCCGAGGATCGCGTCGATCTGCATCATCGGCTCGTTGGCGGCGAAGCCGTAGCCGATCAGATTCCAGGGAAAGCCGGTCAGGACGTGGCCGCGCAGCCAGTCGGCGACGAAGAAGCCCAGCGCCAGCGCCGCGATCCGGGCCGGACCGTCGCTCCACAGGAGACGGGCGATCGCGGCGGCGAGGCCGTGGAAGAGGCCGAGGCCGATCGACATCACCGCCAGCGCGATCGGCAGCAGCCAGCCGAATTCGGCAATATCGACCAGGAAGGCCGCGCCGATCCACCACAATCCCGCGAGGAACCAGCCGAAACCGAAGGCCCAGCCGATCAGGAAGGCCGGCCCGAGCCGCGTCAGGCGGCCGCCGCCCTTCAGATCGGCGGCGCCGTCGAGCGCCCACACCAGCACCGGGAAGGAGATCCACAGCACCGGGAAGACGTGGAACGGCGCCAGGGACAGGGCGCCGATCGCGCCGGCGAGGGCGACCACCGCGGCTCGTCGCCAGCCCCACGACAGAGTGACGGCATGCGCCGTTCGTTCGAGCACGGGCGGGGTCTCCCTCGCGAATCACGCCGCCCCTCGCGGCCGCCCCACCTCGTGCGGAGGGCGGCGGGCCGTCAAGTCGCTTCGCCCTCGCTCGGCTCGATCCGACGCAGACCGAGGCGTTTCAGCCGCCGTTGATCGGCGTCGAGAATCTCCACCGCCAGATCGGGCAGGCGCTCGGAGAGGAAGGTCTCGCCGACGGCCGGCACGCGGCCGGCGAGCGAGACGACGAGGCCGCCGATGGTCTCGACCTCCTCGTCGAGACCGACGCCGGAGAAGTCCCAGCCGGTGGCCTCGGCGGTGTCGTCGAGTTCGGCGCGCGCATCGACGATCCAGCGGCCGGGGCCGGCGGCGACGATCACGTCGTGTTCGTCCTCGTCGTGCTCGTCCTCGATGTCGCCGACCACGGTCTCGACGATGTCCTCCATCGAGATGAGGCCGTCGACACCGCCGTATTCGTCGATCACCAGGGCCATCTGGATGCGCTGCGACTGCATGCGCGCCAGGAGGTCGCTCGCCGGCATGGTGCCGGGCACGAACAGCACCGGGCGCACCAGCCCGGTGTCGGCGAGGCGGGCGGAGAGGTCCGCGCGGGCGAGATCGAGACGGGGATCGTCGTCGTCGCCGAGGCGGGCGGCGCGCGTGACGTGGCTCATCAGATCGCGGATGTGGATCATGCCGACGGCCTCGTCGAGGCTCTCGCGATAGACCGGCATGCGGGAATGGCCGGAGGCCATGAAGGCGAGCAGCAGGCGCTCGAGCGTGGTGGCCTCGTCGATGCCCTCGATGTCGGCGCGCGCCACCATGACGTCGTCGACCCGGGTCTCGCGCAGCCGCAGGATGTTGCGGATCATCTCGCGCTCTTCGGCCGAGAATCCGCCTTCCCCGGTGTCGTCCAGGGCGCTCTCGAGATTTTCGCGGAGATCGGCGGCGGTCGGCTTCCACCCCACCACCGCGCGCAGTCGATCGATCCAGCTCTCGCTCGATCGGAGGGGAGGTTCACCACGGGTGTCGGAGGCCTTGGCCGCCTCGCCCGTGGTGCCGGTACTCTGGGAATGCGCGTCGGTCATCTCACGTCGATCTCTCTGGGGTCTTCCAAATGCCGGGCCCCGTCCGCGAATGGTGCGGCGGCGCGGGCGCGCCTGTCAATCGATCGCTTCGCCGTAGGGGTCGGCGATGCCGAGGCCGGCGAGGATCTCGGTCTCCAGCGCCTCCATTTCCTCGGCCTCCGCGTCGGTCTCGTGATCGAAACCGAAGAGGTGGAGAAGGCCGTGGACGAGGAGGTGGGCGAAGTGATCGTCGAAGCGCTTGCCCTCGTCGGCGGCCTCGCGGGCGGTCGTCTCGCGGGCGACGGCGACGTCGCCGAGAAGGGGGCCGGGCTCGTCGTCCTCGTCGGCGGCGGGAAAGGAGAGGACGTTGGTCGGCTTGTCCTGGTCGCGCCAAGTGCGGTTCAACACGCGGACATGGGCGTCGTCGGTCAGGAGCAGCGACAGTTCGGCCCCCTCCGGCACGATCAGCTCGGGCCGGGCGGCGACGGCGGCGGCGACGCGCTCGACGAGCGGGCGCCACGCCGCCTCCTCGCCCCAGTCGCCGGCCTCGACGGTCGCCTCGACCGTGATCGCGGGCGCGGGGTTCGTCGTCGCGCTCACGACCGGCCTCCACCGCCCTGGAGGGTGGGGTCGATGCCGTATTTGTCGCGCAGGTCGCGCTCGGCGTTCGCCCGTTCGGCCTTCTCGGCCGCCCACCGCTCGCGGATCTCGCGTTCGACGGCGAGCTTCTCGCGCGAGGCGTCGTCGTAGGCCTTGACGATGCGGGCGACCAGTTCGTGGCGGACCACGTCCTTCTCGGTGAAGTTCACCCGGATCATCCCGTCCATGCCGGCGAGGATCTCGAGCGCGTCGACGAGGCCCGACCGCGTGCCGGGCGGCAGGTCGACCTGGGTCGGATCGCCGGTGACGATCATCTTGGAGTTCTCGCCGAGGCGCGTCAGGAACATCTTCATCTGCATCGCCGTGCAGTTCTGCGCCTCGTCGAGCAGCACCACCGCGTTCGAGAGCGTCCGGCCGCGCATGAAGGCGAGCGGCGCCACCTCGATCATGCCGGACTGGAGGCCGCGCTCGACCTTCTCCGCCGGCATCATGTCGTAGAGCGCGTCGTAGAGGGGCCGCAGATAGGGATCGACCTTCTCCTTCATGTCGCCGGGCAGGAAGCCGAGGCGCTCGCCGGCCTCGACCGCCGGACGCGACAGGACCAGGCGATCGACGTCGCCGCGCTCGATCAGCGCCGCCGCATAGGCGACCGCCAGATAGGTCTTGCCGGTGCCGGCCGGGCCGATGCCGAAGACGAGGTCGGCGCGGTCCATGGCGCGGACATAGGCGTCCTGGGCGGGCGTGCGGGCGGAGACGGTCTTGCGGCGGGTCGAGATCTGGGCCGGCGTGAAGCGGGCCTTGGGCTCGAGGGTCGGCAGCGGCAGCTGTTCGGCCTCGTTCTCGGCCATGCGGATGGCACCGTCGACGTCGCCGGGGTGAACGTCGTGGCCCTCCTGGAGGCGATCCCAAAGGGTCTCGAGCACGCGGCGGGCCTGATCGCAGGCCTCGTGGCCGCCCTTCACCGTCACCTGATTGCCGTGGGCGATCACGGTGACGTGGAGGCGACGCTCGATCTCGGCCAGATTCTGGTCGAACTGGCCGAACAGATCCGACACCAGCCGATTGTCGTCGAAGGCGAGGACGACATGGGTCAGGTCCGAGGCGTGGCCCGTCACCGGGAAGTTCGAGGACGACGGGCGCTTCGCATCGCTCACTGGGCAACTCCGTGGACGGAGACCGGGGGTTCGCTCCTCGACGGCGGATCGAGCAGCGCGGCGGAGAGGGAATTGGCGGCGACCGCCTCGACGCGGACCGGAACGATCCGCCCGAGGAGTTCACTCGGGGCCTCGAGATGCACCGCCTGGAGCCAGGGCGAGCGGCCGGCGAGCTGGCCGGGACGGCGGCCCGGCTTCTCGAGCAGGACGTCCATGGTCATGCCGAGACGTGACAGATTGAAGGCGCGCGTCGCCGCGTCGATCGCCGCCTGGAGCCGGGCGAGACGCTCGATCTTGACGCCTTCCGCTATCTGATCGGCCTCGCCGGCCGCCGGCGTGCCGGGGCGGGCGGAATATTTGAACGAGAAGGCGGAGGCGTAGCCGACCTCCTCGACGATCCGCAGCGTCGCCTGGAAATCCTCTTCCGTCTCGCCGGGGAAGCCGACGATGAAGTCGCCGGAGAGCGCCATGTCCGGGCGGGCGGCGCGGATCCGGTCGATCAGGCGGAGATAGTCGTCGCGGCCGTGGCGGCGGTTCATCGCCGCCAGGATCCGGTCGGAACCGGACTGCACCGGCAGATGCAGATAAGGCATCAGCTGGGGCAGATCGCGATGGGCGGCGATCAGATCGTCGCTCATGTCGCGGGGATGGCTGGTCGTGTAGCGGATGCGGTCGAGGCCGGGGATCTCGGCGAGTGCCCGGCACAGGCGGCCGAGGCCCCAGGCGGTGCCGTCGGGACCCTCCCCATGGAAGCCGTTGACGTTCTGTCCGAGCAGGGTCACCTCGCGGACCCCGGCATCGGCGAGCCGGCGGGCTTCGGCGAGAATGCGGTCGACCGGCCGCGAGGTCTCGACACCGCGGGTATAGGGCACGACGCAGAAGGTGCAGAACTTGTCGCAGCCCTCCTGCACCGTCAGGAAGGCGGTGAGACCGCGCGCGATGGTCTTCTCTCGGGTGGCGGGGGCGAGGTGATCGAACTTGTCCTCGACCGGGAACTCGGTCTCCACGACGCGGGCGCCGTTGCCGGTGCGGGTCAGGAGATCGGGCAGGTGATGATAGCTCTGCGGGCCGAACACCATGTCGACCACCGGCGCGCGGCGGGCGATCTCGCGACCCTCGGCCTGGGCGACGCAGCCGGCGACGCCGACGAGGAGCTTCTCGCCGCGCTCGGCCTTCTCGCTCTTCAGCACGCGCATGCGGCCGAGCTCGGAATAGACCTTCTCGGAGGCCTTCTCGCGAATGTGGCAGGTGTTGAGGATGACCAGATCGGCCTCCTCGGCGCTCGGTGCCTCGATCCATCCGAGCGGCGCCAGCGTGTCCGTCATACGCTCGCTGTCGTAGACGTTCATCTGGCAACCGTACGTCTTGATGAAGACCTTCTTCGTTTCGCTCATCGACCGTCTTTTGAAAATCGGGCGGCGCGACCTCGGGCGGCCCTTGTTCCTCTTCGATCCTCTAGCGCAGATCGGGGGCGGGGAAAACAGCGCCGGCCGGCCCACCGGCGTTTTCCCGCGCGGCGTGGCCGGGCGGCGTCACGATCCGCCGGTCCGATCGGCGCTCACGGGCGCAGCACCCCGAGGAGATCGGCGCGCACCGCGCTCTCCAGATCGACGGCGAGCGCCTTGCGGTCGGTGCGGGTGTCGAAGGGCCGGGCCCGGCCCCAGACGATCTCCACGTCGATGCCGCCGGCCGTGAAGATGCCCCAGAGATGAGGCGGCAGGTCGACGTCGCCGGTCCAGCCGACGCGCGGGCGTTCGGCGCGGCCGATCGGCATGCCGGCGATGCGAGTATAGGCCACGGTCAGCGGCTGGACCCAGACCTCGGTGGCGCCGCCCTCGTCGATCGCCGCGCGGGCGGCGCCGAGCAGGGCGGAGCGGAACGGCAGCACGACGTCGCCGGTCGACGACGTGCCCTCGGGAAACAGCACCATGCAGTCGCCGGCGGCGAGGCGGCCGGCGAGTTCGCCGGTGGCACGGCCGGTGGCGGTGCGACGGGTGCGATCGACGAAGACCGAACGCTGCAATTTGGCGAAGAGGCCGAAGAGCGGCCAGGTCGCGACCTCGGACTTGGCGACGAAGGAGATCGGCATCAGGCTGGCGATGACGGGTATGTCGAGCCAGGAGACGTGATTGGGGGTCACCAACAACGGTCGATCGGCGACCGGGGCGCCATGGACCGAGACGCGCACGCCCATCGCGGCGAGGGCGTTGCGATGCCACCAGATCGGCAGGCGGCGCGACAGGCGCCAACCGCGCCGCACCGCCAGCATCTGGGTGGGCAGGGCCACCAGCGTGACCGCGGCGAGCCGCGCGATCGCCAGGGCGGCGACGAAGCGCCTCATGACGTCACGACTCGTCGGTCTCGTCGAGCGGCACCCCGTAGAGCTCCAGGCGATGATCGACGAGGCGATAGCCGAGCTCGCGGGCGATGAACTGCTGCAGCTTCTCGATGTCGGCGTTGCGGAACTCGACGACCTTGCCGCTCCTCAGATCGATCAGATGATCGTGGTGATCGTCGGAGACGGTCTCGTAGCGCGAGCGACCGTCGCGGAAGTCGTGGCGCTCGATGATGCCGGTGTCCTCGAACAGCTTGACCGTGCGATAGACGGTCGAGATCGAGATGCGGCGATCGATCGCGGCGGCGCGGCGGTGCAGCTCTTCGACGTCGGGATGATCGAGCGAGGTCTCGATGACGCGGGCGATGACGCGACGCTGATCGGTCATGCGCATGCCGGCGGCGACACAGCGATCCTCGAGCGGTCCCTCGGACGGGATCTCGTCGGGCTTGTTCGTCGTTGGGTTCACGGGTGACCTCCCCCGGCCGGATCGAACTGGTTCATCGCGATTAGCGAAGATCGGCGCGCATGACAAGCGCGGTGGCGCCCGGCACGGTGCCGTGGGCGTAGTATCCCTTGCGCTCGCCCACCTTTTCGAAGCGCAGGCGGCGATAGAGCGCGAGCGCGGCGGCGTTGCCGGCGTCGACCTCGAGGAAGAGGCTCGCGACGCGGTCGCGATAGAGCCGGCGCATCGCCTCCTCGATCAGGGCGCGGCCGACGCCGCGGCGGCGATGCGAGGCGGCGACGGCGATGGTCAGGATCTCGGCCTCGTCGGCGGCGACCCGGACCAGCACGAAGCCGACCGCCGATCGGGTTCCGAAGGCGTTGGCGCGGCGGGCGACGACGCCGAAGACGCTCTCCTCGCGCAACAGCGCGGCGAGATCGGACGCCGACCACGCGGCGCCGGGAAAGCCGGCCGCATGGATCGTCGCCAGCCGCTCGGTATCCTCGCTCCAAGCCTCCTCGAAGACCAGCAGCGACCGCGACGACCACGAATTCCAAGGCGCCGTCCAGGCGCCGATGTCCCACAGATCGTCCCACAGGCTCATCGCGCCGCCTCCCCGAGCAGGGCCTCGGGCGTCAGCCGCGCCAGACGGCGGCCGTCCTGTGGCTTGGCGTCGGCCGGACGCACGTAGAGCGGCGACGGCTTGTCGCAGGCGCCGCCACAGGCGTCGAGGCGGGCGAGCGCGAGGCGGGCGATGGTCTCGATGCCGGGGATGGCCGGCGCGGGGAGCACGGCGAGCGCCGGGGCATGGGCGGCGACGAGGCCGGCGCCGGTGCCGACCAGGACCGCGTCCCGGGCACTCGCCCGTTCCGCGACGAGGGCCGGGGCGATCACCTCGGCGCGGCCGAGCGGGGCGCCCTCGGCGGTGAAGCCCTGGGCGTAGACCTCGTCCTTGCGGGCGTCGAGCACGGCGAAGATCGCCCGGCCGGGCACGATCGCGCGGGCTTCGGCGGCGAGCGCCTCGAGCGTCGGCACGCCGACCGCCGGCCTTCCGGCGGCCAGCGCGAAGCCGCGCGTGGCGGCGACGCCGATGCGGATGCCGGTGAAGGAGCCGGGGCCGGTGGTGACGGCGAAGGCGTCGATCGCGTCGAGCGGCGTTCCGGCGCGAGCGAGCAACGCGTCGATCGCACCCATCAGGCGTTCGGCGTGACCGCGCCCGATGATCTCGGTCTCGGCGAACACGTCGATCCGATCGCCCTCCCGGACGAGGAGGGCCACGGCGAGCGCATCGAGTGCGGTGTCGACGGCGAGCAGTTTCATGAGATGCAGACTACCTCGGTTGGCGGCCGCGGATCATCGCGACGTTGGTCGAGAGGACCCGCGATCGACGGACCGAGAGAGCCACTCTCAGGAGACGGCGCGGACCTCGCGCACTTCCGGAATGAAGTGCTTGAGCAGGTTCTGGACGCCGTTGCGCAGCGTCGCGGTGGAGGACGGACAGCCGGAGCAGGCGCCGCGCATGGTCAGATAGACGATGCCGTCCTCCCAGGAATGGAAGGTGATGTCACCGCCGTCGCCGGCCACCGCCGGGCGGACGCGCTCGTCGAGGAGCTGCTTCACCGTGGCGACGATGCGGGCGTCGGCGTCCGAATAGGCCGTCTCGGCCTGCGCGGTGTCCGCCTCCACCAGAAGGGGCGCGCCGGACATGAAGAATTCCATGATCGCGCCGAGGATGGCGGGCTTCAGGTGCTGCCATTCCGGGCCGTCCTTGGTGACCGACACGAAGTCGGCGCCGAAGAAGACGGCGGTGACGCCGGAGATGCCGAACAGGCGCGCGGCGAGCGGCGAGGCGGCGGCCTCGGCGGCGGAACGGAATTCCCGCGAGCCCTCGCCCAGGACCTTGCGGCCGGGAACGAACTTCAGCGTGGCGGGATTGGGCGTGACTTCGGTCTCGATGAACATCGCTTCTCCTCTCTCGGTTTCAAGGGCCGAGCCGGATGGAATGTTTCCAGATAGGGCCTTCCGCGCCCCGCGTCCAGACGCGGGCGCCGGAAGAAGGGGCGAGAGCCGCACCGAGCGCGGTTTCGTCGCGGCGATCAGGCGATCGCGGCGATGTCGGCGTCGGAGAGATGGCCGGGGACGATGGTGATCGGCACGGGGAAGGTGCCGGAGGCGCGGCCGAGCGAGGTGACGAGCGGGCCCGGGCCTTCCGAGCCGGTGCCGGCGGCGAGCACGAGGACGGCGATGTCCTCGTCCTCCTCGATCAGGCGGACCACCTCGCCGGCGCGCGTGCCCTCGCGCACCACCGTCTCCGGCAGGATCGCGGCGATCTCGGCGACACGGGCGGTCACGGCGGCGAGGACGCGCTCGGCCTCGGCGCGGGCCTCGGCGCGCATCACCTGCTCGACGCCGAGGAAGCCGCGGAAGTCGGCGTCGTCGATCACGTAGAGCAGCACCAGCACGCCGCCGGTATGCTCGGCGCGGCGCGCGGCGAAGACCACCGCGCGGTCGCATTCGGCCGTGTCGTCGACGACGACCAGGAACTTGCGCCGGTGACCGGCTTCGAGAGAGCTTCGCTTGAGAGCCATGGCGCGAGGCTGCCACCGGGCGGCGAGGAACACAAGGCCCCTCGCCTCGTCCGTTCACGGGGCGCGTCGTCGCATCGACCGGTCCGGATCGCGGCTCGGCGCGGTCAGCGCAGGAAGCCGACGATGTCCTTGACGGCGTTCATCACCGGCGCGGCGATGGCGGAGGCGCGTTCGGCGCCCTCGCGCAGCACCGTGTCGATGTGGCCGGGGTCGGCGACGAGGCGCTTCATCTCCGAGCCGACCGGGCCGAGCTTGTCGACGGCGAGATCGGTCAGGGCCGACTTGAAGCCGGAGAACTGACCACCGCCGAACTCGGCGAGGACGTCGGCGGCGGTGCGGCCGG
The DNA here is from genome assembly GCF_019160155.1 of Pinisolibacter aquiterrae. Classification (GTDB taxonomy): domain Bacteria; phylum Pseudomonadota; class Alphaproteobacteria; order Rhizobiales; family Ancalomicrobiaceae; genus Pinisolibacter; species Pinisolibacter aquiterrae. Next base: position 24,767 of record NZ_JAFNIH010000044.1, read on the forward strand.
AGAGGGCGGCGTAGATGCCGACCAGATTCTCCGCCTCGGGGCGCCCGGCCAGACCCTCGACCTCGCTCGGCAGCGGCTCGGGGTCGGTCTTCGCCTTGCGGAGCTTCTGGGCGACGGTGTCGCGGTCGTCGGTCAGGTTGATGCGGGAGAGGTCGGAGGGATCCGACTTCGACATCTTCTTGGTGCCGTCGCGCAGGCTCATGACCCGGGTCGCCGGGCCCTGGATCAGCGGCTCGGTCATCGGGAAGAAGGCGTCGCCGAACCCGTGCTCGGCGATGGATTCGGCGAAGTCGTTGTTGAACTTCTGCGCGATGTCGCGGGTCAGTTCCAGATGCTGCTTCTGGTCCTCGCCGACCGGCACGTGGGTGGCGCGGTAGAGCAGGATGTCGGCGGCCATCAGTGAGGGATAGGCGTAGAGACCGAGCGAGGCGTTCTCGCGATCCTTGCCGGCCTTCTCCTTGAACTGGGTCATCCGGTTCATCCAGCCGAGGCGGGCGATGCAGTTGAAGACCCAGGCGAGTTCGGCGTGCTGATGGACCCGGCTCTGGTTGAAGACGACGTGCTTCACCGGATCGATGCCGGCGGCGAGGAAGGCCGCGGTCACCTCGTGGATGTTGCGCGCCAGTTCCTTCGGGCCGCCCCAGACCGAGACCGGCTGCGTGATCGCATGGAGATCGACGACGCAATAGATGCAGTCGTGGGTCTTCTGCATCTCGACGAAGCGCAGGATCGCGCCGAGATAATTGCCGAGATGGAGGTTGCCGGTCGGCTGGACGCCCGAAAAGACACGGGGGGCGATGGCGGCGGAGATCTCGTCGGTCATGTCGATTGAGTCCTCGGGGACGGGCGCCACGCTCCAACGGACGGGCGGAGGGCGCGATTGCGGCGGGTTATGCGCGATCCGACGGGTCCTCGCAAGCCACATCCTCGTCGCGACGGCGCGCGCGGCCGAGCGCGGCGAGGTCGATCGCCCGGGTGAGGACGACGAGGCCGGCGTAGACCGCGACCCCGCCGGCGACGAGCAGGCCGAGGCCGGCGAGGCGCGCCGAGGTGGAGGGCGCGGCGAGAAGGGCATCGACGCCGAGGGGCCGCAGCGCCGCCACCCCGGCGCCCATGGCGAGCGCGGCGGCGAGGAGGCGCGGCAGCCGGCGGCGGCTCTCTCCGTCGAAGCGCCAGTGTCGGCTCCGGATCAGGGCGGCGGCGAGAAGGGCGAGGTTCGCCCAGGCGGCGGCGGCGGTCGCCCAGGCGACGGCGACCCAACCGAGGGACGGCCGCAGCGCCAGCGCCAGCGCGATGTTCACTCCCACCGCGACGAGGCCGTGGATCATCGGCGTCACCGTGTCGCCGCGCCCCCAATGGGCGGCGGTGAGGACGCGGATCCCGACGAAGGCCGGCAGGCCGAGGGCGAAGGCGGTCAAGGCCCGCGCCGTCGCGGCGGTGTCGGCGGCGGTGAAGGCGCCGCGCTCGAAGAGCACGGCGACGATCGGCGTCGCCAGCAGCGCGAGGCCGACCGCCGCCGGCAGGGCGAGGGCGAGGGCGGCCTCGAAGGCGCGGTTCTGGACCCGGTGGACGGTCGCGGCGGGACGGTTCATCACCGCCTCGGTGATCTCCGGCAGCAGGACCTGGCCGATGGCGATGCCGACGATCCCGAGCGGCAGCTGATAGAGACGGTCGGCGTAGTAGAGCCAGGCGACGGCGCCCGGCTCGATCGAGGCGATCATGGTGCCGACGACGAGGCTCAGCTCGGCGAAGCCGCCGGCGAAGAGGCCGGGAAGCACCGCGCGTCCCAGCTTCCGCAAGGCCGGCGAGCGGTCGGGACGGGCAAGGTGCGGCAGGATCCCGGCGCGGGCGGCGACGGCGAAGACGAACAGCGCCTGAACCACTCCGGCGATCGCCACCGTCGCCGACAGGAGCCGCCCGGCGAGAAGGCCGCTCGGCACGGCGAGGACGATCAGGCCGACCAGCGTCGCGATCAGCAGGAGATTGAGGATCACCGGAGTGAGGCCGACGGCGAGAAAGCGCTTCTCGGCCGCCAACTGTCCGCCGAGGAGGGCGACCACCGCGATCCCGATCAGATAGGGAAAGGCCAGGCGGGTCAGCGCGGCGGCGGTCGCCAGCCGGTTCGGGTCGTCGGCCCAGCCCGGCGCCAGGACGGCGACGAGCGGCTCGGCCCAGATCCAGGTCGCCACCGTCAGGACCGACGTCGCCACGGTCAGGACGACCAGCGCCCGCCCGGCGAAGCGGCGGGCGGCCTCCTCGCCGGCCTCCTCGCGCAGCGCGACATAGGCGGGCACGAAGGCGGCGGCGAAGGCGCCCTCGGCGAAGAGGCGGCGAAACAGATTGGGCAGGCGCAGGGCGACGACGAAGGCGTCGGCGATCGGCCCCGAGCCGAGCACGGCGGCGACGAGCCCGTCGCGCAGGAAGCCGAGCAGGCGGCTGAGCAGGGTGGCCGAGCCGACCACGACGGCGTTGCGCAGGATCGTCATCGCCGCCCTCCGCCGCCGGCCCCGGTCATGCCGCGGGCTTGCGCGCGGCCTCGCGCGAGGGACCGTCGAAGGCGCGGACGAGGTGCTCGCGGATCGTCTTTTCGCGCGAGCGGCTCTCGACCTTGTGGCCGATCAGATCGGTCACGTAGAAGACGTCGACCGCGCGCTCGCCGAAGGTCGCCACGTGAGCCGAGGCGATGTTGAGGTTGAGATCGGAGATCTCGCGGGTGAGGTCGAAGAGGAGGCCGGGGCGGTCGAGCCCGGAGACCTCGATCACGGTGAAGCGATCCGACCAGGCGTTGTTGACCATCACGTCGGTCGGGATCTGGAACGCCTTCAGACGGGCCTTGACCAGCCCCTTCTTCTGCTCGACCTGCTCGGGCAGGCGTTCGACGCCGGTCAGTGTCTTCTCGATCAGCGCGGTGATGCGCTGGCCGCGGCGGCGTTCGTCGGCGTCGTCGGGGAACTCGCGGCCGACGAAGATCGTGTCGAGGGCGAGGCCGTCGGTCGTCGTATAGATCTGGGCGTCGACGATGTTGGCGCCGGCCACGGCGCAGGCGCCGGCGATCGCCGACAAGAGGCGGGGATGGTCGTCGGCGAGCACGGTGATCTCGGTGACGCCCTCGAAGATGTGCGGCATCACAGAGGTGGCGAGGTGCTTGCGATCGCGGGTCGCCTCGCGGATGAAGGTGGCGTGCTCGATTTTGCGGGCGATGTCGACGCGCAGCCAATAGGGCGCGTAGTGGCGCTCCACATAGGCCTTCTTGTCCTCCTCCGACCAGCCGACGAGGCGATCGCACAACTCCCGCTTGGCGCCGGCGACGCGCTGGTCGCGGGTGACCTGGGAATGGCCGCCGGCGAGGAAGGGTTCGGTCTCGTAATAGAGCGTGCGCAGGAGCTGGCCCTTCCAGCCGTTGAAGACGCCGGGACCGACGGCGCGGATGTCGGCGACGGTCAGGCAATGCAGCAGGCGCAGGCGCTCGGGGCTCTGGACGATCTCGGCGAAGGTCTCGATGGTGCGGCGGTCGTTGAGATCGCGGCCTTGCGCGACCGAACTCATGACGAGATGGTTCTCGACCAGCCAGGCGACCGTCTCGGTCTCGGCCGGGGTCAGGCCGAAGCGCGGTCCGAGCTTGCGGGCGATCTTGCCGCCGTAGAGCGAATGATCCTCCGGCCGGCCCTTGGCGATGTCGTGCAGGAACGTCGCGACGTAGATCACCTTGCGGTTCTGGATGCCGGGGAAGAGCTCGGTGGCGAGCGGCACCTCGTCCTTGATGGCGCCCTTCTCGATCGCCGAGAGCTCGCCGATGGTGCGCAGCAGGTGCTCGTCGACGGTGTAGTGGTGATACATGTTGAACTGCATCATCGCCACGACCTTGCCGAACTCGGGCACGAAGCGGCCGAGCACGCCGGTCTCGTTCATGCGGCGCAGAATGCGCTCGGGCGAATGGCGCGAGGCGACGACGTCGACGAACAGACGGTTGGCGCCCTCGTCGTTCCGGACCGCCTCGTCGATCAGGCGCAGCGACCGGGTCATCAGCTGCAGCGCGTCGGGGTGGAAGTCGAGGTTGTGGCGGTCGGCCTCGTGGAAGATGCGGATCAGATTGACCGGATCGCGCTCGAACACGGTCGGATCGGCGACGTTGATGCGGGCGTTGTCGACCACGAAGGGGCCGCCGTCGCCGACCACCTTGGGCTTGCGGCGGCGGGTGAAGCGGCCGAGCAGGCGGTTCAGCGCCGGGGTCTGCTTGACGTGCTCCTCCTCGAGGGCGGCGCAGAAGATCAGCGTGAGGTCGCCGACGTCCTTGGCCACCAGGAAGTAGTGCTTCATGAAGCGCTCGACCGAGCGCTGGCCGGCCTTGTCGACATAGCCGAGACGGGCGGCGATCTCGCGCTGGAGATCGAAGGAGAGGCGCTCCTCGGCCCGGTTGGTGGCGAAGTGCATGTGGCAGCGAATGCCCCACAGGAAGTCGTCGCAGCGCTCGAAGCGGCGGTATTCGGCGCGGGAGAAGACCCCCGCCTGGATCAGATCGCGGGCGTCCTTGACCCGATAGAAGTACTTGGCGATCCAGAACAGGGTCTGGAGATCGCGCAGGCCCCCCTTGGCCTCCTTGATGTTGGGCTCGACCAGATAGCGGCTCATGCCCTGGCGCTTGTGGCGCTCGTCGCGCTCGGCGAGCTTGGCGGCGATGTATTCGCGGCCGGTGCCCTGCACCACCTCCTGATCGAAACGCACGGTCAGTTCGTCGAACAGGGGGCGGTCGCCCCAGATCCAGCGCGCCTCGAGGATGGCGGTGCGGATGGTCAGATCGGAGCGCGACAGGCGGATGCATTCCTCGACGTTGCGGGTGGCATGGCCGACCTTCAGGCCGAGATCCCACAGCATGTAGAGGATGTATTCGACGACGCTCTCGCCCCACGGCGTCTGTTTGTAGGGCAGCAGGAACAGGAGATCGATGTCGGAGCCCGGCGCCAGGGTGGCGCGGCCGTAGCCGCCGACCGCCGTGACCGACAGGCGCTCGGCCGAGGAGGGGTTCTTGACCGGATAGACGTGGGTCACGGCGAAGTCGTAGACGACGCGGATCAGCTCGTCCTGAACGTGGGAGAGACGCTCGGCGCAGAGCACTCCGCGCCGATCGGCCAGAAGCAGGCGCTGGACGCGATCGCGGGTCTTGGCGCGTTCCTCCTTGAGGATCGTCAGAACCTTGGCACGAATCGCCGGATTGCCACCGTCGGCGCCGTCGGCGACGAGCGCGGTCAGGCGGCGGCGCAGGTCGGCGGAATCGATCAGGCCCTCGAGCAGTCTCGGTGCGGTCATCGGGGGTCCGTCTCCTCGTCGTCCGTTCGCGCCGGGCGGCTCCCGTCTCCGCCGGTCCCGGTGCGCCACCTTTGCCACGACGCGCGCGGTATTTCCATGGCCGATCGTCCGGGCGCCCACGGAGGGGCGGACAGCTCTGCGACCAAGGGAGGCTTTACGTCCGTGGTTTTCCCGATGTATCAAGCCGCGTTTCCCACGGTGCCGTGGGTGCGCGAGAGGGGACCGGGCAGAACTTGCTCACGGGCGGCCGCCCCGACCTCGCCGTCCGTTTTCCCTTCTCGAGGAGGAATCGATGTCCGTTCTGATCGCCATGCTTCTCGCCGTCGTCGTCTGGGTCGGCGCCACCGTGATGTTCGGCTATGCCGGCCTCATCATCGGCGCCCTGGTCGGCGTCGCGGTGATGTACGCCTTCATTCTGGCGCTGACCGCGTCGGGCCTCTTCGCCAAGAAGGGCGGCGCGGCGCACTGAACGCCGCCGTTTCGCGCCACGCGACGATCGACAGGACGGCGGTGCCCACCGGGCGCCGCCGTTTTTTTCATGTCTCGACAGTGTGGGGGCGCGTGAGCGGCCGACCCCGGGCCACCGCCGGGATCAGGCCCCCGTCACGACAGGGTTCACGACCCGGGCGCGAACTGCTTCGGCGCGGGCGAGACGATGCGCGCGGTGCCGCCGCCGACCTCCATGACCGCGAGACCGCGCTCGGAGGTGCCGTCGGCCTTGAAGCGGAACAGGCCGGTGACGCCGAGGAAGCCGTTGCGCGAGAGCAACACGTCGTCACGGAAGGGCTTGGCGCCGGCATTGCGGACCAGCCCCGCGGCGAGGAAGACCGCCTCGTAGCCGAGAATGGCGAGCGGGCCGGGAGCCGAGCCGTAGTTCGCCTGATAGCGGCTCCTGAAGCCGTCGGATCCGGTCGGATCGACCGCCGGGAACCAACCGCCGGCCAGCGCCGGCGAGGAGAGGCTCGCCGGATCGTTCCAACGGCCCGAGCCGAGGAACTTGACGCGCGAGCGATCGAGCCCGGCCGAGACCATCGACTGGATCACCATGGCGGCGTTGCCGCCGGCGTCCGGTACGAAGACCGAATCGATCGACGAGCCGAGCTTGGCGACCGTCGCCGCCTTGGCCTGGATGTCGGCGGTGTCGCCCTTGTAGCGCTCCACCCCCATCAAGCGGACGCCCGAGCGGGCGGCCTGTTCGCGGAAGGCGGCCTCGACGATCAGGCCGTAGGCGTCGTCGGGAACGATCGCCGCCATCGACTTGCGATTCTGCGAGGCGGCGTAGGAGACGATGCGCTCGACGTCGGTCGCGGGCAGGAAGCCGATCAGATGGACGCCGCGCGAGGCGACCGAGGTGTCGGTGGTGAAGGTGACGACCGGCACGCCGGCGGCGCGGGCCGGCTCGGCGGCGCCGCGCGCCGATACCGCGTTGAGCGGGCCGATGATCAGCTGGGCGCCCTGGGCGACCGCCTCGGAGGCGGCGCGTTGGCCGCCCTCGGTGGTGCCGGCGTCATCCTTGACCATGATCTGGACGTCGGCGCCGGGGAAGTCCTTCAGCGCCAGTTCGGCGGCGTTGCGCAGCTGTCCGGCGATCTGAGCCGACTGGCCGCCGGCGGATTTGGGCAGGATCAGCGCGATGCGCACCGACCCGGCGCCGATCACGTCGCCACTGGCGGGCATGGCTCCGCCGGGTGTAGGTTCGGCGAAACCACCGCCCCCGCTCCCACCCGGGAAGGTGCTGCCGCAGGCGGCGAGGGTGAGCGTGGAGACGCCGGTGATCGCGACGGTGAGAAACCGCCGGCGAGCGGCGAGGGAGGGGGCATTGCGCGGCAAGGAGGAACACCTCTTTTCGGACGATGCGGCCACCCGACGTACTGGCCCATTCGGGTCGGATTTTGTCCTTCCCGGGGCGACAAGTCAAAACCCGACGCCCCGAATTCCACCCCGTCCGCTCTCCGAAACCTGAGAAGCCGGCGTTTTCACCAGCCTTTTCCCCCCGACGAAGGGTCGAGATGACGGACCTGAGACAAACGGACGCGAGCCCCGACGACGACACGATCGACGACGCGCCGGGCTCCGCGACCTATCGCATCGACGCCGCCACCTTCACCGCGCCGCGTCTCGCGCCGGGCCTGCACGTCGTCGCCACGCCGATCGGCCGTCTCGCCGACGTCTCGCTGCGCGCGCTCGAGACCCTCGCCGGCGCCGACACGATCGCCTGCGAGGACACGCGGGTGACGCGGGTGCTGCTCGAGCGCTACGGCATCCGCAACCGTCTCGTCTCCTACAACGATCACAACGCCGCCGAAAGGCGGCCGCGACTGCTCGCCGCCCTCGACGAGGGCAAGGCGGTGGCGCTGGTGTCGGACGCCGGGACGCCGCTGGTGTCGGATCCCGGTTTCAAGCTGGTGGGCGAGGTGATCGCCGCCGGCCATCGGGTGATCCCGGTGCCGGGTCCCTCGGCGATGCTGGCGGCGCTGGTGGCGAGCGGGCTGCCCTCCGACGCCTTCCTCTTCGCCGGGTTCCTCTCGCCCAAGAGCGAGGCGCGGCGCCATCGGCTGGAGGCGCTCGCCCGGGTTCCGGCGACGTTGATCTTCTACGAGAGCCCGCATCGGCTGGCGGACTGCCTCGCCGACGCGGTCGCGGTGCTCGGGCCGGAGCGTCCGGCGGCGATGGCGCGCGAATTGACCAAGACCTTCGAGGAGATCGTGCGAGCGCCGCTCGGCGCATTGGCGGAGACCTTCGCCGCGCGTTCCGTCAAGGGCGAGGTCGTCGTGGTGATCGGTCCGCCGGCCGAGGAGACGACCAGTGCGGCCGACGTCGACGCGATGTTGCGCGCCGCGCTCGCCCGTCAGGCGCCGGGCAAGGCGGTGGCCGAGGTCGCGCGCCTCACCGGCTTCGACCGCAAGGCGCTCTACGAGCGCGCCATGGCGCTGAAGAGCGGCGGAGGCGAGCCGCCGCGATGAGCCCGCGCGACCGCGATGAGCGCCGCCGCGCCTATGGTCTCGGGCTCGACGCCGAGACGCGGGCGGCGTGGGTGTTGCGCCTGAAGTTCCACCGGATCCTCGCCCGTCGCTTCCGCTGCCGGGCCGGCGAGATCGACCTGATCGCCCGGCGCGGCCGCACCCTGGTCTTCGTCGAGGTCAAGGCGCGCGCCACCGAGGAGGCGGCGATCGAGGCGGTGACGGCGCGGGCGCGGGCGCGCATCCTCGCCGCCGCCGATCTCTGGGTCGCCGGCCATCCCCACTACGCCGCGTTCGACCGCCGCTTCGACGTGATCGCGGTGCTGCCGAACCGCTGGCCGCGCCACCGCGCGGACGCCTTTCGCGGCGACGATCTCGATCTGCCGCGCGGGCGCCGGTGACGGCGATGTTCCACATGAAACGCTGCGGAAGGTCGTCCCCGGAACCGATTTCGACCGCGAACACCCGTTTCGGTCACGGTTTCGTGGCGTTGTCGGCGCCGAGCGCGCGCGCTAGAACGGAACCACGCCGCACGACCGCGGCCACCCCGCGACGCCTCGCGCCCGTGGCCGCCGAAGAGAGGATCGCTGTCGCATGACGCTCGACGTCGCCGTCCAGATGGACCACATCGCCACGATCAAGATCGCCGGCGATTCGACCTTCGCCCTGTTGCTCGAGGCGCAGGCGCGCGGACACCGCCTGTGGCACTACACGCCCGACCGGCTCGCCCTGCGCGACGGCCGCGTCTTCGCCGGAGTCGAGGCGCTCACCGTGCGCGACGTCGCCGGCGACCACTTCACCCTCGGCGCCGCCGAGCGGGTCGATCTCGCCCGATTCGACTGCATCCTGCTGCGCCAGGATCCGCCGTTCGATCTCCATTACGTCACCACGACGCACATGCTGGAGCGGCTCCACCCGAGGACCCTGGTGGTCAACGATCCCGCCAGCGTCCGCAACGCGCCGGAGAAGATCTTCGTCACCGAATTCCCCGACCTGATGCCGCCGACGCTGATCACCCGCGACGTCGAGGAGATCCGCGCCTTCCGCGCCGAGCACCGCGACATCGTGATGAAGCCGCTCTACGGCCACGGCGGCGCCGCCGTGTTCCGGGTTCGGGCCGAGGACGAGAATTTCGGCTCGCTGATGGACATGTTCGCCTCGACCTGGCGCGAGCCCTGGGTGATCCAGCGCTATCAGCACGAGGTGCGGCACGGCGACAAGCGCATCATCCTGGTCGACGGCGTCTTCGCCGGCGCGGTCAACCGGGTGCCGGCGGCCGACGATCTGCGCTCCAACATGGTGCGCGGCGGGCAGGCGGCGGCGACGGACCTCACCCCGCGCGAACGCGAGATCTGCGAGCGGATCGGCCCGGCGCTCAAGGAACGCGGCCTGATCCTGGTCGGCATCGACGTGATCGGCGACTGGCTGACCGAGATCAACGTGACCTCGCCGACCGGCATCCGCGCCATCCGCCGTCTCGGCGGGCCGGACATCGCCGCGATGGTATGGGACCGTATCGAGGCCCGGATCGCCGCGCGCGCCGCCTGACGACAGCCTCCGGAGGCCCGCCCGTGACTGCAGTCCGCGCCGCTCGCACTCTTCTCGCCGCCGGCCTCGCGGTCGCGGGCGCCCTCCTCGGCGGGGGCGGCGACGGCGTGGCGGCTGAGCGCTACGCCGTGGTCGGGCCGGCCGCCGGCAGCAGTTTCCACGAGGCGGTGGCGGCGGGTTGCGCGGCGCGCGCGGCCACGCTCGACGGCGCGACTTGCGTCTTCCTCGCCCCCGGCCGCGCGGAGACGCGCAGCCAGGGCGAGATCATCGCCGCCCTCACCGCCGAGAAGATCGACGGGATCGCCGTCTCGCCGGCACTGATCTCCGAGGTCCTGCCGGCCGTCGCCGCCGCGCGCGCCGCCGGCCTTCCGGTGATCGCCTATGACGCCGATCTGCCGGCGGATGCCCGCGACGCCTTCGTCGGCAGCGACGCGCGCGACTTCGGCCGTGCGCTCGGCGCATCGCTGCGCCGGTGGCGGCCGGACGGCGGCCTCTACGCGGTGCTGACCGGCGATTCCGCCTCGCGCAATCTCACCGAACGGGTGGCCGGCGTCCGCGACGCGCTTGGACCGTCGTGGCACGAGATCCCGGCTTCGCCGGTGACCACGTCGACCGAGCCGCGCGAGGCGGCGGCGGCGCTCGACCGGGTGATGAGCGATCACGCCGAACTCGACGCGGTGATCTCGGTCGGGGCCTGGCCCTTCCTCGACGAGGCGCGGTGGCGCGAGATCGCCGGCCGTCACAAGGACCGTCTCGACCGGGCCAAGGTGGTTCTGGTCGTCGCCGACGCCCTGCCGGTCGAACGCGCCCTGGTGCGCGACGGTCTCGGCCATGTGCTGGTCGGGCAGCGGCCGGCCGAGATGGGGGCGCGCATCGCCGAGATCCTGACGGCGCGGCGGGCGGGACGGCGCACGCCCGAGATCGTCTACGCCGGTTTCGACGTCCTGACGCGGCGCGATCTGCTCGACGACACCAAGTGATACCGATCACAGGAAATTCCGACTCGTCGGAATTTCCTGTGGTTGCGACCCGACCAGCCGACGCCCGTTCGGGCTCGCCTTCGCCTACGAAGGTTCGGACGGGTCGAGACTTCGTAGGCTCGGTATGACGAGCCGTTCGAGCGATGTTCCCATTTTGCAACCGGACGATCGCGGAATCGGCGGCTCCGGTTGCAATCGATCTCGGTTTGTTCTAATGAGAACCATCGAGGGAGGGGCGAGCCATGGTCGCGCGGGTCACCACGGTGGCGTTTCAGGGCATCGAGGCGGTGCCGGTCGACGTCCAGGTTCAGATCACCGCCGGCAATCCGGTCTTCGCCCTGGTCGGCCTTCCCGACAAGACCGTCGGCGAGAGTCGTGAGCGCATCCGCGCGGCGCTCTTCGCCTCCGGCCTCGCGCTGCCGCAGCGGCGCATCACCGTCAATCTGGCGCCGGCCGATCTGCCCAAGGAGGGGAGCCATTACGATCTGCCGATCGCGCTCGCGATCCTGGCGGCGATCGGGGCGATCCCCGGCGATCAGCTCGCCGATCACGTCGCGCTGGGCGAACTCGGGCTCGACGGCACGATCGCCCCGGTGGCGGGGGTTCTTCCGGCGGCGATCGGCGCGAGCGCGCTCGGCAAGGGGCTGATCTGCCCGGCGGAGAGCGGGTCGGAAGCCGCCTGGGCGAGCCCGGATCTCGCCATCGTCGCCGGCCGCAGCCTCACGCAGCTCGCCAATCACTTCAAGGGAACCCAGGTCGTCGCCCGGCCGACGCCGAAGGTGCGCGAGGCGGCGAGCGATCTGCCCGATCTCGCCGACGTCAAGGGTCAGGAGACCGCCAAACGCGCGCTCGAGGTCGCCGCCGCCGGGGGTCACAATCTCCTGATGGTGGGGCCGCCGGGGTCCGGCAAGTCGATGCTGGCGAGCCGCCTGCCGTCGATCCTGCCGCCGCTCGAACCGCGCGAATTGCTCGAGGTGTCGATGATCGCCTCGATCGCCGGCCAGCTCGCCGACGGGCGGCTGACCGATCGCCGGCCGTTTCGATCGCCGCATCATTCCGCCTCGATGGCGGCGCTGGTCGGTGGAGGCCTCAAGGCGCGGCCGGGCGAGGTGTCGCTCGCCCACAACGGCGTCCTCTTCCTCGACGAACTGCCGGAGTTCCATCCGCAGGTGCTCGACAGTCTGCGCCAGCCGCTCGAGACCGGCGAGGTGGTGATCGCCCGGGCCAATCATCGCGTCAGCTATCCCGCGCGGATCCAACTGGTGGCCGCGATGAACCCGTGCCGCTGCGGCCATGCCGGCGAGCCCGGCCACACCTGCCGGCGCGGCGCGCGCTGCGCCGAGGATTATCAGGCGCGCCTGTCCGGGCCGCTCATCGACCGGATCGACCTGCGGGTCGAGGTCGCGGCGGTGAGTGCGGCGGATCTGATCCTGCCGGCGCCGCGCGAGGGCTCGCGCGAGGTCGCCGCCCGCGTCGCCCGCGCCCGGGCGATCCAGACCGCACGCTTCCGCGCGCTCGGGCTCGACCGGATCCTCACCAATGCCGACATGCCCGCCGCGCTGGTCGAGGAAGTGGCCGCGCCCGACGCCGGTGGGCGCAAGCTGCTTTCGGATGCCGCCGACAGTCTGCGTCTGTCGGCTCGCGCCTACCACCGCGTGCTCAAGGTGGCGCGCACCCTCGCCGATCTCGACGAGGCGCCGCGCGTCGGACGGTTGCATCTCGCCGAGGCGCTCAGCCACCGCCGCGCCGGCGAGCAACTGGCCGGCGCCGCCTGAGCCGGCGCGCCTCGCCCCCGAGGCGCCCGCTCGCGACGGGACCGCGCGCGGCGGGACCGCGCGCGGCGGCGTCCGATGCGGACGAAGGCCCGCGATCCTCGCGCCATCAAGTCTTTCGCAACTCCTGTCGGGGCAAGATGCGTTCGGGCTCGGGTCCTGTCCGCCGGGCTCGCCGAACGTCGTCCCGATCCCGTCGACGTCGGTCTCCGGTTTCCCATCGTCTCGCGTATCCGGACCGTCCGATGCCCCGAGAGGTCGCCCTCCCCGCCGAACCGCCCGTCTCCCGCCCGTCCCGGCGCGGGTCGCGCTTCGGCGGCCTCGCCCTCGCCGGGATCGGCCTCACCGTGGTCGCCGGCATCGCCGACCCCGAACTCGCCCGCGACATCGTCGCCGTCGGCGGCGTCGGCGCCGCGCTGACGGTGATCCTGAACCAATTGCGCCCGCAGGCCCCGGCGGCGGCGCCACTCGCCAGCGTGTCGGCGCCGGATCTCGGCGCGGCCGAGGCCGAGATGGACGCCAAGGCGCATTTCCTGGCGCTGGCCGCGCACGAGATCCGCACGCCCCTGACCGGCATTCTCGGCCTCGCCGATCTCCTCGGGGAGACCGCGCTGACGGCGGAGCAGAAGGCCTATGTCGCCGCCCTCCGCGCCTCCGGCACCACCCTCCTGCGACTGGTCGACGGCTATCTCGACCTCTCCCGCCTCGAGGACGGCAACGTCGAGCCGACGCCGGTTCCGACCTCGCTCGAGACGGTCGTCGAGGACGTGATCGAACTGCTCGCGCCGCCCTGTCAGGCCAAGGGCCTGGAACTGGCCGGCTTCGTCGCGCCGCGTCTCTCCGCCCCGGTCCTCGTCGACCCGCTCCTGCTGCGCCAGGTCCTCATCAATCTGACCGGGAACGCGGTCAAGTTCACCGAGACCGGCGGCGTCGCGATCGAGGTCGAACGAGTCACCGGCAGCGAGACCGGGGTGGTCTTCCGGGTGCGCGACACCGGCATCGGCATCGACGCCGCCGAGGCCTCGCGGATCTTCGACGCCTGGGAGCGAATCGAGACCGAGGGGGTCGGCTCCGCCGCCGGCACCGGGCTGGGCCTCGCCATCGCCCGCGGCATCGTCGAGCGGATGGGCGGCACGATCGGCCTCGTCAGCCGGCCGGGCGCGGGCTCGACCTTCGCCTTCGAGCTCGACCTTCCGGCCGCCGGCCCGGCCGCGCCGCTGGAACGCCCCTTGCGCGGCCGCCGCATCGGGCTGATCTCGCGCGCCGTGGTGGAACCCCCGCTCCTGGTGCGCCGGCTCCATTCGCTCGGCGCCGAGGCCTGTCTCGTCGACGCCCCCGAGGCACTCGCCGCGCTCGACCCTTGCGACGTCGTGCTGATCGACGGCCAGGGGGGGGCCGATCCGGTCGCGGTGCTGGCCGAATGGCGGGCGCTCGGTTCGACCGCGCCGGCCGTGGTGCTGATCCCGCCCGGCGAACGCAATGCCCTGCCGGCGCTGCGCGCGGCCGGGTTCGCCGCCCACCTGATCCGGCCGATCCGCCCGGCCTCGCTGGCGCGCGTCGTCGCGCTCGCCGTCGAGCGCGGCGAGGCGCCTCAGGCGCGAGCCCTCGTCGAGGCGGCCGAGCCGACGGGCGGACTGCGCGTGCTCCTCGTCGACGACAACGAGATCAACGCCCTTCTCGGCCGCGCCGCGCTCGAGCACGACGGTCACGGCGTCGCGGTGGTCGAGGACGGCCTCGCCGCGCTCGACGCGATCGCCGCCGCGCGCGAGGCGGGGCAGCCCTTCGCGGCGGTGCTGATGGATCTGCACATGCCCGGCCTCGACGGCTTCGCCGCGATCCGCGAGTTGCGGGCGGGCGAGCCGGCGGAGGCGCCGCCCGCGCTCGTCGTGGCGGTGACGGCGGACGCCACGCCCTCGGCGGCGGAGCGCGCGCTCGCCTGTGGCGCCGACGCGGTTCTGGTCAAGCCGATCGATCGCGACCGTCTCGCGACGATCCTCGCGGAGGCGCGGGATCGCGCCGCCCCGCCGGCGCTCGACAGGGCCGGTTGAGGCGACCGTCACGGTTTCGTCGCGGGATCGTCACGGGACTGTCGCCGGGGCATGGTTTGACGGCTCCATGCCGCCTCGCCGGCCGGCCGAATCGCCCGATGCTCCGGCACGGGTCGACCGGATCCGGTGCCGTGCGAACTCGCGCTTCACGAGGTCCGCCGATGTCCCGCGCCGTCGCCCCCGCCACTCCCGCGTTGCCGTTTCTGGGCCGATTCGTACCGCCGCGCCGGCTGCCCTCGGGCCGCGTCAACGTGCTCCCCGGTTTCGGCGTGCCGTTGCCGGTCGGTCCGCTGGTCGGCACCGCCAAGGACGAGTCGCTCGGCCGGATCGGCAATCTCGAGGTGCGGCTCGCCCGCACCGTCGGCGAGGTCAAGCGGGCGCAGGAACTGCGGTTCCGGGTGTTCTACGAGGAGATGTCGGCGATCGCCGACGCCTGGACGATGATGAGCCGGCGCGACGCCGATCGCTTCGACGCGATCTGCGACCACATCCTCGTGCTCGATCACGATCATCCCGAGATCAAGCCCTTCGGCAAGACGCGGCCGCGCATCGTCGGCACCTACCGGGTGCTGCGCCGGTCGGTCGCCGAGCGGCACGACGGCTTCTATTCGGCCGGGGAATACGACCTCCAGCCGCTGCTCGACGCCCGCCCCGGCCTCGAATTCCTCGAACTCGGCCGTTCCTGTGTTTTGCCGGCGTGGCGCGGCAAGCGCACGCTCGAGCTCCTGTGGCAGGGCATCTGGGCCTATGTGCAGCGCCACCGCATCGACGCGATGATCGGCTGCGCCAGCCTCGAGGGCACCGATCCGAGCCGCCTCGCCCTGCCCCTGTCGTTCCTGCATCACCATTGTCTGGCCGACGCCGATTGGAGCGTCCGCGCGCTGCCCCATCGCCACACCGCGATGGACCGCCTCTCGAGGGAAGCGATCGATCCGCGTGCGGCGATGAAGGCGTTGCCGCCGTTGATCAAGGGCTATCTCCGGGTCGGCGCCAAGGTCGGCGACGGCGCCGTGGTCGACCATCAGTTCGGCACCACCGACGTCTTCATCGTCATGCCGGTGAAGCAGATCGCGCAGCGCTACGTCGACTTCTACGGCGCCGACGCCTCGCGCCGGGCGGCGTGACCGCGCGCGCGAACGCCGATCTTCGGATCCGCGCGGCCCGCGATCAGCGCAGTTTCGCGGTGAGGACGGCGAAGCTCGCCGCGCCGAAGGCGATCGCGAAGGCACCCTCGAACCACCGCCGGAGCCGCAGATAGGCCGCCGTCGCGACCCGGTTGGAGAAGAGCAGCGCGTAGCCGTGCACGACCAGCGCGCTCTGCAGGCCGACCGCCGCGACCACCACCGCGAGCTCGGAGGCGGTCGCGTCCGCCGGGACGCCGAGCGAATAGAGCGCGCCGAAGAACAGGATCGCCTTGGGATTGGTGACGTGGAGGGCGAAGCCCTGGAGCACGGTCTGCGCGGTCGAGCGCGCCCGCACGGCGCGGGTCGCGACCAGACCCGGCCGCAGCGCCGCCCGCGCCGAGCGGACCGCCAGCCACGCGAGATAGACCGCGCCGGCCCAGCGCAGCACCTCGAACACCCAGGCATTGGCGAGCATCACCGTGCCGAGCCCGAGCGCCGCCGAAATCGACCACGTCAGCGATCCGCAGGTGATCCCGGTGGCGAGCGCGAGCCCGCGCCGGCGGCCGTAGTCCATGGAGGTCCCGGCGATCGCCAGGGTCGAGGGGCCGGGGCTCGCCACGCCGATCAGACCGGCGGCGAGGATCAGGGGCAGATCGACGTGTTCGAGCATGACGGGCTCCGGTTCGCGCCGAGGGCGATCGCTGGGATCGACAGGATGTGCGGAGGAATCCGGCTTTCCCGTGAACGGGCTCAGTCGCCGGCCTCGATCGTGCGGACGCGCGCCTTCAGCGCATAGAGCGCGTCGAGCGCGGCGCGCGGGGTGAGGTCGTCGGGATCGATCGCCGCGATCGCCTCCAGAATCTTCGAGAGACGCGGGTCCTCGCGCGGAACGGCCGCCGGGACCGGGGCCGGGGCGGGCGCCTTCAGCGCCGAGAACAGCGGCAACTCGTCGATCAGCGCCTCCTTCGGGCGTTTGCGGTCCTGTTCCTCGAGCTGGCGCAGCACCTGGCGAGCGCGGTCGATCACCTTGGCCGGCAGACCGGCGAGGCGGGCCACCTGGATGCCGTAGGACCGATCGGCCGCCCCGGCGACGATCTCGTGCAGGAAGACCACGTCGCCCTTCCACTCGCGCACCGCCGAGGTGACGTTGGCGACGCGCGGCAGGCGATCGGCGAGCGCCGTCAGCTCATGGTAATGGGTGGCGAAGAGGGCGCGGCAGCCGTTGACGGCGTTGAGATGCTCGATCGTCGCCCAGGCGATCGACAGGCCGTCGAAGGTCGCGGTGCCACGGCCGATCTCGTCGAGGATGACCAGCGCCGAGCGGCCGGCCTGATTGAGGATGGCGGCGGTCTCGACCATCTCGACCATGAAGGTGGAGCGGCCGCGCGCCAGATCGTCGGCGGCGCCGACGCGGCTGAAGAGCTTGTCGACGACGCCGATCCGCGCGGCCCGAGCCGGCACGAAGGCGCCGACCTGGGCGAGGAGGACGATCAGCGCGTTTTGTCTGAGATAGGTCGACTTGCCGCCCATGTTGGGGCCGGTGACCAGGATCAGGCGCCCGCCGGTCTCGCTCCCGCGCGGGCCGAGGTCGCAGTCGTTGGCGACGAAGGGCTCGCCGCTTCCCGCCCGGAGCGCCTGTTCGACCACCGGATGGCGGCCGCCCTCGATGCGGAAGGCGAGACCCTCCTCGACGATCGGCCGGACCCAGCCCTCGGCGTCGGCGATCTCGGCGAAGGAGGCGGCGACGTCGAGGATCGCCAGCGCCTCGGCGGCGGCGCGGATCGGCGCCTCGGCGGCGAGCACGCGGGCGGCGAGATCCTCGAAGATCTCGTTTTCGATGCCGAGCGCGCGTTCGCCGGCGGAGGCGATCTTGGCCTCGAGATCGGACAGTTCGACGGTGGAGAAGCGCACCGCGTTGGCGAGCGTCTGGCGGTGGACGAAGCGCTCGACGAGCGGCGGCTTCGTCAGCTTGTCGGCATGCGCCGGGGTGGTGTCGACGAAGAAGCCGAGGACGTTGTTGTGGCGGATCTTGAGCGACTTGATGCCGGTCTCGAGCACGTAGTCGCCCTCGAGCCGGGCGATCAGGCGGCGGCTGTCGGCGGAGAGTTCGCGCGCCTCGTCGAGCGGCATCGACCAGCCGGCGCGCACGAAGCCGCCGTCGCGTCGCAGCAGCGGCGGTTCGTCGACCAATGCGGTCGCGAGCGCCTCGGCGAGGTCCTGCGGCGCCTCGAGGGCGGCGTCGCGGGCGCGCGCCAGTTCCTCCGGCAGCACCGGCAGGCGCGCCAGCGCGGCGCCGATGGTGCCGGCGGCGGTCAGGCCGGCGCCGATCGCGGCGAGATCGCGCGGACCGCCGCGTTGAAGCGCGAGGCGGCCGAGCGGGCGCAGCATGTCGGGGGCGGAGGCGAGCGCCTCGCGCAACTGGCGGCGGAAACTCGGATCCTCGAGCAGGAAGGCGACCGCATCGGCGCGCCGACCGATCACCGGAACGCAAGTCGAGGGGCCGGCGAGGCGCTCGGCGAGAAGGCGCTGGCCGTTCGGCGTGACGCAGCGATCGACCGCCGCCAGCAGCGAACCGCGCCGCTCGCCGGAGAGCGTGCGCATGATCTCGAGATTGGCGCGGGTGCCGGGATCGATGGAGAGGGTGCCGCCGTCCTCGCCCTCGCGACGCGGCGGCTCGAGCCGGGCGCGCAGGCCCACCTGCGTCTTCTCGACATAGGCGACGACGCCTGAGATCGCCGAAAGCTCGGCCCGCTCGAAGCGGCCGAAGCCGTCGAGGGCGGCCACCTCGAAATAGGCGGCGATGCGCGCTTCCGCCGTGGCGCCGTCGAAGAGGGCGGCGGAGACCGGCGTGAGCGCGATCTTCTCGTGCCGGATCAGCGGCTTCAGCGCCTCGTCCTCGAACAGTTTCTCGGCCAGCACGATCTCGCGCGGCTCGATCCGGGCGATCTCGGCGGAGAGGCCCGCGAGATCGGTGGAGAGGACGCGGAACGAACCGGAGGAGACGTCGACCCAGGCGAGGCCCCAGCGGGCGCCCTCGCCTTCGCCGCCGACCCGGGCGATCGCCAGCAGGTGGTTGGCGCGGCCGGCGTCGAGCAGCGTGTCCTCGGTGATCGTGCCGGGCGTGACCAGACGGACGACGTCGCGGCGGACCACCGCCTTCGACCCGCGCTTCCTCGCCTCGGCGGGATCCTCGAGCTGCTCGCAGACCGCGACCCGGAAGCCGAGGCCGATCAGGCGCTGGAGATATTCGTCGGCGCGCACCACCGGCACGCCGCACATCGGGATGTCCTCGCCGAGATGCTTGCCGCGTTTGGTGAGCACGATGCCGAGCGCGCGCGAGGCCTCCTCGGCGTCGCCGAAGAAGAGCTCGTAGAAGTCGCCCATCCGATAGAACAGGAGGCTGTCGGGATTGGCCGCCTTGATCTCCAGGAACTGCTCCATGACCGGCGTCGGGCGCGGATCGGCATCGTCACGGGAGGCGGCGTCGGACATGGGCAAAGGTCTTCGTCGGAGCGGTGGCGGCGGGGTTGCGGGCGAAGATAGCCGACGCGGGCGCGCGGTGCGACAGCCGGGAGGCACCTTCTCGCGCGCGTTCACCGATTTCGAGATCGCCCGCATCGGGGCCAAGTTCGGGGACCGTGGCGCCTCGTCCGGGCGGCGCGCGATCGAGGCCGCGCGAATCGAACCGATTTTGCCGCTCTCGAGACCAATGAGTGAGGCCACGGGGCCCATTCCCCGTCTTGAGCGCGACGAGGGGGCCGACTATGGTCGCCTCCCCTCGCCGCGCGCCGATCCGCGCCGGACGAGACGAACGAGGCGCCGCGAACGGCGGCCCCCCCGGGAGACCGAGAATGGACATGAACGAGAAGTCGGCCGGCCGCAACACCCGCCTCGCCGTCACCGACCAGGAAGCCCTCCAGTTCCACGCTCAGGGCAAGCCCGGCAAGATCGAGATCGTCGCGACCAAGCCGATGGCGACCCAGCGCGATCTCGCGCTCGCCTATTCGCCCGGCGTCGCGGTTCCGGTGCGCGCCATCGCCGAGGATCCGTCGCTCGCCTACGACTACACCTCCAAGGGCAATCTGGTCGCCGTCATCTCCAACGGCACCGCCATTCTCGGCATGGGCAATCTCGGCGCGCTCGCCTCCAAGCCGGTGATGGAGGGTAAGGCGGTCCTGTTCAAGCGCTTCGCCGACGTCGATTCGATCGACCTCGAGGTCGATACCCAGGACGTCGAGGAGTTCATCGCGGCGGTGCGCTATCTCGGCCCCTCCTTCGGCGGCATCAATCTCGAGGACATCAAGGCGCCCGACTGCTTCATCATCGAGAGCCGTCTGCGCGAGCTGATGGAGATCCCGGTCTTCCACGACGACCAGCACGGCACCGCGATCATCTCCTCGGCCGGCATCATCAACGCGCTGCATCTGACCGGCCGGAAGCTCGAGGACGCCAAGCTCGTCTGCAACGGCGCCGGCGCCGCCGGCATCGCCTGTATCGAACTCGTCAAGGCGCTCGGCTTCCGCCCCGAGAACGTCATCCTCTGCGACACCAAGGGCGTGGTCTGGAAGGGCCGCACCGAGGGCATGAACCAGTGGAAGTCGGCCCATGCGGTGGAGACCGACAAGCGCGACCTCGCCGAGGCGCTGGTCGGCGCCGACATCTTCTTCGGCCTCTCCGCCAAGGGGGCGCTGACGCCGGAGATGGTCGCCTCGATGGGGCCGAACCCGATCATCTTCGCCATGGCCAACCCGGATCCGGAGATCACGCCGGAGGAGGTCCACGCGATCCGCTCCGACGCGATCGTGGCGACCGGCCGTTCGGACTATCCCAACCAGGTCAACAACGTCCTCGGCTTCCCCTACATCTTCCGCGGCGCCCTCGACGTGCGGGCGACCACCATCAACGAGGAGATGAAGATCGCCGCCGTCCATGCGATCGCCGAACTCGCCCGCGCCGACGTGCCGGACGAGGTCGCGGCCGCCTATCGCGGCGTGCGGCCGAAGTTCGGACCGGAGTACATCATCCCGGTGCCGTTCGATCCGCGTCTGATCTCCGAGATCCCGGTGGCGGTCGCCAAGGCGGCGATGGAATCGGGCGTCGCCCGGCGCCCGATCGTCGACATGGATGCCTATCGCCAGCAGCTCTCGGCGCGACGCGATCCCGTCGCCGGCACGCTCCAGCGGGTCTTCTCCAAGCTCAAGGCCGAACCGCGCCGGGTCGTGTTCGCCGAGGGCGAGGAGGAGCAGGTGATCCGCGCCGCCGCCTCCTTCGCCAACCAGGGCCTCGGCACGGCGATCCTGGTCGGCCGGCGCGACCGGATCGAAGCGGCGGCGGATGCCGCCGGCATCGACATCCACGAAGGCATCGAGATCGTCTCCGTGCTCGAGTCGCCCCGCGTCAAGGCCTACACCGACCATCTCTACGAGCGGCAGCAGCGCCTCGGCTTCCTCTACCGCGACTGCGCCCGTCTCGTCCTCGATCGCAACTATTTCGCCTCGTCGATGGTCGCGCTCGGCGACGCCGACGCGATGGTGTCGGGCACCACCCGTCACTTCGCCTCGGTGATGGCGGACGTGCGCCGTGTCATCGACGCGAAGCCGCACCACCGGGTCATCGGCATCTCACTGATCCTGGCGCGCGGCCGCACCGTTCTGGTCGCCGACACCGCGATCACCGAACTGCCGACCGGCGAGGAACTGGCCGACATCGCCGAGGAGGCCGCCGGCGCGGCCCGTCGTCTCGGCTACGAGCCGCGGGTGGCGATGCTCGCCTATTCCAACTTCGGCCAGCCGCCGGGCGAGCGCACCGCGCACGTCAAGGAGGCCGTCGCCATCCTCGACCGCCGCCACGTCGACTTCGAATACGACGGCGAGATGTCGGCGGACGTCGCCCTCGATCCGGCGCGGATGGCGGCCTATCCGTTCTGCCGCCTCAAGGGTCCGGCCAACGTGCTGATCATGCCGGCCTTCCACGCCGCCGCGATCTCGTCGGGCATGCTCCGGGTGCTGGGCGGGGCGACCGTGATCGGCCCGTTGCTGGTCGGTCTCGACAAGCCGGTGCAGATCGTGCCGCTCGGCGCGCGCGATACCGATCTCGTCAACATGGCGGCGCTCGCCGCCTACGACATCAACGGCTGAGCCCGCGTCTCCCCGTTCGCCACCGGCGGACGGGGACCCGGCGCATCGCCGGAGGCGCCGCTCAATCCCGGTGGAACAAGTCGCGGGTGAAGACCTTGTCGGCGACGTCGGTCAGTTCGACGTCGAGGCGGTTGGCGAGGATGACGTCGGCGCGGCGCTTGAAGTCGGAGAGATCGGGCAGGACCGGCGAATTGAAGAAGGCCGGCTGTTTGAGCGTCGGCTCGTAGACGATCACGTCGATGCCCTTCGCCTTGATCCGCTTCATGATTCCTTGAATCGACGACGAGCGGAAATTGTCCGAACCCGACTTCATGGTCAGGCGGTGGATGCCGACCGTGCGCGGTGCGCGGGCGATGATCGTCTCGGCGATGAAGTCCTTGCGGGTGCCGTTGGAGGCGACGATCGCCTGGATCAGGTTCTGCGGCACGTCCTGATAGTTCGCGAGGAGCTGGCGCGTATCCTTGGGCAGGCAGTAGCCGCCGTAGCCGAAGGACGGGTTGTTGTAATAGTCGCCGACGCGCGGATCGAGGCAGACGCCGGAGATGATCTTCTGCGAATCGAGCCCTCGGCTCATGGCATACGTGTCGAGTTCGTTGAAATAGGCGATGCGCATCGCGAGGAACGTGTTGGCGAAGAGCTTGATCGCCTCCGCCTCGGTCGAGCCGGTCAGGACGACGGCGATGTTCTTCTTCTCGGCGCCACGCTCGAGCAGGGTCGCGAACAGGCGGGCGCGATCGTCGGTGGCCCCGACGACGATGCGGGAGGGATGGAGATTGTCGTAGAGGGCGCGGCCCTCGCGCAGGAACTCCGGCGAGAAGAGAATGTCGTCGGTGCCGAAGACCGCGCGCATACGGGCGGTGAAGCCGACCGGAACCGTCGACTTCACGACGATGATCGCCTTCGGCAGGCGCCGCGTCACCTCCTCGATCACCGAGACCACCGAGGTGGTGTCGAAGCCGTTGGTGATCGGATCGTAGTTGGTGGGCGTCGCCACCACCACGAATTCGGCGTCGCGATAGGCGCGGTCGGGATCGGTGGTCGGGGTCAGGCGCAGCGCGCGCGTGGCGAGGAAGGTCTCGACCTCCGGATCCTGGATCGGCGAGCGGCGCCGGGCGAGTTTGTCGATGCGCTCGCGATCGATGTCGAAGAGGACGACGTCCTCGTGCTGCGCGAGAAGCAGGGCATTGGAGAGGCCGACGTAACCGGCGCCGACGACGGTGATCTTGTGGTCGCGAGAGGCGATCGAAGCCATGGCGGGTCCCGAACCGAGCGAAGCTCATCGAACGACCGCCGATCGATCGTCCCCCCGATCGACGGCGTCGGAGCGAGGCTTAGCACCGGACGAACAAGGGATTACGACGGTCGCCCGCGACGGCGACGGCCGCCGGGATCACGCCGGCGCCCGACCAAAGGCACGGACGGGGCGACGGCGGGCGCGAACCGTGCCGCCACCCGCCGGCCAGCGGAAGAACGGCGGTTTTCCGCGCTTTCGGCGATCGGGACGGGCGGGCGGGCGATCCACCTCGTGGGCCGCGACCCTCCGCCCGCGACCACCGGCCGGCACGGGCCGCGGGGCGTCGCGGGCGAGGCCGTCGCGGGCTTTCGTGACGACGGGAGGAGCGGATCGAACCTCAGGCGCCGTCCTTGGCGGCGGCGGCGCGCAGACGGTGGGTCAGATCCTTGAGGGAGGCCTTGGAGAGGCCGCGAATGCGCGCGGCGAGGAGGTTGGCGAGTTCGGTCGCCTCCGGGTCGAGGCCGGCGGTGTCGACGACGACGCGCGGGTCGGAGGCCTCGGCGAGGCGTTGCAGCTCCTCCGCCTCGTCCCAGATCACGTTGAAATAGGCGATGATGCGCTGGACCATGTACCAAGTGGGCACGCCGCGCTTGCCGTGCTCGAGCGCCGAGAGATAGGCGGGCGAGACCTTCAGCGCCGCCGCCATGTCCTTCAGGGTGAGGCCGCGTTCCGACCGCAGTTTTCTCAGCTTGGCACCGAACGGGGTCATCGGCCGCCCTCCCCCGCCCCGCGCACGCGGCGCAGGCGGACATAGATCGCCCCGGCCCCGCCGTGGGCGAGATGGGCCTCCTCGAAGCCGAGGACGACCTCGCGCAGGCTCGGCTCGGACAGCCAATGCGGCACCGCCCGGCGCAGCACGCCGCGATCGTGGGGATCGGCGCCGCCCTTGCCCTTGCCCTTGCCGGTGATGACCAGGACGATGCGGGCGCCGCGCGCCCGCGCCGTCGTCAGGAAGCCGCGCAGGATCGAATGCGCCGCCTCCTGGGTCGCGCCATGCAGATCGAGGCGTTCGTCGATGGCGATGACGCCGCGCACCAGCCGCCGCTTGGTGCGGTGATCGAGGCGGGCGAGCGAGGGCGGCGCGGTGACCGCCGGGGCGAGACCGTCGGACCGCTCGGCGTGTTTCACGTGAATCACCGGCAGGCGGCCGGCAGTCTCGCCACGCCGGGTCGGTCCGGTCGGACGCACCACGGTCGGTTTGCCGCGCGGCACGCTCGCGGCCGGCGGGGCGGGCGAAGGAGGGATCGCGACGCCCGCGTCGAGGGGCGTCGCCGGCTCGGGATCGGGACCGGGATCGGCGGCGGCGCGGCGGCCGCGGCGATGACCGTGGTCCAGCGGCTCGATCGTCTCGGCGATCTTCTCCCAGAGGCGGCGTTCGTCCTCGCTCAGGGTGCGGGTCCGGCGGCGGCGGCCGAGGCTCGACGTCATCGCGTGCCCTCCCCGTTCGGCGCCAGAACGACGAAGTCGCGCGCGGCGTGGCGGATGCGGCCGGCGCGACGGCCGGCCTCGGCGCCGCAGCCGAGGAAGACGTCGCCGCGCGCCGGGCCGACGATGGCCGAGCCGGTGTCCTCGGCGAGCATCAGCCGGCGGAAGGGCACCGTTGCGCCGTCGGTGCCGAGCGGCAGATCGGCGTCGAGGAAGATCGGCGTGCCGAAGGTGTGGAGGGTGCGATCGACGGCGAGGGAGAGGCCCGGGGTCAACGGCACACCGGCCGCGGCGACCGCACCGAGACCCGGGTCGAGATCGGCCTGTTCGGCGAAGAAGACATAGGAGCGATTGGCCCGCATCAGATCGCGGGCCTCGGCCGGATGGGCCTTCAGCCAGGCGCGCAACACGTCGAGGGTCATCGCCTCGGCGGCGATCAGCCCGCGCTCGATGGCGAGCCGGCCGATCGACGTATAGGGGTGCCCGGCCTTCGCCGCATATGCGAGCCGCATCGTGCCGCCCTCGGCGAGGCGGATGCGGACCGAGCCCTGGACATGGACGAAGAAGGCCTCGACCGGATCGGCGACGAAGACCAGCTCGAGGCCGCGCCCGGCGAGAGCGCCCATCTCGATCGCGGCGCGATCGGCATAGGGCTCGAGGCCGTCCTCGGTGCGCCGCGCGAAGGCATAGGCGGGATCCCAACCGGGCGGACGGGTGGCGGCGTCGACGTCGACGAGATCGTCGGGGCGCGCGAGGAGAGGGGCGGGGAAGCGCGGATCGCCGGGGCGACGGGTGCCGTCGAGCTCCGGCTCGAAATAGCCGGTGAGGAAGGGCGTCCCCTCGCGCGGCCTCACCCGACGCGCGGTGAAATGCGTCTCGAAGAAGCGGCGGGCGGCGGCGGCCTCGAGCCTCTCCGGCAGGGCGAGAGCGGCGGCATGGGCGCGGGCGAGGGCGTGACCGTCGATGCCGAGGGCTCGGGTCTTCGGCGGGGTCGCGACGTGATGGGGCGCGGCGCGGCGAAAAGCCGCGAAACTCGCGCTCACGTCGGCCGCCGCCCAGCCGGCGAGGGCGTCGAAGGCGACCGGAACGAGATCGGCGGTCGGATCCTGCATCGCTGTCTCGCGGGCACTCGCGGGCGTGGAGGGAAGGGCGGCCGGCCGACGGGACCGGCGCCGTCCGGCCGAGCCGCCGATCCACCGGGAGGAGGATGAGGCGGCTCGGCCGGTCTCGTCAGGAGACGGCGCGGGTTTCGACCAGACGCCAGTTCGGATCGGACGACTTCAGCTCGCGAGCGAAGGTCCAGACGTCGATCAGGTCGGTCAGGCGGGCCGCGTCGCCGTCGACCACGGTGCCGTCGGCGGCCGTCGTGACGGAGATCACCTTTGCGGCGAAGCGCACGGTGACGCGGGCGGAGCCGCCGGTGTTCTCGGCTTCGACGATCTCGGTGCGATCGAGGCCGACGAAGGTGAAGTCGACCTTCTCGCCACGCTTCTCGCGCTCGTCGATGCCGCGTCCGAAGCTCTCCATCACCTCCTTGGAGAGGAGCGACTTGAGGGCCTTGCGGTCGCCCTTGGCGTAGGCCGAGACGATCATCTCGTAGGCGATCTTGGCGCCGTCGACGAAGCGGACCGGATCGAAGGAACGGTCGGTGGAGGCGATCGCGCGCAGGGCCGCGGAGAGCGGCGTCTCGGGGGCGGTCGGCTCCGCCGGCTCGTGATCGACCACGACGGCCTCGGTCTCGCGACGCGTCTCCCCGCTCGGCCGCGTCATCGGGATGACGTTGTCGTTGCCGGCGGTGCCGTCGTCGGCGTCGTCGGGGATCTGAAAGGGGGGTCGCTCGGAGCCGTTCTTCTGACCGAGCACGCCGTAGAGGCGCACGAAGATCACCACCGCGATGGCGAAGAAGACGATGGTGTAGAAATCGAGATGCATCTGATCGGGATCCTCGTCTCGATGTCGCCGACGAACCCGGTGCGGGCGGGGCGACGCGCGACTTCCCCCCTTATCTAGCAACTCCGAAGCCTCGGTACGAGGGGTCGGTGTGATCTCTTCCTTCGCTCGACTTGTTCGGGCGCCCCCCGCATGCTAGCCAATCGCGCGACGATTTCGGCCCGGACACGGCGTTCGGGCGAGCCGGAGAACAGCGATGAGCGAAGAAAACGGCGCCGCCGGAGAGGCCCAGGCCCCCTCCCTGAGCGTGTTGGTCCAGTACGTCAAGGATCTCTCCTTCGAGAACCCCAATGCGCCGAACTCGCTGGCCCCCCAGCAGAACGGGCCGCAGATCGACATCAACGTCAACGTCGGCGCGCAGCCGCTGTCGGCGACCGAATTCGAGGTCGAGCTGAAGCTCACCGCCAAGGCGAAGCTCGAAGAGACCGTCATGTTCAACGTCGAGCTGGTCTATGCCGGCCTCTTCCGGATCCAGAACGTGCCGGAGGAGCACCTCCACCCGTTCGTGCTGATCGAGTGCCCGCGCCTGCTCTTCCCCTTCGCGCGCCAGATCCTGGCCGATTCGACCCGCAACGGCGGCTTCCCGCCGCTGCTGCTCGATCCGATCGACTTCGTCGCGCTCTATCAGCAGAACGCCGCGCAGCAGGCCGCCGCCGTCAACTGACGCGACGCCACTCCGCCTTCGATCGAGACCCTCGGAGCCCGGCTCCGGGGGTCTTTCGTTTCGGGGGCGACGATCCTCAGCTCTCGCCGGGGCGCTCGGGGCCGGCGTAGTGCGTCCACAGCGCCTTCTCCCCCATCTTGCCGACGAAGGCCTGATGAGCGGTCCATTCGGCCTCGGAGAGACGCGGCGCGAGCGGGGTCGGGCGGGTGCGCGGGCCGGAGCGGGCGGCGGCGGCCGATCCGTCGGCGCGGCGGCCACGGCCGGGTTCCTCGGTGACGAGGCCGAGTGCGGCCTGACGGCCGCCGAGCAGCTCGACATAGACCTCCGCCAGGAGCTCGCTGTCGAGCAGCGCGCCGTGGAGGTCGCGGCGCGAATTGTCGATGCCGTAGCGACTGCACAGCGCGTCGAGCGAGTTGGGGCCGGCGGGGTGGCGGCGCTTGGCCAGCGCCAACGTGTCGACCATGCGCTCCGAGCCCACCGGCGGCAGGCCGAGGCGGGCGAATTCGGCGTTGATGAACTTGAAGTCGAATTCGGCGTTGTGGGCGACGAGGCGGGCGTCGCCGATGAAGGCGACGAAGTCGGCGGCGATCTCGGCGAACTTCGGCTTGTCGGCGAGGAATTCGTCGGAGAGCCCGTGCACCTCGAAGGCGCCGCGCGGCATCGTCCGTTCCGGGTTGATGTAGACGTGGAAGGTCTGGCCGGTGGCGATGTGATTGACGAGCTCGATACAGCCGATCTCGACGATACGGTCGCCGGTCTTGGGATCGAAGCCGGTGGTCTCGGTGTCGAAGACGATTTCGCGCACGGTCGGTTCTCCCTCGTCGGCCCGAGCCGCGATGGAATCAGGGTGCCGCCTCCGGTTCAAGTCCGGGCGGCGCCGATCAGCGGTTCATCCCCCGGCAAGCGCGCAGGATCCCCTCGACCTGGTGGCGGGCCGGGGCGAGACCGCGTCCGCTGTCGACCAGGAAATGCGAACGGCGACGCTTCTCGGCGTCCGGCATCTGGCGGGCGAGGATGCGCTCGAAGGTCTCGACGGTCGCGCCGGGGCGGGCGAGGACGCGGGCGCGTTGCACGTCGGCCGGCGCCGTGACGGTGACGACGGCGTCGACCCGAGCGTCGCCGCCGGTCTCGAAGAGGAGCGGGATGTCGAGGACGACGACGCGCCGGCCGCACGACCGGGCCGTATCGAGAAAGGCGGTCTCGGCGGCGCGCACCAGCGGGTGGACGATCGCCTCGAGCCGTTTCACCGCCGCGTCGTCGCCGAGGACACGGGCGCCGAGGGCGACGCGATCGACGCCGCCGTCCCGCGTGGTGCCGGGAAAGGCCGCCTCGATCGCGGCCACGGCGGGCCCGCGATAGAGCGCGTGGACGGTGGCGTCGGCGTCGTGGACCGGGATACCGGCCGCGCGGAAGAGATCGGCCGTGGTCGACTTGCCCATGCCGATCGAGCCGGTGAGGCCGAGGACGATCATTCGATCCCTCCGAGATCGGCGAGGATCCGGCGTCGCAGGGCCGGCGTCACCGTCGGGCGGACCCCGAACCAACGCTCGAAACCGGGCACGGCCTGATGCAGCAACATGCCGAGGCCGTCGACGGTGGCGAGGCCACGGGCGCGGGCGGCGGCGAGGAGCGGGGTCTCGAGCGGCACGTAGACGATGTCGGTGACGAGGGCATCGCTCGGGAGCGGCGCCAGATCGATCGTCATGTCGTCCTTGCCGGTCATGCCGAGCGAAGTGGTGTTGACGAGGAGGCGCGCGTCGACGAGGAGGCGCGACACGTCGTCCCAGCCGTGCGCGCGTGTCTCTCCGCCGAGACGGGCGGCGAGCGCCTCGGCGCGGGCGAGCGTCCGGTTGACGAGGCGGACGCGGAATCCGCGCGCCTGCAGTCCCCAGGCGACGGCGGAGGCCGCCCCGCCCGCCCCGAGGACCACGGCGTCGCCGGGTCGGGTGTCCCAACCCTCGGAGCGATCGTCGAGATTGGCGAGAAAGCCGGGCGCGTCGGTGTTGGCGCCGCAGAGTTTTCCGCCGTCGATCCACAGGGTGTTCACCGCTCCGGTCGCCTCGGCGACGGGATCCCTTTCGGAAGCGATCCGATAGGCGACCTCCTTGTGCGGCACGGTGACGTTGCCGCCGGCCCACGCCCCGCCGGGCAGAGCGCGCAGGAAGGATTCGATCTCCTCCGGCGGCACCGCGAGGCGCTCGTAGGAGCCGGCGAGGCCGTGTTCGGCGAGCCAGAAACCGTGGATCAGGGGCGAGCGCGACTGGGCGATCGGCCAGCCGAGGACGAAGGCGCGCGGCGCGGCGGCGGTCATGCGGGCAGGTCTCCCCGGCGGCGGAGTTCGGCGAGAAGCGGCAGGAGCGGCAGGCCGAGGATGGTGAAATAGTCGCCCTCGATCGCCTCGAACAGGGTGATGCCGATCCCTTCCAGCTGATAACAGCCGACGCTCGCGAGCACGGCGTCGCCGGCGCGATCGCAATAGGCGTCGAGGAAGGCGTCGGAGAAGGGCCGCATGGTCATGGCGGCGACCGAGACGTGGCGCCATACGACGGTGCCGTCCTCGACCAGGGCGAGGGCGGAGTGGAGTTCGTGGGCGCGGCCGCGCAGACGTTCGAGCTGGGCGCGGGCGGCGGCGCGGTTCTCCGGCTTGACGAAACGCTCGCCGTCGAGTCCGAGCGTCTGATCGCAGCCGAGCACGAGATCGCCGGGACGGCGGGTGGCGACGTCGAGCGCCTTGGCCTCCGCGAGATGAAGGGCGAGGGCGCCGGGCGAGGCCCCGGCGGCGAGAAGCGGTTCCTCGACGGCGCGTTCGTCGACGTCGGAGGGTTCGGTCGCGAAGGCGAGGCCGGCGCCCTCGAGCAGCGCGATGCGCGAACGGGAACGCGAGGCGAGGACGAGGGTCTTCGGCATGGATCTCCTCGGGCGAATCGGATGCGTGGCGTCAGCCGCGGCGATGGGTGCGGAGATAGCCGGTGATCGCAGCGGCGGTCTCCTCGATCGAGCGGCGGGTGACGTCGATCACCGGCCAGTCGTGATCGGCGCAGAGCCGACGCATGGTGCCGAGCTCGGCGGCGATCGAGGGGCGATCGACATAGGTGGTGTCGAAGGCCTTCGAACCCATGGCGAGAACCCGATTCTCGCGGATCTGGGCGATGCGGTCGGGACTGGCGATGAGGCCGACGACCAGGGGCTTCGTCACCAGGAACAGCGACGGCGGCGGCGGGATCTCCGGCACGATCGGAATGTTGGCGACCTTGATGCCGCGATTGGCGAGATAGATCGAGGTCGGTGTCTTGGAGGTGCGCGACACGCCGAGAATCACCACGTCGGCCTCGTCGAGGTCGTGCGGCAGCTGGCCGTCGTCGTGCGCCATGGTGAAGTTCATGGCCTCGATGCGTTTGAAATAGTCGGCGTCGAGCGAATGCTGGGCGCCGGCGCGCCAGGTCTCGGTCACGTTCAGGAACGAACGGAAGATGTCGAGGACCGGCGCCAGGACGGAGACGCAGGGCAGGCCCTGATCGCGGCAGAACCGATCGAGGCGGGCGGCGAGATCCGGATTGACCAGGGTGTAGAGCACGATGCCGGGGAACTGCTCGATCTCGACCAGCGCCTTGTCGAGATGGCGATCGACCCGGATCAGGGGATGAATGTGCTCGATCGGCTCGATCTTCTCGTACTGGGCGGCGGCGGCGCGCGCGACGGTGATCAGCGTCTCGCCGGTCGAATCCGAAATCAGATGAAGATGAAAGAAGTTGGTCGAGGTGTTCACTGGTTTGTCCCCAGGGGGGCCGGCGTCGGTGGACGAATGGGCCGGTCGGCGCGGCGGGCGCCACTCTCTCCCGTTCGTGCAATTCGATCAACAGGAACGAAGGAACGAGGGCGAACCGCCACGCTCATACCGGGTTGGGGACGGAGGACGCGCCGGACGGGAGATCTCGACTCCTCGTCCACAGGCGCGAGTCTCGAACGAGTTCGTTAAGGTTCTGTAAAGACAGATTAACGAATCGTTAACGAGGTGGTCGCTCGCATCGAGCCGGAATCGATCCGATGCGCCGTCGAGAATCGGGGGTGACACGTGAGTCATTGTGGATCGAGCGAGATCCCGGTAATCCACCGTCAAACAGTCTCAGCAGACTTCATTCGAAGAATGTTCTGAAGAGAAGGGATGTGGGCCACTCGGCCCGGAGGGAGATCGGCATGACCGAACGAAAGATGATGGCGGTGCTGAATGGGGCGAGCGTGTTCCCCCCGCCGATCTGGGTCATGCGTCAGGCCGGCCGCTATCTGCCGGAATATCGCGCGACGCGCTCTCAGGCCGGCGGCTTCCTCGACCTCTGTTACAATCCGGGTCTCGCCTGCGAGGTCACGCTCCAGCCGATCCGCCGCTACGGTTTCGATGCGGCCATCCTCTTCTCGGACATTCTCGTGATCCCCGACGCGCTCGGGCGGAAGGTCGCGTTCCAGGAGGGCGAAGGTCCGGTTCTCGAGCCGCTCGATCTCGATCGGGTGGGTGCGCTCGATCTGACCCGCATCCACGAGCGCCTGGGGCCGGTCTACGAGGCGGTCGAAAGGATCCGGGGGGCGCTGCCTCCCGAGACCACGTTCCTCGGCTTCTGTGGCGCTCCCTGGACGGTGGCGACCTATATGATCGCCGGGCGAGGCACCTCCGATCAGGGTCCGGCCCGCAAGGCGGCGTTGCGCGATCCGGACGGGTTCGCCAAATTGATCGACGTTCTGGTCCAGGCGTCGATCGCCTATCTGGCGCGGCAGATCGCCCGTGGCGCCGATGCGGTGCAGATCTTCGACACCTGGGCAGGGGTTCTCGACGAAAGCGAGTTCGAGCGGTGGGTGATCGCGCCGACCAAGGCGATCGTCGCCGGTCTCCGGGCGATCCATCCGGGCGCGCGGGTGATCGGCTTTCCGAAGGGCGCGCAGGCGCTGCTCGCCCGTTACGTCGCCGAGACCGGGGTCGACGCGGTCGGGATCGACTGGACCATGCCGCATGCCTTCGTGCGGGCCGAGCTCCAGGACAAGGTCGCGGTGCAGGGCAATCTCGATCCGATGCGGGTGGTGGTCGGTGGCCGCGCTCTCGACGAGGGCGTCGACCGGGTGCTCGAAGGGCTCGGGGCGGGACGTCTGATCTTCAATCTCGGTCACGGCATCACGCCGGACGCCGACCCGGCCAACATGGCGCGCCTCGTCGAGCGGGTTCGCGCGGCGAAGCGGTGAGGAGAGGGACATGGCGGCGAGCCGAGCGGAAGTCGGGACGCGGGTGAAGCGCACGGTCGTTTCTCTGGCGATCACCGGGGCGATCCTCGTCGCGTCGATCTATGCGATCGGTCCGGGCGCCTACGACTGGATCAAGTCACTCCACGTGATCGCGGTGATCTCGTGGATGGCGGGCATGCTCTATCTGCCGCGGCTCTTCGTCTATCACTGCGGCGTCGCGCCGGGGTCGGAGGCTTCGGAGACCTTCAAGGTGATGGAACGCAAGCTCCTGCGCTACATCATCAACCCGGCGATGGTGGTGTCATGGGTCGCGGGTCTGTGGATCGCGATCGTCGTCTTCGGTTTTCACGGCGGCTGGCTCCACGCCAAACTGGCGCTGGTGCTCGGGCTTTCGGCCGCGCACGGCTATTTCGCCAAGGCGGTCGCCGATTTCGCCCGCGACGAGGGCAATCGCAATCATCGCCACTGGCGCTTCATGAACGAGGTGCCGACCCTGATCATGATCGCCGTCGTGATCCTGGTGATCGTCAAGCCGTTTTGAGGGGGGTCGGGCGGGAACGCCTTCGATTTCGCCAACCGGGGTCTTGCGACGCAGGGCAGGACCGACTATTTTGCAGCCGTCCCATCTTGCGAGACGATTTCTTCGTGAGCGTTCGAGCGCATCGAAGATCCGGAGGTCCGGCCGAGCCGCTCCATCGTTTCGCCCTCCCTCCTCTTCGTGCCGCGGACGCTCTTCGGTTCTTCACCGCGACACGCAAGTTTCTCCTCCGTTCAATCGGCCGGCGATGCGACCATCGCCGGTTCCGGGTCGTCATCCCGAGAGACCTCTCCCCATGCAGCAGCTGAAACTCCAGGACCTCAAGTCCAAGTCGCCGACCGAACTCCTCGCCTTCGCGGAGGAGCTCGAGGTCGAGAACGCCAGCACGATGCGCAAGCAGGAGCTGATGTTCGCGATCCTCAAGCAGCTCGCGGCGCGGGAGGTGGAGATCATCGGCGAAGGCGTCGTCGAGGTGCTGCAGGACGGCTTCGGCTTCCTGCGGTCTCCGGACGCGAACTATCTGCCGGGTCCCGACGACATCTACGTCTCGCCTTCGCAGATCCGCCGCTTCTCGCTGCGCACCGGCGACACGGTCGAGGGCCACATCCGATCCCCGAAGGAGGGCGAGCGTTATTTCGCCCTGCTCAAGGTCAACACGATCAACTTCGAGGATCCGGAGCGGGCGCGTCACAAGGTCAACTTCGACAACCTGACGCCGCTCTATCCCGACAGCCGCTTCAAGATGGAGCCGGAGGAGCCGACCTCGAAGGACAATTCGGCGCGCGTGATCGACATCGTCGCGCCGCTCGGCAAGGGCCAGCGCGCGCTGATCGTCGCGCCGCCGCGCACGGGTAAGACGGTTCTTCTGCAGAACATCGCCCGCTCGATCACCGCCAATCATCCCGACTGCTTTCTGATCGTCCTCCTCATCGACGAACGTCCCGAGGAAGTGACCGACATGCAGCGTACGGTGAAGGGCGAGGTGGTCTCCTCGACCTTCGACGAGCCGGCGTCACGTCACGTCCAGGTCGCCGAGATGGTCATCGAGAAGGCCAAGCGTCTGGTCGAGCACGGCCGCGACGTCGTGATCCTGCTCGATTCGATCACCCGCCTCGGCCGCGCGTACAACACGGTGGTGCCGTCGTCGGGCAAAGTTCTGACCGGCGGCGTCGACGCCAACGCCCTGCAGCGCCCGAAGCGCTTCTTCGGCGCGGCGCGCAACATCGAGAACGGTGGCTCGCTGACCATCATCGCCACGGCGCTGATCGAAACCGGCAGCCGCATGGACGAAGTGATCTTCGAAGAGTTCAAGGGCACCGGCAACTCCGAGATCATTCTCGACCGCAAGGTGGCCGACAAGCGCGTCTTCCCGGCGATCGACATCACCCGCTCCGGCACCCGCAAGGAGGAGCTGCTGGTCCCCGCCGACGTGCTCAAGAAGACCTATGTGCTGCGTCGCATCCTGACGCCGATGGGCACCGTCGACGCGATCGAGTTCCTGCTCGACAAGCTGCGCCAGACCAAGCGCAACGCCGACTTCTTCGATTCGATGAACACCTGATCGAATCGGCGACGAACCGAATCGGATGTGCAACGGGCCCCGAGAGCGATCTCGGGGCCCGTTCGTGTTTCACGTGAATCCTCCGCCGATCGCTCAGACGTAGCGGCCGGTCTCGAGCAGGGTGCGCAGAGGGCCGGGTTCGGTCAGCGGCAAGCCGCAGCTTCCCTCGCGACAGACCCAGGCGGTCGGCAGACCGTCGACCGCCGGCTTGTGGGCGGCGGGGTGGGTCTCGGGGAGGGCGGCGGTCGATTCGGTTTCGAACAGGATGATGCGCGGGTCGGTCGATTCGAAGACGACACGACGCAAGGGCGTTCCGTCGGTGTCCGGCGGGACGATCAAGACCACCTCGACCGCGCCGATGGCGAGATCGAGCGCGGTGGAGAGCGAGGCGGTGGAGAAGATGTCGGCGAGCATGGCGCTCGACAGACGTCCGAGAATCTCCTCCGCGCGGGCGCGCCATTGATCGTCGCCGGTGAGAACCGCGAGCCGGATGCAATTGTCGAGACCGATGGCGATCGGATTGGGGACGGCGTCGTCGCTCGTCGAGGCGGGACGCACGATCAACGCCTCGGCGTCGTCGGCGGTGAGGAACCAGCCGCCGGCGGGATCGGCGTGGTGGGTCTCGAGCGCGGTCATCCAGCGGCGGGCGTCGTCGAGCCAAGGGTTGCGCCCGAGCGTTTCGGCGAGCGCCAGGGCGGCGCGGGCCATGTGGACGAGGTCGGAGGAGAGGCCGGGCTTGACCGACCGGCCATCGCGCCAGGCGTGGCCGAGGCGGTCGCCGTCGTAGCCCATCTCGGTCGCGACAAAGCGATAGGCGGCGACGGCGCGCTCGATCCAGTCGGGTCGATCGAGCCGGCGACCGGCCAGGACCAGGGCATGGATCATCGCGCCGTTCCAATCGGCGAGGATCTTGTCGTCGGTGGCGGGGCGGACGCGTTCGGCGCGTCGCTCGAGCAGCCGAGCCCGGGAGTGGGCGAGGCGGGCCTCGCGGTCGCGGCCCCAGCGGGTGCGGTCCGAGGAGCGATTGAGGATGATCTTGCCTTCCCAGTTGCCATCCCGGGTGACGTCGTAGGCGGCGGCGAATTCGTCGGCGTCGGATCCGAGGACGTCGCGGATCTCGGCTTCGCTCCAGACGTAGAAGCGGCCCTCCTCATGCTCGCTGTCGGCGTCGATCGAGGCGGCGAAGGCCCCGCCGGGGAGCGTCATCTCGCGGGCGAGCCAGGCGACGGTCTCTTCGATTCGGGCACGAAACAACGGATCGCCGGTGTCGCTCCAGGCGCGGCCGAGGAGGTCGAGGAGCTGCGCGTTGTCGTAGAGCATCTTCTCGAAATGCGGGACCAGCCAATGATCGTCGACGGCGTAACGGGCGAAGCCGCCGCCGACATGGTCCCAGATGCCGCCCCGGCTCATGCGCGAGAGGGTGAGGAGGACGACGTCGGCCGCAGGGCGGCCGGCGCGGTGGCGCGCGGCGCGCCAGAAGAACTCGAGGAGTGGCGTCTGCGGAAATTTCGGAGCGCCACGGGTGCCGCCCTCGACCGGGTCCATCACGCCGAGGAGACGCTCGGCGACGGCGTCGAGATAGTCGGGGCCGAGGGGCGATCGCGTCGTGGTGGCGGCGCGGGCGGCGAGGCGGCGATGGACCACGTCGGCGTTCTTGGCGATCTTGTCGGGCTCCTCGCGCCAGAGCCGCGCCATCTCCTCGAGGATCTGGACGAAGCCGGGCCGGCCCCATTTCGCTTCCTTGGGGAAATAGGTGCCGCCCCAGAAGGGCCGTCCGCGCGGATCGAGGAACATGGTCATCGGCCAACCACCGCGTTCGTTGAACGTATGGAGCGCGGACATGTAGATCTGGTCGATGTCGGGCCGTTCCTCGCGATCGACCTTGATATTCACGAAGAGCCGGTTCATCACCTCGGCGACCTCATCGTCCTCGAAGGACTCGTGCGCCATGACGTGGCACCAGTGGCAGGCGGCGTAACCGACGGAGAGCAGGATCGGCTTTCCGGTCGCCTCCGCCTCGGCCAGTGCCTCGGGTCCCCACGGCCACCAATGGACGGGATTGTCCGCGTGTTGGAGCAGGTAGGGGCTGGTCGCCTCGGCGAGACGATTGCGGGCGGGTTCGGTCACGGACATCCTCCATCGGGCGAAGCGGGCGCCCGGGGAACATTAGGGCTTTCGACCGAAAGGAACAGGGTGTGGTTTCGGGCGGCACGACGACGATCTATGCGCTGGCGAGCGGGGGGGCGCCCTGTGGGGTCGCGGTGATCCGGGTCAGCGGGCCGCGCTGTCGATTCGTCCTCGAAACGATGGTCGGTTCGATCCCGGCGCCCCGGGTCGCGACCCTGCGATCGATTCGGGACCGAACGGGTTCGACGATCGATCGGGGGCTGGTCCTGTGGTTGCCGGGGCCGGGGTCCTTCACCGGCGAGGACACGATCGAGTTTCAGGTGCACGGCAGCCGGGCGGTGATCCGCGCGCTGACGGCGGCACTCGGCGAGATCGAGGGTCTGCGTCCGGCGGAGGCGGGCGAGTTCACCCGGCGCGCCTTTCTCACCGGGCGGATCGATCTCACCGAGGCCGAGGGGCTCGCCGATCTTCTGACGGCCGAGACCGAGATGCAGCGCCGTCAGGCGCTGGCGCAGAGCGAGGGCACACTGCGACGGCTCTACGAGGGCTGGCGCGAGGACCTGATCCGCGCCCGGGCGATGATCGAGGCGGATCTCGACTTCGCCGACGAGGAGGACATTCCAGGTTCGGTGATCGACCAGGCGATGGCGACGGTCGCGGGGCTGCGGCGTGCGATCGCCCTTCATCTCGCCGACGATCATCGCGGCGAGCGCCTGCGTTCCGGCCTGATGGTGGTGATCCTCGGGCCGCCGAACGCCGGCAAGTCGAGCCTCCTCAATGCGCTCGCCCGGCGCGACGTGGCGATCGTCACCGACGAGGCCGGGACGACGCGCGATCCGATCGAGGTGCATCTCGACCTTCGGGGCTATCCGATTACTCTGGTCGATACGGCGGGCCTGCGCGAGGCGGAGGGCAAGGTGGAGCGGGAGGGCATCCGCCGGGCGCTCGACCTTGGGCACTCGGCCGATCTGATCCTGTGGGCCCAGGCGGCGGATCTCGCCGACGGCGGTCCGGTTCCGGTGATGGATTGCCCGATCTGGCGGGTCGATGGTAAGGGAGATCTCGCGACGGGAGCGGCCGCGACGGTGGTCGTGGATCCCGGCGACGATCGGGTGGTTCGACGGTTCGCCCTCTCGACGGTCACCGGCGAGGGACTCGATGCGCTGATCGAGGCGCTCGGGGGTTTCGCCGCCGACCGGATGGCGATCGAGACCGTGGTTCCGACGCGGGAGCGGCATCGCTCGGCCTTGGTCGCAGGGGTCGAGGATCTCGAACAAGCGATTCGATTCCGGAACGATCCCGAGATCGCGGCGGATTTCCTGCGTCGCGCCGGGGATCACCTGGGCCGGATCACCGGCCGGATCGACGTCGAGGATCTGCTCGACACGATCTTCGGGTCGTTCTGCATCGGCAAATGAGGCTCGCGTCGCGCCTCCGATGTTTCACGTGAATCACTCGATTCGAAAGCGATACGATCGGCCGCGCGGACCGATGCGGACAGGGACGAAGGCATGAAGTCGGATTGGGACGTCATCGTCATCGGCGGCGGGCATGCCGGCACCGAGGCCGCCGCCGCCGCGGCACGCGTCGGCGCGTCGACGCTGTTGTTGACGCAGAAGCGGGCGACCATCGGTGCGATGTCCTGCAACCCGGCGATCGGCGGGCTCGGCAAGGGTCATCTCGTCCGCGAGATCGACGCGCTCGGCGGGGTGATGGGGCGTGCGGCCGATCTCGGTGGCATCCAGTTCCGTCTTCTCAACCGGCGCAAGGGGCCGGCGGTGCGGGGACCGCGGGCGCAGATGGATCGTCGTCTCTATGCGAGTGCGGTGCAGGAGATCCTGAGCGGGACCGACGGCCTTTCCATCGCCGAGGGCGAGGCGGGGCGGTTGATCGTCGAAGCCGGCGCGGTCGTCGGTGTCGAGACGCGCGACGGCGCGCGCCTCACCTGCCGGGCGGTGGTGGTGGCGACCGGGACCTTCCTCAACGGGGTCATGCACGTCGGCCATCGGCGCTCGCCGGGCGGCCGGGTCGGGGATGCGGCGGTCACCGGGTTCTCGGACGGTCTCGCGGGCGCCGGGCTTCGCTTGGGACGGCTCAAGACGGGAACGCCGGCGCGGCTCGATGGGCGGACGATCGACTGGGACCGGCTCGAGATGCAGGACGGCGACGCCGATCCGGTGCCGTTCTCGATGCTGACGGCGGCGATCACGCGACCGCAGATTCGCTGCGGCATCACGCGCACGACCGGGGAGACCCACCGGATCATCCGCGCCAATCTCGAGCGCTCGGCGATGTACGGCGGGCAGATCGACAGCCGGGGGCCACGTTATTGCCCGTCGATCGAGGACAAGATCGTCCGCTTCGGCGACCGCGACGGGCATCAGGTGTTTCTGGAGCCGGAAGGGCTCGACGATCCCACGGTCTATCCCAACGGGCTCTCGACCTCGCTGCCGGCGGATGCGCAGGAGGCGATGTTGCGGTCGATCCCTGGTCTCGAACGGGTGGAGCTCTTTCGGCCCGGCTATGCGATCGAATACGACCATGTCGATCCGCGTGGGCTGCGGTCGTCGCTCGAGGTCGATGGTGCGCGGGGGCTTCATCTCGCCGGGCAGATCAACGGCACCACGGGGTATGAGGAAGCGGCGGCGCAGGGGCTCGTCGCCGGGCTCAACGCGGCGCGTTCGGCGGCCGGGGTGGAGCCGGTCGTGTTCTCGCGAGCGGAGAGTTACATCGGCGTGATGATCGACGATCTCGTGACGCGTGGGATCACCGAGCCTTATCGGATGTTCACTTCGCGGGCGGAGTTTCGTTTGAGCCTGCGGGCGGACAACGCGGATCGCCGTCTCACGCCTCGAGGGATCGCCTGGGGGTTGGTCGACGCGGAGCGGCGGTCGGTGTTCACGACGCGGCTGGGCGAGATCGAGGCCTGTGAGGCGCGCCTGCGCGCGATCAGCCTGACGCCGACCGAAGCCGAGCGCGCGGGAATCAATCTCAATCGCGACGGCCGGCGGCGCAGTCTCTTCGAGATCCTGGCGCATCCGGAAGTGACCTTCGAGACGGTGCGGCGGTTCTGTCCCGAACTCGAAACGGTTTCCGATTCGGTTGCGGAACAAATCGAAATCGATGCGAAATATGCGGTCTATCTCGATCGCCAACACGACGATCTCGAGCGTCTGCGGCGGGACGAGCAGGTCGCCCTTCCGGACGATCTCGACTATGCCTCGCTGCCGGGGCTTTCCAACGAGATGCGTCAGAAGCTCGCAGCGACGCGGCCGCAGACCCTCGGGCAGGCGGGGCGGATCGACGGCATGACGCCGGCGGCGCTGACGCTGGTTCTCGCACATGTGCGCAAATGGGGCCTGCGAGACGTGGCGGCGACGGCCGCGGGGATCTAATCTGAGGGACCTCCTCGGATTGATTCGGATCAGACATGACTTCGATGGTCGACGGGATCGCTGCGGTCGAAGCGATCGCACCCGTTTCACGTGAAACAGCCGAACGGCTCGGGATCTATGTCGATCTTCTGCGCAAATGGCAGAAGAGCCAAAATCTCGTCTCGCCGAACACTCTGCCGATGGTGTGGGCGCGCCATGTCGCCGATGCCGCCCAGACCCATGCCTTGCTTCCCGAGGCGCGGCGCTGGATCGACTTCGGTTCGGGCGCCGGCTTCCCCGGGCTGGTGACGGCGATCTTTCTCGCCGACGTGCCGCAGGCGCGGGTTCATCTGGTCGAGAGCAACAAGGGCAAGGTCGCGTTCCTGAGAACCGTCGCGCGGGAGACCGGGGCGCCGGTCACCGTCCACGCCGAGCGGATCGAGGCCTTCAACGCGCATTTCGACGAGGCGGTCGAGGGCGTGTCGGCGCGCGCGCTGGCGCCGCTGGTCGATCTGGTCGCGATGGCGGAACAACATGTTGCGCGCGGTGCGGTCGCTGTTTTCCACAAAGGACAAGATTTTGCGTCGGAGGTGCGCGAAGCCACTCTATCTTGGGACCTGGATCTGGTAGAACAGATCAGTCGGATCGATCCGGCAGGGCGCATGATCGTCGTTCGCCGGATCGCCGCGAAACCGCGGAATTCCCGTCAAGAGATTGTCGGACGGAGCACTCCCTGATGGCCAAGCTCAACAAGTCGCCTCGTGTCCTCGCGCTCGCCAACCAGAAGGGCGGCGTCGGCAAGACCACGACCGCGATCAACCTCGGCACCGCTCTTGCGGCGATCGGCGAGGAGGTTCTGATCCTGGATCTCGATCCGCAAGGCAATGCCTCCACCGGCCTCGGGATCGATCGGCGCTCGCGCAAGCGTTCGACCTACGACGTCCTCGTCGGCGATTCCAGCCTCGACGACGTCCTGATCGAGACGGCGGTGCCGCGCCTCTGGGTCGCGCCGTCGACGCTCGATCTGCTCGGCGTGGAGCTCGAGATCGCGTCCAGCGCCGATCGCGCGTTCCGGCTGCGCAAGGCGGTGTCGGACTACATCTCGACGGTGCCGGAGGATCGCCCGCACTTCTCTTATGTGCTGGTCGATTGCCCGCCGTCGCTCAACCTGCTGACGGTCAATGCGATGTGCGCGTCGCATTCGGTGCTGGTACCGCTCCAGTGCGAGTTCTTCGCGCTCGAGGGCCTGTCGCAGCTCCTGTCGACGGTCGAGCAGGTCAAGACCACGCTCAATCCGGAACTGTCGATCCACGGCATCGTGCTGACCATGTACGACAGCCGCAACAATCTCTCGGGTCAGGTGGTGGCCGACGTGCGCGAGCACATGGGCGACACGGTCTACGAGACCATCATTCCGCGCAACGTGCGCATCTCGGAAGCGCCCTCGCACGGCAAGCCGGCGCTGCTCTACGATCTGAAGTCGGCGGGCAGCCAGGCCTATCTGCGCCTCGCCTCGGAGATCATCCAGCGCGAGCGCCGCTTCAAGGCCGCGGCGGCGGCCTGACGATCGGTCCGGAGCGCAACGACAGTCGAACGGGAGGGTCCGGTGGAAGAACGCAGACGGTTGGGCCGCGGCCTCGCGGCACTGCTCGGGGACATGGCCGAGCCGGAGACGATGAGCGAACAGGCGCGGGTCGGCTCGAAGCGGGTGCCGATCGATCTGGTCCATCCCAATCCGCGCAATCCGCGCCGTTCCTTCGCGGAGGCCGATCTCGGCGATCTCGCCCAGTCGATCCGCGAGAAGGGCGTGGTGCAGCCGATCCTGGTGCGCCCGGCTGCCGGTCGCGCCAATCACTTCGAGATCATCGCCGGCGAACGGCGCTGGCGCGCCTCGCAGCGGGCCGGGCAGCACGAAATTCCGGTCATCGTCCAGGACGTCTCCGACAAGGAGGCGCTCGAACTGGCGATCATCGAGAACGTTCAGCGCGCCGATCTTAACCCGATCGAGGAGGCCTTCGGCTACGAACAACTGATCGCCGAATTCGCCTATACGCAGCAGGATCTGGGGCAGGTGATCGGCAAGAGCCGTAGCCATGTCGCCAATACGCTGCGGCTTCTGAAGTTGCCGGAGTCGGTCAAGGAACATCTGCGCGAGGGTCGACTCACGGCCGGTCACGCCCGCGCACTGGTGACGGCCACGGATCCCGAGGGTCTGGCCGAGCGGATCGTCGCCGACGGGCTGACGGTGCGTGACGCGGAGGCGTTGGCTCAGGCGCCGGCGGCGGGCGAGGCACCGAAGCCGGCCAAGGCGAAGCGCGCCAAGGATGCCGATACGATCGAGCTCGAGAAGACGCTCTCGGATCTTCTGGGGCTATGGGTTTCGATCGACCACAAGGCCGACGGGACCGGCAAGCTCGAGGTCAAATATCGGACGCTCGAGCAGCTCGACGATCTGGTCCGACGGCTGAAGAACGGCTGAGCGAAATCGAATCGGAAGCGAGACGACGGGGTGGCCTTCGGGCCGCCCTTTTTGCGTTCGGAGGCCCGGGGTGGGTGTTCGGGGTCGGTTCAGCGGCGGTCGGCGGCGCGCGCGGCGCGGGCGAGCGTCAGCGCGGCGTCGGAGACCACGGCGGTGGCGAGGGCCTGAGTGCGCCGGCTGCGCCACAGCGCCTCGTCGAGGATGTCGAGGGCGCGACGCAGGCGTTCGGGCGTCCACAGGGTGACCTGGCGGGCGATGGCGGGGCGGCGGCGGAAGAAGATCGGCGGCTGAACCCCGGCGACGACGTCGGCGGCGTTGCGGCCGGCGGTGACCTCGGCGCGCAGACGCTCGAGCAGCTGGAAGTGGCGCTGCAGCATGGTGACGGCGACCGAGGCGGGGGTGCCGGAGGCCTCCAGGCGGCCGAGCAGCCGGTCGGTGGCGGCGGGATCGCCGCCGGCGACGGCGTCGATCAATTCGTCCATGGCGAGCGCGGAGGCGTCGCCGACGATGGCGACGACATCGGCGAGTTCGATCGTCTTCTTGCCGTAGGCATAGAGGCAGAGCTTGCGCAACTCGCCACGGGAGGCCATGCGATCGCCGCCGAGATGGGCCTCGAGCGCCTGACGGGCGTCGCGGTCGATCCCGAGGCCGGCATCGGCCAGTTCCTTGTCGACGAGCCGGGCGATGTCCTGGGCGGTGTCGGCATAGCAGGGAATCACCGCGGTCGCGGCGTGATCCTCGATCTTCTTGCGGAGCGGTGCGGTCTTCTTGAGGTCGCCGGCCTCGAGCACGACCAGACTGCCGGACGCGGGTTCGTCGAGGAGGGGCTGCACGGCGGGCAGGAGATTGCGGGCGCCGCAGTCGCGCACCCAGACGACCCGGCGCGAACCGAAGAGCGAGACGGTGCGGGCCTCGTCGACGAGGCGCGCGGGGTCGGAGACGAGCTCCACGCCCTCGAGACGGACCAGCGAAAAGGGATCGTCGCCACCGCCGCTGGCGGCCTTGACGATGGCGGCTGAGCGCTCGGTGACGAGGCCGTCGTCGGTGCCGTAGACGAGGACCACCGAGACCCGTTCGCCGGGCTTCTTGAGAAAACCCTCGATCTCGCCGGCCTTGAGGATCGTCATCGATTCGCTCCCGCAACGATCATGTCACCCGCGCCCCGCAGCTCGCGGCGCCTGGGCGCCGGACCGGCTCAAGGGGTCGGATGCTCGGCGAACCAGACGGCGATCTTGGTGCGAATGTCGAGGGCGATGGCGCCCGCGGCGCGGTTTTCGGCATCGCGCTTGGCGCGGAGGTCGGCGAAACGCTGCTGCGAATAATCGTAGGCGGCGTTGGCGAAGGAGGTGCCGGTGACCAGCGTCTGGTCGGTGGCGATCTCGGTCAGAACCCAGCCGGCGGAGACCTGATCGAGATGGGCGCTGGCGAGATTGCTGGAGCGATCGATGCCGACGGCGGTGTCGATCGTCGTGGTGGTGATGTCGAGGCGCCAGCGCGGCCGATCGGGCTCGCCGGCGCCGGAGCCGAAGCCGAAGACCAGATCGTTGCGGATCTGCTGGCCGATGCGGCCGGGGGCGACCACCTCGATCCGGCTCAGGGCGGCGCGGGTCTCGCCGCCGGCGGCGGAGCCGTAGAGCGGGCGGATCCCGCCGGCGCCGCACCCTCCGAGACCGAGGAGGGCGACGAGCGCCAGGGCCGGGCCGACGAGCGCGCGCGGGCGACGGGATCTGATCTCAGGCGACGACATTGACGATCCTCGCGGGTACGACGATGACCTTCTTCGGCGGCTTGCCGTCGAGGGCGGCCTGAACCGCCTCCAGCGCCAGCACGGCGGCTCGGACCTCAGCCTCGCCCGCGTCGCGGGGCACCGTCAACTCCGCGCGCTTCTTGCC
Source organism: Pinisolibacter aquiterrae (assembly GCF_019160155.1). GTDB lineage: Bacteria > Pseudomonadota > Alphaproteobacteria > Rhizobiales > Ancalomicrobiaceae > Pinisolibacter > Pinisolibacter aquiterrae. Next base: position 69,170 of record NZ_JAFNIH010000044.1, read on the forward strand.
GTTGATCTGGACCGGCAGCGTGATCGTGTCGTCGATGACCAGGGCGGCGTCGACCTTCGGCCAGGGCGCATCGGCGACGAGACCGGACCGGCCGAGCTCCGCCCAGCATTCCTCGGCGAGGTGGGGCATCATCGGCGCGACCATGCGCACCAGGGCGTCGAGCGCCTCGACCAGCGCCCGCGCGAGGCCGGCGTCGGCCTTGACCGCATCCGGGGTCGCGACGACGCGCCCGACGGCGTTGGCGAACTCGTAGAGCCGGGCGACGGCACGGTTGAAGCCGAGCTTCTCGATGTCGTCCTCGACGGCGGCGATGGTCTTGTGGGTGGCCTTGGCGAGGGCCAGGGCGGCGGCCGAACGCTCGCCGGCCTCGCTCGCAGCGGCGGTGAGGGCGGTGCCGTCGCAGACGAGGCGCCAGACGCGCTGGACGAAACGGTGAGCGCCCTCGACGCCGGCCTCGGTCCAGATCACGTCGCGATCGGGCGGGCTGTCGGAGAGGACGAACCAGCGGGCGGTGTCGGCGCCCCAGCCGAGGATGATGTCGGAGGGATCGACGGTGTTCTTCTTCGACTTCGACATCTTCTCGATCGAGCCGATCTCGACCGGGCCGGAGCCGTCCTTCATGCGGGCGGTGCGGCCGCCTTCGACCTCGTCGACGACGATGTCGGCGGGCGAGACCCAATGGCCGTCCGGACCCTTGTAGGTCTCGTGGACGACCATGCCTTGCGTGAAGAGGCCGGCGAAGGGCTCGTCGAGGCCGACGTGGCCGGTCGCCTTCATGGCGCGGGTGAAGAAGCGCGAGTAGAGTAGGTGCAGAATCGCGTGCTCGATGCCGCCGATGTACTGATCGACCGGCAGCCAGCGGTCGGCGACGGCGCGGGTGGTCGGCGCTTGCGCGTTCCACGGGTCGGTGAAGCGCGTGTAGTACCAGGACGAATCCACGAAGGTGTCCATGGTGTCGGTCTCGCGCCGGGCCGGCTTGCCGCACTTCGGACAGGCGACGTGCTTCCAGGTCGGGTGATGGTCGAGCGGGTTGCCCGGCTTGTCGAAGGTGGCGTCGTCGGGCAGCAGAACCGGCAGATCGGCGGTGGGCACGGGCACCGTGCCGCAATCGTCGCAGTGGATCATCGGGATGGGGCAACCCCAATAGCGCTGCCGCGAGATCAGCCAGTCGCGCAGGCGGAAGTTCACCTTGCGGGCGCCCATCGGGGCGCCGTCGAGGTCGCGCGCCTCGAGACGGTCGGCGACCTCGTCGAAGGCGGCGTCGGTGCCGAGCCCGTCGAGGAAATCGGAATTGAAGAGCGTGCCCTCGCCGTCGACGGCGACGTCTCCGACCGTGAAGGACGCGGGATCGGCGCCGGCCGGGAGCACGACGGGCGTGACCTCGAGGCCGTATTTGCGGGCGAAGTCGAGGTCGCGCTGGTCATGGGCCGGGCAGCCGAAGATGGCGCCGGTGCCGTAGTCCATCAGGATGAAGTTGGCGACCCAGAGCGGCAGGGTCTTGCCCTCGATGAAGGGATGCTTCACCCGCAGTCCGGTGTCGTAACCTTCCTTCTCGGCGGTCTCGAGCACCGCGACGGAAGTGCCCATGCGCCGGCACTTCTCCTGGAAGGCGGCGAGCGCGAGATCCTTCTCGCCCAGCGCCTTGGCGAGCGGGTGATCCGGCGACATCGCCATGAAGGAGGCGCCGAACAGCGTGTCGGGGCGGGTGGTGAAGATCTTCAGCGTGGTCTCGCCGGTCGGGCCGGGGGTGGCGAGCTCGAAGCGGACCTCGAGGCCGACCGACTTACCGATCCAATTGCGCTGCATCAGCCGGACCTTGTCGGGCCAGCGATCGAGCGTGTCGAGCGAGGCGAGCAGCTCCTCGGAGAAGGCGGTGATGCGGAAGTTCCACTGCACCAGCTCCTTCTGCTCGACGAGCGCGCCGGAGCGCCAGCCGCGGCCGTCGATGACCTGCTCGTTGGCGAGCACGGTCATGTCGACCGGGTCCCAATTGACCTTGGAGGTGCGGCGATAGGCCAACCCCGCGTTGAAGAAATCGACGAACATCTTCTGCTGGTGGCGATAATAATCGGGATGGCAGGTCGCCACCTCGCGCTTCCAGTCGAGCGAGAGGCCCATGGCCTTCAGCTGGCCGCGCATGTAGTCGATGTTCTCGTAGGTCCATTTGGCGGGATGGACCTTCTTCTCGATGGCGGCGTTCTCGGCGGGCAGGCCGAAGGCGTCCCAGCCCATCGGGTGGAGCACCGAGAAGCCCTTGGCGCGCTTGTAGCGGGCGACCACGTCACCCATCGTGTAGTTGCGGACGTGACCCATGTGGATGCGCCCCGACGGGTAGGGGAACATCTCGAGGACGTAGTACTTGGGGCGGCCGTCGTCGTTCGACGTGGCGAAGACCTCGCCGTCGGCCCAGATCTTCTGCCATTTCGGTTCGGATTCGCGGGGATTGTAGCGTTCGCCGGCCATGGGTTTCGTCGCAGTCCGTCTTCTCGGGAAAATTCACGGCGGCCGTCGTGCTCGCCGAAGCGGGAAACGGCGCGGGGTCAGTCGGCCGACCTTCATCAGAAAGCACCGCGACGGTCAATGGTCCCGGCGGATTTCGGCCCGATCGCGGCGGTTTCGTCACGGCCGCCGGGGCGCCGCACCGCCCCGGGATGACGGGCTCGCGGGCCGCGTGATAGACCGGGGGCCTCATCTTCGATCCGAGGCCAGCCCATGACCGCCGCGACCCGTCTCGCCGACATCCGCCATCGCATCGCCCGCGCCGAGCGCACAGCGGGGCGCCCCGAGGGTTCGACCACGCTGGTGGCGGTCTCCAAGACCTTTCCGGTCGAGGAGATCCGGCCGGTGATCGAGGCGGGGCAGCGCGTCTTCGGCGAGAACCGGGTCCAGGAGGCGGCGGCGAAATGGCCGCTGCTGCGCGCGGAGACCGACGGGATCGAGCTGCATCTGATCGGGCCGCTGCAATCGAACAAGGCGGCCGAGGCGGTGGCACTGTTCGACGTGATCCACACCGTCGACCGCGACAAGATCGCGGCGGCGATCGCGGCCGAGGGTGTCCGGCAGGGCCGGCGGCCGCGTCTCTTCGTTCAGGTCAACACCGGGCTCGAGCCGCAGAAGGCGGGGATCGATCCGCGCGAGGCGGTCGCCTTCGTCGAGCGCTGCCGGTCGGTTCACGGTCTGGCGATCGAGGGGCTCATGTGCATCCCGCCGGCCGAGGACGCGCCGGCACCGCATTTCGCACTCCTGGCCAAGCTCGCCCGGGCCGCCTCGGTCGACGGGCTCTCGATGGGGATGTCGTCCGATTTCGAGATCGCGGTCGGCCAGGGAGCTACCCACGTGCGGGTCGGCAGCGCGCTGTTCGGTCACCGCGGCTGAGGTGGCGCGTGGGTTGCGCGCGCAACGAGTCGTGACGATCGATTCACCTACGAGATGATTTCGTATCCGTAACGATTGACCGCGAGAGAGACTCGTGGAGCGGCGTTCGCGAGGGTGTCCGATGTCTTGGTGCGCTCGATCGAAACGGCCGTCACGGTGACTCCGCGCGCGATCGGGAGGGGGTGTCGGCGCATGGTGGTTTCGCCGACGATCCGTTCGAGAACGAAACGAGTCCGAGCGTCAGCCGACGACGAGGACGGTGTTTCGGCCGAGGCGCGGCAGCAGGCGGCGCATGTCGGCGATGCGCAGGGCGACGCAGCCGGCGGTCGGCTCCAGCGTCTCGCGGGCGCAATGGAAGAAGATGGCGCTGCCGCGACCGAGGCCACGCCGCCGGATGTTCCAGTCGAGCACGAACACGAGGTCGTAGAGGCCGTCGTCTCGGGCGAGCCGCTCGTGCGACGCCCGGCAGGGCAGGTGGACCGGCCGATTGTAGCGACCGTCCCCGGCGTCGTCGCACCAACCGTCGTCGCGACGGATCGGGACCAGCGCGACGGGTGCCGGTACCGGCAGGCCGCGATCGATTCGGTAGCGACCCGAAAGGATCGCCATGCGCGCGACCGGGGTGGCGCCGTCGCCCTCGCGCTTGAGCCGGGTGAGGCCGGAGCGTCCGAGCGCGCAGGGGAGGGTGAGGCCGGCTCCGGTCAGAAGGCCGCGCTGCGGCCGCCCGGGGAGGGGGCGGACCCGCAGGATCGTCGGGGTCGATTCGGAGGCGGTTCGTTTCGGCGACATCGGCGGAGCCTCGACAGTCCGGTTCGGCGTCCGCGCGCGGGGTGGAACCGAATCGGTTCCGAGACGAGGACGGGGCCGCGAGATCGAATCGGCGCGGCTTCGATCGGCGACGGTAGAACCGGGCCGACACGGACGGAAGCGGAGACGAGGGGAGGGGAGCGTCCACGCGCTCGGACGAACGTTCGACCGCCGAACTTCGGCGTGGGGCGAATCATCGGAGGGGAGAAGTGGTGCCGCGGAAGGGATTCGAACCCCCGACCCCATCATTACGAATGACGTGCTCTACCGGCTGAGCTACCGCGGCGACCTTTCGTCGGTCGCGTGATCGGTCGGGCACGACGCAGCGGGCGTGCGACGGCGATCACGCCGGACGGCCGGCTCGATAGCAACTATCGGCCCCCTTGGCAAGCGTCACGACCCTTTCCCTCGCCGCCATCCTGTTCTAAATGAGCCCCCACGTTTTCCCGTCTCACGAAGGACGCAACCGATGGCTCCGCGCACGCTCTACGACAAGATCTGGGACGATCACGTCGTCGCCACCCAGCCGGACGGCACCTGCCTTCTCTACATCGACCGCCATCTCGTCCACGAGGTGACGAGCCCGCAGGCCTTCGAGGGGCTGCGTCTGGCCGGTCGCAAGGTCCGCGCGCCGGAGAAGACCCTGCTGGTGGTCGATCACAACGTGCCGACCACCGACCGCTCCAAGGGCATCGAGGATCCGGAATCGGCGCTGCAGGTGGCGACCATCGCCAAGAACGCCGAGGACTTCGCGCTCGAATATTACGACGCCTTCGACGTCCGCCAGGGCGTCTGCCACGTCGTCGGCCCCGAGCAGGGCTTCACCCTGCCCGGAACCACCATCGTCTGCGGCGACAGCCACACCTCGACCCACGGTGCCTTCGGCGCGCTCGCCCACGGCATCGGCACGTCGGAGGTCGAGCACGTGCTCGCCACCCAGACCCTGGTCCAGGCCAAGGCGAAGAACATGCGCGTCGTCGTCGACGGCAAGGCGCCGGAGGGCATCACCGCCAAGGACATCGTGCTCGCCATCATCGGCAGGCTCGGCACCGCCGGCGGCACCGGCTACGTCATCGAATACATGGGCGAGGCGATCCGCGATCTGACGATCGAGGGGCGCATGACCGTCTGCAACATGTCGATCGAAGCGGGCGCGCGCGCCGGCCTGATCGCCCCGGACGAGAAGACCATCGCCTATTTCGAAGGCCGCCCGAAGGCGCCGAAGGGCGACAAGTGGGACGCGGCCGTCGCCTATTGGAAGACCCTCTTCTCCGACGAGGGCGCCCATTTCGACGCGGAGATCCGGCTGAACGCCGCCGATCTCAAGCCGAACGTCACCTGGGGCACCTCGCCCGAGGACGTCGTGGCGATCGACGGCGTGGTGCCGAACCCGGACGACATCCAGGACGAGACCAAGCGCGCCTCCAAGTGGCGGGCGCTCGCCTACATGGATCTGAAGCCGGGCCAGAAGATCACCGACATCGCCGTCGACACCGTCTTCATCGGCTCCTGCACCAACGGTCGCATCGAGGACTTCCGCGCCGCCGCCGCCGTGGCGAAGGGTCGCAAGGTGAAGTCCGGCGTCCGCGCCCTCGCCGTGCCGGGGTCGGGCCTCGTCAAGGAGCAGGCGGAGGCCGAGGGGCTCGACAAGATCCTCGTCGAGGCCGGGTTCGAGTGGCGCGAGCCGGGCTGCTCCATGTGTCTGGCGATGAACGCCGATCGGCTCTCGCCGGGCGAGCGGGCGGCCTCGACCTCGAACCGCAACTTCGAGGGCCGTCAGGGCTTCAAGGGCCGGACCCATCTGGTCAGCCCGGCGATGGCGGCCGCCGCCGCGATCACCGGCCATCTCGTCGATGTGCGCGATCTCGCCTGAACGAACGACCATCGCAGAAGTCGAAGGCCGGGGCGCACGCCCCGGCCTTTTTTCGTGGTCGCGGAGCCGTGATCGACGCTCGACACGGGGCCGACACCGCGCGAGCGGCGGTGTCGGAACATTCAACTTTCGATTAGTATCGGCCGGGTTCCGAAACGGAGACCACGGCCATGCGCATCGCGATTTTCTCGACCAAGGTCTATGATCGCACGTTTCTCGAACGGGCGAACCGCGAGCGGGGCCACGACCTCACCTTTCTCGAACCGAAACTCGACCTCGTGACGGCGCGCCTCGCCGAAGCGTTTCCCGCCGTCTGCGTCTTCGTCAACGACGTGCTCGATGCCGCCGTGCTGGAGCGGTTGCGCGCGGGCGGTACGCGGATCGTGGCGCTCAGGGCAGCCGGATACAACAACGTCGACCTCGATGCGGCCGCGCGGCTCGGGCTGACGGTACTGCGGGTGCCGGCCTATTCGCCGCACGGGGTCGCCGAATTCTCGGTGGGCCTGCTGTTGGCGCTCGATCGGCGCATCCCGAGGGCGTGGTCGCGGGTGCGGGAGAACAATTTCGCGCTCGACGGTCTGCTCGGTCACGATCTCTGGGGCAAGACGATCGGGATCATCGGTACCGGCCGCATCGGCGCGCTGGTGGCGCGGGCGTTCCGCCTCGGTTTCGGTTGTACCGTGCTCGCGCATGATTTTCGCCCTGATCCGAATCTGGTGGCGATGGGGGTGGTCTACACGAGCGTCGACGATCTCGTCGCGCGCGCCGACGTGATCTCGCTCCATTGTCCGCTGACGCCGCAGACACGGCACGTGATCGATGCGGCGGCGATCGAGCGGGCGAAGCCCGGATTTCTCCTGGTCAACACGTCGCGTGGCGCCCTGATCGACGCCGAGGCGGTCATCGTCGGGCTCAAGTCGGGCAAGATCGGCGGCGTCGCCCTCGACGTCTACGAACAGGAGGCCGATCTCTTCTTCGAGGATCTTTCCGACGAGATCATCCAGGACGACGTCTTCCAACGCCTGCTCACCTTCCCCAACGTGCTCGTCACCGGCCATCAGGCCTTCTTCACCGAGGAGGCTCTGACGGCGATCGCCGAGACGACGCTCACCGCGCTGACCGAGGAGGAGGCGGGTCGGATCTCGCCCAACCGGGTGTCGGCCGCGATCGTCGCTCCGCCGCCGGCCTCGGCCGAGACTCGCTGAAGTTGTCGGGTTCGCCCGCGCCGGTGCTCGTGCCGGTATGGCACGAAATGGTTTCGTGGGGTTCACCATACGCCCACAACCGCGCCCGGCGATTCGCCATTTCGTGTTCGGAGTGGAACGGACCACGACATCTCGATGAGAACGGACCCTGAATCCGTAGTCGACAGCGATTCGACCCCCGTTCGTTCCAGACTCGTTCCGGTTGTCTCGGATTCGTATACGAAGCTGCCCTTCGGGCGGTCGGTGGTCTTCATTCTGCGATAAGGGGGCGAATTCGTCGCGAACCCATGCTAAGGATCGCGCTTCCCGATCCTCGTCGGATCCCTTCAGGCTCGATCGCGTGACCGCTCGCCCCTCGGCGCCCCGACCCTCCGATTTCGCCGCCTTGCCGCAGCTGCCGCCCTCGGTGAGGGCGCGCACGGTGACGGCCGTGCTCGGGCCCACCAACACCGGCAAGACGCACATGGCGATCGAGCGGATGTTGGCGCAGCCCTCGGGGCTGATCGGCTTGCCGCTCCGCCTTCTCGCCCGCGAGGTCTGGGCCAAGATCGCCGAGCGCGTCGGCAAGCACGCGGTGGCGCTGATCACCGGCGAGGAGAAGATCGTTCCGCGCGACGCGCGTTACTGGGTCTCCACGGTCGAGGCGATGCCGCGCTCGGCCGACGTCGACTTCGTGGCGATCGACGAGGTCCAGCTCGCCGGCGATCTCGAGCGCGGCCACGTCTTCACCGATCGGATCCTGAATTTGCGCGGCCGTCACGAGACGCTGCTGCTCGGGGCGCTGACCGCTCGGGATCTGCTCGAGAAGCTGCTGCCGGGCATCAACGTGGTGACTCGGCCGCGCATGTCGCAGCTGACCTATGCCGGATCGAAGAAGCTGATCCGGCTGCCGGCCCGCACGGCGGTCGTCGCCTTCTCGGCGGAAGAGGTCTACGGCATCGCCGAGTTGATCCGGCGCCAGCGCGGCGGCGCGGCGGTGGTGATGGGCGCTCTCAGCCCGCGCACCCGCAACGCCCAGGTCGAACTCTTCCAATCGGGCGACGTCGACATTCTCGTGGCGACCGACGCGATCGGCATGGGGCTCAATCTCGACGTCGACCACGTCGCCTTCGCCGGCAGCCGCAAATTCGACGGCTGGCAGTATCGCGGGCTCACGGCGGCGGAGTTCGGCCAGATCGCCGGACGCGCCGGGCGGCATCTGCGCGACGGCACCTTCGGGGTGACGGGGCGGGTGGATCCCTTGCCCGACGAGTTGGTCGAACAGCTCGAGACCCACCAGTTCCAGCCGCTGCAGCGGTTCCAATGGCGCAATCCGGCGCTCGACTTCTCGTCCGTCTCGGCGCTGCGTCGTTCGCTCGACGAGGCGCCGCGCGAGACCGGGCTGACGCGCGCGCCGCAGGCCGACGATCAGAGCGCGCTCGAACTCGCCGTCCGCGACGAGGAGATCGCTCGGCTCGCCCAGGGGCGCGAGCGGGTGGCGCTGCTGTGGGACGTCGCCCAGGTACCGGACTATCGCAAGATCGCGCCGGCCAACCATGCGGATCTGATCGCGACCCTCTTTCGATTCCTCGTCGAAAAGGGCACCATCCCCCACGACTGGATCGCTCGGCGTGTCGCCGAGGCGGATCGGGTCGAGGGGGACATCGATACGTTGTCCGCTCGTATCGCCCACGTGCGCACGTGGACCTTCGTCGCCAATCGACCCGACTGGTTGACGGACCCGGTCCATTGGCGCGACAAGACGCGCGCGATCGAGGATCGTCTGTCCGATGCCCTGCACGAGAGCCTGACCCGGCGTTTCGTGGATCGGCGCACTTCCGTCCTGATGAGACGCCTGAGAGAGAATGCCATGATCGAAGCGGAGATCACCACCGGCGGCGACGTGATCGTCGAGGGCCATCGGGTCGGACACCTTCAGGGGTTCCGGTTCGTCGCCGATCCGAGCGCCGAGGGCGAGGATGCACGCGCGGTGCGGGCCGCCGCCGCCAAGGCGCTCGCCGGCGAGATCGAGGCGCGGGCGGAGAAGCTCTCCAAGGCGCCCGACGGCGAGTTCGTGTCGACCGCCGACGGGTCGATCCGTTGGCTCGGCGACACCGTCGCCAAGCTCGGACCGGGCCAGGAGGCGCTGCGCCCGACGGTTCTGCTGCTCGCCGACGAGCTGAGCGAGCCGGCGCGGGAGAAGATCCAGGCGCGGCTCGATCTGTGGATCACCGCGCAGATCGGCACGCTCCTGAAGCCGCTGACCGACCTCTACACCGCCCCCGATCTCGAGGGGCTCGGCAAGGGCGTCGCCTTCCGCCTGGTCGAGGCGCTGGGTGTGCTGGAGCGGTCGCAGATCGCCGAGGACGTCAAGGCGCTCGACCAGACCATGCGCGCCTCCTTGCGCAAATACGGGGTGCGTTTCGGCGCCTATCACGTCTTCGTGCCGGCGCTCCTGAAGCCGGCGCCGAGCGCGCTGATCGCGCGGCTGTGGGCGCTCGCCAATCCGGAGATCGACACTCATTCGGCCGGCGATCTCAACCATCTCTCGGCCTCGGGTCGCACCTCGATCCCGGTCGACAAGACCATTCCGAAGCAGCTCTATCGCATCGCCGGTTTCCGGGTGTGCGGCGAGCGCGCGGTTCGCATCGACATTCTCGAGCGTCTCGCCGACATCATCCGCCCGCTGATTGCGTGGAAGCCGATGGATCCCTCGGTCACGCCGCCGGACGGGGCGCTGCCGGGTGGCGGCGCCTTCACGGTCACGGTGGCGATGACCTCGCTGCTCGGCTGTTCGGGCGAGGATTTCGCCTCGGTGCTGAAGTCGCTCGGCTATCGCGCCGAGAAGCGCAAGGTGACGAAGGCGGTGACGCCGGCCCCGGTCGCGGCCGCGCCGGCGGGCGAGGCCGAGGTAGCCTCCGAGCCGACGGCGCCGACGGAGACCGAGACGCCGGTGGCCGAGGGCGCGCCGGAGGCGGTTCCGGTGGTCGAGGCCGCGGAAGCGGCGGAGGCGCCGACCGAGGCGCCGGCCGAGGCGGTCGCGGAGGCGCCGGCCGACGAGCCGGTGGCCGAGACCGTCGAGGTGGAAATCGACGTGTGGCGTCCCGGCCGCTTCGATCGCGGCGAGCGGCATCATCACGGCCACGGTCCTCGCGGCGGCGATCGCGGGGGCGATCGCGGTCGGGGCGGCGGCGATCGGCCGGAGCGTGGCGAGCGGCGCGAGGGCGGCAACGCCAACGCGGCCGGGCGGCGCGCGCGCGACGCGACCTTCCCCGGCAGTGGCGAGAGCCCGCGCGGCCCCCGTCCCGAAGGTGGGCGCGGACGTCCCGATCAGGGTCGGCCCGGTGGCGATCGCGGCCCGCGTCGCGACGATCGGCCGCGTCCCGAGCGCGTCGAGAAGCCGATGGATCCCAATTCGCCCTTCGCCAAGCTGATGGCGCTGAAGGCGGAGCTGGAGTCCAAGGGCAAGCCGGACACCAAGAAGTGATCGAGCGGGGCCGAGCGCGGGAGATCCCGGGCGGCGAAGGAGTGCGATGAGCGGCGACCGACAGCGCATCGACAGGTGGCTCTGGCACGCCCGCGTCGTGAAGACGCGGGAAGCGGCCAAGGCGCTGGTCGAGGCCGGGAAGGTTCGCATCGACCGGGTGCGCGAGACCAAGGCGGGGGCGCCGGTCCGGGCCGGACAGGTGCTGACGGTGACGCTGCCGTCGGTGGTGCGGGTGCTGAAGGTGGTCGGTTTCGTCGAGCACCGCGGTTCGGCCGAGGTGGCGAAAGAGCTCTTCGAGGATCTGACGCCGCCGCCCCCGCGGAGCGAAGCGACCGAGGTGGTCGCCTCGTCGGGGACGCGCGATCCCGGGGCGGGCCGGCCGACCAAGCGCGAACGGCGCGAGATCACGCGGCTTCACGACGGGGACGAGAGCGGCGAGTGAGACGAGGCGGCCCGCCGGCGGCGCGGCGGTCCTTCGCGACACGGTTCGAGGGAAACCGAGCGACGCGCGCTTGCGCCGACGCCCGACCTCGGATAACCGAAACGCCGAGAGCAGACGTCCGGCGCCTCCCCGCCCACGGGAGCGCCGGCGCCCATCCGGCCAGACCCTCAGCCGAGAGGATTGCGACATGACCTACGTGGTCACCGACAACTGCATCAAGTGCAAGTACACCGACTGCGTCGAAGTCTGCCCGGTCGATTGCTTCTACGAAGGCGAGAACATGCTCGTCATTCACCCGGACGAGTGCATCGACTGCGGCGTGTGCGAGCCGGAATGCCCGGCCGAGGCGATCAAGCCGGATACCGAGGACGGTCTCGACAAGTGGCTGGCTCTCAACACCGAGTATTCGCAGAAGTGGCCGAACCTGACCGCCAAGCGCGACCACGCGCCCGACGCCAAGGATTACGACGGCCAGACCGGCAAGCTCGAGAAGTTCTTTTCGCCGAAGCCCGGCGAGGGCGACTGACGGATCGAACTCGCCGGTCAGGGCGACCGGCGGATCGAGCTCACCTGATCGGGGACCGTCGTATCGACGGCCCGGTCGGGCGAGCGACCGACTCGCCGGTCCGATCGACGAGCGGACGCCGCTCCGGTCCATCGTGCCTCTCGCGCGGACGATCGCCGGGACATGGACGCAGAAAATGCGACCGAGGCGATCGCTGCGGTGAAATGTCGCGCTGATGAACGAACGTCCGACGGCGACCCGAAAGGGTCGCCGTTCGCGCTTGCGAAAGGGCGATGCGTGGTCGGCGGCGTGGGGCGGGGGTGAGATCGGCCGCTTCCGGAGGGGGCCCCGGCGGGGACGAGTTCACCTTTTCGCCAATGAGTGGCAAGTGTGCGCAGCTCTGGCGATCGTCGCGCTTTCATGGGCGCATATTTTGTGGTATGCAATATCCCTCAGTCGTTTTCCCACCGGCTTTCTCCCCCAGCGGAGTTCCCGAATGATCGTCAGGATCATCGAAGTCTCTCGGACCGCGTCGGCCTCTGCGCCGCTCTCGACCGAGACGAAGGAAGTCTTCGCCTCGTACCCGGTCTTCGGGTGGGAAAGCCCTCATCGGACCGGCTGATTTACGAGTGATCACGTCCACGCTCTCCCGGTCGGGACCGGGCGAGTGGGCGTGTCCGCGACGATTCGACGTCGGCGGCCGTCGTCCTTTCGGATGGTGCGGCGTCGTTTCTCGGAATGCCCCGGCACGGGGCGGATCGACCAGGAGTATCGGGCGTATGGCCACCACCCCCATCAAGAAGACGTCTCAGACCCGCAACGGTTTCAAGGCGGGCGAACACATCGTCTACCCGGCTCATGGTGTCGGCCAGATCACCTCCATCGAGGAGCAGGAAATCGCCGGTTACAAGCTCGAACTCTTCGTCATCTCCTTCGAGAAGGACAAGATGACCCTGCGCGTTCCGATCACCAAGATCGCGACCGTGGGCATGCGCAAACTGTCGGAGACCGCGGTGGTGAAGAAGGCGCTGGAGACCGTCAAGGGACGGGCTCGCGTCAAGCGCACCATGTGGTCGCGCCGCGCCCAGGAATACGAGGCCAAGATCAACTCCGGCGATCTGGTGGCGATCGCCGAGGTGGTCCGCGATCTCTATCGCGCCGATACCCAGCCCGAGCAGTCCTATTCCGAGCGTCAGCTCTACGAGGCGGCGCTCGACCGGATGGCGCGTGAGGTGGCGGCGGTCGACCAGATCTCCGAGACCGAGGCGATCCGCCAGATCGAGACCAACCTCCAGAAGAACCCGCGTCGCGGTGCCAAGGCAGACGACGCCGACGCGGCCGTCGACGGCGCCGACTTCGGGGCCGACGACGAGCGCGAAGAGGCGGCGTGATCGCCGCTTTCGAGCCGTTCGAGTATCGATGACGAGGGGCCGAGCGATCGGCCCCTCGTCGCGTTTCGGGGCCGACCCGGAGCCTGATGTCGCCTCTTGGCGTCTTCGGCGGGCCTGGTCCCGCCTCTTGATGGCCCCGGCGGGTCATTGTTCCGCCTCTTCACGTCAATGAGAGGCATTCGCGAGAATATGGACGGGGTCGACCGCATCCGGTAATCTTCGTAGAGCACGGTTCGAGGGAACCGATCGCGAGAGCCGTCGGGATCGACCGGGACGGCCGGCCGGCCCGAGGGCCCCGATCGGGTCCGTTCTTCCGTGGGGAAGGAGACCAGCATGGCCGAACACGCGAGCGATCGCCGTCGTCTGGTGCGGGCCGCGATGAACGCGCCCTATCTCGAGCGCGAGGAAGAGCACGATCTGGCGGTGCGCTGGCGCGAGCAGGGCGACGAGGCGGCGTTGCATCGTCTGACCGCCGCGCACATGCGGCTGGTGATCGCGATGGCCGCCAAATTCCGCCGTTACGGCCTGTCCAACGCCGATCTGATCCAGGAGGGTCACATCGGGCTTCTGGAGGCGGCCTCGCGGTTCGAGCCCGAACGCGAGGTGCGATTCTCGACCTATGCGGCGTGGTGGATCCGCGCGGCGATCCAGGACTACGTGCTGCGCAACTGGTCGATCGTGCGCGGCGGCACCTCCTCTACGCAGAAGGCGCTGTTCTTCAATCTGCGCCGCATCCGCGCCCGTCTCGCCCAGCAGATGGGCAACATCGGCGAGGCGGCGATCGACCGCGAGGTGGCGGCGACGCTCGGCGTCTCGGTCGGCGACGTCGCGGCGATGGGCGCGCGGCTCTCCGGACCCGACGCCTCGCTCAACGCGCCACTCTACGATCGCGACGAGGCGAGCGGCGAGCGCCAGGACGCGCTGGTCGCCGATCAGATCGACGTCGACGAGGCGGTCGGGGCGACGATCGACGGCGAGCGGCGTCTGCGCTGGCTCGACGAGGCGCTGACCGTTCTCGACGAGCGCGAGTTGAAGATCGTGCGCGAGCGGCGTCTGGCCGGCGACGGCGAGACGCTGGAGACGATCGGCCGCAGGCTCGGCATCTCCAAGGAACGGGTGCGTCAGATCGAGGCGCGGGCGCTCGAGAAGCTGCGCTCGGCGCTGCTCGCGCGTCAGCCGGACCGCGCCGCCTTCGTGTGACGGCGGTTCGGCGACGCGCGCCCCTGCCGGCATCAGGAATCGGAGACGATCTTGACGAGGCGGCCGACCTCGGGCGCATCGGCGGGTCCGAGCCCGTTGAGGATGCGGAACAGCTCGACGCGGCGCTCGCTGCCCGACATCTGCTCGGCGAGACGGTCGACGGTGTCGCCCGGCTTGACCCGCAAGATGCGCAGATGCAGCGGCCGGAGACGGGCCGATTCCTCGGGCGTCAGCCGGCGGAAGCTCGCCATGGTCTCGTCGAGCGCGGCCTCGAGCGTCGCCTGTCCCTCCTGGGCGGCGAAGATGAAGCGGAACACCGTCCGGCCCTTGCGCAGAAGGCCGATCTGGAAGATCCAGCCGTCGGCGCGGGCGGTGGCGGTGGCGACGGGGAAGTCGCCGATGGTGCGCTCGCGCACCGAGGTGGCGTCGAGCCCGTTGACCCAGCCGGTGCCGAGATAGTCGAGCAGCGAGGTCTCCGGCGGCAGCGACACGCCGTCGAAGCGCATGGCGGTGCCGGTCGCGTCGGTGCCGAGCACGGCCTTGGTGGTGTTCTCGAGGACATAGCCGGAGGGCACCGAGAACTGGATGCCCAGGCCCTTGTGCAGGAACGACCGGCCCCGCACGAAGCCTTCGGACGGGTCGTCGCCGAAGACCATGCCGTCGAGGCCGAGCAGATACTGGTCCTTCTCCTGCTCGCCGATGCCGGGGGCGCCGATCTCGCGCGCCGCCCGGACGGCGAAGGAGATGCGCTCCGGCGTCGAGGGATGGCTCGACAGGAAATCGGGGTTGCGCGAGGTGCCGCCGCCGCCGCGCTGAGAGCGGAAATCGGCGAAGCGGGCCATCGACGACAGGAAGCGCGAGGAGGCGAAGGGATCGAAGCCGGCGCGCGCCAGGGTGCGGATGCCGATGGCGTCGGCCTCGAGCTCCTGGACCTGGCTGAAGCGGGCGAGCGAAAGCTGGGTCGAGGCGAGGGCGAGGCGCTGGGCGTCCTGATCCTGCATGACGTTGGCGACGACGCGATTGACCTCGGAGGCCGCCTCGGCGCGACGGGCGCGGGCGGCGGCGTGACGGGTCGTCACATGGGCCATCTCGTGGGCGATGACGGCGGCCATCTCGGAGGTGTCGTCGGCCAGCGCGATCAGGCCGCGGGTGACGTAGAGATTGCCGCTCGGCAGCGCGAAGGCGTTGATCGCCGGCGAATTGAGGATGGTGATGCGGTAGCTCTGCGAGGGATCGTCGGAGGCGGCGACGAGGCGGCCGACGGCGCGGGCCACCGCCTGGGCGGCGGCGGGATCGTCGTAGAGGCCGCCGTAGGAGGCGACGATGCGCTCGTGCTCCGGATCCGACTTGGCGGTGTTCAGGCCGGCGGTGAGCGCAGGCTGGGTGCCCGAGGAGATCATCTGGTCGCGCATGCCGACGGAGCCGCAGCCGCTCAGCGCGGCGAGCAGGCTCGCCACGGCGACGGCGCGCGCCCACGGCAGGTGCCGCGGTCTCCGAGAACGTTCCCCGATCTCGACAGCGTCCAGAACCAAACCCTTCACCTCTTCGTCGGCTCCAAGGCCGCCGGATCGTCGATCGCCATGCGTGGCGCGTCGCCCCTGCGGAGCACGACGCCACGGACGACGACACGGCGACCGCGCAGCCGGTCGAGGGCGATTCCCGCCCGTTCGAACCGGCTCCGGTCGTTATCGTTCATGACCACGGCGAAGTCACGCGTGATGTCGCCGCCGAAGTTCAGCCATGTCCGTCCGTGCGATCGACCGATCGACGCGACGTCACCCACCGCCACGGCGACATCGCCGACGACGGTGAGCAGGGTGCGGTCGGCGGGCCTGAGGCGTGAGGCCTCTTCGTCCCACAGACCACGTCTCGCCGCGCGCGCGGCCGCCTCGCGATCGAGGAGGGCGCGCGTGCAGACCGCGTCGTCGGGGGTGGGGTCGACCCGGAGATGACCCTCGGCGACGAGATCACCCTCCAACCATTGACCGGACTCGGTGTCGACAAGATGGCCGCGCCGCCGTCCCCAGCGATCCTCGCCGAGATCGAGCAGGGAGAGCTCGCGTCCCTCGGCGCGCTCGGCGAGGGCGCGCCGCGAGGTCTCCGCCCGGAGGGCGACGGCCCGGGCGGCGCGCGGGTCGGTGCGGGCGGCGAGGGATCGCGGCACCTCGACCCCGGAGAGGCGGAGACGGCGGCCGTCGACGAGGCGCACTTCCTCGCCGCTGGTGACGCTCTCGACCCAGACGCTCTCGCGCGGACCGTCGAGGCAGAGGGTCTCGTCGGCGCGCGCGGGCAGGGCGAGGACGAGCGCGGCGATCGGCAGCGAGAGACGGGTAAGAGCGCGGGGGGACAGCTTCGATCCGACCATTTCGCCCTCGACCTTCCCTGCTGCATCGGCGTTCGAAACATGCTATGCGACGCCCCGCGTCGATCCTCGCGCCGTCGTCACGCGCGCGGTCGACCCGGCGTCCGCGTCGCATCTCCCGGTAGCTCAGCAGGATAGAGCAACGGTTTCCTAAACCGTAGGTCAGGGGTTCGAATCCCTTCCGGGAGGCCATGCGGGCGGATTCTCCTGCCGCCATATGCGCCGCGTCCTCCGATGTCTCGTGATGGAACTCGCAACGCGGTGTGACGTTTAGGAGACTCAGGGGGACCGACTTGGTGTCGGATCCACATTCCGATCTTATCGGAATGTTTATTTTTTGGTTCTTATGTCATGTCAGATCAGCTCGATCTTCGAAACGGGGTACCATCGATGAAATTCTCCATTGTCCTCGCCACCCTCGTCGGAGCCACTGCGATCGTGTCGTCGGCCAATGCCGCGGACATGGCCCGCAAGGTTCCCTACGCCGCTCCGGTCGTCGAGACCCGTGCCTACGACTGGTCGGGTTTCTACGCCGGCGCCATCCTCCAGTACGGCTTCGGTGACGACCGTGTCGGCATGGGCGGCGGCGTCTCCGCCGGCACGCTCCATCCCAAGGGCTTCGGTGGCGGTCTGACCGCCGGCTACAACTATCAGGCCGGCAACTTCGTCGCCGGTCTCGAGGCGGACGTCGCCCTGTCGGCGATGCGCGACAGCATCGACAGCGCCGTCTTCGGCGGCACCCGCGCCGAGACCAAGATGCCCTGGCTCGTCACCGTGCGTCCGCGCGTCGGCTATGCCTTCGACCGCGCCCTGATCTTCGCGACGGCCGGTCTCGCGGTCGGCGGTCTCGACACCGACATCACCGCGAACGCCCCCGCCGGCGTGCTGCACAAGTCGACCACCCGCGCCGGTCTGGCGGCAGGCGCCGGCGTCGAATACGCCGTCACCGACAAGATCTCGCTCAAGGCCGAGTACATGTACGTCAACCTGAAGTCGGATCGCTACGACTTCGGCCCGTACACCACCAAGGTCATCGGCGAGAGCCACAACGGCCGCGTCGGCCTCAACTACCGCTTCTGAGGTTTCGGAGCGCGCTCGTCGTGCTCCGCTCCTCGCGTGATCTTCCGCCGCCGGCGTTCGGGAAACCGAGCGCCGGCGGTTTCGTTTCGTCTCCCCTCGGCGCGGGCGGCGGTCATGCCCCGCCACCGCCGCGAACTTCCCCGTGAGGGTCTTTCCGTATTGGTGAGAAGGATTGCGTCTGCGGCCGGGCAATGCCAGTCTGGCCGGACGAACGCCGCCGCCGAGCGGATAGACGAGGGGGAGGAATTCATGCCGTTGCCGACCGCATTCGAGGGACGCCTGAAGCTGCCGGCGATCGTCTCGCCGATGTTCCTGGTCTCCGGGCCCGATCTCGTCGTCGCCTGCTGCCGGGCCGGGCTGGTCGGCACCTTCCCCGCGCTGAACCAGCGTTCGAGCGAGGGCTACGAGGCGTGGCTCGACACGATCGAAGGCGCGCTTCGGCCGTCGGATGCGCCCTACGGGGTCAATCTGATCGTGCACGGCTCCAACAAGCGTCTCACCGCCGATCTCGAGACCACCGTGCGGCGCAAGGTGCCCTTGGTGATCACCTCGCTCGGGGCGGTCAAGGAGGTGGTCGACGCGGTCCATTCCTACGGCGGGCTGGTGTTCCACGACGTGATCAACCGGCGTCACGCGGAGAAGGCGGCGGAGGCCGGGGTCGACGGCATCATCGCGGTCTGCGCCGGGGCGGGCGGCCACGGTGGGCTCCTCAGCCCGTTCGCGCTGGTGCCGGAGATCCGCTCGTTCTTCGGCGGCACGATCGTGCTCGCCGGGGCGATTTCGACCGGGGCTCAGATCGCGGCGGCGCGGCTGATCGGCGCCGATCTCGCCTATATGGGCACCCGCTTCATCGCCACGACCGAGAGCATGGCGAAGGACGCCTTCAAGGAGATGATCGTCGCCTCCAGCGCCTCCGACATCCTCTACACCTCGGCGATCAGCGGGGTGAACGCCAACTTCCTGGCGCCCTCGATCATCGCCGCCGGGCTCGATCCGAAGAACCTGCCGGCCCACACCAAGCTCGACATGGACGGCGAGGCCAAGGTCTGGAAGGACATCTGGTCGGCCGGCCAGGGGGTGGGCTCGATCGCCGACGTGCCGAGCGCGGGCGAGCTCTGCGCCCGGCTCGGCGAGGAGTTCGCGGCGGCGAAGGCGGCGGCCGCCGCGTTCTGAGCCTTCGCCGGGGAGGGGGAGACAGGCGTCTCCGTTTGGCCCAAGATGGGCCGAACGACGGAGACCCTCCCCGATGAAGTCGCTGTTTCATCTCGCCTATCACGTCACCGACCTCGACGCCGCCCGGGCCTTCTACGGCGGCGTGCTCGGTTGCGCCGAGGGGCGCTCGACCGAGACCTGGGTCGATTTCGACTTCTTCGGCCACCAGATCTCGCTGCATCTCGGCGCGCCCTTCCCGGTCACCCGGACCGGGCGAGTCGGCGACCACATGGTGATGATGCCGCATCTCGGCGTGGTGCTCGGGCTCGACGACTGGATCGCGCTCGCCGCGCGGCTCGAGGCGGCGGGCGTCGCCTTCGACATTCCGCCGGTGGTGCGCTTTCCCGGCGAGCCGGGCGAGCAGCGGACGATGTTCTTCTTCGATCCCAGCGGCAATCCGATCGAGGTCAAGGGGTTCAAGGACTTCGACGGCGTCTTCGCCACCTGACCGGCGCGGCTCGCGGCGCCGGCGAGACGGGGTGCGACGAGAAACTTCGACTTTCGTTGATCGGCATCAATCCATCGCCGCGCCGTTCCGGGCACATGTGCAGGGGTCCTTTCCCGTAGAAGGCCAGCAGCGTGCCGCATCGCGACCACCCGTTCTTTCCCGACCTCTCGTCCTTCCTCGGCTTCCTCGAGGCGCGCGGCGATCTCGCGCGCATCGCCGAGCCGGTCTCCACCGTGCTCGACATGACCGAGGTCCATCGCCGCGTGTTGCGCGACGACGGTCCGGCGCTCCTCTTCGAGAAGCCGATCCTGCCGGACGGGTCGATGTCCGAGGTGCCGTGTCTGGTCAATCTGTTCGGCTCGGTGCGCCGGGTCGCGCGCGGCTTCGGCATCGAGCCGGACGGGCTCGGGCGGCTCGGCGACGAACTGGCGGCGCTGCGCGATCCGGCCCCGCCGGAGGGGTTCAAGGACGCGATCGCCCGGCTGCCGCTGATCGTCGCCGCCCTGAAGACGCGGCCGCGCCGGGTCCGTTCGGCGCCGGTGCAGGAACGGGTTCTCCTCGGCGAGGAGGTCGATCTCTCGCGCCTGCCGATCCAGACGTGCTGGCCGGGCGAACCGGCGCCGCTGGTCACCTGGGGCCTCGTCGTGACCGGCCCGCCCGATGATCGCTCGACGGCGCACGCCAACGTCGGCGTCTATCGGATGCAGGTCGCCGGGCGCAATCGGCTGATCGCCCGCTGGCTCGCCCATCGCGGCGGCGCCGCGCATCACCGCGCCTGGGCGAAACAGGGGCGCGACATGCCGATCGCGGTGGTGATCGGGGCCGATCCCGCGACGATCCTGTCGGCGGTGCTGCCGCTGCCGGAGACGCTGTCGGAACTGCATTTCTCCGGCCTCTTGCGCGGCGAGCGGGCGCGGCTGGTCGATTGCCGGACGGTGCCGCTCCGGGTGCCGGCGGAGGCCGAATTCGTGCTCGAGGGCTTCGTCTCGGCGACCGAGACCCTGCCGGAGGGGCCCTACGGCGATCACACCGGCTATTACAACGCCGTCGAGCCGTTCCCGGTCATGACCGTGACGGCGATCACCTCGCGGCGCGCGCCGATCTGGCTCTCGACCTATACGGGACGCCCGCCGGACGAGCCGTCGCGGATCGGCGAGGCGTTCAATCGGCTGTTCCTGCCGCTTCTGAAGAAGCAGTTTCCGGAGGTGGTCGATTTCTGGCTGCCGCCGGAGGCCTGTTCCTACCGGGTCGCGGTGGTTTCGATCGACAAGAGCTATCCCGGTCAGGCGCGGCGCGTGATGATGGGGCTGTGGTCGATGCTGCCGCAGTTCGCCTATACCAAATTCGTGATCGTGGTCGATCGCGACATCGACGTGCGCGACTGGACCGACGTGATCTGGGCGATCTCGACGCGCTCCGACAGTTCGCGCGACACGATGTTGGTCGACAACACGCCGATCGACTATCTCGACTTCGCCTCGCCCAAGACCGGCCTCGGCGGCAAGATGGGGCTCGACGCGACCACCAAGATCGGCAGCGAGACCGACCGCGAATGGGGCCGGGTGCTGGCGCCCGACGCGGAGGTGGTCGCGCGGGTCGACGCGCTGTGGTCGCGTCTCGGCTTGGGAGGAGAGAGCCGATGAACCGGCGTCCGCGCATCGTCCTCGGGCTCACCGGCGCCTCCGGCGCGGCGATCGGCCTGCGTCTCGCCGAGCTTCTCGCGGGCGCCGAGGTACATCTCGTCGTCACCGCCGCCGGCGAGAGGACGCTGCGCGAGGAGGTCGGCGCCGATGCCCTCGACCGGCTCGAGCGGCTGGTCCATCGCCGTCATCCGATCGGCGACATCGGGGCGGCGATCGCCAGCGGGTCCTTCGCCACCGAGGGCATGATCGTCGCGCCCTGCTCGATGCGGGCGGTCGGGGCGATCGCCGCCTCGCTCGCCGACGATCTCCTCGTGCGCGCCGCCGACGTCCATCTCAAGGAGCGGCGGCCGCTCGTCCTGATCGCGCGGGAATCGCCGCTCCATCTCGGTCATCTGCGGGCGATGGCGGCGGTCACCGAATATGGCGCGGTGGTCGCGCCGCCGGTGCCGGCCTTCTATCTGCGCCCGGCGACGGTCGACGACATCGTCGATCAGATCGCGCGGCGGGCGCTCGCGCTCCTGCGCGTGCCCGATCTGCCGGAGCCGACCGCCTGGCTCGGCGAGGGACCGGCCCCATGACGACCCCGGTCGCGGCGCGCCTGCCGCCCCATCGCCTGTTCTTCACGCTGGCGGGGCTCGGCGGGATCGCGGTGGTGGGGGGCGTGCTGGTGTCGCGTCTCGGTCTGCCGGCGCCCTTCGACGGGGTGCCGCTCGGGCCGTGGCATGCCCATGAAATGGTGTTCGGCTGCTTCGCGGCCGCCTTCGCCGGGGTGCTGCTGACCGCTCTGCCACGCTGGACGGGATCTCCGCCGGTCACGCCGGCCACGGTGCTGGCGCTCGCCGGCTGCTGGCTGGCGGGGCGGATCGGTCAGCTGCCCTTTACGGTCGAGGACGGGAGCGCGCTCGTCGCCGTGCGTGGTCTCTCCGCCGTCTTTCCGGCGGCGCTGGCGGTCACGGCGGGAATGCGGATCGCGCGCGCCGGGGATCGGCGCGACGCTCTGGTGCCGGTGATCCTGACGGCGCTCGCGGTGGTCGACCTGCTCGTCTCGCTCGATCGCCTGCCGGTCGACAGGGGCGAGCGCCTGGGTCTCGGCGCCGCGCTCTCGATCGCCACGCTGGTCGGCGGGCGGGTGACGCCGGCGCTGACGCGCCATCTCGGCAAGAGCAGGGGCGCCGAGCCGGATCTGTGGCGGCCGCCCGGATTGGAGACGGCGGTGGGGCTCTCGACGCTCGTCGCGGTGGTGGCCTGGGGGGGCGACCCGAACGCGCCGGCGACGGTCGCGGCGCTGACGCTGGCTTCGGTGGTCCATGCCCTGCGGCTCGCCGGATGGTCGGGGGTGACGACCCTGGCGCGGCCGAGCTTTCTCGCGCTCCATCTCGGCTATGCCTTCCTGCCGTTCGGCTTCGCCCTCACGGCGCTCGCCGGGCTCCTCGACGATGTTCGTTTCGCCGACGCGGGGCTCCATGCCTGGGGGGCCGGCGTGCTCGGCCTGATGTGCGGGGCGGTCCAGGCGAGCGTGGTGCGGCGCCACGGCGGCCGCGCGCTGCGGATCGACCGGATCGCGGACTTCGCCTGCACCGCCTTCCTGGCGGCGGCGGTGGCGCGGACGGCGGCGCTCTTTCTCGACGATTCGTCGCGGGCGATGGTCTGGGCGGGGGCGGCGTGGTGGCTCGGGCAGGCCGGCCTGATCGTCTCGGCGCTGCGCCCGAAGCCCGCCCTGGCACCGGACGGCCCGGCCGCTCCGCCGATCGAGGCCCGAGCGGCGCCTCCGATGTGAGGCGAGGCGGACGGGCGTCCGAAAACAAAAAGGCCGCCCGAAGGCGGCCGTTTTGCAAGTCCCTCGAATTTCGAGGGAAATTGGAGCGGGAGAAGGGATTCGAACCCTCGACCCCAACCTTGGCAAGGTTGTGCTCTACCCCTGAGCTACTCCCGCATCCTGGGTATGTGCCGGCGTCGCCGCCGGACGGGCGCCTCTATGCCCCAGCTTTTTCCTTTCTGCAAGCCCGATTTTTCGAAGATGTGCGTCGCGGCGGGTTGTCCACAGGCGTCTCACGAAAAAACATGATGTTCTCCAATGAGATGAACAAAAAAACTGAAGTTTTTGCAGGAGCCGCCTCGGAGGCCGGTCGGCGGGGCGGTCGAGGGGGAGGGACGGCGCCGGCGTCGCGGGTCGAGCGCGATCGAGGGGTTCGCGGGGTTTCTTCACCCGCGCGGGCCGGGTTGCCTCGCCGGGGCGCGGTCCCTTAAGGTTCGGCCGGCCCTCGCCTCGCTTCGGATTCCGTCATGCCGATCACCCGCGCCGAACTTCTCGCTCGCCTCGCCGATCTCGGCATCGCCACGACGACCCGGGATCACGAGGCCGTCTTCACGGTGGCGGAGAGCCGATCGGTCAAGGCGGTGATCCCCGGCGCCCATTCGAAGAACCTGTTCCTCAAGGACAAGAAGGGCCGGATCTTCCTGGTGACGGCGGAAGGCGACGCGGCGATCGATCTGAAGGCGATCTCCGGCGTGATCGGCGCCTCGGGCCGGGTCACCTTCGGCAAGCCGGAACTGCTCCTCGATCTGGTCGGGGTGACGCCGGGCTCGGTGACGCCGTTCGGGATCGTCAACGACACCGAGGGCCGGGTCACGGTGGTGATCGACGCGGCGATGATGGAGCACGAGATTCTCAACTTCCATCCGCTGGAGAACACCGCGACCACCTCGATCCGGCGCGAGGACTTCGTCCGTTTCCTCGAAGCGACCGGCCATCCGCCGTTGATCGTCGCCGTCTCGAACGGAAAGGTCGTGTTCGAACCCTGAGATCGACCCGCCGACGGTGGTCTCGGCGATTGCGGAACGCCGCCGTTCATCCCATCTTGGGGGAGACACGATCCCCCGCGCGCGCCGCCGGCCCGTTTCGCGAGCCCGAGCGGCGGTCCGCCGACCAGAGCGAAGAAAGACGATCATGACCGGCCCCACCTTCACCTTCTCTCCCGGCCTCAGCCCCTCCAAGCCGGCCCAGCCGGCCGCGCCGGCCGGCGGCGGCGACGATCTGGTGCGCGAGACCACCACCCGCGACTTCATGAAGGACGTCATCGAGGCCTCGGCGACGGTGCCGGTGCTGGTCGACTTCTGGGCGGAATGGTGCGGGCCGTGCAAGCAGCTCGCCCCGGCGATCGAGAAGGTGGTCCGCGCCGCCAAGGGCAAGGTGAAGCTGGTCAAGATGAACATCGACCACCACCCGGAAGTGGCCGGTCAGATGGGCATCCGCTCGATCCCGGCCGTGATCGCCTTCAAGGGCGGCCAGCCGGTCGACGGCTTCATGGGCGCGCTGCCGGAGAGCCAGATCAAGACCTTCATCGACAAGATCACCGCCGGTGGGGCGCCCTCGCCGGTCGAGGCGCTGATCGCCGAGGGCGAGGCGGCGTTGGCGGCGGGCGATCTCCAGACGGCGTCGCAGCATTTCGCGGCGGTGCTGCAGGCCGAGCCGCAGAATCTCGCGGCGATCCTCGGGCTCGCCGACGTCTGCGTGAGCGCGGGCGAGTTCAAGGAGGCGGAGGAACTGCTCGCCTCGGTGCCGGCGGCGTCGGCGGCCGATCCGCGCGTGGCGGCGCTCAAGGCGCGCATGGCGCTGGCGCAGCAGAGCGCCGATCTCTCCGACGTGGTCGAGCTCGAGGCGCGGATCACCCGCGATCCCAACGATCATCAGGCCCGGTTCGACCTCGCTCTGGCGCTCGCCGCCAAGGATCACAAGCAGGAGGCCGCCGATCAGCTGATCGAGATCTTCCGCCGCGACCGCGCCTGGAACGACGACGGCGCCCGCAAGCAGCTGCTCACCTATTTCGAGGCCTGGGGCAACAAGGACCCGGCGACGCTCTACGGCCGCCGCCGTCTCTCCTCCGCGCTGTTCTCATGAGGGCGGACGCATGACGCGGGCCGGCAACGAGGTCTACGACGGGCCGGGCGACCTGCCGGCGGTGGTGCCGGTGTTCCCGCTCGCCGGGGTGCTGCTGCTGCCGCGCCGGGTGTTGCCGCTCAACGTCTTCGAGCCGCGCTATCTGGCGATGATCGAGGCGGTGCTGTCCGGCGATCGCCTGATCGGCATGATCCAGCCGCGTCTCGACACGCCCCATCCGATGATCCCGTCGCGGCCGCCGCTGGAGCGGGTCGGCTGCGTCGGCCGGCTCACCCAGTTCGGCGAGACCGGCGATGGGCGGCTGACCATCGGGCTGACCGGCATCGCCCGGTTCCGGGTGGTGGAGGAACTGGCGACGACGACGCCCTATCGGCTCTGTCAGATCGACGCCGCGCCCTTCGCGACCGACTTCGAGGCGGGGCGCGGCGAGGTGGCGGTCGATCGGGCGGCGGTTCTGAAGACGCTCTCGGCGTGGCTCGAGGTGCACGCGCCGCAGCTCGATCGGTCCGGCTTCGAGGAGGCCGGCAACGAGGCGCTGGTCGACGGTCTGGCGATGATGTCGCCGTGCGGGCCGCGCGAGAAGCAGGCGCTGCTCGAGGCGCGGAGCCTCGAGGAACGGGCGGCGCTGTTGATCGCCATCACCGAGCGTTCGCTCGGCGGCGAGGGCACGCCGAACGGACCGTTGCAGTGAGACCGAGCTCACGAGGTTTCGATCCATTCGAAACGTCGTGGGCGAAGGCAAGCCCGAACGGGCGTCGGCCGGTCAGGCCGCAACGCTCACGAAATTCGGACACGTCCGAATTTCATGAGCTTGGTATGAGACCCGAAGGAGAGGCGCGATGGTGGACGTTCCGGTGACCGAGGATCGCCGTCGGGGGCGGCTCGATCCCAAGCTGCTCGAACTCCTGGTGTGTCCGATTTCCAAGGGGCGGCTCGAATACGATCGCGAGGCGCAGGAGTTGATCTCGCATTCGGCGAAGCTCGCCTATCCGATCCGCGACGGGGTTCCGATCCTGCTGCCCGAGGCGGCGCGCGAGATCGATTGATCCCATCGCCGGTCCTGTGCCCGCTTCGACGGCAGACGCGCAAGCGGCGGGCGCGCCTCTCTGGGCGGGTTCGGTCCCAGGGGCCGGGGATGCGGTGGTTCGGCGATGGCATGCGGCTTGCGGCGCCGGGAGCGCCGGCGAGGGAGCGATCCGATCGGAACGACGCGTCGGTCGGGTCAGGGATGCGCCCGTTCCCACCATCCCGGCCGGAGACGACGACCGATGAAGCGTTCGGACCTCACCGAGAAGATCCTCGACATCAAGCGTGAGAAGGGATGATCCTGGGCCCACGTCACCGGCGAGATCGGCGGCATGTGGCCGGCTCCGATCGTCGGCGCGTTGCTCGGACAGAGGAAGTTGGTGAAGCCGCTGGCGGCCAAGGCGGCGGCGCTGTTCGGCCTTTCGGCAGCGGAAGAGGCGATGCTCAACGAGGTGCCGATGCGCGGCGAGGGCATCGTCATGCCGCCGACCGACCCGCTGATCTATCGCTTCTACGAGCTGATCATGGTCAACGGTCCGGCCCGGAAGGCGCTGATCGAGGAGGAGTTCGGCGACGGCATCATGTCGGCGATCGACTTCGACTTCGATTTCGAGCGCCAGCCCGATCCCAAGGGCGATCGGGTCCGGGTCACCCTGTCGGGCAAGTTCCTGCCCTACAGATACTACGGCGCCGAACAGGGCATCCCGCCGCTCGGCTACAAGGAGGACCGAGCCCCGACGCGATGACGCTCCGGCGTTTTCCGCATCGCTCGGCTTCGCCCTGAGGTGCCCGGCCGAAGGTCGGGCCTCGAAGGGCGAGTCGCCTCGCCGGCCCGGTGCCACTCGGTCCTTCGTGCTTCGAGGCTCGCTCGCGCTCGCACCTCGGCGTGAAGGACCTCCGCGAGAGGCCGTGAGCGTCCGAACTTCATGCGTTCCCGAGAGACGCGGGCCGTTTCTCGACCTCAGCGCTCGAGGCCGGCGACGGCGCGGGCGAAGTCCTTGGCGTCGAAGGGTTCGAGATCCTCGACGCCCTCGCCGACGCCGATGAAATGGACCGGCAGGCCGAATTTCTCGGCGACCGCCACCAGGATGCCGCCGCGCGCGGTGCCGTCGAGCTTGGTCATGACGAGGCCGGTGACGCCGGCGACCTTGCCGAAGATCTCGACCTGATTGACCGCGTTCTGGCCGGTGGTGGCATCGAGCGTCAGGATCACGTCATGGGGCGCGGTCGGATCCTGCTTCTTGATCACGCGGATGATCTTCTCGAGCTCGGCCATCAGCTCGGCGCGGTTCTGGAGGCGGCCGGCCGTATCGATCACCACCACGTCGGAGCCGTTTTCGCGGCCGGTCACCAGAGCGTCGAAGGCGAGACCGGCGGCGTCCGCCCCGGGCTCGCGGGCGACCACGGTGGCGCCGGTGCGGGCGCCCCAGATCTTCAGCTGTTCGATCGCGGCGGCGCGGAAGGTGTCGCCGGCGGCGAGCGTCACCTTGCGGCCCTCGCGGGCGAGCTTCATCGACAGTTTGCCGATGGTGGTGGTCTTGCCGGAGCCGTTGACGCCGACGACGAGCACCACGTGCGGCTTGGCGGTGCCCGCGATCTCGAGGGGCTTGGCCACCGGCAAGAGAACCTTCTCGATCTCGGCTGCCAGGACCGCGCGGACCTCGTCGTCGGTGATCTCCTTGTCGAAGCGATCCTTGCGCAGCGCCTCGGTGATCCGGGTGGCGGTGGCGAGACCGAGGTCGGCCTGGATCAGGATGTCCTCGAGCTCTTCCAGCGTGTCGTCGTCGAGGCGGCGCTTGGTGAAGATGGCGCCGATGCCGGAGGTCAGCGCCGAGGAGGTGCGGCCGAGGCCGGACTTCAGCTTCTGCCACCACGAGGTCTTCACCTGGGTCGGCGGCGTGAGGTCGACGGCCACCGCCGGGGTGATCTCCAGCGACGAGGAGGCCTCGCTCGGCGCCTCGGTCTCGGGTTCGGGCTCGACTTCGATTTCGACCGGGGCGGGACCCTCGGCCGCGACGGCGGGCTCGAGCGGGGGCTCGGCCGGCGCGTCGGGGATGACGGACGGTTCGGCGACCGTGTCGACCGGGGTCGGTTCGGGGCTGGTCGCCTCGGCGACCGGGACGGGGGGTTCGGCGACGGGCTCCGCGGGCTTGCCGGCCTTGCCGAACAGACGGCCGAACAGACCGCGTTTCTCGGGTTCGCTCATGTCATGCCTTCGCTTCGCCGGAGGGGAGGGCCACGGCCCGCAGCACACCGTCCGCATGGCCGGTGACGCGGGCGGCGACGATGTCGCCGATGGGCAGATTGGAGACCCCGGCGGCGTCGACGCGGACGGGGAAGAAGCGTTCGGTGTGGCCGAAGTCGGCCTTCTCGATCAGGACCGAGGCGGTACGGCCGATCTCGGCGTCGAGGGCCTTCGCCAGCGCCGCCTCGCCGGCGGCGCGCAGGCGGGCGGCGCGATCCTTGATCACCGCCTTGTCGAGCTGCGGCATGCGCGCGGCCGGGGTGCCGGGGCGGGCGGAGAAGGGGAAGACGTGGGTGAAGGTCAGGCCGCAGTCCTCGACGAGCCGCGCCGTGTTCTCGAACATCGCCTCGGTCTCGGTCGGGAAACCGGCGATGAGATCGGCGCCGAAGACGAGATCGGGGCGGCGGGCGAGGAGATCGGCGCAGAACCGGACCGAATCTGCACGCGAATGGCGCCGCTTCATGCGCTTCAGGATCAGGTCGTCGCCCGACTGCAGCGAGAGATGGAGATGGGGCATCAGGCGCGGCTCGGCGCCGATGTGCTCGATCAGCTCGTCGTCGGCCTCGACCGAATCGATCGAGGAGATGCGCAGGCGCTCGAGCGCGGGGACCTGGTCGAGCAGTGCGCCGACGAGGCGACCGAGCCGCGGCGCGCCCGGCAGGTCGTGCCCCCAGGAGGTGATGTCGACGCCGGTCAGCACCACTTCCCTGTAGCCGCGCTCGGTCAGTCCCCGGATCTGGTCGACCACGGCGCCGGCCGGCACCGAGCGCGAATTGCCGCGCCCATAGGGGATGATGCAGAAGGTGCAGCGGTGGTCGCAGCCGTTCTGGACCTGGACGAAGGCGCGGGTGTGCTCCTCGAAACCCTGGACCATGTGGCCGGCGGTTTCGCGGACCGCGAAGATGTCGTTGACCCGGACCTTCTCGGTCGCGTCGATGCCGAAGTCGGCGAGCGCGCCCCAGGAGGCGGCCTCGAGCTTGGCGTCGTTGCCGAGCACCAGATCGACCTCGCTCATGCCGGCGAAGGTCTCGGGCTGAACTTGAGCGGCGCAGCCGGTGACGACGATGCGGGCGTCGGGACGTTCACGGCGGGTGCGGCGGATGGTCTGGCGGGCCTGACGCACCGCCTCGGCGGTGACGGCGCAGGTGTTGACGATCACGACGTCGTCGAGACCGGCGGCGCGGGCCTGCTCGCGCATGGTCTCCGATTCCGCCGTGTTCAGCCGACACCCGAGCGTGACCAGTTCGACGCTCACTCGGCCGCTCCTCGCGTCGGTTCGTTCCGCCGCCACGTCAGGGTGTCGCGATCGATGACGCCCTCGAACTCGGTCTCGATCGGGCCGGTCATCATGACGTGGTCGTCCTCCTCGCGCCAATGGATGAGGAGATCGCCGCCGGGCAGCGTCACGCGGACGCGGCGGCCGGTGCGGCGGGTGCGGGCGCTCGCCACCGCGGCGGCGCAGGCGCCGGTGCCGCAGGCGCGGGTGATGCCGGCGCCGCGTTCCCAGACCTTCAGCGTCAGGCTTTCCGGGCTCGTCACGTGGGCGAGCGAGATGTTGGCGCGTTCGGGGAAGATCGGGTGATTCTCGAGCATCGGGCCGATGGTCTCGAGGTCGTAGGCCTCGACGTCGTCGACCCAGAAGATCGCGTGCGGATTGCCCATCGACACCGCCGAGGGCGAATGGAGGATCGGCGCGTCGATCGGGCCGATCTGCAGCTCGATGGCGCGGGTGTCGGCGAAGGGTTCGGCGAGCGGGATCTCGTCCCACTTCAGGCGCGGCGCGCCCATGTCGACCGTGACCATCTCCGGCGCGCCGGCGTCGGCGGCATGGAGGAGGCCGGCGCGGGTCTCGATGGTGACCGCGTCCTTGGCGGCCTCGCGCATCAGCACCCAGCCGACGCAGCGGGTGGCGTTGCCGCAGGCGGAGACCTCGCCGCCGTCGGCGTTGTCGATGCGCATGAAGGCGTCGGCGCCGGCGGGGGAGCGCTCGATGGTGATCATCTGGTCGAAGCCGATGCCGGTCCTGCGATCGGCGAGACGAGCGATCTCCTCCGGCGTCAGGCGCGGCGCGCCGGCGCGGGCGTCGAAGACGAGGAAGTCGTTGCCGAGCCCGTTCATCTTGCGAAAGGGGATCGCGGTGGTCATGGTCGCTCCAGAACTTCGAGGCGGCCGCGACGCATGCGCGACCGGGCGGCGGGCATGGCCCGTCGCCGATCCTCCACATATGGCGAAACTCCGGTGAAAAGACCAGTGCGAGGCGAGCGATGAACGAGGCGAAGAGCGCGGAAACCGGCGCGGTGAACCCGCATGGACACGGTCGGGCCTCCGATTGGATCGAGCGGCATCTGATCGGCGCGACCCCGGGCGGGACGGTGATCGACGTCGCCTGCGGCGCCGGCCGGCATCTGAGGCGGGCGCTGGCGCTCGGCCACCCGGTCGTCGGCCTCGATCGCGACGTCTCCGGCCTCGCCGATCTCGCGGGCGAGGCGGGCGTCGAGATCGTCGCGCACGACATCGAGGCGGAGGGCGGCCTCGCGCTGCCGCTCCAGGGGCGCCGCTTCGCCGGGGTGATCGTCACCAACTATCTCTTCCGGCCGCTGTTTCCGGTGTTGCGTGATCTCGTCGCCGAGGACGGGATGCTGCTCTACGAGACCTTCGCGCGCGGGCAGGGCCGGCACGGCAAGCCGTCGAAGCCGGCCTTCCTCCTGGAGCCGAACGAGCTGCTCTCGCCGGCGCTGATCGAGGGTCTCGTGGTGATCGCCTTCGAGCAGGGCGAACTGCCGGCCGATCTCACCATGACGCGCAATGCCAAGATCGTGCAGCGGATCTGCGCGGTCGGGCCGAAGCACCCGTGGGTGGAGGCGGCGCCGCGCCCGATCGGTTTCCGCTGACGCGGCGTCGCGCCGGGCCTCGACGATCTCGCGAAGGCGGCGGCGGCGTGCCATGGTGCGGGCGAACGGACGATTCGGGGCCGCGCGCCCCGCGATCGGTGGAGACGAGAGCCATGCGGTTCGACCTGCGGATGGGACTGACGAGCGCGGCCTCGGGCCTCGCGATGCTGGCGGTGGCCGGCGCGGCCGTGGCACAGACGGCGGGCGCGCCGACGCTCGCCATCGAGCGTCAACCGCCGATCGGCACCCAGCCGGTCGCCCCGGCGCCGGTGCTGGTGCCGCAGGTGAGCGGTCCGCCGATGGTGACGCAGCCGCCCGTCGTCCCGGCGCCGATGGTGGTGCCGCCCGGCCCGCCGCCGGTGGCTGTGCCCGCGCCGATCGCCCCGAGCCCGGTGTTCGTGCCGGAAACGCCGAAGACGCAGGCCTCGTCGGCGCCGAAACCGACCGAGCCGCCGGTCTCCGCCCCCGCCGAGAGCGAAGCGAAACCGGCCGAGCCGAAGCCGGATGCCCCCGCGCCGGCGGACCCCGCCGCGTCCGCGCCGGCTCCGGCTGCGCCCGCCCCGACGGCGCCCCCGGCCGCCGCTCCGGCCGAACCGCCGGCCGCCACTCCGGTGGCTCCCCCGGCCGCCGTGCCGAAGCCCGAGGCTCCCACCGCGACGCCGGCTCCTGGTCCCGCCCCTGCTCCGGCGCAGCGGGTCGTCCCGCTCGCCGAACCGCCGGCCGCGCCGGCGCCGGCTCCCGCGCCCGAGGCGACCGAGACGGGGCCGACCACCGAGGAGGTCGAGATGACGCCTCGCCCGGTTCTGTTCGTGACCGGGGTCACCACGTGGGATCAGGCCGAGGAGAAGCTCGGCTCGGTCTTCGCCACCCTGGCTCAGGCGGCGAAGAAGCTCGGCATCGCCGAGCCCGGCGCGCCGCTGGTGGAATATATCGAGAGCGACAGCGACGACGTCGGCTTCCGCGCGATGCTGCCGGTCTCCGCGCCGCCCAAGGGCAAGTTGCCCAAGGGGGTGAAGGCCGGCCAATCGCCGGGGGGCAAGGCGCTCCGGTTCCGTCACAACGGGCCGCTCGACGACCTCGAGGAGGTCTACGGTCGGATCGACGACGAATTGGCCAAGCGCGGCGTCGAGGCCAAGACCATTCTCGAGCAATACGACGGGGACGCGCTCGCCTCGCCGGAGGACCGGGTGGTGGTGGACGTCTACGTCTTCGTGAAGTGACGAGCGAGGCGCCGGGGCGCGTCCCGTCGCGACCGGCGTCCCGGCGCGGGCGGAGGCGCCGCGTCGCGCGCGAAAATCGGCGCGGACCTTGACTCTCGGCGCGGCGGCGGGTAACCGTCGCGCCATTCTCGTCGACTCCGTCGTCGATCCGCCGACCGAGGCATACCGTCAAGACCTCGGAGGTCACCGTCCGCCAGCGCGATGCGCCCGCGGGCGCGTTTCCGCTTGGGGGATCGCTCGAAGGGGGCGAGGACACGAAACCGGGATCCGAGGTCTCATGTTCGACACCCTCTCCGAACGCCTTTCCGGCATTCTGGACAAGCTCACCCGCCGCGGCGCCCTCTCCGAGGCCGACGTGGGCGAGGCGATGCGCGAGGTGCGTCGCGCCCTGATCGAGGCGGACGTCGCCCTCGACGTGGTGAAGTCCTTCACCGACAAGGTGCGCAACCGGGCGATCGGCCACGAGGTGCTGCGTTCGGTGACCCCCGGCCAGCAGGTCATCAAGATCGTCCACGACGTGCTCGTGGAGACGCTGGGCTCGGAAGCCAAGCCGATCGATCTGCACGCGCCGGCCCCGGTCGCGATCATGATGGTCGGCCTCCAGGGCTCGGGTAAGACGACGACCTCGGCCAAGATCGGCAAGCGGCTGACCGAGCGCAACAAGGTCAAGGTGCTGCTCGCCTCGCTCGACACTCGCCGTCCGGCGGCGCAGGAGCAGCTGCGCGTCCTCGGCGAGCAGATCGGCGTCGACACGCTGCCGATCGTCGCCGGCCAGACCCCGACCCAGATCGCCGAGCGCGCCGAGATGGCCGCCCGTCTCGGCGGTTACGACGTGGTCGTGCTCGACACCGCCGGCCGTACCCACATCGACGAGCCGCTGATGCTCGAGATGGCCGAGATCAAGAAGATCGCCCGGCCGCACGAGATCCTGCTGGTCGCCGACAGCCTCACCGGCCAGGACGCGGTCAATCTCGCCAAGTCCTTCGATCAGCGCGTCGGCATCACCGGCATCGTGCTGACCCGCATGGACGGCGACGGCCGCGGCGGCGCCGCGCTCTCCATGCGCGCGGTCACCGGCAAGCCGATCAAGCTGGTCGGCGTCGGCGAAAAGGCCGATGCGCTCGAGGATTTCGATCCCGCCCGCATCGCCGGCCGCATCCTCGGCATGGGCGACATCGTCGCCCTGGTCGAGAAGGCCGCGCAAGAGATCGACATGAAGAAGGCGGCCGACATGGCCGCCAAGATGAAGAAGGGTCAGTTCGACCTCGACGATCTCGCCGACCAGCTCGGGCAGATGAAGAAGCTCGGCGGCATGAAGGGCATCATGGGGATGCTGCCCGGCATGGGCAAGATGAAGGGCCAGCTCGACGGTCTCGACGAGAAGGTGTTCGACCGTCAGGTGGCGATCATCCGCTCGATGACGCCTAAGGAGCGCCGCAAGCCCGAACTCCTCGCCGCCAGCCGCAAGCGCCGCGTCGCGGCCGGCTCCGGCACCCGGGTCGAGGACGTCAACAAGCTCCTCAAGATGCATCGCCAGATGGCCGACATGATGAAGGCCATGGGCAAGAAGAAGGGCGGCATGTTCGGCGGGCTGGGCTCCCTGCTCGGCGGCGGCATGCCGCAGGTCGATCCGGCGGAACTCGAGGCGATGGCCAAGTCCGGCCAGATGCCGCAGCTGCCGCCCGGTGGCCTCGGAGGGATGGGCGGCGGTCTGCCGACGCTGCCGAAGGGCATGGGGCTTCCGGGCATGGGACTGCCCAAGGGCCCGCTGCCTCCGGGGTTCAGGAAGAAGTGAGTTTCTCCCGCCGATCCACTCGCGAGCGTCGCTCGGAGCGGGAGGCGGGGTGGAAGGTTTCGGAATTCCCCGAACCTCGGTTCGGGTCACACGAACAGTCGAAGATCACAAGAAAGGAAGAGCCATGTCGCTCAAGATCCGTCTCGCCCGTGGTGGCTCCAAGAAGCGCCCGGTCTATCGCATCGTCGTCGCCGACGCGCGTTCGCCCCGCGACGGCCGCTTCATCGAGAAGGTCGGCACCTACAACCCGATGCTGGCCAAGGATTCGGCCGATCGCGTGTCTCTGGTCGCCGAGCGCATCACCCATTGGCTGTCCGTCGGCGCTCAGCCGACCGATCGCGTCGCCCGCTTCCTCGACACCGCCGGCCTGATGAAGCGCGAAGCCCGCAACAACCCGCAGGCCGCCCTGCCGGGCAAGAAGGCCCAGGAGCGCGCCGCCGAGAAGGCCAAGAAGGCCGAGGCGCTGGCCGCCGCCACCGCCGAGTGAGCGATCGACCGGGGCGACGAGGGCGAGGTGAACCGTCATGAGCGATGAACCGATCCTCGTCGGCCGCGTCGGCGCCGCCCACGGCATTCGCGGCGAGGTGCGGGTCAAGGCCTTCACCGAGCCGATGGACGCCATCGGCGACTACGGCCCGCTGTCGCTTCCCGACGGCCGGCGACTGACGATCGAGCGGATGCGGACCCAAGGCGACATGCTGGTGGTCAAGTTCCGCGAGATCGCCGATCGCAACGCCGCCGAGACGCTCACCAACCGCGATCTCACCATCCCCCGTTCGGCGCTGCCGGAGCCGGAGGACGAGGAGACCTTCTACCACACCGACCTGATCGGGCTCGACGTGGTCGATGCGGCCGGGGCGTCGATCGGGACGATCGTCGCGGTGCCGGACTACGGCGCCGGCGATCTCCTGGAGATCCGCCCGGCGGCGGGGACCAGCTTCTACCTGCCGTTCACCCGGGCCTTCGTGCCGGTGGTGGACGTGAAGGCGGGACGGGTGGTGGCCGATCTGCCGGAGGGCTTCCTCGCGGAGGCGAAGCCGGAAGCGGGCGAGGACGGGGCCGACCCGTCCACGTCCGAGGGGGAGCGTGGGGCGTGACCGGATTTTCCGCGACCGTGCTCACGCTCTATCCGGAGATGTTCCCGGGGCCGCTCGGCGCGGCTCTGGCGGGCAAGGCGCTGGAGAAGGGGATCTGGGGTCTCGAGACCGTCCAGATCCGCGACTTCGCCACCGATCGTCATCGCTCCGTCGACGATACGCCGGCGGGCGGGGGACCGGGGATGGTGCTCAGGGCCGACGTGGTCGGCCGGGCGCTGGACTCGATCGGTTCCGACGACCGTCCCAGGCTCCTGATGAGCCCGCGCGGTCGACCGCTGACGCAAGGCTTCGTTCGCGACCTGGCGGCGGGGCCGGGGCTGGTTGCTCTGTGCGGGCGCTTCGAGGGCGTCGACGAGCGGGTGATCGAGGGGCGCGAGCTGATCGAGGTCTCGGTCGGCGACTACGTGCTCTCCGGCGGGGAGGTCGCGGCGATGATCTTGCTCGACGCGGTCGTCCGCCTCCTCGACGGGGTGATGGGACAACGCGAGTCCGGTTGCGAGGAGAGCTTCGAGACCGGGCTCCTGGAATATCCGCACTACACCCGGCCCCAGGTCTGGGAGGAGCGGAGGATCCCGGAGGTGCTCACCTCGGGCGATCACAAGGCGATCGCGCGTTGGCGACACGCGAAGTCGGAGGCGATCACCCGGGACCGGCGCCCGGACCTGTGGCGGGCGTGGGAAGCCGCGCACGCGACGGGTGGGACCAGGAAATGACGAATCACGGCCTTCTCGGCCCCAAAGTCACGACGGGGGCATGACAAGGCGACGGACTTCGAGTATAGGCAACGCAAATTCCGAACAGGTGACGACCATGAACATCATCGAACAGCTCGAGGCCGAGCAGGCCGCGGCCATCGCCGAAAAGCGCAAGATCCCCGACTTCGCGCCGGGCGACACCGTCCGCGTCAACGTGCGCGTCGTCGAAGGCTCGCGCACCCGCGTCCAGGCCTACGAGGGCGTCTGCATCGCCCGCGCCGGCTCCGGTCTCAACGAGAGCTTCACCGTCCGCAAGATCTCCTACGGCGAGGGCGTCGAGCGCGTGTTCCCGTGCTACACCCCCCTCATCGAGGGCGTCGAGGTGGTCCGCCGCGGCAAGGTGCGTCGCGCCAAGCTCTATTACCTGCGCGGCCTGACCGGCAAGAAGGCTCGTATCGTCGAGCGCCAGGACAAGAAGACCGTCGCCGCCGCCGAGTGATCGGCGCCGCGATCGACATCCTTCGAAAGGGCCGGAGCGATCCGGCCCTTTTCGCGTTCGCGGGGCTGCCACCGGCTTCGACGGGCCGCGAACGGAAAAGGCCGGCGGGGTGAGCGCCGGCCTTCGTCGTCTCTCGCTCGGGATCGCCGGTCAGGAGAACAGGCGGAACCGCTTCGGTGCCGGTGGCGTCTCGGTCAGATCGGGGCCGGGATCGTCGGGCATGTGCGGCTGAAGCTCGACGATCTCGGCGCTCGGCCGGGCCGGGTTCGCGGGGGCCGCCTTCGGCGCCGGCGTGGCCTCGGGGGCGGCGGCCGGCCCGGCACTCGCGGCGAGGGTCTCGGCGGGGGCCTCGGGCACGGCGGCCGGCGGCTCGACGGCGGTCGCCGGCGCGGGGGCCTGAGCCGAAGTCGGAGCCGGGGCCGGGGCCTGAGCCACGGGGGCCGGTTCGGGCGCGGGCGGCGCGGCGGGCTCGACGGCGGTGCGGACCGTCTCGACCGGCACGATCGAGCCGGAGAGCGCGAGCGTCTCGTCGGCTTCGTCGGCGGGATCCTCCCAGGCGAGCGCGGCGACGTCCTCGGACGGGATCTTCCATTCGAAGGCGTCGAGACGGCCGTTGATCGGCGAGACGGCGGCCCAATGGTCGGAGACGAAGCCGTCGGCGACCCAGGCGGCATCGCGCGGGGCGTGGACCGCCCGGGTGAGCCAGCCGCGCACGGCGCCGGGGGTGCCGCCCTCGCCCTCCTCGATGCGGGCCATCAGCAGGCAGACCCGGCGGGTGGCGCCGTCGGCGAGGATCGGCTTCAGCGCGGCGCGCGCGGCGGCGAAGTCCTGGGCCTCGATCTGGGCGCGGGCGAGCGCGATCACACCTTCGGGGTGATTGGCGCGGATCTCGGTCAGTTTGGTGACCCGGGCGAGGCGATCGCGGGCGCCGTCGCCGGGCCGCAGGTGGGCGTAGGCCTCGGCGATCTCGGGATGGGGCGCGACTTTCCAGGCGGCCTCGAGGACGCGGCCGGCGTTGCGCAGATCACCGGCGCGGGCGGCGAGCCGCGCGGCGAGGGTGGCCGCCGGCACCAGATCGGGGGCGAGGCCGTGCGCCTCGAGCGCGGTGCCACGGACCACGTCGGGGGCGGAGCTCTCGCGCTCGAGCCCGTCGGCGGTCAGCACCACGGCGCGCAGGCGGCGGGCGGCGGGCTTGTCGATGATGCCGTGGCGGCGGTTCTGGTCGATCGCCTCGAGGGCGCCCTGCCAGTCGCGGCTGCGGGTGCGATATTCGACCAGGGCCTGACCGGCCCAGGCGAGACGGGGGGCGGCGCGGTGAGCGGCCTCGGCGTAATGGGCGGCGCCGGGGCCGTCGCCCCAGCGCACCGCCTCGACATAGAGGCCGCGCAGGCCGAGGAGGCGGGTGCGGGGATCGTCGAGCATGGTCTCGAAGGCGCGGCGGGCGGTGCCGCGATCGCCGAGGAGCTGGGCTTGCTGCGCCTCGAGGAGGAGCGCCAGCGGCTCGTCGCCGAGATGGGCGCGGGCATCGGCGGACGCCTTGACGGCGGTGCCGAGGTCGCCGGCGCCGACGGCGATCATGCCGCGCGACAGGGCGGCCCAGCCCTTCTCGCGGCGGCGGCGGCCGAAGAAGGAGCCGATCGAGCCGGGGGCGTTCCAGATCAGGCGGACGATCGCCAAGAGGATCAGAACGGCGACGATCAACACCACCAGACCGATGCCGAGCGTGGTGGTGTCGGTCTCGACGCGCTGACCGAACCAGGTGATCGAGGCCTCGCCGGGATGGTCGGCGAGCCAGGAGAAGCCGAAGGCGAGGCCGACGAGGGCGGCGAGGAAGACGAGCAGACGGATCATCTTCGGACCCTCACTTCGGTTGGGACAATTTGGAGACGACACCGGCGGTCTGGGCGGCCAGCGCGGCATCGACGGCGACACGGGCCTCGAGCGCGGCGCCCCATTTCGCCGAGACCGCGCGGGCGCCGTCGGGCAGGGCCTTCCAGGCGGCCAGCGCGGCGGGAAGATCGCCGCTCGCCAGCCGGCTGTCGATCCGCGAGACCTTGGCGGAGAGGCTCTCGCCGGCACTCTCGCCGGCCGGGCGGACGCGGACGATCGAGGCGGCGTGGCTCATCATCCGATCGAGGAATCCGGAGCCGGCGCTCGCCGCCTCGTCGGCCTCGACCATGGCGCGGGCGACCTTGGGCAGGTCCTCGCGCAGTTTCGTCGGCGAGGGCACGCCGGTGGCGACGAAGGCCTCGAGCGGAGCGAGCGTCGGCACGCCCTCGGGGGCGGCGCGCTTCACCACCTCCCATTCGGGGCCGAAGGGACGGCCGGCGTCGACGGCGGACTTGAGATCGGCCAGCGCCACCGCGAACACCGCCTCGGCCTGGGCCTTGGTGGCGGCCTCGGCGCCGGCCTCGATCTTGGCGAGCTTCGATTCCATCGAGCCGACCCGGCCCTCGGTCGCTTCCAGGGTCTGGTCGAGGCTCTCGGCGATGCGGCCGCGATCGGCCTTGGCCTCGGTGTTGGAGGACTCGAGACCACCGAGGCGGCCGACGAGGCCGTCGACCTCGGCGCGCAGGCCCTCGACGCCACCGAGGCGCTTGCGCATGCCGTCGAGAGCGGCGGTGACTTCGGCCTTCTGCTTCTCGACCTCGGCGGCGAGGCGGGTGGCGGCGTCGGCGAGCGCGGCCTTGGCGGCCTCGCCTCCATCGGCGCCGCGCGCCTTCAGATCCTCGCGGGTGGCGTCGAGACGGGCGGAGAGCGCGGCGACCTCGGCGGCGGCGCTCTCGCGGGCGGCGGCGATGGCCGCGTCGACCCGGGAGGCGAGGTCGTTCAGGGTGGCGCCGTCCGCGGCCGGCAGTTTGGCGAGACCTTCGGCGACCGAGGTCTTGGCGGCGGCGAGGCGCTCCTCGGCCGCCTTCTGCAGCGTGTCGACGCGGGCGGCGAGGTCGGCGGGAAGCTTCAGGGCGGGTGCTGCCTCGATCGCGGCGATGCGCTTCTCGATCGGGGCGAGGTCGACGACGGGCGTCTCGGCCACCTTCTTCTCGTCGGCGGCGACCTTGGCCTCGAGTGCGGCGAGACGATCGGTCGCAGCCTTCAGGGCGGGATCGGGGGTCTTCGCGGCCGGGCCGAGCAGCGCGTCGACCTGCGGGGCCAACACGCGACCACCGCCGATGCCGATCACGCCGCCGGCGAGCGCGGCGACGATCACACCGCCGATCAGGGCACCGCCGCCGATACCACGCGCCGCAGCCGGCGTCGGTGCGGGGGGTGGGGCAGGGGCCTCGGCGACGGGGGCCGGCGCGGGTCCGGCGGGCGTGGCGTCGTCGTCGGCGGGAGGCGGAGGGGTCGCTTCCTCGGGGGCGGGAGCGGTCTCGGCCGGGGTCTCGGCGACGGTCTCCTCGGGGCCGGGTGCGGCCGGCGTGGCGGCGTCGACCGGGGTTTCCTCGGCCGTCTCGGCGGGGACGGGAGCGCTCTCGATCGTCGTCTCGTCGGCGCGGGTCGCCTCGATCGGTTCGGCCGGATCGTGCTTTTCGGGCTCGAATCCCGTCTTCGGCGCCATGTGCGATCTCCCTGTCTCCGCGTCGTCTCCCGGTTCGGGATGTTCGCGGGATTGAACGAAGGTCACCAACAGGCCCGGTTCGTCGGGCCTTTCGGCGACCACGACCCGGGCATAGCCGGCACGCCGAAGGGGTTCGGCCGTCGCCTCGGATATAGCATGGATGCGAAAGCGCGAGTCAGTTGGAGAAAAGCCTCGAGCCGCCAGGGCCTCGACGAGGATCTCCGCGCTTCGCGGCGAATAGACGGCGATGGCGTCGATGTGGCCCCCGGCGAGGTCGGCGGCGACGCTGTCGGGAAGCGTCGCGACCGCCTCGGCGCGGTAGAGCTCGACGACCCGGACGGCGAAACCGCGCGCCTCGAGATCGTCGACGAGATCGGCGGTACGGTCGGCGCCGGCCGCCCACAGGAGGGGTCCGCGCGCGGGGTCGAGCCGGTCGGCGGCGAGCGCCGCCAGGGCGCGGCGATCGCCGTCTGCGGAGGCGACGTCGGTGAAGCCGCGATCGCGGGCGGCGCGGGCGGTGCGCTCGCCGACGGCGAGGAGCGGCAGGGCGCGGGCGCGGTCGGCGGCCGGATTGAGGGCGAGCGCGGCGACGCCGTTGAGGCTCGTCACCAGGATCGCCTGGACGTGGTCGAGATCGAGCTCGACGTCGCCGTCGAGGACGATGCGGGTCAAAGGCGCGACGACGCCGTCGAGACCGGCCGCCTCGAGACGGGCCTTGGTGGCGCGTCCCTGGTCTTCGGCCCTGGTCACGAGGACGCGCATCGAGCTCTCCTCAGGGGAGCGGGGTGAAGAAATCCGGCCCGCCGAGCCGCTTCAGGTGTTCGCCCGCCTCGCGGCCGATCGCCTCGGCCTCGCCGATCGGGCCGGAGCGGGTGACGGCGTGGGCCTCGGACCCGTCGGGTCGCAGGATCAGCCCGTCGAAGCGGACGGTGTCGCCCTCGACCCGGGCGAGGCCGGCGATGGGCGTGCGGCAGGAGCCGTCGAGAACGCGCAGGAAGGCCCGTTCGAGGGTGAGGGCGGTGGCGGTGTCGGTATGATGGATCAGCCCGACGAGGGAGCGGGTGGTGGCGTCGTCGGCGCGGCTCTCGATGCAGATGGCGCCCTGGCCGACGGCCGGAAGGAAGTCCTTCGTCTCGATCAGCGAGGCGATCTCGGTCTCGAGACCGAGACGGCGCAGGCCGGCGGCGGCGAGAAGCGTGGCGTCGGCGACGCCCTCCTCGAGCTTCCTCAGGCGCGACTGGACGTTGCCGCGGAACTCGACCACCTCGAGGTCGGGGCGCAGGCGCCGGACCATGGCGCGGCGGCGCAGGCTCGAGGTGCCGACCACCGAACCGGCCGGCAGATCGGCGAGGCTCTTCGCCCGCTTCGACAGGAAGGCGTCGCGGACGTCCTCGCGCGGCAGGAAGGCGGTGATCTCCAGCCCGTCGGGCAGGACGGTCGGCATGTCCTTGGAGGAATGGACGGCGAGGTCGATCGAGCGATCGATCAGCGCCTCTTCGATCTCCTTGGTGAAGAGACCCTTACCGCCGACCTCGGAGAGGGGGCGATCGAGGATGCGATCGCCGGAGGTCTTGATGACGACGATCTCGAACAGGTCGGGGCTGCGGCCCGTCGCCGCGGCGAGGCGGTCGCGGGTCTCGTGGGCCTGAGCGAGCGCCAGCGCGCTGCCGCGCGTGCCGATCCGGACCTTCGTCTCTGACATCTTCGATTGCACGTCGTTCCCACCCGGTGATACGGCAAGGGCCACACCGAGACGAACGCTCGACCGGCCTCGCGCATGAGATCGTTCGTCTTCTCTAGAGGAAAGCCGGATCGCTCGCCACCTCCCTCGGGGATGGGACGTTTCCGGACGGGACAGCGGATCGCGGGCGCGATCGAGGGGACGGACGTGCGGGTCCTGGGCATCGAGACCAGTTGCGACGAGACGGCGGCGGCGGTGGTCGAGCGCGGCGACGACGGGCGCGGCCGCATTCTCTCCGACGTGGTCCATTCGCAGATCGCCGAGCACGCGCCCTTCGGCGGCGTGGTGCCGGAGATCGCGGCGCGCGCCCACGTCGACCTTCTCGACGGCATCGTCGAACGGGCGATGCGCGAGGCCGGGCTCGGCTTCTCCGATCTCGACGCGATCGCCGCGACCGCCGGGCCGGGGCTGATCGGCGGCGTCATCGTCGGGTTGATGACCGCCAAGGCGATCGCGGCGATGCATCGGCTGCCGCTCGTCGCGGTCAATCATCTGGAAGGCCACGCGCTGACGCCGCGCCTGACCGACGACGCGCCCTTTCCCTATCTCCTGCTGCTGGTCTCCGGTGGCCACACCCAATTCGTCGCGGTCGAGGGGCTCGGGCGTTATCGCCGGCTCGGCACGACCATCGACGACGCGCTCGGCGAGGCCTTCGACAAGACCGCCAAGATGCTGGGTCTGCCCTATCCCGGTGGGCCGCAGGTGGAGAAACGCGCGGCGGCGGGCGATCCGGCGCGGTTCGATCTGCCACGTCCCCTGATGCGGCGCGACAGCCTCGATTTCTCCTTCTCGGGGCTGAAGACGGCCGTGCGGTTGGCGGCGGAGGCGGAACAGCCGCTGTCGGAACAGACGATCGCCGATCTCTGCGCCTCGTTCCAGGCGGCGGTGACCGACGTCGTGCGGTTCAAGGCGGAACTGGCGCTGAAGCGCTTCAAGGCGGAGACCGGCGTCACCGCGCCGCTGCTCGTCACCGCCGGCGGGGTCGCGGCCAACAAGGGGATCGCGGCGGCGCTGGCGGCGGCGGCGGGAAAGCTCGGCGGCCGGGTGGTGGTGCCGCCGGGGCGGCTCTGCACCGACAACGGCGCGATGATCGCCTGGGCCGGGGCGGAACGGCTGGCGGCGGGCTGCGAGGACGGCATGAACGCGCAGGCGCGGCCACGTTGGCCGCTCGACGAGACCGCCGCGCCTCGATTGGGCTCGGGACAATGGGGAGCCAAGGCATGAGCGAACGGCCGGCGATCGAACGGGTCGCGGTGATCGGTGCCGGGGCCTGGGGCACGGCGCTGGCGCTGGTGGCGGCGCGGGCGGGCCGTGAGGTCCGCCTCTACGGACGCGATCCGGAGACGGTGGCGGCGATCGGCGAGGAGGGGCGCAACCCGCGCTATCTCGGCGACATCCGCCTCGAGCCGGGTCTCTATGCCACCACCGACGCGGCTCATGCGCTCGACGGCGCCCAACTGGTCATCCTGTCGGTTCCGGCTCAGGCGACGCGGGCGAGCGCGGGCGAACTCGCCGGGCTGATCGCGCCGGGCACGCCGGTGGTCAGCGCCGCCAAGGGGCTCGAGCACGGCACCCGGGCGACGATGACCGACGTGATCGCCGCGGCGATGCCGAACGCGGTCGCCGGGGTTCTGTCGGGGCCGAGTTTCGCGGTCGACGTGGCGCGCGGCCTGCCGACGGCGGTGACGGTGGCGGCGAAGGACGACGCGCTCGCCGAGGCGATCGCCCGGGCACTGTCGTCGTCGACCTTCCGGCCCTATGCCTCGCACGATCTGATCGGCGTCCAGGTCGGTGGCGCCTTGAAGAACGTGCTCGCCATCGCCTCCGGCATCGTCGTCGGGCGTGGACTCGGCGCCAGCGCGCAGGCCGCCACCACGGCGCGCGGCTTCGCCGAGCTGACCCGGCTCGCCCGGGCGCTGGGGGCCGAGGCGGAGACGCTGATGGGGCTCTCGGGGCTGGGCGATCTGGTGTTGACCGCGACCTCGCCGCAGTCGCGCAACTTCTCGCTCGGGGTGGCGATCGGCGCGGGCGGGTCGATCGCCGATCTGACCCGGCGCGGCACCAAGCTCGCGGAAGGGGTCCATACCGCGAGCGTGGCGGTCGAATTCGCCGCGAGCCACGGGGTCGAGCTGCCGATCACGGCGGCGGTCGCCGACGTGGTGGCCGAGACGATCGGCGTCGACGGGGCGATCGACCGACTGATGAGCCGCCCCTTGAAGCGCGAGGTCGGCTGAGAGGAGGGGGCCGGCGGGTGGACCGGGGGCGACGCAACGCCTAAGGTCGGCACGACTCGTCCATCCTTTCGGAGACCCCGCGCATGCTCTTCGTCGCCCTCTGTCACGACATGCCCGACGGCCTCGCCGTCAGGCTCGCCACCCGCGACGCGCACGTCGCCTGGCTGAAGAGCCTCGGTGAGAAGGTCCGCATCGCCGGCCCGTTCTTCGACGAGAGCGGCGAGACCATGTGCGGCTCGGTGGTGGTGATCGAGGCGGGGGATCTCGCCGAGGCGAAGGCGACCTTCGCGGCCGACCCTTACGCCGGCGCCGGGCTCTTCGCGGCGGTCGATATCCGGCCGTGGCGCTGGGTCGTCGGCGCGCCGGCGGCGTGAGGAGACCCGGCATGGCGCATTGGCTCTACAAGTCCGAACCGGGCGTGTGGTCGTGGGACGATCAGGTCGCCAAGGGCGAGGCCGGCACCTATTGGGACGGGGTGCGCAATCCGCTCGCCAACAAGAACATGAAGGCGATGGAGGTCGGCGAGCGCGGCTTCTTCTACCACTCCAACGAGGGCAAGGCCGTGGTCGGGGTGGTCGAGGTGGTGGCGACGTGGGCGCCCGATCCCAACGACGCCAAGGGCACCTACGGCGCGGTGACGCTGAAGGCGGTGGAGAAGCTGC
Source organism: Pinisolibacter aquiterrae (assembly GCF_019160155.1). Lineage (GTDB taxonomy): Bacteria > Pseudomonadota > Alphaproteobacteria > Rhizobiales > Ancalomicrobiaceae > Pinisolibacter > Pinisolibacter aquiterrae. The sequence goes on from NZ_JAFNIH010000044.1 coordinate 113,741, forward strand.
CGCGTCCGGTCACGCTCGCCGAGATCAAGGCCGATCCGCGCCTCGCCGAGATGGTCCTGGTCAAGAATTCGCGCCTCTCCGTGCAGCCGGTGACGGACGAGGAATGGGCGATGGTGCGCGCCCTCGGCGGGCTCGAGCCCTGAGCGAGGGTGTCATGGCCGGATCCGAGATCGACAAGCTCGAGTTCATCCGCGCCAACACGCGGCTGCAGGCGCCGCCGCACGTCCCGGAGATCTCGCTCCATCTGGCCGACGAGGCGATGGATCTGTGGAAATTGACCGAGGACGAGCTGGAGACGCTCGGGCTGCCGCTGCCGTTCTGGGCCTTCGCCTGGGCCGGTGGGCAGGCGCTCGCGCGCTACGTGCTGGATCATCCCGAGACGGTGGCGGGACGCGAGGTCCTGGTCTTCGCCGCCGGGGCCGGGCTCGAGGCGATCGCGGCGGTGCATGCCGGGGCGAAGCGGGTGCTGGCGACCGAGATCGACCCGTTCGCGCTGGTGGCGCTCGAGCTCAACGCCGGCATGAACGGCGTCTCGATCGAGATCTCGGGACGGGACGTGCTCGACGGCGGCCTGGCGGCGCTGCCGTTCCGTCCCGAAACGGTGCTGCTCGGCGACGTGTTCTTCGAACAGCCGCTGGCCGACCGGGTCGCCGCCTTCGCCGCATCCTGCGCCGACGAGGGGATCCTGACGCTGGTCGGGGATCCCGGCCGCAGCTATCTGCCGAAGGACCGCATGGACTCGCTGGCGGAATACCGGGTTCCGACGACCCGGGCGCTGGAGGACGCGGAGGTCAAGAAGACCCGCGTCTGGCGCTTCCTCGGCTGAATTCACCATGATCGACGATCGGCGGGGCCGGACGGGCATCGCGCCCGCCGTCTGGCCCGCGCCTTGCGAAATCCTAAGGGATCCTCACCCCGCCGTTCCGTTTCGGGACATCGGCCGAGGACGTCCTCGGAGTTCGCCATGCGTATCGGTCCGACCCTCGGTGTTTCGATCCTCGCCTCACGGCCCGATGGGGCGCGTCGGGTCGAGCCGTCGGCACGGGCGAGCGAGACCGGCGAGGAGCGCGGGCGGGCCCTGGTGCCGGTCGCGCCGGCGGCCGAGAGCCGCAGCGAGACCGGACGGATCGTGCGGCATCGGGTCGAGGCGCCGTTTCTCGCCCAGTTGATCGCCTCCCACCGCGATCTGCCGGAGCAGCGGAGGCTGCGGCGCGCCGAGCCGGCCGTCGCCACGGCGATCTATGCGAAGGCGCAGGCCGGCGAGGGGCTGCTGGTTCCCGGCTATCTGGTCGACGAGGCGCGCTGAGCCGCCTCGCTCACGCCCCGCGATCGAAGCCGAAGTCGCGGCGGGCGCCGCGAATGGTGATGGTGAAGCCGCCGACCACATCGATCAGGGCGATCGCCGTCAGGATGAAGAAGACCGAGGTGGCGGCGGCGGCCACGGTCAGAAACTCCACCAGATGGATGACGAAGACGCCGAGCGACAGGGCGTGGTCGACGATGGTCGGCGACGAGGTCCGGGTCGCCTTGACGATCTCGACGAAGAGGCAGACCAGCGCGCCGAGGATCAGCATGTCGCCGAGCAGCAGCGTGAAGCGCGCGTCGGAGACCATGGTGACGGTGAAGACCGGCTCGACCCAGGGGTCGCCGGGGGCGGCGCCGATCAGTCCCGCGATCACCAGATTGTAGACGAGCAGCGGCGCGAGCGTCAGCGGTACGTTCATGACCATCGTGAATCACCCCGGCAGGGTCGAATCGACCGTTTCACCCCCATGGTTAACGCCGGCTCGCGTCGAAAAAAAGAAAGGCCGGCTCGAGGCCGGCCCTTCGAATTCGAAAATGCGCGAAGCGATCACTCGCCCTTGGCGTCCAGGATCTGGCGACCGCGATACATGCCGGTCTTCAGATCGATGTGGTGCGGGCGGCGCAGTTCGCCGGAATCCTTGTCCTCGACATAGGTCGGGGCCTTGAGGGCATCCGCCGAGCGGCGGAAGCCGCGCTTCATCGGCGAGGTCTTTCTCTTCGGAACGGCCATCGTCCATACTCCAGATCGGGCGTCGGCCTCACGGGCGACGCGAAATTCGAACAGGGCACCGGAGAATGCCCCAGGGTCCGGACGGCCGGCCGAAGGGACGTGATTTCGGTGGATCGGCCGGGCTTATACCGAACTCGCGGGCGTTTGACCAGAGCGATCGGCATTTTTTCGCGGCGTCTCGCGCGGCGCGACGCCGCGATCGCGTTTTTCCTTGGAGAGGGCACGATTTCGCGCTAGCTGACGGCCGGTTCCGCCGTTCCGAGGTCCCGCCATGCCGATCGCGTCGACGCCCTTTCTCGACAGTCTCGCCCGCGACGGCGCGCGCGTCGAGGCCATGTTGGCGCGACTGCTCGGCACGGAGGCGCTCGCCGAAGAGACGGTGCGCCCGGCGCGGCTGCTCGAGGCGATGCGCCATGCGGTGCTCGGCGGCGGCAAGCGTCTCCGGCCGTTCCTTCTGATCGAGGCGGCGCGGCTCTTCGGAGCCGAGGACGAGGGCGTGCTGCGCGCGGCGGCGGCGCTCGAGATGGTCCATTGCTACAGTCTCGTCCACGACGATCTGCCGCAGATGGACGACGACGATCTGCGCCGGGGCCGGCCGACGGTCCATCGCGCCTTCGACGAGGCGACCGCGATCCTCGCCGGCGACGCGCTCCTGACGCTCGCCTTCGACACTCTCGCCGATCCCGCGACCCACCACGACGCGGGCGTGCGGGCCGATCTGGTGGTGCGGCTGGCGCGGGCCTCGGGGCTCGGCGGCATGGTCGGCGGGCAGATGCTCGATCTGACGGCGGAGGGGCGGTGGAGCGCCGACGGCGCGGCGGCGACGCTCGGTGACGGCGAGATCCGCCGGCTCCAGGCGATGAAGACCGGCGCGCTGCTGCGCTTTCCACTGGAGGCGGGGGCGATCATGGCGGGCGCGGCGGCGGCGGACGTCGCCCGGCTCGGCCGGTTCGGGGCGATGATCGGGCTCGCCTTCCAGATCGCCGACGATCTCCTCGACGTCGAGGCCTCGCCCGAGGCGATGGGCAAGGCGACCGGCAAGGACGCGGCGCGCGGCAAGGGCACGTTGGTGGCGCTGCACGGCGTCGCGGCGATGAAGGCGGAACTCGAGCGGTTGGTCGGCGCGGCGCAGGCCGAACTCGCGATCGACGGCGCGCGGGCGGAGATCCTGCGCGAGGCGGCGCGGTTCATCGCGGAACGGCGGAGTTGAGACCCTCGGCGTGTCGATCGCCGCGCAGGTGATCGATCAGGGCGCGCAGCGCCGGCCGCATCTGCCGCCGCGACGGGTGATGGAGATGGAAGCCGGGGAAGACCGGCATCCATTCGGTCAGCACCGCCTCGAGCCGGCCGGCGGCGAGGTCGTCGCGGACCTGATCCTCGATCAGACAGCTCACTCCGAGCCCGGCGCGGGCCATCTCCGCCAGGACGGCGCCGTCGTCGGCGACGATGCGCGGGCGCGGCAGCACGGTCTGGGCGCGGCCGTCGCGTTCGAATTCCCAACGATAGAGGGTGCCGTCGGCGAAGCGGCGCAGGAGGCCGGCCATGGGTTCCAGATCGCGCGGGGTCGCGGGGCGGCCGTGGGCGTCGAAGAAGCCGGGCGAGGCGACGACCACGAGGCGGAGCGGCGGGCCGATCGGCACGGCGATCATGTCGCGCTCGACGAACTCGCCGATGCGGATCCCGGCGTCGAAGCCCTCGGCGACGATGTCGACGCGGCGTTCGTCGATCGAGAGGTCGAGTTCGATCTCGGGATGGGCGCGGGCGAAATCGGCGAGGCGGGCGGAGAGGCCGAGCATCAGCGCCGATCGCGGCGCGCCGAGGCGCAGGCGTCCGGCCGGCCGCTCCGGGCGATCGACCACTTCGGCGAGCGCGCCGCGAATCTCGTCGAAGGCCGGCGACAGCCGTCCGTAGAGGCGCCGGCCGGCGTCGGTCAGGGCGACCGAACGGGTGGTGCGGTTGAAGAGGCGCACGCCGAGTCGGACCTCGAGGCCGGCGACGGCATGGGAGATCGCCGAGGGCGAGACCCCGAGCGCGCGGGCCGCGGCGCGAAACGAGAGCGTGCGGGCGACGGCGGTGAAGTGATCGAGATCGGTGAGTTCGATCCGACTCATTGATGAATGATCCGAAACACGACATTGCGAAATCATGAGCTTATCAGAACGATCGCGCGCGGCTAGCCTCTCCCCACGATCTCTTCGGGGCCGATGACCTCCGCGCGGCCCGGGATCCCTTCAGGAAGGAGCGCGGCATGCGCACACGTCGTCTCGGTCAAGGTCTCGAGGTTTCCGCCATCGGTCTGGGATGCATGGGCATGAGCCATGCCTATGGCGGCCAGGAGGAGGGAAAGTCGATCGCCACGCTCCGGCGGGCGGTGGAGATCGGCGTCACCTTCCTCGACACGGCCGAGGTCTACGGGCCCTACGACAACGAGATCCTGCTCGGCAAGGCGCTCGGGGGCCTGCGCGACCGGGTGACGATCGCCACCAAGTTCGGCTTCCGCATCGCGCCGGAGGCGGCGGCGGGGGTCGACCGGATGATCGGGCTCGACGGCCGGCCGGAGAACGCCAAGCGGGTGGCGGAGGCGAGCCTGAAGCGGCTCGGTACCGACGTCATCGATCTCTTCTATCTGCACCGGGTCGATCCGGACGTGCCGATCGAGGAGAGCGTCGGGGCGATGGGCGATCTCGTCCGCGCGGGCAAGGTGCGCTTCCTCGGCCTCTCGGAAGTCGACGCCGATCAGCTGCGCCGGGCGCATCGCGAGCATCCGATCGCCGCTCTCCAGAGCGAATGGTCTCTGTGGACGCGCGGCATCGAGGCGGAGATCCTGCCGGCCGCGCGGGAGCTCGGTGTCGGCGTGGTGCCGTTCGCGCCGCTCGGGCGGGGGTTCCTCGCCGGTTCGGTCACGACCACAGCGGATTTCGGTGAGGGCGACTTCCGCCGCAAGCTGCCGCGTTTCCAGGACGAGGCACTGGCGGCCAACGCCCGGTTCGTCGCGGTTCTCGACGAGATCGCCCGGGCGCACGGCATCACCAAGGCGCAGCTGGCGCTCGCCTGGGTACTGGCCAAGGGCGAGGACGTGGTGCCGATCCCCGGCACGCGGCGGATCGAGCGGCTGGAGGAGAACGCGGCCGCCGTCGAGGTGAGGCTCTCGGCCGACGACGTCGCGACGATCGAGGCGGCGATCCCGCCCGAGGCGATCACCGGCGAGCGCTACTCGACGCAGACCGCCGCCTGGGTGCCGAAGAAGCCGGCGTGAGACTGCTTCACTCGGCGGCGCGGCCCTTGCCGAAGCGGGTCTCGATGTAGTCGGCCACCATCGCCTCGAAGTCCTCGGCGATGGTGGCGCCCTTCAGCGTCGCCACCTTCTTGCCGTCGACGAAGACCGGGGCCGACGGGGCCTCGCCGGTGCCGGGCAGCGAGATGCCGATGTCGGCGTGCTTCGATTCGCCGGGGCCGTTGACGATGCAGCCCATCACCGCCACCTCGAGCCCCTCGACGCCGGGATATCTGGCGCGCCATTCCGGCATCGAGACGCGGATGTGTTCCTGGATCTTGTGGGCGAGTTCCTGGAACACCGTCGAGGTCGTGCGTCCGCAGCCCGGGCAGGCGGCGACCACGGGGGCGAAGGTGCGGAAGCCCATGGTCTGCAGGAGTTCCTGGGCGGCGGTGACCTCCTTGGTGCGGTCGCCGCCGGGCTCGGGGGTCAGCGAATAACGGATGGTGTCGCCGATGCCCTGCTGCAGCAGGATGCCGAGCGCGGCGGAGGAGGCGACGAGCCCCTTGGAGCCCATGCCGGCCTCGGTGAGGCCGAGGTGGAGCGCATGGTTCGAGCGGGCGGCGATCTCGCAGGAGACCTTCACCAGATCCTGGATCTGGGAGACCTTGGCGGAGACGACGATGCGGTCGCGACCGAGACCGATCTCCTCGGCGAGTTCGGCGGAGAGCAGCGCCGACTGGACCATCGCCTCGTGCATCACCGCTCGGGCGGTGAGCGGCGCGCCCTTCGCGGCGTTCTCGTCCATCAGGCGGGTGAGGAGCTCCTGGTCGAGCGAGCCCCAGTTGACGCCGATCCGCACCGCCTTGCCGTGGCGGATCGCCTGTTCGACGATCGCGGTGAACTGACGATCGCGCTTGTCCTTGAAGCCGACGTTGCCGGGATTGATCCGGTATTTGGCGAGCGCCTCGGCGCAGGCGGGGTGATCGGCGAGGAGCTTGTGGCCGATGTAGTGGAAATCGCCGATCAGGGGGACCGTCACGCCCCAGGCGTCGAGCCGGTCACGGATCTTGGGCACGGCGGCGGCGCTCTCGTCGCGATCGACGGTGATGCGCACCAGTTCCGAGCCGGCGCGGGCGAGCGCGCGGACCTGTTCGGCGGTTCCCAGCACGTCGGCGGTGTCGGTGTTGGTCATCGACTGGACGACGATCGGTGCACCGCCGCCGATCACGACGCCGCCGACGTCGACGGCGACGGAGGTGCGGCGGGAGAGCGGCGTGGCGGTCGGGTACATGGACAGGCTCCGGCGGAGGTTCGATGAGGCGAGATGTCGCCCTCGCGGCCGCGCCGTCAAGGGCGTCGACGTCTCGGTCGGACGGGAAATCCCACCAGGACCGTCTCCACGCGACCTGCGAAGGGAAGAGCGGCCGGGCGATCGGGCCGGGCGAAGCCGTCGCGAGGCGCGGGGAGGCCGCCGACGCGGATCGATCCCATGGCGTCGGACGGTACGAACGCGGGTTGCGGTGCCGGTCTCGATGCGACAGGCTGCGAGGTGGAGCGACGCGGTCGCTTCGCGGCTTCGCGCTTCTCTTCAACGGAAATCCGAGCCATGTCCTCACCCGACACTCCACCCGGCGCGCGCGCCGCTTGGTCACGGTTTCTCCATGGGCGTTCCGCGCCGCCGGTGCTGCTCGCCTATGCGGTGGCGATGCTCGCCTTCGGGGCACGTCTCTCCACGCTGCCGGTGCTGGGGTCGGTGCTGCCCATCGTCGAATTGACCATGCTGATTCTGGCGGTCGCGGTGGCGGTCCATCACGCCGAGACCATCGCCCATCGGCTCGGCGAGCCCTACGGCACGCTGGTGCTGACGATGGCGGTGACGGTGATCGAATGTTCGCTGATCCTGGCGGTGATGCTGTCGGGCGACGGCAACGCGACCCTGGCGCGCGATACCGTGTTCTCGGTGATCATGCTGGTGTGCAACGGACTCGTCGGCCTGTGCTTCCTGATCGGTGGCTTGCGCTGGGGCGAGCAGACGTTTCGCACCACCAGTGCGCGGGCCTATCTGATGGTGCTGGTGCCGTTCGGCGTGCTGACCATGGTGCTGCCCGGATTCACCACCTCGGCGGCGGGCCCGTTCTATTCGACGGCGCAGATCGCGTTCGTGTCGATGGTCACGCTCGCGCTCTACGGGATCTTTCTCTACGTCCAGACCGTGCGTCACCGCGGGTTCTTCGACGTCGAGGGTGGCGAGGGCGGCGCGGAGACGGAACCGAGCATGGCCTCCGCGACGATGCCCTATGCGCTCCTCGGGATCGCCTTGATCGCGATCGTCCTGCTCGCCAAGAGTTTCGCGGCGTCGATCGCCTTCGCCGTGGCGGCGATCGGGGCGCCGCCGGCGATCGTCGGCGTCCTGGTGGCGCTGTTGGTGTTGCTGCCGGAGAGCGTCGCGGCGATCCAGGCGGCCCGCGCCGATCAGCTCCAGCGCAGCATCAATCTGGCGCTCGGGTCGTCGCTCGCCACCATCGGGTTGACGTTTCCGGCGGTCGGAGCGTTGTCTCTGGTGCTCGGCAAGCCGTTGGTGCTGGCGCTCGGGCCGACCGAGATGGTGCTGCTGGTCCTCACCCTCGTCGTCTCGATGGTGACCTTTTCGGGCGGGCGCACCAACATCCTGTCCGGCTCGGTCCATCTGGTGCTGCTCGCCACCTTCGTCTTCCTGATCTTCGTGCCGTGAGAGCGGTCGCGTTCGGGCATGGCGGGTCGGCCCTCGTCCGGTCTTGCGCCGAAGCGCGTTCCGGCTAGAGTGCCGGCCGAATTTCGCCCTTTCGCTCAAGCAATCCAGAGGACCGTCCGAATGGCCGTGGAGAACGTCAAGAAGGTGGTGTTGGCCTATTCCGGTGGCCTCGACACCTCGATCATCCTGAAGTGGCTGCAGGTGACCTACGGCTGCGAAGTCGTCACCTTCACCGCCGACCTCGGTCAGGGCGAGGAGCTGGAGCCGGCGCGCAAGAAGGCCGAGATGCTCGGCATCAAGGAGATCTTCATCGACGATCTGCGCGAGGAGTTCGTTCGGGACTACGTCTTCCCGATGTTCCGCGCCAATGCCGAATACGAGGGCCTCTACCTGCTCGGCACCTCGATCGCGCGGCCGCTGATCGCCAAGCGCCAGATCGAGATCGCGCGCGCCGTCGGCGCCGACGCGGTCTGCCACGGCGCCACCGGCAAGGGCAACGATCAGGTCCGCTTCGAGCTCGGCTATTATGCGCTGGAGCCCGACATCAAGGTGATCGCGCCGTGGCGCGAGTGGGACTTCAAGTCGCGCGAGGCCCTGATCGACTTCGCCGAGAAGCATCAGATCCCGATCGCCAAGGACAAGCGTGGCGAGGCGCCGTTCTCGGTCGACGCCAACCTCCTGCACTCCTCCTCGGAGGGCAAGTTGCTCGAGGATCCGTGGATCGAGCCGCCGGAATACGTCCACATGCGGACGATCTCGCCCAAGGACGCGCCGGACGTGGCGACCGAGATCACCGTCACCTTCGAGAAGGGCGACGCGGTCGCCATCGACGGCGTGGCGATGAGCCCGGCGACGCTGCTCACCAAGCTCAACGAACTCGGCCGCGACAACGGCATCGGCCGGCTCGATCTGGTCGAGAACCGCTTCGTCGGCATGAAGTCGCGCGGCGTCTACGAGACCCCCGGCGGCACCATCCTGCTGCAGGCGCATCGCGGCATCGAATCGATCACGCTCGATCGCGGCGCGGCCCATCTCAAGGACGAGCTGATGCCGCGCTACGCGGAGCTGGTCTACAACGGCATGTGGTTCTCGCCCGAGCGCGAGATGCTGCAGGCGCTGATCGACAAGAGCCAGGAAGCCGTCACCGGCGACGTCCGGCTCGAGCTCTACAAGGGCAACGTCCGCGTCACCGGCCGCCGTTCGCCCTATTCGCTCTACGACCAGGAGCTGGTCACCTTCGAGGAAGGCAAGGTCGCCTACGACCATCGCGACGCCGCCGGCTTCATCAAGCTCAACGCGCTGCGCCTGCGCACGCTCGGCCGTCGCAAGAACCGCATGGGCGTGTGAGCGCATCCTCCGCGACGATGTTCGAGAGGGCGGCGATCCCGACGGGGTCCCGCCCTCTTCGTTTCTCCGTCTCTCAGCGGCGCGGGACGAAGAGGAAGGTGGCCAGCGCGAGAGCCTGCATGGCCGGGAACACCACCTGGAGCGCGATCACCGGGTCGACGAAGAGGGCGCCGAGGAGACCGCCGAGAAAGCCCGATCCCATCTGCACGAAGCCGAGCAGCGAGGAGGCCGATCCCGCCACCTTGGGGAAGGGCGCGAGGACGGCGGTGGTCAGCGCCGGGATGACCAGGGCGATCGAAAAGGCATAGACGGCGATCGGCGCCATCACCGTCGCCCAACTCGGATCGACCACGTGTTCGAGCAGGAGCGTTCCGCAGGCGCCGACGGCGGCGACGGCGAGGCCGGGCAGGACCAGCCGCTCGGCGCCGATCCGGTTCATCAGCTTGCGGGCGGTGAGGCCGCCGAGGAAATAGGAGCCGGTCTGGGCGAGCATGCCGAGGCCGAACAGGGTCGGATCCATGCCGACGCGCCCGATCAGCACGAAGGGCAGCAGCGTGCCGAGCGCGTAGATCGAGCCGACCGAGACGCCGAGGGTCAGCGCCGGCCGCAGGAAGCGCGGATCGACGGCGAGGCCGGCATAGGTCGACATCACGCGGGTCGGACGGGCGAGGTCGCGGTCGGGCGCCCGATTGGTCTCCGGCAGGAAGATCTGCACCACGGCGACGGCGGCGACCGCGATCACCACCATCACCACGAAGATCGCCCGCCAGCCGGCGATCGACAGCACGACGCCGCCGAGCGTCGGGGCGATCGCCGGGCCGATCGACAGGACGATGCCGATGGCGTTCAGAACCCGCGCCGATTCCTGGCCGCTGAAGAGATCGCGGACGACGGCGCGCGACACCGAGATGCCGACGGCGGCGCCGATGCCCTGGAGGAGGCGGGCGGCGACGAGGATCTCGACGGTCGGGGCGAACAGGGCGGCGAGGCCGCCGAGGCCGTAGAGCGCGAGAAAGAGGAAGGTGATCGGCCGCCGCCCGAAGGCGTCGGAGAGGGGGCCGCAGACCAGCTGGGCGACGGCGAAACCGGCGAAATAGGCGGTCAACGTCGTCTTCACCATGGCCATCGTGGTGTCGAAGACGCCGACGAGGGTCGGCATGGCCGGCGTGTAGAGCGCCATGGAGATCGAGCCGAGCGCGGTCAGGAGCGCGCCGATGACGGCGGCGCGCGCGGTCGACATGCGCGGCGTGGGGGCGTCGGGCGTGGTCATCGACCGGCCTCCGGCAAGGCCACGAGATTGGCGCGGACCCGGATCAGGAGCCGGCGCAACGTCTCGATCTCCTCCGGCGTCGAGCCGAGCATGGGGGCGGCGCGCACCGTCTCGGAGACCTCGCGCATGCGGGCGAGCGTCGCCTCTCCGATCGGGGTCGGGAAGATCTGCTTGGCGCGGCGGTCGTCGGGATCGGCGCGGCGTTCGACCAGATCCTTGGCGACCAGGCGATCGAGATGGCCGACGAGCGTCATCGGCTCGATGTGGAGCCGCTCGGCCAATGCCGCCTGACGCAGGCCGGGATGACCGATCAGGGTGGAGAGGACCCGCATCTCGGCGGCGGTGAAGTCGAGGTCGGCGGCGCGCAGCGCGGCCTCGAGCCGCCGCCAGAACAGGCGGGCGACGTCGGAGAAGAGGAGGCCGATCGGCTCCTCCTGGGTCGGGGTCATGGGAGGGTCTCAATTCATTCGGGAAGCATAAAATAAGGGATCCATATCACTTGTCGAGTCGGTCGTTCTTTCGTCACGACGATGTGAGAGGTGAGGAGCCTTTCTCGCCGATCGTCCCTCGCGCTTGCGAAAAACGGCCGGAAAGGTTAGAGACGGCGCAATCCGTGAAGGTTCACAAGAGATACACGCGGGCGGGCGCGCGCAGAGCGCGCACGAACCCCGTAACCGGCAGGCGTTCCCATGAAGATCCGCAATATCGCCATCATCGCGCACGTCGACCACGGCAAGACCACGCTGGTCGACGAGCTCCTCAAGCAGTCCGGCACCTATCGCGAGAACCAGCGCGTGGCCGAGCGCGTGATGGACTCCAACGATCTCGAAAAGGAGCGCGGCATCACCATCCTGGCCAAGGCGACCTCGATCGTCTGGAAGGACACCCACATCAACATCGTCGACACGCCCGGCCACGCCGACTTCGGCGGCGAGGTGGAGCGCATCCTCAACATGGTGGACGGCGCGATCGTTCTCGTCGACGCCGCCGAGGGTCCGATGCCGCAGACCAAGTTCGTGGTCGGCAAGGCGCTGAAGGTCGGTCTCCGGCCGATCGTCGCGATCAATAAGGTCGACCGTCAGGACGCCCGCGCCCAGGACGTGGTCAACGAGGTGTTCGACCTCTTCGCCGCCCTCGACGCGACCGAGGACCAGCTCGACTTCCCGATCCTCTACGGTTCGGGCCGCAACGGCTGGATGGCCCATTCGCCGGAAGGTCCGCAGACCGACGGCATGAAGCCGCTGCTCGACCTCGTGCTCCAGCACGTGCCGGAGCCGACCGTCGAGGAAGGCCCGTTCCGCATGATCGGCACCATTCTCGAGGCCAATCCCTTCCTCGGGCGCATCGTCACCGGCCGCATCACCTCGGGCACGGTCAAGCCGAACCAGACCATCAAGGTCCTGCATCACGACGGCACCGTCCTCGAGACCGGCCGCGTCTCCAAGATCCTGGCCTTCCGTGGCCTCGAGCGTCAGCCGATCGATCTCGGCGAGGCGGGCGACATCGTCGCCATCGCCGGCCTGACCAAGGGCACCGTCGCCGACACGTTCTGCGATCTCTCGGTGACCGAGCCGATGGTCGCTCAGCCGATCGACCCGCCGACCGTGACCATGTCGTTCCTGGTCAACGACAGCCCGCTCGCCGGCACCGAGGGCGACAAGGTGACGAGCCGCGTCATCCGCGACCGTCTGCTCAAGGAGGCCGAGGGCAACGTCGCGCTGAAGATCGAGGAGTCGGCCGACAAGGATTCGTTCTACGTCTCCGGTCGCGGCGAGCTTCAGCTGGCGGTGCTGATCGAGACCATGCGTCGCGAGGGCTTCGAACTGGCCGTGTCGCGTCCGCGCGTGGTCATGCAGAAGGACGAGACGACCGGCGAGACGCTGGAGCCGATCGAGGAGGTCGTGATCGACGTCGACGAGGAGCATTCCGGCGTCGTCGTGCAGAAGATGGCCGAGCGCAAGGCCGACATGATCGAGATGCGGCCGTCCGGCGGCAATCGTCTGCGGCTCGTCTTCTATGCGCCGACCCGCGGCCTGATCGGCTATCAGTCGGAACTGCTGACCGACACCCGTGGCACCGCGATCATGAACCGGCTGTTCCACGCCTATGCGCCGCACAAGGGCGAGATCGCCGGCCGTCGCAACGGCGTGCTGATCTCCAACGATCAGGGCGAGTCGGTCGCCTACGCCATGTGGAAGCTGGAAGATCGCGGGCCGATGATGATCGACCCGGGCACCAAGGTCTATCGCGGCATGATCATCGGCGAGCACACCCGCGAGAACGATCTCGAGATCAACGTCCTCAAGGGCAAGCAGCTCACCAACATCCGCGCCGCCGGCAAGGACGAGGCGGTGAAGCTCACCCCGCCGATCCGTATGACGCTCGATCGCGCGCTCGCCTGGATCCAGGACGACGAGCTGATGGAAGTGACCCCGAAGTCGATCCGTCTGCGCAAGATCTATCTCGACCCGATCGAGCGCAAGCGTTTCGGCAAGTCCGGCGCCTGAGCCGGTCCGCTCCCGGCGCGTGCCGGCCGAGGTTCGACATCGATCGGGGCCGTCTCTCGCGAGGCGGCCCCGATTTCGTTCGCGGGCGCCACCGTCCCGCCGCTGTTCGGCGCGCAAATTGCTTGGGGTTCTCGAGGCTTGTCGGAACTCCGACAGGAGACCTGACGGAATCTACTTATTGCGAGTGCTTGTCACATTCGTTATCTCTGAAACAGTCGCCAACGGGATGCCGCCCATGATCCCCACCATCGAGCCCGCCACTCTGGATTCCTCCGTCGAGGTCCATCGTCTCGGCCGTCGCCCCAAGGGCTGGTCGGGTTGGGTCTCCGGGCTCGCGCCGTCGGGCGATCACTCGATCGCCTGGAGCGAATTGGAGCGGCGGCTCCTCGAGATGGGCATCGTCGAGGGCGCCCGGGTCGAGTTGATGCACGAGGGGCCGATCGGGCGCGATCCGATCGCCGTTCGGGTCGACGACACCACGGTCGCGCTCCGGCGGCGCGACGCCGACGTGATCCTCGTCACCGCGGCCGAGTGATCCCATGACCACCACGCATGTTCCGGAAATCGCGTTGGTGGGCTGCCCCAACGCGGGCAAGACGGCTTTGTTCAATGCCCTGACCGGCTCGCGCCAGAAGGTCGCCAACTACGCCGGCGTCACGGTCGAGCGCAAGGAAGGCGCCTTCGTCACGCCCGGGGGCAAGTCGGTGAAGGTGCTCGATCTGCCGGGAACCTATTCCTTGCGCGGTCGCAGCCCCGACGAGATCGTCACCCGCGACGTCGTGCTCGGACTGCAGAAGGGCGAGGCGATCCCCGACGCGGTGGTCTGTGTCGCGGATGCGACCAACCTGCGTCTGGTGCTGCGGCTCGTCATCGAGCTGATGTCGGTCGGCCGGCCGATGGTGCTGGCGCTCAACATGATGGATCAGGTCGAGAAGCAGGGCGGGCGCATCGACGCGGCGCGGCTCTCGGCCGAACTCGGCATTCCCGTCGTCCCGATCGTGGCGATCCGCAAGGGCGGCATCACCGAACTGCTGGAGGCGATCGACCGGATGCCGCTCGAGGCGGCGGATCCGCGTCCGCACGGCTGGCGCGAGCCGAACGCCGAGGAGATCCGGGCGACGCACGCGACCGCGACGCGGATCCTCAAGGACTGCGCCTTCCATCCCGGCGACGAGAAGCTGACGCGCCGGCTCGACGCGGTGCTGCTGCATCCGGTCTGGGGCGTACTGGTGTTGCTGGCGGTGCTGTTCCTGATGTTCCAGGCGGTGTTCACCTGGGCGGCGCCGGCGATGGACGCGATCGAGGCGATGATCAACGGCCTCGGCCGGATGGTCGGCGAGGTTCTGCCGGACGGCATGCTGCGCAGTCTGATCGTCGACGGCGTGATCGCCGGCGTCGGGGCGGTGCTGGTGTTCCTGCCGCAGATCGTCATCCTGTTCTTCTTCATCATCCTGCTCGAGGATTTCGGCTACATGGCGCGGGCGGCGTTCCTGATGGATCGCCTGATGGCCGGCACGGGTCTCCACGGCCGCGCCTTCATCCCGCTGCTCTCCTCCTTCGCCTGCGCCATTCCCGGCATCATGGCGGCGCGGGTGATCGAGAATCGGCGCGACCGGATCGCCACCATCATGGTGGCGCCGCTGATGACCTGTTCGGCGCGGCTTCCGGTCTATACGCTGATCATCGCCGCCTTCATTCCCGAGGAGGCGCGGGTCTTCGGGTTCGGCCTGCAGGGGCTGACGATGTTCGCGCTGTTCGCGACCGGCATCGTCTCGGCGCTCCTGGTCGCCTTCGTCATGAAGAAGCTGATCTGGAAGGAAGAGCCCGAGCCCTTCATCATGGAGCTGCCGGACTACAAATGGCCGGTGCCGCGCAACGTGGCGATCGGTCTGTGGATCCGCGCCGGCGCGTTCCTGCGTCGGGCCGGTACGATCATCCTGGCGATCATGATCCTGATCTGGTTCCTGTCGAGCTTCCCGGCGCCGCCCGACGGGGCGACGGGGCCGGCGATCGACTGGTCCTGGGCGGGGCGGCTCGGCCATTTCCTCGAGCCGTTGTTCGCGCCGATCGGCTTCAATTGGCAGATCGTGCTGGCGCTGATCCCGGGCATGGCGGCGCGCGAGGTCGCGGTCGGCGTGCTCGGCACGGTCTACGCCCTGTCGGCGACCGGCGACGAGGTCGGCGAGGCCTTGAAGCCGATCCTCACCGCGCAATGGCCCCTGTCGACGGCGCTGTCGTTCCTGGTCTGGTACGTGTTCGCGCCGCAATGCGCGTCCACTCTGGCGGTGGTCCGGCGCGAGACCAATTCATGGATTTGGCCCGCGGTCCAATTCGCCTATATGGGGACGCTCGCCTATGCGGCGTCCTTCGCGACCTATCACCTGGTGGAGGCCCTCACGCGATGAACGAAACCGTCATCGTCCTTGGCGTCGTGCTCGGCGCCGCGATCTTCGTCGTCTGGCGGTTCCTGCCGGCGAGCCTCAAGGCGCGGGTGGCGCCGACGAGCGGCTCGTCGTGCTCGTCGGGCGCCTGCGGTTCCAAGAACTGCGGCGACGGCGGCTGTCACTGACGGCCGCGACGAAAGCCTCCCTGCCCGATCACGCCGGTGTGCCGGCGAAGCGGGGATGGAGACGCGCGGCGATCGGCGCGACCCGGCGCAGGCCGGTGGGCGCGACCGAGCGTCCCTCGATCAGCGGCCACTCGCCCTCGATCACATAGGGACCGCCGCCGCGCGAGGCCTTCGACGAATAGAGCACGAAGCGCTCCGGGGTCCAGGTGGTGCCGGAGAAGCCGCCGCGCAGCGCCAGCCACGCCGCCACCGCGTCGTGAGAGACGCCCTTGCAGCGGGCGATCGTCACATGCGGGGTGAACCGGCGCGGCTCGGCGGGAAGGCCGAGGCGCTGGCAGATGCGTTCGTGCTCGGCCTGAAGCTCGATCAGCGCCGGCGAGGGCGCGACCTTGGCGACCAGCGAATGGGGCTGTTTGCCGCCGAAGGCCATGATGCCTTCGATCCGGACCGGAAAACGCGGGCGGCGGATGCGGGAGAGTTCCTCGGCGACGTCGTCGGCGGTGCGTTCGTCGACGTCGCCGATGAAGCGCAGGGTGACGTGGTAGTTCTCCACGTCGATCCATTTGGCACCGGAAAGGCCGCCCCTCAGGAAGGACAGCGAGAGCCCGAGATCTTCGGGAACCTCGAGACCGGTGAAGAGGCGCGGCATCGTCGGTTCCTCCGGTCGTGTCCCGGGGGGAGCGGCGGCGCCGATCCTCGCCGGGCTGGCGGCGCGGTCGAATCGCTCGCCGCGATGCCTCGATGGAAATCCTAACGTCTTCGCGCTGCACATCAAGTGAGCGAAAAGATCAGCCGCCTCAGGAACGGGCAACCGTTGCCCGAATGCCGCAGACCGAGGGGCGCGCGACCGGCGTCACGCCTCGAAACGGGCGATCACCGGAACGTGATCCGACGGGCGGTCCCAGCCGCGCGCCTCGCGCAGCACCTCGATGCCGCCGAGGCGGTCCTCGAAATGGGGCGAGGCCCAGACGTGATCGAGGCGACGTCCCTTGTCGGCCTTGGACCAGTCGGCGGCGCGATAGCTCCACCACGTATAGAGCTTCTCCGGCACCGGGATCGCCCGGCGCATGACGTCGATCCAGGCGCCGCCGGCGCGGATCGCCTCGAAGGTCTCGGTCTCCACCGGCGTGTGCGAGACGACCTTGAGCAGCGCCTTGTGCGACCAGACGTCCTCGACGAGCGGGGCGATGTTGAGATCGCCGACGACGATCGAGGGCGTCGCCGCCGGGGTCGTGCCGAGCCAGGCCTTCAACTCGTCGAGGAAGGCGAGCTTGTGGGCGAACTTGTCGTTCACCACCGGATCGGGCTCGTCGCCGCCGGCGGGGATGTAGAAGTCGTGCAGGGTCACCGGGCCGGAGGCGCAGTCGAGCGTCACGGCGAGGTGGCGGGCGTCGCCCTTCTCGCAGAACTCGCGCTTGTCCACGGACAGGAACGGGATCTTCGAGAGGATCGCGACGCCGTGGTAGCCCTTCTGGCCGTTGATCGCGACGTGGTCCCAACCGAGCTTCCTGAAGGCGGCGGTGGGGAAGCTCCCGTCCGGGCACTTGGTCTCCTGGAGACAGAGCACGTCGGGCGCCCACCGCTCGAGCAGGTGCTCGACGAGGGGCTGGCGCAGGCGCACCGAATTGATGTTCCAGGTGGCGATCGACAGGGCCATGAAGGTCTCTCGGACACGCGCGGACGCGTGCGAGGCGACCGTCAACGGATGATGGTGCGATCGATCTTGAAGAGCTTCTCGTCGACCGGCTGATTCGGCGTGACGTTGTAGATCGCCACGGCCGTATCGTAGCCCTGGGCGTCGGTCACCGTCCACTGACGCAGGTCGTTCGACTTGCGATCGAACACCATGGTGAGGCGGCCGTCGCCGAAGACGGTCGACTGCTCCAGCACCACCGAGATCAGATCGGGCTCGAGGCTGACCGAGGTGACGTTGGCCTCCGAGGTCAGGTCGATGTGATCGGCGAGCAGGAAGCGCAGCGGCGTCTTCGACAACGGATAGAGATCCTGCGTCTGCTGCTTGATGTTGCGGACGATCACGTCGATGCCGTCGGAGATGATGTCGAGGTTCGACGGCTTGGCGTAGATGAAGCGGATCTTGCCGGGCCGCATCATGTAGAACTCGCCCTCGGCCTTGTCGCCGTCGGGGCCGAACTGCACGAATTCGCCGGACATGGTGCGGATCGCGTTGAAATAGCGATTGATCGAGGCGAGCGCGTCGCGCTGCTGCGGGGTCAGGCCGCCGGGCTTGACGCCGGCGCCGGGGGTCGCCGGGCGGGTCGGGCCCTTGGCCTGGGCGAGGGCCAGCGTCGGCAGGGCGGCGGCGCAGAGGCCGGCGAGCGACAGGCCGAGGGCGGCGCGGCGGGTCGGAAGACGGGTCATCGGCATCGGGCGGGTCCTCGGGGGGCGGTGGCGTCGCGATGGCGCGGGGGCCGCGACGCGGGTTCGGTTCGGGCGTGATCCTGGCGAAGGACCATGGCGGAACTCGGGACGCTCAATCGGGTTCTCCGACCAGGATCTCACGTTTGCCGGCATGGTTGGCGGGACCGACCAGACCTTCCTTCTCCATCCGCTCGATCAACGAGGCGGCGCGGTTGTAGCCGATCTGCAGGCGGCGCTGGATGTAGGAGGTGGAGGCCTTCTTGTCGCGCAGCACCAGGGCGACGGCGCGATCGTAGAGATCGGCCGATTCCTCGACCCCGCCGGCCTCGGCGTCCGGGTTCGCCTCGTCGTCGTCGGCGGTGATCGCCTCGAGATATTGCGGGGCGCCCTGGCGCTTCAGGTGGGCGACGATCTTCTCGACCTCGTCGTCGGAGACGAAGGGGCCGTGGACGCGCTGGATGCGGCCACCGCCGGCCATGAACAGCATGTCGCCCTGGCCGAGCAACTGTTCGGCGCCCTGCTCGCCGAGGATGGTGCGGCTGTCGATCTTCGAGGTCACCTGGAAGGAGATGCGGGTCGGGAAGTTGGCCTTGATGGTGCCGGTGATGACGTCGACGGAGGGGCGCTGGGTCGCCATGACGATGTGGATGCCGGCGGCACGGGCCATCTGGGCGAGGCGCTGGATGGCGCCCTCGATCTCCTTGCCGGCGACCATCATCAGGTCGGCCATCTCGTCGACCACGACGACGATGAAGGGCAGCGGCTCGAGCGCCAGCTCCTCCTGCTCGAAGATCGGCTCGCCGGTGTGGCGGTGGAAGCCGGTCTGGACCTCGCGGGTCAGGACCTCGCCGCGGGCGTTCGCCTCGGCGACGCGGGCGTTGAAGCCGTCGATGTTGCGCACGCCGAGCTTCGACATCTTCCTGTAGCGGTCCTCCATCTCGCGGACCGTCCACTTGAGTGCCACCACGGCCTTCTTGGGGTCGGTGACGACGGGGGTCAGCAGGTGGGGGATGTTGTCGTAGACCGACAGTTCCAACATCTTCGGGTCGATCATGATCAGGCGGCACTGCTGCGGCGTCAGCCGGTAGAGCAGCGAGACGATCATGGTGTTGATCGCCACCGACTTGCCCGATCCGGTGGTGCCGGCGACGAGCAGATGCGGCATGCGGGCGAGGTCGGCGATGACGCTCTCGCCGCCGATGGTCTTGCCGAGGCAGAAGGCGAGCTTGGCCTTGGTCTGGTCGAACTCGCGGCTGGCGAGGAGCTCGCGCAGGAACACGGTCTCGCGGCGCTGGTTCGGCAGTTCGATGCCGATCACGTTGCGACCGGGCACCACGGCGACACGGGCCGAGACGGCGCTCATCGAACGGGCGATGTCGTCGGCGAGGCCGATGACGCGGGACGACTTCACGCCCGGCGCCGGTTCGAGCTCGTAGAGGGTGACGACCGGACCCGGGCGAACGTGATTGACTTCGCCCTTGATGCCGAAGTCGTCGAGCACGCCCTCGAGCATGCCGGCGTTGGATTCAAGCACGTCTTCCGACAGTTCCTTGTCGGGGCCGAGGCGCTTCGGCTCGGAGAGAAGCGACAGCGGCGGGAACTGATAGCCGTGCGCGGTCTCGACCACGTCGCCGCGCATGCCGACGTCGCGGGCGCCGGGCCGCGACGGGCTCGGCGGCTTGGCGGCCGGGGTGACGGCGACGCGGCGGTCGTCGACGCGGGCGGCGGGGCCGCGCGAGGGCGGATCGACGCGGACCGGCTCGGCGACGCGCTCGCTCGGCGGCGGGGGCGGCGGCGGCGGGCTCCACTGCTCCTCTTCCTCCTCGGGGGCGAAGGGGGGCTCGTAGCGATCCTGCCATTCGGGCTCGGCGACGGGCTCGGGCGCGGCGGCGACCCGGGCGGGGGCCGGCGGGCGCGAGAAGCCGGGCTCGACCCGGCTCGGGGCGACGCGGGCGCGCAGGCCGACCGAGGGGCGGGGCGGCTGGTCCCACTCGTCCTCTTCCTCCCAGCGACGGGCGGGCCGGCGGAACCGATCGAGGAGGCGGGCGAAGGAGAAGCCGTAGCGGCGATTGTCGAGCGTGTGCGAGCGGATCCCGACGAGGCGCAGGAGATTGGCGCGGGCGACCAGGACGCCGTGGTGGAGCATGGCGAAGGGCATCCAGCGATCGCGCGGCTCGTCGTCCCATTCCTCGCCGTCGTCCTCGTCCTCGGCGGCGGCGTCGTGGCCGACCCAGGCGAGGGCGCGCAGGTGGGCCCAGAGCGCGAGAGCGGCGAAGCCGAGCGCGGCGAGCCCGTGGGCGAAGTCGCCGCCGCCGAGCAGGCCGACCGGCAGACGCACCAGCATGTCGCCGGCGACACCGCCGAGGCCGACCGGGAGCGGCCAGCCGCCGCCGGTCGGGAGCGCGCCGAGCATGCCGGAGCCGGCGAGGAGGGCGACCGCCCACCAGGTGGCGAAGCGGCGATCGAAACCGCCGTCGTTGCCGGCGACGAGGCGCCAGCCGACCACCAGGAGCGGCGGGAGGGCGAGGGCGGCGGAGAGGCCGACCAACTGCATCGCCAGATCGGCGACGACGGCGCCGGTGTGGCCGAGCGCGTTGTGGACCGGGGCGCCGGTGGCGTTGGAGAGGCTCGGATCGGTCGCCGACCAGGTGGCGAGGCTCGCCGCGAGCGCGGCGACCACGGCGAAGGTGGCGAGACCGGCCAACCCGCGCAGATTGCGGGCGAGCACCTGTCGCATCTCGGTGTCGTGGCCGTAGGGGGCGGGGGCCGGGCGTGCCGAACGCATGGGACGACTTCCTTCGATCGTGGTCAGCCGAGAGTTTCGACGATGCGGACGAGAGCGTCCTCGGTGAGGGCGAGCGATTCGACCATGGCGATGCGCAGCCAGCGCTCGCCGGGATTGGCGCCGTCGAGGCCGAGGCCGGAGAGGTAGCCGCCGGGGATGGTGCGCACCCCGGCCTCGCGCCACAGCCGCAAGGCGACCGCCTCGCCACCGCCGTGTTCGGCGACGTCGAGCCACAGGAAGAAGCCGCCGGGCGGCGTGGCATAGCCCCAGCGAGTGCCGAGGATGCGCTCGGCGGCGGCGAATTTGGCGTCGTAGAGGCGGCGGTTCTCGGCGACGTGGGTCTCGTCGGAGAGGGCGGCGACGGCGACGGCCTGGACCGGGGTCGGCACCTGCGGCGCCGCCATGTTGCGGAACGCCACCCAGCGCGACAGGAAGTCGCCGTCGCCGACGGCGAAGCCGCAGCGCAGGCCCGGCAGGTTCGAGCGCTTGGAGAGCGAATTGAAGGCGATCACGCGGGCGAAGCCCTCCGGCGTGGTCGCGGCGGCGGCGAGGACGCCCTCGGGCGGGTGGCCGTCGCGATAGATCTCCGAATAGCACTCGTCGGCGAAGAGCATGAAGCCGTGGCGCCGGGCGAGGGCGATCGCGCGGAGCCAGTCGGCGCGGGAGGCGACCGCCCCCTGCGGATTGGCGGGCGAGGCGTAATAGAGCGCGACGGTGCGGGCGAGGAGATCCTCGGGCAGGCGATCGAGATCGGGCAGGAAGCCGGTGTCGGGGCCGGCGTCGATCATCACGACCTCGCAGCCGGCGGCGGCGGCACCGGCGGCATAGGCCTGATAGAAGGGGTTGGGCAACAGGATCGCCGGGCGGTCGGAGGTGCCGGTCCAACGCCGGCGGGCCTCGAGCGCGGCGTAGAACAGGCCCTCGCGCGAGCCGTTGAGCGGCAGCACGCCGCGGTCGACGTCGATCGTGCCGGCGGTGAGGCCGAAGCGATGCTCCGACCAGTCGGCGACGGCGCGGCGGAAGGCGTCGGTGCCCTTGATGGTCGGATAGCGGCCGAAACCGGCGATCTCGCGGGCCATCACCGGCGCGACGAAGGCGGGGAGGGCATGGCGCGGCTCGCCGACCGTCAGATTGATCGGGGCCCGGCCCGGCGCGTGCGGCGCGAGCAGATCGGTCAGCCGCTGGAACGGCGACGTGAAGGCGACGTCGGCGGGGGCGGCGGAATGTGGGGCGGGCGTGGTCGCGGTCATGACGGTCCGATGTCTCGCAGATTCGGCCAAAGCCTAGCGGTCGACGGTTAAGCGGCTGTTAACCAAGCCGATCCGCAGCGTGGAAAGCGTCGACCGAACGAAACGAAAACCCCCGGATGGCGAGCCACCCGGGGGTCTTCTGGTCGGATCGGTCGGCGATCGGCGAGGCCGATCGACGGGATCAGTTGTAGGCGCGCTCGCCGTGGGTGGCGATGTCGAGGCCTTCGCGCTCCGCCTGCTCGGTGACGCGCAGACCGAAGATCATCTTGATCACATAGAGCGAGACGAAGGAGACGACGCCGGTGGTGACGATACACACCAGGACGGCCTTGGCCTGAATGACCAGCTGACCGGCGATGGTGTATTCGCCGACGCCGAAGCCGCCGAGCGAGGGGGCCGCGACGATCGCGGTGCCGAGCGCACCGACGACACCGCCGACGCCGTGGACGCCGAAGACGTCGAGGCTGTCGTCATAGCCGAGCATCGGCTTGATCGAGACGACCGCCCAGAGGCAGACCACACCGGCGACGGCGCCGAGGACGATGGCACCACCCGCGCCGGCGAGACCGGCGGCCGGGGTGATCGCGACGAGGCCGGCGACGGCACCCGAGGCGGCGCCGAGCATGGAGGCATGACCACGGGTCAGCCACTCGACGAACATCCAGGCGAGGGCGGCGGCGGCGGTGGCGACGATGGTGTTGAGGATCGCCTGAGCGGTCAGGCCGTTGGCCTCGAGGTTGGAACCGGCGTTGAAGCCGAACCAGCCGACCCACAGGAGGCAGGCGCCGATCATGGTCAGCACGAGGCTGTGCGGAGCCATGTTGTCCTTGTTGAAGCCGATGCGCTTGCCGAGGACGATACAGGCGACGAGACCCGCGACACCGGCGTTGATGTGAACGACCGTGCCGCCGGCGAAGTCGAGCGCGCCCCAGCCGAACAGCAGGCCCGAGGGAGCGTCGGCCGCGGACGGGCCGCCCCACCACCACACCATGTGGGCCATGGGCAGGTAGGAGAAGGTGAACCAGACCACCAGGAAGACCATCACGGCGGCGAACTTGATGCGCTCGGCGATGGCGCCGATGATCAGGGCCGGGGTGATCGCGGCGAAGGTGAGCTGGAAGATGACGAAGGTCAGCTCGGGGATGTAGACGCCCTTGGTGAAGGTCTCGGCGACGCTGTCGGTCGTGACCCCGGCGAGGAACATCTTGTCGAGCGTGCCGATGAAGGGCGTCAGCGCGGTCGCGTCGGCGGCGGTGCCGGCGCCGGTGAAGGCGAGCGAGTAGCCGTAGACGACCCAGAGGATCGAGATCAGCGAGAAGCCGGCGAAGACCTGAACCAGGACCGACAGCACGTTCTTGGAGCGGACCAGGCCGCCGTAGAACAACGCCAGACCCGGAATGGTCATCATGATGACGAGGATGGTGGAGACCAGCATCCAGGTCGTGTCACCCTTGTCCACCTTGGGGGCGGCGGCGGCCGTGGCGGCGGCATCCTGGGCGAAGGCCGGCAGAGCGGTGAAGAGGCTCAGACCGAGCGCGAGGGCGGAAGCCTTGGCGGCGTCGACACCTCTGTCGAGAGTGGGGACGAACTTCATACGGATTGCTCCTCTCGGGCTCAGAGCGCTTCGGTGTCGGTTTCACCGGTGCGGATACGGACGGCCTGATCGATGCCGTAGACGAAGATCTTGCCGTCGCCGATCTGGCCGGTCTTGGCGGCCGAGGAGATCGCCGCGACCACCTTCTCGACCTGATCGGTGTTGACCGCGATCTCGATCTTGATCTTGGGCAGGAAGCTCACCGCGTATTCGGTGCCGCGGTAGATCTCGGTGTGACCCTTCTGTCGGCCGTAGCCCTTGACCTCGGTCACGGTCAGTCCCTGCACGCCGATCGCGGTGAGGGCGTCGCGCACCTCGTCCAGCTTGAACGGCTTGATGATGGCCATCACGAATTTCATGTGGTGGTTCCCGTTTCCCTACGCCCGATCGGTGCGACCGGAGCTGACTGAAGACAGGTGCGGGCGGGTGAGGCCCGACCGACGCCACGGCCTTGTAATCAAGACCCGTGCCAAGTGTCCGAAATCGGCATCAATGTTTGAGAAACCAAGCGAATCCGCGACGCTTCCGGCGAACCGTTTCGGCGTGGCTCCTCGCAGATGCGAGACGACTGATGAAAAAATGTGCTGCCTTTGCCGAAAAATGGCCGAAACGCGGCGAATCATCGCGGGAAACTGCTCGAGAATGAGGCGTGTGCGCGAAGGCGCGACTCTCGCCTCCCCGGATTTCGGCCCGGCGCGGGCGCGATCGACTCGCGATCGGGCAGGACGACTCGTTATCGTGCAGGCGCCGATCGGGGGGGGCCTCAGCCGGGGGTTCCGCGCGTCCGCGCCGAGGCCTCGCGCATCAGGCCCTCCTGGGCGGTGGAGACGACGAGACGGCCGTCGCGCGTCCACAGCGATCCGCGGCAGAAGCCGCGCCCGGAGCCGGAGAAGGGGCTGTCCTGGTCGTAGAGCAGCCAGTCGTCGGCGCGGAACGGGGCATGGAACCACATGGCGTGGTCGAGGCTGGCGAGCTGGAGATCGCGATCGAACACCGAGCGGCCGTGGGCGAAGAGCGCGGTGTCGAGCAGCGTCATGTCCGAGGCATAGGCGAGGACGGCGGCGTGGAGGGCCGGATCGTCGGGCAGCGGGCCGGTGGTGCGGACCCAGACCTGCTGATGCGGATCGAGCGGCTGGTCGGAGACGTAATGGGCGAAATCGGTCGGGCGTAGTTCGATCGGCCGATCGCGCTCCCAATAGGCGCGGACGTTGTCGGGGGCGCCCTCGAGGAAGCGTTCCTTCAGTTCCTTCTCGCCCGGCAGGGTCTCGGGGAGCGGCGCGCTCGGCATGGTCACCTGATGGGTGAGGCCGACGTCCTCGCGGCGGTGGAAGGAGGCGGCCATCGAGAATATGGCGGCGCCGTGCTGGATCGCCACCACCCGGCGGGTGGTGAAGGAGCCGCCGTCGCGGATCCGCTCGACCTGATAGACGATCGGCACCGAGGGATCGCCGGGCCGCATGAAATAGCCGTGGAGGGAGTGGACCGGACGGTCCTTCACGGTGCGGGTCGCCGCCACCAGTGCCTGACCGACCACCTGACCGCCGAAGACGCGCTGCCAGCCGACCTGGGGGCTGCGGCCGCGAAAGAGATCCTGTTCCAGGGTCTCGAGGTCGAGGATGTCGAGGAGGCCGGCCACGGCGTCGTTCATCGGAGCGTCCCATCCGCAAGGGTGAAGCTGTTGCCGAGAGCGTTCGCATCCCTCGGCGCCGCGCGTCAAGGCGACTGTCGGAGCAGTGATCTTCGCGGAACGCGGCGCGGGTGGCGTTCGTGGCGCGCGCGCACTATGACTGATCCGGGAGCGACGCCGAGGCCCGAGGACGATCGGGCCGGCCCAGCCATCGAGGAGACCGTCATGCCGTTCGACTTCGACGTGATCATCGCCGGGGGTGGACACGTGGGCGCGTCGCTGGCGCTGGCGTTGAAGCGCGGCGATCCGCATCTGCGGGTGGCGATGATCGATCCGGCGCCGGTTCACGCGGGGGTGGATCTGCGCGCCTCGGCGATCGCGGCGGCGGCGCGGCGCTTCTACGAGAGCCTCGAGGTGTGGGCGCCGATGGCGGTGGAGGCGCAGCCGATCGTCGACATGGTGGTGACCGATTCGCGGCTCGACGACGCCGTGCGCCCGGTGTTCCTCACCTTCGACGCCGCGCTCGACACGGGCGAGCCCTTCGCCCACATGGTGCCGAACGGGGTGATGGTCCGCGCGCTCGTCGACGCGTGCCGCGCGGCCGGGGTCGATCTCCTGATGCCGGAGCGGGTGGTGGACTTCACCACCGGCGAGACGTCGGTGACGGTCGGGCTCGGCTCGGGGCGCTCGGTGACGGCGGGGCTCCTGGTCGCGGCCGACGGGGTGCGGTCGCGGCTGCGCGATCTCGCCGGGATCGGCGTGGTGAAATGGGACTACGGGCAGTCGGGGATCGTCACGACGGTGGCGCACGAGCGGCCACACGAGGGACGCGCCGTCGAGCATTTCCTGCCCTCGGGTCCCTTCGCCATCCTGCCGCTGATCGACGACGCCGACGGCCGCCATCGCTCGTCGCTGGTGTGGACGGAGAAGAGCGCGACGGCGGATCGGCTGGTGGCCGGCGACGACTTCACCTTCGCGCTCGAACTCGAGCGGCGGTTCGGTCGGCAGTTGGGGCGGATCGAGGTCCTGGCGCCGCCGAAGGCGTTTCCGCTCGGCCTGACGCTCGCGCGCGACTGGGTCCGGCCGCGGTTCGCGCTGGTGGGCGACGCCGCCCACGGCATTCATCCGATCGCCGGCCAGGGGCTCAACATCGGCCTGCGCGACGTGGCGACGCTCGCCGAGACGATCGTCGACGCGCGGCGGCTCGGGCTCGATCCGGGCGGGCTCGACGTGCTCTCGGGCTACGAGCGGCGCCGCCGCTTCGACGCCTTCGAGATGGGCGTGGTCACCGACGTGCTCAATCGGCTCTTCTCCAACGACCTGCCGCCGATCCGAGCGCTGCGCGACGTCGGTCTCGGGCTGGTCGATCGGCTCGGCGCGCTGAAGCGCCGTTTCATCCGCGAGGCGGCGGGGATCGACGGGGCGATCCCGCGCGCGATGCGGGGCGAGCGGCCCTGATCGGCTCGATGAACGTCGGCTGAAGATACGGATCAGAAGCGGTTCAGGGCGGGGGTGCGAGAGTGGCGTCATTCCGGAAGCGGGCATCGCCGCTTCGGTGGCTCCTCACTCGGACCCTTCGGAGGCCGTCATGATCTCTTCCTCGCGCAAGTCGCTTCTGGCTCTGGCCACTCTCGCCACGATCGTCACCGCCGGCTTCGCCGCGCCGGCCGCCGCCCAGGGCTGGGGCGGCTGGGATCGCGGCGGCTGGGATCGCGGCGGCTGGGAAGACCGCCGGGGCTGGGATCGCGGTCGCGGCGACTGGGGGTGGGGCCGTCGGCCCCATTGGCACCGCGAACGGTGCTGGGTCGAGGTTCGTCCGATGCGGGTGATGACCCCGTGGGGACCCCGCATCCGTCAGGTCGAGCAGCGCGTCTGCCGTTGAGGCACCTCGTGCGGACATGAACTGGACATGAACGATGACCTCAGGTCGAGTTCAGTCGATCGACCTCACCATCGATGGCGTCCGTCATGCGGGCGTCGCGATCTTCCGAAGTTCGGACGGTCATTCAGTCGAAAGTCGAGCGGTGTCTTTCCGGATCGACGGCGAGATACGAGCCTGACACACTTCCGTTGCCGTTCGTGGTGCCTTCGCGGCCCGGGATCGGTTCACGAACGCCGCGACGTCACCGACCAGACGTGCGCGGGGTTCTCGGGCGAAGGGTCGCAGAGCGCGGCCCGACGCCGACGAGGCTCGCGACGGTCGCCGCCGTCGCCGGCCTCGAGCCTCGGGAGGGGCCCATGTCGTTCTTCAACAAAAAGACTCTCTACGGACTGGTCGCGGCCGCCTTTCTGCTCGGCGCCGTCGGGCCGGCCGCCGCTCAGGGCTGGCATCGTCCGCCGCCGCCGCGTCCCGGTTGGGGCGCTCCGCCGCCGCCGATGCATCGCTGGCGCCCGCCGCCGCGCCGCCATTGCTGGACCCAGGAACGCCGGGTTCGCGTCATGACGCCGTGGGGACCGCGCTGGCAGACCCGCCACGTCCGCGTCTGCCGTTGAGGCGAAGGTCGAGCGGCCGGAGCGATCCGGCCGCCTCCGTCCGACGATCGTCGCGAGGGCCGGACCGGAAGGACGGTTCCTCGGATCATCGACATGTTTCCGCGCGGCGCCCTCACGGGCGCCGTCGGCGTCTCACGGCCAGGTGTCTCATGGCCAGGTGTCTCATGGCGCCGTCGCGCGGGATCACTGCCGGGTGATCGGGACCACGTGAATGCGCGCCGGGGCGGTCGGGGCGACGCGCTCGGGCAGCGTGGAGCGGGCGCCCTCCTCGTCGACGATCCAGCGCAAGCGGCTCCAGGCGCGCCGGCGTCCCTCGGCCGACACGGCGGCGAGAAGCTCGCGCCCGGCGCCGAGACCGCGTCGTTGCGGCCGGACGAAGAGCGTCTCCAGCAACCCCGTCTCCCGGCCGGTCAGGCAGTCGGTGAGCTCGTGGACGACGGCGACGCCGATCAACTCGCCGTCGAGGCGCGCACCGAAGAGTTCGATGCGCGGTTCGCAGAGCAATTGTTGCGCCCAGTAGCGATCCGGGCGCGGGGGCGATCCGCCGCGCCGTTCCTGAACGTGCTCGGCCAACAGCGTGGCGAGCGCGAGAGCGTGATCCGGTCCCAATCGTACGACGTCGACACTCGTCATCGAACGCAACTCCCCGAGAGGCTCGACGGCAAAGTTTCACCCAGGTGGCGGGTTTGTGCAAGTGCGTCGATCGTCGGCGGCGCCGGTGTGCGCCGCAGGACGGGGAGTGCGTGTCGATCAGGGCTTCGCGGCGGCGAGCGCCTCGTCGATCTTGGGGCCGAGCACGGTGCGGACTGCGCCGTCGGAGAGCGGGCCGATGAACTTGTAGGAGATCACGCCGTCGGCGCGCACGACATAGGTCTCCGGCACGCCGTAGACGCCCCAGTCGATGCCGACGCGGCCGTTCTCGTCGAGGCCGGTGGCGACATAGGGGTTGCCCATGTCGGTGAGCCAGCGCGCGGCGTTGGCGGGCTCGTCCTTGTAGGCGATGCCGACGAGGCGGACGCGAGGGTCGTTCTTCAGGCGCTTCAGGGTCTCGTGCTCGACGCGGCACTCGACGCACCAGGAGGCCCAGAAGTTGACGACGGTGACCTTGCCGGGGCCGGGGGCCTTCAGATCGGCGGCGGCGAGGCCGGGCATCGGCGAGCCGTCGGCGAGGGGCACCGGCACCGGCGCCAGCGCGAAGGCGGGGGCGGGCTTGCCGAGCAGCACCGAGGGCAGCAGCGAGGGATCTCCGCCGGTCTCGAGCTTGTAGAGGAAGAAGCCGGCCAGGGTCGCGAAGAGCACCAGCGGCAGCATCACCACCAGCCGGGAGCGCGGCGCCGGACGCTCGGCGTCCTCGGGGAGCGTGTCGAGTTCGGTCAACGGGCATCCCCCGTGGTCGGTTGCGCGGAGCGGCTCATGCCCATGCCCTGAGACTGACTCTGGGACTGGCCCTGGGAGCGGCGATGGACGCCGCGCGCCTCGAGTTCGGCGAGCCGGCGGCGCTGGGCGCGGCCGTCGAGCACCACCCAGGCGAAGAGCCCGACGACCACGAGGATCGAGAGGCCGTAGGAGGCGAGGATGAAGCCGGCGTGGTTTCCTAAATCCATGGCGCTCACTCCGCTCGGCCGCGTTGTTCGATCGCGTTCACTTCGCGATGGCGTTCGATGGTCGCTGCGTTCACGGCGTTCACTCCGCTCCAGCCGCTTCGATCATCCGCATGGTACGGATGCGGCGGCGGATGATCTCGTTGCGCATGGCCATCAGGTGGATCCACACGAACAGCAGCGAGAAGGCGACCGCCATGATCAGGAGCGGCACCAGCATCGAGGCGTCGATGGTCGAGCCGCCCATGCGGAACACCGACGCGGGCTGATGCAGCGTGTTCCACCAGTCGACCGAGAACTTGATGATCGGGATGTTGACGACGCCGACCAGCGTCAGCACCGCGCTCGCCTTGGCGGCGCGCAGCGGGTCCTCGATCGTCTCCTGGAGCGCGATCAGGCCGAGATACATGATGAAGAGGACGAGAACCGAGGTCAGCCGCGCGTCCCAGACCCACCAGGTGCCCCACATCGGCTTGCCCCAGAGCGAGCCGGTGGCGAGCGCGAGAAAGGTGAAGGCGGCGCCGATCGGCGCGGCGCATTTGGCCGAGACGTCGGCGAGCGGGTGGCGCCACACGAGGGTGCCGAGCGCCGAGGCGGCCATGGTCATGTAGCAGAACATCGACAGCCACGCGAAGGGCACGTGGATGTACATGATCTTGACCGTCTCGCCCTGCTGATAATCGGCGGGCGCGCGGAAGAAGACCAGCCACAGGCCGACCGCGAAGGTGACGATCGTCGCCCCGGCGAGCCAGGGCAGGATCTTGGCGACCAGACCCAGGAAGCGGGTCGGGTTGGCGTAGTCGATCAGACGCATCGTCTCGTCCCGATGATGGCCCCCCGCTCGCAGACGCGACGGAGGCCCGCGGCCGGAACACCCCTCGTGTCGCGGTCGGCGGTCGTCTCGGTCCCGTTTCTAGAGCGCGACCGGCCCGGCATCAATGCGGCCTTGCGCCGTATTCCGCCTTGCGCGGGATCAAGTCGGCGTGACGAGGCTCGCGGACGACGATTTCGGGCCGCTCGGGATCATTCCCCGGCGTGACGCAGGGCGGCGGCGGCGGCGACCGGGCCGAGCACCATGGCGAAGAGGCCGAGGGCGGCGAGGATCGCGAAGGGGGTGGTGAAGGGCATGCCGCCGTAGAGCACCGCCGTCGCCGAGGAGACGCCGAAGATCATCACCGGCACGGTCAGCGGCAGGACCAGGATCGCCAGCAGCAGGCCGCCGCGCTTCAAGGTGACGGTCAGCGCCGCGCCGATCGCCCCGGTGAAAGTGAGCGCCGGCGTGCCGACCAGCAGCGTCAGGGTGGTCGCGCCGATGGCGATCGGTTCCATGTTCATGAAGATCGCGAGCAGCGGCGAGGCGATCACCAGCGGCAGGCCGGTCGCCGCCCAATGGGCGAGGCATTTGACCAGAACGACCAACTCGAGCGGGCTCTCGCCCATCAGGATCAGATCGAGGCCGCCGTCGTCGCGATCGACCTGGAACAGGCGGTCGAGCGACAGCAACGTGGCGAGAAGCGCACCGATCCACAGGATCGCCGGGCCGATGCGCGACAGGAGGTTCAGGTCGGGGCCGACGCCGAAGGGCACCACGGTGACGACGATCAGGAAGAACAGCGCCCCCATCAGGGCGCCGCCGCCGACGCGGACGGCGAGCTTCCATTCGCGGGCGAAGAGGGCGAGGAGCGCGTTCATGCCGCTTCTCCGACGATCGCCGGTCCGAGCCGGAGCCCGTCGATGCGGGCGAAGGGGAGATCGAGATGGGTCGCGGCGACGACCAGACCACCGGCGTCGAGATGCTCGCCGACGATCTCGAGCAGGCGCGCCTCGGAGGCGGCGTCGAGCGCGGAGGTCGGCTCGTCGAGCAGCCAGATCGGGCGGCGCGTGACGAGGAGGCGGGCGAAGGCGAGGCGGCGGCGCTGGCCGGCGGAGAGATAGGCGGCGGGCAGATCAATCAGGCGGGCGAGACCGACCCGGTCGAGCGCGTCGAGGACGGTGCCGTCGGCGACGCCGAAGAAATCGCGCCAGAAGGCGAGGTTCTCAGCCACCGAGAGCTGGTTCTTGAGCGCGTCCTGATGGCCGAAATAGTGGCAGTGCTGGGCGATGGTCAGATCGGGGTCGCCGCCCTCGATCACGAGGTCACCGGCGACCGGGCGCAACAGACCGGCGATCAGGCGCAGGAGCGTCGACTTGCCGGCCCCGTTGGCGCCGGTGACGACCAGGGCGCGGCCGGCGACGGCGCGAAACGACAAATCGGCGAGGACCCGGCGGCCGCCGCGATCCAGGGTCAGGGTCCGGCCCTCGAGGCTGGAGACGGGGGAGGCCATGGGCGCTTTCGCTCCTGGGATGCCGGCGGCGGTGGGGTGGCGTCCCGCCACCGAGCCGCCCTTGTCTAGGCGATCGCCGGACCCTGGGCAACCGTCGGCGATCGTGCCGTCGCGGCGGATTTCACCCGGAAGTGACTGGTCCCGTGATGGGCCGGCAACTATTGTGCGCATCGCCGTGAGGACCGATCGGCAGAGAGCGAGACGATTGGTGAAGCAGCATCGACATGTGATCGGGACGGCGTTGGTGGCCGCCCTCTCCTCGACGCCGACGATCGGCGCCGAGGCGCCCTCCTCGGCGCGGCCGGTGGCGGTGGTCGAACTGTTCACCAGCCAGGGCTGCGCCAACTGCCCGCCGGCCGACGCCTTCCTGAGCGATCTCAGCCGCGAGGCCGACGTCGTGGCCCTGTCCTACGCGGTCGACTACTGGGACTACATGGGCTGGAAGGACACCGCCGCCAAGCCCGAGTTCACCCGGCGCCAGAAGGCCTATGCCGAGCGGCGCGGCGATCACGACGTGTTCACGCCACAGGTGGTGATCAACGGCCGCGCCCGACTGGTCGGATCCGACCGCGCCGGCATTCGCCGCGAGATCGCCGCCGGGGCGACCGTCCGCCACGATCTCACCGTGCCGATCGAGCTCGAGGCCAATCGCGAGGCGCTCCAGGTGCGCCTGCCCGACGCGCCGGCCGGCGGCGAGCCGGTCCATGCGACGGTGTGGCTGGCACGGTTCGACGAGGTCCGTTCGGTCTCGGTCGGGCGCGGCGAGAACCACGGCCGCACCCTCAGCTACGCCCATCTGGTGCGCTCGCTGCAGCCGATCGGCATGTGGAAGGGCAAGGCGCTGACCATCGAACTGCCCCGTCAGGAGATGGCGACCGATCCCAACATCGGTTGCGCCGTGCTGATCCAGGACGTCGAGCAGGATCGTCCCGGCCGGATCCTCGGGGCGCGGATCTGCACCGCGCCGACGAGCTGAGCGACGGCTCGGACTCAGAGATCGACCAGACGGGGTTTCTTCTCCAGCACGGCGAGGACGCGCGCGAGGTCGGAGCCGCGCTTGAGGATGCGTCCGCCGATGTCGAGCACCGCGTAGGTGCCCTGGCGGGTCGCCAGTTTCGGGTTCTTCTCGATGCGGTGGAGGGGGGCCTCGGAGGTGCGGCGGAAGATCGAGAAGACGGCGCGGTCCTGGAGATGGTCGATGGCGTAGTCGCGCCACTCACCCGCCGCCACCATGCGCCCGTAGACGTTCAGAATGGCGGAGAGTTCGCGGCGATCGAAGGTCACCGGGCGGTGGTCCTCGCGCGGCCGAAAGGCCACGATCGCCGGTTCGGCATCGCCGGTTCGCATGCGTCCGTCGTCCATGCCCGATCCTTCGTCGACGCAGGAAAGTCCATGATCGACGAGGCGGCGGCGGCTGACAAGTCCGAAGCGCGACGGCGCCCGTGGCGGGGACGGAATTGACGCCGGCGACGGGGATCGCCACTGTCGCGGCCTGCCTCGCCCGAGCCCCGGATCCCGCATGTCCCTCGCTTCGACCTTCCGCCTCGCCCGTCGCCTCGCGGTGATCGGCCTCGGCCTCACCGTGCTCGTCGCCGCCGTCCCGCCGTGCCGCGCCGAAACGTCCGTCGCGGTGAACGCCTCCGGGCTCTCCGACGCCGAGATCGAGAGCCGGATCACCGATCTCCTGGGGCGGATGACGCTCGAGGAGAAGATCGGGCAGATGTTCTCCAACGGATGGGGGCCGGAGTTCGACGAGGGCGAGGTGAGCAAGGGCCGGGTCGGCATGGTCTCGACCGTCGAGGAGCCGGAGGTGATGGCGCGGCTGCAGCGACTGGCGCGCGGCTCGCGGCTCGGCATCCCGCTGATCTTCGCGCGCGACGCGCTGCACGGCTATCGCACCCTCGCTCCCGTGCCGCTCGGTCTGGCGGCGACCTTCGACGCCGACACCATCCGCGCGGTCGGGCGGATCACCGGCCGTGAGGCGTCGAGCCAGGGGTTGCATCTGACCTTCTCGCCGATGATCGACGTCACCCGCGATCCGCGTTGGGGGCGGGTCGTCGAGGGGCCGGGCGAGGATCCGTTCCTGGCGTCGGTGTTCTCGCGCGCCATGGTCGAGGGGCTCGCCTCGGGCGGGCTGCGGGCGACGCTCAAGCATTTCGTCGGTTACGGCGCGGTGCGGGCCGGCCGCGACTACGCCGAAGCCGAGATCTCGACGCCGACGCTCGCGGATCTGCATCTGCCGCCGTTCCGCGCCGGGATCGAGGCGGGCGCGCAGATCGTGATGGCGGCCTTCTCGGTGCTGAACGGGGTGCCGGTCACCGCCGATCACCGGCTCCTCACCGATCTCCTGCGCAAGGAATGGGGGTTCGACGGCATCGTCGTCTCCGATTGGGACGCCGTGCGCGAGTTGATGCCGCACGGGGTGGCGGGGTCGCGAGCCGAGGCGGTCGAGAAGGCGGTGATGGCCGGCATCGACGTGGAGATGGCGGGCGGGCTCTATCGCGAGCAACTGCCCGGTCTGGTCGCCTCCGGGCGGGTGCCGATGGCGCGGATCGACGAGGCGGTGCGGCGCGTGCTCCGGGTCAAGTTCCGGTTCGGCCTCTTCGATCGCGCGCGGACGCCGGAGGTCGATCCGGTGGTGGCGGCGCGAGCCATGGCGACGCCGGAGATCCGGGCGGTGGCGCTCGAGGCGGCGCGACGCTCGATCATTCTGCTGAAGAACGAGGGCGGTCCCGACGCCGGCCTCCTGCCCCTGACCCGACCGCCGAAGCGGATCGCGGTGATCGGGGCGGCGGCGAAGGACGCGGGCGATCTGATGGGCTCGTGGGGCGCCAAGGGCGATCGCGCCGACGTCACGCTCTTCGCCGACGCCCTGCGCGATCGGTTGGCCCCGAAGGGGGTGCGGGTGCGCTACGCGGAGGGCTGCGACGACGCCTGTCTGAAGACCGGGGGGTTCGAGGCGGCGGTGGGGCTGGCGAAGCGGTCGGATCTCGTCGTCGCGGTGCTCGGCGAGCCCTGGTACATGACGGCGGAATCGACCTCGCGCACCCGTCTCGGCCTGCCCAACCGTCAGCAGGCGCTGCTCGACCGTCTTGCGGCGACGGGAAAGCCGGTGGTGCTGATCGTGCTCGCGGGGCGGCCGATGGTGATGGTCGACGCCTGGCCGAAGGCGCGGGCGATCCTCTATGCCTTCTCGCCCGGGACGATGGGCGGCGAGGCGCTGGTCGACGTGCTGACCGGGGCGGTCGATCCGTCCGGACGGCTGCCGATGAGCCTGCCGCGCGCGGTCGGCCAGATCCCGATCACCTACGACCTCTTGCCGACCGGACGGCCACCGAGCCCCGGCGACACGCTCGCGGCGCGCTATCTCGACGAGGAGACGACGCCGTTCCTGCCGTTCGGTCACGGTCTCTCCTACACGCGCTTCGCCTATTCCGACCTTTCGGTCGAGACGCCGACGGTGCCGCTCGACGGGGTGGCGCGCGTGAGCGTCACGGTGACCGACACCGGCGCGCGGGCGGGGCGGGAGATCGTCCAGCTCTACGTCCACGACGTCGTGGCGAGCCGGTCGCGGCCGCTCCGGCAGTTGAAGGGGATCGCGGTCGTCGATCTCGAGCCGGGCGAGGCGAAGCGGGTGACGATCGCGGTGCCGGTGGCGGAGCTGGGCTTTTCCGACGACGACGGCCGCCGGGTGATCGAGCCGGGCCGGTTCGACGTCTTCGTCGGCGGGTCCTCGGCGGCGACGCTCACGACCGCCTTCGAGGTGGTGAAGTGATCAGTCGGTCTCGACGCCGAGCAGGGTGAGGGTGGCGGCGGCCATGATCTCGGCGGAGGCGACGAGATCGTCGATGCCGACCCATTCGTCGGGTTGATGGGCGAGTTCGAGCCGGCCGGGGCCGTAGGCGACGCAGTCGAGCCGGGTGGCGAGACGCGCGAGGTGCTTCTGGTCGTAGGTGCCGGGCGAGGCGACGTGGGTCGAGGGGCGATCGAGCACCCGGTGGATCCAATGATCGAGCGCGCCGACGACCGGGGCGTCGGGCTCGGTCATGGTGGGCGGGAAGCTCATCAGGTCGTCGAGGCGCCAGTCGAGGCCGGGGCGGGCGGCCTTCACGCGGTCGAGCAGATCGACGATCTCGCCGCGCACGTCCGCCTCGTCCTCCTCGACCAGCCAACGGCGATCGATCACCAGCCGGCAACTGTCGGCGACGAGCGGGGCGGGAAGGCCGTCGCCGTCGCTCTCGTCGAGACCGCCGTGGACCGAATTGAGATTGAGGGTGGCGGCGCGGGCGCCCTCGGGCACGCAGGGCATGCGGGTGCGGCGCTCGGCGAGTTTCGGCAGAAGTTCGGTCTCGATCAGGCCGAGAAGATCGGCCATGCCGCGGATCGCGGAGACGCCGAGGAAGGGCATCGAGCCGTGGGCGATGCGGCCGGTCATCTCGATCCGGCTCCACCAGACGCCGCGATGACCGAGGCAGACCCGGTCGACGCCGAGCGGCTCGGGCACGATGACGTGGTCGACCCGGCCGGGGGCGAAATACCCCTGTTCGACCAGATGGGCGAGGCCGCCGAAGCCGCCGGTCTCCTCGTCGGCGGTGGCCGAGATCTCGAGCGCGCCGGGCAGCGGAAGGCCGAGATCGGTCAGCGCCTCGACGGCGACGATCGCCGCGGCGAGGCCGCCCTTCATGTCGGCGGTGCCGCGTCCCCAGACGCGGCCGTCGCGGACGAGCCCCTCGAAGGGATCGACGGTCCAGCCCTCGCCGGGCTCGACCACATCGATATGGCCGTTGAAATGGACGGTCGGGCCGGGGCGGGCGCCCTCGCGGCGGGCGATCAGATTGAGCCGGGGGGTGGCGTCGCAGTCGCCGGGGGCGCCCTCGGCGCGCAGGATCCGGGTGGAAAAGCCGGAGCGGGCGAGGCGCTCGGCGAGGAGGCGCACGCAGGCGTCGTAGTCGCGTCCCGGCGGATTGACGGTCGGAATGCGGACGAGGTCGCGGGTGAGCGCGACGAGATCGTCGCGGCGCGCGTCGATCGAGGCGAAGAGAGCGGAGATCGAGACCGGCACGGCACCTCGCGGAAATCGAGGAAGATCACCGTCGACGATACCGGGTCCATCGCGTCCGGCAAGGGTCGGCCGAGCAGACGGCTCGAGAAAACTGACACTTGTGACATTTCGAGAAACATCTTTTTCTTCGTCTCATTCGATCGGGTGACCGATTCGACTTGCGAGTCCGGTGTGAGGTCCGAGGGTCGGCGATCGGTGCACGCGCCGTCTTCCGAAACGTCGATGGAAGGTCGGGATGGCGGTGGACGAGCGCGGAGGATCCGGCGACCACGAC
Source organism: Pinisolibacter aquiterrae (assembly GCF_019160155.1). Lineage (GTDB taxonomy): Bacteria > Pseudomonadota > Alphaproteobacteria > Rhizobiales > Ancalomicrobiaceae > Pinisolibacter > Pinisolibacter aquiterrae. The sequence continues at coordinate 150,806 of NZ_JAFNIH010000044.1, forward strand.
GATGCCACGAGGCTCGCCGCCCTGCTCGAGGCGATCGAGGCGATTCCCGACGGCTTCGTCCTCTATGACGCCCGCGACCGGCTGGTGCTGAACAACGGCGCCTTTCGGGCCCTCAATGCCGACGTCGCCGACGTGATCCGGCCGGGAATCCGGTTCGCGGATCTGTTGGAGGCCAAGGCGTCGGCGTCGCGGCGGGCGCTCGACGGCGGCTCGCGTCGTCGCTGCGGGATCGACTGCGCCCCGGCCTGCGACGATTGGCGGGGGTGCCGGCAGCGGACCCATGGCGACAGCCACGGGGTGATGTTCGAGACGACGCCGGACGGCCGATGGGTGCGGGTCGACGAGCATCGCACCCCGAGCGGCATGACGGTGGGCATCCGCACCGATCTCAGCGATCTGCGCGACGTGCAACAGCAGTTGGCCCGGTCGGAGGCGAAGTTCCGCACGCTCTTCGCGATGGCGCCGATCGGCATCGTCCGCACGACCACCGACGGCCGGATCGTCGACGCCAACCCGGCCTTCGCGGTGATCACCGGCTCCAGCCCGGACGATCGCCGGCTGCTGCCGGATCTGTTCGATCCGCGCGATCGCGACGCGGTGGCGGCGGATCTGGCGAAGGCGGCCGAGGCCGGCGACCACGGTCCGGTCGAGCGCCGGCTGGTCGCTCCCGACGGCGGCGAGGTGGTGCTGTCGCTGGAGGGGACGCGGGCGGTCGAAGAGGATGGCACGGTCTTCCTGTGGTCGATCCTGCGCGACGTCACCGAACGCAGCAAGAGCGAGGCGCGGATCTGGCACGCCGCCCATCACGATCCGCTGACCGGGCTGCCCAACCGCAAGTATCTCGGGGAGCTCCTGGCCGATCGGCTCGACGGGGCCGACGAGGTGGCGCTGCTCCTGATCGACCTCGACAATTTCAAACAGGTCAACGACACGCTCGGCCACGAGACCGGCGACGCGGTGCTGCGGGCGACGGCGGAGCGTCTGCGCGCGGGGCTGCGCGCCGGCGACGTGGTGGCGCGGCTCGGTGGCGACGAATTCGCGGCGGTTCTGGCCGGCCCGATCGGCCTCGCCGAGGCGCGGGCGTTGGGCGAACGGCTGATCGAGGCGATCGGGCGCGACGTCGTCCATCGCGACCATGCGATCCGTGTCGGCGGGAGCATCGGCATCGCGTCGGTGCCGCAGCACGGATGCGGCGCCGACGATCTGCTCGGGGCGGCCGATCTCGCCCTGTTCGCGGCGAAGCGAGCCGGCCGCAATCGCGCAGTGATCTTCGCGCCGGCGATGCAGGTGGCCAATCGCCGGCGTTTCGAGATCCTCTCCGGCGCCCGCGAGGCGCTGGCGGAGGGGCGGATCGTGCCGTTCTATCAACCGATCGTCGCCTTCGACGACGGCGCGGTCATCGGTTTCGAGGCGCTGTGCCGGGTGGAGAGCGACGACGGCGTGCGGTCGTTTTCGCCGGAGGTCTTCGGCCACACCGATCTCGGGCGGACGCTCGACGAGCGGATGATCGACCTCGTGACCGCCGACATGGCGGCGTGGCGGGCGGCCGGGCACGTCTTCGGGCGCGTCGCCGTCAACGTCTGCGACGCCGACTTCTCGCGTCAGGGCTTCGACGTCCGGCTGTTCGAACGGCTCGAGGCGCGCGGCCTCGAGGCGTCGATGCTGGAACTCGAGGTGACCGAGACGGCGCTCCTCGAGGTCGCCGACGGATCGCTGGCGGCGGGGCTCGACCGGCTGCGGGCCGGCGGCATCGCGCTGGCGCTCGACGATTTCGGCACCGGCCACGCCTCGCTGGTGCATCTGAAGACGCTGCCGGTCGACCGGGTCAAGATCGATCGCTCCTTCGTCTCCGACGTGGTGTTCGACACGGCGAGCCGGGCGATCGTCGGCGCGCTGACCCGGCTCGGACGCGGGCTCGGCAAGGAGGTCGTCGCCGAAGGGGTGGAGACCGAGGGGCAGCACCGCGCCCTGGTCGATCTCGGCTGTCGATGCGGGCAGGGCCATCTCTACGGCCGGCCGATGCCGGCGGCGGCGGCGACGCGGCTGCTCGAGACGGCGGAGCGCGCGGGCGCGGCGGCGCGGGTCGCGGTGGTTGGCAAGCGCGCATCACATCTGCGATAGTCGTCGCGGAGCCTCTCGTGGAGAGGTGGACGACCCCGTGGATGCGATGCTGAATGCTCTCAGACGCCTGTTCGCCGACCTGATCGCGCGCGAGACCCTGCCGGTCTTCGCCGAGGACGACCCGCGCGTCGCGGTGGCGGCGCTGATGTGCCACGTGATCGCCGCCGACGGCGTGGTGCGGCCGACCGAGCGCGAGCGCATGGTCGCGGAACTGGCGCAACGCTATCGGCTGAGCGACGACGACGCCCGCGATCTCGCCGAGGCGGCGCGGCGGGTCGAGTTGGAGAGCGCCACGGTGCAGCGCTTCACCGCCGGGCTCGAGCGCGGGCTGCCGCTCGCGGAACGGCGCGAGATCGTCACCGCGCTCTGGAAGATCGTCTTCGCCGACGGCGTCGTGCACGAGTTCGAGGATGCGGTCGTCGGACGCATCGCCGATCTGCTCGGGCTCGAGCCGCACGATCGCACCGCGCTGCGCAAGACCGTCGAGGCGGAGAGTGAGGAGGCGGCGATCCGGGCTGCCGAGGCGGCCGTCGAACCGGCGAGAGCGACGCCTTGAAGACAGCCGCGCCCGAACCCCTGCCGATCCTGATCGTGCTGCACCAGGAGACGTCGTCGCCCGGGCGGGTCGGCGACATGCTGAAGCGGCGCGGTCATCGGCTCGACATTCGCCGGCCGCGTTTCGGCGATCCGCTGCCGGCGACCATGGCCGAACATGCCGGCGCCGTCGTCTTCGGTGGCCCGATGAGCGCCAACGACGACGACGACTGGGTGCGCCGGGAAATCGATTGGATCGGCGTGCCGCTCGCCGAGGAGAAGCCGTTTCTCGGCATCTGTCTCGGTGCGCAGATGATGGTGCGTCACCTCGGCGGCACGGTGAAGATGCACCCGCACGGCGACCTCGAAGTGGGGTGGTTTCCGCTCCGGGCGACGGCGGAGGGGCGCACGCTGATGCCGTCGTGGCCGGGCTGCGTCTATCAATGGCACCGCGAGGGGTTCGATCTGCCCGCCGGCACGCGGCTCCTGGCGGAGGGCGACCGCTTTCCCCATCAGGCGATCGCGGTCGGCAGGCGCGCCTTCGGCATCCAGTTCCACCCCGAGCTGACCCTGGCGATGCTCCATCGCTGGACGGTCCGGGCGCTCCACCGGATGGAGGGGCCGGGCGTGCAGACGCGGCGCCAGCATTTCGACGGGCGCGAACTGCACGACCGCCAGATGCGGCTGTGGGCGGAACGTTTCCTCGACCTGTGGCTGGCGCCCGAGCCGGGCTGAGGCCGGCGATCCCCGTTTCGGACCGCCTCGCGCGGACCCACGAACGAAGACCCCGCCACCTCGGGGGAAGGTGACGGGGTCGATCGTTGGGGGGTATCGACGTCTCGAGGGGGGATCCAGGGGGGGGGGGAGGATCTCGCTCGCTCGTCGCTCGGACGGCCCGAACACGGCTCCAGACGAACCGGAGGGTATTGGGGGGCTCGGGGGGCCGGCTCGTCGCCGTCGTTCGAACCGTCCGTTGCGATGGGGAGAAGATCGCCGGTCAAGATGGCTCGCACTTGACCGAAATCCGGCGAAACTTCGGCAGCGATCACGAATTCCGGAGGAGCGTGTCGCCGGGAACACGCCGCGTCGGGTTTGCCAAGACCGGAAAGGACTTCGGCGGGACGGCGGAATCGCCTCGGGTCTCGGATCCGGGCCGAATTTCTGAAATGTCAGATGCGTCGGCGGCATCCGGGCGGCGCCTATACTATCGTCATGTTGCGAAAGGGAAACAGGATCGGGCATGTTTTCACTTCGTTCATGCCCGTGTGATCCCCTGTGTGACTTCCAGGCCCGGACGGGTCATCGATCGGAACCGAGATCGTCGCCTTCATGAACCGATTGCAGAGCGCCCTGGACTTCATCGAAAGCATCTCGAATGAAGTCGACGTCGACGCGATGCTGGACCGGCTGCGTCGCGTGGTCGGTCAATTCGGATTCGATTCCTTTCTCTTGACCGGGGTGCCGGATCCGGGGCGGCGGATCGACGGCTACATCATGTTGTCGGGTTGGAACGAGAGCTGGCTCGAGCGCTACGTGTCGCAGGACTATGTCCAGATCGATCCGATCGCGCGGCGTCTCCAGAGCGCGACCGACCCCTTCACCTGGTCGGATGCCATCCAGGGCCGGGAACTGGCGCCGGACGCGCGCCGGGTCATGGCGGAAGCCGCCGACATCGGCATGTGCGACGGGCTGTGCGTGCCGCTCTACGATCTCGACGGGCGGCGGTCGGTGTTGTCGCTGGCGTCGCAGTCGATCGACCTGTCGCCGGCGGACAAGGGCGTGCTGCATCTGGTGGCGATGTATGCCCAGAACCGGATCCACGACATGGTCGGTTCGAACGCCGGACGGCGCGCGGTGCGTCCGGCGCTGAGCCCGCGCGAGCGGGAGTGTCTGCAGTGGACCGCGGCCGGCAAGACCTCCTGGGAGATCGCCGCGATCCTGTGTCTGTCGCAGTCGACCACCGACGGCTACATCGCCTCGGCCACCCGCAAGCTCGGCGCCGCCAATCGCACTCAGGCGGTGGCGGAAGGCATTCGGCGCGGCATCATCCATTGATCATTCATTGATCCTCGGGTGCTTTCGGGCACCGTGCAGGTCGTCGCGAGAACAACCGCAAATAATTGATGGTTGTACTTTTCGTCACGGCACTCGATCATTGTAAAAGTGCATTCTCGCCTCATCATCCTCGTGGCGCTCGCCGGGAATCACCCGTGCGAGCACGCCGTCGCAGAGACGACAACCATGAGGACAACGAGATGATCCGGATCTTTCAGAACGTCACCGCCGCCGACCGCATCGACGAATTGGAGCAGGCCTGGCGCCTGCGTCACCGCGTCTTCGTCGAGGAGAAGAATTGGACCGATCTGGCACGCGCCGACGGTCGCGAAATCGATCAGTTCGATCACGACGAGGCGGTTCATCTGTGCGTGATGCGGGGGCGGCAGGTGGTCGCCTATGCGCGCATGTTGCCGACCACGCGGGCGCATCTCCTGTCCGACGTGTTGCCGGAGCTCTGCCGGTTCCGCGACGTGCCGCGCGGGGCCGACACGCGCGAATGGACGCGTCACTGCGTCCATCCCGATCACCGCGGCTCGACCTTCGCCATGGGCGAGGTGGAGCGCGAGCTGGTGTTGGGGATCGTCGAGTGGAGCGCCGCCAACGGCATCGACCATCTGACCGCCGAGGGGCATCCGGTGTGGGTCTCGCGGCTGCTGCGGCTCGGCTTCGGGGTCGAGCCGCTGTGTCTGCCGACGCCGATCGCCGGGGAGATGGCGATCGGGCTCCACATCACCGTGAGCGAGGCGACGGTGGAGAAGACGCGGCGGCTGTTGGCGCCCGAGCGCATCGATCTGCCGAAGGCGGCGATGGGGGGACGCGATCGGCCGGCGGCGCGGGCCTGAACCCGCACGGCGGCGGCGCGGTCTCGGACCCGTCCCACGACATCCGGCTCGCCGGGAATTCATGGGGGCAGGTCCGGCCGGCCGGCGCCGGTTCGGGCTCGCCTTCGCTCACGATGTCTCGAAGCGGTCGAAACATCGTGAGCGCGGCCTCACGACGGCAGCGTCGCCTCGACCGAGGGCGTCTCGATCGGCTTGCGGCGGCGGGTGAAGACCATCAGCGCCGAGGGCGTCACCACCAGCGTCAGCACGGTGGCGAAGGCGAGGCCGAAGACGATGGCGTTCGACAGGTGGATCCACCACTGGGTCGAGGGCGCGCCGATCGTCGTCTCGTGCAGCAGCAGATCGGGATTGACGCCGAAGGCGATCGGCAGGACGCCGAGGATCGCCGTCACGGCGGTCAGAACCACCGGACGGGCGCGCTCGCGGCAGGTCTCGAGGGCGGCGGCGCGCTTGTCCCAGCCCTCGTCCATCAGGCGGTCGAAGGTGTCGATCAGCACGATGTTGTTGTTCACCACCACGCCGGCCAGCGCGATGATGCCGATGCCGCTCATCACCACGGAGAAGGCGAGGCCCTCGGCCATCAGGCCGAGGAAGACGCCGATGGTGGAGAAGATCACCGCCGACAGCACCAGCCCGACCGAGGTGAAGCGGCCGAACTGGGCGAGCAACACCGCGAAGATGAGGAACATCGCCGTGCCGAAGGCCTTGCCGAGGAAGGCGGAGGCCTTGCGGCGTTCCTCGTCCTCGCCCTTCAGCTTCCAGCGAATGCCGGGGCCGAGATCGAGGCCGGCCAGTTCCTTCGTCACCGCCTGCTGCACGTCGGCGGCCTGGGCGCCCTCGCGCAGGTTGGCGGAGACGGTGAGGACGCGCTCGCCGTCGACCCGGGAGAGGCGGCCGACGCGCGGCGCGGGCTTGCGCTCCATCACGTTGCCGATCGGCACCGAGCCGGCGGGCGAGTTGATGCGCAATTCGTCGAGGGTCGCCAGCGTGCGGCGTTCGGGCGGGAAGCGCAGCACGATGTCGACCGAATCGGTGGTGTCGGAGGGGCGATATTCGGTCAGTTTCAACCCGTTGGTGACGAGCTGGACGGCGGCGCCGACGGTGCCGACCGAGACGCCGTATTTGGCCGCCTCCGAGCGCTTGACCTCGAGGCGCCAATCGATGCCGGGGATCGGCTTGGCGTCGTCGATGTCGACCGCCTCGGGGTGAGTGGCGAGGAGGGCCGTCACCTTGGCGGCGGCGGCGGGAAGCTTCTCCGGATCGCTCGCGGAGATCTGGATCTGGATCGGCTTGCCGGTGGGGGGGCCGGCCTCCGGCTTCCTCGGTTCGACCTCGAGGCCGGGCATGCCGGTGGTGCGGGCGCGGATGTCCTCGAGCACGGCCTTGGCGGGGCGGCGTTCGCGCCAGTCGACCATTTCGAACTGGATGACGCCGATGACGTCCTCGGCGACGTCGCCGGAGCCGCCCTTCTGCTCGCCGACGCGGGTGTAGATCTGCTTCAGCTCGGGCATGCCGAGCAGGCGCTTCTCGACGGCGGCGACGGCGAGGTTCTTCTCCTCGAGGGAGAGATTGCCGCGGGCATGGACGTGGACGAGGCCGTAATCGGGCTCGACCTCGGGGAAGAAGATCACGCCCGAGCCGACGCGGCCGTAGACCTGCGGCACGATCAGGAGCAGCGCCACGGCCAGCGCCAGCACGGTCTTGGGATGATCGACGGCGCGGCCGACGATCTTCATGTAGAGGCCGTCGACCTTCTTCACCTCGTGTTTTGGCGGGCGGCCGAACAACGAGCCGAGGGTGGGGGTGAAGATCAGCGAGAAGATCAGCGAGGCGGAGAGCGTCGCGATCAGCGTGATCGGCATGTATTTCATGAACTCGCCGACCGTGCCGGGCCAGAACAGGAGCGGCGAGAAGGCGGCGACGCGGGTGGCGGTGGCGGCGAAGACCGGACCGGCCATGCGCTTGGCGGCGAGCGAATAGGCGGCGGGCGGGGCCATCCCCTCCTCCATCCGCCGTTCCGCGAATTCCGCGACGATGATGGCGTCGTCGACCAGCATGCCGACGGCGAGAATGAGCGAGAACAGGACGACGATGTTGACCGTCAGTCCGGCCAGCGACAGCCACAGGATGCCGAGCAGGAACGAGGTCGGGATGGCCAGGCCGATCATCGTCGAGGCGCGGAAGCCGAGCGACCACAGGATCACCACGAAGACCAGGAGGACGGCGATCAGCACCGAGTTCTGGAGGTCGTCGAGGAGGCGGCGAATGTCGGTCGACTTGTCCTGGGAGAAGCCGATGTGGACGCCCTCGGGCAGTTTGGCGGCATATTGGCCGGCGACCCATTTCACCGCGTCGACGGTCTCGATCAGGTTGGCGCCGGTGCGCTTGACCACCTCGATGGCGATCGCCGGACGGCCGTCGATGCGGGTGATCGAGGTGGCGTCCTTGAAGGTGCGCCGCACGCTCGCGACCTCGAGGGCGCGCACGACCGCGTTGGGACCGGCGACGATCGGCAGATCGGCGATGTCGGCGAGGCCCTCGATCAGCGAGGGGATCTTGACGGCGTAGCGCCCCTGGGCGCCCTCGAGCGTGCCGGCGGCGACGAGCTGGTTGGAGCCCGAGGCGATCGCCAGCAATTGGTCGAGCGAGACGCCGTAGGACTGGAGCAGCATCGGGTCGACGTCGATCTCGACGAGATCGTCGCGGGCGCCCTGGAGATCGGCGGAGAGGACGCCGGGGATCTGCTCGATCGACTGGCGCAGGTCGCGGGCGAGCCGGGTCAGGGTGCGTTCGGGCGCGTCGCCGGAGACGGTGACGACCAACACCGGGAACAGCGACAGATTGACCTCGCGCACCGCCGGTTCGTCGGCGGCGGTGGGCAGGTCGCGCTTGGCGTCGTCGACCTTGGCGCGGACGTCGGCGAGCGCGGTGGCGCTGTCGAAGCCGGCGTTGAACTCGAGCAGCACGTAGCCGCCGCCCTCGTAGGCCTGACTCCGCATCTCCTTGACGTTGGTGACCGACTTCAGGGCGGTCTCGACCGGGCGCAGCAGCAGCCGTTCGCCGTCCTCCGGCGAGATGCCGCGCAGGGAGAGCTGGACGTAGACGATGGGGATGCGGACGTCCGGCTCGGCCTCCTTGGGGATCGAGACATAGGCGAAGGCGCCGGCCACCAGCGTGAAGATCAGGCAGACGAGCGTCAGCCGCCAATTGCGGATGGCGAGATCGACCGGGCTCATTCGACGTTCTCCGCCGCGACCTTCTCACCCGCCTGGACGAACTCCTGACCGGCGACGATGACGCGGGCGCCGTCGGCGATGCCGGCGAGCCAGAGGCCGTCGGGGGTGTCGTCGAGGATCTCGACCTTGCGGAAGGCGACGACGTCGCCCGCCTCGACGGTGCGCACGCCGATGGCGCCGTCGTCGGCGAGGGAGAGGACCGAGCGCGGCAGGCGCACCGCCGGCAGCGGATCCGACGGCAGCACGATCTCGGCGGTGAGGCCGGCCGCGATGGCGTTGCCGGGATTGGCGGCCTCGACCTCGACCCGATAGGTGCGGGTCTTTTCGGCGGCGGCGCGCGAGACGTAACTGACCTTGGCCGAGACGGTCTTGCCGGAGACGAGGCGGATTTCGGCCGGGCGGCCCAACTCGACGCGGCCGATCGCGCGCTCGCTGACCTCGCCGGCGACGACGATCGGGTCGAGGGCGAGGACGGTGGCGATCAGGCGGCCCTCGGCGACCGCCTGACCGCGCTCGACCGGGATCTGATCGACGATGCCGGCGATCGGCGTGGCGAGGCGCTTCTTGTCGACCTCGACGCGGGCCATCTCGAGGGCGGCGGCGGCGGCGTCGACGGCGGCCTTGGAGGAGACCAGATTGAGGCGTGGCCCGGCGCCGGTGGCGGAGAGGCGGCTCGCCGCCTCCCATTCGGCGCTGCGTTGGGCATAGAGCGCCTCGGCCTGCTTGAGGGCGGCGAGGCGGCCCTCGTCGGCGAGGCGGGCGATGACCGTGTCGGCGGGGACCTCCGAGCCCTTGGCGACCGGCAGGTCCTCGACGATGCCGGGGCCGCGCGCGGTCACCGACACGGTCTTGTTGGCCTCGGTGCGGCCGGAGACGACGAGAAGGCGGGCGTAGGCCTTCGCCTCGGCGCGGATCACCCCGACCCGGCGCAGCGGCGGTGCCACGGTCTCGGCGGCGCGGGCGGCGGGCACGCGGGAGCCGGGCGTGCCGAAATGGCCGAGGGCGATCCAGGCGCCCATGGCGGCGAGTACGGCGACGGCGACGACGCGATTGGCCCCGGCGGGGAGATGGACTTTCATGCGACCTCCGTCGGGGCGGCCAGCGCTTCGCGATGCCAGCGCGCGGCAGCGTCCGAGAAACAACAGAATACCACGTGGGCGGCGGCGAAATGCGACAGTTCGGCGCGAACCGCGGCGACCGCGATCGCCGCCGCCGGGCGGCCGGGATAGCCGTAGACGCCGGTCGAGATCGACGGAAAGGCGATCGAGGCGAGGCCGTGGGTCCGGGCGAGCCGCATGGCGTTGCGATAGGCGCCGGCGAGCAGGGCCGGTTCGCCGGCCGCGCCGCCGCGCCAGACCGGGCCGACGGCGTGGATGACGTGAGCGGCGGGAAGGCGGTGGCCCCCGGTGATGCGTGCCTCGCCGGTCGGGCAGCCGCCGAGCGTCCGGCACTCGGCGAGGAGGCCGGGACCGGCGGCGCGGTGGATCGCCCCGTCGACGCCGCCACCACCGAGCAGGCTCTCGTTGGCCGCGTCGACGATGGCGTCGAGCGCCAGGGTCGTGATGTCGGCGACGATCACCGCGAGGAGATGCGGGCCTTGGCGATGCTCGGTTCGATCGATCATGGTCCCTGATCTCGCGTCTCGGACGATCGTTCGACGACACTTAAGGGGAGGACGCGGCGGGGTCGAGGGCGGGCACCCGAAAAAGTGGCCATCGGCCGCAGGTTCGAGCCCCCGCGTCGCCGATCGAGTGAGATCGATCGCGGCAAGGTCATCGTCGGCGTCGGCGCCGTCTTCGCGGCTCTCGGCGGTCGGGTCGCGTCCCGGCGGGGCGCGCGGAACAGTTCTATGCAGCGTCGAAGTTTTTTCTATGCTGACGAAGACGCTGTCGTGAGATGAAAGGTCGATGCGATATCCATGTTTTTCGAGCCGGGCCGTGGATGGGGCGGTCGTGCGCCCGGCGAATACGGACCGACGTCTGACGAGGCGAAACGGCACGAAAATCCCCATGCGAATCGATATTGATCTCGATCAAAGGCAAGCCGGCCCGGCTTCCTCTAACCAAGAGACGGGAGGCACGCAGGGTGCCTTGCCCGAAGCCGTCGGCGGCTTCGTCTGGTTTCGGAGGATGCCCGCATGTTCAAGGTCGCCTTGCTCGTCTGGATCGTCTTGGGCGCGACGCTCGCCGGTATGGCACTGACGCTGACGCTGACCATCCCCGCGTTTCAGGCCAACGCGATGAAGCTTCTGCCGATCTTCAGCCTGGCCGGATTCGTGGTGGCGATCCCCGCATCCTGGTTCGTCGCCAAGAAGATCCTCGAGGTCACCAAGGGCGTGTGACCGGAGCGGGGCTCCGGTCTCGGACGATCGAACGTGAAACGGGCGAATCTCGCTGCGAGATCCGCCCGTTCGTGGCGTTCTGCCGGCGCGTGAGCGTCGCGGTCAGCGCATCACCACCACCGGGGTGCCGATGCCGACGCGGTCGTAGAGTTCGACCACGTCCTCGTTGTACATGCGGATGCAGCCGTAGGAGGCGCGGGTGCCGATCGACGAACGCCGATTGGTGCCGTGGATCGCGTATTCGGTGCCGCTCAGGAGCATGGCGCGCGGCCCGAGCGGGTTGTGCGGGCCGGGCGGCACCAGATCGGGCAGGCTCGGCTTGTCGCGCTTGACCTCGGCCGGGGGACCCCAGATCGGGTCGACTTCCATGCGGCCGACGACGGTGCGGCCCTCCCACTGCTTGCCGGGCATGCCGACGGCGATGGGATAGCGGATGGCGCGGCCGTCACCGACCACGTAGTAGAGTTTGCGTTCGCTGGTCTTCACCACGATGGTACCGGCGGACCAGGATCCGTCGAAGCTGACCAGTTCGCGCGCGGTGGCTCCGGACACCGCGAAGGTACTCGCCGCGATGGTCGCGGCGAAGAAAAGGCCGGCGGCCTTCGATGATTTCATGTCGCAGGTCTCCCCAGTTGCGTCGCCGAGACGACGATGCTGGGGAAGATCGCAGAAATGCGTTGAATTTTCGCAAGTATTCACGGTTGATGAATGGTGTGAAGTCTCATCGAAGACGCACGATCTTCGTAACGGACGATTCACCATGACGAGGTGGGCGCCCCGGGCCGCAAAAGACGAGGGGCTCCGGATCGCTCCGGAGCCCCAGGTCGTGTTCGTCTGCCGTAGGTCGTCGGCCGATCAGGTGCGGTTCTGACGGTTCTCGATCAGGTCGTCGACGACGGTCGGATCGGCGAGCGTCGAGGTGTCGCCCAGGCTCTCGAAGCTGTCCTCGGCGATCTTGCGCAGGATGCGGCGCATGATCTTGCCCGAGCGGGTCTTGGGCAGGCCGGGCGAGAACTGGATCAGGTCGGGCGAGGCGATCGGGCCGATCTCCTTGCGGACCCAGGCGACCAGCTCCTTGCGCAGGGCCTCGGTCGGCTCCTCGCCGGTCATCAGGGTGACGTAGGCATAGATGCCCTGGCCCTTCAGATCGTGCGGATAGCCGACGACCGCGGCCTCGGCGACCTTCGGGTGGGCGACCAGCGCCGACTCGACTTCCGCCGTGCCCATGCGGTGACCGGAGACGTTGATGACGTCGTCGACGCGGCCGGTGATCCAGTAGTAGCCGTCTTCGTCGCGGCGGCAGCCGTCGCCGGTGAAGTACATGCCCTTGTAGGTCGAGAAGTAGGTCTGCACGAAGCGCTCGTGGTCACCGAACACGGTGCGCATCTGGCCCGGCCAAGAGTCGGTGATGACGAGGTTGCCCTCGGTCGCGCCCTCGAGGATGTTGCCTTCGGCGTCGACGATCGCCGGCTGGACGCCGAAGAAGGGACGGGTCGCCGAACCCGGCTTGAGGGCGGTCGCGCCCGGGAGCGGCGTGATCAGGATGCCGCCGGTCTCGGTCTGCCACCACGTGTCGACGATCGGGCAGCGGGCCTCGCCGACCACGTTGTAGTACCACATCCAGGCTTCCGGATTGATCGGCTCGCCGACCGAACCGAGGATGCGGAGCGACTTGCGCGAGGTCTTCTTGACCAGTTCCTCGCCGGCGCCCATCAGCGAACGGATCGCGGTGGGGGCGGTGTAGAAGATGTTGACCTGATGCTTGTCGACCACGTCCCAGAAGCGGGAGGCGGTCGGGTAGGTCGGGATGCCCTCGAACATCAGCGACGTCGCGCCGTTGGCGAGCGGGCCGTAGACGATGTAGCTGTGGCCCGTGACCCAACCGACGTCGGCGGTGCACCAGTAGATCTCGCCGGGGTGATAGTCGAAGACGTACTGATGCGTCATCGAGGCATAGACCAGATAGCCGCCGGTGCAGTGAAGCACGCCCTTGGGCTGGCCGGTCGAGCCGGAGGTGAAGAGGATGAACAGCGGATCCTCCGCGTTCATCGGCTCGGGCGGGCAGTCGGCGGAGACCTTGGCGACTTCTTCGTCGTAATAGTGGTCGCGGCCGGCGGTCATGGCGACGGCGCCGCCGGTGCGGCGGACCACCAGCACCGACTTGACGCTGGGGAGGTTGGCGATCGCGGCGTCGACGTTGGCCTTGAGCGGGACCTTGCGGCTGCCGCGCAGACCCTCGTCGGCGGTGATGACGACCGACGAATCACAGCCCTCGATGCGGGCGGCGAGGCTGTCCGGCGAGAAGCCGCCGAAGACGATCGAATGGACCGCGCCGATGCGGGCGCAGGCGAGCATCGCGTAGGCGGCTTCCGGGATCATCGGCAGATAGAGGGTGACGCGGTCGCCCTTCTTCACGCCGTGCGCCTTCAGCACGTTGGCGAGGCGGGACACCTCGTCCTTGAGCTGGGCGTAGGTGATCTTCTTGTCGTCGTCCGGGCTGTCGCCTTCCCAGATGATCGCGACCTTGTCCGGCGTGGCGGCGGCGTGCCGGTCGACGCAGTTGTAGGAGACGTTGAGCTCGCCGTCCTCGAACCACTTGATCGACACGTTGTGCGGGTCGTAGCTGGTGTTCTTGACGATCGTGTAGGGCTTGGACCAGTCGAGGCGCTTGGCCTGTTCGCCCCAGAACCCGTTCGGATCCTTCACCGACTGCTCGTACATCGCCTTGTACTTGGCGTCGTCGGCGAACGAGGCGGCTGCAACGTCTGCGGGTACCGGAAACACGTTCTCGGACATGGACTGACCTCCCATCGATTTCGATTCTGCGGGGGAGAGACGTGCGGGACGGCGCACACGCAAGGTGCGACGAGTTGTCCTCCCCTTTTTCCGGGCGGCATTATGCGACATCCCGCCTCGCCGTCCACTCGCGCGCCGACAGACTTTGGTCGAGAACGGGGGCGAACAACCCTCGTTTCGTCAATGATCCACGTCGGAATAAAGTCTTATCGACCTCGGTCGGGGGGGCAGGAGCACCCGAGACGACAAGTGAGCCGTGCAAGGACATGGGCAGGTTTCACCCATCGTTCGGTGGTGGCGCCGAAGGGCTCGCGAATGACGTATTCGTCATGACAAATCTTGCGATGCAGCACGAATGATCGGCATTCGACCTCGCTTATTGTGCGATGCGTCATCGGGACGGGCGGCGGCGCTCCGGCCATGGGCGCGGGCGCGGTGGCCGTAGGGGCAGATGAAGGGAATTTCATTTGTTGGCCGGCGGGGCGGTCGAGTAGGGTCTCGCGATCGCGAAGGGTACGGGACGGGGCATGATCGAAGGCGGGGCGACTGGAACTGCGGAGCGACCGGCCGGCGGTGGTGCCGCCGGAGGCGCGCGCGTCGCCGCGTTCGGGATGGTTCTCGGGGCGACCCTGGCGCTTTCGGCCTGCGGCGAGGCGCCGGTGACGCCGGATCTGACGGGCGAGATGCCGAAGACCTGGACGGCGGGCACGGACGCGGGGACCGAGGTCGGGTCCGACTGGGTGCGCGGCTTCGGCTCGCGCGAGCTCGAGCGTCTGGTGGCGCTCGCCGACGTGGACAATCTCGACATCGCCCAGGCGAGCGCGCGGGTCGCTCAGGCGGAGGCCGAGCTCGCGGCGCGGCGGGCGGATCTGGCGCCTTCCGTCGACGGTTCTGGCTCGGTTTCGCGGGCGGTGACGCCGGGGACGCGGTCGTCGTTCTCGCCGCCGTTTCGCGCCACGGTCTCCGATTCCTACCAATTGGGCCTCGCCGGCTCGTGGACGCTCGACGTCGGCGGGCGGCTCCGGGCTCTGACGGCGGCGCAGGTGGCGACCACGCAGGCGTCGCGGATCGAGCGCGACGCGGTGCGGCTTTCGACCTCGACGGCGATCGTCGACGCGTGGCTCCGGGTGGGTGCGGCGCGCGAGCGCATCCGCATCGCCCGCGAGAGCGTGGCGACGGCGGAGCGGACGCTCGCGATCTACAAACGGCGCATCGAGGTGGGCACGGCGACGGCGCTCGATCTGG
Source organism: Pinisolibacter aquiterrae (assembly GCF_019160155.1). Classification (GTDB taxonomy): domain Bacteria; phylum Pseudomonadota; class Alphaproteobacteria; order Rhizobiales; family Ancalomicrobiaceae; genus Pinisolibacter; species Pinisolibacter aquiterrae. The sequence continues at coordinate 165,979 of NZ_JAFNIH010000044.1, forward strand.
CGCAGCAGGAGAGTCTGGTGGCGAGCCAGCGCGCCGCCGTGCCCGATCTCGAGATCGAGGCGCGGCAGACCCGCAATGCCCTGGTGATCCTCACCGGCCGCAGTCCCGAGGCGCTCGACGTGAAGACCGGCGGCGTCTCCGGGGTTCGGGTTCCGACGATTTCGGCGGGGATCCCGTCGCGCCTTCTCACGCGGCGGCCGGACGTCGCCTCGGCCGAGGCGACGCTCGAGGCGCAGTCGGCCAATGTCGAGGCGGCACGGGCGGCCTTCCTGCCGGAGATCACCCTGACCGGCTCGACCGGGCTCGCCAGCGCCTTTCTGAAGAACCTGCTCCGACCCGACGCGATCGCCGCACAGGCGGCGGCCGGGCTGACGGCGCCGATCTTCGACGCGGGCGCGCGGCAGGCCTCGCTCGATCAGGCGCGGGCGCGGCACGAGGAACTGGTCGCGGCCTATCGCTCGACGGTGCATCAGGCGCTCGGCGACGTCGAGAACGCACTGATCGCGGTCGAGCAGAACCGGCGTCACGAAGTGCTGCAGCGGGCGGTGGTGACGGCGGCGCGGCGGGCGCAGAAGCTCACCGAGGAGCGGCTCTCGGAGGGGACGATCGACGTCACCACGGTGCTCGAGGCGGAGCGGACGCTGTTCTCGGCCGAGCAGGCCCTGGTCTCGGTGCGGCTGGCGCGGCTCCGGGCGGTGGTGTCGCTGGCCGGGGCGCTCGGTGGCGGGTGGATCAAGGAACGGCCGCAGGTCGCGGCGAAGGACGCGACGCCATGAGCGCATCCCGCATCGTTCTCCTCCTCGGGATCGCGGCGGTGATCGCGGCCGGCGTCGCCTGGAAGACCGGCCATCTGCCGATCGGATCGAAGCCGGCGGGCACGACCGCCGAATCGCTGCCGCCGGGACCGCCTGGGGCCGGGATGGGCGGGCGGCGCTCGATGCGTTCGCAGGGGCCGACGCCGGTTCTGGTCGCGGCGGTCGCGCGCGAGGACGTCGATCTGACCATCGACGGCATCGGCACCGTCCAGGCCGACGCGACCGTGACGGTCCGGGCCCAGGTCGACGGGCGGCTCCTCGAGCTGCGCTTCGCCGACGGCCAGGAGGTCCAGGCCGGCGAGGTGCTGGCGGTGATCGACCCGGCCTCCTACAAGGCCGTCTATGATCAGGCGGTCGGCAAGCGCGATCAGAACGCGGCCGATCTCGCCAATGCCCGCGCCGATCTCGAGCGCTACGAGCGGCTCGCCAAGAGCGAGGCGGGCTCGCGCCAGCAGGCCGATTCGCAACGCGCGACGGTCGCCAAGCTCGAGGCGCAGACGCGGATCGATCAGGCGGTGATCGACGCCGCGAAGATCGATCTCGACAATACGACCATCCGCGCGCCGATCTCGGGACGCACGGGCCTGCGCACCGTCGACGTCGGCAATCTGGTGCGGGCCTCCGACAGCGCCGGCCTCGTCACCATCGCCCGGATCCGGCCGATCGCGGTGACCTTCACGGTGGCGCAGCAACAGTTGCCGTCTCTGCTCGCGGCGCAGGCGCGCGGGCCGATCGCGGTCGAGGTGCTGGGGGCCGATCGCAAGAGCGTGGTGGAGCGGGGCCGGGTGACGGTGATCGACAATCAGGTCGATTCCACCACCGGCACGGTCAAGCTCAAGGCGAGCCTGCCCAATGCGGAGACGCGGCTGTGGCCGGGTCAGTTCGTCGATCTCAGGATCTCGGTCGACCGGCTGACGGCGGTGCCGGTGATCCCCAGCGCGGCGGTGCAGCGTTCGGCGGAGGGCGCCTGGGTCTATGTGGTCGGTGACGACGCCACCGCGCGCCGCCGGCCGATCGAGATGACGCGCCAGGACGAGACGCGGGCGGTGATCGCCTCGGGTCTCGCCGACGGTGAGAAGGTGGTGACCACCGGCTTCGCCCGGCTCACCGACGGGGCGGCGGTGCAGGTCGACACGGCCGCCGCGCCCGGCGAGACGCCGCCGGCCGAAGCCAAACCGCGCCGGACCAAACGTCCCGGATCCACCCCATGAGCGTCTCGGCGCCCTTCATCGCCCGGCCGATCGCCACCTCGCTCTTGGCGGCGGCGCTCCTGGTCGTGGGCGTGCTGGGCTTCATGAAGCTGCCGGTCTCGTCGCTGCCACAGGTCGATTTCCCGACCATCGAGATCACCACGCGGATGCCGGGCGCCGATCCGACCACCACCTCGACGGTGGTGACGGCGCCGCTCGAGCGGCAGTTCGGCAAGATCCCGTCGCTGACGACGATGACCTCGGAAAGCTCCTACGGCCTGTCGCGGGTGACGTTGCAGTTCGAGCTCGACCGCGACATCGACGCGGCGGCGCAGGACGTGCAGTCGGCGATCAACGCCGCCGCCGGGACGCTGCCGAGCGATCTGCCCTATCCGCCGGTCTATTCCAAGGTCAATCCGGCCGACACGCCGATCCTGACCCTGGCGCTGACCTCGCCGACGGCGCCGCTGCGCCAGCTCTCCGACCTCGCCGACACGCTGATCGCGCAGCGGCTCTCGGAGATCTCCGGCGTCGGCCGGGTGTCGATCGCCGGCGGCGTGCGCCCGGCGCTCCGGGTCAAGGCCGATCTCGATCGTCTCGCCGCCTATGGGCTCTCGCTCGCCGATCTTCGGACGGCGATCGCGGCGACCAATCTGGCGGGATCGAAGGGCGCGCTCGACGGGGCGCGGCAGGCGTGGGCGATCGGCGCCAACGATCAGATCCCCGATGCCGCCGGCTTCGGCCGGGTGGTGGTCGCCAAGCGCAACGGCACGCCGGTGCTGCTCGCCGACGTCGCCACCGTCGTGGAGGGGCTCGAGGACGCCCAGGTCGGCGGTTGGTACGCCGGCAAGCGGGCGGTGGTGCTCGACATTCAGAAGCAGCCGGGAGCCAACATCGTCGAGACCGTCGATCGGCTGATGGCGCAGGTGCCGCGCCTCGCCCGGTCGATGCCGGCCGGGGTGACGCTCGAGGTGGTGCACGATCGCACCACGACGATCCGCGCCTCGATCGCCGACGTCGAATTCACGCTGGTTCTGTCCTGCGCCCTCGTCGTGATGGTAGTGCTCCTCTTCCTGCGCTCGCTCCGGGCCACGATCATCGCGGCGGTGACGCTGCCGCTCTCGATCGTCGCGACCTTCGCGGTGATGTGGGCGATGGGCTTCAGCCTCGACAATCTGTCGCTGATGGCGCTCACGATCGGCACCGGCTTCGTCGTCGACGACGCGATCGTGATGATCGAGAACATCGTGCGGCGGCGCGACGAGGGGATGGGCGGGCTCGAGGCGGCCAAGGCCGGCGCCGGCGAGATCGGCTTCACGGTGGTGTCGCTGACGCTGTCGCTGATCGCCGTGTTCATCCCGCTCCTGTTCATGACCGGGCTGGTCGGCCGCATGTTCCGCGAATTCGCGCTGACGCTGTCGATCGCGGTGGTGGTGTCGGCGGTGGTGTCGCTGACGCTGACGCCGATGATGTGTTCGCGGCTCCTGAAGGGGTCGCACGAGGAGCATCGCGGCGGCATGCTCGGGCGGCTCTTGGCGGCGGCGGAATGGCCGATCGCGGCGATGGCGCGCGGTTACGAACGCTCGCTCGGCTGGGCGCTGACGCATTCGCGTCTGGTGCTCGCGGTCACGCTCGCCTCGCTCGGGGCGACCGCGTGGCTCTATGTCGCGAGCCCGAAGGGGTTTCTGCCCAATCAGGACACGGGCCTGATCTCGGTGGTTCTGGAAGGGGCGTCGCAGGCTTCCTTCGCCGAGATGACGCGGCTCCAGGACGCGGTGACGCGCGCCTTCGAGAGCGATCCGGACGTCGCCGGGGTGGTCTCGGTGATCGGCATCGGAGGGCTCAACGCCACCGGCAATACGGCGCGGCTGACGGTCGATCTGGCGCCGCGCGAGACCCGAGTGTCGACCGCGGCCGAGGTCGCGGCGCGGCTGCGGCGGCTCGGGGAGGCGGTGCCGGGCGCGGCGGTTCACGTCCAGCCGGTGCAGGACGTCCGCATCGGGACGCGCTCCAGCCGCTCGCAATATCAATACACGCTGACCGGCATCGACGGCGCGGCGGTGTCGCGGCAGGCGGACGCGCTGGCGACGGCGCTCGCGGCACGTCCCGAATTCGCCCATGTCACGCTCGAGACCCGCGACGACGGGCTCGCGGTGCATGTGGCGATCGACCGGGAACGGGCCGGGCGGCTCGGGGTCTCGGTGCAGTCGATCGACGACGCGCTGTCGGACGCCTTCTCGCAGCGGCGGATCTCGACGATCTATGCGCAGGCGAACCAGTACCGGGTGATCCTCGAGGCGGATCTCTCGGCGGGTGTCGACGCCTCGGTGCTCGACCGGCTGCGGGTCGCGTCGAGCAGCGGCGCGCAGGTGCCGCTGACGGCGCTGGCGCGGATCGAGCGCGGCACGGCGCCCTTGTCGGTGGCGCGGGTCGATCAGTTCCCGGCGGCGACGCTCTCCTTCGATCCGGCGCCGGGGGTGTCGCTCGATGCCTCACTCGCCGCGATCGAGGCGGTGCGGGCCGATTTCGGCGAGGAGACCGGGGTGATCGGCCGGGCCGATGCCGACGCGGCCGAATTCGCCCGCTCGCTCGCCTCGCAGCCGTGGCTGATCCTGGCGGCGGTGGCGACGATCTACGTCGTGCTCGGCGTGCTCTACGAGAGCTTCGCCCATCCCTTCACGATCCTGACGACGCTGCCCTCGGCCGGTGTCGGCGCGCTGATCGCGCTGCGGCTGACGGGTCAGGACCTGTCGCTGGTGGCGCTGATCGGCATCATTCTCTTGATGGGCATCGTCAAGAAGAATGCGATCATGATGATCGACTTCGCGATCGTCGCCGAGCGCGAACGCGGCCACGATCCGCGCGCGGCGATCGTCGAGGCGTGCCGGCTGCGCTTCCGGCCGATCATGATGACGACGCTCGCCGCCCTCTTCGGGGCGGTGCCGCTCGCCTTCGCGCACGGGACCGGGTCGGAGCTCCGCGTTCCCCTCGGCATCACCATCATCGGCGGGCTGCTGCTGTCGCAGCTCCTGACGCTCTACACCACGCCGGTGGTCTATCTGGCGGTGGAGGCGTTGCGGGCGCGGCTCGGGTTCCGGGCGCCGCCGGGCGCGGTGAAGGTGGGATCGGGGGAGGCGGCGCCGTGATCGATCTCTCCCGGCCCTTCATCCGTCGGCCGGTCGGCACGACGCTCCTGGCGGCGGCGCTGATGATGGTCGGGATCGTCGCCTGGGGGCAATTGCCGGTGGCGAGCCTGCCGGCGGTCGATCTGCCGACCATCCGCATCCAGGTGTCGCGGCCGGGCGCCGATCCGGCGACGATGGCGGCGACGGTGGCGGCGCCGCTCGAGCGCTCGCTCGGCACCATCGCCGGGGTCAGCGAGCTGACCTCGACCTCGACCTTCGGTTCGACCGGCATCACGGTGCAGTTCGATCCCTCGCGCAAGGTCGACGGCGCCGCGCGCGACGTCCAGGCGGCGATCAACGCCGCCGTCGCCGATCTGCCGAGCGATCTCAATTCCGCGCCGGTGGTGCGCAAGATGAACCCGGCGGCGGCGCCGGTGCTGATCCTGGCGCTGACCTCCGACACGATGGGGCCGGCCGACATCTACGACGTCGCCGACACCACCATCGTCCAGACCCTGTCGCAGGTCGAGGGCGTCGCCGACGTCTCGGTCGCCGGCGGCGAGCAACCGGCGATCCGCGTGCGCCTGTCCTCGGCGCGGATGGCGGCGGCCGGGATCGGCCTCGACGCGGTGCGCAGCGCCATCGCGAAGGCCAACGTCCATGCCGCGCTCGGCGGTCTCCACGGCGACCGAGCCTTCGAGGTGATCACCTCGAACAGCGCTCTGGCGACACCGGAGGCCTTCGCGCGGGTGATCGTCAAGGCCGACGGCGACGCCATCGTCCGGCTCGGCGACATCGCCGAGGTCACGACGGGGGTGCGCAACACCCGCTCGGTCGGCTGGTTCGGGGCGAAACCCTCGGTGCTCTTGTTCATCACCCGGCAGGTGGACGCGAACGTCATCACCACCGTCGATGGGGTCAAGGCCGCGATCGCCGGTCTCGACGGGCGGATCCCGGCCGGGCTCGAGATCTCGACCGTCTCGGATCGCACCGTCACCATCCGCGCCTCGGTCGCCGACACCGAGAAGACGCTGGTGATCTCGATGATCCTGGTGATGGGCGTGGTGATCGCCTTTCTCGGGCGCTGGACGCCGACCTTCGCGGCCGGGGTGACGGTGCCGCTGGCGCTCGCCGGGACCTTCGTGGCGATGTGGATCGCCGGGTTCTCGATCGACAATCTGTCGCTGATGGCGCTGACGATCGCGGTCGGTTTCGTCGTCGACGACGCGATCGTGATGATCGAATCGATCCATCGGCGCCGTGCCGAGGGGCTCGGGCCGATCGACGCGGCGCTCGACGGGGCGCGGCGGATCGCCTTCACGGTGGTGGCGATCGGCCTGTCGCTGATCGCCGCCTTCATCCCGCTGATGTTCACCGGCGGCATCATCGGGATGTTCTTCTCCGAATTCTCCTTCACCATGACCTTCGCCATCGTCGTCTCGACGGTGGTGTCGCTGACGGTGACGCCGATGATCTGCGCCCACCTGATCCGCTCGGGGCCGCCGAGCCGGATGGAGCGGATTTCGGACAGGGTGTTGGAGCGGGTGTCACGGGCCTATGGCGACAGTCTCGGCGGCGTGTTGAGACGGCCGTGGTGGATGGTGCTCTTGGCGAGCGCCACGGTCGGGCTGACGGTGTGGTTCTTCATCACGTTGCCCAAGGGGATGGTGCCGCAGGACGACACCGGCCTCGTCTTCGCCTTCACCGAGGCCTCGCCGGACGTCTCTTTCCCTCGCATGATGGCGCTGCAACGCGAGGCGACCGACCGGGTGATGGCCGATCCGATGGTGGTGGGCGTCGCCTCGTCGGTCTCCGGCTCGTCGGGTGGGCAGGTCAACCAGGGGCGGATGTTCCTGTCGCTGAAGTCGGTCAAGGAGGGCGGCGAGCCGTCGCTCCGGGTGATCGATCGCTTGCGGCGCAAGCTCGCCTCGCTCGGCGACATCCGCGTCTTCATGTTCCCGATGCAGGACGTGCGCGCCGGCGGGCGCTCGGGCAAATCGCCCTATCAGTTCACCCTGTGGAATCCCGATCTCGACGAACTGGTCGCCTGGGCGCCCAAGGTGGTCAAGGCGCTGGAGGCGCGGCCGGAGCTGGTCGACGTCTCGGCCGATCGGCAGACGCCGGGTCTCGAGGCGCGGGTGGTGATCGACCGGGTGGCGGCCTCGCGGCTCGGGGTGAGCGTGCGCGACGTCGACGCCGCCCTCGGCGACGCCTTCGCCCAACGCCAGATCTCGACCATCTACGGCGGCCGCAACCAGTACAAAGTGGTGCTCGAGATCGATCCCGACCGGGCGCGCGATCCGACCGACCTCTCCGACCTCTGGGTCTCGGCCGCCGACGGAACCCAGGTGCCGCTGGCGGCGGTGGCCAAGATCGAGCGGGCGACGGCGCCGCTCGGGGTCAGCCATCAGGGCGCCTTTCCGTCGATCACCGTCACCTGGGGGCTCGCCGAGGGGGCGAGCGCGGATGCCGCCAACGCGGCGGTGCGCGCCGCCTTCGACGCGCTCCATCCGCCCGACACGCTCCACGCCGAATTCGCCGGCGACGCCAAGGAACTGGCGAAGTCGGGCAACAGCACCTGGGTGCTGGTGGTGACGGCGCTGGCGGTGGTCTACATCATCCTCGGCGTGCTCTACGAGAGCCTGATCCATCCGTTGACGATCATCTCGACCCTGCCGCCGGCCGGGCTCGGGGCGCTTTCGGCCCTGTGGCTGTTCGGCATGCAGCTCGATCTGGTCGGGATCATCGGCATCATTCTGCTGATCGGCATCGTCAAGAAGAACGGCATTCTCCTGGTCGACCACGCCATCCAGGCGATGCGCGAGGAGGGGCTCGATTCGGCGACGGCGGTGCGGCGGGCGGCGGTCGAGCGGTTTCGGCCGATCCTGATGACGACGCTGGCGGCGCTCCTCGGCGCGCTGCCGCTGGTGCTGGCCTCGGGCGCCGGGGCGGAGCTGCGGCGGCCGCTCGGGGTGACGATCGTCGGCGGTCTGTTCGTGTCGCAACTCCTGACCCTCTACACGACGCCGGCGGTGTGGCTGCTGATGGATCGTCTCTCCGGCTGGTGGGGACGGCGGCGCGGCCGGGCGGCGGGCGCGGCCGCCACGGCGCCGGGGGGGATGAGGCGAGCGAAGGGCGGAGGTGACATCGGGGCGTGACATGGGCGGGGTCGGGAGAGTATCGAGGGTGTCCTTCGTCTCCACTCAACGGATCCGTCGCCATGACCGCCGCCCTGTCGCCCGAAGCCGTCCGTGAACGCCTCGTCGAGATCGTCGGGGAAAAGCACGTCCTGACCGACGCGCATACGATCGAGCCCTATCTGCTCGAGCCGCGCGGTCTCTATCGCGGCGCGACGATCTGCGTGGTCGAACCGAAGACGACCGCCGAGGTCTCGGCGATCCTCGCCTTCGCCGACGGCAACGGGCTCAAGATCGTGCCCCAGGGCGGCAATACCGGCCTCGTCGGCGGGCAGATCCCGTCGTCCACGGGCGAGGAGATCGTCCTGTCGCTGAAGCGGCTCGATCGGATCCGCGAGGTCGACCCGGTCTCCGACACGATGACGGTGGAGGCCGGCGTGACGCTGCTCAGGGCGCAGGAGGCGGCGGAAGGCGTCGATCGCCTGTTCCCGCTGTCGCTGGCGGCGGAGGGGTCGTGCACCATCGGCGGCAATCTCTCCACCAATGCCGGCGGCACCCAGGTGATCGCCTATGGCAACACTCGCGCGCTGGCGCTGGGGCTCGAGGTGGTGCTGGCCGACGGGCGGGTGCTCAACGGCCTCGGCAAACTGCGCAAGGACAACACCGGCTACGACCTGAAGCATCTCTTCATCGGCTCGGAGGGCACGCTCGGCATCATCACCGCTGCGGTGCTGGAGATGGTGCCGCGTCCGCGGACCTTCGGCACCGCCTTCGTCGCGGTGGAGGATCCGGCCGGGGCGGTGCGGCTCCTCGAACAGGGCAAGGCGACCTTCGGCAAGGCCCTGACGGGATTCGAACTGATGCCGCGGATCGGCATCGATCTGGTGGTCAAGCACTTGCCGGGCGCGCGCGATCCGATCGCCGACAAGTACGACTGGTACGTGTTGGTGGAGATCTCGAGCGCCGAGGACGAAGGTGTCGGCGAGGGTCTCGAGGCCTGGCTCGGCACGGCGATGGAGGACGGGATCGTCCTCGACGCGGTGATCGCCGGCTCGCTCGATCAGCGGGCGCAGCTGTGGAAGATCCGCGAGGGCATGTCCGAGGTGCAGGGCATCGAGGGCGGCTCGATCAAGCACGACGTGTCGGTGCCGATCGCCTCGGTGCCGGAGGTGATCGCGGAGGGGATCCGCGTCGCCGAGGCGCTGATTCCGGGGATTCGGCCGGTTCCCTTCGGCCATCTCGGCGACGGCAACATCCATTTCAACTTCTCGCAGCCGGTCGGCGCCGACAAGGCGGCCTATATCGCGCGGTGGGACGCGCTCAACCGGGTGGTCCACGCGGTGGTGCTCGAGCACGGCGGATCGGTCTCGGCCGAGCACGGCATCGGCGCCCTGAAGCGGCATCTCCTCGCCGAGGTGAAGGATCCGGTGGCGATGGAAGTCATGCGTTCGGTGAAGAGCACGCTCGATCCGAACGGCACGCTCAATCCGGGAAAGGTCCTATGACGTAGAGTCATTGGACCGCGACACGTAGTCGCGCGACGATAGCTTCGAGGTCGAGCTATGCGTTTTTGCATTGCTGCCACGCGGTATATCCCGTATTGCGCCGCGAAGCGTTCCGCCTTAAGTCTCGGGTGTGACGCGGTCGTCTCGACCGTTTCACTGCCCTCCTTGGGCGTTTCCTCCCTAGACTTGGGCCGCCGCAAGGCGGCCTTTTTTCTTTTCCGGGCTCTCTCCTTCCCTTGAACACGGCCGGCGACCGTGCTTTGCCTCGTGAAACGAGTTCATCGTGTTCGCGGAGCCCGCTCATGACCCGCCTGACCTTTCATCGCCCCGACGATTGGCATGTCCATTTTCGTGACGGCGATCCGATGCGCGCGGTGGTGCCCTTCACGGCGCGCGCCTTCGGCCGGGCGATCGTCATGCCCAATCTGACGCCGCCGGTGACCACCACGGCGCTGGCGGCCGCCTATCGCGAGCGGATCCTGGCGGCGGTGCCGGAAGGGGTGACCTTCACCCCGCTGATGACCGCCTATCTCACCGACGGCAGCGATCCCGCCGACATCGTCGCCGGCCATGCCGACGGGGTGCTGACGGCGGTCAAGCTCTATCCGGCGCACGCCACCACCAATTCCCAGTTCGGCGTGACCTCGATCGCCGCCGTGCGCCCGGTTCTCGCGGCGATGGAGAAGGCGGGGATGCCGCTCCTCATCCACGGCGAGGTGACCCGGGCCGAGGTCGACGTGTTCGATCGCGAGGCGCGTTTCGTCGAGGAGGTGTTGCTGCCGCTCCTGGCCGATTTCCCCGGCCTCAAGGTGGTGCTGGAACACGTCACCACGGCCGAGGGCGTGGCGGTGGTGAAGGCCCATGCCGGCCGCATGGCCGGGACGATCACGCCGCAGCATCTGCTCTACGACCGCAATGCCCTCTTCAAGGGCGGCATCCGGCCGCATCTCTATTGCCTGCCGATCCTCAAGCGTTCGACCCACAAGCTGGCGCTGCGGGCGGCGGCGACCGCCGGCGACGGTCTCTTCTTCCTCGGCACGGACACCGCGCCGCATCTGAAGCACACCAAGGAGACCGCCTGCGGCTGCGCCGGCGTCTTCTCGGCGCCGACGGCGATCGAGGCCTATCTCTCGGTGTTCGAGGAGGAGGGCGCGCTCGATCGGTTCGAGATCTTCGCCTCGCTGGCGGGGCCGGCCTTCTACGGCCTGCCGGTCAATCCGGAGCGGGTGACGTGGGAGAAGCGGTCGCGGCCGGTGGCCGAGGCGATCGAGGTGCCGGGCGCGGGCGAGATCGTGCCGCTCTTCGGCGGCGAGACGGTGGCATGGTCGCCGGTCTGACGCGGCCGGCACGAGGCGGACGCGGCGCGCCGGCACCCTCCGCCGAAGGTCGAAGCCCCTCGCCGGGGCTTTGGCTCTAGGATCGCGCCGACCGCGTCGGCATGCGACGCGCATATGGGGACGACAGTGATGACGACGATGGAAAACCGCACCTACGACGAGATCGCGATCGGCGAGAGCGCGGAAGTGACGCGTGAGGTGACGCGGGCCGACATCGAACTCTTCGCGGTGGTCTCCGGCGACGTCAATCCGGCTCATCTCGACGACGTCTATGCGAGCGGCACCCGCTTCAAGGGCGTGATCATGCACGGCATGTGGTCGGGCGCGATCGTCTCCTCGCTGCTCGGCGTGCATCTGCCGGGTCCGGGCACGATCTATCTGTCACAGTCGCTCGCCTTCAAGCGGCCGGTGACGATCGGCGATCGCATCACCTTCAAGGTGACGGTCAAGGAGAAGCGCGACGACAAGAAGATCGTCGTGTTGGAGTGCACCGGCGTCAATCAGGACGGCAAGACGGTGGTGGATGGCGAGGCGGTGGTGATGGCGCCGAGCGAAAAGCTGGCGCCGACGGCCCCCGCCGTGCCACAGGTGTCGATCGCCAGGGACGGCGGCCCCGCCGTCGCCTATGTGCGCAAGTGAGGTGATGGAATGCGACGGACCGAACTCGATCTGATGCTGGCCGGCCTGTTGGGGGCCGGCGGCGTGGCGGACGCGGCGCTGGCGACGCATGTGACGGGCGGCGGTCCGTTGGCGAGCGCGGCGGAGATCATGATGATCCATGCCGCCGCGATCGTCGGTCTGGTGGCGTTGCGGCGCGGCGACGCGACGGCGCCGGGCGCGGTCGGCAAGATCGCCCTGGCGATGGGCCTGGGCGCGGCGATCTTCGGGATCGACATCACCCTGCTCTCCTTCGCCGGCGTCCATCTCTTCCCGATGGCGGCGCCGATCGGCGGCACCGTGCTGATCGTCGCGTGGCTGGCGCTCGCCGTCATGGTCGTGCTCGAGCGCGTGCGCCACGGCGAGCCGCCGACCTGAGGGCGACGGACGGTTCGTCCAACGGCCGATTGCGGGGCGGCGGGGGCTTCGGTAGGGTCCGCGCCGCGTCGACCGCTCGTGTCCAACCGATTTTCGGAGATCGTCCCATGACCATCCGTCCGCGCCGCAGCGTGCTCTACATGCCGGGTTCCAACGCTCGCGCGCTGGAGAAGGCCAAGACGCTCGCCACCGACGCGGTGATCCTCGATCTCGAGGATTCGGTCGCTCCCGACGCCAAGGCGACCGCGCGCGATCAGGTGATGGCGGTCGCGGCGGCCGGCGGGTTCGGCTCGCGCGAGGTGGTGATCCGGGTCAACGGGCTCTCCGGCCCGTGGGGCATGGCCGATCTCGAGGCGGCGGCGATGGTCGCGCCCGACGCGATCCTGATCCCCAAGGTCTCGAAGCCCGAGGACGTGTTCGAGGCGGTCGCCGTGCTCGATCGCTGCGGCGCACCGGAGAGCGTGAAGATTTGGGCGATGTTCGAGACGCCGCTGGCGGTGCTCAACGCGGCCGCGATCGCGGCGGCGGCGAGTGTCGAGGAGGGGCGCAGGCTCGCGGTCCTCGTGCTCGGCACCAACGACCTCGCCAAGGAGACCCGCGCCCGCTTCGTGCCCGGCCGCACCACCATGCTTCCGTGGCTGACGACCGCGCTCGCGGCGGCGCGTGCCTACGGCCTCGACGTGATCGACGGGGTCTACAACAATCTCTCCGACGCCGAGGGCTTCCTGGTCGAATGCGAACAGGGCCGCGATCTCGGCATGGACGGCAAGACGCTGATCCATCCCAACCAGCTCGCCGTCGCCAATGCGATCTTCTCGCCCTCGGCGGCGGAGATCGAGCAGGCGCGCCGGATCATCGCCGCCTTCGCGCTGCCGGAGAACGCCGCCAAGGGCGTGATCACCCTCGACGGCAAGATGGTCGAGCGTCTCCACGCGGAGATGGCCGAGCGGGTGGTGGCGATCGCCGACGCGATCGCGGCGGCGGCGTGAGGATCTCATGAAGCTCTATCGTTATCTGACCGGCCCCGACGATTCCGCCTTCTGCAAGCGCGTCTCGGCCGCGCTCAACAAGGGCTGGCAGCTCGCCGGCGGCCCGACGCTCGCCTTCGATCCGGTCCAGGGGCGGATGATCTGCGGTCAGGCCGTGGTCAAGGAAGTGGTCGGCGTCGCCTATACCGAGGACACGGTTCTCTCGGACTGGTGAGGGCCGGCCTCGCGCGTTCTCGCGCCGGCCGGGTCAGCGAACCTCGGCGCGCGGCGCACCCTCGCCGGGGGCGGTCGGCGCGGTGCGCCCGTCGTCCGGCAGGACGGCGGTCGGGCAGGGCGCGTCGAGGATCGTCCAGGACGTGACGTTGAGATCCATCTCGCAGCGGGCGATGTGGAACCCCTTCGGGGTCGTCAGGCACAGGGTTTCGCCGAGCGCGGCGCGCCGGCCGGGCGCTCGGCAGGTCGATTCCTGCTCCTGCGCGGCGGCTGGGGCGGGAAAGAGGGGCGCGGCGACGAGCGCGCCCAGGACGACGGCGGCGTCTCGGGTCCGGAACATGACCGTCATCGTGCCACAGGCGATCGGGCGGGGCAACGAAGTCCCGAAACGAGACGTGCGCGGCCCCTGACGCAGCGTCCCGACGGCGGCCGGACGTGTTCAGGGCTGCCGGTAGATCTCGTCGACCTCGACGCCGAAGGCGCCGACCATGCGGTTGGTCTCGCTCGCCATGCCGACGACCGCGACCAGCTCCAGGAACTGGGCCTCGGTCATGCCCTTGGCGCGGGCGGAGGCGGTGTGGGTGTGGATGCAGTAGTCGCAGCCGTTGGCGATGGAGACGGCGACGTAGAGCATCTCCTTGACCAGCGGATCGAGGGCGCCGGGGGCCATCACCTGGCGGATGCTCTCCCAGGTCCGGCGCAGCGACACCGGATCATGGGCGAGCGCCCGCCAGAAGTCGTTGACGTGGTCGGTCTTGCGGGCGGCGCGGATTTCGTCGAAGACGGCGCGCGCCTCGGGTGAGAGTTCGGCGTCGGTGAGTAGACGGACGGTCGCCATCGGGCACCTCAGCGGGAGAGGGTGATCGCCTGCGAGCCGGCGGTGCGGCCGGAGAAGCGCTCGCCGCCGGCACCGACGAGGGTGGCGACGGTGGAGCCGTCGGAGCCCTTCAGCGTGACCTGCTTGCCCTGGAGATCCCAGGCCGAGATCTTCTGAAGTTCGGGCGAGGTGCAGCCCTTGGAGATGGCGCGGTAGCCGCCGGCCCAGCTGGTCAGGTTCATGAAGAGCTGGCAGTTGTCGGAACCGGAGGCGAGACGCCAGCCGCCGAGCAGCTCGGCGCGGCCGATGGTCGGGGCCTTGGCGGCGTCGACGGCGGCCGGAGCGCTCGGCCCGGGCGTCGCCGGCAGGGCGGCGACGGCGGTGTTCGGGTCGGCGGGCACGGCACCGGGGGGCGGAGGGGTGAGCGGCTGGAGAGTGCCCTGGGTCACCGGCGCGGTCGGGGCCGGGGTGAGCGGCTCGTAGGTCGCGGGGGCGGAGGAAGAGGAGAACCTCGGCCGGTCGCTCAGTCCGAGGCGGGAACAACCACCGGCCGCGGCGGCGATCATCACGACGACGGCCAAGCGCTCAGCGCGAATCATTCTCGTAGTCTCCAGAGGGTCGGTCGGCCTGTTCTACCGCGTGTAGGCCGGCGATGCGACTCTTCTCCGGCCGGGTCGCGGCGCCGTGATGGCTCACCAATACGTCATCAGACCAAAGGATGCGGCAGAACGTCGCATATCGGCAGTTCTCCCGAGCGGCCTCTTTTCAGCCGTATTGCGACGCAACATAATATTTCACGAATTGCTGCGATGCATCATCGCGGCGAACACAGGAGTAGACCCCATGAACGAGCTCTCGCGCAGCGGCTCGATCCGGAAGCTGTGGGTGGCCGACACCGCCGCCTTCCGGGATCACCTGATGCGGCTCGACCCGCAGACCCGACGCAACCGCTTCGGCATGGCGGCCGGTGACGACTTCGTCCGCCGCTATGCCGAAACGAGCTTCGCGCTCGACACGCTCATCCACGGCATCTTCATCGGCGGCGATCTCGTCGGCGTCGGCGAGCTGCGCAGCCTCGGCCGTTCGCGCTCGGACGCGGAGGCCGCCTTCTCGGTGGAGACCGATTGGCAGGGCCGTGGCTTCGGCTCGAAGCTGATGGAGCGCGTCCTTCTCGCCGCCCGCAACCGGCGCATCGAGAAGCTCTACATGAACTGCCTCGCCTCGAACGGCCAGATGCAGCGGCTGGCGCGTCGGCACGGCGCCGAGCTCGAATACGAGGGTGGCGACGTCGTCGGCATCGTCGTGCCACAGACGCCGTCGCCGGCGTCGTGGCTACGCGAGGCGGTTCGCGACGGCTACGGCTGGGCGAGCGCGGTGGTCGACATGCAGAAGAAGGCGATGCCGGCCAAGCTCTTCGGCCGGGCGCACTGAGCCCGTCCGCTCGGTCGCGCCCACCCGGCGCCGACGAACCAAGGCAGACATGAAGAGGCCCCGGCGGGATCCCGCCGGGGCCTCTTCATCGTCCGGGTCGACCGAGCCGTCAGAGGCGGCGCTCGATCATCATCTTCTTGATCTCCGCGATCGCCTTGGCCGGGTTCAGACCCTTGGGGCAGGTGTTCGCGCAGTTCATGATGGTGTGGCAGCGATAGAGGCGGAAGGGATCCTCGAGATTGTCGAGACGTTCGCCGGTCGCTTCGTCGCGGCTGTCGATCAGCCAGCGATAGGCCTGGAGCAGAACCGCCGGGCCGAGATAACGGTCGCCGTTCCACCAGTAGCTCGGGCACGAGGTCGAGCACGAGGCGCAGAGGATGCACTCGTAGAGACCGTCGAGCTTGGTGCGGTCCTCGTGGCTCTGGCGCCACTCGGTCTGCGGGGTCGGGCTCACCGTCTTCAGCCAGGGCTCGATCGAGCGATGCTGAGCGTAGAAGTTGGTGAGATCGGGGATCAGATCCTTCACCACCGGCATGTGAGGGAGGGGATAGATCTTCACCGCGCCCTTCACCTCGTCCATGCCCTTGGTGCAGGCGAGGGTGTTGAGCCCGCCGATGTTCATCGCGCAGGAGCCGCAGATGCCTTCACGGCACGAGCGACGGAAGGTCAGCGACGGATCGATCTTGTTCTTGATGTAGATGAGACCGTCCAGAACCATCGGACCGCAATCGTCGCGATCGACGAAATAGGTGTCGATCTGCGGGTTCTTGCCGTCGTCGGGATTCCATCTGTAGACCTTGAATTCGGTGAGCTTGGTCCCGCCGGCCGGCTTGGGCCAGGTCTTGCCGATCTTCACCGTGGAGTTCTTAGGCAACGTGAGCTCAACCATTTCGGCCCGCCCTTTTCATCTGTCCGACCGTCGAGGTCCGTCGGCCGGCGGCCGACGGGTCGATGCGTCCGCGAGGGATCAGTACACGCGAGCCTTGGGCTCGATGTAGGCGATGTCCTGCGTCATGGTGTAGGTGTGCACGGGACGGTCGTCGAGCGTCACCGACTTGGTGGCGCCGTCGGCCCAGGCCAACGTGTGCTTCATCCAATTGACGTCGTCGCGGTTCGGGAAGTCCTCGCGGGCATGCGCTCCGCGGCTCTCCTGACGGGCGGCGGCCGAGTTCATGGTGACCACGGCCTGCTCGATCAGGTTCTCGAACTCGAGGGTCTCGACGAGATCGGAGTTCCAGACCAGCGAGCGGTCGGTGACCTTCACGTCCGGCAGGCCTTCCCAGACCTTCTGGATCAGGCCGACGCCCTCTGCCAGAACCTCGCCGGTGCGGAACACCGCGCAGTTGTTCTGCATGGTGCGCTGCATCTTGTCGCGAAGGACGGCGGTCGGGGTCGAGCCCGAGGCGTAGCGGTACTTGTCGAGACGCGACACCGCGAGCTCGCCGGCGTCCGCCGGAAGCTCGGGCTGACGCCCGTTCGCCACCACGGTCTCGACGCAGCGCAGGCCGGCGGCGCGGCCGAACACCACGAGGTCGGTCAGCGAGTTGGAGCCGAGACGGTTGGCGCCGTGGACCGACACGCAGGCGGCTTCGCCGATCGCCATCAGGCCGGGGACCACGGAATCGGGGTCGCCGTTCTTCTTGGTGAGGACTTCGCCGTGGAAGTTGGTCGGGATGCCACCCATGTTGTAGTGCACGGTCGGCAGGATCGGGATCGGTTCCTTGGTCAGGTCGACGCCGGCGAAGATCTTCGCCGACTCGGTGATGCCGGGCAGACGCTCGGCCAGGATCGCGGGATCCAGATGGCTGAGGTGCAGGTGGATGTGATCCTTGTTCTTGCCGACGCCACGGCCCTCGCGGATCTCCATGGTGATGGAGCGCGAGACGACGTCGCGCGAGGCGAGGTCCTTGGCCGAGGGGGCGTAACGCTCCATGAAGCGCTCGCCGGCGGAATTGGTGAGGTAGCCGCCCTCGCCGCGCGCGCCCTCGGTGATGAGGACGCCGGCGCCGTAGATGCCGGTCGGGTGGAACTGCACGAACTCCATGTCCTGCATCGGCAGGCCGGCGCGCAGCACCATGCCGCCACCGTCGCCGGTGCAGGTATGGGCCGAGGTGCAGGAGAAGTAGGCGCGGCCGTAGCCGCCGGTCGCCAGAATGGTCTTCTGGGCCCGGAAGCGGTGCAGCGTGCCGTCCTCGAGGCAGAGCGCCACGACGCCGCGGCAGGCGCCGTCGGCATCCATGATCAGGTCGATGGCGAAATACTCGATGAAGAACTCCGCCGAGTGACGCAGCGACTGACCGTAGAGCGTGTGCAGGATGGCGTGGCCGGTCCGGTCCGCGGCGGCGCAGGTGCGCTGGGCGATGCCCTTGCCGTAGTGGGTGGTCATGCCGCCGAAGGGACGCTGATAGATCTTGCCTTCCTCGGTGCGCGAGAAGGGAACGCCCCAATGCTCGAGCTCGTAGACGGCGTCGGGCGCGTTGCGCACGAGATATTCGATGGCGTCCTGGTCGCCCAGCCAGTCCGACCCCTTGACGGTGTCGTACATGTGGAAGCGCCAGCTGTCCTCGCCCATGTTGGCGAGGGAGGCGGCGACGCCGCCCTGAGCCGCGACGGTGTGGGAGCGGGTCGGGAACACCTTGGTCACGCAGGCGGTCTTGAGACCGGCCTCGGAGGCGCCGACCACGGCGCGCAGACCGGCGCCACCGGCGCCGACCACCACCACGTCGAAGGTGTGATCGATGAAGGGATAGGCGGTGCCGGACGTGCCGGGAGCCTTGACGTTGTTTTCGGCCATGGTCCTCACATCCCGAACGAGAGCTTGGCGACCGCCCACAGGGTCGCGATGGCGACGAGCGCCGAGAAGAAGTTGTTCATGAGAACGAACAGGATCTTCCAGGCGTCGGAGGGCGTGTAGTCCTCGATGATGACCTGCATGCCGATGCGCATGTGCAGGACGCCGGCGATCACCATCGCCGCGAAGGGGATGGCCACCAGCGGCGAGGAGAGAACGGCGTGGGCGCGCTCGTAGGGCGCGCCGACGACGCAGACGACCGCCAGGATGAAGATCACCGTCAGCGGCACCATCGCCACGGCGGTGATGCGCTGCATCCAGTAGTCCTCGGTGCCGAACTTGGCGGTGCCGCGACCACGAACCTGGGAAAGAGGCGTGCGCATGTTCATCACCTCACTTGACCATGTAGCCGACGACCCAGATCAGGATCGTGAAGACGCCGGACAGAACCCAGGTGCCGAGCGCCAGGAGACGACGCTCCTCGCCGAACCCGATGATCATGTCCCAGATCAGGAAGCGGATGCCGCCGATGAGGTGGCAGACCAGCGCCCAGGTGTAGCCGAACAGGACCAGACGTCCGATCCAGGAGCCGAAGGCCCACATGGCCCAGTCGTAGGCGACGGGGCCGGAAGCTGCGGCGATCAACCAGGCCGCGAGCAGCAGCGTGCCGAAATAGAGCGCCGCGCCGGTTCCGCGATGGACGACGGACATGACCATCGTCCAGGAGGGCGCGTAGATGAAGAGATGCGGCGAAAGGGGGCGCTCGACCCCATTGCCTGCTTTGCTCTGTGTCGACATCGGCCTGTCTTCGATCCTTCGGGGTTGAAGGGCGGGCGAACCCGTCGCGCCACGGCGAGGAGCCGGGGTGTGGGTCGACGGTTCGGACGCACGGCTGGAAGCCTTCTAACCCTTTTGTGGGCGGTGCGTCAAAACGTCCAAAGGGATTATTGCGCAGTCATGCGTCTGGTGCGGACCTACACCCGGGACGCGAGAAATACCAGATGGTGTCTCTGCTGATCGCATGGCTGCGACGGGGCGGCGCCGCCGCCCGGATCGAGGCATGGGCCAGACCGCCGATCTCAGCGCGGGAGGACCGCCCAATAATCGAGGTCGAGAATCACCGAGGGGTCGTAGTCGCCGGTCTCGAGCTTGTAGGGCAGGTCGGCGCAGGGCCGGTCCTTGGTGGCGACGAGGCGCAGGCGCAGCGCGCCGACGTCGTCGCGGCCGGGCAGGTCGGCGGTCTCCAACACCTCCGACCAGGCGAAGACGGTGAGGCCGGCGAAGAGCGGCGCGACGTGGCGGCCGCCGTTGATGGCGGCGACGTGGAAGGCGTTGCCGAGGCCGTTGAAGGAGAGCGCGCGGGCGAGCGAAATGACGTGGCCGCCGTAGATCAGCCGGCGCCCGAAGCGGCCTTGGCCCTCGGTGAACTGGTTGAAATGGACCTTGGCGGTGTTCTGGTAGAGGCGGGTGGCGAGCATGTGCTCGGCCTCCTCCACGGTCATGCCGTCGACGTGGTCGATGCGCTCGCCGGCGCGATAGTCGCCGAAGCGATGGGACGAGCCGGCCAGCACGCCGTCATAGGCCTCGGGGTCCAGGACCGGCACGGCCGAGCCGATCTGCTCGGGCGTCAGCGCGGCCGGGAGTTCCGGGATCCTCTGGTCGGCGACGACGGCGCTCTCGTCGGCCTTGCGCACCATCACCCAGCGCACATAGTCGAGGACTTCCGCGCCATGCTGGTTGTAGCCGGTGGAGCGGACGTAGACGACGCCGGTCTTGCCGTTGGAATTCTCCTTGAGGCCGATCACCTCGGAGACGGTCGAGAGCGTGTCGCCGGGATAGACGGGCGCGAGGAAGCGACAGCCGGCGTAGCCGAGATTGGCGACGGCGTTGAGCGAGACGTCCGGGACGGTCTTGCCGAAGACGACGTGGAACACCAGGAGGTCGTCGACGGGGGCGCGCGGGTAGCCGATGGCGCGGGCGAAGGCGTCCGACGACTGCACCGCGAAACGGGGGCCGTAGAGGGCGGTGTAGAGGGCGACGTCGCCGGTCGTCACGGTGCGCGGGGTGGCGTGACGGATCACCTGACCGATGCGGAAATCCTCGAAGAAATTGCCCGTGTTGGTCTTGGTCATGGTCCGGCCCCCGGCGCTCGCGTGTCTCGGCCTTCCTGATGCCGGACGGCGCGGGCGCCGACAATCCCGCGAAGGTCGAATAGATCGCGCCGCGGTGCGAAACGATTCGGAATTTCGTGGCGGCGCGCTCGTGGGGGGACGTCGCGGGGGGCCTCAAGCGAGGCGCTTCACCTCCTCGAAGGCGCACATGTCGGCGAAGCGGCAGAAGGCGGGCGGGGCGAAGCGCAGGATCGGCGCGGCGGCGAGAAGATCGGCGAGGGCGTCGGCGAGCACGTTGCGCCAAGCGGCGAGGCGGTCGTCGGGGAGCCAGGCGATCGGATAGGCGAAGGTGACGTGGAAGACGTAGGTCTCGTGGTCGGGGTGGCGACAGCCGAAGAGATCGGCGAGGGCGTCGCGCCAGTCGGCGAGAGCGCGCCGGTCGGCCTCCTCCGCGCCCTCCAGCACCACGCCGTTCGGGGTCAGGCCGACGGGGCGGAAGACGAAGGGCGCGCGCGGGGCGAAGCCCTCGAGCCGGCCCGCGAAATGCGCGGTCATCGCCTCGACCGGAGTGTCGGTCGGGCGGTCGCCGGGCCAGAAGGGGGCGCGGCGGCGGGTGTCGAGGATGCCCTGGAACAGGGTGACGTGGAGGCTCTCGACGGGCGTGAAGGCGAAGTGATCGGCCTCGGGCATGACGGTGAGGCGGGCGCGGGCGGCGCTCAGCGCGGCCTCCTCGATCGACCCCGGCCGGACGTGACAGACGACGGTGTTGCCGGCCTCCGGCAGGAAGCGGCCGTCCCGGTCGTAACGGATGCCGAGGCGGGCCGGCGGGGCGGCGTTCTGCGAGCGGGCGAATCGGTCGATGTCGGTCGGATCGGTGGAGGTGGTCACGGGTGGGCTCCTCGGTGGCGAGGCCCCATCCGATCCGCTTCGTGTTGCAGGGCGATGTCGGTCGGCGGACGGCGCTCAGGCGCGGATGGCGATGGGCAGGCCGCGACCGTCGCGCATCGGCGGATCGGGGAAGGAGACGGCCTGCCCGGCATGGACCCGGCGGGCGACGAGCGCGAGGACGCAGGCGTCGAGCAGGTCGTCGATCGCCGCGCCGCGCGGTGGGCGCTCGAGCAGGGCGGCATCGAAACCGAGAGCCACGAGCAGCGCCCGGCGCTCGTCGAGGCCGGGCGGGTTCGGCCGACTCTTCACCTTCTTCGGCAGGGTCATGGCGTCGCCGCCGTTCAGCATCGCGAAGGCGAGTTCGGGATGGCTCTCGACGATCCGCTCGGCGCGTTCGGGCGTGAGGAGACGATCGAGTTCGCGGATCTTGGGGAAGAGGAAATGGGCCTGTTTCGAGACGCTCTTCGGCGGATCGGAGGTGGCGAGCGCTACGGAACGCGCCCGCGCAAAGCCCTCGTCGTGGTCTAGGCCTTCGGCGGCATAGACAGATGTGCGGGAGGGTATCGAGAAAACCGAGGAACGCCGCTTCGTCACCTGCTTCCTCACCAGCCGTTCCGGCCCGCGTCCGCCCGCGCCGATGCGGTCGGGCAGGCCGATCGGCATGTCGATCGCCGCGACGGCGGGGGCGTCGGGCCGGTCGAGGAGGTCATCGAGCCGGGCGACGATGCGGATCTCCGGGTCGAGCGGACCGTCGGGAGCGACGAGGCAGGCGATCCAGCCGGCGGGGCAGCCGTCGATCCCGGCGAGGCGGAGGGCGGGATCACTCATGGATGCCGAACTCATGGGTGCCGATCTCACTCGAGGCTGGTCGGGCGGGCGACCGGACGGCGGGCGCGGGCCTCGCCGATGCGGCGGGTCGAGACCTGGGCCATCGGGTGGACCAGCGTGTCCTGTTCCTCGGCGAGCACCAGTTCGTCGGCGCCGGCGCGGGCGGAACGGGCGATCATCTCGAAGACGCTCGCCACGGCGCGAGCGGTGGCGGCCTCGGCCGGGTGACCGTCGGCGAGGCGGGCGGTGAGGAGGCCGGCGAAGAGATCGCCGGTGCCGTGGGGCGCCGCCTCGATCAGGGGGTGTTCGAACTGGGTCGCGGCGTCGGCGGTCACCAGGAGGGTGCCGACCGAGCGGGTCATCATCGCCGGCGCCGAGGTGACGACGGTGATCGGCGGGGCGAGCGCGCGGGCGGCGGTGATCGCGGCGGTGGTGTCCTCGGGCGCGCGGGCGGTGAGCCAGCCGAGCTCGAAACGGTTCGGGGTGGCGACGTCGGCGAGCGGGATCAGGCGATCGCGGACGGCGCGGGCGAGTGTCTCGGCGACGTAGAGGCCGCCGCGCCCGTGACCGTCGCCGTCGCCGAGCACCGGATCGACGACGAGGCGCAGGCCGGGATTGCCGAGGCGCAGGCGTTCGACGAGCCTGGCGGTCGCCTCGACTTGGGTGGCGTCGGCGAAATAGCCGGTCAGGACCCAGCCGATCTCGCCGGCGTTGGGGCTCTCGGCGATCTCGGCGAGGGCCTCGGCGAAGGCGATCGGATCGGGGGCGAGGCGGGTGGAGGGGCCGTGGCCGGGATGCCAGGGCATCCACACCGTCGGCACCAGCCAGACGGCGTGGCCGAGGCGCTCCAGGGCGAAGGCCGCGGCGCGCGCGCCGATGGCGCCGCGTCCGACCTGCGACGACACCACCAGCACCGTCGCCGTCTTCCACTTTTCGCTCATCGCCTCGCCCGTCGCCGTCAGATGATGTTGGCCTCCACGACCGGACGCCCGGAGACGAGGCGATCGTAGCCGAAGACGGAGAGATCGATCGAGCGATATCCGCCGTGGACGATCAATTCGGCGACCGCGCGGCCGGCGCCGGGGCCCTGCTGGATGCCGTGGCCGGAGAAGCCGTTGCAGAAGACGAAGTTCGAGATCTCGGGATGGCGGCCGATCACCGCGTTGTGGTCGAAGGTGTGGAAGTCGTAGTGACCGGCCCAGGCGCGCACCAGTTTCAGCGCCTCGAAGGCGGGGATGCGGGTCGCCAGCGCCGGCCAGATCAGATCGTCGAAGAGGGGATAGTCGACCTCGAAGTCGTCCTCGCCGGCGCGGGCGTCGGTCGCCTCGTCGGGGGAGACGCCGCAGATGAAATACTGGCCCTCGGGGCGGATGTAGACGCCGGAGGCGACCGAGGTGCCGTCGATCAGCATCGGCAGGCCCTCGATCTCCTCGCGGCAATGGACGACGAAGACGCAGCGCTTGCGCGGTTCGACGGGAAGGGCGATGCCGGCCAGGGCCGCGACGTCGCCGGCGGAGGGGCCGGCGGCGTTCACGAAGGTGCCGCAGGCGATCTCGCGGCCGTCGGAGAGAGTGACCGAGGTGACGCGGTCGCCGGCGGTGGCGATGCCGGTCACGGCGGCGTGGGCATAGTGCGCGCCGGCCGCCTTGGCCGCCTTGCGGATCATGTCGAGCCACATCCAGGCGTCGAACCATCCCTCGCCGGAGCGGCCGTAGGCGGCGAGCGCGACGCCCTCGGTCGACATGTAGGGCCAGCGCCGGGCGATCTCGGCGGGGTCGATCAGCTCGATGTCGGAGCCCTCGGCGCTCTGGACGAGGTGATTGGCGCGCAGGATCGCCTCACCGGCGCTGCTGGCCAGGGTGAGATAGCCCCTCTCGTGAAAGCCGATGTCGGCGTCGGGACCGAACCGGCCCTTCAGATCGCGGATCACCTCGATGCCGAAGCGCGACAGGCGGATGTTCTCGGGCGTGGAGAATTGTTGGCGGATCGAGGCGGCCGACAGCATGGTGGCGGAGCGGGCGTAGGTCGGGTCCTTCTCGACCACCAGGACCGAGCCGGCGAACCCCAGTTCCTTCTTCAGAAAATAGGCTGTCGAGGAACCCATGATCGCGCCGCCGGCGATCACCACGTCGTATTGTTCGGCCACGTCCGCCTCCGTCTTCGGCCCGATCAGGGCACGGGATCTCTTTCCGATATCGCGTCTTCGCGAGCTCCGTCATGCGGCGGACGCGGGGCTCCCCTCTCGGGAAGCGGACGCCGGATCCCGGCCGAGCGCCCGGCCACCAGCCAATGGGCGAAACCGGCGGAAAGACCGATCGCCGCGATCAGCTGAAGTCGGGCGGGGCCGAGGACCGGCGCGCCGCCCATCACGCCGACGACCGCGATCGCGGTGGCGACGGCGAGATGGAGGAGCAGCGAGCGGGCGCCGGTCACCTCGCCGAGGACGACGGCCACCAGCCACGCCGGCCAGACGATGGTGGAGAAGACCGGCAGCAACAGGCCGCCGCGCATCATCATGCCGAGCACGGGAACCATGGTTCCGGGATCGGCCGCGACGACCTCGCGATGGGCGGAGGCGATCGCGGCGAGGCCGAGGGTGCCGACCACCAGGGTGGTGACGATCGCCGCCGCGAAGCCGAGGCCGGCGAGGATCGTCCGCCACAGGAGATGCGAGAGAGTGATCACGGGGCGAGCCTCCGGGGACGCGGATCGGTATCACGCCGGCAGGTTCGGTCGGTGCTTCGACCGGACGCCATCAGATCTCGGCCCAGGGGTCTGAGGGCGGCGGCGGCGGCGCCGAGCGGATGGCGACGATCCAGTAGACCCAGGCGCCGATCACCCCGGCGGCGGCCTCGAGCGCGAACAGGCCGAACGAGGGTAGCGGCAGCCCGAAGGGCAGCGCGACCAGGGCGCGGGTGAGGAGGGTGATCGTCAGTCCGGCGAGGGCGTAGACCCACAGCGCGCGCAGGGCGCGCGCCTCGGCCCCGACCAGGAAGGCGGTGACCAGCGGAGCGGCGGCGACGAAGACGATCAGCGCGGTCATCGCCGGCACCACGACGAGGCTCGCCCAGCCGTTCACCGCGATCAGCCGGTCGAAGCCGCGCGTCCAGCTCTCCTCGATCACCAGACCGAGGGTGCGCACGGCGGCGACGGCGGCCACCGCGAGGACATAGGCGATGAGGATCCGGCCGATGCGGCCGGAGGCGACCCGCCTCGCGGCGAGGGGACGATCGTCGAAAGAGGAGCCGGGCTCCGACATGGGCAGACCGCGAGGCGCGAAAGACGGGGGACGACCCGCCGGCGCGAGGGGCGAATCGTCGGCACCATTGTGCGGTCGCACAGGTCGCATCGTCCAGAGGGGACGACGGCTCCCGTCGGCGGGACGGTCAGTCCTCGTCGTCGGCGGGCAGGGTTCCGATCATCGCCTCGAGCGCCAGACGCTCGGAGATCTTGAGCCGTTCGGAGGCCGACTTCAGCTGACCGCAGGCGGCGAGGATGTCGCGGCCGCGCGGGGTGCGGATCGGGCTCGCGTAGCCGGCGCGATTGACGATCTCGGCGAAGGCCTCGATCGTGTCCCAGTCGGGGCACTGATACTGCGAGCCGGGCCAGGCGTTGAACGGGATCAGGTTGATCTTGGCGGGGATGCCGCGCAGCAGGCGGACCAGTTCGCGGGCGTCGGCGGCGCTGTCGTTGACCCCCTTCAGCATCACGTATTCGAAGGTGATGCGGCGGGCGTTGGAGAGGCCGGGATAGTTCCGGCAGGCCTCGAGCAGCTCGGCGATCTTGTACTTCTTGTTGATCGGCACCAGCACGTCGCGCAGGTCGTCGCGCACCGCGTGCAGCGAGATCGCCAGCATGACGCCGGTCTCGGCGCCGATCCGCGGGATCATCGGCACGACGCCGGAGGTCGACAGCGTGATGCGGCGACGCGACAGCGACAGGCCGTCGCCGTCGGCGAAGATCTGCATGGCGTCGCGCACCGCCTCGTAGTTCATCAAGGGCTCGCCCATGCCCATCATCACCACGTTGGTGACGAGGCGGCCCTCGGAGGGGAGGATGCCGTCGGCCTTGTCGCTCGCGGGGAAGTCGCCGAGGCGCTCGCGGGCGACGACCACCTGGGAGACGATCTCTTCCGCCGTCAGATTGCGCACCATCACCTGGGTGCCGGTGTGGCAGAAGGAGCAGGTGAGCGAGCAGCCGACCTGGGAGGACACGCAGAGCGTGCCGCGCCCTTCCTCGGGGATGTAGACGGTCTCGACCTCGACCGGCTTGCCGGCGCCGCGCGACGGGAAGCGGAACAACCACTTGCGGGTGCCGTCGACCGAGATCTGCTCGGTGACCAGCTCCGGGCGGCCGACCACATAGGCCTCCGCCAACTGGGCGCGCAGCTCTTTGGAAACGTTGGTCATGCGGTCGAAGGAGTCGACCCCGCGCAGATACATCCAATGCCAGAGCTGGTTGACCCGCATGCGGACCTGCCGCTCCTCGACGCCGATGGCGAGAAGAGCGTCGGCGAGCCGGGCGCGGGAGAGGCCGAGCAGCGACGGCTTGGCGTCGACGGTGGCGATCGCCTGCGGTGCCTTGACGATCGCGTCGAGGACGTCGTCGTGCCCGAGGGGGGCGGCCGTGGCGGGGCTCGTCATGGGGTGTTCCTTCGCGGGGCGGCTTGCGGGCGTCGGGCGTCGCGGCGGGGTCGGCCGGCGCAACGCGAAAGGCGGACGGGTCGCCCCATCCGCCTGATCTCGGGTTCTTCATAGCCGAAAACCGCGCGCCGAGGAAGATCCCGGCGCCGGATGCCTCGTACTCGGCTCACGAATTTCGGACTCGTCCGAATTTCAGGAGCGTCACGGCCTGATCGGGCGATGCCCGGTCGGGCTCGCCTTCGCTCGCCGAGCTTCGAATGGGTCGAAACTCGGCGAGCTCGGCGTCACTTGCATTCCTTGGCGGCCGCGTCGAGCGCGGCGGAGACGCCGGAGAGCGAGAACTGATAGGAGGTCGGGTTGCCGCGCCCGGAGGTCGCCTGGACCGAGAGCTTGGAGCCCTTGCGCATGGCGTCGAGGAAGGGCGTGTAATCGGTGTTCTGCTCGAGCCAGGCGCCGTCGCCGCGGGTGAAGAAGGAGAACTTCTTGCCGTCGATGTCGACGACCGCCTTCGATCCCTCCTTCATCGGGTAGCCGACCTGGAGGCTCGGCTCGTTGCGGACGTTGTCGGCGGGGCGGGTCGAGACGAAGAAGAAGACGTCGCCGTGGTTGAGGTTGGCGGGGTCCATCTTCTGCGGCTTGGTCAGGGCGAAGCAGACCTTGCCCTTGGGGGCGGCGGCGGTGATGGCCTTCCAGTCCTTCGATTCGGCGATCAACATCGGCGAGCCGCCGGCCGCGGCGGCGGGCTTGGCCGGTGCCGGTTTCGTCTCCGCCTGAGCGATGCCGGCGGCCACGATCATCGTCGCGATCAGCGACACGGCGCCGAGAGCAGTTCTCATCTCACCATTCTCCGTCTGTTCGACGACGTATCGCCGCCCTCTGGGGACGGCGTCTCACCCTCCAGAAACCACGGGGATGGTTACCAGAAGGTTGCCGATCCGCGTGGCATTCGCGCGCAGCCGACGGGGGGGCGGGGCCGGCGCGCGCCGCCGCTCGTCGTGGCCGATGGAAAGGGCGAAAGTCGGGCATGACGAGGGCATCGACCAAAGGAGCGGCTGGACGGCGTCGGAGGGGGCGTGTTTCCTCTCGATCGGTTCGAATCCCGTGGGGGAAGGAAACGCGAATGAAGGCGGTCGTCTGTCGCAGGCATGGTTCCGCCGCCGATCTGGTGGTCCAGGATCTCGCCGATCCGGTCGCCGGTCCCGGCGAGGTGGTGGTGGGGATGCGGGCCTGCGCCCTCAATTTCTTCGACACGCTGATCATTCGCGACCGCTACCAGTTCAAGCCGGAGCTGCCGTTCTCGCCGGGCGGCGAGATCGCCGGGGTGGTGGAGAGCGTCGGGGCGGGCGTCACCGGCTTCGCCGTCGGCGATCGGGTCGTCGCCTATGTGAAATGGGGCGGCGCGCGCGAGAAGGTGGTGGTCGACGAGGAGGATCTGATCGCGCTTCCCGATGCGCTCGACTTCGTCCGCGCCGCGACCCTGTCGGTGACCTACGGCACGGCGATGCACGGCCTGATCGACCGGGGCGAACTGAAGGCCGGCGAGACGGTGGCGATCCTGGGGGCTTCCGGCGGCGTCGGGCAGGCGGCGATCGAGGTCGCCAAGGCGGTCGGGGCGCGGGTGATCGCCTGCGCGTCGGGGGCCGACAAGCTCGCCTTCTGCCGGAAGGTCGGCGCCGACGAGACGGTCGACTACGACGCCGAGGACCTCAAGGCGCGGCTGAAGGATCTGACCGGCGGCAAGGGCGTCGACGTCGTCTACGACGCGGTCGGCGACAAATATGCCGAGCCGGCGGTCCGGGCGACCGGCTGGCGCGGGCGCTATCTGGTGGTCGGCTTCGCGGCCGGCGAGATCCCGAAGATCCCGCTCAATCTGCTGCTCTTGAAGGGTTGCGATCTACGCGGGGTGTTCTGGGGCGACCATCTCGTGCGCGAGCCCGAGGCCTTCAAGGCGGAGATGGCGACGATCATGGGATGGGTCGCCGACGGCCGGGTGGTGCCGCACATCCATTCCGTCCGGCCGCTCGCCGAGACGGCGGCGGCGATCGAGGAGATCGCCGCGCGCAAGGTCAAGGGCAAGGTGGTGGTGACGGCGGGCTGAGCTCAGCGCTCCGCCAGCGTCTTCTTCGCCGCGTCGCGGTGGTCGTCGCGGATGTGGCGGCCGACCATGGCGATCGCCGCCATCAGCACGCCGGCGTCGTCGCCGAAGCCGACCAGGGGCAGGACGTCCGGCAGTACGTCGACCGGCGCGACGAAATAGGCGAGCGCCGCGAGCAGCGTCAGGCGGACCTTGCGCGGCGTGGTCGGGTCGATCGCGCAATACCAGGCGGCGACCACGTCCTCCATGAAGGGGATGGCGCGGGCGGCGCGTCGGATCGTCGGCCACAGGCCGCTGCGCACCCGCTCCTCGCGGGTCTCCTCGGGGCCGAGGATCTCGGGGTCGTCCCAGACACGGCGATAGGAATCGGTCACGGCGGGCTCCTGAGGGGCTCCGGGGACGCCGTCGCGGGAGGGCGCGGCGAAACGAGATCGAAGATCGGTACGTCGCGGCCGGGTTTCAAGGGGCGCGGGTGGCGGCGGGCGAAATGTCGGCCGTGTCCGGGAAATTCCGCATGGCCCCTCTTTGCGGCGAGGCGAACGCGGGTTACGCTTCCCTCATGAAGCTTGGTCAGATCGGTGTCAGACGCGCGGAGATCGCGGATGCCGGTCGCATCGCCGACGTTCACGACGCGGCGTGGCGACAGGCCTATCGCGGGATCATTCCGGGCAAGGACCTGGAACGGATGATCGCACGGCGCGGTCCGCTGTGGTGGAAACGCGCCCTCGATCGCCATACGGCTGTGCTGGTGTTGGAGGTCGGCGGCCGGATCGTCGGCTATGCCACGCTCGGCCCCAACCGGATGCGGATGCTGCCGCAGGCCGGGGAGATCTACGAGATCTATCTCGATCCCGACCATCAGGGTCTCGGTTTCGGCAAGCTGCTGTTCGAGGCGGCGCGCGCGGAACTGCGCCGCTACGGGCTCGCCTCCTTCTCGGTCCGGGTGCTCAGCGACAACGAACCGGCGATCGCCTTCTACGAGCGCCTCGGCGGGCGGATCGTGGCGGAGACCGGCGAGCGGATCGGCGAGGCGACGCTGCCCTTGGTGGTGTTCGGCTTCGAACCCGCCTGAGCGACGCGGACCCTCCCTTTCCCACGGATCGCGGCATGTCGTCCGAAGGGCGACGTTTCGTCACGGCGCGCGATCGGGTAAGAGAACTCCCCGAGCGGGTGGAGCGCGCGCCGCGCGACACCACTCGGCCGGGTGCTCGAGGGGCTCCCCGGACGTCGTCAACCCGTGGACAGCCGGCCCGAGACCGGCGGCCAGGAGTATCCAGATGCGCATCGACGCCATCGCCATCGGCAAGAATCCGCCCGAGGACATCAACGTCATCATCGAGGTTCCGATCGGCGGCGAGCCGATCAAGTACGAGCTCGACAAGGCCTCCGGCGCGCTGGTCGTCGACCGCTTCCTCTACACGTCGATGCGCTACCCGGGCAATTACGGCTTCGTGCCGCACACGCTGTCCGACGACGGCGATCCGATCGACGTGGTGGTGATGAACACCCGCGCGATCGTCCCCGGCGCGATCATGCAGTGCCGTCCGGTCGGCGTGCTCTACATGACCGACGAGAGCGGCCACGACGAGAAGATCCTGGCGGTGCCGGTGTCCAAGCTGACCCCGCGCTACGATTCTGTGAAGACCTACGCCGATCTGCCCAATATCGCGATCGCGCAGGTCCAGCACTTCTTCGAGCACTACAAGGACCTGGAGCCCGGCAAGTGGGTGAAGGTGGTGCGCTGGGGCGACGACAAGGAAGCCAAGCAGATCATCATCGAGGCGATCGAGCGCTACAACGCGGACAAGAAGGCGAAGGGCTGATCGGCTCCGCCGTCCGGTTCAACGGGAAAGCGCGGCTTCGGCCGCGCTTTTTTCGTTTTCGGCGTCGAAATTCGTTGTTTCTCGAGATCAGAGGGCCATTCTCGGCGGCCAATGGCCCGAAAATGGCCTCGTCGACGTATTTCGCCGGCTCCCGCGCCCTTCGAAACGGTTCGGTGAGGCGAGCGGATCGACGAGGTCGAAGAGACCGGAACGATCGAGGAGATGCCGATGTCGACGCATGCGCTGGTCCCGGTTCAGCCCGCCGCCCCCTCCGACGGTCCTCGGCTCGTCGGCGAGGCCGAACGCCGTCTCGGCGAGATCGGCGGCGCTCACGCGGCGGCGTGCGGGCGTCTGGCGCGGCTCCTGTTCGAGCGGGTCGCGGAAGAGGACGTGACGGCGGCGAACGTCGAGGATCTCACGGCCCTGACGGCGGCGGCCTTCGATCTCCTCGCCCAGCGGCGCGCGAAGGGGCACCGGATCCGCCTCGGCGAACGGATGCTGGCGAGCGGCGAGACGGTGACGGTCGTCGACGTGCTCAACGACGACATGCCGTTCCTGTTCGATTCGGTGACCGGGGCGTTGGTGGAGGCCGGCCACGAGATCCGTCTGGTCGCCCACCCGATCCTCGAGGTGGCGCGCGACGGGGCGGGCGGGTTCGTCGATCTGGTCGATCCGCGCGCGGCGCGGCCGGCCGGGACGATCCGCCGGGAGAGCCTGATCCACGTTCATCTGACCCGGCTTTCGAGCGAGGCGGCGCGCGGCGAACTGGTCGCCTCACTCGAGGCGACGCTCGCCGACGTGCGGGCGGCGGTCGAGGACTGGAAGGCGATGCTGAAGCGGCTCGGCGAGCTGGTGGTCGCCTATCGCTGGGGCACGACGCCGCTCGAGCCCTCGACCCGCGACGAGGCGCTGGGCTTCATGGAATGGCTGGCGGAGGACAACTTCACCTTCCTCGGCATGCGCGAATACCACTTCGAGGAGACCGAGGGCGGCGCCTATGTCGAGCCGATGGGCGAGACCGGGCTCGGGATCCTGCGCGATCCGGAGGTGCGGGTGTTGAAGCGCGGCGCCGAGAGCCTCAACGCCGCCAATGCGATCGGTGCCTTCGCCCGCTCGCCCGAGCCGATGATGGTGACGACCTCCAACATCCGCTCGCGCATCCATCGCCGGGTCCACATGGACTATGTCGGCGTGAAACTGTGGGGCGACGACGGCCGGATGACCGGCGAGCTGCGCATCCTCGGCCTCTTCACCGCGAGCGCCTACACCCGGTCGGTCCACGACGTGCCGATGGTGCGGGAGAAGGTGGCGCGGGTGGTGGCCCGGGCCGGGCTGCCGGCCGGCAGTCATTCGGCGCATGCGCTCGCCAACGTGCTCGAAACCTATCCGCGCGGCGAGCTGATGCAGATCGACGAGGCGACGCTGCTCGACTTCGCGCTGGCGATCCTGGCGCTGGGCGAGCATCCGCGCATCCGGGTTTTCGCCCGCAACGACCCCTTCGATCGCTTCGTCTCGGTGCTCGTCTTCGTGCCGCGCGACCGCTACACGACCGACCTGCGCCGGCGCATCGGCGAGCTGCTCGAGAGCCGTTTCGACGGCAAGATCGTATCGTGGCTGCCGTCCCATTCGGAAGGGCCGCTGACCCGGATCCACTACATCGTCGGACGCTATCGCGGCCACACGCCGGTGGTGGCGCGGGCCGATCTCGAGCGCGAGGTGGCGGGTCTGGTGCGGACCTGGCGCGACGATTTCGCGGCCGAGGTCGAGCGGCTCGACGACGAGGGCGTGATCCACGGCGCGCTGGCGCGCTGGGCGGACGCCTTCGGCGCGGCCTATCGCGAGGCGATGTCGGCGGCGGTGGCGGTCGGCGACATGGGGGTGATGGAGGGGCTCTCGCCCGAGGCGCCGCTGGCGGTCCGGTTCCAGCGTCGCGACGGCGACCCGGCCGAACGCATCGCCGCGAAACTCTTCCATCTCGCCGAGCCGATCGATCTGTCGCGCCGGGTGCCGGTGCTCGAGGCGATGGGGCTCCGGGTGATCGACGAGAGCACCTACCGGATCGCGCCCTCCGGCGGGCCGGTGGTGTTCGTCCACGACATGACGCTGGCGCACGGCGACGGCCGCGCCATCGATCTCCACGAAAATCTGATCGGACGGCTCGAGGATCTGTTCGCGGCGGTGTTCGCGGGCCATGCCGAGAGCGACGGGTTCGACGCGCTGGTGCTCGCCGCCGGGCTCGATCGCCGCGAGGTGGCGGTGCTGCGCGCCGTCGCCCGCTGGCTCCGGCAGGTGCGCACCCCCTGGTCGCAGGACTATCTGTGGGCGACGCTGCATCGCCAGCCCGGCCTCGCCGTCGATCTGGTGGCGCTGTTCCGGGCGCGGCTCGATCCGATGATCGTGGAGGATCGCGAGGCGGCGGAAGCGCGGGTGGTCGAGCGGATCGAGGCGGCGCTGTCGCAGGTGGCGAGCCTCGACGACGACACGATCGTGCGGCGCTTCGTCGAGGTGATCCGGGCGATGGTCCGCACCGACTTCTTCCGCGAGGAAGGGGGCCCGCGCGAAGAGGGGCGGCGGCCGCGCGACACGCTCGCCTTCAAGCTCGATCCGCATCGCATCTCCGATCTGCCGGCGCCGCGTCCCTTCCGCGAGATCTGGGTGTGCGGGCCGACGGTGGAGGGCGTCCATCTGCGCTTCGGGCCGGTGGCGCGCGGCGGGCTTCGCTGGTCGGATCGGGCGCAGGACTTTCGCACCGAGGTGCTGGGTCTCGTCAAGGCGCAGCAGGTCAAGAACGCGGTGATCGTGCCGGTCGGCGCCAAGGGCGGGTTCTTCCCCAAGAAGATCACCGCCTCGATGGATCGCGACACGGTCCAGGCCGAGGGGGTGGCGGCCTATCGCACCTTCGTCGGGCGTCTCCTCGATCTCACCGACGACATCGTCGAGGGCGTGATCGTGCCGCCGCCGTCGACGGTCACGCGCGACGAGGCCGACCCCTATCTGGTGGTCGCCGCCGACAAGGGCACCGCGACCTTCTCCGACACGGCCAACGCCATCGCGCAGAGCCACGGTTTCTGGCTCGACGACGCCTTCGCCTCGGGCGGGTCGGCCGGCTACGACCACAAGAAGATGGGGATCACCGCGCGCGGCGCCTTCGAGGCGGTGAAGCGGCATTTCCACGAGATGGACGTCGATCCGATGACGACGCCCTTCACGGTGGTCGGCGTCGGCGACATGTCGGGCGACGTCTTCGGCAACGGCATGCTGCTGTCGCCGGCGATCCGGCTGGTGGCGGCCTTCGATCACCGCCACGTCTTCCTCGATCCGGCGCCGGACACGGCCGTCTCGCTCGCCGAACGCCAGCGTCTCTTCGCGTTGCCGCGCTCGTCTTGGGCCGATTACGACCCGGCCAAGATCTCGGCCGGTGGCGGGGTCTTCCCGCGTTCGGCGAAATCGATCCGTCTCACGCCGGAAGTACGGGCGATGCTCGATCTCGACGTCGATCACGCCACGCCGACCCGGGTGATCCGGGCGATCCTGACGGCGCGGGTCGATCTCCTGTGGTTCGGCGGCATCGGCACCTATGTGCGGGCGGCGACCGAGACCGACGCTCAGGTCGGCGACAAGGCCAACGACGCGATCCGCATCACCGCCGCCGATCTCCGAGCGCGGGTGGTGGGCGAGGGCGCCAACCTCGGCATGACCCAGGCCGCGCGGATCGACTACGGCGGGCTCGGCGGGCGTTGCAATTCCGATGCGATCGACAATTCGGCCGGGGTCAACTGCTCGGACGTCGAGGTCAACATCAAGATCGCGCTGGCGCCGGCGGTGGCGGCGGGGCGGCTCGCCCGGCCCGACCGCGACGCGCTGCTCGCCTCGATGACCGACGACGTCGCCGAACTGGTGCTCGCCAACAACCGTTCGCAGACGCTGGCGATCTCGGTGACGCAGGCCGACGGGCTCGCCGATCTGCCGTTCCAGCGCCGCCTCGTCGGCCTGCTCGAGAAACAGGGGCGGCTCGACCGCAGGGTCGAGACCCTGCCCGACGACGCCGCCTTCGCGAGCCGTATCGAGGCGGGCCAAGCGCTCGGCCGCGCCGAGATCGGGGTGCTGCTGGCGCACGCCAAACTCGCCGCCAAGGCGGATCTGATCGGAACCGATCTGGTCGACGATCCGTGGTTCGAGCGCGAGCTCTTCGCCTATTTCCCGCGGGCGCTGCGCGAGGCGCATGCCGACGGCATCGAGGGCCACCGCCTGCGCCGCGAGATCGTCCTGACGCGGCTCGTCGACGCGATGATCGATCGGGGCGGGCCGACGGTGCTGGTCCGGATCGGCGATCGCACCGGGGCGAGCCCGGCGGTGGCGGCGCGGGCCTTCGTCGCGGTCTCGGCGATCTTCGGGCTCGACGATCTCGGCGCGGCGCTCGAGGCGCTCACCGGGCGGGTGTCGGGGGCGCGACTCCTGGAGCTCCACGGGCGGGTTCGCGAGATCGCGATCGCCGCGACCATCCGCTTCGTGCGCTCGGTCGGTCCGCGCGAGGCGATCGAGGCGAGCGTGACGCGGTTCCGCGCGCCGGTCGAGACGCTCGCGGGCCGGCTCGCGGCGATCGTGCCGGAGCGGGTCGGCGCGGTGATCGCGCGGATGCGCGACGACCTCGTCGGGATCGGCGTGCCGGAGGATCTGGCGGGCCGGCTCGCCGGGCTCGATCGCCTGATCGAGGGGCTCGACGTGGTGGTGGTGGCGGAACGGCTCGACCGGCCGCACGAGGAGGTGGCGGCGGCGTGGTTCGCGCTCGGCGAACATCTGGCGCTCGATCGGCTGATCGACGCGGCGCGCGACCTGCCGGTCTCCGACTATTTCGACGGTCTGGCGATCGACCGGGCGGTCCGGATGCTCGCCGACGCCCATCGCGCGCTCACCATCGAGGCGATGGCGGCGGGCGGCGTCGAGGCCTGGGTCGCGGCCCAGGGCGAGGAGGTCGGCCGGGTGCTGGCGGCGGTCGGGGAGACCCTGTCGGAGACCGGCGGGGCGGCCGGGCGGGTGTCGCGCTTCACCGTGGCGGCGGCGCTGGTCGCCGATCTGGTGGAGACGGCGTGAAAAACGACGAAGGGAGGCCGAGGCCTCCCTTCGCATTTCGGATCCGGCGATCGCCGCTCAGTGGCGGAAGTGGCGCATGCCGGTGGTGACCATGGCGATGCCGGCCTTGTTGGCGGCGTCGATCACCTCCTGGTCGCGCATCGAGCCGCCCGGCTGGACGACGGCGGTGGCGCCCGCCTCGACCACGACCTCGAGTCCGTCGGCGAAGGGGAAGAAGGCGTCGGAAGCGGCGACCGAACCCTTGGTCAGCGGCTCGGAGAGACCGGCGATCGCGGCGGCGTCGGCGGCCTTGCGGGCGGCGATGCGGGCCGAATCGACCCGGCTCATCTGGCCGGCGCCGATGCCGACGGTGGCGAGATCCTTGACGTAGACGATCGCGTTCGACTTCACGTGCTTGCAGATGCGGAAGGCGAAGGCGAGGTCCGCGGCCTCGGCCTCGGTCGGGGCGCGGTCGGTCACGGTCTTCAGCTCGAGCGCGTCGACGGTGCCGTTGTCGCGGGTCTGGACCAGCATGCCGCCGGCCACCGTCTTGGCGGTGAGGCCCTCGGCGGCGGGCTTCGGCAGGCCGCCGGTCAGGAGCAGGCGCAGGTTCTTCTTGGTCGCGACGATCGCCTTCGCCTCGTCGGTGGCGTCGGGGGCGATGATGACCTCGGTGAAGATCTTCACGATCTCGGTCGCGGCCTCGGCGTCGAGGGTGCGGTTGAAGGCGATGATGCCGCCGAAGGCGGAGACCGGGTCGCAGCGCAGCGCCTTCACATAGGCCTCGGCGAGGGTCTTTCCTTCCGCCACGCCGCAGGGGTTGGCGTGTTTGATGATGGCGCAGGCGGCGGTGCGGGCGGGATCGAACTCGGCGACCAGCTCGAAGGCGGCGTCGGTGTCGTTGATGTTGTTGTAGGAGAGGGTCTTGCCCTGGATCTGGGTGGCGGTGGCGACGCCGGGACGAGCCTCCGGGGTCTTGTAGAACGCCGCCTTCTGATGCGGGTTCTCGCCGTAGCGCATCACCTCGGCGAGCGTGCCGCCGAAGGCGCGGTACTTCGGCGCCTCCTCGCCGATGGCGGCGGCGATCCAGTTGGAGATGGCGGCGTCGTAGGTCGCGGTGCGGCCGAAGGCCTCGAGGGCGAGCGCCTTGCGCAAGCTCAGCGTGGTGGCGCCGTCGTTCGCCTCGAGGGCGGCGAGCACGTCGGCGTAGCGGGCCGGATCGACCACCACCGCGACATGGGCGTGGTTCTTGGCGGAGGCGCGGATCATCGCCGGGCCGCCGATGTCGATGTTCTCGATGGCGGTCGCCCAGTCGGCGCCCTTCGCCACCGTCGCCTCGAAGGGATAGAGGTTCACCACCAGGAGATCGATGCCCTCGATGCCGTGGGCCTCCATGGCGGCGACATGGTCGGGGTCGTTGCGCACCGCGAGAAGGCCGCCGTGGACCTTCGGATGCAGCGTCTTGACGCGGCCGTCCATGATCTCGGGGAAGCCGGTCACGTCCGAGACGTCCTTCACCGGCAGCCCCGCCTCGGCGATCGCCTTGCACGTTCCGCCGGTCGAGAGCAGCTCGACGCCGCGGCCGACCAGGGCGCGAGCGAAGTCGATCAGGCCGGTCTTGTCGGACACGGAGAGGAGGGCGCGCTTCAGGGGAACGCGGTCGGGCGGGGTGATGTTCTTGACGGTGATCGACATGGGAGGGCTGTGCCTTCACGAACCGGAGCCGTTCGGGAACGGATCGGGGATGGGCGGAACGGCGGCTCACACCGTTCGGCTCGTCACTTCGCCTCGGATCCGGAAATTTTCGCGTGCGCGATAGCACGAATCCTCGCCGCCGCAAACAGGCCGAAAGGCGGTCTGCCCGATCGGGGCGGATCAGCGGCGCGGAATCAGCGAGCGCGTGGCGTGGGTGAAGACCCAGGAGAGCGCGCGTGGACCGTCGGCGGCGACGGTGAGGGTGATCTGCTCGGCGCGCCTGAGGCCGTGCACGTCGGCGAGATGGACCGAGGGCTCGACCACCGGACGGACGTCGGCGCAGGCGAAGTCCCAGGCCTCGCCGTTGGGGCCGGTCAGCCGGACGGTGTCGCCGAGGGTCTCGGTGCGCACGCTCGGGTGGAGATGGAAGCGGACCACATAGGGCACGGCGGCGGCGCCGTCGGCGGCGGGCAGGATCCGGTCGGTTCCCTCCAGCCGGTCGCCGTCGGCGGAGAGCCTCAGGCCGCGCTCGTGCAGGACACCGTAGGTGCGGGCGTAGCCGTCGTGGCGCGCGGTCACGGCGATCTCGACGCCCTCGTCCTCGATCTCCTGCTCGTGCCGATCGACGTCGACCTGTTGCGGGCCCGGCAGGAGGACCGGGCCGATCAGGCGGACCAGCAGGCCGTCGTCGCGGAGGCGGGCGGAGGAGTGGTCATCGACGATCAGGGCGGAATGGGCGGCGGTGGTGCGGGCGAGCCTGCGCCACTCGCCGACCGGGCGGAAGGGCGCGCCGCAATTGACCACGAAGCGGCAATGGCCCGAGGACATCTCCAAGGCGAGCGTGCCGGCATGGGCGATGGTCGAGAGCTCGGGCGGGGGCGGCGGGCCGCAGTCCATCATCACGACGGTGCCGCTCGCCTCCAGGCGCTGATAGCCGGAGTGCGGGGCGTTGCCGTGCGGCCGGCTCTTGGCCTCGTCATAGGCGAAGACGGTGGCGATCAGGTCGGTCGGGGTCGAGGTGGCGCCGTTGAAGAGGGCGAGCGCGCCGTCGTCGTGGCGGAAGAAGCGCAGCATCGGCATCATGCGGTCGATGGCGTTCATCATCGCCTGCGACACCGGCAGGCCGCGCGCCGCCAGGACCTGACGGATCGGCAGGAGATCGACCAGGATCTCGACCACGGCGGTCGGATTGCGGCCGACATGGCCGCCGTCGGGCAGGATCTGGCGCTGGAGCTCGTCGTCGAGGCGGCGGGCGGCGGGCTTCACCCAGCGCCGGAAACTCTCCACGGTGACGGCGCAGGCGAGGACGGCGATCGCCACCTTGAGGCGCGGCAGCCCGTCCGGCTCCTCGCCGCGATGGATGCGCAGATGGCGGAAATGGCGGGTGAGGCCGGCCAGGAAGCGGTGATAGAAGGCGGGGTCGGCGTCGGCCAGGATCATCGGCGCCTGGGTCAGCCAGGCGAGCAGGCGGCGGGCGGCGGTGTCGAGTTCCCAGGCGGCGTCGGCGTGATCGGCGATCTTCAGCCAATCGTCGACCAGGGCGCGGGCGTTGGAACGGGCGACGGCGGTATCGGCCGAGCGCAGATGGCGCAGCCAGCCGAAGCCGTGCAGCACGCGGGCCCATTCGGCATTGGGAGCGGTCACCTCGAAGGGCGAACGGCCGCGACATTCGACGATCTGGCCGGAGAAGACGAAGACGCCGGCGTAGATGTCGTCCGCGACGGTCGGATCGGCGGTGCGCAGATCGGAGGGGGCCACCGTCAGGCGGTCGGCGGCCGGTTCGACCAGGGTGCGGGCGGTGCGCAGG
The DNA here is from genome assembly GCF_019160155.1 of Pinisolibacter aquiterrae. Lineage (GTDB taxonomy): Bacteria > Pseudomonadota > Alphaproteobacteria > Rhizobiales > Ancalomicrobiaceae > Pinisolibacter > Pinisolibacter aquiterrae. Next base: position 205,324 of record NZ_JAFNIH010000044.1, read on the forward strand.
GCGCGGACGAAGGGCGCGAGGAGGCGCCGGGCGACCAGACGGCCGACCAGACGCAGTTCCGTCCCTCTTCCCGAACCACGGTCGCTCATGAAACCCCACCGTCGGCCCTCGCCCACCCGATGCGGCGCGAGGGGCGCGAAACCCCACGGTTCAGGGCACTCCATCGCGGTTAACGGCGGGTTAAGGGGAAGACGGAAAAGCGGTTTCCTTCACACCGTCCTTCGACGGAGGCGGGCGGCGAAGAAGCCGTCGAGCCCGGCGAGGCGCGGGTCCTCGGCCGGCAGGAGGTCGGGCCGGGTGCGCAGATCGCCCTCCGGCGTGATCGCTCCGGCGAGGCCGCCGATCTCCTCGGGGGTGACGGGAACGCGTTCCCACTCGGGGTGATCGGCGAGGAAGGTGACGATCTGCTCCTCGCCCTCGGCCTTCTGCAGCGAACAGGTGCAATAGACCAGGAGGCCGCCGGGCTTCAGCCAATGGGCGACCCGGTCGAGGAGATGGGCCTGCAACGCCTGGAGCGCCTCGAGGTCATGGGCCTTCTTGAGGCGGCCGACGTCGGGGTTGCGGCGCAGCGTGCCGGTGGCCGAACAGGGCGCGTCGAGCAGGATGGCGTCGAAGGGCGCGTCGGGCTCCCACAGCGAGAGGTCGGCGGCCAGCGCGGCGGCGGGCGCGAGGCGGAGCCGGGCGAGGTTCTGCTTCAGCCGCTCCAGGCGATGGGGCGACAGGTCGACGGCGGTGACCGAGGCGCCCCGGGCGACGAGCTGGGCGGTCTTGCCGCCGGGCGCGGCGCAGAGATCGGCGATGCGGGCACCCGTGACGTCGCCGAGAAGGCGCGCCGGCAGAGCGGCGGCGGCATCCTGAACCCACCATTCGCCGGCCTCGAAACCCTCCATCTTGTCGATGGCGCCGTGCGAGACGAAGCGCACCGAGCCGGTCGGCAGCACCACGCCGCCGAACTTCTCGGCCCAGCCCTCGGGGTCCGACTTGACGGTGAGATCGAGCGCCGGTTCGACCATGTGGGCATGGCCGAAGGCGCGCGCGGCCTCCTCGCCCCAGCTCTCGCACCAGTCGCGCCAGAGCCACAGCGGCGTCACCAGCCGGTCGGCGTCCTGATCGGCGAGAATGGTCTCGCGCTCGCGGACGAGGTTGCGGAGCACGCCGTTGACCATCGCCTTCCACGGCTGGAGACGGGGGTCGCGGGCGGCGAGTTCGGTCGCCAGCGACACGGCGGCGTGGTCGGCGACGTCCATGAACAGGACCTGGGTGGCGCCGACCCGCAGGATCTGGCGGGCGCGGAGCGCCTTGGGCGGCAGCGGACGCTTCATCAACCGCTTCAGCGCGTCGTCGATCAGGCCGAGACGGCGCAGGCAGGTCGAGACGATGGCGCGGACGAGGCCGCGATCGGCCGGCGTGAGCGCGCGCCAGGACGGGATGCCGGCGCGGTGGTCGAGGACCTGATCGAGGGGGCGGCCGTCGTCGAGCACGGCGGAGAGGATCTCGACGGCGTGGCGGCGGACGGCGAGGCCGGGCTCGTCCTTGCGCTCCTCCAGGACGACGCGCTCGTCGCGCGGACGCTGTTCGCGTGGGGCATCCCCGCGAGCGGGGGCGGAAGAGCGGGGGCGGTTGGGAGCGCGCGGGCGTCCACGATCTGTCATCGACGGGGGGATCTCACGAGAGGCGGCGTCGTGGTTCGACGCGGCTGAGCCGCCATGCTATCACCCGGTTTCCGACGAGGATCAAGGCGAGGATGCCATGACCGACGACGCAAAGTCGAAGACTGCGCCCGAAAACGCGGCGGCGACCGTCGCGACGGCCCCGACGCGGCCGCGTTTCGAGGATCTGCCGCCCGCCGCGCAACGCGCCCTGAAGGAGGCCGAGGAGCGCCGCAAGGCCGCCGACGCGGCCGCCGTCCCGCGCCCCAAGGAACTGATGGGGCGTGACGGGCCGGAGCCGGTGCGCTACGGCGACTGGGAGTTGAAGGGCATCGCCTCGGACTTCTGAAGTCCCTCAGCGGCCGAACAGGCGTTTGTCGAGCTCGGCGAAGAAGGCGGGCGCGGTGAGGCCGCGCCGGCGATGGGCGGCGATCAGCGTGTTGGCGAGAAGCGTGGCGACGGTCATCAGGCCGACGCCGCCGGGAACCGGGGTGATCGCGCCGGCGACCGCGGCGGCCTCGTCATAGGCGACGTCGCCGACCAGCCGGGATTTGCCCTCGCCCCTCTCCGGGGCGGGGATGCGGTTGATGCCGACGTCGATCACGGTGGCGCCGGGCTTGACCCAATCGCCGCGGATCATGCCGGGGCGGCCGACGGCGGCGACCAGCACGTCGGCGCGGCGGCAGACGGCGGGAAGATCGCGGGTGCGCGAATGGGCCATGGTCACGGTGCAGTCGGCCATCAGCAGCAGCTGCGCCATCGGCCGTCCGACCAGTTCGGAACGGCCGACGACCACCGCCTCGAGGCCGGCGAGGGGACGGCCGACCGAATCGAGCATCATCATCGAGCCGTAGGGCGTGCAGGGCACGAGGTTCGGCCGGCCGGCGGCGAGGCGTCCGGCATTGGTCACGGTCAGGCCGTCGACGTCCTTGGCCGGATCGATCGCGGCGATCACCCGGCCGGTGTCGAGATGGGCCGGCACGGGCAGCTGCACCAGGATGCCGTCGACGGCGTCGTCGGCGTTGAGGCGGGCGATCAGGCCGAGAAGCTCGGCCTCTGGCGTGTCGGCGGGCAGGCGATATTCGAAGGAGCGCATACCGACTTCGACCGTCTGGCGCGCCTTGGAGGCGACGTAGACGGTGCTGGCGGGGTCCTCGCCGACCAGGACCACGGCGAGGCCGGGGGCGGCGCCGCGCGCCTTCACGAAATCGGCGACGGCCTCGGCCACGGTGGTGCGGAGGGCCTGAGACAGGGCCTTGCCGTCGATGATGCGTGCGGTCATGGGGTCCCCCGAGGTTGCGGCGCCCGTCACTTGGCGGCGGCGGCCGATCGGTCCAGCGCGGCGGCGAGTTCGGCGCCGTCGCCTTCGACATGCAGGATCTTTACCCGGCTGGTGTGTCCGGAAACGACATCGACCTTCGTCCGAGCGACGCCGAGGGCCTTGGCGACGAGCGCCACCAGGGCGGCGTTGGCCTCGCCGTCCGCCGGCAGCGCGCGGACGTGGGCGATCATCACCTCGTTGCCGTCGGCGAGGCGCTCGAGCCGTCCGAGCGCGTCGCGGGCGGCGCGCGGCGTCAGGCGGACGCGCAGACGCACCCCGTCGGCACGGGGCACGATCGCGGAGGCGGGGGCGACGGCGGCCATGATCAGCGGATCAGGATGTGGAGATACTGCCGGACCAGGAAGATGCCGAGGAACACAACCAGCGGCGACAGATCGAGACCGCCGAAATCGGGCAGGAAGCGCCGGATCGGCGCCAGGACCGGCTCGGTCAGGCGATAGAGCATCTCGCCGATCGCCGCCACGGCGCGATTGCGCGTGTTGACGACGCCGAACTGATAGAGCCAGGAGAAGACGATCGAGCCGATCAGGACCCAGCCGTAGAGGTCGAGCAGGAGATCGATGACGAGGATGATCGGGGTGATGAGAGCCATGCCGCGCTTCCGTTCGTTTGATCACCTGATGTAGCGAGCGGCCGAGCCCTTGCCAAGGGAGCGGCCGCGCCGGAACCGGCGTGTTCGCCGACGCGGTGAACGCGGGCGGGTCGCGGAGGTTCGCGCGCGTCGGGGCCGGCGTCGATCGCCGCGGGCGAGGGGTGTCGGCGAGAGAGGCGTGGGAAGCGTGTCGCGACGCTTGACAGGCTTCCGCCGGTGCCGTAAACGGCGCCCATCCGACGCGGGGTCCCCCATGGCCCCGCCTCGCACGGTCGGGGCTGTAGCTCAGATGGGAGAGCGCTGCAATCGCACTGCAGAGGTCAGGGGTTCGATTCCCCTCAGCTCCACCAATTCACCCCAAGCCTTTGAAATTGGGTAAGTTCCGGAGCTTTCAACGGTTTTTGACGCTTGTGTAACCCCTGGGTGTTACACCGAGGTCATGGAAGCCGTGCCCGGACACACCAACCTCTTCCGCAGAGGTGCCGTCTACTACCACCGCTGCAAGGTCCCGACGGACATCGTCGAGACCTATGGTCGGCGCGAGGAGACGTACTCGCTCAAGACCCGCGATCTCGCCGAGGCGGTGCGCCGCGTGAAGGTCGCGTCCGTCGAGACGATGAAGGCGTTCGACGACCACCGCCGGAAGGTCGCCGCCGAAAAGGCGGTGGTGGCGGCGGCGGAGGCGCGGGCGGCGGTGTCCGATCCCATTGCGCGGCTTCTCGCCGCCGGAGAGGCGATGGCGGCGAACGACGCGGACGAACGCGCCGAGCTGATCGCCTATTCGACCCTGTCACGGTCTCAACTCAACCTCTTCGCCGAGCTTCACCGTTCGATCCGCCTCGAAGACGACGAGGACGCGCGATTCAACGGCTTCAAGGCGGTTCGGCCCGGTCCGGGCAGCGACATGCTGCTGTTCGCGGCCGACGACAAGCGCCTCGCGGGTAAGAAGGCGCACGCGACCGACTACGCCCTCGCCGAGAGCAAGGCGCGGGCCTTCCTCACCGGCTCGATCCTACGCGGAAAGCTCGCACGCGGCGAATACGGCAGCGTCGAGGGCTATGCCGAGGACTGTCTCGCCGCCGCCGGAATCTCACTCGACGTGGAGTCCCGGGCGTGGCGTTCGCTGTTGCGGCTCGTTCAGGTCGCCGAAGTGCAGGCGATGGCGGACATTCAGGCGCGCAACGAGGGCAAGGAACCCGAACATCGGGGTTCAGATGAGATCTTGGCCGAAATCGCCGCCAGCTTGGTTCCCAAGCCCGTAGAGCCGAATTCGACCGCCTCCGCTATGTCGCCTCATCCGATACCCGCCGCGCCCGTCAGCGCTCTTCCCACGCTCTCGGAGCTTCGCGACCAGTGGATTGCCGAGGCTGCAACGCGCAATTTGGCGGACAAAACGGGTGATGCTCACCGGATCATGGTCGACATGTTCCTCGAACTCGTCGGGGATCGCCCAATCGATGCCTACGCCAAGGCCGATGCCCGCGCCTTCAAGGACGTCCTCTCGGCGCTGCCGCCGAACCGGTCGAAGATGAAGGCGCTGCGCAACCTGTCGCTCGAGGCTGCGGCGAAGAAGGCGAAGGCGGCGGGCTTGCCGCCGATGAGCATCACCAACGTCAACAAGCACCTCGGATGCCTCTACGGCCTCTTCGCGTGGACGCGGAAGCACTATGACGAGGTGGAGAAGAACCCCTTCGAGGGAATGCAGGTCGAGAAGAGGACGAACGCACGCGACGATCGCGACCCGTTCTCGCTCGACGATCTGAAGCGGATGTTCGCCGCGCCGATCTTTCGGGGATGCCGGTCCGAGCGACGCTGGTCGACGCCGGGTGCGGTGGTGCTTCGAGACAGTCCGAAGTTCTGGGTGCCGCTCATCGGCCTGTTTACAGGGCGCGTCTCAGCGAGATCCTTCAACTCTACCGAGACGACATCGTCGACGTCGACGGCGCGCTGTGCTTCCGGATCTGTGCCGAGAAGAACGATCAACGGGTGAAGACGGCCTCGTCGCGGCGGCTCATCCCCGTGCACGCCGAATTGCTGCGGATCGGCTTTGCGGCTTACGTCGCAGGGAAGTCGGGGCGGCTGTTCGACACGGTCGAGAAGGCGCCCGACGGCTACTATTCGTCGACCTTCTCGAAGCACTTCGTGCGCTTCCTCGACTCGGTCGGGGTGAAGCGGCCGAAAGTGTCGTTCCACAGCTTCCGCCACACCTTCGAGGACGCCTGCCGCGCCTGCGGCGTGCCCCACGACGTCACGCGTGCCTTACAGGGGCATTCGCAGGGCGGCATGGCGGATCGCTACGGCGGGCAATACCCGGTGGTGAGGCTGGTGGAGGAGATGGGGAAGCTGCGGCACGCGGGGTTGGATCTGTCGGCGCTCGCGGTGGTGCCATAGCGGGCTCGTCATGCCGCGCGACGGACGGCCGCGCGCCGAAATAGGTCATTTGCACCCGTAACGCTACGACGATAACAGCACGACCCACTTTCGTCCGGCTTTTCATCTCGTCCGGCTAGCGGGTCCAGGGCCTGTGTAGGCGGACTCACTCTCAAGGCTTTCGACAGGCATGCCGCCCTCCCGGAGCGACTTGCGTATACTGGCGAAGGCGCTCACCTCTGTGCCATCCATGGGCACGTCAGTGATGACGGTTTTAGCGAGTTCGGGCCAGAACAGCTTGAGCCGCCGAGAGAGGGCTGAAAGTAATCCAACTTCGGCATCGATGTTTGAGAGAGCGGCAGCGGGAGCCACTTCAAGAGCCCAGTGAGAAATGGATGGAGCGTCCGTACCAATTATCTTCCTAACCACTATGGGCGACGGGGTGACATCCGTCAGTGCGTCGGGGTCAAAAACATAAATCCAGGCGGGGCAAGGATTTGGGCGTTCCCGCCCCGGAGCGAGCAGGCTGAATGTGCCGTCCCCCTCAGCCTTCAGCTCAGGTGCACCAAGATGGCGCTGCCAACTATCCCAGACGGATTGCGGAATTGCAAGAACACAACCAGCACAACGGTCATGATGACCGAGTTGAAACTTGAACATCATCTGGTAAAATGTACGCTTAAACACGTTGGCGATGTTGGGGCCTTCCACGCCCTCCGAGAGCCACCATTGGTTATCCTGCACAGTCGAACCAAAGTGCGTCGGATGCATGCGCAGACCTTCGCGAAGATTGCGCACTGCGTCGCGATAGGAGCCGTGAAAATCCATCGTCTGGATTTCCAAAATACCAAAGCTCCCGATATGGGGAACGCCATCCTTGTTCCCGACTTCGACCACCGTCACATCGAAAGAGAATTCCGGCGAGCGCTCAGTTGGCGGGATCGAAAGCTCGCCGCTGGTCTTCTTGTCAAAGTAGATGAATACACGCTCTCCCGCGCCCAGGCGCCTACCGATGTCGTCCCGGACGTCGGTGCGTTTGAGCGTGACGGCCGGAGTGACAAAAGGCTGGACACCTGCGGGCAAGGCGAAGAGTTGGTGGATTGAGTTCGAAACCAGTTCATCATTGAGCGCACGGTAAGGGCAGACGAGCCAATCCTGCCGTGAGCCGTTGCTCAGGCTGCTTATGGTACACACGCCCTTAGCCGCTTCTGCTTTAATGCACTTGCGTAGTTCCCCCGTCGCATCCGACAGGAATGGACATCGCTCGTTCTGCTGGTCAGCGATGGACGAAGAGGTCGAAACCACAGCCGGATAGACGCGATGCCCGAACCACTCGCTGACAAAGTTTCCTTGCGGTTCCTTGGGTTTCTTCGCCATGCTTACTCTGCCGCCGCAAACGGTTCAGTGGGAATGGAATAGCGCGACTTTATCGGCACAGACGCGCGTGCCGTATCGCGTTCGCCGGTCAGCATCCCATACAGTTCATTAGCGACCGCGCGGGCTAGAAGTGGCGGCACGGCATTGCCGACCTGATCGTATTGCTCCGAATAGCTGCCCTCAAACACGAACCAGTCGGGGAAGCTCTGAATACGGGCGGCCTCGCGGATGCTTATCGTGCGGTGCTGCTCTGGATGGATGTACTCGCCGGATTTCGGATCGCGGAACCTCGTGATGATAGAGCGCGCGATTCCGGTCCATTGCATGCGGCGGTAACGCCTAGTGTGATCTTTTCTGAGCGCGCGCTGCATTCCGGCCGGAAGAAGATGGTGCGGCAGATCTCGCCAGTCCTGGCCGGGCTTCAAGAAGCGGATACGGTCGAGATTCTGCTTCGACAGACGTGCAGCGTAGTGATTCGCGACCATCCCCGAGTTGGCACGCATGGCCTCCTGGTAGTCGCTCTGAGGCGCGCAGCGGTAAGCCGTCGCGATCTCTCCGCCTTCGATAACTGGGAGGTCGCCGATGGCCTGTGCAATGGTGACAAAGCCGGCACTTTGGTCGGGGCTGATCGTTCGGTTGGGCACGAGATCGCCAATTCCCGCATTTCCATGCGTTGGCAGCGGAAAACCGCCGCGCTTGTCTTCGCCAGAACGCCAGCCGATGAAAAACATGCGCCAACGCATTTGCGGGACGCCGTATTGGGCCGCCAAGAGTTCCGCGCATTCCACAGAATACCCGGCACCATTGAACGCGCGGCCAATCTCGCGCAGGACGGTTCCTTTTTCGAGCGTCGCGAGTCCGGTGACGTTTTCAATGACGACACAGCGCGGTTTGAGCTCTTCTGCGATACGGAGAAATTCGTGAAACAGACCGTTTCGGGGATCCCAGATCTCCCGCTGCCCGATGATGCTGAATCCTTGGCAGGGGGGGCCGCCAATCAGTAGGTCAAGTTTGCCCGGCTTTAGACCCGCAGCCTTCAGAATGTCTTTGCCGCGGAGTTTCTGGATTTCAGTTCGCGCGAACGGAATGCTGGGGAAATTGCGCCTATGCGTAGCCTCACATGCAGAATTAATATCTGAACAAAATACTACATTAAACCCTGCATTCGAGAGGCCGAGGGTAATACCGCCTGCTCCGGAGAACAGATCGATTGCCGTAGGTTGATCCGGGTTTGGAATGGAGGGGCGCTCAAGGCGAGGCGTCTTCACGGCTTTAACTCCCGGCGCGAAGGCCGTTTGAATAATTCTATTTGCACTTCGAACTGTTCACGATCCAGGTGCTCTCTGATGAGGCGGACGATCAGGGTCGACTTCTTGAACCCCTTGGTTCGGCAGTACGCGTGCGAAACGTACCGCCTCGTCTTCCGGGATCAAAACATGAACACGAGCACAGTGGGTCATGGGAAGGCCGGAGGTCAAGAGGGTGATTCACTATCCGAAAGATAACCCATCTTTGCTCACTTTCGTAAAGTAAGCGCAATTTATATGTGAAAATGCGCATAAATGTGTATTTTGCCCGGAAGAGCAAGTTCAATAAGAGGTGAGGCTTTGATGGCCCGATAGGACCGACCGTGGTGAGATAGTTGGAGGAACCCGAACTTGAGCGGTCGCTTCGGGCGGTTACCAGCCTCACGTCACACGGAACCTCGCCGCCTACCGCGTTCCCCGGTGACTTCACCACCGCCGGACGGGCGCTCTACGTCTTTGCGGCAGTGACTGGGGTAGGCTTCCATTTGGGTCCCCTCGGGGTCGGAAATTTGGAGACCGGGGGGTATGCGGACGCCGCCGCCGGTCGGGGGAAGCCGCCGGCGCGCGAGCGGGTCTCTCCTCTCCCATGACGATTCACGCAGCCTGCGTGTCTTCGCTCTTCACCCGGAACACCGAACGGATCGAGATCCCGAGCCGGTCGGCGACCTGTTCGGCGGTGAGCCCTTCGGCGCGAAGGCGCCGGACGTCGTCGGCCTTCGCCCGGGCGGTGGGCTTGCGCCCCTTGTACTTGCCCTCGCCCTTTGCCTTGGCGATGCCCTCGCGCTGCCGTTCGAGCATCATTTCGCGTTCAAACTGTGCGACCGACCCGAGGACGTTGAGCATCAGCGTTCCCGTCGGCCCGGCGGTGTCGAGGTTCATGGCGAGAATGCGCAGCGAAGCGCCTTTCGCCTTGATCCGGTCGACGATGGCGACGAGGTCGCGCACCGACCGCGCCAAGCGATCGAGCTTGGTCACCACCACCACGTCGTCGTCGCGCACGTAGTCGAGCAAGGCTTCGAGCTGAACGCGCGGGGCGACCGACGAGACCTGTTCCTCGAACACCTTCTCGCATCTGGCGGCGGCGAGGTCGCGGCGCTGCGCTTCGAGCCCGGCGAGCTGTTCGACGGTGGAGGTGCGGGCGTAACCGATGATCTTGGACATGGGGCACTCCGTTTGTGCCAATAGCGTTTTAAACGTCGTGTCTCGGTTATGCCAAAAATCGAACATGACTTCAATGGCGCACGAATCCGACCTCTCGCGGTGGTTAATGGCATATGCCACAGGGGCAAGGTCTGACGTGCTCCCCGTCATTCCGGCCACGGATAAGTTTGGTCCTTCACCAGGAGCAGGACCATGCGGCGCAGCCGTTTCAGTGAAGAGCAGATCATCGGCGTGTTGAGGGAGCACGAGGCCGGCATGAAGCCGTCGGACCTCTGCCGGAAGCACGGGATCAGCGAGACGACTCTCTACAAGTGGAAGGCCAAGTTCGGCGGGATGACGGTTCCTGAGACGGCGCGCCTGCGCACGCTCGAGGA
>NZ_JAFNIH010000027.1 GCF_019160155.1 Pinisolibacter aquiterrae
CTCCAGGTTCGCTCCCGCCCCAAAGGCGACGCTCGAACCGATACCCTTACCGCGGGGTGGAGCAGCCCGGTAGCTCGTCAGGCTCATAACCTGAAGGTCGTCAGTTCAAATCTGGCCCCCGCAACCAAATCAAAACAAAGCCCCCGGTGATCACACCGGGGGCTTTGCGCGTTCTGGCGGCGGAAGGGAGATCGCGGGGTGGCGGCGAGGGGATGCCGACGGTAAGCGCGAGGAGACGGCGCGCAGACGAGCTGAAAGGTGAAACGGCCGCAGTCGTCGGAGCTGCACCGAGCCCGCCAAACGCCGCAGGCCCGACGAGCCGGAAATGGCAACTCAGAAGTACGGCTCAATGGTTTATAAAAGTATGTGGAACGCATGTCTATGACCTTCCGAGGTCCAGTCCATACCTGAGCCAGTCCAGCGGTAGCCCCGCCTCGATCCTCCTCGCACGCGGTACGGACTCATCCCGGTGAAGCCTGGCGTAGGACGCGTCGCCTGCTCCAGTCGCGCTGGATCCGACGCCGATCGTCGTCGATGCGTCGAAGGTGCCGTTTGGTTCCTGGCGGACGAACAGACCGACGCCGCTCCCGTCTGATGGCCGGTCTCGGCGTCGATCCGATTCAGGGGGGGCTGGTCGGGCTTTGGTCGGGTTCCGCGCGGGTCCCGGTTCCGCGACCCGCGGCAAGCCTTCGATCGAGGTCAGAAGGCGACCCGATCGCCGCCTTTCAGCGATAGAATTTTCCGCGCTTCGTCGGGCGTGGCGACTTCGAGACCGAGGCCTTCGATGATCCGGCGGACTTGCCGGACCTGTTCGGCATTGCTCTCGGCGAGCCGCCCGCGACCGATCCACAGGCTGTCCTCGAGCCCGACGCGGACGTTGCCGCCCATCGCGGCGGCCATGGCGGCGACGGTCATCTGGGCCCGGCCGGCGGCGAGAACCGACCAGCGATAGGCGTCGCCGAAGAGACGGTCGGCGGTGCGCTTCATGTGCATGACGTCGTCGGGATGCGAGCCGATGCCGCCGAGCAGTCCGAAGCAGGTCTGGATGAAGAGCGGCGCCTGGACGAGGCCCTCCTTCCAGAAATAATGCAGGTTGTAGAGATGGCTGGTGTCGTAGCACTCGAACTCGTAGCGGGTGCCAGTCGCGTTCAGGGTTTCGAGCGCATAAGTGATGTCCTTGAACGAGTTGCGGAACACGAGATCGCGCGAGCCCTCGAGCATCGGCCTCTCCCAGTCGTGGCGGAACTCCGTGTTGCGCTTCAGCATGGGGAAGAGGCCGAAGTTCATCGAGCCCATGTTGAGGCTCGCCACCTCCGGCTGCCACACCGCGGCCGGCTTCACACGCTCTTCGACCGACATGTAGGGTGAGCCGCCGGTGGTGAGGTTCACCACGACGTTCGACGACTGCTTGATGGTGCGCAGGAAGGGTTCGAAGGCTTCGGGGCTCTGGTCGGGGCGCCCGTCGATCGGATTGCGGGCGTGCAGATGGACGATGGCCGCCCCGGCCTCGGCCGCCTCCAGCGCCGAAGCCGCGATCTCGGCCGCCGTCACCGGCAGATGCGGCGACATCGACGGCGTGTGGATCGATCCGGTGATGGCGCAGGAAATGATGATCTTGTCGGAGGCCATGTGATTTCCCCGGTTGAAGGAGACGGATGTGGGCGATGTCGTGCCGTCGCGGGCATCGTTCGGCGACGGGGCCGTGTCCGGTTCCGGACCTCGTCGCCCGCAGCGGCGTCGGCAGGATGCCGCCGTCGGCCGGCAGATCCAAGTCCGTGATGAAGGCCGCTTCCGGCTCATCGAGAATGACGACCGCGTCGGCCATGTCTTCCGGGTGGTCCCACGGGCGCAGCGGGGGCGCCCCGGAGCCCGACGGCGGTTCTCGGGAACGTCGCAGACCTTTCTGGCCATGCCGGTTGCGGCCAGACCCGACGGAAGCGCGAAGCATCGAACGCCCTGCCGCCCCGCCACGGCGGGAAAGGGACGCAACGGCGGCTCGCGCCGATCCCCGTGTCGCGTGTTTCGACCGGAAAGGCTCGGCCGTAGGTCGTGAGCATCAGGTCCGTCCGCACCGCCGGGGAGAGAAACCCGGCATTGCCGACGAGCCCTCGAGGCCGCTCGGTCCCTGATACGCGCGGGACTCGCGGTCGCGGGCGCCCCTCTCACCAACATAGAGATGCAGGTTGAATGCATGATCAAGAGGTGCTCGGGCGCCAACCGAGCGGCGACGGAGGACGGCGAGACCAAGGCGGTAACCAGCGGTCGGGTCCTCCGACGGAGCGAGGCGCCGACGGAGGAGAAAGGACGGGGGGACGGGGCGAGTTCGCCGCGCCGTCTCGCGCGGATGTCCCCATGGAACGGCCGGGCCACCGCCCGGGGCCTCGCGTCCACCGCCTCCCGGTCGATCGTGGCGACGCCGGCGAGCCGGCCGGATTCACGATCGCGACGAGAGGGTCGGGGCGAGGGTGCGCGCTTCGGCGACCAGCGCGGCGGTGAGCGGCGGCTGCGGGTCGCGGTGACCGACGACGAGGCCGACGAGATTGGCCACCTCCGGGGCGACGAGCGGGATGGTGCGGACGTGCGGCGGCAGGCACATCTCCTCGGCCATCAGGCGCGGCATGATCGTCGCCCAATAGCCGGCGCGGACATGGGTGGCGATGACGACGATCGAGCTGGTCTCGAGCAGAGGATCGACCCGGCAGCCGATCTCGGCGAAGGTTCGATCGATGATCCGGCGGTTCTGCATGTCCGGGCTGAGGAGGCAGAGCGGCAGGCCGGCGACCTCCTCCCAGGAGACCGTGGGGCGATCGAAGAACGGGTTGCCCTCGGCCGTCACCAGATGGTGGCGCTCGCGATAGAGCGGCACCTCGGAGATGCGCCCGAGTGGTTCGTTGTCGAGATAGGTGATGCCGGCGTCGGCCTCGAGATTGTCGAGCATCGACAGCACCTCGGTCGAGGTGTGCGAGGACACCGTGAGCTTGATGCCGGGATGCCGCTTCCAGAAGGCGGCGGTGAGGCAGGAGACGACGGGAAGGGCGGTCGGGATCACCGCCAGGCGGAGATGGCCGGTCAGGCCCTGTTTCATCGTCTCGACCTCGGCGCGCATGGCGCGGGTGTCGCCGACGATGCGCCGCGCCCATTCGAGCACGCGTTCGCCCTCGGGGGTGAAGCCGAGGAAGCGCGCGCCGCGATCGACCAGCGGGACGCCGAGAATGGACTCCAATTGTTTGATCGCGGCGGAAAGATTGGGCTGCGAGACGCCGCAGACCTGCGCCGCGCGTCCGAAGTGTTTTTCCCGCGCCAGGGCGAGAAGAAATTCGAGTTTCTCATACATGAGATGCAGCTCTGCGGTCTTCTCGTCGATGATCCGCGACCCTGAGTGGGTTGCGATGTCGCCGAATACGACGAATGTCTAAATAACAGCTCGGCCTCGGTTCGTCAGCCTCGGAATCTCCCTCGGTCGTTGCAGATCGGCGCCCGGTGGGTGCTGCCGATCGCTTCACCGGGCCCGGGTCCGTGCCGCGCCGACCGTTTCGTCGTCCATGGCGGCGAAGAGGGCGAGACGCGAACGGGCGTCGTTCTCGTCGAGGCAGGCGAGAAGAAAGCCGGAGTGCGCGACGGCCCAGGTTCCCACGAGCGCGTCGAGTTCGTCGGGATCGGCCGCGATCAGGGCGGCGGAGACGATCTCGGCGCCGGCGCGGTCGCCGGCGATGGTCCGATCGGGGAGGATGCGGACGGTCCTCGCCTCTCGGTCTTCGATCTCGACGATCCGCATCGGCAGGGCGAGGCACATGACGGTGTCCTTCTCGGTTCGGTCGCGGGCGCTCAGGCGACGATTTCCATTTCGACGAGGCGCATCTGGTCGCCGCCGGTCGGCATCAGCCGTCGGCCGCCGCAGCGGGGGCAGTCGGCGAGGCGATCGGGCACCTCGACGTCCGCGCCGCAGTCGAGGCAGCGGGCGCGGCCCGGCCGGCGATCGACCTCGATCTTCGCGCCGTCGAGCCAAGTGTCTCGCGTGGTCACGTCGAAGGCATAGACGAGGGCGTCCGGGTCGATGCAGCCGAAGCGGCCGATCTCCAGTTTGAGGCGCCTGAGGGCGCGGAAGCCTCGGCGCGCCTTCTCGTCGTCGAGAAGGTCGAGCAGGGCCTCGCAGAGCGTCAGCTCGTGCATGTCTCTTCCTTTCCGGACGTTCGGATCCCGGCTCGCGGGGAAGCGAGGTCCGGGGTCCGACGTCGTCGTTCGAACGGTCGTCGCGTTCGTACGTCTCGGCCGATCCGAGGGGCGGTCCGGATCGGCCGGCGTTCGGAACCGGCGGGTGAGACCCGTCGGCTCGGTTCTTGCGCGCCGGGGTCCGCCGGCGGCGGCTCAGGCCGGCACCGGCTCGGCCCGGATCTTCGCCGGAGCGACGTCTCCGGGCTTCGCCGCGTCGGCGAGACGCCGCTTCAGCGCCGAATACTCCTGGACGACATGGGCCTCGGCCCAGGCCTGATCGGCGATCCGCTCCACGCGGACGGCGGCGAATTTGTATTCCGGCGTCTTCGAGATCGGATCGACGTGATGGATGGTCAGCTCGTTGCAGGCGCCGATCCACCACTGGTAGGTCATGTAGACGGCGCCGACGTTGGTGCGTTCGGTGACGCTCGCCCGGGCGATCACCTTGCCGCGCCGCGACTGCACCCAGACCAGTTCCTGGTCGCGGATGCCGAGGGGTTTGGCGTCCTTCGGATTGATCGTGACGTAGCCGGGCTCGTCGGCGAGGGTGGCGAGGGCGACGCAGTTGCCGGTCATCGAACGGCAGGAGTAGTGGCCGACCTCGCGCACGGTGCAGAGCCCGAGCGGGAACTCGGCGTCGATCTTCTCGAGCGGCGCCCGCCATTCGGCGGCGAAGAGCAGGCCCTTCTTCGACTTGGTCTGGAACTCGTTGCCCTCGTAGAGCCACGGCGTGCCGGGCTTGTCGACCTCGGTGCAGGGCCACTGCACGTAGCCGAGACCGGCGAGCTTCTCGTAGGTCGCTCCCTTGTAGAGGTGGCAGAGCGAGATCAGCTCGTTCCAGATCTCCTCGGTCGAATGGTAGTCGATCCCATCGTATCCCATCGCCTTGGCGATCAGGCCGTGGATCTCCCAGTCGTGCTTGACGTCGCCCTTGGCGTTCACCGCCTTGTAGAAGCGCTGGAAACCGCGATCGGCGGAGGAGAAGACGCCGTCGTGCTCGCCCCAGGAGGTCGCCGGCAGGATGACGTCGGCATAGGCCGCCGTCTTGGTCATGAAGATGTCCTGGACGATGATCAGTTCCAGTGCGTCGAAGCCCTTGCGCACGGTGGCGAGATCGGGCTCGGTCTGGGCGGGATCCTCGCCGAAGATGTACATCGCCTTGAGCTTGCCCTCCTCGGCGGCGTGCGGCACGTCGGTCAGCGACATGCCGATCTCGGCGGGAAGGCTCGGCACGCCCCAGGCCTTGGCGAAGCGGGCGCGGGCCTCGTCGTCCTTGACCGAATAGTAGCCGGGGAAGACGTTGGGCAGCGCGCCCATGTCGCAGGCGCCCTGGACGTTGTTCTGACCGCGCACCGGGCCGACGCCGACGTTGGGCTTGCCGAGGTTGCCGGTGAGGAGCGCCAGGCCCGAGAGGCCCTTGACCACGTCGACGGCCTGACCCCACTGGGTCACGCCCATGCCCCACAGGATGGTGGCGGTCTTCGCCCCGGCATAGGCGCGCATCGCCCGGCGGATCTCGGCGGCCTTCAGGCCGGTGATCTCCTCGACGTATTCGGGCGTGTATTTGGCGACGATCTTCTTGTATTCCTCGAAGCCCTCCGTGTAGTTGGCGACGTATTCCTTGTCGTAGAGGCCTTCGTCGATCAACACGTTGGCGAAGGCGTTGACCAGGGCCATGTTGGAGCCGTTCTTCAGCGCCAGCCACTGGTCGGCGATGCGGGCGGTCTCGATCTGGCGGGGGTCGCAGACGATGATCTTGGCGCCCTTCTCCTTGGCCTTGAGGATGCGGCGGGCGACGATCGGGTGACTGTCGGCGGCGTTGTAGCCGAAGCAGAGGATGCAGTCGGTGTCCTCGATCTCACAGATCGAGTTGGACATGGCGCCGTTGCCGAGGGTCACCATCAGGCCCGAGACCGAGGGGCCGTGGCAGACGCGGGCGCAGCAGTCGATGTTGTTGGTGCCGATGACGGCGCGGGCGAACTTCTGGGCGACGTAGTTCGACTCGTTGCCGGTGCCGCGCGACGACCCGGTCAGCATGATCGAATCGGGGCCGTATTTCTTCTTGATCTCCGACAGTTTGCCGGCGGTGAAGGCGATCGCCTCGTCCCAGGTCACGGCCTCGAAGGCGGCGTCGCGCGAGCGGCGGATCATCGGGCTCTTCAGACGCGGCGTCAGGATCTTGGTGTCGTTGACGAAGTCCCAGCCGTACCAACCCTTCAGGCACAGTTCGCCCTGGTTGGTGACGCCGTCGAGCGCCTCGGCGCCGACGATCTTGTCGTTTTCGACGAGGAGCGCGAGCTTGCAGCCCGATCCACAATAGGGGCAGACGGAAATGTGCTTTTCCATGGATCTCGACCTCGGGTGAGGGGGTGGGGAAGGCTCACGCGGCATCCACGTTCGACGCCTCGAGGGCGGAACGCAGCTGGCGGCGGGCGCGAGTTTCGGCGAGGCGCGTCTCGTCCATCACGTGGAGCGCGTCGGTGGGGCAGACGGCGACGCAGGCGGGGCCGGCGGCGCGATCGATGCAGAGGTCGCACTTGTGTGCCTCCGCCTTGACGCCGTCGGCGACGACGATGCCGGCGAAGCTGCGGATCGCGGGACGGCTGATCACCTCCATCGCGCCGAAGGGGCAGGCGACGACGCAGGTCTTGCAGCCCAGGCACTTCGACTGATCCACCTGGACGGTCGCGTCCCGATAGGAGATCGCGTGCGAGGGGCAGGCGTTGACGCACGGGGCGTCCTCGCAATGGTGACAGGTCACCGGCGCCGAGACGGTGAGCGTCTTCAGCACTTTCAGACGTGGGTGGAACTCCCGCCCCGCGAGAGCCTCGACGTCTTCCTTGCCCGTATGGGCCAATACGCAAGCGACTTCGCAGGTGCGGCAACCGATGCACTTCGATGCTTCGGCGACGATGAAGCGGTTCATCTCGATCACTCCTCGAGCAGGTCTCGCCGCGATCCCGACCGTGTCGGCGGGATCGCCGTTTGTCGTCCCTCGTGGACCGGACGGGTCGGTGAGGGAGGGGCCGACGGGCCCCGGCGGGCCGGGGCCGACGCCGCGGGGACCGAGGCCGACGGGCGACGCGGTGCGTGCGTCCCGAGGCGACGGTTCGCGGCCTGAACGTTCACGCATCCACAGCGCACCTCACGGGTTCGCCGAACCGGCTCCGAGTGGAGTGATCGGCTTCTCTTATCGCCCGAGAACAGAAGTAAATCAAAGTACATTCTCGTAACGACATTCGACGATGTGCATAGACAACATTCCAATTTTGCCAAAAAGATCGTATCAATGCGTACATGAGAGTTTTTCGTGGAATATTCTGCGAACTCTGCCTATTCGTTTCGGTCGTCGAATGACGATAAAGATGGATAGTCGATATGGAATACTTCGATTTACGTTCTTCATGTGCCGATAGTTATCGCATCATCGAAGTTCCTTATCGCCCATCGCGATCGCGCCGTATCCCTCGGGCGAGGGGCTTCGCGCCCCTCCGGGCGGCGGCGCCGGATGGAGGTTGCTGATGAACCGCTTCGTGATCGCGGAACCGGGACGTTGCATCGGCTGCAACACCTGTATGGCCGCCTGCAGCGCGGTCCATGAGGCGGAGGGGCTGCAGAAGGCGCCCCGTCTCGTGGTGACCAAGACGGCGAGGGGATCGGCACCGATCCTGTGCCGTCACTGTGACGACGCCCCTTGCGCGCGGGTCTGCCCGGTCGAGGCGATCCGCATCGAGAACGGTGCCGTCGTGCTCGACGAGAAGCGCTGCGTCGGGTGCAAGATGTGCGCGCTCGCCTGTCCCTTCGGCGCGATCTCGCCGTCGGGCACGGCGATTTCCGGCGTCGGCGGCGTCGCCGAGCCGCAGCCGCGGCGGCCCGCCGGGTTCGACCCGATCCTCGTCTGGGACATCGGCGTCAAGACGGTCGCGGTGAAGTGCGACCTCTGCGATTTCGCCGCCGACGGCCCCGCCTGCGTGCGGGCCTGTCCGACCGATGCCCTTTGGGCGGTCGGCGCCGGCGAACTCTCCCGTTCGAACGCGACCCGCCGGTCCGAGACGGCCGCCCCGCGCGGTCTGCCCGGAACGCTCCCTGCCATCGAGGAGCACGACTGATCATGTACGCCATTCAAATGCTCATCGGCGCCGTGATGATCCATGCGCTCGCAGCGGTCACGAGCCTGGTGTTCCGTCGGGACGACGGCGCGGCGATCGCGGCTGCCGGTTTCGGCGGCGCGCTCGCCGGGCTTCTCGGCCTTCTCGCCGGCCTCTCCGCGCTCGGCGCGGCGCCGGTCGCCGTCGATTGGGGTGGCCCCTTTCCCTTCGCGCCCTTCACCCTGCGCCTCGACGGGCTCTCGGGACTGATGGTCGCGGTGATCTCCGGTCTCACCGTCGTCGCGTCGATCTATTCGCTCGCCTATGTGCGCGAATACGCCGGCCGCGGCGTCGGAGCGATGGGCTTCTTCACCAATCTCTTCGTCGCCTCGATGTTACTCGTGGTGACGGCGGACGATGCCTTCTGGTTCCTCGTCTTCTTCGAGATGATGTCGCTCGCCTCCTACTTCCTGGTCATCTTCGATCAGAACGAAGAGGCGGTGTCGGCGGGCTTCCTCTACTTCCTGGTGGCGCATGCCGGGTCGGTCGCGATCATGGCGGCCTTCTTCCTGATGGCGAACAGTGCCGGGTCGTTCTCCTTCGCCGCCTTCCGCGCCCATCATCCGAGCGAGGCGGTCGCCTCGATCGCCTTCGTGCTGGCGCTCGCCGGTTTCGGCGCCAAGGCCGGGATGATCCCGCTGCACGTGTGGCTGCCGCGCGCCCATCCGGCCGCGCCGTCGCATGCCTCGGCGCTGATGTCGGGCGTGATGATCAAGATCGGCGTGTTCGGCATCGTCAAGGTCGGCATCGACCTTCTCGGCGGGGGCGTCGCCTGGTGGGGACTGCTGGTGCTCGCCCTCGGCGCGATCTCGTCGGTGATGGGCGTGATCTACGCGCTCGCCGAACACGACATCAAGAAGCTGCTCGCCTATCACTCGGTGGAGAACATCGGGATCATTCTGCTCGGCGTCGGCACCGGCATGATCGGTCTTTCGACCGGCCATCCGGTGGTCGCCGCGCTCGGCCTGACCGCCGGCCTCTATCACCTCGTCAATCACGCGGTGTTCAAGGGGCTGCTGTTCCTCGGCGCCGGCTCCGTCATCTTCCGCATGCACACCAAGGACATGGAGAAGATGGGCGGGCTCGGCCGAGTGATGCCGTGGACCTCGCTCTCCTTCCTGATCGGCGCGCTCGCCATCTCCGCCATCCCGCCGCTCAACGGCTTCGTCTCGGAGTGGCTCACCTATCAGGGCCTGTTCGTCGCCGCCCTCGACGGCAGCTTCGCCACCCGGCTCGCCACGCCGATCGCCGCCACGCTCCTGGCTCTGACCGGCGCGCTCGCGGTGATGTGCTTCGTCAAGGCCTATGGCGTGATCTTCTCCGGCGCGCCGCGCAGCCGTCGGGCCGCCGAAGCGACGGAAGTTCCGGCCGCGATGGTGATCGGCATGGTCGCGTTGGCGCTCGCCTGCATCGTGCTCGGCCTCGCCGCGCCGCTGGTGGTGCCGGTGTTGGCGTCCGCCTCGGCGCAGATCCTGAACCAGCCGGCGACCGTCTTCGTCGACGGCGCGATGCTGAGCGTCGGCGAGACGGCGCTCTCCACGCCGATGGTCGCGCTGCTCCTGATCGGGCTCGCCACGCTGCCGGTGCTGCTCGGGTCGCTCTTCGCAATCGCCCGCCGCGCGCCGCGCGTCGGTGAGGCGCCCTGGGCCTGCGGCTATCTGCCGGACGGCCACATGGCGGTCAGCGCCCATTCCTTCGCTCAGCCGATCCGCATGTTCTTCCGGCCGCTCTACGCGATCCGCAAGACCGTGGCGGCGGTCGAGGGATGGGTCGATCGGCGCTTCGACGGTTTCGTGGCGGCGGCTCGCCGCTCCGAATCCGCCTTCGACGACACCCTGGTCGCCCCGGTGACCCGTGGCGTCGGCGAGATCGGACGCCGCGCGCAGATCATCCAAGGCGGCGATTTCCGCATCTACTGCCTCTACATCGTCGCCGCGCTGATCGCGCTCGTGCTCGTGACCCTTCGCTGAGGAGCCGTCCCATGCCCACCTTCGGATATGTCCTCGTGGCGCTGGCGCAGGTCCTGCTCGTCGCCGCCGCGGCCCCGCTCGCCTCCGGCTTCTCCCGGACGCTGCGCGCCAAGATGCACACTCGTCACGGTCCCGGCCTCCTCCAGGACTATCGCGACCTCTTCAAACTGCTGCGCCGTCAGGACGTGCGTCCGCCGGCCTCCGGCTTCGTCTTCCGCCTGATGCCGATCGTCATGCCCGCGACCCTCCTGGTGATCGCGGCGGGACTGCCGATCCTGACGCGGGCGACGCCGATCGCCGCCGTCGGCGATCTGATCACCACGGTCTATCTGTTCGCCCTGGCGCGGTTCTTCTTCGCGCTCTCCGGCCTCGACAGCGGATCGTCCTTCGCCGGCATCGGCGCCAGCCGCGAACTCACCCTCGGCGTGCTGGTCGAACCGGCGATGCTGCTCGCGCTCTTCGTCGCGGCGTTGCTCGCGGGGTCGACCAATCTCGGCGACATCGGCGCGGCGATCGTCGAGGGCCGCACCGGGGCGATCGCGGCGACCCTCCTCGCGATGATCGCCTTCGCCTTCACCTGCTACGTCGAGCTCGGCAAGCTGCCCTACGACATGGCCGAGGCCGAGCAGGAGCTGCAGGAAGGCCCGCTGACCGAATATGCCGGCCCGTCGCTGGCGCTGGTGAAGTGGTCGCTGGCGCTGAAGCAGCTCGTCGTCGTGGCGTGGTTCGTGGGCACGTTCCTGCCCTTCGGCGCCGCGGTCGAACCGACCGTCACGGGTCTCGTGATCGGTTTCCTCGCCGTCGCGATCAAGGTCGCGGTGATCTACGGGCTCGTCGGCATCGTCGAGAACGCCGTCGCCCGCGCCCGCTTCCGCCTGACCTCGCGCCACACCTGGCTCGGCGTCGGCGTCGCCTCGCTCGCCTTCGTCTTCTATCTGGCCGGCCTGTGAGCCGCGACGGGAGAGAGACATGTTGAACCTCGCACTCGCGACCATCCTCACGCCCTTCCTCGGGGCGGTCCTGGTGGCGCTCTCGCCTCAGCCGGTGGCCAAGCATCTCGGCCGTGCCTTCGCGGGCCTCGCGCTCGCCTTCGTCCTCGGTCTGGCGGCGGTCTTCGCCGCCGCCGGCAAGCCGACCGTCGCGCGGACGGTCATCGCCTTCGGCGACGTCGAGATCCTCGGCTTCGCCGTCGATACCGTCTCTGTCCTGGTCGCCGTCGCCGTCGTGGCGATCGGTCTGCTCGTCGCGATCTATTCCGGCGACTATTTCTCCAAGGACAATCGGGAGCACGCCGACATCGGCCGGCGCCGGTTCTGGGCCTTCCTGTTGGTCTTCATCGGCGCGATGGCGGGGCTGGTCTTCACCTCCACGGTGATCGGCCAACTGGTGTTCTTCGAGATCACCGGCGCCTGTTCCTGGGCCCTGATCGGCTATTACGAGAAGCCCAAGCCCTTCGCCTCGGCGCTGAAGGCGCTGATCATCACCCATCTCGCCTCGCTCGGCCTCTATCTGGCGGCAGCGCTCCTCTTCCTCGACACCGGCACCTTCTCGCTCGGCGCGCTCGCCGGGCTGCCGGCGGGCCTGAAGACCGTCGTCCTCCTGGCGATCCTGGTCGCGGCCTGGGGCAAGTCGGCGCAACTGCCGTTCCACATGTGGCTGCCCGACGCGATGGAGGCGCCGACCCCGGTGTCGGCCTATCTCCACGCCGCCTCGATGGTGAAGGTCGGCGTCTACATCTTCGCCCGTTCGCTGATGTCGGCCGGCGAGGTGCCGGAGATCATCGGCTGGGTCGGGTCGATCATGGCCGTGGCGACGCTGATCTACGGTTTCGTCATGTATCTACCCCAGGCGGATCTGAAGCGGCTCCTCGCCTATTCGACGATCACCCAGCTCGCCTACATCTTCCTCGGTCTGTCGCTGTCGGTGTTCGGCTCGAAGCTCGCCTTCGACGGCGCGATCGCCCACATCTTCAACCACGCCTTCGCCAAGACGCTGTTCTTCCTCGTCGCCGGCGCGCTCTCCTTCACGGCGGGCACCCGCATGCTGCCGGTGCTGCGCGGCATTCTGGCGAAGAGCCCGGTGCTCGGCGTCGGCTTCGTCGTCGCCGCGCTCGCCATCACCGGCGTGCCGCCGTTCTCCGGCTTCTTCTCCAAGTTCGCGATCTTCGCCGGCGGTTTCGAGGTGGGCGCGACCCATCCGGTGCTCATGGTGCTGACCGTCGTCGCGCTGCTCGAGTCCGTCGCCTCCTTCGCCTGGTTCCTGAAGTGGGTCGGACGCACCGTTCCGGGCGAGCCGTCCGAGACGATGGCGGCCGCCCAGCCGCTGCCGGCCGCCATGAAGCTGGTGCTCGGCATCCTGATCGTCATGACGGTCGTCTCGAGTTTCGTCGCCACCGCCTGGCTCGGTTGAGGAGGAGAGACCCATGTCCGGACTGCAACTCGCCAATGGTCTCGCCGGCCTGCTGATCGTCACTTCGCTCCTGGTGATCACGGCGAAACGGCCCACCACCTCGGCATTCTTCTACGCCCTCCAATCGCTGGTCCTGGTCGGCATCTTCGTGACGCTCGCCGGGGTCACCGGCAGCCACGAACTCTACCTCTGGGCCGGCACCTCGGTCGTCACCAAGGTTCTCCTGGTGCCGATCCTGATGACCCGGCTGTTCGGCCGGCTCGACGATCCCAAGCTCGGAACCGGCGAGCGCATCTCCCCGGCCGTGTCGGTCCTGATGGCGGCGGTGGTGCTCGCGCTCTGCTTCGCGGTCGTCTCCGGCGTCAGCCTGCCGGCGGTCGCCGCCACCAAGCCGGCGCTCGCCGTCTCGCTCGCCCACTTCTTCCTCGGCCTCGCCGCCATCGTCACGCAGCGCAACATCCTCAAGCAGGTGTTCGGCTACTGCCTGATGGAGAACGGCTCGCACCTGACCCTGGCGCTGATGGCCGCCAAGGCGCCGGAACTGGTCGAAGTCGGCATCGCCACCGACGCGATCTTCGCCGTGGTGATCCTCGGGGTGCTCGGCACCCAGATCCACCGCACGCTCGGCACGCTCGACGCCGACCAGCTCACTTCTCTGAAGGGATGACCGCCATGGTGCCCTCCGTCCTCCCATTGCTCGCACTCGCCGTCCCGCTCGTCGCGGCGATCGGCATCGCCCTCCTACCGGCGCGCGACGGGACCACCCGCCGCACCGAAACCCTTCATCTCGGGGCGATCGCCGCGCTCTCGGCCGTCGTCCTGGCGCTGGTCGTCGAGGTGGCGCGCGGAACCGACGTCTCGGCGCTCGGCGGCTGGCTCTACGTCGACCCGCTCGCCGCCGTCTTCGTCGCGCTCATCGGCCTGATCGGGCTGCTCACCGGGCTCTATGCCTGGGGCTACGTCCGTCACGATCTCGAACACGGCGAGATCGGACCGCGCGGCCACAAGATCTTCCACGTCTTCTTCCACCTCTTCCTCTTCACCATGCTGCTCGTGGTCACCTCGAACAACATCGTGATGATGTGGGTGGCGGTGGAGGCGACGACGCTCGGCTCGGCCTTCCTGGTCGGGCTCTACGGCAAGCGGCCGAGCCTCGAGGCGGCGTGGAAATACGTGATCATCGGCACCGTCGGCGTCGCCTTCGGGCTCTACGGCACCGTGCTCACCTATGCCGACGGCGCCAGCGTGCTCGCCGACCACGAGGGCGCGATCCTGTGGACCAACCTCGCGGCCCACGCGAGCGCGCTCGACCCGATGCTGGTGAAGATCGCCTTCGTCTTCGTGCTGATCGGCTTCGGCACCAAGGCCGGCCTCTTCCCGATGCACGCCTGGCTGCCGGACGCCCACTCGGAAGCCCCGAGCCCGGTCTCGGCGCTGCTCTCGGCGGTGCTGCTGAAGTGCGCCCTCTTCGTGGTGATCCGCTATCTGATCCTCACCACCCGCGCGGTCGGCGCCGACTTCCCGCAGATCCTCCTGATGATCCTCGGCTTCGCCTCGGTCGCGGTCGCCTCGTTCCTCCTCTACGTGCAGAAGGATCTGAAGCGGAAGCTCGCCTATTCGTCGGTCGAGCACATCGGCCTGATCGCCCTCGCCCTCGGCTTCGGCGGCCCGCTCGGCATCGGCGCGGCGATCCTGCACGCCGTCAACCACAGTCTCGCCAAGGCGCTGATCTTCTGCGGCTCCGGCAACGTGCTGATGAAGTACGGCACCCGCGATCTCGGCGAGGTGAAGGGGCTCCTGCGTGTCGCGCCGGCGTCCGGGGTGATGATGATGATCGGATCGCTGGCGCTGGCCGGGTTCCCGCCCTTCAACCTCTTCGTCAGCGAGTTCCTGATCCTCGGCGCCGGCATCGCCTCGGGCCACTGGGTCGTCACCGGGCTCGTCGTCCTGCTCCTCACCGTCACCGTCGCCGCCTTCGTGCAGATCGTCTCCGGTTCGGTGCTCGGCAAGGCGCCGGAACGGATCGGCGTCGGCGACGTCGGCTGGCGGGCGCTCGCGCCGATGGGCGTGCTGGTCGCGCTCGTCGTGGTGATGGGCGTCGCCGTGCCGCGGCCGGTCGCGCGCCTGATCGAGGACGCGACCGCGGTCGTCGTCGGCGCCGACCGCGCCACGCCGATCGCCGCGCCCTGGCAGAAGGCCGAACCGATCGCTCGTCTCGCCGCGCCGGCCGCGCCCCGCTCGTGACCGCACGCCTCAAACGGAGTTTTCCCATGAACGCCCCCTTCAAAGCCACGAAGAAGGCCCCCGTCGGAGCGTCGCACGTCGAGGCGCTGCGCGCGGTGCTGCCGCATGCGGTGATCGAGGAGAGCCGGCAGACGGCCGACCAGATCACCGTCACCGTGAAGCTCGGATCGCTGCCCGAGGCGGTCGCCTATCTCTACTACCAGCGCGGCGGTTGGCTGTCGGTGGTCGTCGGCAACGACGAACGCGCCCTCAACGGCAGCTTCGGCCTCTACTACGTCCTCTCCATGGAGGAGGAGGACCGCTGCTATTTCGTCGTCCACGCCGCCGTCCCCGAAGGCAAGGAGGAGTTTCCCTCGGTCACGCCGAAGGTGCCCGCCTGTGTCTGGGGCGAGCGCGAGGTGCGCGACATGTACGGGCTGAGGCCGATCGGTCTGCCCGACGAGCGCCGTCTCGTCCTGCCCGACGACTGGCCCGAGGGTCTCCACCCCCTGCGCAAGGACGCGATGGACTATCGCTTCCGTCCCGCCCCGACCGGGGACGACGAGACCTACGCCTTCGTCAACGACGCGAAGGAGGAGACGACGGTCGTCCCGCTCGGGCCGCTGCACATCACCTCCGACGAGCCCGGCCATTTCCGTCTCTTCGTCGACGGCGAGGACATCATCGACGCCGACTACCGGCTCTTCTACGTCCACCGCGGCATGGAGAAGGTGGCGGAGACCCGCATGGGTTACGACGAGGTCACCTTCCTCGCCGATCGCGTCTGCGGCATCTGCGGCTATGCCCATTCGGTCGCCTATGCCAACTCGGTCGAGAACGCGCTCGGCATCGAGGTTCCCCTGCGCGGCCAGGCGGTGCGGGCGGTCCTGCTCGAGACCGAGCGGCTGCACAGTCATCTCCTCAACCTCGGCCTCGCCTGTCACTTCGTCGGCTTCGACACCGGCTTCATGCAGTTCTTCCGCATTCGCGAGAAGGCGATGATGCTCGCGGAGATGCTGACCGGCAGCCGCAAGACCTATGCGATCAACCTGATCGGCGGCGTGCGTCGCGACATTCTCGGCGAGCAGAAGACCCGCACGCTCGCCGCGCTCGTCGAACTGCGCGACGACGTGACCCGGCTCGTCGACATGCTGATGTCGACCGCCAACGTCGAGGGCCGCGTCAAGGGCGTCGGCCGGCTCGACCCGCAGGTGGCGCGCGACTATTCGCCGGTCGGCCCGCTGGTGCGCGGTTCCGGCCACCGCCGCGACACGCGGGTGCTGCATGCCTTCGGCGGTTACGAGATGGTCGATCTCGGCATCAACGTCGGCGAGGGCTGCGACGTGCTCGCCCGCACGGTGGTGCGCGCGCAGGAGGTCTACGACAGCATCGCCATCATCGAGAAGCTGCTGACCGACACGCCGCGTGGGCCGATCCTCACCGAGGACTTCACCTACAAGCCGCACAAGTTCGCGCTCGGCTTCACCGAGGCGCCGCGCGGCGAGGACATCCATTGGTCGATGACCGGCGACAATCAGAAGCTCTGGCGCTGGCGTTGCCGGGCCTCGACCTACGCCAACTGGCCGGTGCTGCGCTACATGCTGCGCGGCAACACCGTCTCCGACGCGCCGCTGATCGTCGCGTCGATCGACCCCTGCTACTCCTGCACCGACCGGGTCACCGTCGTCGACGTCAAGAAGGCGACCCAGAAGACCGTCCCCTACAAGGAGATGGAACGTTATTGCCGCGACCGCACCGCGTCGCCGCTGAAGTGAGGGGGAGAAGAGATGTTCAAGCTCCTCAAGGAAATCTTCCGAACCGGCGAGGCGACCGTCAAATATCCGTTCGCGCCGCTTCCCGTCGAAAAGGACATGCGCGGCAAGCCCGAGCACGAGGCGGAGCGTTGCATCGCCTGTGCCGCCTGCACCATCGCCTGTCCGGCCAATGCGATCGGCATGACGACCGACGTCCAGGCGGCGACCCGCACGTGGTCGATCGACTACGGGCGCTGCGTCTTCTGCGGCCGGTGCGAGGAGGTCTGCCCGACCGACGCGATCCGGCTCTCGACCGAGTTCGAACTGGCCGTCGCCCGGCGTGAGGATCTCACCCGCAGGGCGGTGTTCCGGCTCGCGCGCTGCGAGGTCTGCGACACGCCCTTCGCCGTCGCCAAGGAGGTCGCCTATGTCCAGGATCTGATCGAGGCGACCGCCCCCGGCGCCGAGGACGCGGCCCAGCGCCGTCGTCTCGTCGCCACCTGCCCCTCCTGCAAACGCCTGCACGACGTCGACCAGCTCGAGAAGCTCGGCGTCGGCCGCCGGATCGAGGAGACCCGTCGATGAGCCGTCTGCCCTCCGATACTCAGTTCGCGCCCGCCGCCGGCATCGGCAAGATCGACACGCCGGTCGACGTCCAGCGCATGAAGTCCTCCCTTCTGAAGGACATCCGGCGTTCGGCCTACGTCTACCGGGTCGATTGCGGCGGCTGCAACGGTTGCGAGATCGAGATCTTCGCCGCCATCACGCCGTTGTTCGACGCCGAACGTTTCGGCATCAAGGTGGTCGCCTCACCGCGCCACGCCGACATCCTGCTCTTCACCGGCGCGGTGACGCGCTCGATGCGGATGCCGGCGTTCCGGGCCTACGAGGCGGCGCCCGACCCGAAGATCGTCGTCTCCTACGGCGCCTGCGGCGTCTCCGGCGGCATCTTCCACGATCTCTATTGCGTCTGGGGCGGCACCGACCAGATCGTGCCGGTCGACGTCTACATCCCCGGCTGTCCGCCCTCGCCGGGAGCGACGATCTACGGTTTCGCCGTGGCGCTCGGCCTGCTCGGGCAGAAGCTGAAGGAGGAGA
The DNA here is from genome assembly GCF_019160155.1 of Pinisolibacter aquiterrae. Taxonomy (GTDB): domain Bacteria; phylum Pseudomonadota; class Alphaproteobacteria; order Rhizobiales; family Ancalomicrobiaceae; genus Pinisolibacter; species Pinisolibacter aquiterrae. The sequence continues at coordinate 17,815 of NZ_JAFNIH010000027.1, forward strand.
CCCATGTCGAGGGCGACAACGAGCGGGTGGTGATCGCCCATCCGACGGTGCCCTACGATCTGCGCGTCCTGATCGAGCGCGAGGCGCGGCGCATGGCCGGCTATCGCCAGGGCGGCGATCTCGCCGAGACCTTCCTGACCGCGCTCGAGACGCCCGACGGGCAGGGTCTCGACGGACGGCTCGATCGCATCCTGCGCTCGACCGACGATCCGCGCGCCCGGGAGATCCTGGAGGCGCTCGGCGGGGTCGTGCGCATCGCGGCGGAGAGGGCCAGGCCATGACCGAGGTCGTCTTCTACCAGTTGCGCGACAAGTTCCTCGAACGCGCCGAGGACATTCCCGAGACGGCGAAGGAAGTCGTCTACCACGCGCTCGCCATCGGCCATCACGTCGGGGTCTTCGACTGTTTCCGGCCGATGCTGAGGGTCGACGACGCGGTCTTCGACCGGCTTCTCGACGGGCTTCCCGCCGGCGAGGCGCGGCGGAAACTCGAAGGCGTGAAGCGTTTCGGCGAGATCATGGTGGACCGGACCCATACGCGCCTGCTCTTCTCCGCCTTCGCCGAGGCGCGGCCGACGCTCGACGCGGAGGCGGCGGCGATCGTCGAGCGTCTCGGCGCGGCGCTCGCCGCGATCGAGGCGGAACCGGCGGTCTATCTGATGGGACGGAGGCTCCAATGACCGACATGGTTCTCACCGTCGGCAACACGCTGATGGGGGACGACGGAGCGGGGCCGCTGCTGGCGGATCTGCTCGAGACGACGCCGGCCGCCGGATGGTCGGTGATCGACGGCGGGTCCGCGCCGGAGAACGTCACCCACCTGGTGCGGGCGGCGCGTCCCGACCGCGTCCTGCTCGTCGACGCCGCCGAGATGGGGCTCGCGCCGGGATCGGTCCGGCGCATCGATCCCGGCCTCGTCGCCGATCGGTTCCTGATCGACACGCATGCCATTCCTCTCGATTTCCTCGTCGCCTCGCTCGAGGAGAGCGTGCGCGAGGTCGTCTTCGTCGGCGTCCAGCCGGCGCGGGTGGCCTTCTACGAGGACATGACGCCGGCGGTCCGCGCCGCCGTCGCCGAGCTGCATCGGCGCCTCCTGGCCGGAGAGGATCCGGCCGAGCTGCCCGCCGTCGCCTGAAGACACCGAAGGCCGCGGCGCGCCTCGGGGGCGACGCGGTCCGAGATCCAGCCCTCCTACGAATTCAGGGAGCCGAACATGGCCGACCATCCGTCACAGAAGTCCGAAATCTTCGGTTCGGACGCCTATTCCCCGGCCGAGATCCAGGACAAGGTCGAGAAGCTCGGCGTCAAGAAGGCGCGCATGCCGTTCCTGCCGGAACTGGTGCTGGCGGTGGTCGCCGGCGGCTCGATCGGGCTCGGCGGCATGTTCTTCGGCATCATTCTCGGCGATCCCACCATGGGCTTCGCGGCGCAGCGCTTCCTCGGCGGCATCGCCTTCTCGCTCGGTCTGGCGCTCGTCATGATCGGCGGCGCCGAACTCTTCACCGGCAACTGCCTCCTGGTGATGGCCTGGGCCAATCGCCAGATCTCCACCGGCGAGGTGCTGAAGAACTGGACCATCGTCTGGTTCGGCAATCTGATCGGCGCGCTCGGTCTCGTATTCCTGCTGGTCATGGCGCATTTCGCCGATCTCAACGGCGGTCAGGTCGGAGCGGGCATGTTGAAGCTCGCGATCGGCAAGCTCTCGCCCGACGCCGTGACGATCTTCTTCAAGGGCATCATGTGCAACATCCTGGTCTGCCTCGCGGTGTGGCTCGCCTATGCCGGCCGCTCGGTCGCCGACAAGATGGCGGGCATGATCCTGCCGGTCGCCGCGTTCGTCGCCGCCGGTTTCGAGCACTGCGTCGCCAACATGATGTTCCTGCCCTTCGCCTATGTCCTGGTCCAGACCGGCCACGTGCCGGCCGGCCTCGACGTCTCGGTGATCACGCTGCCGAACATCGCCCACAACCTGATCCCGGCGACCCTCGGCAACATCGTCGGCGGCGCGGGCTTCGTCGGCGTCATCTATTGGCTCATCTATCGCAAGGGCCTCGGCGGCCTCACCCCGCTCGCGTCGAAGTCGGCCACCCGGCCGGCCGAATGAGGCGAAAGGCGCGGGGGCTCGGCCCCCGTGCCGCTCTTCCCCGCGACGTTCGGTTCCCGAGATCTCGACCCATGACCCCTCTCGCACCCGCTCCCGCGCCGGCCACGTCCTATGTCGACGGTTTCGACCGGCACATCGATTATCTCCGCGTCTCGGTGACCGATCGCTGCAACTACCGTTGCGCCTATTGCATGGGCGAGACGCCGGTCTTCCTGCCGAAACGCGAGCTGCTCTCGCTCGAGGAGATCGACCGGCTGGCGACGATCTTCGTCGCGGGCGGCGTCCGGCGTCTGCGCCTGACCGGCGGCGAACCGCTCGCCCGGCGGGGCCTCGTCGGTCTGGCGAAGTCGCTGTCGCGCCACATCGTCGCCGGCGATCTCGACGAGATCACGCTCACCACCAACGGCTCGCTGCTCGCCGAGCACGCCGCCGCGCTCTTCGATGCCGGCGTGCGGCGGGTCAACGTCTCGCTCGACACGCTCGACGCCGAGGTCTTCGCCGGGGTGACCCGGGGCGGGCGCCTTTGGGACGTGTTGCGGGGCCTCGAGGCGGCGCGGGCGGCCGGGCTCGGCATTCGTCTCAACGCGGTGGTCATGGCCGGCCTCAACGACGAGGCGATCGAGGATCTGGTGCTCTTCGCGCATCACCGCGACATGAACATCGCCCTGATCGAGGCGATGCCGATCGGGCGGGCGAACCGGGACACCTCGCGCCGTTACGTGCCGCTCTCGCGCATCCGCGCCGCTCTCGAGCGGCGTTGGACACTGGTCGATCTCCCCGGCCGCAGCCATGGACCGGCTCGTTACGTCCAGGTCGAGGAGACCGGCGGGCGGCTCGGCTTCATCACGCCGATGAGCCACGGTTTCTGTCAGGACTGCAATCGCGTGCGGGTCACGGCGGACGGGCGTCTGGCGACCTGTCTCGGACGCGCCGACGGCGTCGATCTGAAGCCGCTGCTGCGCTCGACCGCGAGCGACGAACCCTTGCGGGAGGCGATCGCCGCGGCGATCGCGCGCAAGCCGAAAGGCCACGTCTTCGACGTGACCCGCCCCGATCTCGGCGGCGTCGATCGGGCGATGTGGAGCACCGGCGGCTGATCCTTCGATCACCGCCGCGCCGGGGCCGGGAGAGACACGGGAACGGGGCCGGCGGCCCCGAGCGGGGAATCGGGTTCCATCGAGCCGACGGCGCGTCCGAACGGCGCCGGCCGGTCGGCCGCGACCCGAGGGGAGGTCCGACGTCTCGGGATTCGACGTGGCGGGTGGGGTCTCAGGCCGTGGCGATGCGTTCGGGCCGGGCGTAGATGGTGAAGCGGCCCTGGCGGGCATAGCCGGCGAGGCCGACCCGCACCTTGTCGGCGAGTTCGACGGCGAGCGAGGTCGGCGCCGAGACGGCGGCGATGAGCCCGATGCCGGCCGAGGCGGTCTTGTGCACCATCTCGTAGGAACAGCGGCTCGACACCAGCACGAAGCCGTGGCGCGAGTCGATCGACCGGGCGCGCAGAGCGCCGATCAGCTTGTCGAGCGCGTTGTGGCGTCCGACGTCCTCCCGGGTCAGGAGGATCTCGCCGTTCGCGTCGGCGAAGGCGGCGGCGTGGACCGAGCCGACGCGGGCGTTCAGGAGCTGGTGGCGGGGCAGGTCGACGACGGCGCGGTGGAGCGCGGCCGGCGTCACCGCCGCGTCGCCGCCCACCGCCGCGACCGGACGCAACGCCTCGGAGAAGCGATCGACGCCGCACAGGCCGCAGCCGGTCCGTCCGGCCAGCGACCGGCGGCGCCCGTCGAGCGCCAGGGCGCGATCGGGCGGGATCTCGACCCGCACCTCGACGCCGCGTTCGAGCCGGCGGATTTCGATGGACTCGATCTCGTCGACGTCCTCGACGACGCCTTCGGTCAGCGCGAAACCGCAGGCGAAATCGGCCAGATCGGTCGGCGTCGCCAACATCACCGCGAAGGAACGCCCGGCGAAGATCAGCGCCACGGGCATCTCGATCGCCACCGGCTCGTCCCTCGAGGTGACGTCTCTGTCGTCGAAGCGATGGGCGAGAAAGGTATGAGACCCGTCGAGGGCCATCGTGAAGCCGTAGTTCATGGCGCCTCTCCAACGGAGCCTTGCCCGAACATCTCACGAATGTGTCGTCTTTACAAACAAAAAGTCGATAAAATATTCTTATCGGGACATAATGTGTTTCTATCATGGAGTTCTAAATCGCTCTATATTCATGTATAAAAAGTAATTCTGTGAATTCTATTTCATGTATTCGTACGATGTTCGTTCCTTCGCGCGAAGGAGGTGCCCGTGTCGAGGTCGAGGGGCGCGCTGTCCTCGGGCGATCTTCACTCGGCTCGGGTCGTCCGCATGGCGGAGGAGGTCGATCGGTCGTCCGGGGGCGAAGGGACCGGAGAGGAGACGGCGCGGCGAGGAGGCCGGCGAGCGCGCCGAAGACCGCCGCCGCGATCCCCCCCCGGCGAGGGTCGCGCCGACGTTGGCGACGTAGCCCATGTCCGCGACCGTCACCAGGGCGGCGACGATCGCCGTCGTGATCATCGTGGCGAGGGCGTCGCGCGCCATCACGGCGGTGAAGACCGCCGTCGCCCAACGGATGCGCTGGACCGGCTCCTGGGCGTTGCACGCCTCGAGCGCGCGGAACTCGGGATGACCGATGAAGGCGTCGAGGACGTCGACGTCAACAACCTCCTGCATCCGATCATCAACCTGTCGCGCCGCGTGCGCGACCGGCTGACCGACGACGAGGCCGGCCGCCGCCATCTCGACAACGTCACACGGGCCGGCGAACGGGCGAGCACCGTCGTCGCCCGCTTCCTCGCCACCGCGCGCGACTTCGGCCTGAAGGCGCCGTCGTCGGAGGCGGTCCGCGAGATCGCCGCCGAGCCGTCGCCGCTGGTCGACGGCCGCTGCCGGGCCGAGGCCTCGGATCGCGGAGACCGGCGGTCCGGTGGTGCCGCTCTCCGAGGCCTATCGACTCCTCTCCAATCTGGTGTCGAACGCGGTCCATGCCCGCGCCGGCGGTGGTCTCGTCGAGATCCCGCTTTCGCGCGAGGGGGCCGGCATCCGCCTCGCGGTGCGCGTCGACGGCGCGGGCATGGACGCGGAGACGCGGGCGCGTCTCGACCAGCCGGGGGTCACCACCCGTCCAGTCGGCGAGGGGAACGGCCTCGGTCTCGGCATCGTCTCGACGCCGGGGCGGGGGACGGCCGTGTCGCTCGTCTTCGAGCCGCCCTCGGACGAGGCGGAAGTCAGCGTCTGACGTCGTCCGCGTCGTCGAAGACGGCCTCGAGGCCGGGCGCGCCGGTCTCCTCGTCGCGCGGATGGAGCGTCGCGATGATCCGGCCGAGGACGTTCGAGAGGAGGAAGAGGTCGTCGGGGGCGAGGCGTTTCAGGTTCGCGTCGACCGCCAGGAGCGGATCCTCGTCGAGCAACGCCCGGCCGCGCCGGGTCAGGTCGAGCCGCTCGGAGCGGTGGTGTCCGGCGCTGCCGCCCGTGATCGCCAGGCCCTTCTCGACCATCTCGTGGTCCTCGCTCTCGAGCGCGGCGGCCACGGCGCAGCGCATGCCGTCCATGTCTTTCGCCACGAGAATTCGCATGCGCCACGCCGCGTTCGATGATCGTCCGCCTCGTCGAGGGCGCGTCCCCGTCTCGATTGTCAATCGAAACCGCTCGATGACAGCAGAGACGGCCGCGCCGGAACGGAACTCCGGGAGAGTGCCGGTCAGTCGCGGCGGCGGCGGGAGGGAGCGACGTAGGTGTCGAGGGCGCGGAGGTGGTCGTCGGTCTCGCGCAGCATCTCCGGTGCCCGCATCTCGGCGCGGCCGGCGAGCATGCTGGCGAGAACCTCGGCGAGGGCGAAGCCCGGGGTCACCACGTGGAAGAAGGTGAGACTGTCGGTCGGTGCGAAGATGGCGACGTCGGCGATGTCGCGGACGGGGGCGACCTCGCTGTCGGTGATGGCGAGGATCTTGAGGCCGCGCGCGTGGGCGTAGTCGCAGATCTCGAGGGTCTCGCGGGCGTAGGGGTCGATCGTCATGACGAAGAGAACGTCGCCCGCGCGGGCGTGGGCGAGACCGTCGGTCCCGGTGCCGCCGGCGCCGTCGAGGAGCGTGGCGCGCTCGCCGAGCAGCGACATCATGTAGTTGAACTGCCAGAGCACCGGATGGCACGAGCGCCGCCCGAGGCAGTAGATGCGGCGGGCGTCGGCGAGGAGATCGGCGGCGCGGGCGACGGATTGCAGCACGTCGAGACGCGACAGGCTCTCGATCTGGTGGGCGAGCTTGGCGAACATGCGGGAGGCGAGCGCGACGTCGCCTTCGAGCGCCTGATTCTGGATCTGCAGGCGCGCCTTCTCGGCGAAGGAATTGTCCTGCTCGCGGATCGCGTCGTGAAAGCGCGCGCGCAGCTCGTCGTAGCCGGCCATGCCGAGGAACTGCGCGAGGCGCGTCATGGTCGCCGGGGCGATGCCGGCGAGGCGCGCCTGATCGCGCATCGAGAGGAGGGCGACGTCGCGCGGATTCTCGAGCACGAAGCGGGCGGCGGCCTGCAACTGCGGCGACATTTCGGCGAAACGGGAGACGATTTCTTCGTGAAGCGGATGGGCGTCGATCATGTCGCGGTACTCGGCCTGCCTGTCGGAGAGCCTAGTCGGTGGGGGGTGCGAAGGCCAGTCGTGCCGACCCCCGCCGGGGAAGGAGGGGAGTTCGAGGGGCCGCCCCCTCACGGACCCGGCGGCGCGGCGGGGATCGACGCCTCGGCGGCGCGGAGCCGGGCGGCCTGGTCGAGCGATCGTCCCGGCGCCGCGTCGAGGAGGCGGCGGGTGTAGTCGTCCGCCGGCCGGGTCAGGACCCGTTCGGCCGGCCCGCTCTCCACCGCCACACCGCGCCGCATGACGAGGACGTCGTCGCAGAGGCGCGCGGCGACGCGGAGATCGTGGGTGATGAAGAGGATCGCCAGACCGAACTTCGCCTGAAGCGACATCAGGAGGTCGAGAACCTGGGCCTGGACCGAGACGTCGAGGGCGGAGACCGCCTCGTCGGCGACGATCACTTCCGGATCCATCATCAGCGCCCGGGCGATGGCGATGCGCTGCCGCTGACCGCCCGAGAACTGATGGGGATAGCGGTCGAGGGAGGCGCGCGGCAGCCCCACCGTCTCGATCAGGGCGGCCGCCTTCTCCGCCGCGGTTCGTTTGTCCACGCCGAAGTTGAGGGCGCCCTCGACGACGCTCTGGAGCACCGTGCGGCGGGGATCGAGCGAGCGGTTGGGGTCCTGGAACACCATCTGCAGGCGAGTCGCGTGGCGGCGGCGGGCGGCCTTGTCGAGCTGCCGCACGTCCGTCCCGTCGATGCGGACGACGCCGGAACTCACCGTCTCGAGGCCCATGACGCAGCGCGCGAGCGTCGACTTGCCGGAGCCGCTCTCGCCGACGACGCCGAGGGTGCGTCCGGGCCGGAGCGCGAAGCCGACGTCGTGCAGGGCCTTCACCGCGTGCGCGCCGCCGCCGAAGGTCTTGCAGAGGCCCTCGACGGCGAGCACCGGCGTGGCCGACGAGGGCGCGCGCGCCGGGCGCGGATCGAGCGTCGGCACGGCGGCGAGGAGTTCGCGGGTGTAGTCGGCGGTGGGGGCGCCGACGACGCGGCGGGTCTCGCCCTCCTCGACCGGGGAGCCGTGGCGTAGCACCAGCACGCGATCGGCGATGTCGGCGACGACGCCCATGTCGTGGGTGATGAAGAGGACGGCGGTGCCGTGACGCTCCTGAAGCTCCTCGATCAGCTTGAGGATCTGCGCCTGGGTGGTGACGTCGAGGGCGGTGGTCGGCTCGTCGGCGATGAGGAGCTTCGGCTCCAGGGCGAGCGCCATGGCGATCATGATGCGCTGGCGCTGGCCGCCGGAGAGCTGATGGGGGAAGCGCAGGGCGAGTTTCTCGGGGTCGGGCAGGTGCACGTCCTCGAGCGCGGCGATCACCCGCCGCCGGCGCTCGCGGCGATCGAGGGTGGTGTGGACGGCGAAGACCTCGTCGAGCTGATCGCCGACGCGCATCAGCGGGTTCAGCGCGGTCATCGGCTCCTGGAAGATCATCGCCATCCGGGTGGCGCGCAGCGCCCGGAGGCGGCGCGGCGAGGCGGCGAGGAGGTCCTCGCCGTCGAGCCGGATCTCGCCGCCGGTCACCGCGAGTTCGCGCGGCGGCAGGAGCCCCATCACGGCGAGCGAGGTGAGCGATTTGCCCGATCCGGATTCGCCGACGAGACAGAGCGTCTCCCGCGGTCGGATGTCGAGGTCGATGCCGTGCAGCAGTTCCTTGCGCGCGGGGCCGAGGGTGGCGAGGCGCAGGTCGCGGATGCGCAGGAGCGAGGTCGTCGTCGGCGTCATGGCTCAGCCCTTTCCCTTGCTGGTCTTGGGATCGAGCGCATCGCGCAGGGCGTCGCCGACGATGTTGATGGAGAGGATGGTGAGGGTGAGGGCGGCCGCCGGCCAGAAGATCAGCGCCGGCTTGATCGAGAAATAGAGCCGCCCGTCGGCCATCACGTTGCCCCAGGAGGGGGTCTCGGTGCCGATGCCGACGCCGAGGAAGGACAAGGCGGATTCGGTCAGGATCGCCGCCGCGAAGACATGGGCGGCCTGGACCACCAGCGGCGCCACCGTGTTCGGCAGCAGGTGGCGCCAGAGCATCTTCGCCCCGCCGGTGCCGAGGAGCCGGGCGGCCTCGACATAGGGTTCCTCGCGGGCGGAGAGGACGCGGGCGCGCACCAGCCGGACCACGGAGGGGATCTCGGGGATCAGGATGGCGATCATGACGGTCGTCAGCGACGGCCGCACGATGGCGATCAGCGCCACCGCGAGCAGGATGCCGGGAATGGCCATCAACCCGTCCATGACGCGCATGACGAAGGGATCGAGCCTTCGGAAATAGCCCGAGACGAGGCCGAGCGGCAGGCCGATCACGACGGCGCCGAGCGTGGCGCCGGCGCCGACGACGAGCGAGATGCGCGCGCCCCAGAGGACACGGGCCCAGAGGTCGCGCCCCATCGCGTCGGTGCCGAGGAGGTGGTCGGGCGAGGGCGGGCGCAGCCGCTCGGACGGCACCATGGTGACGGGATCGTGCGCCGAGAGAAGCGGGGCGAGGAGGGCTGCGAGGACGAGCGCGACGAGCACGGCGATCGCGAGGCCGGTCAGCCAATGCGGCCGATGCGACCCGAGCTCCCGGACGAGGCGGCTCCACGAGGGGGCGGTGAGGCGGGGGCTGCTCATTGGTAGCGGATCCTCGGATCGGTCAGCGCATAGGCGAGGTCGATGAGCAGGTTGATCACGACATAGAGCACGCCGGTGAGCAGGATCAGGGCCTGGATCAGGGCGTAGTCGCGCGACAGCACGGAATCGACGACCAGTCGGCCGATGCCGGGAATGTTGAAGACGCTCTCGGTGATGACGACGCCGGAGACCATCATCGCGAAACCCGAACCGACCACGGTGATGATCGGCACGGCGGCGTTCCTGAGCGCGTGGCGGAAGAGGACGCGCGGCTCGGCGAGGCCCTTGGCGCGGGCGGTGCGGATGTAGTCCTCGTCGAGCACCTCCACCATCGAGGCGCGGGTCATGCGGGCGATCAGCGCGACATAGGTCGAGGCGAGGGTGATCGCCGGCAGCGTCATGTGGCGCAGGAACGGGACGAGGCCGTCGGCGGGGCTGCGATAGCCCTGGGCGGCGAACCATCTGAGATCGACCGCGAAAGTGCCGATCAGGACGTAGCCGAGCACGAAGACCGGAACCGAGAAGCCGAGCACCGAGAGGGCGAGGACGGCGCGGTCGACCAGCGCGCCGCGCTTCCAGGCGGCGAGGACGCCGAGCGGCAGAGCCACCGCGATCGTGACGGTCATGGCGCAGAGGGCGAGGGCCACCGTCGGACCGATGCGTTGGCCGATCAGGCGCGAGACCGGCGCGCGCGAGATCATGGAGACGCCGAGGTCGCCGTGGAGGATGCCCCAGAGCCAATGGCCGAACTGGACCGGCAGGGGCAGGTCGAGGCCCATCGCCGTGCGCACGGCGGCGAGGTTCTCGGCGGTGGCATTCTCGCCGAGGACGATCCGGGCGGGGTCTCCGGGCGTCAGATGCAGGAGGCCGAAGGCGATCACGGCGATGATCGCCACCACCGGCACCGCCGACGCCAACCGCCAGACGAAAAACCGCAACATCATGCTCTTTCCCTCGGGTGGGGGGCGTCGGGTGGGCGCGAAGCCTCGCGGGCCCCGGTGCCGTCGCGGACGGCGCCGGGTCTCGTGGTGGCGTCAGTCCTTCTTGGTCGCGCCCCAGAAGAGGGTCAACGGGCCCTCCGGCAGGTTCGCGACGCGTTTGTTCCAGGCGGCGAGAATGTCGTATTCGCCGAGCGGGACGTAGTTGACCTGCTCGAGCACTCGGGCCTGGACCTTCTCGGCGATCGTCTTCTGCGTCGCCGGATCGGTTTCGACGGAGAAGGCCTTGCGCAGCTTCTCGAGTTCGGGATCCTTCGGCCAGCCCGACCAGGCCTGATTGGAGGCGCTCGCGTCGATGACGGTGGAGGCGAGCGGGTCCCAGATGCCGGTGATGCCCCAGGCGGAGAAGATCATGTTCCAACCGCCCTCGGCCACGGGCGCGCGGCTGTACTGGCGCTGGAGATGGGTCTGCCAGTCCATCGACTGGACCTCGACGTTGAAGCCGATCTCGCGCATCCGCTGGGCGGCGAGAAGGGGCTGCGGCTTGAAGGCGTCGAGTTCGGTCTGCTGCAGTATGACGACGGGGGTGCCGTCGTAGCCGGACGCCTTCAGGAGCGCCCTGGCCTTCTCCTTGCGGCCGGCGCCGAACAGCCAGTCCTTGCCGGCGTCGGAGGCGAGCGGGACGGTGCAGCCGTAGATCGAGGTGCAGAGATGATAGTATTTCGGGTCGCCGATCGCCGCCTGCATCAGTTCTTCCTGATCGAGCACGAGCATGGCGGCGCGGCGGACGTCGAGATTGTCGAAGGGCGGCAGCGTGTGGTTCATGCGGGCGACGACCTGCATGCCGAGCGGCCTCACCTTGCCGACGGCGACGTCGGGCATGGCCTCGATCACCGGCAGGAGGTCGAGCGGGACCTGTTCGACGAAGTCGACGTCGCCGTTCTGCAGGGCGTTCATCGTCGTCTGCATGTCGGGCATCGACTGCCAGACCACCTTGTCGACGTTCACCACCTTGCCGCCGGCGGTCCAGCTCGCGGGTTCCTTGCGCGGGACGTAGTCGGTGTTCCTGACGTAGACGACCTTGTCGCCGGGGCGGAATTCGGCGGCGACGAACTTGAACGGACCGGAGCCGATCTGCTCGGGCAGCTGCTGGCCCTTCGGCGTCTCGGCGAGCCGCTTCGGCATCATGAAGGGGGGGATCGGCGAGGGCTTGGCGAGCAGCGCCAGGATCTGGCCGAAGGGGGCGCTCAGCTTGATGTCGAAGGAGGTCGGCGAGGTCGCCTCGAGGCTCGCGACCTGCTCGAAGAGCCGCGAGGCGGCGGCGTCGTAGCGCGACCAGCGCTTCAGCGAGGCGATGCAGTCCTCGGCGCCGACCGGGGTGCCGTCGTGCCACTTCAGACCGTCGCGGAGTTTGAAGTGATAGGTCAGCCTGTCGTCGGAGACGGTGACGTCGGCCATCTGCGGCTGGGGCCGGTACTGCGCGTCCATGCCGAGCAGGGTATCGTAGACCATGAAGCCGTGGGTGCGGGTGATCTGCGCGGTGGAGATCGACGGGTCGAGCGCCTTCAGATTGCCGCTCATGACGGCCGTCAGCGTCTTCTCGGCGGCGCTCGCCTCGGGCACCGCGGCGAAGCCGAAGGTGGCGGTCGCGAGACCGGCGGTCAGTGCGAGCAGACGGCGTCTGTGTAGTTCGAACATGATCGTCTTGCCTCCGTGGCGAGGGGTCAGAGTGCGCGGATGACTTCGTCGATGGTCTCCTCGAGACGTCTTACGATCTCGTCGGATTGGTCCTCGGTGAGGATGAAGGGCGGGGCGAGCAGGATGTGGTCGCCGCGCGTGCCGTCGATGGTACCGCCGGAGGGGTAGATCATCAGACCCTTGCGCAGGGCGGTCTGCTTCAGGCGGGCGTGCAGTTGCAGGGACGGGTCGAAGGGCTCGCAGCTGCCGCGATCCTGGACCAGTTCGAGGCCGAGGAAGAGGCCGCGTCCGCGAATGTCGCCGACGTGAGGCGAGTTGCCGAAGCGGGCCTCGAGCGTGCGGCGCAGGTGGTCGCCCCGCCGGCGGACGGCGGCGAGGAGGTCGTCCTCGGCGATCGCCTCCTGGACGGCGAGGGCGGCGGCGGCGGCGACCGGGTGACCCATGTAGGTGTGGCCGTGCGAGAAGGCGCCCGAGCCGTTGGCGAAGGCCTCGTAGACCCGGTCGGCGACGAGGACGGCGCTGACCGGCTCGTAGCCGGCGCCGAGGCCCTTGCCGATCACCTCGATGTCGGGGGCGATGCCCTCCTGCTCGCAGGCGTGCAGGGTGCCGGTGCGGCCCATGCCGCTCATCACCTCGTCGAGGATCAGCAGCACCCCGAAACGATCGCAGATCGCGCGGATGCGCTTGAAATAGTCGCCGACCGGCGGCACCGCCCCGGCGGTCGCCCCGACCACGGTCTCGGCGACGAAGGCGATCACCCGGTCCGGACCGACGCTCAGGATCTCGTCCTCGAGTTCCCGGGCGGCGCGGGCGGCATAGTCGGCCTCGCTCTCGCCCGGCCGCATGTGGCGATAGGCGAAGCAGGGGCCGATGTGGCGGGTCTCGATCAGCAGGGGGCGGAAGGTTCGGCGCCGGCCCTCGTTGCCGCCGGTCGCGAGCGCGCCGAGGGTGTTGCCGTGATAGCTCTGGCGGCGGGCGATGACGACGTCGCGCTGCGGTTCGCCGCGCTCGACGTGGTACTGACGCGCCATCTTCAGCGCCGTCTCGACGGCCTCGGAGCCGCCGTTCAGGATGATGGCGTGGCCGATGCCGGGCGGGGCGTCGGCGACGAGACGGTCGGCCAGTCGCTCCGCCGCCTCGGTGGTGAAGAAACTGGTGTGGGCGTAGGCGATCGTATCGAGCTGGCGCAGGATCGCCTCGCGGATGCGGGGGTGTCCATGGCCGAGGCAGGAGACGGCGGCGCCGCCGCAGGCGTCGATGTAGGCCCGTCCCTCGGCGTCGTAGATGTAGATGCCCTCGGCGCGCACGGCGGTGGCGAGGGGTTGCCGCAGATTGCGGTGCATCAGGTGGCTCATGGACGGTCTTTCGGAAGAAGGAGTCGCGAGGGGCGAAACGGCAGGCCGGGTCGACGGGGCGTCACCGGGTGTCTTCGAGCATCAGCCGCGCCCCCTTCTCGGCGATCATCACGGTCGCCGCGTTGGTGTTGCCGGAGACGATCGTCGGCATGATCGAGGCGTCGACGATCCGGAGGCCGGTGAGGCCGCGCAGCCGCAGGCGGGGGTCGACGACGCTTCCCTCGTCGGCGCCCATGCGGCAGGTGCCGACCGGGTGGAAGATGGTGGTGCCCATGCGCGCCGCCGCCGCCCGCAGCGAGGCCTCGTCGGAGACGGCGGCGCCGGGCGCGACCTCCTCGACGACGTGGGCGGCGAAGGACGGCCGGGCGGCGATGCGGCGGGCGAGGCGGATGCCGGCGGCCGCCACCGCCCGATCGCCCTCGGTGGAGAGATAGTTCGGCCGGATCTCCGGCCTCGCGCCGTCGGCGGCGAGGTGGACGCTGCCGCGCGCCTCGGGGCGCAGGTTGCAGACGGAGGCCGACAGCGCCGGGAACGGATCGAGCTCGCCCGGCACCTTCGTCATCGAGATCGGTTGGACGTGGAACTGCAGGTCGGGGCGGGAGACGTTCGGGCCGGACCGGGCGAAGATGCCGACCTGGCTCGGCGTCATGGAGAGGGGGCCGGAGCGGCGCAGGGCATATTCGATCGCCATCGCCGCCCGCCCGAAGAGCGAGGAGGCCTTCTCGTTCAGCGAACCGATGCCTCCGAGGCGGAAGGAGACGCGCATCTGCAGGTGGTCCTGCAGGTTCTCGCCGACGGCGGGACGATCGAGGATCGGCGTCACGCCGGCGGCGGCGAGCCGGGCGGCGTCGCCGATGCCCGAGCGCTCCAGAAGCAGCGGCGACCCGATCGCGCCGGCGCAGAGCACGACCTCTCCGGCGGCCGCGACGGTGGTCTCCCGGCCGTCCTTCACATAGGCGCAGCCGACGACGCGTCCGTCCTCGACGATCAGGCGGGTCACCTCGACGCCGGTTCGCACCTCGAGATTGGGGCGGCGGCGGGCCCGGCGCAGGAAGCCGGCCTCGGTCGAACAGCGGACGCCACGGCGCTGAGTGACCTCGAAATGGCCGGCGCCCTCGTTGTCGCCGCCGTTGAAGTCGGCGCGGAAGGGCAGGCCCTCCTCGATCGCGGCCCTCATATAGGCGTCGAGCACCGGCCAACGCACGCGCGAGCGCTCGACCCGGAGGCCGCCGCCGGTGCCGTGGTGGCGGCTCTCGCCGGCGTGGTGATCCTCGGTCGCGCGGAAGAGCGGGAGGACGTCGTCCCATCCCCAGCCGAGGCATCCCGCGTCGCGCCAGCCGTCGTAGTCGGCGGCCTGCCCGCGAATGTAGATCATGCCGTTGATCGCCGAGGAGCCGCCGAGGATCCGGCCGCGCGGATAGGCGAGCGCGCGCCCGTCGAGCCCGGCCTCGGCCTCGGTCCTCGAACACCAGTCGTAGGCGGGGTCGCCGAGCGTGTAGAGATAGCCGACGGGGACGGCGACCTTCAGGCGGCGCGCCTCGCCTCCGGCCTCGAGCAGGAGGACGCGGCGGCGGCCGTCGGCGGACAGGCGATCGGCGACGACACACCCCGCGCTGCCCGCCCCGATCACGACATGGTCGAACCCATCCATCGTTCCGCTCGTGAAACCGCTTGAAACATTCATTTCAATATCTAATATCATAAGCCAAATGGATTTCAATCATAAAACATGAAACATTCGTTTCGCATCGATGACGATGATGACGACGGCGGCGCCGCGCCGAGGACCCGGCGCGGAGACGGCCGCGCGTCGCCGAGGGGTTCGGCGGCGGGCGGCGAGACAGGAGACCTTCGATGAACGAGCGCTTCCGGATCGCGGTGGCCCGGCTCTGGCACGAGGCGCACAGCTTCACGCCGCTTCTCACGACGCTCGCCGACTTCCGGCGGCGGGAGTGGTCGATCGGTGGGGAGGCCGAGGCCTTCTATCGCGGCACGGCGACGGAGATCGGCGCGGTGGTCGCTCTCGCCGACGGCGCGGCGGACGTGGAGGTGCGCTATTCCCTGTGCACGGCGGCACCGCCCGGCGGGCTGACCGTGGAAGCGGACATGCGGGCGATCCACGACCTGATCGTCGAGCATCTCGGCGAGGGGCCTTTCGACGGCGTCTATCTCTCGCTCCACGGCGCGACGCTCTCGACCGAGTCGGTCTCGCCGGACACCGATCTCCTGCGGCGGATCCGCGCCCGGGTCGGGCCGGAGGTTCCGATCGCGATCTCCTGCGACATGCACGCCTGTCTGAACCCGGAGATCGCCGGGATCGTGCAGATCCTCACCGGCTATCACACCTATCCGCACGTCGACATGCGCGAGACCGGCGAGCGGGCGCTCGCCATGCTGATGAGCGAGCTGCGCGAGGGGCGCCGGCACCGGGTCCACATGTCGCCGGTGCCGATGCTGCCGCTCAGCCACATGATGCGGACGGCGTCGGGACCGATGCGCGAGCTGGTCGAGATCGGCGAGGCGCTCACCGCCGATCCGGCGATCGAC
This sequence comes from Pinisolibacter aquiterrae, assembly GCF_019160155.1. Taxonomy (GTDB): domain Bacteria; phylum Pseudomonadota; class Alphaproteobacteria; order Rhizobiales; family Ancalomicrobiaceae; genus Pinisolibacter; species Pinisolibacter aquiterrae. The sequence continues at coordinate 33,716 of NZ_JAFNIH010000027.1, forward strand.
GACGCGACCTTCTTCTGCTCCTTCACCTATGCCGACAGTCCCCATTCCTCGGGGCTCGCGACGATCACGGCGGAGGCGAGCGCCGACGTCGCGGCGCCGTTGAAGGCGATGCACGACGCGATGATGGCGCGGCGGGAGGCCTTCCGCGCGCCGGTCACGCCGGCGGCGGAAGGATTGACGCGGGCGGAAGCCTTGCTCGCCGCCGGGACGAAGGGGCCGATCGCGATCATCGACACCGCCGACAATCCGTTGTCGGGCGGGATCGGCGACACGACCGGGCTCCTCCGCGCCTTCCTCGACGGCGGCTCGACGCGGCGCGCGGTCTTCTCGTTCTTCTTCGATCCGGAACTGGTGGCGCGCGCCTTCGCGCTCGGCGAGGGGGCGGCGATCGAGGCGCCGCTCGGCGGGCGCATCATGCCGGACTACGGCGCTCCCGTGCCCTTCGCGGGGCGGGTCGTGAAACTCACCGACGGGCGTTTCCGCAACGAGGGGCCGATGGCGCACGGTCTGCCGGTGTCGCTCGGGCGGACGGCGGTGCTCGCGCGCGGCGATCTCCGGATCGTCGTCACGGAGAGCTGCCAGAGCGTCAACGATCCCGCCTGGTGCCGGCTGCACGGCGTCGATCTGGGCGAGGTCGACCTCTTCCTCGTCAAGGCGAAGAATCACTTCAGGGCCTCCTTCGAACCCCTGTGCGGTGCGATGATCGAGATCGAATCACCGGGACCGGCCCCTGGCGATCTGCGCCGGGTGCCCTACAAATACGTCCCGCGTGCCTACCTCCTCTGAACGGGCGGCACGCCCGCGATCGGAAAAGAAGCGAAAGGCGAAGAGATGGTCGATTATCCGGATGTGGAGCTGTTCATCGACGGTCGGTGGCGGCCGGCCCTGTCGGGCAAGACCCTCCCCGTCCTCGACCCCGCGACGGAAGATCGGATCGGCACCGTCGCCTGGGCGGAAGCCGCGGATCTCGACGAGGCGCTCGCCGCCGTCGCGCGCGGCTTCGAGGTCTGGCGGGTGACCTCCGCCCACGATCGCAGCCGGATCATGCGCCGCGCCGCCGATCTCCTGCGCGAGCGCGCCGACGAGATCGCGACGGCGCTGACACGCGAACAGGGCAAGCCGCTCGCTCAGGCGCGCGGCGAGGTTCTGGCGGGGGCCGACGTGGTCGACTGGTTCGCCGAGGAGGCGCGCCGGACCTATGGGCAGATCATCCCGCCGCGCCGGCCGGACGTCCTGCAGATGGCGGTCAAGGTCCCGGTCGGGCCGGTCGCGGCCTTCACGCCGTGGAACTTCCCGATCAATCAGGTGGTCCGCAAACTGTCGGCGGCGCTCGCCACCGGCTGCTCGATCATCGTCAAGGGACCGGAGGAGACCCCGGCCTCGCCGGCGGCGTTGATCCGCTGCTTCGCCGACGCGGGGGTTCCGGCCGGCGTCGTCAATCTCGTCTACGGCGTGCCCGCCGTGATCTCCGAATATCTGATCCCGCATCCGGTGATCCGCAAGATCTCCTTCACCGGCTCGACGCCGGTCGGCAAGCAACTGGCGGCGCTGGCCGGGGCGCACATGAAGCGGGCGACGATGGAGCTCGGCGGTCATGCGCCGGTGATCGTCACCGCCGACGCCGACGTCGAGGCGGTGGTCGCGACGATGGCGACCTACAAGTTCCGCAACGCCGGGCAGGTCTGCGTGTCGCCGACCCGCTTCCTGATCGAGGCGCCGATCGCCGACCGCTTCGTCGAGCGTTTCACGGCGGCGGCGCAGAAGGTGAGGGTGGGCCACGGTCTCGACGAGGCGACCGACATGGGGCCGCTCGCCAACGAGCGGCGCATTCCGGCGCTCCAGGCGCTGGTCGACGACGCCGTCGCGGCGGGCGCGCGTCTCGAGACCGGCGGCCGGCGGCTCGGCAATCGCGGTTATTTCTACGAGCCGACGGTGCTCGCCGACGTGCCGCTCGCCGCGCGGATCATGAACGAGGAACCGTTCGGGCCGGTCGCGGTGATCAACCGCTTCGGAGATCTCGGCGAAGCGATCGCGGAGGCGAACCGTCTGCCCTTCGGCCTCGCCGCCTATGCCTTCACCGGGTCGGACACGGCGGCGAGCCGGATCGGCCGCGAGGTGGAGAGCGGGATGGTCTCGATCAACCACCTCGGTCTCGCCCTGCCGGAGGTGCCGTTCGGCGGCATCAAGGATTCCGGCTACGGCACCGAGGGCGGCTCGGAGGCGGTGGACGCCTATCTCGAGACGCGGTTCGTCACGCGCAAGGCCTGACGCGAGAGAGGCCGGGGCGGCGGATGTCGCCCCGGCCTCGTGCCGTCCCGTTCCGGCCGAGGGACCGGATCCCGTGTGGCGGGCCTGCGCCCCGCCTCGCGCCGTTCGGCACGGCGCCGCCGGCGAGAGCGCCGGAGTTTTCGACAGGACACATGAGGCGCGAGGCCCTCGTCGACGACCTCGGCGCGGGTCGGATTGACTCCGTCTCCGAAAAGAACAAAAATAGAACATCAAGATGGAACCGAAACCCTCCTCGACCTCCCCGGGGCAAGAGATCTCTCGCCGTGACGAATCCCGCCGTCCGTACCGTCCTCGCCGATCTCCGCACGCGGATCGGCTCTCTCGAAGGCGGGGCGGCGTGCCGGCGCGGGGTGTTGCCCTTCGGGGTTCCGGAGATCGACCGGCGGCTTCCGGGCGGCGGGCTCGCCTTCGGCGGGCTGCACGAGGTGGCGGGGGGCGGCAACGGGGCGGTGGACGGCGCGGCGGCGGCGCTCTTCGCCGCCGGCATCGCGGCGCGGACGGGGGGCGCGGTGCTGTGGTGCGTGACGCGGGCCGATCTGTTCGCCCCGGCGCTCGCCCAGGCCGGCCTGCCGCCGGGGCGGGTGGTTCATCTCGAGACCGGCGACGAGGGCGATCTCCTCGCCTGTTTCGAGGACGGACTGCGCCACGGCGGTCCGTCGGCGGTGGTCGCGGAAGTGGCACGCCTGCCGATGGTCGCCTCGCGCCGCTTGATGCTCGCCGCCGAGACCGGGGGCGGGATCGGCATCGTCCTGCGCCGCTGGAGCCGGCAGGGGCAGGCGACCGATTTCGGCCAACCGACGGCGAGCCTGACGCGCTGGCGGGTCACGGCGTCGGCGTCGGCGCCGTTGCCGGTTCCGGGCGTCGGGCGATCGCGGTGGCGGCTCGAACTGGTCCGGTGTCGGGCCGGTGAGAGTTTCGAAGTGGAAGTGGAGGCCTGTGATGGCCAGGGTCGTCTCGCTCTTCCTGCCGCGCTGGCCGACCGATCGGCTCCGGCGCGGCGCCGGTTCGGCGGTGCCGCCGGTTGACCGGCCGCTGGTGCTCGCCGGCCGCGTCGGATCGCGCCGGATGGTGACGGCGCTCGATGCCGCCGCCGCCGGTCTCGGCCTCGCCCCCGGCATGGTGTTGGCCAAGGCGCAGGCGATGGTTCCCGGCCTCACGATCGCGGAGGCCGATCCGCGCGGCGACGCGGAGGCGCTCGAGCGGCTTGCGGTCTGGGCGCTGCGGTTCTCGCCGGTGGTCGCGGCCGATCCGCCCGACGGGCTGGTGATCGACGCGACCGGCGCCACGCATCTCCACGGCGGCGAGACGGTGATGCTCGCCGAGATGGTTCGGCGCTTCGCCGCCGCCGGCATCGAGGCGCGCGCGGCGATCGCCGCCACCCGAGGGCTCGCCCATGCGGCGGCGCGGTTTTCGGAGCGGCCGACGGTCCGGCTCGCCGACGAGGTGACGGAGGCGGCTCTGCGGCGTCTGCCGATCGCCGCCCTGCGCCTCGATCGCACGGTCGTCGAGGGGCTCGCCGGGCTCGGTTTCGAGCGCGTCGGCGACGTCCTCGATCGGCCGCGCGCGCCGCTCGTGCTGCGCTTCGGCCCCGATCTCGGTCGCCGGATCGATCAGGCCCTCGGCCTCGCCGCCGATCCGATCGAGCCGGCCCGGCCGCCGGATCTGGTCGAGACGCGGCGGGTGTTCGCCGAACCGATCGGTGCGGCCGAGACCATCGCTCGCCACATGCGGGCGCTCGCGGCCACGCTCGTCGACGCGCTCGAGGCGCGCGATCTCGGCGTGCGCCGCCTCGATCTCTTCCTCACCCGCGTCGACAATACCCTGCAGACGATCCGCGTCGGTCTGGCGCGACCGAGCCGCGACGGCGCACGGCTGGCGCGGCTCCTCTGCGACCGGATCGAGACGATCGATCCGGGGTTCGGGATCGAGGTGATGCGGCTCGCGGCGACGGCGACCGAGCGGCTCGCGGCGCGCCAGCGGGTGTCTTCGTTGATCGAGGGGACCGCGCCCGACGTCTCCGATCTGGTCGATCGGCTCGCCGACCGGATCGGCGAGAGCCGGGTCTATCGCTTCGCGCCGGTGGCGAGCGACGTTCCCGAGCGCTCGGTGGCGCGGGTCTCGGCGTTGGCGCCCGACGACGGGGCGACCTGGCCCGGCGACTGGCCTCGGCCGTCGCGGCTCCTCGCCTGCCCCGAGCCGATCGAGACGCTGGCGCTCCTGCCCGATCATCCGCCGGCGTGGTTCTCTTGGCGGGGCGTGCGCCGGCGTGTCGCCCGGGCCGACGGGCCGGAGCGGGTGTTCGGCGAATGGTGGCTGCGCGAGGCCGAGCGGGCCACGGTGCGCGACTATTTCCGGGTCGAGGACGACGGCGGCGAGCGCTGGTGGATCTTCCGCGCCGGCGACGGCGAGGATCTCGAGACCGGATCGCAGCGCTGGTTCCTGCACGGGATCTTCGCATGAGCCCGCGCTACGCCGAGCTTCAGGTGACGAGCCATTTCTCGTTCCTGCGCGGGGCTTCCTCCTCGGAGGCGCTGTTCGAGCGGGCGAAGGCGCTGGGCATCGAGGCGCTCGGCATCGTCGATCGCAATTCGCTCGCCGGCATCGTGCGGGCGCATGTGGCGGCGAAGGAGACCGGCGTCCGCCTCGTCGTCGGCTGTCGTCTCGATCTCGCCGACGGCATGGCGGTTCTCGTCTATCCGACCGACCGGGCCGCCTACGGCCGGCTCTGTCGTCTCCTCTCGCTCGGCAAGCACCGGGCGGGCAAGGGGCGGTGCCGGCTCGACTGGGCCGATCTCGTCGCCCATGGCGAGGGGCTGGTCGCGGTGCTGGTGCCCGACCGCGCCGACGAGACTTGCGCGTTCCACCTGCGGCGGCTCCGGGAGGGGTTCGGCGAGCGGGCCCATGTGGCGCTCACTCTGCGGCGGCGCCCGAACGATCAACTGCGCCTCCACGAGCTCTCCGGCCTCGCCGCGGCGGCGCGGGTGCGTCCGGTCGTCACCAACGACGTGCTGTTCCACGAGCCGGGACGGCGCATCCTGCAGGACACGGTCACCGCGATCCGCCACGGCGTGACGATCGACGGGCTCGGCGAGCGGCGTGAGCGTCATGCCGACCGCCATCTGAAGCCGCCGGAGGAGATGCACCGGCTGTTTTCCCGCTACCCGGAAGCGCTCGAGAACACGCTCGCCATCGTCGAGCGCTGTCGGTTCTCGCTCGACGAACTCGCCTATCAATATCCGGAGGAGCGCTCCCATCCCGAGCTGACGCCGCAACGGACGCTCGCCGTCCTCACCTGGGAGGGGGCCGAGCGGCGCTATCCGGAGGGGCTGCCCGAGGCCGTGCGCCGAACCCTCGAGCACGAGCTGCGGCTGATCGAGACGCTCGACTACGCCCCCTATTTCCTGACGGTCCATGCGATCGTCCGTTTCGCCCGCTCGCGCGGCATCCTCTGCCAGGGGCGCGGCTCGGCCGCCAATTCGGCGGTCTGTTTCGTGCTCGGCATCACCTCGATCGATCCCGATCGCAACGATCTCCTGTTCGAGCGCTTCGTCTCGGAGGAGCGGCGCGAGCCGCCCGACATCGACGTCGACTTCGAGCACGAGCGGCGCGAGGAGGTGATCCAATGGATCTACGAGACCTATGGCCGCGACCATGCGGCGCTCTGCGCGGTGGTGATCCGCTACCGGGCCAAGGCGGCGGTCCGCGACGTCGGCAAGGCGCTCGGCCTGCCGGCGGATCTCACCAAGACGCTGTCGTCGCTGGTGTGGGGTCAGCCGGAGGAGGAGGCGGACCGGGCGCGGGCGCTCGGTCTCGACATGAACGATCGCCGTCTGCGGCTGACGCTCGACCTCGCCCACCAGTTGGTCGGCAGCCCGCGCCATCTCTCCCAGCATCCCGGCGGCTTCGTCCTCACCCACGACCGGCTCGACGATCTCGTGCCGATCGAACCGGCCGCCATGGCCGATCGCCAGATCATCGAATGGGACAAGGACGACATCGACGCGCTGAAGTTCATGAAGGTCGACGTGCTGGCGCTCGGCATGTTGTCGTGCATGCGGCGCGCCTTCGACCTCCTCGACGAACACAAGGCGATCCGCCTCGATCTCGCGACCATCCCGGCGGAGGATCCGGCGACCTATGCCATGATCCGCAAGGCCGACACGCTCGGCACCTTTCAGATCGAGAGTCGGGCGCAGATGTCGATGCTGCCGCGGCTGCGGCCGCGAACCTTCTACGATCTGGTGATCGAGGTGGCGATCGTCCGACCCGGGCCGATCCAGGGCGACATGGTCCATCCCTATCTGCGCCGCCGCGCCGGGCTCGAGAAGGTCGACTATCCGACGCCGGAACTCGAGGCGGTGCTCGGCAAGACGCTCGGCGTGCCGCTCTTCCAGGAACAGGCGATGCGGGTCGCCATCGTCTGCGCGGGCTTTTCGGCCGGGGAGGCCGACCAACTCCGCCGGGCCATGGCGACCTTCAAACACACCGGCACCATCTCCTCCTTCGGGCAGAAGCTGATCACCGGCATGGTGGCGAACGGCTACACGGCGGATTTCGCCGCGCAGATCTTCCGTCAGCTCGAGGGCTTCGGCAGCTACGGTTTTCCCGAGAGCCACGCCGCCTCCTTCGCGCTCGTCGCCTATGCCTCGGCCTGGATGAAGTGCCGGCATCCGGACGTCTTCTGCGCGGCGCTCCTCAATGCCCAGCCGCTCGGCTTCTACGCCCCGGCGCAGATCGTGCGCGACGCCCGCGATCACGGCATCGAGGTGCGGCCGGTCTGCGTCGCGGCGTCCCATTGGGATGCGACGCTCGAGCCGGTCGACGCCGAGCGCGGCCGTTTCGCGGTGCGGCTCGGTTTCCGGATGGTGCGCGGGCTCGCCGAGGCGGAGGCGGCCCGGCTCGTCGCGGTGCGCGGCGAGGCGCCGGTCCACTCGGTGGAGGATCTGTGGCGGCGGGCCGGGCTGTCGGTCGCGGCACTGACGCGGCTCGCCGAGGCCGACGCCTTCCGCACCGCGCTCGGGCTCGCCCGCCGCGAGGCGCTGTGGGCGATCCGGGGCCTGCGCGACGAGCCGCTGCCGCTGTTCGTGGCGGCGGCCGAGCGGGCGGCGCGGCCGGTCGTCGAGCAGATCGAGCCGGCGGTCCGTCTCCGGCCGATGACGGCGGGCGGCGAGGTGGTCGCGGACTACGGCCACGTCGGGCTCACCTTGCGCGCTCATCCGCTCTCCTTCCTCCGCTCCGATCTGGCGCGGCGGCGGATCGTGACCTGCGCCGAGGCCGGCGCGGCGCGGGCGGGGCAGCAGGTCGAGGTCGCCGGTCTCGTCCTGGTGCGGCAGCGGCCGGGCTCGGCCAAGGGCGTGCTCTTCATGACGATCGAGGACGAGACGGGCGTGGCCAACATCGTCGTCTGGCGGGCGCTGTTCCAGGCGAACCGCCGGCAGATCCTCGGCGCCCGCCTGATCGGCATCGGCGGAACCGTGCAGCGGGAGGGCGAGGTGGTCCATGTGGTGGCCGCGCGGGTCTCCGATCTCACCGAGGCGCTGGCGACGGTCGGGGCGCGGGACGTCGGCGACGGCGTCGGGCTCCGGGTGCGGGCGCGGGACTTTCGCTGAGGCGGTCCGCGCCGGCTCCCGGTGCCGCCCGGCGGCGATCGATTGCTTCAAATGATGAAGACGAGCGGCGTGACGGCGCGCCGCTTTCTGTGGACATCAAATCACCGGCGCGGCGCGGGCGATCCTTCTCGCCCTGTGCGGTGCCGAAGACCTCGGGCCGGTGGACGGTCCACACTGAAATTTCCGAGCAATTCTTGCGGCCGCCGATTTCCGCGCCGCGAAGACGCGGCAGGGTCGGGCCTATCGCATCGCGAAATTTTCCGAAATTTCGAAAATTGGCATTCGTCTTGCCAAACATGGTCCGCGCCACGGCCGAGAGCACGGCGCCACGAAACGACGAAAGACGCGACGAGAGGGAAACGCCATGGCATTGCTCGACCGATCCGAATGGTACGACATCGCTCGTACCACCAATTGGACACCGACCTGGGTGTCCGACGCGGACCTCTTTCCCGACGTCATGACCGGCGCCCAAGGCATTCCGGCGGAGAAGTGGGAGGTCTACGACGAGCCCTACAAGACCTCGTTTCCGGAATACGTGTCGGTCCAGCGCGAGAAGGACGCGGGCGCCTATTCGATCAAGGCGGCGCTCCAGCGCTCTCGCATCTTCGAGGATGCCGATCCCGGTTGGCGCTCGATCCTGAAGTCGCATTACGGCGCGATCGCGCTCGGCGAATACGCGGCGATGAGCGCGGAGGCGCGCATGGCCCGCTTCGGGCGGGCGCCCGGCATGCGCAACATGGCGACCTTCGGCATGATGGACGAGAACCGTCACGCCCAGCTGCAGCTCTTCTTCCCGCACGAATATTGCCCGAAGGACCGTCAGTTCGACTGGGGTCACAAGGCGTATCACACCAACGAATGGGCGGCGATCGCGGCGCGGCATGCCTTCGACGACCTGTTCATGGCGCGCTCGGCGACCGAGATCGCGGTGATGCTGACCTTCGCCTTCGAGACCGGCTTCACCAACATGCAGTTCCTCGGCCTCGCGGCGGATGCGGCGGAAGCCGGCGACTACACTTTCGCCAGCCTGATCTCCTCGATCCAGACCGACGAGAGCCGTCACGCCCAGATCGGCGGCCCGGCGTTGCAGGTGCTGATCGCCAACGGTCGCAAGGCGGAGGCGCAGAAGCTGGTCGACATCGCCATCGCCCGGGCCTGGCGGATCTTCTGCATCCTGACCGGCCCGTCGATGGACTACAACACGCCGCTCGAACACCGCAAGCAGTCGTTCAAGGAGTTCATGCTGGAGTGGATCGTCGGCCAGTTCGAGCGCTCGTTGATCGATCTCGGTCTCGATCTGCCCTGGTATTGGGACAAGATGATCGCCGAATTCGACTATCAGCACCACGCCTATCAGATGGGCCTGTGGTTCTGGCGACCGACGTTGTGGTGGAACCCGGCAGCCGGCGTCACGCCCGAGTGCCGCGACTGGCTCGAGGAGAAATATCCCGGCTGGAACGACACCTTCGGCAAGGCCTGGGACGTGATCATCGACAATCTCGTCGAGGGGCGCACCGAGCGCACCCTGCCGGAGACGCTGCCGATCGTCTGCAACATGAGCCAGATCCCGATCTGCGCCATCCCCGGCAACGGCTGGAACGTCAAGGACTGGCCGCTCGAATACGAAGGCCGGCTCTATCACTTCAATTCCGAGATCGACCGTTGGGTGTTCGAGCAGGAGCCGGAGCGCTATCGCGGTCACATGTCGCTGGTCGACCGCTTCCTCGCCGGCCACATCCTGCCGCCCGATCTCGGCGGGGCGCTCGCCTACATGAGCCTCCAGCCCGGCGAAATGGGCGACGATGCCCACGGCTATGCCTGGGTCGACGCCTATCGCGACATCCGTCGCGCCGCCGAGTGATCGAACCGCCGCGTGCGCGACCCTCGTGCCGGTCCGCCGGGTCCGGCGCCGGCAGGGCGCGCTCGCGCTCCCCATCTCCCTTCATCGAGGAGCCGACCATGGCCCTGTTTCCCGTGATCTCCAATTTTCAGGAGGATTTCGTCCTCCTGCTGCTGCCCGTCGACACCGAGAACACGATGGACGAGGTGGCCGCCGCCGCCGCGCATCATTCGGTCGGCACGCGCGTCGCGCCGCGTCCCGACAAGATCGTGCGGGTCCGTCGCCAGGGGGCGAGCGACTTCTTCCCCCGCGACCAGCGGCTCGCCGAGACCGGCGTTCGGCCGATGGAGACCCTCGAATTCATCTTCTGCGACGCGTGAGGCCGCGATGACCTTCAAGCCCGCCTGCACGCTCGACGACATCTGGGAAGGCGACATGACCGAAGTGGAGGTCGACGGACGGCCGATCCTCCTGGTCTGGCCGGAGGGCGGCGAGATCCGCGCCTTCCAAGGGATCTGCCCGCACCAGGACATTCCGCTGGTCGAGGGCAAGTTCGACGGGCGCACGGTCATGTGCCGCGCCCATCAGTGGACCTTCGACGCGAAGAGCGGCGAGGGCGTCAATCCCAAGGACTGCCGCCTCGCCGGCTACCCGGTGCGGATCGAGGGCGAGACCGTCCTGGTGTCGACGGAGGGGGTCGCCGCCCTCTTCGCCCACACCTGAACCAACGAAAACGAAAACGAGAACGAGAACGAGAACGATCGAACGGGAGGAACCCCACATGAGCACCCACGAGGCCGCCGAAGGCTATCGCAACAATAGGGTCGGACCCATCCTGCGCGCCGGTCCGCTCACCGCCGGGATCATCGAGGCGGCGGAAGAAGACAATCCGGGCAAGACCATCCGCGTCGACGACAAGGTCGCCTATGTGCGCATCGACACCGACGGCGAGTTGATCCTCCGGCGTTCGACGCTCGAGCGCACGCTCGGCCGGGCGTTCCGCATGTCGGAGTTCGAGGTGAACCTCGGCTCCTTCGCCGGGCGCATCGAGACGACCGACGAGCACATCCGCTTCTACTACGAAAAGACTCTGTGACCTCGGGGGAAACGATGACCCAGCCCGCACTCGCCCAGCCGCTGAAGACCTGGAGCCATCTCGCCGCCCGCCGCCGCAAGCCGAGCGAATACGAGATCGTCTCCACCAATCTCCACTACACGACCGACCGTCCCGACGCGCCGTTCGAGCTCGATCCCGATTTCGCGCCGGCGGCGTGGTTCAAGCGGAACCGCAACGCCTCGCCCTTGACGCACCCCGACTGGAACGCCTTCCGCGATCCCGACGAGATGGTCTATCGCACCTACAACATGATCCAGGACGGCCAGGAGAACTACGTCTTCGGCCTGTTCGATCAGTTCTCCGAACGCGGCCACGACACGATGCTCGACGCGTCCTGGGCGCGGCATCTCGCCCATGTCTATACCCCGGCGCGCTATCTCTTCCACACGCTGCAGATGGGCTCGGCCTATCTCTGCCAGATGGCGCCGGCCTCGACCATCTCCAACGTCGCCACCTATCAGACCGCCGATTCCCTGCGCTGGCTGACCCACACCGCCTACCGCACCCGGGAACTGGCCAAGACCTTCGACGGCTTCGGTTTCGGCACCGGCGAACGGGCGATCTGGGAGGGCGAGGCGGCGTGGCAGGGGTTCCGCGAACTCGTCGAGCGCGGTCTCGCCACCTACGACTGGGGTGAGCACTTCGTCGCCATGAATCTCGTCGCCCGGCCGGCGGTGGAGGAGGCGGTGCTGCGCGGTCTCGGTCAGGCGGGGCGGCACAACGGCGACAATCTCATCGGTCTCCTGTGCGACGCGCAGCTGGTCGACGCCGATCGTCACCGCCGCTGGGTCGCGGCGCTGGTCAAGATGATGCTCGAAGAGGACGGCAATCGCGCGGTCCTCGGGGGGTGGCTCGCCAAATGGGCGCCGCTCGGCGACGCGGCGATCGACGCCTATTGCGCACGCCTGCCCGATGCGCGCGACACCGCCGTGGCCGCGCGCGAGGCGGTCGCGGCGTGGCGTCACGGTCTCGGTCTGTGACGAACGAGGGACCGATGAGCCATCGGATCGAACTGGAGGGCGGAGGCGTCTTCGACGTCTCCGCCGACGAGGACACGCTGCTGCGCGGGGCGCTCCGCGCCGGCATCGGCTTCCCCCACGATTGCAGCGTCGGCGGTTGCGGAAACTGCCGGTTCGACCTCGTCTCCGGCGAGATGGAGACGCTGTGGACGGCGGCCCCCGGCCTCTCCGAACGGGATCGACGGCGGGGCAAGCGCCTCGCCTGCCAGTCGCGTCCGCTCGGCGACTGCGTGATCCGGGTGCGCCCCGCGGAGGAAAATCGCCCGGTGGTGGCGCCGCTCCGTCGCGCTGCCCGGCTGGTGGCGCGGACGGCGATCACGTCGGAGATGTCGGAATTCGTGTTCGCGGCCGAAGGTCCGGCGGCCTTCGTCGCCGGTCAATACGGCCTGCTGCGGGTGCCGGGCGCCGAGGGCGTGCGCGCCTATTCCATGTCGAACCTGCCGAACGAGGCGGGGGAATGGCGCTTCGTCGTGCGCCGGGTGCCGGGCGGGCGCGGCAGCACCGCGCTCTTCGACACGGTCGCGGTCGGCGACGTGCTTCCGCTCGACGCGCCCTACGGTCACGGCCATTTCCGCGAGGCGGTGGAGCGCGACGTCGTCCTGATCGCCGGCGGCTCGGGCATCGGGCCGATCGTCTCGATCGCCCGCGCCGCTCTGCGGGCACGTCCCGAACGGCGGGTGCTCGTCTTCGAGGGCGCGCGCACTCGGGCCGATCTCGGCTTCGCGACGCTGATGGGTGCCGATCTCGCCGGGGTCGCCGACTACGTGCCGGTTCTCTCCGCCGAGCCGGAGGGGAGCGACTGGGCGGGGGCGCGCGGCTTCGTCCACGCGGCGGTAGAGGCGCGCCTCGTCGATCGCCGCGAGGCCTGCGAGTTCTATTTCGCCGGGCCGCCGCCGATGATCGAGGCGCTCCAGGATCTCCTGATCCTCCGGTGGACGGTGCCGGTCGAGCGCATCCACTACGACCGCTTCTTCTGACACGGGCGATCTCGCCGGGACCGGGGCCCCTCGGCTCGGCGAGAGACGATGGAAAGACGCGAATGAACAAGCGTATAACCCGTGGAACAAGAACGATGGGAGGAACGGACATGTCGGCCGCCGACACGTCTGCCAAACGGGGAGGCGGGCTCGGCGACGTCCACGTCCCCGAAATTCACGATCTCGCCAATCGGCTCCGCTTCGCCCCTCAACAGGGGCGGATCTGGCTCGACGACCAACGCATGATGCTGATGCACGTCAGCTCGCTCGGGGCGCTGCGGCAGGAGCTGATCGAGAGCCTCGGCAAGGAGACCGCGCGCGGGCTCATCACTCGCATCGGCTATCAGGCCGGGGCGAGCGACGCGGAGATGGCCAAGAAGCTGCGTTCGGGATCGAGCACCTACGACAACTTTCTCGCCGGGCCGCAACTGGTCTCGCTCGAGGGCATCGTCCACTGCGAACCGATCTCCCTCGACATCGACGTCGGCAAGGGTCGTTATTTCGGTGACTTCCGCCTGATCGATTGCGCCGAGGCGGAGGCGCATCTGGCGAGTTACGGCATCGCCGACGAGCCGGCCTGTTGGATGTTGGTCGGCTATGCCTGCGGCTATACCTCGACCTTCATGGGTCGGCCGATCCTGTGGCGCGAGACCGAATGCAAATGCACCGGCCACAGTCAATGCCGGGTCGTCGGCCGTCCGGCCGAGGACTGGGGCGAGGACGCGGCCGACGATCTGCGCTTCCTCCAGATCGGCGATTTCGTGAAGTTCAATCCGACCTCGCCGGACAAGTTGCCGGCCACCGCCCGCATCGCCGCGCGCGGTCCGGCGAGCGGCGAGAACGACTTCGGCATGGTCGGCATCTCCAGTGCCTTCAACTCGGTCTGCCATCTCGTCAAGAAGGTGGCGCCGAGCGAGGCGACCGTGCTCTTCCTCGGCGAGAGCGGCGTCGGCAAGGAGATCTTCTCGCACAATCTCCATCGTCTCAGCCGCCGCGCCGACGGACCCTTCGTCGCGGTCAACTGTGCCTCGATCCCGGAGCAACTGATCGAATCGGAACTGTTCGGGGTCGAGAAGGGCGCCTTCACCGGGGCCACCGTCTCGCGCCCCGGCCGCTTCGAGCGCGCCCACGGCGGTTCGCTCTTCCTCGACGAGATCGGCACGCTCAGTTTCACAGCCCAGGGCAAGCTCCTGCGCGCCCTGCAGGAGGGCGAGATCGAGCGGGTCGGCGATCACAAGGTGCGCAAGGTCGACGTGCGGGTGATCGCGGCGACCAACGTCAATCTGCGCGACGCGGTCAAGGAGGGATCCTTCCGCGAGGATCTCTTCTATCGCCTCAACGTCTTTCCGATCCGGGTGCCGCCGCTGCGCGACCGGCGCGACGACATTCCGTTGCTGATGAACTGGTTCATGCGCCGCTCGGCGGCCAAGCACGGCAAGACCATCACCGGCTTTCGCGAACGGGCGGTCGACGCGCTGATCAATTATCGCTGGCCCGGCAACATCCGTGAGATGGAGAATCTGGTCGAGCGCGCGGTCATTCTCGCCGACGAGGGTGGGGCCCTCGACCTCTGCCATCTCTTCACCACCGGCGAGGAGGTGACGTCGACCACCTTCGTGGTCCAGCGCGACGGGGCGCTGTCGCAGAGCGTCGACATGGACGAAATCGACTTCACCCAGGGTCCGGGCGGGCTGCCGACGCTGGCCGACACCGAGGCGCGGATGCTCCGGTTGGCGCTCGCGGAGGCGAAGGGCAATCTGTCGCTCGCGGCGCGGCTCCTCGGCATCAGCCGCGCGACGCTCGCCTATCGGCTGAAGAAATACGACATCGCATCGTGACGGAGGGGCGTCGTGACCGCCGGCCCGCGGTCGGTCGACGGCGTGGACGAGGGAAGTGTCCGGAGACCCGAACGGGTCGGGCCTCCGGGGATGTGGGATCAGAGCAGATCGGCCAGGAGCTTCTCGACCTTGCGCTTGTTGGCGTCGTCGAGCGCACCGAGCGGACGGCGCGGCAGGCCGACGTCGAGACCCTGGGCGGTCAGCGTGTACTTGCAGATCTCCTGCCAGTGGGGCACGCCGGCGGTCTTGTCGTAGAAGAAATAGTCGATGTAGGGCTGGAGCTTCGCCTGCTGGGCGCGGGCCTTGTCGACGTTCTTCTCGGTGATGCAGATGTCCATGAGGTCGCGGCAGGGGCGCGGCAGCACCGCCGGGAACCCGCTCAGCCATCCGTCGGCGCCGGCGAGCATGCCTTCCATCGCGGCGTAGTCGTGGCCGTAGAAGATGTCGAGCTTGTCGCCGCAGTGGAAGCGCAGTTCGTGGACGCGGTTGGCGTCGCCGTGGGCGGCCTTGACCGAGGACACGACGCCCTCGTCGACCAGCGTCTTGACCTCGAGCGGGGTCAGTTCATAGCCGGTGAACCAGGGGTTGTTGTAGACCATGATCGGAATTTCGATGTTCCGACGCAGTTCGCGGAAATGGTCCAGCACCGCCTTCTTATGCGGGTTGAGATAGTAGGGCAGGATCACCATCACGCCCGAGGCGCCGTGATCCTCGGCGAACTTGGAGAGGCCGACGGTGTGCAGGGTCGGGTAGAGGCCGGTGCCGCAATAGACGGGAACCTCGCCGCCGATGAAGGACAGGACGTGGGCGATGACCTCCTTCTGCTCGTCCATGTTCATGGCGATGTTCTCGCCGGTGCTGCCGCAGATCGACAGGTTCTGCGCGCCGTTGTCGAGCAGCCAGCGGAGATACTTCTCCATCTTGGGCTTGCTGTAGCTCTGATCGTCGTTCCAGATGGTCATACAGGCGGGCATCAACCCGGAAGCCTTGGTCATCGTCGATATCCTTGCATGTCGATTCGGGGCTGCTCGAGCGTCTCTCGGGCGCAGCGGGGTGGCGGGGCGGATGAAGTGTCGGTCTGCGGTCGGTGGTTCGCGTCCTTTCGCTGTGGCCTCGCCGCCCCTTCGGGCACGGCTCCGCCGTCGACGGTCCAGACGAGGGACCGCCGTGTCGGTGTGGGGCCCTTCGGGAAGGTTCCGAAGGGCCGATCGTGGAGGGGGCCTCAGGGCGCCTTGGCGACGCCGAGCGCCTCCATCACCTGCCGGGTCTGGGCTTCGTGCGCCTTGATGAAGGCGGTGAAGCCGGCGGCGTCGAGATAGGTCGTTCCGAAGCCGCGCTCCTTCATGCCGGCCTGGAAGCTCGAGGTCTCGTAGGCCTTGTGGACGGCGCCCTCGATGCGGGCGACGAGGGCCGGGTCCATGCCGGCCGGTCCGGCGACGCCGCGCCAGGTTCCGCCGGTGACGTCCTTGCCGGTCACTTCCTTGGCGGTCGGCACCTTCGGATATTTCTCGAGCCGCGTCGCGGAGAGCACCGCCACCGTCTCGATCAGTCCGGCGTCCTTCAGCGCGTCGGTCTCGGGGATCGAGCACAGCACCACGTCGAGACCGCCGGCGGCGAGTTCCTGGAGGCCGGCGGCCGATCCCGACGCCGGGATCAGGTTGATCTTGGCGACGTCGATGCCTTCCGCGAGCATGAGCGAGACGAAGGGAATGTCCCAGCTCGCCGAGCAGGTGCCGCCGCAGGAGATCCGCAGGCTCGCCGGATCCTTCTTCAGCGCGGCGACGATGTCGCCGAGCGACTTCAGCTTGCCCTTGGCGGCGACGTGGACGGCGGCCGGATCGACGTTGACGAGGGCGATCGGGGTGAAGCTCGCGGTGGTGAAGTTCGCCTGACCGAGGATCTTGAACTGGGCGAAGGGGGAGAGCTGGCCGAGCGTGTAGCCGTCCGGCTTGGCGCTGGTGTAGGTCGTGTAGCCGACGATGCCGCCGCCCTGGGCCTGGTTGATGACGTTGATCGGCTGGCCGGCCTTCTCGAGTTCACGCGCCAGCAGGCGGAAGGTGAAGTCGCTGCCGCCGCCGGCGCCGGCCACGACGATGAGGTTGATCGGGTGATCGGGCCAGGCCGCCGCCGCGGGACCGGCGAGCAGGGCGCCGGCGACGGTCGCGCTCAGGAGACCAGCGAGAATACTCGACTTCTTCGACATTTCGTCCTCCGTGATCTTTCTCGAGATCTTTCTTTCTTCGAAAGTCGGGGCAGGGGCCTCGGCTCGGGTCTTCACTCGGCTCGCCCCTGTTCGGCGGCCGGAATCTCGATCGCGTCGCCCGGCCGGAAGACCTTCAGTCCGATGGTGATCGTCCACACCGCCAGGGTGACGACGCCGATGGTTCCGCCGATCGGCCGGTCGAAGAAGGTGACGAGATCCCCTTGCGACTTGAGCATCGTCGTCATGAATGTCTGTTCGAGCAGCGGTCCGAGGATGAGCCCGAGGATGGCCGGCGCGAGCGGGATCTGGTTGGCCTCCATCAGCCAGCCGACGAAGCCGAACACCGCGACCAGACCGACGGCGAACAAGGTGTTCTCGACCGAGAAGGCGCCGAGCATGCAGAACAGCAGGATCACCGGCGAGATCACCGTGGTCGGCAGGCGCATGATCGAGCGGAAGCTGTGGATGCAGGCGATGCCGAGGGGGATGATCAGCAGATTGGCGACGAAGAAGATCGCGAAGATGCCGTAGATCACCTCGGGGCGATTGAGGAACAGCGTCGGGCCGGGGTTGATGCCCTTGATGAACATGACGCTGATGACGATCGCGGTGATGGCGTCGCCGGGGATGCCGAAGACCGTCGCGGGGATGTAGGCGCCGCCGAGGCTGGCGTTGTTGGCGGCGCTCGCCGACATGATGCGCTCGACCGCGCCGTCTTCGTCGGTCTTGCGGCCGACCCGGGAGAACTTGCGCGCGGTGGCGTAGGAGATCCAGGCGGCGATGTCGGAGCCGGCGCCGGGCAGGGCCCCGACCAGCGTGCCGATCAGGCTGCCGCGCAGGATGCCGATCTTGTGGGTCCACATCAGGCCGGCGGAGGAGCGGATCACGGATCCGGTGGCGGCGTTCGCGGCCTCGCCGGCGGCGGGGGCATTGGCGTTGCGCATCAGTTCGGACACGGCGAAGAGGCCGATCAGGATCGGGATCAGGCCGAGGCCACCCATCAGATCGGACGAGCCGAAGGTGAAGCGCGGCATGCCGGAGACCGGGTCGAGGCCGACGGTCGCCAGGAACAGGCCGAACAACAGCGACGCCAGCCCCTTGAGCAGGGACGGTCCGGCGACGAAGGTGGCGCAGCTGAGGCCGAGCACGCCGAGCCAGAAATATTCGACCGACGAGAACGACAGCGCGGCGCGGGCGAGCCAGGGCGCCGACGAGGTCAGGATGATCGCGCTGATCAGCCCGCCGCACACCGACGAGAACAGTCCGGCGCCGAGCGCGACCGCCGACTTGCCCTTCAGCGTCAGCCCGTGGGCGTCGTCGGTATAGGCGGCGGAGGCGGGCGTGCCGGGCATGCGCAGCAGCGCGCCGGGAATGTCGCCGGCGAAGATCGCCATCGCCGAGGCGGTGATGATCGAGGCGACCGCCGGCAGCGGCGGCATGAAGATGATGAAGGGGACGAGCAGAGCCGTCGCCATCAGCGCGGTGAGGCCGGGAATGGCGCCGACGATCAGGCCATAGACCGCCGAGATCACCACGACCGTCCACAGATAGGGGTCGGCCAGTTGCGAGAAGATGGATCCGATCACCATATCAGCCACCCGGAGAAAGGTTCGAGGACGCCCCAGGAGAGCGGGACGTGCAGGACCGAGGCGAAGACCAGATTGACCACGACCGCGAGCCCCAGGGCGAGCGGGAGGCCGCGTCGCGCCGCGACGCCGTTGACGGCGAAGATCGTCGCCAGAAGGATCGTCGCGGTCGCGAGGAAGCCGAGCGGGCCGACGGCGACGATGTAGAAGACGATGGCGGCCGGGATGATCGCGAAGCGGAGCAGGCCACCGCGGGAGCGCGCCCACTCCGGAACGGTCGCCCAGCTCGAACCGCGCAGAGTGGAGAGCGCCTGGATCGCGATCAGGGCGCCGACCGTCATCAGGCCGAAGCCGATCAGCATCGGGAAGAAGCCCGGCCCGTAGGCCAGGTGGCGGGGTGGGCGGAGCATGTATCCCGTCGTCGCCACGAAGGCGCCGAGGCCGAGGATCACGCCACCGACGATGACGTCGTTCACTTTCATCTGAGGACCCTCGCCGTTCTATTCGGCGTAGCCGAGGGCGCGCATGACCCGCGCGGTTCCGGTCTCGTAGTCTTCCATCAGCCGCGCGAGATCCTTCGCGCCCGCCCATTTGACGCCGAAGTTGGCCTTCTTCATCGCGGCGAGGAACTCGGGGCTCTCCACCGTCTTGCGAACGGCGGCCTCCCAGACCGCGATCACGTCGGGCGGGACGCCGGCCGGCCCGGCGAGGGCGCGCCAGGTGCCGCCGTCGACGGGATGGCCGACCACGTCGCCGGCGAGGGGAACGGTCTCGAACCCGGGGACCGGCTTCGGGCTGAACACCGCCAGGGGGCGGACCAGACCGGCCTGGGTCAGGGCGGCGGATTCCGGCAGCGACACCGTCTGAAGGTGGACCCCGCCCGAGGCGAGTTCCTGAAGCCCGGTCGCCGCGCCCTGTCCCGGAATCCAGGACAGACGCGAGACTTCGATGCCGTAGTCGAGCATCACCGCGGCGACGGGCACGTCCCAGACGCTGCCGCAGCCGCCGCTGCAATGGATCTTGTAGCGCTCGGGGGCGGCCTTCATCGCGTCGAAGGCGTCCTTCAACGTCGCGAAGGGGGAGCCGGAGGCGACCACCAGGGCCGCGGCATCGCCGTTGAAATTGGCGATCGGGCTGAAGTCGCGGTGCGTGAAGGTCGCCTGACCCGTGTATTTGTAACCCGCATAAGGGAACAGGAGGCCTACGGTGTAGCCGTCGGGCGCCGCCTTGACGAGGGTGGTCAGTCCGACCACGCCGCCGCCCTGGCCCTGATTGACGATGGTGACGGCCTGGCCGAGTTCGCGTTCGAGGCCACGGGCCAACAGGCGGGTGGTGGTGTCGCCACCGCCACCGGCGGCGGCCGGGACGACGATGGTCACGGGGCGTCGGGGAAACTCGCCGGCTCGGGCGGTGCTCGTCGAGAGCGCCGCGACCAACAGAGCGAGCACGGAGCAGACGATCGGGCCGTTTGGGCTTCTCATGGCTTCCTCCTGTTTGAAAGGAGGATTAAACGCATGCTTCTATCTCGTCAATCCCATATTGCGGACTTGCGGCGAATTGTCAGGCAACCAATTCCTTATACTCGATCCGGTACCCAACCCAGGGCGGTGGATATCTTTTCCGCCGTGTGCATGACGGCCGGGGCCAGTCCGTGGACGCGGGTGAGCGGCATGCGTTCGCTGGTGCCGGAGACGCTGATGGCGGCGAAGACGCGCCCGCGCGAGTCGCGGATCGGCGCGCCGACGCAGCGGATGCCGATTTCGTTCTCCTCGTCGTCGACCGAATAGCCGCGTTCGCGGATCCGCGCGAGTTCCGCCTCGAGTTCCGGCAGGGTGCTGAAAGTATTCGGTGTTCTCGGCCGAAGCGGCTCCTCCTCGGCGATCCGGGCGATCAGGTCGGGGGCTTGGAAGGCGAGGAAGGCCTTGCCGACGCCGGTGCAATAGGTCGGCGCCGCCTCGATGGTCGTGACGGTCGTCAGGCGACTGTCGTTCATCTCCTCACGCTCGATGCAGACCATCTGGCTGCCGTCGAAAATGTGGAGATGGACGACCTCGCCGGTCAGCTGATGGAGTGCGAGGACATGGGGGTGGGCGTGAGTCTCGAGGTCGAGATTGGCCATGACGGCGCTGCCGAAATAGAACATCTGCAAGCCGAGACGATAGGTCTGGCGCCGTCCATCCTGGTCGAGGAGCGCGACGTCGCGCAGTGATGCGACAATCCGGTGCACGGTCGTGCGCGGAATGCCGGTTCTCTCGACGATGTCTCCGATCGACAGCTGTCCTCCACCCCGCGTGAAACAGTTGAGAATGACCATCATCTTGACGAAGAGTTTGGCGACGCCGTCTCTCTGGCCCTCGGTCTCTTCGATCGCCTTCCTGGACATTGGAACTCCGATATCGATCAGAACCTGTGTCGGCCACGCGACGGGCGCCCGACATTCGGCAGAATGGACGAAGCGCACTCCGATTCAACCGTCGCAGTCCGGTCTTTTCGGTGTACATCGAGCTGAAAATCTTATAATCCGTATTTCGGAATAAGACAATATTTTGCAGTGCGGTATTTCATAAATCGAAGGCGTGACGTGCGATGCCCGGTGGGATGGGCGCGGGACGGTGACGGTCCGCCCCGCGGATCCCGCGACAGGGCGAGATCGGGAGACGGAAGATGATCGTCGTATTCGGGTCCCTCAATGCCGACTTCGTGTTCGAGTGCGAGCACGCGCCCGAGGAGGGCGTGACCACGCGGGCCGACGCGTTCCGGCTGGAGGCGGGCGGCAAGGGGGCCAATCAGGCGGCGGCGGCGGCGCGCGACGGCGCGGAGGTCGCCATGGTCGGGGCGGTCGGGCGCGACGGCATGGCCGAGCGGCTGCTGAGCGCATTGGTGGAGGCCGGCGTCGACGTCGGCGCGATCGCCCGGGTCGAGGTGTCGACCGGCTGTGCCTCGATCGTCGTCGAGCGGTCCGGCGCCAATCGCATCGTCGTCGCCGGCGGGGCCAACGACGCGGCCCGCGCCGAGATGATCCCCGAGACGCTCCTGGCGCGGGCGAGTCATCTCGTTCTCCAGATGGAATGCCCGACGGAGGAGGTGGTGGCGGCGATCGCGCGCGCCCGCGCCGCCGGTGTCCGGGTGGTGCTCAATCTCGCTCCGGCGCGACCGCTGCCGGTCGAGGCCTTGAAGGCCTGCGACGTTCTCGTGGTGAACGAGACCGAGGCGGCGGCGCTCGCCGAACGGCTCGACTGCGACGGCGACGCGCCGGCCCTGCGGATGGCGCTCGGCATCGACGTGATCCGAACCCTCGGGGCCGACGGTCTCGAGGCGGTGTTCGGCGAGACGATCCACCGTCTGCCGGCGCGCGAGATCGTGGCGGTCGACACCGCGGCGGCGGGAGATTGCTTCGTCGGGGTCTTCGTCGCGGCGCGCGATCGCGGCGCCGACGTCGCGACGGCGCTCGAGCGCGCCACGGCGGCCTCGGCGCTCGCCTGCGCGACGCGCGGGTGCCAATCCTCGCTGCCGTCGCGGGCGGCGACCGACGCGTTTCTCGCTCGCTGACGGGGAATCCCTCTCGAGGATGCGACGGGGCCACCGCAGGGGGGGGTGGACCGACGCGCGGGCGCGGCGAGAAATTCGTCGGCCCACGAGGGCGTCGTATTGACCTCGACGGCAGACGGCGTAGGCTGGATCGGTAATTGATCTGCTATCAAGACTGATGTGTCAGACTTGATAATGAATGGGCGGAACGGGACCCGCGGGGTATGCGCGGGGTCTCGTCGCCGATCGCTTCGGCCGCGTGCGTGCAACGCCTGCCTCGGGGAATGTGTCGATGCCGCTCGTCGGTTTCTTCATCGGCGACGTCGTGTTGCTGGTCTTGGGGGGCGCCGCTCTCGCGTGGGGGCGGCAGCGACGCGGCTCGGACGCCGTCTATGGCGCCACGCTGGTGCTGTCGCTCGTCGCGTTCGTCGCCGCGCTCGCCCATCTCCTCGGCGCGTCCGGGACGGCGGAGACGCTGGTGCTGCCGCTCGGCCTTCCGTGGTCGGGCGCGCATTTCCGGATCGACGCGCTCTCCGCCTTCTTCCTCGCGGTGGTCGATTTCGGGGCGGCGGCGGCCAGCCTCTATGCGATCGGCTACGGCCGGCACGAGCACGAACCGCTGCGCGTTCTGCCGTTCTTCCCGGTCTTCCTCGCGGGCATGAACCTCGTCCTGATCGCCGACGACGCCTTCACCTTCCTGCTGGCGTGGGAGTTCATGTCGCTCGCCTCCTGGGCGCTGGTGATGGCGCATCACCGCGAGGCGGGCAATCTGCGAGCCGGCCTCGTCTACGTCACCATGGCGAGCGCCGGCACCTTCGCGCTGCTGCTCGCCTTCGGCCTTCTCGCGGGAACCGACGGCGACTTCACCTTCGCCGCCATTCGCGCCCATGGTCCGACGCCGGTGGTGGCGGCGGTGGTGCTCGGCCTCGTCCTCTTCGGCACCGGGTCGAAGGCCGGTCTGGTGCCGCTGCACGTCTGGCTGCCGCTCGCCCATCCGGCGGCGCCGAGCCACGTCTCCGCGCTGATGAGCGGGGTCATGACCAAGGTGGCGATCTATGGCTTCATGCGGGTGACCTTCGATCTCCTGGGCACGCCGTCCTGGTGGTGGGGCATCCCGGTTCTGATCACCGGGGCGACCACGGCGGTGATCGGGGTTCTGTTCGCGCTGGTGCAGTCGGATCTGAAGCGCGTCCTCGCCTATTCGACGATCGAGAACATCGGCGTGATCTTCGTCGCGCTGGGTCTCGCGCTCGCCTTCCTGGGCAACGGCTTCACCGCCGCGGCGGCGCTGGCGATGACGGCGGCGCTGTTCCACGTCCTCAATCATTCGCTGTTCAAGAACCTCCTGTTCTTCGGGGCCGGCGCGGTGCTGACGGCGACCGGGTCGCGCGATCTCGGGCGCATGGGCGGGCTCTTGAACCGGATGCCGGCGACGGGTCTCTTCGTGCTGATCGGCTGCGCGGCGATCTCGGCGCTGCCGCCGCTGAACGGCTTCGTCTCGGAATGGCTGGTGTTCCAGGCGATCCTGCTCAGCCCGGCCTTGTGGAGCTGGGCGCTGAAGCTCCTGATCCCGGCGGTCGGGGCGATGCTGGCGCTGGCGGCGGCGCTGGCGGGGGCCTGTTTCGTCCGGGCCTATGGGATCGCCTTCCTCGGGCGGCCGCGCGGTCCGGAGGCGAGCGACGCGCGGGAGGTCGACCGCTGGTCGCTGACGGCGATGGGCGTGCTCGCGGTCCTCTGTCTCCTCACCGGCATCTTCCCCGGCGTGGTGATCGACGCGCTCGCGCCGATCGTCCAGGCCGCGATCGGCGCCGCCATGCCGTCCCAGTCGGCGATCGCCTGGCTCTCGATCGCGCCGATCGCCGAGAGCCGCTCGTCCTACAACGGCCTTCTGGTGTTCTTCTTCATCGTCAGCTCGGCGCTGCTCGCGGCCTATGCCATTCATCGGTTCGCCTCGGCCGCGATCCGCCGGGCGCCGGCGTGGGACTGCGGCTTCCCCGAAGCCGATCCGATCACCCAATATTCGGCCGAGAGCTTCTCCCAGCCGGTCCGGCGGGTGTTCGGCAACTTCGCCTTCCGCGCGCGCGAACGGGTGGAGATGCCGCCGCCCGGCGATCTCCGTCCGGCCCGCTTCGAGGTCACGCTCGTCGATCTCGCCTGGGAGATGCTCTACGCGCCGCTGATCGGGGTGGTCGGCCGGGTGGCGGACGTGCTCAATCGCGTCCAGTTCCTCACCATTCGGCAATATCTCAGTCTGGTCTTCGCGGCCTTGGTCTTCCTGTTGCTGGTGCTGGCGTCATGGGGCTGATCGGCGATCTCTCGATCCAAATCACGCAGATGCTGGTGGTGCTGCTGCTGTCGCCGCTGTTGACCGGCTTCGTCCGGGTGGTCAAGGCGCGGCTGTTGCGGCGGCGCGGGCCGCCGCTCCTCCAGCCCTATCGGGATCTGATCAAGCTCGCCCGCAAGGAGGCGATCGTCGCCGACGGCGCGTCGTGGCTGTTTCGGGCGGCGCCCTATCTGATCTTCGCGGCGACCTGGGTGGCGGCGGCGCTGGTGCCGACCTTCGCCACCGGCCTCCTCTTCAGCTGGTCGGCGGATCTGATCGTCATCACGGCGCTGCTCGGCAGCGCGCGCTTCTTCCTGGCGCTCGCCGGGATGGACGTCGGCACCAGTTTCGGCGGGCTCGGCTCCAGCCGCGAGATGATGTTCGCCACGCTCGCAGAGCCGGCGCTGATCATGATCGTGTTCACGCTGGCGCTGATCGCCGGCTCGACGCAGCTGTCGACCGTCGCCGGCTTCATGCTGTCGCCGGAGGTGGGGCTGCGGGTGTCGCTCGGCATGGCGCTGATCGGTCTGGTGATCGTGGCGATCGCCGAGAACGCGCGCATTCCCGTCGACAATCCGGCGACCCATCTCGAGCTGACCATGGTGCACGAGGCCATGGTGTTGGAATATTCGGGCCGGCATCTGGCGATGATCGAGCTGTCGTCGCAGCTCAAGCTGCTGCTCTACGTCTCGCTGATCGCCTGCGTGTTCGTGCCGTGGGGGCTGGCGCCGGTCGATGCCGGGTTCTCCGCGCATCTCGTCGGCGTCGCGGCCTATGTCGGCAAGCTCGCGGCGGCGGGGATCCTGCTGGCGCTGTTCGAGACGACGGTGGCGAAGATGCGCGTCTTCCGCGTGCCGGACTTCCTGGGCGTGGCGCTGATGCTGGGGTTGCTCGCCACTCTGCTGCGCTTCGTGTCGCGAGGGCTGTGATTTGGACAGGCTGAGTTTCGACATCGCGCATCTGGTCGCCGGGGGGCTGGTCCTGGTCAGCTTCATGCTGCTCTACCAGGATCGCCTCTTCGCGCTCCTCAACATGTTCGCGCTGCAGGCCGTCGTGCTGGCGCTGTCGGTCGGCTGGCAGGCCTATGTCCAGGACGCGCCGCATCTCTACATCACCGCGGCGATCACGCTGGCCTTCAAGGCGATCGTGATCCCGGTCGCGCTGCATCGGATCGTCGCCCGGCTCGGCATTCACCGCGAGGTCGAGACGGTGGTCGCCACCGTGCCGACGATGCTGGCCGGCATCGCGCTGGTGTCGCTGTCGATGGTGGTGATGCTCAGGGTGACGCAAGGAGCGGACGCGCTGGCGCGCGAGGATCTCGCCTTCGCCCTGTCGGTGGTGCTGCTCGGGCTCCTGATGATGGTGACCCGGCGCAACGCGGTCAGTCAGGTGGTCGGCTTCATGTCGCTCGAGAACGGGCTGATCCTGGCGGCGACCGGGGCCAAGGGCATGCCGCTGGTCGTCGAGATCAGCGTCGCCTTCTCGATCCTGATCGCCCTCATCGTCATCGGCATCTTCCTGTTCCGCATCCGCGAACGGTTCGATTCGGTGGATCTCCAGGCGCTCGACGAATCCCGAGGGGAGAGCCGATGACCGCCCTCATCGAGAACAACGTCTACCTGATCCTGTTCCTGCCGCCGGCGACGGCGGTGGTGCTGATGATGTTGCCGGGCTATCTGCTCTCGGCGCGGCTCAACATGGCCTCGTCCTTCCTGACCTTCCTGGCGGCGGTGTCGCTGTTCGTGGCGAAGCCGGCGTCGGGGAACTATCTGCTGGTCGACGATCTCAACATCGTCTTCGTGGTGCTGAACACGTTCGTGGCCTTCACCACCAGCGTCTTCTCCGCCAGCTACATCGCGCACGAGTTGGAGACCGGCCATCTCAGCGAATTGCATCTGCGCTTCTATCACACGCTCTATCAGGTGCTCCTCGGGGCGATGAACCTCGCGCTCGTCGCCAACAACATCGGTCTGATGTGGGTGGCGATCGAGGTGGCGACGCTGACCACCGTGCTGATGGTCGGCATCTATCGCACCGACCGGGCGCTCGAGGCGGCGTGGAAATACTTCATCCTCGGCAGCGTCGGCATCGCGCTGGCGCTGTTCGGGACGATCCTGATCTACATGGCGGCGCGGCCGGTGGTCGGCGAGGGGCTCAACGGCATGGTGTGGACCGTGCTGATCGTCCATGTCGCGAAGTTCGACCCGGCGCTGCTCGATCTCGCCTTCGTGTTCCTGCTGCTCGGCTACGGCACCAAGGTGGGTCTGGCGCCCTTGCACGCGTGGCTGCCGGATGCCCATGCCGAGGGTCCGACGCCGATCTCGGCGGTGCTCTCGGGCCTGCTCTTGAACGTCGCGCTCTACGCGGTCTTGCGGTTCAAGCTGTTGATGGCGGCCAATCCGCTGGCGATGGCGCCGGGGCCGCTGATGGAGACGCTCGGGCTCCTGTCGCTGGTCTTCGCGGCCTTCATGCTCTACCGGCGGCAGGACATCAAACGGATGTTCGCCTATTCCTCGATCGAGCACATGGGCATCATCACCTTCGCCTTCGGCATGGGCGGGCCGCTCGCCAATTTCGCGGGCCTCCTGCACATGACCATGCACAGTCTGACCAAGTCGGCGATCTTCTTCGCCGTCGGCCAGATCGCCCAGGCCAAGGGCACCCAGAAGATCGACGACATTCGCGGGCTGACGCTCAGCCATCCGGTGCTCGGCTGGGGGCTCGTGCTCGGCGTCGTCGCGATCGCGGGGATGCCGCCGACGGGCGTCTTCATGAGCGAATTCCTGGTCGCGGGATCGACCATCGCGCGGGCGCCGCTTCTGGCGGTGCCGCTGGTGATCGGGCTTCTGGTGGCATTCGGGGCGTTGATGTGGCGGTTGCATGGCCTCGCCTTCGGCGAGCCGACCGGATCGACCACGCCGGTCGCCGCGTCGTCGCTGCCGCTCGTGACCCATCTCGGACTGGTGCTGCTCGCCGGAATCTGGCTGCCGCCGCCGCTGGTCGCGTGGTTCCAGCACGTGGCGGCGATGCTGCACTGAGCACGGAGGCGACATGACGAACGCGACCCCGATCCTCGGTGCCTTCCCCGCCGCTCCCGACCACATGCCCTGGCCGCGCCGGGTGGTGGACGAGGCGATCTGGCGCGTCCTCTCGGCGCGGCTTTCGGCGGGCGAGCTGTCGCTGCTCGGCCTGTGGGGCGATGCCGGCATGGTCCACATGGCCGTTCTCGGCGGCGATCCCGTCGCGGTCACGGTGGCGAGCCTCGCTTGTCCCGACGGGCATTTCCCCTCGGTCGGCCGCGAGCATCCGCCGGCGATCCGCTTCGAACGCGCGATCCGCGATCTCTTCGGACTCGAGGCGAGCGACGCGCTCGACCGGCGGCCCTGGCTCGATCACGGCGTGTGGTCGGCGAGGACGCCACTCGGCCGCCCCGGCGCACCGGAGGCGCCGACGCCTTACGCCTTCCTGACGAGCGTCGGCGAGGGGCTCCATCAGATCCCGGTCGGGCCGGTCCATGCGGGGATCATCGAGCCCGGCCATTTCCGCTTCACGGCCGCCGGCGAGACCGTGGTGCGGCTCGAGGAGCGGCTCGGCTACACCCACAAGGGCGTCGAGGCCCTGATGGCCGGCGCGCCGATCGACCGCGCGGCGATGCTCGCGGCGCGGTGTTCCGGCGACAGCACCGTCGCCTCGTCGATCGCCTTCGCGCGTGCCGTCGAGGCGGCGCTGCGCGTCGCGCCGCCGCCGCGCGCGGTCTGGCTGCGGGCGCTGGCGGCGGAGCTCGAGCGGGTGGCGAACCACCTCGGCGACATCGGCGCGATCTGCAACGACGCCGCCTTCGCGGTCATGCTCGCCCATTGCAGCGTCCTGCGCGAGCGGGTGTTGCGGGCGGCGGCGAACTGTTTCGGCCATCGGCTGATGATGGACGCGGTGGCGCCCGGGGGCATGAGCGTCGATCTCGCGGCGGACGGGCCGAAGCTCCTCCACGAACTCGTCGCGACGATCCGCCGGACCCTGCCGCCCCTGGTCGAGCTCTACGACGACACCGCCTCGCTCCAGGATCGGACCGTCGGCACCGGCATTCTGAAACCGGAGTTGGCGCGGCAATTCGCCTGCGGCGGCTTCGTCGGACGGGCGTCGGGGCGGTCCTTCGACGCGCGCCGCGACCTCGTCTATCCGCCCTACGACCGGCTGCGCTTCGAGGTGCCGGTGCGCCGGGAGGGCGACGTCGACGCACGGGTCCGGGTCCGGATCGCGGAGGTCGAGGAGAGCCTGACGATGATCGTGCAGATCCTGGCGGAGATGCCGAGCGGCGCGGTTCTCGCCGATCTGCCGGGCGCCGACGCGCCGGGCGGCGAGGGGATCGCGGTGGTCGAAGGGTTTCGCGGCGACATTCTCGCCTGGGTGCGGCTGGCGCCGGGGGGCATCGTCGACCGCGCCCACCTGCGTGATCCGTCCTGGCTGCAATGGCCGCTGCTCGAGGCGGCGATCGAGGGCAACATCGTCGCCGACTTCCCGCTCTGCAACAAATCCTTCAACTGCTCCTATTCCGGGCACGATCTCTAGGGCTCGCCATGCGCAAGATTCTGCTCGAAGGCCTGCTGCGGAGGCCGCTGACCGAACCGCCCCCGGCGGCCGCCGACGCCGAGACGGCGGAACTGTCGCTTCGGCTGAAGCAGGGCATCGACCGGGTGTTCGGCGGCAGTCTGGCGATCCGGCTGGTCGATGCCGGCTCGTGCAACGGCTGCGAACTGGAAATCCACGCGTTGAACAACCCGTTCTACGATCTGGAGAGGTTCGGGTTGAAGTTCGTGGCCTCGCCGCGCCATGCCGACGTGCTCCTGGTGACCGGGCCGGTGACGCGGAACATGCGCGAGGCGCTGGAGCGAACCCACGCGGCGACGCCGTCGCCGAAATGGGTCGTGGCGGCGGGGGCCTGCGCCCTCGACGGCGGGCTCTATGCGGGCGGGCACGCCTGCGTCGGCGGCGTGTCGGAGGTGATCCCGGTCGACCTCCACATTCCCGGCTGCCCGCCGACGCCGACGATGCTGTTGCGAGGGTTGTTGGCGCTGATGGCGGCCTGCGACGGACGTCGATGAGACGGGTGGCGTCAGGGCTCGGGTTTCGACGGGAGAGCCGCGACGCGCAGGCGCACGCCACGACCGTTGCCCTCGCTGCGGGCGTTCTCGCCGATCAGTTCGACGCCGGCGGCCTGCAGGGCCTCGACGACCTTGGTCAGCGTGTCGATGACTCCGCGCACGTTGCCGTCGCTGGCCTCCATGCGCTGGATGGTCGGAAGGGACACGCCGGAGAGTTCGGCCAATTTCTTCTGGTCGATGCCGACGAGGGCGCGGGCGGCCCGCATTTGAGCGGCGGTGATCATGCTGGACTCACTCAGGATGCATCGATATATAAATATATCATATGACTTATGATGTCCAGTACATCAAACCTGATGTGTCCATGATCATGCCTCGGACCCGCGAATGCGCACCTTGACCCGTATCGAAAGTCGTTTCGGAGAGATTCTCATCATCGAGGATCTCGCCACCGGCGCCCGGCGATACTACGAGGGCACGGCGTTTCAGAGCCATGCGGCCCCGGATGGGGAGAGTTGCTTCGTCTATGTCCACATCATGTGCGCGCTGCTGCGCCGCCGCCGCCGGGTGTTGCTGCTCGGGTGCGGCGGCGGATCGCTGGCGACGATGGCGAGCCGGCGCGGCGCCGAGGTCACGCTGGTCGACCACAATCCACACAGTTTCGAGGTGGCGCGCGACTATTTCGGCCTGCCGGGGGCGGTGCTCGGCGTCATCGCCGACTATCGGGACTTCCTCGACGGCACGCATGCGCCCTATGACGCGATCGGCGTCGACGTCGGCAGCGCCGCCTTCGACTTCCAGAAGGAATTCGACGCCGCGACCTGCGCGGCGATCCGGCAGGCGCTGGCGCCGGAGGGGATCGTGGTGGTCAACACGATGGTCGAGCACGATCTCGATCCGACCGCCGATCTGATCGCCACGACGCTGGCGGGGCCGGACCGGCCGGCCTGGATCTTCGATCAGGTCGGCGAGGGCGAACGCAACGCCGTCGTCGTGGTCGGCGCGCCGCGTCGTCCCCGGCTCGAGGCGAGCCTCTTTCCGGAGGCGTTGCGCGAGGAATTCGCGACCTGGTCCGTGCGCCCGGCGCGCAACCGGGCGGCGCCGACGGCTCGCCGCGAGCCGCGCTCGCCGGGTGCGGGCGGGGACGCCTGAGCCGTCGTCGCGACGTCGTTCACGGGCGGCGCCGGCCGGGGCCGAGACCCATCGGCGCGGGTGTCGCTGCGACGATGGCGGAGAAGAGTTCGGTGAACTCTCCGTCGATGCCGCGCCAGGGGTCGGCGTTGGCGGCGAAGGCGGCATCGACGCTCGCGCGCGCCTCGGCGTCGAGGCGTTCGCGCAGGAGCGGCAGGAGTTTCGTCTCCTCGAGCTCGATATGGGCCCAGTTGAAGGCGAGGTAGCGGGCGACGACCTCGGCGAAGGGAGCGAAGCCGGCCGGCCCCACCGCCTGATAATGGATCAGGGCCATGGCGAGATCGAGGAGATGGGCCCGGCCGTTGCGATGCTGCAGGTCGAGCTCGTCGAGGATCGGCTCGACCTCGGGGCAGAAGCGGCGGACGAGGGGAAAGAGGACGTCGTCCTCCTTGGGGTGATGGCCTTCCTCGGGCACCCGGACGATGTAGTCGACGAGCATGGCGAGCAGGTGGAAGTCGGCGGGAAAGCGCCCGTCGCCGATGCCGGCGACGGTGAATTCCATCGCCTTCAGCACCGCCGCCAGGGCGCGGTGTTCGTCGCGAATGATGTCGATCGCCTTCATGGGGTCGTCTCCGCGGGCATGTCGCCGAGGGTGGGGGCGCCGGCGACGCCGAGCCAGCGGTCGAGCCGGTGGGGATCCTCGACCAGTGGGGCGCTGTCGCCGAGGTGGACGACGCGGCCGCGCTCGAGCACCAGCGCCCGGTCGGTCAGGGGGAGGATCTGGTGGGCGTGCTGCTCGACCAGGATCACGGCGAGGTCGCCGGACCGCGTCATCTCGCGGATGATGCGGAAGAGTTCCTGGACGATCAGCGGCGCCAGTCCCTCCATCGGCTCGTCGAGGAGGAGGAGGGCGGGGTCGAGCATCAGCGCGCGGGCGATCGCCAGCATCTGCTGCTCGCCACCGGAGAGCTGGCCGCCCATGTTGGCGCGGCGATCCTTCAGGCGCGGGAACATCGACCAGATCCGCTCGAGGCTCCAGCGGCCGCCGACGTCGACGGC
Source organism: Pinisolibacter aquiterrae (assembly GCF_019160155.1). Lineage (GTDB taxonomy): Bacteria > Pseudomonadota > Alphaproteobacteria > Rhizobiales > Ancalomicrobiaceae > Pinisolibacter > Pinisolibacter aquiterrae. Next base: position 65,337 of record NZ_JAFNIH010000027.1, read on the forward strand.
GGTCAGGTTCTCCTCGACGGTGAGCGAGGGAAAGATCTCGCGCTCCTGCGGCACCCAGCCGAGACCGGCGCGGGCGCGGGCATGGGTCGGCATCGCGACTAGGTCGCGAGCATGAGACGGTGCCGCCGCGAGGTCGCGGCCGGCGAAGCGCATCGTGCCGCCGTGGACCCGGGTGAGGCCCATCAGGGTGGTGAGGAGGGTGGTCTTGCCCATGCCGTTGCGGCCGAGGAGGGCGAGCGCCTCGCCACGTTCGAGCGTGAACGAGACGTCCTCGAGGACCACGGCGTCGCCGTGGCCGGCGCTGAGACCGACGACTTCGAGGAGCGGTTCAGACATGGTGGGCCTCCCCCAGATAGACTTCGCGAACCAGGGGATGGCCGGCCACGACCTCGGGCGTGTCCTCGAGCAGGACCGCGCCGGAGACCAGCACCGAGATCCGATCGGCGAAGCGGAAGACCAGATCCATGTCGTGTTCGATGAGGAGAATGGTCATGTCGGCGGGAAGGGCGGCGAGCGCGGCGAAGAGTTCCCGGCTCTCGCTGGTCGGCACGCCCGCCGCCGGCTCGTCGAGGAGGAGGACGCGCGGGCGCGCGGCGAGCGCCAGGGCGATCTCGATCAGACGCTGCTTGCCGTAGGCGAGGTCGCGGGTGCGGCGATGGGCGACGTCGGCGAGGTGGAGGTCCTCGACGAGGCGGGCGGCGGCGTCGAGCACCTCGCCGTGCCGGCCGATCGGCCGCCAGAAGCGCCGGCCGACGCCCATCTGCTCGGCGACGGCGAGCGCGACGCTCTCGAGGACGGTCAGATCGGCGAAGAGCCGGTTGATCTGGAAGGTCCGGGCGAGGCCGCGCGCCACGCGTTTGTGCTGGGCGAGGCCGGTCACGTCGGCGCCGTCGAGGAGGACCGAGCCGGAGGTCGGCGTGAGGAAGCCGGTGAGCAGGTTGACCAGCGTGGTCTTGCCGGCGCCGTTCGGTCCGATCAGGGCATGGCGCGCGCCCTTGGCGATCGACAGCGAGACGCCGTCGGTGGCGGTGAACCCGCCGAAGGTCTTGACGAGATCGCGTGTCTCGAGCACAGGCGGGGTCATCGCTTCGTCTCCTTGCGGGCGAGGAGTCGCTCGAACGGATCGACCACGCCCATCAGCCCGTTGCGGGCGAAGAGGACGATGCCGATCAGGACGAGACCGATCCACAGCTGCCAATATTCGGGATCGACGTCGGCGAGCAGGTGGTGGAGCGTGACGAAGACGATCGCGCCCACCAGTGCCCCGTAGAGGCGTCCGGCGCCGCCGAGGATGAGGATCAGGAGGATCTCGGCCGAGCGGCCGAAGCCGAGCACGTCGATGGAGACGAACTGGGTGGTCTGGGTCAGGAGCGCCCCGGCGATGCCGGCGATCGCCGCGGCGGCGATCCAGGCGGCGGTGAGGCGGGCATCGACCGAGACGCCGAGCGCGGGCATGCGCGCGGCGTTCATGTGGATCGCCCGGAGCGACAGGCCGAACGGACTTCCGACGACGTGGCGGGCGACGAGGAAGACGACGAAGAGGACGGCGACCGCGTAGACATAGGCCGTCTTGCCCCAGAGGTCGAAACTCCAGAGGCCGAGGAGCGGGGTCATCTCGATGCCCTGGAGCCCGTCGACGCCGCCGGTGAAGTCGTTGGCCTTGTTGGCGGCCTCGAACAGCATCATGCCGATGCCGATCGTCACCATCAGCCGGGTGAGGCCGGTGCCGCGCAGGACGAAGGGGCTGGTGATCGCGCCGGCGAGCGCCGACACGGCGGCGGCGAAGACGAGACCGAGCAGGGGATCGCCGATGCCGAGCTTCGCCGAGAGCATGCCGGCGGCATAGGCGCCGACGCCGAAGAAGGCGGCGTGGCCGAGCGTGACGATGCCGGCATAGCCGAGCACCAGATCGAGCGACAGCGCGAAGATCGCGGTGATGGCGATCTGGGTGAGCAACGCCAGGTTCTCCGGGAACAGGAACCAGGCGGCGACCGGCAGCAGCCAGAAGGCGAATTCCAGAGCGCGCGGGCGGGCGGCGCGGCGCAGCGGGGCGAGATCGACCGTGGCGGCGGGACCGGCCCGATCGGACGAGGTGGGGGTGAGAGGCGTCATGGTTTCGTCCTCACTTTCTGCCGAGGAGGCCGTGAGGGCGCACGATCAGCATCACCACCATCACCGTGTAGATGATGAAGGCGCCGATCTGCGGCATCCAATATTTGCCGGCGACGTCGCAGACGCCGATCAGGATCGCGGCGATCAGGGAGCCCGGGATAGAGCCGCTGCCGCCGACCGCGACGACGATGAGGAAGTAGACGAGGTAGCGCAGCGGGAAGCTCGGATCGAGGCCGAGCAGTTCGACGCCGACCGCGCCGCCGAGCCCGGCGAGGCCGGAACCGAGGGCGAAGGTGACGACGAAGACCCGGTCGACGTCGATGCCCATGCCGCGCGCGACGTCGGGCTTGTCGACCGAGGCGCGCAGGCGGGCGCCGAACCGGGTCACGCCGATGGCGCGATGGAGCCCATAGGCGACGGCGAGGCCGAGCCCCACCAGGAAGGCGCGGTAGACGCCGATGTCGAGACCGCCGAGATGGACCTGGCCCTGGAGCCAGGCGGGCAGGCGGATCGGCTGCTGGGCCGGGCCGAAGCCCCAGCGGGCGATCGCCATCGCCACGAAGACGAGGCCGATCGAGAACAGCACCTGATCGAGTTGGCTCGCGCCGTAGAGGCGGCGGAAGAGCAGGCGTTCGAGCAGGGCGCCGAGCGCGGCCGTGGCGAGCGCCGCCAGGACGACCGCAGGGAGGAAGGGGATCCCCCATCGGCCGGAGGCCACGACGCAGACGTAACCGCCGAACATCGCGAAGGCACCGTGGGCGAGATTGACGAAGTTCATCAGACCGAGCGTGACCGAGAGGCCGACGGCGATCAGGAACAACAACATGCCCGAGGCTATTCCGTCGAAGACGACGGTCATGGTTCGACTCCTGCGATGGACGACGGGGCGATCGGCGGAAACGGCCGCGATCGCGTCGAGGGGCTCGAGGTCCGGCGCCGTCTCGGGGAGGGCGCCGGATCTCGATCATCGTCGGGTCATACTCGGCTCATGAAATTCGGACTCGTCCGATTCTCATGAGCGTTGCGGCCTGACCGGCCGACGCCCGTTCGGGCTCGCCTTCGCTCACGAAGTTTCGAACAAGTTGAAACTTCGTGAGCTCGGTATCACTGCTTGGCGGGATCCTTGACCTTGTCGAACTGGTCGAACTCGACGTTGACGAGTTCGCCGTTCACCTTCTCGGTCTTGCGGATGTAGACGGTCTGGACGATGTCGCGAGTGGCGGCGTCGATCTCGATCGGCCCGCGCGGGCTCTCGAAGGAGAGGCCCTTCAGCGCCTCCATCACCTTGGCCCCGTCGACGTCGCCGCCGGTCTTGGCGAGGGCCCCGTCGAGGGCGGCCATGCCGTCGTAGGCGGCGACCGCGAAATAGCTCGGACGCAGCTTCTTGCCGGTCACTCGGGCGATACCCTCGACGAACTTGCGGTTCTTCTCCGAGGGGTGGGCGTAGGAATAGTGATGGGAGGTGATCAGGCCGAGCGCGACGTCGCCGGTCGCCTCGAGATAGCTGTCGTCGGTCGCCTCACCCGTGGCGATCACCTTGATGCCGGCCTCTTCCAGGCCACGCTCCTTGGCGGCCTTGAGGAAGGCGGGGGGCAGGACGCCGGAGGGGAAGAAGAAGAACACCGCCTGCGGCTTCTCGTCCTTGATGCGCTGGACGTAGGCGGAGAAGTCGGGGCTCGACAGCGGCGCGCGCACCTTGCCGACGATCGCGCCGCCGTTCGCGGTGAAGGCCTTCTCGAAGGCGGTCTCGGAATCGGCGCCGGGACCGTAGTCGGCGACGATGGTGTAGACCTTGGTGATGCCGTTCTTCACCGCCCAGCGCGCCATCGGGTCGGAGACCTGCTGCACGGTGAAGGAGACGCGCGCCACATAGGGCGACTGGGTGGTGATCGCCGAGGAGGAGGCGTTCATGACGATCGCCGGGATCTTGGCTTCCTTGGCGACGGCGCCGACGGCATAGGCGTTGGGGCTGAAGTCGAGGCCGGCGAAGAAATTGACCTTGTCCTTCACCACCAGTTCCTGGGCGACGCGCTTGGCGAGGTCGGGGGCGGCGCCGGGCACGTCCTTCTTGACGATCTCGACCGGATGACCGCCGAGCTTGCCGCCGTGTTCGTCGAGCCAGAGGGCGATGCCGTCGTCGAACTGACGGCCGTAGTCGGCATAGGGGCCGGAATAGGAGGCGATCACACCGATCTTGATCGGAGCGGGGTCGGCGGCCTCGGCCGCGAGGCCGAACCCCGACATGGCCAGGACGGTACAGGCGATCAGACTGAATTTCGACATGGTCGTCTCTCCGGTGGGGCTCCGCATCGACGGTTGCGGGCGCGGATGTGAGTGACAGGCGACGGCCGCCCTCGAATGCGTCTTCCTCCGGTCGGCGGCTCGGGGCCGCTCTTTCGGTCGATACCGTTTCGTCACCCGGGTGAACAGAGGTCCGCCAGGGGGCCGGTGTGGGTCTCGACGCGCGCGCGGTCGACGACCGGGCGGGTGGCGAGCAGTCTGCGCGCGGCCATGTGGTCCTGGGGCCAGCCGACGGAATCCACCGCCGCGAGCCGTCCGTCGCGCAAGTGAAGGAGCGAGAAGCGTCCCGAGGCGGGGTCGCCGCGCAGCAGGATCTCGTCGTCGGGATCGGGCAGGCCGGCCATCTGGATCTTGGCGTCGTATTGATCCGACCAGAACCACGGCACGGCGTCGTGGACAGTCGGTCGGCCGAAGAGGGCGGCGGCGGCGACGCGGGCCTGATCGGCGGCGTTCTGGACCGATTCCAGCACGATCGGCGCGCCCGGGCGCGGTGCCCAAGGGTTGGGATGGCGGGCGCAGTCGCCGGCGGCGGCGACGTCGGGGTCGGCGGTCAGGCCGCTCGCGTCGACGAGAACGCCGCGATCGACCGCGAGGCCGGCGTCGCGGGCGAGGTCGTCGGCCGGGATCACGCCGATGCCGACCACCACCAGATCGCAGGAGACCTTGGTGCCGTCGGCGAGGCGCACGCCGGCGACGCGACCGTCGCGACCGACGATCTCGACGACCTGAGCGCCGAGCCGGACGGTCACGCCGTGCGCCTCGTGGAGGTCCCGCAGCCATTCGGAGAGGCGGGGCGGGAAGACGCGGGCCGAGAGCCGGGGCTCGGCCTCGATCACGGCGACGTCGAGCCCGAGGCCGCGCAAGGAGGCCGCCGCCTCGAGGCCGATGAAACCGCCGCCGACGACGACGGCGCGTCTCCCCGCCTTCGCCGCGGCGGCGAGCGCGTCGGCATCGGCGAGATCGCGCATGTGGAGGACGCCGTCGAGATCGGCGCCGGGGACGGAGAGGCGACGCACCCGCGCGCCGGTGGTGAGCGCGAGTTTGGAATAGGCGAGACGTTCGCCCCCGGCGAGGACGACCTCCTTCGCGGCGCGATCGATCGCCGTCACCGTGGTGCCGAGGCGAAGGGTGATCCGGGCCTCGGCGAAGGCCGCGTCCGATTTGAGGCGCAGGGCGGCGAGCGGGACGGAGCCCTTCAGGTAGCCCTTGGAGAGCGGCGGGCGTTGATAGGGCGGCGCCGTCTCGGCGCCGATCAGCACCACCTCGCCCTCGAACCCCTCCTCGCGCGCGGCGAAGGCGAGCCGACAGCCGGCATGGGAGGCACCGATCACCACCAGACGGTCCACCATGGCTCAGACCTGCCGTTCGGGGACGCGGACGACGAGGCCGACGAGGGCGGGCGACATCACGATCTGACAGGCGAGGCGGCTCTCGGGACGCAGCTCGGCGGCGACGCCTTCCAGGAGCGCATCCTCGTCCGGGTCCTTCGCCGGCAGCTCGCCGGCCTCGAGGCTCTCGACGTAGACGTGGCAGGTGGCGCAGGAGAGGCATCCGCCGCATTCGCCGTCGATGCCCTTGATGTTCTCCATCACCGCCGCCTGCATCACCGAGATGCCGTCGGCGACGTCGACGATCCGTCGGGTTCCGTCGTGCAGGATGAATGTGACGTCGGTCATGCTGTCGGCTCCGTCGCCGGGGTGGCGGGGTCAGAAGAGATCGAAATACTCACGATGTTCCCACTCGGTCACCTCCGCCTCGAAGCGGCGGATCTCGGCGTCCTTGATCCTGTGGAAATAATCGACGAAGCCGTCGCCGAGACCGGCCGACAGGACCGCGTCGTCGCGCAGCGCCTCGATCGCCTCGGCGAGGCTGCGTGGCAGGGCGGGGGCGGGGGTGTCGTAGGGCACGTCGGCGGCGGGGCCGGGCTCGAGCCGGCGGGCGATGCCGTCGAGGCCGGAGATCGCTTGGCCGGCGAGGTAGAGATAGGGGTTCGCCGCGGATTCGCCGACCCGGTTCTCGAGCCGGGTGGCGCCGTCGCCGCGTCCGCCGATCATGCGGATCATGGCGCCGCGATTGTCGCGTCCCCACAAGGCCCGGTCGGGGGCGAGCGAGAAGGCGCGGTAGCGCCGGTAGGCGTTGATGGTCGGGGCCGAGAGGGCCGCCGCGCCGCGCGCATGTTCGAGCAGGCCCGCGAGATAGTGGCGGCCGAGGTCGGAGAGATCCTCGCCGGGACGATCGGGCATGAAGAGATTGCGGCCGTCGCGGGAGGTCAGCGACTGGTGCATGTGCCAGCCGCTCGAGGCGACGTTGGGGATCTTCGGGCGGCACATGAAGGTGGCGTGCAGGCCGTGGCGGCGGCACACCTCCTTCACGGCGGTGCGGAAGAACACCATGTTGTCGGCGGTGGCGAGGCCCATCGTCGGCGAGAAGGTGAACTCGAGCTGGCTCGGACCGAACTCGACCTCCATCGACCGGAGCGGCAGGCCGAGGCCCTGGATGTTGGCGCGCAGGATCTCGACGATCGGCTCGACCCGGTCGTAGGTCTGCTCGGTCAGATATTCGGCGCCGTTGGTCAGAAGCTCGACCGAGGGCGGGGTGCCGGGCTGGCCGGACTGATCGAGGCGCATCGCCGGATCGGTGACCCGGAAGACGTGGAACTCGACCTCGAGGCCGGTGGTGAGGCCGCAGTCGAGGGCGTCGAAACCGGCGAGCGCGCGGCGCGCCACGCTGCGCGTGCAGAAGGGGACGGGGGCGCCGTCGGCGAAGCGCAGGTCGCAGAGGATCCAGGCGGTCTTCGGTGCCCAGGGAAGCCTGCGCCAAGTGGTCGGGTCGGCCATCAGGAGAACGTCGGCGGCACCCTGCATCTTGGGCATGTCGAAGCCGCCGCCGGTGGTGAAGACCGGAAACACCGTGCGATGCGAGGTGTCCTTGGCGAGCAGGGTCGTCGTCAGCGCGACGCCCCGGCGCAGGGCGCCGATCGCCTCGCGCCCCACCAGCGCCTTGCCGCGCAGGATGCCGTGCTGGTCGGCGAAGACGAAGCGGACCACCTCGATCCGCCCGGCGTCGATGTCGGTGACGAGACGGGCGGCGGCGGCCTCCGCCTCGCTCGACCATCCCTCGAAACGCTCCGATGTCGCGCTCATGGTCAGGCCTCGACCTCTCCGCCCCAGGGGGCCGCGGCGCGGCGGCGGGCGTCGCCCTCGCGCCAATAGCGTTCGGTGTCGCCGCTGCGGTCGACGCCGTCGAAGCTGACCGGGCCCTTGAGCGCGGCGGCGGCGGTCGCGTCGAGATGCATCAGCGGCGTCTCGCCGGACGCGGCCTTGGCGATCTCCGCCGACAGCAGGCGCCGATAGGCGATGATCGCCTTGTCGGAGGTGCCGAGATGCTCGCGGGTGCGATCCTGGATCGGCCCCTGGCTCTCGCAGGCCCACTGGTCGTGGATGTTGATGTCGAAGCCCATGCCGAGATAGGTGGCGGCCTTCTGCTCGCTCGGATCATAGCCCCAGGCGTTGGAGCGATTGCGCAGCGGGCGGTAGTCCGGCTCGGGATAGGTGGCCAGACGCTGCTCGCGCATGGTCTTCTTGTCGAGCGGGCCGGTGAAGCTGGTGAAGATCGTGAACCAGTAGTTGTTGTGGTCGTCGACCGGCACGTGCCACTGGGTGATCGTCACTTCCGGGCTCATCGGGATGACGAAGGCCTGGGGGAAGACGATGTTGGTGACGCGGACGTGGGTCTGGGTCTCGTCGATCGGGCGCAGCGTCGTCAGGCGCAGGCCGTGGTCGGCGGCGGCGACGGCGATCTCGGGCCGGTCGTATTCACGCAGCACCTTGGTGATCGGGAGATCGGAATCGATCGAGGTGGCGCGGAACTGCTTGCCGTAGCTCGCCTCCGGGTCCTCGTCCTCGAAGAAGCGATGGAGGAAGGAGGCGTGGGCCGGGTCCATGCCGACCTCGAGCGACTGGAGCCAGTTGCACTCCCACAGGCCCTTGAAGGCGAAGGTGTGGGTGTCGGGCGCCACGAAACAGTCGAGCGCGGGGAAGGCGGGCGGCTCGCCCTTGCCGATATAGGCGAAGATCACGCCGGAGCGGACCTCGACCGGATAGGATCCCTGGCGGATGCGCTGGCACAGCTTGCTGCCGACCGGCTCGGCCGGGGTCTCGAGGCACTTGCCGTCGACGTCGAAGAGCCAGCCGTGGAACGGACAGCGCAGTCCGCCGTTCTCCAGACGGCCGAAGGCAAGGTCGGCGTTGCGATGGGGACAATCGCGGTCGAGAAGGCCGTAACGGCCCTGTTCGTCGCGGAAGAGGACGAAGTTCTGACCCAGCAGGCGCACCGGACGAACCGGACGCGGTCCCTCGAATTCGTCGACGAGCGCCACGGGCTGCCAATAGAGGCGAAGGAGTTCACCGCATTGAGAACCGGGACCGACACGGGTATACGTGTCATTCTGCTCTTGGCTGATCATGCTTCGACCTCTGACATGGCGGAGACGCCGACGAGGACCTTCGAGGGCCAAGTCGTGGTGGCGTCACTTCATTGCATGCAGGCTATTTATGAATGAATGCAGTGTCAAGCGAGCTACGAGAAAACACGGACCCCGACGGCGCGAAGGGCGGCGGTGGAAAAAATGCCGCACAATTCATCAGGAGGTGGAATTATCGAATGTTTTTCAATATGATGAAACGAGATCACCGGATGTCATCGGGAGGTGTCCGGGGTCGATGTGATCGGTGATTTCGGTTCGTCTTGCATTCAATAGCCGCAGGCTGCGTACAAATGATGCGAGGCCTGCCGGCCCTTTGGGCAGAAATCCGGGTGAACGGCATGCAATCACAGCAATCCCGCGTCCTCGTGCAGCTGCGCGATCTGATCCTCAAGGGCGCGTTCGCGCCGGGCGAGCGCCTGGCGGAGATCCCCATCGCCGAGCGTCTCGACGCCTCGCGCACGCCGGTTCGCCTCGCTTTCGCGACGCTCGAGCAGGAGGGGCTGGTTCAGTCGTCGCCGAGCGGCGGCTACGTCATGCGCGCCTTCACGCGCAAGGAGATCGACGACGCGATCGCCGTGCGCGGCGTCCTCGAGGGGATGGCGGCGCGGTTGGTGGCGGAAAACGGCCTGACGCGCCAGATGCAGGAGGACATGAACGATTGTCTGCGGCTCGGCGACGAGGCTCTGGCGGCGCCCGAACTGACCATCGACGCCTATGCCGACTACGTCGAAATGAACAATCGTTTCCACGACTTGTTGCTGAAGTTCGCCGACAACGCGGCACTCACCCGGGCGATCGAACTGAACAATCGGCTGCCCTTCGCCGCCGCCAGCGCGACGCTGCCGATGCATTCCTCCACCGGCGACGGCCGGCAATGGCTGCTGATCACCCACAATCAGCACCGTTCGATCTTGCATGCAATCGAGCGGCGGGAGGGAACGCGGGCCCAGGCGCTGGCGATGGAACACGTCGAAGTGGCGCGGATGAACCTGCGTCACGCCTATGAGACCGCCGACGAGAGCCGGGGTCTGATGCCGGCGTTGCGGCTTTTGTCGCGGCCGTGACGGGGCGGCGGGCGCGGCGTTTCGCTTGCTCCGTCCGGCCGGACCGTGCCACTCTCGGTCGTGTCGAGGAGGGGTGCCGCGTCGGTGGGTGATGCGCGTCCCGTCTCGCCGGGACGCGGGTCTCGCGCCGCCGGAGGTCTCGCTCGGGAGCCCGGTCATGCCTCCAGCCTCGGACCTTTCGATCTCGACCGGCGTCGCCCCGGCGGGCGCCGCCATGCCGTCGGACGCGGTCTTCACCGTGCGCGGTCTCACCAAGAGCTATCGGATGGGCGAGACGGAGATCTTCGCCCTGCGCGACCTCGATCTCGACATCGCCCGAGGCGAGTTCGTCGTGCTGCTCGGGCCCTCCGGCAGCGGCAAGTCGACCCTCCTCAACATTCTCGGCGGGCTCGACAGCGCCACGTCGGGAGACGCCCATTGGCGCGATCATCGGCTGGTCGGCGCCTCGCAGGCCGAACTCACCCGCTATCGCCGCGAGCACGTCGGCTTCGTGTTCCAGTTCTACAATCTGATCCCGAGCCTGACCGCGCGCGAGAACGTGCAGCTCGTCACCGACATCGCGGTGACGGCGATGGCGCCGGAGGAGGCGCTCGCCATGGTCGGCCTGTCGGAGCGTCTCGATCATTTCCCGGCCCAGCTCTCCGGCGGCGAGCAGCAGCGGGTGGCGATCGCCCGCGCCATCGCCAAGCAACCGGACGTGCTCCTCTGCGACGAGCCGACCGGGGCGCTCGACGCGCCGACCGGGGTGACCGTGCTCTCCGCCATCGAGACCGTGAGCCGCCGGCTCGGCACCACCACCATCGTCATCACCCACAACAGCGTCATCGCCGCGATGGCGGACCGGGTGCTCCATCTCGCCGGGGGGCGCATCGCCCGGGTCGAGGTCAATCCGGCGCGGCGGCCGGCCACGGAGTTGCAATGGTGAGCGCGCTCGTCACCAAGCTCGGTCGGGACCTCTGGGCGATGCGCGGCCAGACGCTGACGATCGCCCTGGTGATCGCCTCGGGCATCGCCGTCTTCGTCGCCTCGCTCAGCGCCTATCATTCGCTGGTGGCGTCGCAGGCGGACTATTACGTCGTCTCGCGGTTCGCCGACGTCTTCGCCTCGTCGCGCCGGGCGCCGCTCGCCCTGGGCGAGCGGATCCGGGCGATCGAGGGGGTCGCGGAGGCCGATCTGCGCGTGGTCGAGGACGCGGTGATCGAACTGCCCGGCGATCCGCTGCCGCGCACCGGCCGGCTGATCGGTCTACCGCCGGACGGGCGACCGACGTTGAACCGGCTGCATCTCCTCTCCGGCCGCGCGGTCGAGCCGGGCGCGCGCGACGAGGCGCTGGTGAGCGCCGGCTTCGCCGAGGCCAATCGCATCCGCCCCGGGGCGATCGTCCGGGCGCGCCTCTCCGGCCGTCTCGCCGCCTATACGGTCGTCGGCGTCGCGGTGTCGCCGGAATACGTCTATGCCGCCGCGCCGGGCGACCCGCTGCCCGACGACCGCCGGTTCGGGGTGCTCTGGGTCGACGGTGAGAGTCTCGCCACCGCCTACGACATGGACGGCGCCTTCGACGACGTGGCGATCGCGCTGGCGCCGGGCGCCTCCGCGCGGGCCGTCATGGACGAGCTCGACCGTCTCCTCGCTCGCTATGGCGGCCTCGTCTCCTATGATCGCAGCCGGCAAACCTCGCACCAGTTCCTCTCCGACGAGATCGTCCAGCAGGGCACGATGGCGACGACGATCCCGCCGATCTTCCTCCTCGTCGCGGCCTTTCTGCTCAACGGGGTGATCGGGCGGCTGATCGGCACGCAGCGCGAGCAGATCGCGGTCCTGAAGGCGCTCGGCTACGGCGATCGCGAGATCACGCGCCACTACGTCGGCTTCGTCGTCGCGGTGGTCGGTCTCGGCATCGGCCTCGGCCTGGGGCTCGGCCTGCTCTTCGGCGAGCTGATGATGGCGAGTTACCGACCGTTCTTCCGGTTTCCCTCGCTCGACTACACGTTGCGGCCGTGGGTGCCGCTGGTCGCGGCCTCGATCGCGCTCGGCGCCGGTCTCGCGGCGACCGCCGGGGCGCTCCGGGCGGTGTTCCGTCTGGAGCCCGCCGCCGCGATGCGGCCGCCGGCGCCGCCGGCCTATCGCCATTTCCTCTTCGCTCACGGTTCGAACGCCCGGGTGTCGGCGGCGTGGATGATGGTGCTGCGGGAGGCGAGCGCGCGGCCGTTTCGATCGGCGTTGACGCTGTTCGGCGTGGCGGTCTCGGTGCCGCTGGTGGTGATGTCGCTGTTCTGGGGCGATGCGATCGACCTCATGATCGACGTGCAGTTCGCCGCCGTGGAGCGCGGCGATGCCGTCGTGACCTTCGTCGAGCCTGCGCCGACGCGGGCGGTGCGCGCGGTGGCGCGCCTGCCGGGGGTGCTTCTCGCCGAGCCGTTGCGCGCCGAGCCGGCGGTGCTGCGCACCGACCGCGACGACTATCGCACCGCCGTCGTCGGCCTTCCCGCCGAGAGCACGTTGCGGCGCCTGCTCGATGCCGATCTGCGGCCGGTCGCGGTGCCGGCGGAGGGGTTGGTGCTTTCGTCGCGACTCGCCGAGCGGCTGCATCTCAGGGTCGGCGACGCGGTCGAAGTCGAGATCCTGCGCGATCGGCGGCCGGTCGAACGGGTCACGGTGACCGGGCTGGTCGACGATCTGATCGGGCTCTCGGCCTATATGAGCGAGACGGCGCTGGCGCGGATGATGCGGGATTCGGGGCGGGCGGGGGCGGTCTCGGTGCGACTCGATCCGCGCGCGGAGGGGGCGTTCCAGGCGGGGGTGCTCGCCTCGCCGCGCATCGCCTCGCTCGGCATCAAGTCGCTCGCGGTGGAGAATTTCCGCCGATCGACCGGCGCGGTGGTGACGATGGTGGCGAGCGTCTTCGCCCTCTTCGCGGTCTCGATCGCCTTCGGCGTGGTCTACAACAACGTCCGCATCGCCCTGCAGGAGAAATCCCGCGAACTCGCCACGCTGCGGATCATCGGGTTCACGCGGCTCGAGGTGGCGCGACTCCTGTTCGCGTCGAGCGCGATCGAACTGGCCGTCGGCATCCCTCTCGGCCTCGTCCTCGGCTATCATTGGGTGCGGATCCTGGTGCTCGCCTTCGAGACCGAGATGTTCCGGATACCGCCGATCGTCGCGCCGGCGTCCTATCTGTGGTCGGCGCTGGCGGTGGCGGCCGCCGGATTCGTCAGCATGGCGATCGTCGGCCGCCGGCTCGCCCGGCTCGACATGATCGGGGTCTTGAAGGAGCGGGATTGAACCCGCCGGAACGAGGTGCCCATGGGGTGGACTACGCGCATCATCGTCGGGGCGGCGGTCGCCGTCGTGGCGGCCGGCATCGTCTGGGGTCTGAGGCCGCAACCCGTCCGGGTCGACGCGGTCGCGGTGACGAGGGGGGCCTTCGTCGAGGAGGTGACGAGCGAGGGGCGCACGCACATGCGGGTGCGCCACGAGGTCGACGCGCCGATCGCCGGGCTCCAGTCGCGGATCCGCTTCGAGGTCGGCGATCCCGTCGATCGCGACACGGTGGTCGCGACGATCGGCGCCGGGCCGACGCCGATCGACGATCCACGGACCCGGCGCCAGCTCGAGGAGCGGCTCGGTGCGGCCGAGGCGGCGCGATCGCGCGCCGACGTGGTGGTGGCGCGGGCGGCGTCCCGGCGCGAACAGGCCGAGGCGGATCTCGCCCGCAGCGCCGATCTCGTCGAGAAGGGCAGCGCTCCGACGACGCGGCGCGAGCAGGACGCGCTCGCCGCGACCATCGCCGAGCGCGATCTCGACGTCGCGCGGCTCGAAGTGGTGATGGCGACGCACGAGGTCGATCTCGCTCGCGCGGCGGTCGGGCTGTCGCTCCCGGCGAGCGATCATCCCGGCGGCGAGCGGCTCGACATCCGCTCGCCGATCGAAGGGGTGGTGCTGCGGGTGATGCGCGAGAGCGCCGGGCCGGTGGCGATCGGCACGCCGATCCTCGAGATCGCCGATCCCGACCGTCTGGAGATCGAGGCCGACGTGCTCACCACCGACGCGGTGCGGATCCGTCCGGGCGCGCCGGTGATCGTCGAACGCTGGGGCGGGCCGCGGCCGCTCGCGGCGGTGGTGCGGCGGGTCGAGCCGGCCGGGTTCACCAAGGTCTCGGCGCTCGGCGTCGACGAGCAACGGGTTCGCGTCGTGATGGATCTGACCTCGCCGCGCGACGAGTGGCGCCGCCTCGGCGACGCCTTCCGCGTCGAGGTGCGGGTGGAGATCTCGCGCGACGACGATGCGCTGATGGTGCCGGTCGCGGCGCTGGTCCGGGACGGGGCGGGGTGGAGCCTGTTCGTCGTCGAGGCAGGGCGGGCGGTGCGCCGCCCGGCCGAGCGGATCGCCAACTCCGGCCGCGTCGCCCGGGTTCGCGCCGATCTGCGCCCCGGCGATCGGGTGATCGCCTTTCCGCCGGCGACGCTCGGCGACGGCGCCCGCGTCGAGATCGTCGGGGAGTGAGACGAGCGAGCGGGAGAGGGCTCGAAGAACGAAAAGCCCTCCGGCGGGGGGGCCGCCGGAGGGCAGGGGGTCGGATCGCTCGGCCGTGGTGACGTTCGAGCGGATCAGTACTTCGCGACCATGGCGGCGGGAGCGCCGAAGTCGAACTTGTAGTTCGCGCCGATCCGAACCAGATCGTAGGACGGATCGAGCTTCAGGCTCGCCCGGGTGGTTCCGGCGGTGAAGTCCCAGAGGGTCTTCGAGTCGAAGTCGACGTGGAGATATTCGGCGCGGATCGTGAAGTTCGGGGTGACCGCGAATTCCGAACCGATACCGGCGACCCAGCCGGAGTGGTTGAGGGTCTTGGAGACGCCGATGCCGCCGAGGCCGGAGACGGAGGCGCCGGCCGAGGACTTGGTCTCGCCATAGGCCCAGCCGCCGGTGGCGTAGATCAGCCAGGGCTCGGTGACGGCATAGCCGAGGCGGGCGCGCACGGTGCCGAGATACTGGAGATTGGTGCCGATGTCGCCGCCGGCCGAGCCGAGCGGGACGCCGCCGTTCCACGCCGATCCGTCGATCCCGAGGCGGCCACGCACGTCGGCCCAGTCGATGTCGGCCTCGATGCCGAGGACGACCTTGTTCGACAGCTGATGGTCGTAGCCGATCTGGAGGCCGGCGAGCATGCCGGAGCCCTGGAGACGGCCGGTGCCGCCGATGCCGACCACGTTGCCGCCGGTGGTGAAGCCGACGTCGATCGGATATTCGTTCCGCGCCGCCGCATAGCCGCCGTTGACGCCGACGTGGAAGCCCGTCCAGTCGAAGGTCGTGGGCGAGACGAAGGCGGCGGGCTGCAGCGCGGTCGCCGGGGCGGTCGAGGCGAAGCGGTAGTTGATGCCGGCGCGCACGAAGTCGTAGGCGGGTTCGACCCGCATGCCGGCCGCGAGGCCGCCGGCGGCCAGATTGAAGAGATCCGCCGAGCCGAGGTCGACGTGCAGATATTCGGCGCGGAAGCTGATGTCGGGCGTGATCGCGTATTCGGTGCCGATGCCGGCGACCCAACCCGACATGAAGTTCGTGGTGCTGCCGGCGACGCCGCCGAGACCGGAAATGCCGGCGGAATAGGAGGACTTCACGTCGCCGTAGGCCCAGCCGCCGGTCAGGTAGACGAGCCACGGGTCGGTGACCACGTAGCCGAGGCGGCCGCGAACGGTGCCGAGGTAATCGAGCTTGGTGCCGATGTTCCCGCCGGCGCTGCCGACCGGCACGCCGTTGACGGTGGCGCTGCCGTCGAGCGCGAAGCGATCCTCGACGTCGGTCCAGGCGATGTCCGCCTCGAGACCGACCAGGATGCGGCTCGAGAACACCCAGTCGTACCCGATCTGAGCGCCGATCATCCGGCCGGAGGCGTCCATCTTGCCCTTGCCGTCGATCGCGACGGGACCGAGCGTGGCGGCGATCGGATAATTCGTGGTTCCGCCGCCGACGCCGGCATTGAGGCCGACGTGGAAGCCCGACCACATCGATCGGACCACGGGATCCATGGCCGCCGGCGGCGGCGCCCGGCCGAGATCGGCCGCGAAGGTCGGCCCGGCGAGGATCACGGTCAGGATCGCCGAGAGGGAAAAGGTCGAAATGTTCATTGCTGAAACTCCCACGCGTTCGACGGCGCGTCTCCCGCGCACCTTCAGCCTCTGGTCGAGAGCTGCGAGGGGAACACTAGTCCCGCTCGCGCGGTGGAGTTGTGAAATTTCGGCTCGACGACGTCTCGATCGACGATGTCGAGCCGAGCGTTGCCTCACGGCCACAAGGAATTCGATATCTTCGTTCCGATGATCGGCGGTTCCGATCGTTCTCGGATAGTCGTCGATGCGATCACATCCGAATACCTCAGACCTACGACGTAGGTGATTGTCGCAGGCGATTCGCCGGCGGACTTGCGATGATCCGGATCCCGAGATTTTCCGTCTCGGTTCTCAGGGATTCGTCATGCTCCTTCGCCCCGAATGAGCGCGATCGTCGGCGCGCGTCGGTTCGGGCCACGTGGCGCGTCTCGTCGTCCCGGACGGACCCGGCTCGTTCGGGCGCGCGGGGCTCATGGCGGCAGGTGGACCGCGGCCCGTTCGGCGGTCTTGGTGCGCCAGATCGCGCGGATCTCGTCGGGCAGGGTCATCGGGTCGAAGGGTTTGGAGATGACGCCGTCGGCGCCGAGGGCGAAGTAGTCCTGCACCTCCGGTCCGCGCACCCGCGCGGTGATGAGGATGACCGGGATGTCGGCGAGGCCGGGATCGGCACGGATCTTCGACATGGCGGTCGGTCCGTCCATGCCCGGCATCATCACGTCGAGCATGATCAGATCGGGCCGGGCGCGATGCGCCGCCTCGATCGCCTGGAAGCCGTCGCCGCAGGTGGTCACGGTGAGACCGCCGACCATCTCGAGCGACAGGGTGGCGACGTCGAGGATGTCCTCTTCGTCGTCGGCATAGAGAATGGTGGTGAGTTCAGCCGGCATGACGTTCGATCTCCCGCTTTCGCTTCCGCTCGGACAGAATCGTGAGGATGGTGTCGACGAGCTGCCGCTCGCCGATGCGCGACTTGACCAGGCTCGCCAGGGCGGATCCGGCCGCGCCGGGCCTCTCCTCGGCCGAGAGCACCATGTAGGGCATGCCCAGTTGCTCGAGCCGGGGCACGAGCCGGGTCAGGCCGTCGCCGTCGGGCAGCGCCGGGTCGATCACGACGAGGTCGAATCGCCGCGCCTCGAATTCCCGCAGCGCCCGGCTCACCCGTGACACGCAGGTCACGGCCGCGAGGCCGGCGAGGCCGGCGGCGACCACGGCGGCGAGATCCTGATCGTCCTCGACATGGAGGATGCTCGGCAGCCCTTCGGGGGCCTCGGCGGCGAGGGCGGCGATCCGCGCCACGAAGCGCGCCGGCCGGTCCGGCTCGATCCGCCAGGTGTCGCGCGCCGCCCAGGCGCCGGCCGCGTCCGCCGGGGTCTCGCCGGTCCCGGTCTCGACCAGCACGACGGGGGGCCGGGCCGGGCCGAGCCCGTCGAGCCGCGCCTTCAGCGCCGAGGCGGCCGGCGTGTCGAGCGCGGCGGTGTCGACGAGGACGGCGAGCGTCTCCGGCGCGACCTCGGTGCTCGGCTCCAGCCGAGCCTGTTCGACGGCGGTGGTGAGGAAGTCGGCGGCCGGTCCGTCGGCGGCGAGGAGGGTGACCCGGCGACCCGGCGCCGCCGCCGGCGCGGCCGTCTCGGTCGCGGCGGGGAGGGGGGCGGCGGGACGGGCGGCGGCGGCGAGGGGAATGTCGACCCAGAAGGTGGAGCCGACCCCGACGGTGCTCTCGAAGTCGATCCGACCGCCCATCAGGCTGACCAGTTGCCGGCAGATGTGGAGCCCCAGTCCGGAGCCGCCCTTGGCGCGGGTGGTGGCGGAATCGGCCTGGGCGAAGCGGCCGAAGATCTTGGCGCGGAATTCGTCGGGGATGCCGGGGCCGTGGTCGCGGACGGCGATCCGGACCTGACCGTCGACGATCGACATCTCCACGCTCACGACCGCGTCGCGGGGCGAGAACTTCGCGGCGTTGGAGAGGAGGTTGGTGATCACCTGAATGAAGCGGCCCTCGTCGACGCGCACGCCCATCGGCGTCTCCGGCCGGTCGAGCCGCACGGTGACGCCGTAGCGGTCGCAGAAGGCGCGGGTCGCCTCGATCGCCTGGGAGACGGCCTGGACCGCGTCGACGTCGCCGAGCTCGACGCGCAGCATGCCGGCGTCGATCTTGTCGAGGTCGAGAATGTCGTTGACGAGCGGGATCAGGCGCTCGCTGTTCTTGTGGGCGATGTCGACGAGATGGACGGCGCGGGGCGGCATGTCCTTGGTCATGGTGCCGAGCACCAGGCCGAGGGCGCCGCGCACCGAGGTCAGCGGCGTGCGCAGTTCGTGGCTGACCATCGACACGAATTCGCTCTTCATCTGCTCGATCTGGCGGCGCTCGGTGACGTCCTGGATCTGCAGGATGAGGTTGTGCGGCGAACCGTCGGGACCCTTGTCGAGCGAGATGCTCTGATGGGTCCAGACGACCCCGCCGCCGCGACCGCGCCAACGCTTCTCGACCTGATACGAGGCGACCTCGCCGTCGAGGAGGCGGCGGCGCTGGTCGGTGTCGATCCCGACGTCGAGCGGATGGGTGAAGGCGGCCGGGCCGAGGCGCAGCAGGTCGGCCTCCTCCATGCCGAGGATCTTGCACAGGGCGGGATTGACCGACACCCAGGTGCCGTCGAGCCGTTCCAGCGCCATGCCGATCGAGGCGCCCTCCATGGCGCCGCGGAACGTCGCCTCGCTGGCCTTGAGGGCATCCTCGGCGGCGCGCGCGCGGGTGACGTCGCGGCCGACCGCGAGAATGCCGACCGGCGCGCCGTCGGCGACCCGGATCAGCCGCAACGAGACCTCGAGCCAGATCCAATGTCCGGCGGCATGGTGGTAGCGCACACAGTAGCTGCCACGATCGGCGCCCTCGACGACCTTCAGGAGGGTCTCGTGGACGACGGCGAGGTCGTCGGGATGGACGAGCCCGGAGGGCGACCGGCCGAGGAGCGCTTCCGGCTCGACGCCGAGAATGTCGCGGGCGGCCGGCGACACCCAGGTGCGGTTCAGCTCAAGATCGAGATGGACCACCAGATCGACGAAGTGGTCGGCCATCATGCGATGGCGGGCCTCGCTCATGGCGAGGTCGGCTTCCGTCTTCTTGCGGGTGGTGATGTCGGTGACGACGCAGAGGACGCCGCGGCCCTCCGCCGTGCTGATCGGGTTGAGGCCGATCTCGACGGGGAAGAGGCTGCCGTCGCGGCGCTGGCCGTCGAGGTCGCGGCCGGCGCCCATCCGGCGCGCGGTCGGGGCGGCGAGGAAGGCGGCGCGGCGGGCGGCATGGCCGCCGCGCTGGGCGGCGGGGACGAGTTCGTCGATGACGTGGCCGATCAGACCGCCGCTCGGATAGCCGAACATGCGTTCGAGCTCGCCGTTGACGAAGGTGATGCGGCCGACCGTGTCGGTGATCAGGAGGCCGTTCGGCAGGGCCTCGACGGCGAGGCGGAACTTCTCCTCGGCGAGCTTGCGAGCGGTGATGTCGGTGTGGGTGCCGATCACGCGGACCGGCCAGTCGGCCTCGTCGCGTTCGGCGACGCGGCGGCGGTCGGCGACCCAGATCCAACGGCCGTCGCCGTGGAGGAGGCGCAGCTCGGTCTCGCCGGCCTCGTCGCCGGCGTCGTCGGGGGGAATCTTGTCGACGTCGTCGGGATGGACCCGGTCCTTCCAGGCGTGCGGGTCGTCGCCGAGCGTCGCGGCGGAGAGGCCGAGCATGGCGGCGTAGATGTCGGAATAGTGCATCCGCCCCTCGACCAGATCGAGTTCCCAGATGCCCTGGCCGGCACTGCCGAGGGCGAAGCCGATCCGGCGTTCCGCCGCCATCAGCGCGCTCTCGGAGCGCTGCAATTCGCTCTGGTCCTGGACCGACTTGGTGAAGCCGACGACCTGTCCCTTGGCGTCGGCGATCGCCTCGATCACCGTCTGAGCCCAATAGCGGTGCCCGTCGCCGCGCATGCGCCAGCCGATGTGCTCGACCCGCCCATGCTTGCGGGCCTTCTCGAGCAGGGCGTGGGGCAGGCCGTCCTCGCGCGCCTCGGGCGTGAAGAAGAGGGCGAAGGAACGTCCGATCACGTCCCCGGCGTCGAAGCCGGCGACGGTGGCGATCTTGTCGTTCCACGTGGTGACGATGCCGTTGCGGTCGAGCGAGCAGAAGCCGTGGCCGGCGACCCCGGCCAGGACCTGACGCAGCCGTTCGCCGATGTCGGCGAAGCGCTGGCGCTCGTTCTTCAGCTCCGCGAGGAGCAGCGCGAGGGCGATCGGCAGGACGCCGGTCGCCGCCGCCGCCAGGACCAGCGTGCCCTCGGTCGCGTCCGGTCGCGCCGTATGGAAGAAGCGGCCGATCAGGGTCATCTCGAAGGCGCCGACGGCGCCGAGCACCGCGACCACGGTCGGCGACAGGCGCGAGGCGAGGAAGAGGAGGGGAACGCAGACGATCACGAAGGGGAAGGGAAGGGAGAGCGAGGCGACCCAGGCGCTGGCGACCACCATCGCCACTGCGCCGGCGGACTGGAGGGCCCGGGTCCAGCGCATGTGGTCCTCGAGGTCGGCGCGACCGGCGAGGAGAATGGTAGGGACCACCGCGATCGCGCCGAGGACGCCGCTCGGCCAATCGGCGAGACGGCGCAGATCGAGGATCGCCCCGAGCGGGGTCTCGGCCATCAGCTGGGAGAGGCCGGCGCCGGCGAGCGGCGCGATCAGGCCGGTGACGACCAGAACCTCGATCAGCATGCGGGCGGAGCGGATGCGCTCGCCGGTGAGCCCGACCCTGCGGGCGGCGACGAAGACGGTGGCGACCACGATCGTGTCGAGACCGGCGCGGATCGGCGCGGCGAGGCCGGCGCCCTCCCAGAGCGCGCCGAGAATGCCGGCCAGGAAGGTGACGACGAGGCCGGGGACGACGAAGGCCGGCCGGCGCAGCAACAGCGCCACGGTGGTGGCGAAGCCGACGGTGAGGCCGAGCCGGGCGCCGACGAGGTGATCGGCGGTGAGGGAACCGGCGATGCCGAGGGTCAGGATCGCCATCTCGATCGGCGAGGACGCGGGCCGATCGGCGGTGGGCGTGTCCGATCCTCGCGAGAGCGGCATGGACTTCAGGCGGGGCATCCGAAGGCTCCTTCTCGTCGACGCTCGGCGCTCGCCGGGTCAGGCCGGTAGGAATTCGACACCGAGATCGTTGTTCAGGTGCCAACACTTGCGCACCTGGCGGATGGCGCCGCTCTCGGAGATGCGCAGGCGGAAGAACTCGGGGATGGCGGTCGGTCCGGGAAGGCGCAGACCGGCGCCGCCGGAGGAGAGGTTGCGGACCGTGCAGTCGATCGTCGAGTGCAGCCCGTCGAGGTAGATGCGCCCCTGTTTCAGGGTGCGCATGCGCCGTTCGCGCCGTCGCTCGGTCGCCTCCTCGCGGCCCCCCTCCGTGCCGGTTCCGGGCAGGAGAACCCAATCGGCGGCGCCGGCGGCGCTCTCGTAGAACGAGTGGGTCTCCGCCTCGAGACGCGCCTCGAGCCCGGCCAGCAGCTCCTCCAGGGTGGCGCCGTCGTCGGGGTGGAGCGCATGGGCGGTGACGACGCGGATGCCGAGATGGGCGGAGGCGAGATCGATCTCGAAATTCGTCTGCGAGGAGAGACGGGAGACGACGGCCTGAAAACCGGCCGGGGAATCGACGGCGTCGACCACGTAGAGGAACGTGCCGCGCGCCCAGGATCCGCACAGATCGGTCGAGCGGACGAGATCACGCAGCTTGTTGCCGAAGGCGCGCAGCGTGCGGTCGGTGGCGACGATCCCGAAACGGTCGAGCACCTCGTCGATGCGAGTGACGCGCAGGGCGACCAGCCCATAGGAGCGCCGCCGGGTGCGGGCGACCTGATCGACCTGGGCGAGGCGCTCCTCGAGCCCGTGGCGGGTGAGGAGGCCGGTCAGATCGTCGAAGGTGGTGTTGCGGCGCAGGCGTTCGAGTTCCAGCTCGCGCGCCTCCTCGCGGATGCGCAGCCCGATGGCGCGCTTCACCGCCGCGGAGAGTTCGTCGAGGCTCAACTGCCGCTTGGAGATGTAGTCGGTGACGCCGGCGCGGAAGGCGCGGACTGCGGTGCGCTGGGTCTCGTCGGCCGAGACCATGACGATCGGGGCGAGAGCGGTGTAGCGCTGGCGCAGCCGCTCCACCGCGAAGAGCCCGTTCTCCGAGACGAGATTGTAGTCGAGGAGAATGCAGTCGGGCATGCTGCGATCGAGGATCGCCTGCAGCGCGTTGGTGTCCTCGGCCTCGAGCGTGCGCAGGTTCTTCTGGCCGAGCATGAGGCCGATCCGGGCGCGGTAGAGCTCGTCGTCGTCGACGATGCAGACGCGGCGTCCGTCGAGCACGACCTCGGGGCTCTCCTTGACGTCCAACAGTGGAGCGCTCATCTCGTTTCCTCCCTCGAAGGGCCCATCGTCGCCGGGCCGACCGTGGCGAGTGGGATCGTCGCCGTCGCGACGGGCGGTCGCGGCGGTTCGTCGGCGGCCGGCACCGCGCTGGCGGGCCGGGCGGCGTGGGGGCCGTCGCCGTCGGCTCGGCGGTCGCTGACGACGACGCGGTCGCGCCCGCCGATCTTGGCGCGGTAGAGCGCCTCGTCGGCCGCCGCGACCAGAGTCGCCGTGTCGGCCGCCTGACCGAGACCGGCGATGCCGGCGCTGAAGGTGATGTTGACGGCGGATTCCCCGACGATCATGTCGAGCGCGGCGAAATGCCGGCGGAAGGCGTCGATCACCGGCGCGGCGCGCTCCGGCGGGGTGTCGAGCATCAGGACGCCGAACTCCTCGCCGCCGTACCGGCCGACAACGTCGGTGCGCCGGAGCCAGGACACCAGCGCGGAGGCGAGGCGCCGGAGCACGAGGTCGCCGGCCTGATGACCCCAGGTGTCGTTGATCGTCTTGAAGTGATCGAGGTCGATCATCACCAGGGAACAGTCGTTGCCGGTGCGGCGGCTGCGGGCGAGTTCCTGTCCGACCCGCTCGACGAAGCGCAGATGATCGACGAGGCCGGTGAGCCCGTCGCGCTCGATCAGGGTGCGCAGAACGCGGGCGCGCTCGACCCTGAGTTCGACGAGACGGCCGAGGAGATCGCGCGGGGTGCGCTTGGAGATGAAGTCGTCGCCGCCGAAGCGGCGGGCGAGCATCTGCGTCTCGGTGTCGCCGCCGGCGGAGAGGAAGACGATCGGCACCGAGAGGTGGCTGCGGTTCAGCCGGATCATCCGCGCGAGCTCGATCCCGTCGACATGGGGCATGTCGAGATCCATCAGGATCAGATCGAAGGAGCAACGATGGAGGACGTCGAACACCTGGGTGGGGTCGACGACGATCTCGACGTCGATGCCGCGGACGGCGAGCAGCGAGGCGACCGCTTCGGCGGCGAGTTCGTCGTCGTCGACGATGAGGACGGTCGCGCGGCCGCCGTCGCCGCGATCGTCGAAATGCTCGAGCCAGTCCCCCAGCTCCCGGGGGTCGATGGGATCGGCGATGAGCGCGTCGACCCCGGCCTCGGTACTGCGCTTGCGGTCGGCGAAGGTGGGGTTGTCGGCGGTCAGGATCTTGCCGGCGGCGGCGGGCAGGTCGCGGCAGATCTCCAGGGAATCGCTCAACCGTCCGTCGACGAGATAGACGTCGCGCCGCGCGCCGATCGAGGAGACGACCCCGGGCGTCTCGTCGACGTAGTTCAGTTGGCGCAGGATCGTCGGCAGGCGGGCCATCACCGCCTCGCCGGCCACCGCGTGAAGGCGCACGCGGTCGGTGCCGACGAAGGTGCGGGTCGAGCCGGACCGACTGCGCGGAGGGACTACGGCCGATGGGCGAACTGAGGCGGTCATCATGGGCAGTCCGTTGACGTCGCGGATGACGTGGATCGGCATCCGTCACCCCATCTATATGATGTGAATCGTTTTAGTTTCTTTAAAGACCCAATGTTCCTTGTTGTATACGCGTATTCGATCCGCATCACATGAGCGTGAGAGTTGACGATATCGGTATATTTGAAATTATAGATATCGATTACGCGACGAATCTCACGTTCGTGTGAGTTTAGCGATTTATTTACATGGACAAATCAAGATGATGCGGAAAATTGGAACCAATTCTCGTATCGATCCCGCGAGGTCGAAATGGCCAGATACAGAACAACCCTCGGTCGCGTCCAAGATGTGGCTCCGTCCGACGCGGTTGTGACGCCGATTACCGGATCATCCGTCGCCGGGCGGACCTACGTGGTCGAAGATCACGACCTGGTTCGATCGCTGCTTTCCACGTGGTTCGCGGCGCGAGGACATCGGGTCGAGGCCTGTCCACCTTCCCGGCTCGAACGGATGGGTCCGCTCGATCGCGGGGATCTGGTGGTGTTGGATCTGTGTCTGGGGGACCGCGACGGCGTGGAGGTGCTTCAGCTTCTCGCCGAGCGCCGGTTTCGCGGCGACGTGATCCTGATCAGCGCCTTTCCGGACGCGGTCATCGAAACCGCACGGGCGGTGGGGGTCGATTTCGGTCTCCACGTCCTCGGCGCCCTGCGCAAGCCGCTCGCCTTCGATCGTCTCGAGGCGATCCTGAAGACGCGGCGCCTGCGCGACCCCGCGGAGTCTCCGGTCGACCCGGAGCGGCCGTCGCTCGCCGAGGCGCTGGCGGCGGGGCGGGTGACGTTCCACTACCAGCCGATCCTCGACGCGACGACCCTCGCGGTCGTCTCGGTGGAGATGCTCGCCCGGTTGGTCGACGAGGTCGGGCGGGAGGTGTCGGTCGCCGGCGCGCTCGCCGGGGCGGGGCCCGAGGACCTGCGCGAACTGGCGCGGGTGGCGCTCGATTCGGTGGCCGAGATCGGCCGTCGGCTGACGGACTGCGGGACGCCGCCGCCGCCGGTCGCCATCAACGTGCCGTCGAACCTGCTGCAGCGGCGCCACTTCGCGCCGATCGTGCCGTTGATCCAGGCCTCGCCGGTGCCGATCACCCTGGAAGTGTCGGAGATCGACGCCTTCGAGGATCTCTCGGAGGCGCGGCGGGTGACGACGAGCGCGGTGTTGCGGGGCTTGCGCTTCTCGCTCGACGACTTCGGGACGTTCAACAGCAACATCGACCGCTTCCTGCAGTTTCCCTTCGACGAGTTGAAGCTCGACCGTGCCTATGTGAGGAACTGCGCGCAGGATCCGATCCACGACGCCGTCTGCCGGCTGGCGATCGAACTCGCCCACAAGCGCCACGCCACCATCGTCGCCGAGGGCGTCGAGACCATGGCCGAGTTCGTGCGGCTGCGCGAGCTCGGCGTCGACCGCGTGCAGGGCTATTATTTCTCCCGTCCGCTCGCGCTCTCGGCGCTCGCCGATTGGATCCGTTCCCACCCCATCGAACCCGACCGCCGGCCCCGTGCCGTCGAAGTCTCACTCTCTGGAGAGGCCGCGCCATGACCGATTCGATCCGAACCGACGTGGACACCCCATCGACCGCCGCCGTGAACACGGATTTCGAGGCGCGCCTGATCGAGTTGCGGCGCCGCTTCGTGGAGCGGACGCGGCGTGACGGAGAGGCGGTCGGGCGGCTCTGTGCCCGATGGGATCGCGGCGAGCCGCTCGCGGGGGACCTGCTGCGCGACCTCTCGCGCACGGTGCACGGTCTCTCCGGGGCGGCCGGCGTCTTCGGTTTCGACGAGATCAGCGAGGCGGCCCATCGCGCCGAGATGAGCCTGCGCAGCCTCGACGGCCCATCTTCGGACGCGCGCGCGCTTCTCGACGGGTTGATCCGGGAACTCGAGACGATGTGGGCCGCCGCCTGACCGCGCTCTCGCCGGACCGCCCGGTCCTTATGGCCGGCGGCGGGGGATCTTCCCGGGCGCGCGGGGCGCCGGACCCGTGCTAGAAGGATCGTCCTTCGCCCGGGGATCCCGATGCTCGATCTCGCCACCTATGGCGGTCTCTTCCTGACGGCGCTCGTCGCCGCGACGCTCCTGCCGGCGCAGTCGGAGGCGGCTCTCGTCGGGTTGTTGCTCGCCGGGGCACAGCCGCCCTGGGCGCTCCTTCTGGCGGCGAGCCTCGGCAACGTGCTCGGGTCGGTGGTCAACTGGCTGCTCGGCCGGGGCGTCGAGCGCTGGCGCGACCGGCGCTGGTTTCCGGTCTCGGCGAAGGACCTCGACCGGGCCGCCGTCTGGTATCGGCGTTGGGGCAAGTGGTCGCTGCTCCTCAGTTGGGCGCCGATCATCGGCGATCCCCTGACCCTCGTCGCCGGGGTCTTGCGCGAACCGTTTCCGGTCTTTCTCCTCCTCGTCACCGTGGCCAAGGTCGGGCGCTACCTCGTCCTGGTGGCGGCGACGCTCGGCGCGGCCTGACGATCGTCGGGCACGGCCGGTCTTTTCGATTGACGGCGCGCGACACTCATGGGACCGCTTTCGTCCGTTCGGTTTCCGATGCGTAACGGACACGCCGGCGTGGTCGTCTCGGCCGCTCCGGTGCGGTCGTGGAGGGGAGGCCGGCGGGCGCCTCGTCGTGGAGGGCGCCACATTCGAGGCGACGAGCGGGGAACCGGCGATGGGTCGTGAAATCAGCTTCAATTCCGCACTCGCGACGCTCGGGGAATATCTGTTGCGGCGCGTGCCGGCGGCTTACGTGCGCACCGCCGTCGCCGGGCTCGAGCGGCGCGGGCTGCTTCCCTCCGGGCGCCTCGGCGCCGGCGTGGGGCCGGACGGGGAGGCGCTCTCGGCGGCCATCCCGCAGCGCTGGGCGGTCAATCGTCCGCTCTACGAGAAGCGGGGCGGAACCCTCGATTTCGACGACCTTCTCGCCGGTTTCGTGAAGGACTCCGAGACCAACCGGAGCGACATGGCGCGGTTCTACGCCTTCTGTCTGATGTTCGATCAGATCACGAAGGAGGGGATCGCCGGCGACGTCGCCGAGCTCGGCGTCTATCGCGGTCACACGGCGACGCTGCTCGCCGGGTTCGCCCGCCGGTCGAACCGGCGGGCATGGCTCCTCGACACGTTCGAGGGGTTCCGCGACGACGATTTCGTCGGCGTCGACGCCGCCCAGAGGGTCCAGTTCACCGATACCAGCCTGGAGGCGGTCCGCGCCTTCGTCGGCGAGGAGAACACGACCTACGTCAAAGGGTTCTTCCCCGAGACGGCGGTGCATCTGCCGGCCGACGGGCGCTATTGCCTGGTCCACGTCGACTGCGATCTCCACAAGCCGATCGCGGCGGCGCTCGACTATTTCTATCCGCGCATGACCCCCGGCGGGTTCCTGGTGATCCACGACTATGCCAGTCTGTGGTGGCCGGGCGCGGAACAGGCGGTCGACGAGTTCTTCGCCGACAAGCCGGAGTCGGTGGTGCCGATGCCGGACATTTCCGGCAGCGTGGTCGTCCGCAAGGCGAAACACGGCCCGTGAGGTCCTCCCGGGGCGAGGCTCCGGCCGTGAAGCCATCGAGAGCCGCGAGGTGCGAAGCGATGAGACCGGGAGCGGCGCGGGCGAGACGGGGGAGGCTTTCGGCGCTGTTCGGGGTGATGCTCGGCGCGACGGCGGGGCTCGTCGCGGCCTCGACGGCGCCCGCCGCGCCGCTCTGGACCGCGACGCCGACGCCGGTCGACCGCTCGCGCGAGACCCGGGAGCGGCTTCCCTCGGCGCTCGATCGCGGCGATCTCGGCGATGCCGACACGGTGACGGTGCGGGTCGATCGTCATCCGCAGCTCGACGAGGCGGGGTCGTTTCGCGGCGAGGGGCGGCGGTGGACGGTCACCGACGTGGCGATCCCGTCGCCGTCCCGGCTGTGCACGACGGCGGACGGCGCGCGTTGGGCCTGTGGCGTGCGGCTCAGAGCGCGTTATTCTCGGTTGTTGCAAGGGGCGCGGCTCGTCTGCGCGCGGGCCGGGTCGGACGTGACGGCGGGGCGTCTCGCCGACTGTCGGATCAAGGGCGTGGCGGTGGCCGAGACCATGGCGGCGCTGGAAGACGCGTTGCGCGAGAGCCTCGCGGCCGGGCGCCCCTGACGGATCGATCGCGCGGCGAGGCGCGGGCGAAGGGCTTTTCCCAATGGGCGGCGCCGACGGCGTTCCCTAGATTCGAGAGATGCCCCCTTCGGGCCGAGGTCGGTCCCACGCGGTCGGGGCGAGGAGGCGAGCGATGACGAAGACCCTTCCGATCGTGAGCGCGGCGATCCTCGCCTCTCTCCTCGGCGCGGGATGGGCGCAGGCGGCGGAGACGGCGGCCGAGCGCGGCGAGATCCTGGCGCGGCGATGGTGCGCCGCCTGCCACGTGGTGACGGCGGATCAGACCACGGCGTCGAGCGACGCGCCGAGTTTCTTCGTCCTCACCGGCGACCGGGCGCGCACCGCCGCGGGGCTCGCCGACTTCCTGCTGCTGCCCGGCACCACCCACAGCCAGATGCCGGACCTCCATCTGTCGCGCGTGGAAATCGCCGACATCGTCGCCTATGTGGTGTCGCTGCCGAAATGAGGCGGGCGGGCCGTTCCGAAGACATGCATGCGGATCGCATTTCATCGACCTCGTCGAGGTATCTCGCGGGGTGTGGGCTTGCGTCCGGCGGCGGTCGCGTCGCATCCTCGCCGTCGAGGAGCGCGACGATGAACAGGCGAGACGAGATCGAGGCGGAACGGCGGCGGGCGGCGGACGCGGCGCTGGCCGGGGTGGCGCGCGACGCGGAGGTGATCGGCACCTCGGCCTTCGCGCGCAGCCTGAAGGCGACCGGCGACCGGCTCGGCGCGCATTTCTCAGCCGCCGACGCGGCGGCCGAGGACGGGATCGAGATCTGGGGCCGGCGCATCGGCCGGGGGCTGGCGCTGGTGGCGGCGGCGGCCTTGATCGTCCATCTCGTCGTCACCTACGTGCTGCGTTGATCCGGCCATGAACCCGTCGAACGAGGCGCGGGCGCGGATCGAGGCGGCGATCGTCGCGGCGGGTCTGACGCCGCGTGGCGTGGTGCGTCCGGGCGCGGACGACGGCGTGCCGGATCCGCTGCCGGGGCGACCGGCGCGGTCTCTGATCCTGATCGGCTGGCGCGGACGGGTCGGCTGGAGCGCCTTCGCGGCCTCGCCGGAACGGCGCGACGGCGGCGCCGATCCGCTCGACCGCTGGTCGCGCCGGGTGATCGGCGGGCTCGCGGCGGATCTCGGCCTCGGCGTGCTCTTTCCCTTCGGCGGACCGCCGTGGTGGCCGTTCCAGCGCTGGGGCGCGCGGGCGGAAGGGCTGACGGCCTCGCCGCTCGGTCTCTCGATCGACGCCGAGGTCGGGCTCTGGCACGGCTGGCGCGGCGCGCTGGTCTCGCCGGAGGATCTCGGCGCCGAGGCGCCGCCGCAGACGGGGCCTTGCGCGACCTGCGCGACGCGGTCCTGTCTCGTCGCCTGTCCGGCGGACGCCTTCGGCCCGGCCGGTTTCGCGGCGGGACGGTGCCGTACCTTTCTCGAGGGCCATGCCGGCGGGCTCTGTCGCACCGACGGTTGCCGGGCGCGCGACGCCTGCCCGGTCGGCCGCGCCCATCGCTATGCTCCCGATCAGATTCGGTTCCTGATGGCCGGATATCGCGCCACTCTCGAGGAGATCTCGCCTTGAACACGCTCGACTGGTCCCATCTGCGCGCTCCCGATCTCGAGGCCTTCGTGGCGATGGCGGAGGCGGCGCATGCGGCGTTGCCGGCCGAATTCCGACGCCTGACCGGCGAGGTGGTGATCGGCGTCGCCGACTTTCCCGAGGACGAGGTGCTCGAGGAACTCGGGCTCGAGAGCCCGTTCGATCTGATGGGCCTGTTCCAGGGTGTGGGCCTGCCCCAGGGCGCGGCGACGGCGGCGACCGGGCAGATGCCCAATCGAATCTGGCTCTATCGCCGGCCCATCCTCGACTGGTGGGCGGAAAACGAGGACAGTCTGGGAGAGATCGTCACCCATGTGCTGGTCCACGAGATCGGCCACCATTTCGGCTTCTCCGACGACGACATGGAGGCGATCGAGGCGGCGGCGATCGAGGAGGAGGCGCGTGCATGAGGCGGCGGACGGAGCGCTTCGATACGGCGGCGGGCGGTCTCGTTCGGGCGTCCGCGCTCGCGCTCGGTCTCCTCGCGGGGATGCCGGCGGCGGGGGCGGCGGAGGCGGCCTGTGAGTTTCGCGGCTGGTCGAAGGATCCCGATCCGGCCGGGCTCAATCTGCATGCGACGCCCGCGCGCACGGCGGCGGTGGTCGGGCGTCTGCCCGCGCCCCGGCGCGACGGCGACGAAACCTTCGCGGTCGAGGTGCGCGTCGTCGCCGGACGCGACGGTTGGCTCCTCGTCGATCGGGCCGAATTCGCCGATTACGGCTCGGCGCCGGCGAAGACCGTCTTCACCGGGCGGGGCTGGGTCTCCGGCCGGATGGTCGGGGTGAGCGTCCAGGACGAGCGGGTGCGGCGGCAGCCGGACGCGGCGGCGGCGATCGTCGACCGGCCGCGCGCGCCGGAGGGCGGCGAGGCGGAAATACTCCGGCTCGATCGGATCGTCGCCTGTCGCGGACGTTGGATCGAGGTCGAGGGCTCGTTCGGCGAGGCCGGCGGCGTGGCGGCGCGCGGCGCCGGGCGGCCGACGCGCGGCTGGGTCACCGGGCTCTGCGGCAATCAGGTCACCACCTGTCCGTGATCGTGCCATGCGCATCGTTTCGCGCGGGGGCGGAGAGGGGACTTTGTTCTCGAGGGAAAACGCGCTATGAGCCCGCTCAGAGTTTCGGAGACCGCCCCATGGACAAGTTCACGACGCTGACCGGCGTGGCCGCGCCCCTGCCGATCGTCAACATCGACACGGACATGATCATCCCCAAGCAGTTCCTGAAGACGATCGAGCGCACGGGTCTCGCCCGTGGCCTCTTCTTCGAACTGCGCTTCAACGAGGACGGCTCGGAGAAGCCCGACTTCGTGTTGAACCAGCCGGCCTATCGCAAGGCGCAGATCATCGTCGCCGGTGACAATTTCGGCTGCGGCTCGTCGCGCGAACACGCGCCGTGGGCGCTGCTCGACTTCGGCATCCGCTGCGTGATCTCGACCTCCTTCGCCGACATCTTCTACAACAACTGCTTCAAGAACGGGATCCTGCCGATCCGCGTCACCCCGGAGCAGCTCGAGAAGCTGATGGACGACGCCGAGCGTGGCGCCAACGCCACGCTGACCGTCGATCTCGAGGCCCAGGAGATCCGTGGTCCCGACGGTGGCACGATCGCCTTCGACGTCGATCCCTTCCGCAAGCACTGCCTGCTCGAGGGTCTCGACGACATCGGCCTGACGCTGCAGAAGGCGGAGTCCATCGCCGCCTACGAGGCGAAGACCGCGACCGCGCGTCCCTGGGCCTGATCCGGGTTCGCGACGTCGCATCATCGGCGGGAGGGCGGTTCCATGGGCCGCCCTTCGTTCGTTCCGGTTCTCTTCGAGGTCCGTCATGTCCCTGGGGATCTGGGCGCTGTTCGTGCCCGCCGCCTTCGCGTTGAACATGTTTCCCGGCCCGAACAACGTGCTCGTCATGACGCATGCGGCGCGGTTCGGCTTCGCCACCGGCGTTCTCGCCGCGCTCGGGCGGTTTCCGCCCTTCGCCTTCTTCGTGCTGACGGCGGCGGTCGGCCTCGGCGCGGTGCTCGCCACCTCGGCGGAACTCTTCGCGGCGCTGAAGATCGTCGGCGCGGTCTATCTGATCTGGCTCGGCGTGCGGATGATGCGCTCGGGCGTCGCCGCCCGGGCCGAGACCGAGGCGGGCGCGCGGATCGGCACACTGGCGGCGCGCGAGTTCTGGACGGCGGCGACCAATCCCAAGGCGATGTTGGTCTTCACCGCCTTCTTCGCGCCCTTCGTCGATCCGGCGCGGCCGGCCTTCGGTCAGATTCTGGCGCTCGGCGGGGTCGCGCTCGGTCTCGAATTCGTCGCGGTGGTGCTCTATGCCACGGCCGGGACCCATGTCGGCCGTTTCACGCGCAGTCCGCGCGGCCTGCTCGTCGTCGAGCGGCTCTCGGGCGCGGCGCTGGTGGCCGCCGGGGTCGGCCTTCTCTTCGCTCGCCGTCCGGCGAGCCCCTGATTTCGAGCCGCTTTCAGAAAGGAACCCGCCCATGACCACGCGCCGTCTCGTTTCCACCGGATCGCCCTTCGAGAAGGTGGCGGG
This sequence comes from Pinisolibacter aquiterrae, assembly GCF_019160155.1. Taxonomy (GTDB): domain Bacteria; phylum Pseudomonadota; class Alphaproteobacteria; order Rhizobiales; family Ancalomicrobiaceae; genus Pinisolibacter; species Pinisolibacter aquiterrae. Next base: position 97,529 of record NZ_JAFNIH010000027.1, read on the forward strand.
TTATTCCCGCGCCGTGGCGCAGGACGACATGTGCTGGGTCTCGGGCACGACCGGCTACGACTACACCGCCATGGCGATGCCGGAGGCGGTCGAGGACCAGACCCGCAACGCCATGAACACCATCACCCACGCCCTCAACGAGGCCGGGTTCCTGCTGCAGGACGTGGTGCGCGCCACCTATTACGTCACCGACGCGGCGATGATGGACGTGGTGTTCCCGATCGTCGGCGAATATTTCGCCGAAGTGCGCCCGGCCGCGACGATGATCGTCTGCGGTCTGGTCAAGCCGGAAATGAAGATCGAAATCGAGGTCACCGCCAAGCGCAAGGCGTGAGGCGAGCCATCGACACGACGTTCGCGACGCCGGTCCCTCGGGGCCGGCGTTTCGCGTTTCACGCCTTCGTCGCCACGAAGAACAGGCGCGGGAAGCGGAACAGGACGCGGCCGTCGCGGGTCGGCGGATAGGCGGCGGTGATCTCGGCGCGATAAGCGTCGAGGAAGGCCGGACGGGCGGTCTCGTCGAGGGCGTCGAGGAAGGGCCGGAGGCCGGTCGAGGAGATCATCTCGACGATCGCGTCCGGCCCCGCGAGCGGATGGACGTAGGTCGTCCGCCAGATGTCGACGCGGGTGCTCGTGGGTGCCAGGAGGTCGAAGGTCGCCTCGATCGAGGCGATGCGAGTGCGGGACTCGACGACATCGGCGAGGGCTGCGGCGAAGGTCGGCCGGCGGGCGACGGCACGCATCAGCGCGTGGCTCGGCTCGTCGAGATTGTCGGGCATCTGCACGGCGAGGACGCCGCCGGGGGCGAGGAGGCCCATCAGGCGCGGCAGCAGCCTCTCGTGATCGGAGAGCCATTGCAGCGCGGCGTTGGAGAAGATCAGGTCGACCGGGGTGTCGGGTGCCCAGGTCGCGGCGTCTGCCTCCTCGAAGCGGGCGGCGGGGAGGCTCGCGCGCGCCTTTTCGAGCATGGCCGGCGAGGTGTCGATGCCGAGCACCTCGGCCTGCGGCCAGCGGGCGAGGAGCGGCGCGGTCGAGGCACCGGCGCCGCAGCCGAGATCGACGATGCGCTTCGGCGCGGCGAGGTCGACGCGGGCGAGGAGATCGGCGATCGGCCGGTCGCGTTCGCTCGAGAAGCGGGCGTAGAGGGCGGGGTTCCAGTCGGACATGGGGTCGAGCACCGATGCGGTTCGTTCTCGAAACTCGAGAACCGGGATCGCGCGAAGGATAGCCGTGTTGCACGAGTGCCGCACTTCCTCTCGCGTTTCCCGAGCGGAAGAAGGCGCTCTCGATTCCACATATACGCCAGATTGTAGCCGGGGCATCATACGTCGTTTTCGGGGGCGAGGGTCGACGGGCGCTCGATGTCGCGGCGGGGAGATCGCCGAGGTCGCTGGACCCATTGCTGCACGTCATTGTTCGTCGATCGACGGTTATATTGAAGGTGTCACATGGCGCGACTTTCAGATATCAGCCTGGACGAGATAACCATAAATTATCCGAATAAAATTCTGATCGTGACGAATATATTCGGCGGAATGATCGCGGCATTGATCGCCGTTGTTTCGTTATTGTATGTCTATGGAATTCTCAGCATATTTTCTATGATTTATGATGCGTTTTGGCGTTTCGGCTTCAGCTTTCCGGCGTACGAATTCATCATATCGAACTTGGGGGTTCGACGTGGAAGTCCCCCGCAAGATTTTCTGAAGGCTCTCATCGTCATCGTGACGATCATCATCTTCGGCGTCTATTACATTCGATTTTCGATTGCCGCCTATAAGTTCGGCTTGGCCAGACTGGGGGCCGGGCTGCTCCAGTGGCGCAACAGCGGCGTCCCGCACGGCGTTCCCGAACGGTTCCACTCACCGCTCGACGTGATGACCAAGCTCATCAAGAAAGAGAAGTACTCTTCCGACATCAAGCCCGGCGACATCACGGCGCTCTTCGGCCTCAATGCCCAACACATGTCTCCGACGGCAGCCGCCGCGGCGCAGAGGACTTTCGGTCCCGCGAGGACGCGTTGGATGAAGGGCGTGCTGAGGGATGTGGTCACGATGGCGGTGTTCGTCGGGGGGATCATCTGGATCCACATGCAATCGCCGTCGAACCAGCCTCCCCTCGGGGCCTTGGCTCAATTGCTCCAATCGGCGGGTCTGTGGCCCTCTCTGGCGCGCGTCCTGTTCCCGATGTCGTTGGCGGCCATCGCGCTGATCGTCTTCGCGGCGCTGGACTACGCGTATGTCGGTCTCATGGTTCCGAAGAAGAGTTGGCGCGCGGAGAGCGAGACACGCGTCGATCGGGCGGTCGCGTCGCTTCCGCCGAACCTGATCCATCACGAGTTCCCGGCACGAATGGGATCTCATGGGGACGGTGAGAAGTCGCGTTTCCTCTATCCCCTCGCCAGCGAAGTCGCGGCGACGAGCGTCGGTCAGACCGGGAACTTCGCTCTGGTCGGGCTGCTCGAGCAGGACGCCGTCGCGATCGCAAATCCCGACGAACCCGCGGCCAAATTCCGTCTCATGACGGGTTGGCTCCTGATTTTGGCCGGCCTGCTCGTCGGGCTGTTCGGGCTTTGGCCGTCCGGCGCCGCGGGCGCCTTCGTGACGCGCACGCTGCCCGCGGCCGACGTCGTCGTCACGCCGGTGGTTCAGATCGCGCTGGCGGTTTTCGCCGCGCGGCTTCTCTCGCGGGGGCGTGCCTATCTGGCGGAGGCGGAAGCGGCGCTGGAAGCGCATTGGTTCAAATCGGAAGCGCTGGCCTTCCAGATGCAGGGCACGACTTCCAAGTCCGAGATCAAGATCGGAGGTGCGACGGACAGTATCGGTACGACGTCGATCGTCTATCGGTCGGAGTTTCTCTACGACCTGACGGCGGCGACCGTGGTCGCCGAGGCGGCGTCTCTGGGAGCAGAGCGCCGGCTCGTCGGCTTCGAGAAGACTCCGGCGAGCACGGACCTGCTGGGATCGGCGTTGGCCGAAATCCGAGCCATCGTTTCGACGCGGGCGGCACCGATCACGGTCGACATCGCGCATGGCGGTCTGCAGGACCAGATCGACGCCAATCTTCGTGTCGACGCTCACCGCGCCGGTGTGATCGAGGCGGCCCGGCTCGAGGCTCAGCGCGCGGCGACGGCGCAACTCGGAGCGACGCCACCGCCGCCGCGTCTTTCTCGCGGCGACGAAACCTGACGCGGGGGCGAAGGCGATCACACCACTTTCGGAAGAATGCGGTGTGATCGCAATGCTCCGATCACGCGGCCTTTTCGGCCTTCGGCTTGATCAACTTGCGGTTGACCAGCACCTCGGCGATCTGCACCGCGTTCAGCGCCGCGCCCTTGCGCAGGTTGTCGGAGACGCACCAGAAGGCGAGGCCGTTCTCGACCGTGTTGTCCTCGCGGATGCGGGAGATGTAGGTCGCGTCCTCGCCGGCCGCCTCGTGCGGGGTGATGTAGCCACCCGGCTCGTGCTTGTCGATGACCAGCACGCCCGGCGCCTCCCGCAGGATGTCGCGCGCCTCGTCGGCGGTGACCGGCTTGGCGAACTCGACGTTGACCGACTCGGAATGGGAGATGAACACCGGCACGCGCACGCAGGTGGCGGTCAGCTTGATCTTCGGGTCGAGAATCTTCTTGGTCTCGGCCATCATCTTCCACTCTTCCTTCGTGAACCCGTCCTCCATGAACACGTCGATGTGGGGGATCAGGTTGAAGGCGATGCGCTTGGGGAACTTCTTCGGCTCGACCGGATCGGTCACGAAGACCGCGCGGGTCTGCTCGAAGAGCTCGTCCATGCCTTCCTTGCCGGCGCCGGAGACCGACTGGTAGGTGGAGACGACGACGCGCTTGATCTGATACTCGTCGTGCAGCGGCTTCAGCGCCACGACGAGCTGGGCGGTCGAGCAGTTGGGGTTGGCGATGATGTTCTTCTTGGTGAAGCCGACGATGGCGTCGGCGTTCACTTCCGGAACGATCAGCGGCACCTCGGCGTCGTAGCGCCAGGCCGAGGAATTGTCGATGACGACGCAGCCCTGCGCCGCGATCTTCGGCGACCACGCCTTGGAGACGTCGCCGCCGGCCGACATGAGGCAGATGTCGACGTCGGAGAAGTCGTAATTGTCGAGGACCTTGGTCTTCAGCGTCTTGTCGCCGAAGGAGACCTCGGTGCCGAGCGAGCGGCTCGAAGCGAGCGGTACGACTTCCGAAACCGGAAAGCCGCGCTCGGCCAGGATGTCGAGCATTTCCCGACCCACGTTGCCGGTGGCTCCGACGACAGCGACCTTGTAACCCATGTTCTCAATTCCCCGCGTGATCGACGTCTCTCCCGTTGGACCTGGAGGACCTGGATCGCTTTTTCGAGGGGTCGAGAAAGGGAACCGTTCGGTCCTCCGCCGCCCTCGTCACCCGCCGGGAGAGGGCTGCGGGAGGTCGAGAGCCTGCGTCAGCCGGCGACCGTGGTGGTCGCCGTCGTCGTGGTCGATTTCGTTTTCGTCGTGATGACGATCGACATGACGGACGCGTGTTCCCGAACAGTTGACGGCTCTCGCGGGTGTCGCGCGAGCCGGCACCGAAAAGCCCGAAACCCGCGGGGAAGTCAAGGGGCGTCGCGCCGCTTGCGTACTGATCCCGATCGTCGCGCGCGGACGCCGGGCGCGAGCGACGAAACGAACGAGCGACCGAAAAACATCTCCGATTTCACGAATTGCGGTTTTCCGAGGTTGTCGCCGAGGGCGGCTTGATCGACACTGCGGCGACCGGATCGCGGGGCATCGAACGACCACGCGACCAGAGACCCCGAGGGAGACGCTCATGAAGGCCCGTTCCATGTTCGCCCGGCTCGCCGCCGTGGCGTTCGCCGCCACCGCTTCGTTGTCGCTCACCGTCGGCGCGCGCGCCGACGAGTTCATCACCGTTCTGTCGGGGGGCACCTCCGGCGTCTACTATCCGCTCGGCGTGGCGCTGGCCAAGATCTACGGCGAGAAGATCCCCGGCGCGCGGCCGACCGTGCAGGCGACCAAGGCCTCGGTCGAGAACCTCAATCTCCTCCAGCAGGGCAAGGGCGAGGTCGCCTTCACCCTCGGCGACAGTCTCGCCGCCGCCTGGAAGGGCGACGCGGAGGCCGGCTTCAAGGCGCCGCTGACCAAGCTTCGCGGCATGACCGCGATCTATTCCAACTACATCCAGATCGTCGCCTCCAAGGAGAGCGGCATCAAGACGCTCGCCGATCTCAAGGGCAAGCGTCTCTCGGTCGGCGCGCCGAAGTCGGGCACCGAGCTCAACGCGCGCGCCATCCTCGCCGCCGCCGGCCTGACCTACGCCGATCTCGGCAAGGTCGAATATCTCTCCTTCGGCGAATCGGTCGAGCTGATGAAGAACCGCCAGCTCGACGCGACCCTGCAGTCGGCCGGCCTCGGCGTCGCCTCGATCCGCGATCTCTCCACCTCCGTCGACATCACCGTGGTGGAGATCCCGAAGGCGGTGATCGAAAAAGCCGGCGCGCCCTTCGTCGCCGGAGAGATCCCGGCCGGCACCTACGGCAAGCAGGACACGGCGGTCCACACCGCGGCGGTCGTCAACTATCTCGCCACCCGCGCCGATCTCTCCGACGATCTGGTCTACCAGATGACCAAATCGCTCTACGAGAGCCTGCCCGAGCTCCAGGCCGCGCATGCCGCCGCCAAGGCGATCAAGCTCGAGAACGCCAAGATCGGCATGCCCCTGCCGATCCATCCGGGTGCCGCGAAGTATTTCGCGGAAAAAGGCCTCAAGTGACGTCGGCGGCGGGCGGGGTCCCTCCCGCTCGCGCCTCGATCGGCCGTCGGTGACGCGTCACGGGCGGCGTTTCTCTTCCTCGGAGCACCCCCATGGTACAGGCGGACGCCTCGCACGCCGATGACGCGCCGGTCGTCGTGATCGATCCGGAACACGGCATTCCCGCCGATCACGGCGAGGGATTCTCGGGGCGGCTGCTCTATTGGATCTGCGTCGCCTTTTCCGCCTTCCAGGTGGTGACCGCCTTTTCGATCCCGCTCGATCGGCCGATCGTCGCCGGCCTCACCGCGATCCACCTGACCGAGGCGGTCTTCGCGCTGTGGGCGGTGTGGCTCGGGGTTCAGGCGGCGCGGCGGCGGGTCGGCTACGACGGGGTGCTCGGCTTTCTCACGCTGCTCGCCGCCTTCGTTCTGGTGGCGCGGTTCACCGGCAATCCGCCGAGCCAGGTGGTGCGGGCGCTGCACGTCGGGTTCCTGTGTCTGGTCGGCGGGTCGGCGCTGGCGCTGCACCGGGCGCGAAGCCGGGTCGACGCGCTGGTGCTCGCGGCGCTGGCGATCGCGGGCTTCGCGGTCGGGCTCTATCACTGGGCCTTCTACGAGGATCTGGTGTCGCGGTCGGGCGACATGACGGGGCCGGACATGGTCGTCGGCATCGCCGCGCTGGTGGTGCTGTTCGTCCTGGTGTGGCGCTTCATGGGGCCGGCGCTGCCGATCGTGGCGGGTGTGTTCCTCGCCTATTGCCTGTTCGGCGATCATCTGCCGCGGCCGCTCGATCATCGCCCCTACGGGCTGGCGCAGGTGATCGAGCACATGTCCTTCGGCACCGAGGGGCTCTACGCGACGCCGACCCTGGTGTCGGCGACCTACATCTTCCTCTTCATCCTGTTCGGCGCGTTCCTGGAACGGGCGGGCATGATCGCGCTCTTCACCGACGTGGCGATGGGCCTCTTCGGCGCGGCGCGCGGTGGGCCGGCCAAGGTGGCGGTGTTCTCCTCGGCGCTGATGGGGACGATCTCCGGGTCGGGCGTCGCCAACGTCGTCTCGACCGGGCAGTTCACGATCCCGCTGATGAAGCGCTTCGGCTATCGGGCGGCCTTCGCCGGCGGCGTCGAGGCGACCGCCTCGATGGGCGGGCAGATCATGCCGCCGGTGATGGGGGCGGTCGCCTTCATCATGGCCGAGACGATCGACGTGCCCTATCTCGAGATCGTCAAGGCGGCACTGGTGCCGGCGCTGCTCTATTACGCCTCCGCCTTCCTGGCGGTGCATCTCGAGGCCGGGCGCTGCGGTCTCCTCGGGCTCGCGCGCGAGGATCTGCCCAAAGCGGGCAAGGCGCTGGCGGCGCGGTGGTATCTGGTGCTGCCGTTGGCGGTGCTGGTGTGGCTGCTCTTCTCCGGCTACACGCCGCTCTTCGCCGGCTCGGTCGGCCTCGCCTTGACGGTGCTCCTCGTCATCGCCGGGTCGATGGCGCTCGGCATCGGCTCGCAGGCGATCCGGATCGTGTTCTGGGTGGTGCTCGGATGCCTCGCGGCGGGGTCGCTGGCGGTCGGGGTGACGACGGTGCTGGTGCTGGTCGGGGCGGCGATGATCGTCTCGGCCTTCACCCACGGCGGTCGCGAGACGCTGGTGCTCTGCCGCGACGCGCTCGCCGACGGGGCGCGACAGGCGCTCCCGGTGGGTCTCGCCTGCGCGGTGGTCGGCATCGTCGTCGGCACCATGACGCTGACCGGCGTCGGCACGATCTTCGGCAACTGGGTGGTGTCGATCGGCAAGGACTCGCTGGTCTCCTCGCTGATCCTGACCATGCTGGTCTCCCTCGTGCTCGGCATGGGCATTCCGACCATCCCGAACTACATCATCACCTCGTCGATCGCCGCTCCCGCGCTGCTGGCGCTGGGCGTACCGCTGATCGTCAGCCACATGTTCGTGTTCTATTTCGGCATCATGGCCGATCTGACCCCGCCGGTGGCGCTCGCCGCCTTCGCCGCCGCGCCGATCGCCCGCGTCTCCGGCTTCCGGATCGGTTTCGAGGCGCTCAGGATCGCTCTGCCGGGCTTCGTCATTCCGTTCATGGCGGTCTACGACCCGGCCCTGATGCTGCAGTCGCATGGATCGGCGATCGGCGTCGCCCATTGGGCCGACGTCGCCTACATGATCGTCAAGGCACTGGTGGCGGTGACGCTGTGGGGCGTCGCCTCGATCGGGTTCGGCCGGGCGCATCTGACCTGGATGGAACGCGGGCTGGCGATGGTGGCGGCCGGGTTCCTGGTGGCGGCGGTGTCGTGGACCGACGGGGTCGGCTTCGCGCTGGCGATCGGCGTCGCCGCTCTGCACTGGATGCGGACGCGGGGGCTCGCCTCGACGTCCGGGGCTGCGGCGCGATGAAGCTCTGCCTCCTGGTCGGCGCGCTGGTGCTGCCGCTCTCGGGCGAGCGGGCGACGCTCGCCTGGACCCATTCGGTGGAAAAGCAGCTGTGGGAAGAGGACTGGCGGGCGACCGCCACGGGGCCGGTGATCGAGGCGGCGCGGGTGCGCGGTTCCGGCGCCGGGATGGAGGCGGGCGAGGGCGCGCATCGCGTCGGCGACGCCTGGGAGTGGCTGCCGAAACCGCCGCCGCCCGCGCGCGTGGTGCTGGCGCGCTCCGGCGCGACGGCGGATTGGCGGATCTGCGAAGAGGGCGTCTGCCGACCGATGAGCGCGATCCTGCCGGTCGAGGCCGATCGGGTGACGCTCACCGTATGCGACGACGCCGGTCGGCCGAGGGGCTGAGGTTCAGACGCGCGGCCGGAACGGGGCGAGGATCAGGTCGCCGACACGGGCGAGGCCGGTCTCGATCGCGGTGAAGGCACTGTCGGGGCAGCGCACCAGGATGAGATCGCGCAAGCCGATCACCACCACCAGCATCATCGCCCAGGCGATCACCACGTCGGAGAGGAAGTGCGAGCCGAAGGCCATGCGGTTGGCCGAGATCGCGACCATCCAGGCGACGACGACGGCGAGGGTCGGCCGGCGCCAGCTCTCCGGCGCCACGAAGACCAGCGCCAGCAGCCAGGCCGCGCCGGAGGCCTCGCCGGAGGGGAACGAGCAGTTGGTCGGGCACTGGCCGCCGGGGATCCAGGCGGGCATGAAGGTCCACGAGCCGCCGAAGAGCGTGGTCTCCGACGGGCGCGGACGGCTCCAGACCTCCTTGAAGAAGGCGTTGACCAGAAGCCCCGGGCCGATCGCCAGCGTGGTGGCGAGGAAGACCAGTTCGCGGGTCGGGATCAGGCGGGCGAGCAGCGGCGCGACGATCTTGGCGAGGAGGGCGAGGACGATCAGGATCGTCGCCCATCGCGTGACCCCCATGCCGGCCTGCCGCAGGGTCTGGAGAAAGAGGACGTTCTCGGCCGGGAACTCGGTGTCGACGGCGACGCCGGGGGCGTGGAAGAGGCCGGCGACGGCGATGTCGAGGCCGGGGACGACGAGGGCGATGCCCGACACCAGCGCGAGGAGGCCGAAGGCGGCGGCGATCGGATGGGCGGCCACGATCCAGGCGAGAAGGGTCTCGGCGGTCTCAGGGCGGCGCGTCATGCGATCTCCGGGGGCGGGGGACGTTGGGAGGGGACGGGGTCTTTCCTCTAGCCGGTTCTCCGGCCGCGTGCAAAAGTCGGACGATCAGGTCCGCGTGAGGGAAGCGACGATGATCGACGGAGACTGGGTGGCGGCGCTGCCGACGGCGGCGACGGTCGCGGCCTATGCGGCGGCGGTGTTGCTCCTGGTGTTCACGCCGGGGCCGGACATGGCGCTGTTCCTCGGGCGGACGCTCACCGACGGACGGGCGGCGGGGCTCGCCGCGCTCGCCGGCACCACGGCCGGGCTCTATGTCCACACCGCGCTCGCCGCCTTCGGCCTGTCGGCGCTGCTCGCGGCATCGGGCACCGCCTTCGCGATGCTCAAATGGGTCGGCGCCGCCTATCTCGTCTGGCTCGCGGTCGCGACGCTGCGGCACGGGTCGGCGTTCGAGCCGAGGGCGGGAACCGGCGAGCCGGTCTCGCTCGGCCGGGCCTTCGCGACCGGGCTCGGGGTCAACATCCTCAATCCGAAGATCGTGCTGTTCTTCGTGACCTTCCTGCCGCAGTTCGTCGATCCGGCCGATCCGCACGCCGCCTTTCGCATCGGCGTGCTCGGCGGGCTCTACGGGATCATCGGGGCGCCGTTCTGCGTGCTCCTGATCCTCGGCGCGGAGCGGGTCTCGGGCGCCTTCGCGCGGTCGCGGCGGCTCCGGCGGACGCTCGACGTGGCGACGGCGAGCCTCTTCGGCGCCTTCGCGGCGCGGCTGGTCCTGTCGCGATCGTCGTGATCAGGCGGCGCTGCCGTCGCCGCTCTCCTCGGACTTTTCGACCGAGTGGGCCTGGATCAGCGGGACCTGCGACAGGGCGAAGAGGAAGGTCAGCGGCATGATGCCGAAGACCTTGAACGACACCCAGGTGTCGGTCGAGAAATTGCGCCAGACCACCTCGTTGAGGGCGGCGAGGACGAAGAAGAAGATACCCCAACGGAAGGTGAGCTTGCGCCAGCCGTCCGCGTCGAGGTCGAACACCGCCTCGAAGACGAGGCCGAGCAACGACTTGCCGAAGAGGAGGCCGCCGAGCAGGACGGCGCCGAACAGGACGTTGACGATGGTCGGCTTCAGCTTGATGAAGAGCTCGTCCTGAAGCCAGAGCGTCAGCGAGCCGAACACCATCACGACGACGCCGGAGACGAGCGGCATGATCGGCAGCCGCCGCACCGCGATCCAGGAGACGGTCAGCGCGACCACCGTCGCCACCATGAAGGCGGCGGTGGCGGGATAGAGGCCGTAGGTCTTGCCGGTCAGGGCGTTGACCACGAAGAAGACGGCGAGCGGCCCCAGTTCGAGCGCCGCCTTGCGCCATCCGTGCAGGTCGGGGCGCCGGTCGGTCGCGGGCGAGGTGGGGGCTTCGGTCTCGGTCATCGGCGGTCTTTCCGATCGTGCGGTCGCGGACGGCCCGGCGGCGAGGCCGCCGAAAGGCCGGGAGGCAGTGCCCATAACACATGGGGAGCGTCTTCGTCGCCTGCGAGGGGGCGGGATCGGCTATCGTCGTCTTCTCCGATTCGCATGAGGGCGCCATGCTCGCGGAAATCCTCGCTTGGGTGACGACGCCGGCCACGCTCGACGCGCGGCGCACCGGCCATCTGACGGCGGCGGTGTCGCTGTGGTCGCGCGGCATGCGGTGCCGCCGCGCCTGGGGGCCGCACGAGGCGCGCTGCCATGGGGTGGTGGCGCGGGCGGTCGAGGGGCTCGAGCGACGGCGGACCTGTCTCGTCCTCGGCTCCGGACTGGTGCGCGACGTGCCGCTCGCCCTTCTCGCCGAACGGTTCGAACGGGTGGTGTTGATCGACGTGGTGCATCTGTGGCCGGCGCGCTGGGCCGGGCGCGGCCGGGCCAACGTCGAGCGGCGTCATCTCGATCTCACCGGCACCACCGATCTCCTGCTCGGCCGGGCGACCGGCATCGGCGATCCCTTCACCCGGCTCTGCGCCGATCCGTCCGTCGATCTGGTGATCTCGGCCAATTGCCTCAGCCAATTGGCGCTGCTGCCGGTGGAGCGGACGGCGCGGATGTCGTCGCCGGTGCGGCGGCGCTTCGCCGATCTCGGGCGGCGGATCGTCGAGAGCCATCTCGCCGGGCTCGCGCGGTTCTCCGCGCGCGTCTGCCTCCTGACCGATTCCGAGGGGATCGACGTCGACGCGTCGGGGGTGGAGATCGAGCGGCGCGATCTGCTCGAGGGCGTGCGCCTGCCGCCGGCCGACGAGGATTGGGACTGGGATCTCGCGCCGATCGGCGAATACGCCGCCGATCATGCCATCCGGCACCGCGCCCACGGCTGGGTCGACTTTCACGCGGCGATGGCGCGCGACCCCGGCGGCCGCGCACGCCGGCGTCGCGGCGCCGACGAGGGCATGCTAGGGTCGAGGCCGTTCCGAGAGGAGGGTCCATGACGCGGGCGACACGCGGGCACGTCACCATCGGCATCGATCTGCCCAACGGCGCGCGCCTCGACGCGGAGGACGTCGCGCTGATCGAGATCCTGCGCTCGTGCCGCTCGATCCTCGGGGCGAGCCGGCTCGCCGGCCATTCCTATCGCAAGACCTGGCTGATGGTTGACGCGCTCAACCGCGCCTTCGAGACGCGGGTGATCGAGACCTTCCCCGGCCGCAAGGGCGGCGGCGCCGAGGTGACCGCCTTCGGGGAGCGGGTGGTCGCGCTCTATCGTTCGGTCGAGCGGCGCGCGGAACGGGCGGCGGAGGCGGCGCTCGACGAATTGGCGGCGGCGAGCGATCCCGATTTCAGCGACGCGGCCAAGGCCGAGGCTCGGGAGGCGTGAGCGGTCCGTCCTCGCCGTCGCCGGCCGGGCGCGGCGGGGCGAGCGCCACCGACTTCACCATCGCCCAGGCGGCGAGGCCCGGCTCGAGGGCGAGGCGATCGACCGATTCCCAGGTGACCAGCGCGTCGAGACTGTGGCCGCCGAGGTCGAAGGCGACCCGGGCATAGGGCGCGGCGAGGCGCTCGACCGCGACGATGGTGCCGGGAAAGCGATTGGTGATCGAGACGTCCATCGGCCGCGACAGGGCGACGGCGACGTCGCGGGCGTCGATCTCGAGAGCGAGGAGCGCGCCGATCTCGGCCTCGACATGGGGCACGCGAAATTCGCCGGCCCCGAACCACAGGCTGGTCAGGCCGATCGCGGGATCCTGGCGGGTGACGCGGGCGAGGAGGCGGGAGGAGAGAGCCGTCATCTCGACATGATATGACCAATCACGGGAAATTCCGACTCGTCGGAATTTCCCGTGGTCACGGCCCGACCGGCCGACGCCCGTTCGGGCTCGCCTTCGCCCACGCAGTTTCGAACAGGTCGAAACTGCGTGGGCTCGGTCTCGGGCGGGTGTGGCGCTTATGCCGACGCCGGGACGGCGCGCGACATGACCGTCCGTGTAACTTGATCGTGGCGCGTCGCCCGCGTAGCCTTCCGCCGTCGGGTCGATCGCGGGTTCGGTCCGGGCACGCGGGGGCGACGCCACGTGCCGAACCGGGGAACGGGAGAGGTCGCCAGGATGACGACGATGGGTCTTTTCGAGGGTGGAGCGCTCGGCGCGTCGCTGCGGGCGCTGGTTCTGGGGGGCGCCGGGATGATCGTCGGCGCGACCGGATCGGCTCTGGCCGGCACGCCCTATACGGTCGACCGCGAGGTCGACACCGTGCGCGGCTGGTCGATCGCCGCCAATGCCACGCGCAAGGGCTGTTTCTTCGCCGCCACCTTCCAGTCGGGGACCACGATCGAACTCGGCTTCGACATGCGGCAGGACAATGCCTTCATGCTCTTCGCCAACGAGACCTGGGACAAGGTCGAGGAGGGCTCGACCTACAAGCTCAAGTTGATCTTCGACGACCGCAAGAGCTGGAACGGCAAGGCGGTCGGCGTCCGCGTCGGCAAGCTCTACGGCCTGGCGCTCGAGGGCATCAAATCCGAATTCGTCGTCGACTTCGCCCGTTATTCGACGATCCAGGTCGACTACAACGGCAAGCGGCTCGACGGCTTCAATCTGGCGGGAACCCGGGCGGCGGTGCAGGCGGCGATCTCCTGCACCCAGGACGTCCAGGCCGGCCGCATCGCCGTCTCCGGCGACGACGAGGAGGAGACGCCGCGCCGGCCCCCCGCGACGCCGGCCCCCCGCGAGGAGGCCAAGGAGGAGAAGCCGGAGAAGGCCGAGAAGCCGGCTGCGGCGGAGCCCAAGAAGACCGGATCGGTCTCGACCGGCACCGGCTTCTTCGTCAACGAAGCCGGCAATCTCGTCACCAATGCCCATGTGGTCGAGGACTGCGACGAGGCTCAGGTCAAGCTGCCGGACGGGCGCACCGCCAAGGCGGCGATCCTGGCGCGGTCGAGCCAGAACGATCTGGCCGTGCTCAAGGCCGATCTGAAGCCGACCGCCTTCGCCCATTTCCGCTCCGGCGCCCAGATTCGGCTCGGCGATCCGATCGTGCTGTTCGGCTATCCGCTGGCGGGCGAGCTCACCATCACCGGCAATCTCTCCACCGGCCTCGTCTCGGCGATGGCCGGGCCCGGCGAGGACGTGACGCGGATGCAGATCTCGGCGCCGGTGCAGTCGGGCAATTCCGGCGGCGCGGTGGTCGATCAGAGCGGCCACGTCGTCGGCGTGGTGGTGGCCAAGGCCAACACCCGGGCGCGCGGCGACGGCAACACCGAGGTGCTGCAGAACGTCAACTTCGCGATCAAGTCGGGTGTGGCGGGCTATTTCCTCGACGCCAATCAGATCTCCTACACCCAGGAACCGGCCGACGCCGACAAGGCGACCGCGGACGTGGCGGCGATGGCCAAGGACTTCACCGCCCTGGTGATCTGCCGCAGCCGTTGAGGCGGGCGGGTCCCGCCTCGGAGAACGCGAAATGCCGGACGAGCGCTTTTCGGTTCTGTGGCTTCAGGCGGGCAGTTGCGGCGGCTGTACCATGGCGGTGCTGGAACACGGCGCGCGCGGGATCTTCGCCGAGCTCGAGACCTTCGGCATCGAACTGATCTGGCACCCCTCGCTCTCCGAGGAGACGGGGGAGGAGGCGCGCGACATCCTCGCCGCAGTCGAGCGTGGCGATCGCCGGCTCGACGCGCTGGTGATCGAGGGCTCGATCCTGATGGGGCCGGGCGGGACCGGGCGCTGCCAGATCCTGGCGGGGACCGGGCGCACCATGGTCGACTGGGTGACGAGCCTCTCGGCGCGGGCGGGCGTCGTCGTGGCGGTCGGCAGTTGCGCCGCCTATGGCGGCATTCCGCGCGCCGACCCGGATCCGGCCGAGGCGACCGGCCTTCAATTCGACGGGGCCGATCGCGGCGGGGCGCTGGGGGCGGGTTTCCGCTCGACGACCGGGTTGCCGGTGGTGGCGGTCGCCGGATGCGCGCCGCATCCCGGCTGGATCGTCGAGACGCTGGTGGCGCTGGCGCGCGGCGATCTCGGCGCGAGCGATCTCGACGGCGCGGGACGGCCGAAGTTCTTCGCCGATCACCTCGCTCATCACGGCTGTTCGCGCAACGAGTTCTACGAATTCAAGGCGAGCGCCGAGCGGGCGTCGGATCGCGGCTGTCTGATGGAACATCTCGGCTGCAAGGCGACGCAGGCGGTCGGCGACTGCAATCAACGGGTCTGGAACGGTTCGGGCTCCTGCACCGACGGCGGCTATGCCTGTATCGGCTGTACCTCGCCAGACTTCGAGACGGCGCGCGGGTTCCTCGCGACGCCGAAGATCGCGGGGATCCCGGTCGGCCTGCCGCTCGACATGCCGAAGGCGTGGTTCATGGCGCTGGCGGCCCTGTCGAAATCGGCGACGCCGCGGCGGGTGCGGCTCAACGCGATCGCCGATCACGTCGTGGTGCCGCCGGGCCGGGCCAAGCGCGGCGGCGGCGAGGGAGGCGAGACGTGAGCCGGGTCGTGGTCGGGCCGTTCAATCGGGTGGAGGGCGATCTCGAAGTCCATCTCGACGTCGAGGAGGGGATCGTCGTCGCGGCGGAGGTGGCGGTGCCGCTCTATCGCGGCTTCGAGCAGATCCTGGTGGGACGGCCGTTCGAGGACGCGCTCGTGCTGGCGCCGCGCATCTGCGGCATCTGCTCGGTGTCGCAGTCGCTGGCGGTGGCGCGGGCGATCTCGGCCTTCTCCGGCGTGGTGCCGACCGACAACGGCCATCGCGCCACGGCGCTGGCGCATGCGGCGGAGAACGTCGCCGATCATCTCACCCATTTCTATCTGTTCTTCATGCCGGATTTCGCGCGGGCGTCCTACGCCGGCGAAGCGTGGCACGCGGCGATCGCGGATCGTTTCGCGGCGGTGAAGGGGCGGGCGGCGCGCGACGTTCTGCCGGCGCGGGCGCGGTTGCTCGAGACGATGGGCCTCATCGCCGGCAAGTGGCCGCACAGTCTGGCGTTTCGCGCGGGCGGCACGACGCGGGCGCTCGATCTCGGCGAGATCATGCGGCTCAGGGCCATTCTCGCCGACGTGCGGGCCTTCGCCGAGGAGGTTCTGTTCGGCCGGCGGCTCGAGGCGATCGTGGCCTTGGAGACGCTCGGCGATCTCGACGCGGTCGCAGCCGGTCCCGGCGATTTCGCCGCCTTCCTGCGGCTTTCGGCGGCGCTCGGCCTCCACGAACTCGGGCGCGGGCCGGGGCTGGTGATGAGTTTCGGCGCCTATCCCGGCGTCGGGCCGGGGGGCGGCGACGTCTTCGCGCGCGGGACGCTCGACACCGGCACGGGCGCGCGGGCGCCGCTGGCGATCGATCGGATCGTCGAGGATCCCGCGCGTTCCTGGCTCGCGGGCGAGGCGGGGCCGCCGGCGCGGGCGACGAGCGAGCCGGACATCGAGCGCGAGGGCGCCTATTCCTGGGCCAAGGCGCCGCGCTACGGCGGTCGCACGGTCGAGGTCGGAGCGCTGGCGCGTCAACTGGTCGACGGGTCGGCACTGGCGTCGGCGCTGGTGGCGCCGTCGGGGGCGACCCATGTCGCCGGGCGCGTGGTGATGCGGCTGGTCGAGACGGCGCGGGTGCTCCTGGCGATGGAGGGATGGGTCGACGCGCTCGAGCGCGGCGCCCCCTTCTGCGCCGAGGGGGCGATGCCGACCGACGGCTCCGGCGTCGGCCTCGTGGAGGCGGCGCGCGGCAGCCTCGGCCATTGGATGACCGTGCGCGGCGGGCGGATCACCCGCTATCAGATCATCGCGCCGACCACCTGGAACTTCTCACCCCGCGACGCCGCCGGCCGGCCGGGGCCGCTCGAGGGCGCCTTGGAGGGGATCGCGGTCGGTGCGGAGGGCGCGCGCTCGGTCGCGGTGCAGCACGTGGTGCGGTCGTTCGATCCCTGCATGGTGTGCACGGCGCATTGAGAGGCGCACGGTGGTCGCGACGTGGCGCGGTCGACTGCAAAGACACTTTTCGTCGGCGGATGGTCTCTTGACGGCCCGGCGACGGCGGTGCCGGCCGGGGTGGTGGTCGGATCTCGCTCGGTACTTTTCAATCTTTTGAAATCAGATGGCTTTTCGGAATTTCTCCGATCTCTCCGACGCTCTGGCCCGCTCCTTGCTGACCCCCTCCCATCACGACGAAGAACCGTCGCGATCGCCGTTCGTCCGGTGGACGGCGGTGCAAAGCGACGGACGTGGAGGGGAGACGCGCGATGAGTGCGGGTATGGAAACGTTCTACGAGGTGATCCGGCGTCAAGGGATCACGCGGCGCAGTTTCACCAAGTTCTGTTCGCTCACCGCCGCGAGCCTGGGGCTCGGTGCCGGCGCGGCGACGGAGATGGCCCAGGCCCTGGAGACCAAGCCGCGTATTCCGGTGATCTGGATGCACGGGCTCGAGTGCACCTGTTGCTCGGAGAGCTTCATCCGCTCGGCGCACCCGCTGGTGAAGGACGTCGTCCTCTCCATGATCTCGCTCGACTACGACGACACGATCATGGCGGCGGCCGGCCATCAGGCCGACGCGATCCTTCAGGAGACACGGCAGAAGTACAAGGGCCAGTACATCCTCGCGGTCGAGGGCAATCCGCCCTTGAACGAGGACGGCATGTTCTGCATCGACGGCGGCCGGCCTTTCGTCGAGAAGCTGAAGGAGATGGCCGAGGACGCCATGGCGATCATCGCCTGGGGCGCCTGCGCCTCGTGGGGCTGCGTCCAGGCGGCCAAGCCCAATCCGACCCAGGCGACGCCGATCGACAAGGTCATCAAGAACAAGCCGATCATCAAGGTGCCGGGCTGCCCGCCGATCGCCGAAGTGATGACCGGCGTCGTCACCTTCGTGACGACCTTCGGGCGGCTGCCCGACCTCGACCGCCAGGGGCGGCCGAAGATGTTCTATTCGCAGCGCATCCACGACAAGTGCTATCGCCGGCCGCATTTCGACGCCGGTCAGTTCGTCGAGGAGTGGGACGACGAGGGCGCCCGCAAGGGCTACTGCCTCTACAAGATGGGCTGCAAGGGCCCGACCACCTACAACGCCTGTTCGACCGTTCGCTGGAACGGCGGCGTCTCCTTCCCGATCCAGTCGGGCCACGGCTGCATCGGCTGTTCGGAAGACAATTTCTGGGACAAGGGCTCGTTCTACGACCGGCTCACCGGCATCAACCAGTTCGGCATCGAGGCCAACGCCGACAAGGTCGGTGGCACGGTCGCCGGCGTGGTGGCGGCCGGCGTGGCGGCGCACGCGGCGGTGACCGCGATCAAGCGCGTCGCCTCCAAGAAGCCCGAGCAGGTCGGTTGATCCGGCCGTCCCCAACAAACGTCATTCGATAGAGAGGACGCGCCGTCATGGGCCTCCAGACACCGAACGGTTTCAATCTCGACAATTCCGGCAAGCGCATCGTCGTCGATCCGGTGACCCGCATCGAGGGTCACATGCGCGTCGAGGTGAACGTCGACGAGAACAACGTCATCCGCAACGCCGTCTCCACCGGAACCATGTGGCGCGGCATCGAAGTGATCCTGCGCGGCCGCGATCCGCGCGACGCCTGGGCCTTCACCGAGCGTATCTGCGGTGTGTGCACCGGCACCCACGCGCTCACCTCGGTCCGCGCGGTGGAGAACGCGCTCGACATCAAGATCCCGGAAAACGCCAATTCGATCCGCAACATCATGCAGCTCTGCCTGCAGGTGCACGATCACGTGGTGCATTTCTATCATCTCCACGCCCTCGACTGGGTCGACGTCGTCTCCGCGCTCTCCGCCGATCCCAAGGCGACCTCGCAGCTCGCCCAGTCGATCTCGTCGTGGCCGCTGTCGTCGCCCGGTTACTTCAAGGACCTGCAGACGCGGCTGAAGAAGTTCGTCGAGAGCGGACAGCTCGGGCCGTTCAAGAACGGCTATTGGGGTCATGCCGCCTACAAGCTGCCGCCGGAAGCCAACCTGATGGCGGTGGCGCATTATCTGGAGGCGCTCGACTTCCAGAAGGAGATGGTGAAGATCCACACCATCTACGGCGGCAAGAACCCCCATCCGAACTGGCTGGTCGGCGGCGTTCCCTGCGCGATCAACGTCGACGGCGTCGGCGCGGTCGGGGCGATCAACATGGAGCGCCTCAACCTGATCTCGTCGATCATCGATCGGACGATCGAGTTCTGCGAGATGGTCTATCTGCCGGACGTCGCGGCGATCGGCTCGTTCTACAAGGATTGGCTCTACGGCGGCGGCCTCTCCGGCAAGTCGGTGATGGCCTATGGCGACGTTCCCGAACACGCCAACGACTATTCGCCGGCCTCGCTCAAGATGCCGCACGGCGTCATCCTGAACGGGAACCTCAAGGAGATCTATCCGGTCGACCACAAGGACCCGAACCAGATCCAGGAGTTCGTGACCCATTCCTGGTACAAGTATCCGGACGAGACCAAAGGTCTGCACCCATGGGACGGCATCACCGAGCCCAACTACGTGCTCGGTCCGAAGTCGAAGGGCACGCGCACCAACATCGAGGCGCTCGACGAGGAGGCGAAATACTCCTGGATCAAGTCGCCGCGTTGGAAGGGCAACGCCGTCGAGGTGGGGCCGCTCGCCCGCTACATCGTCGGCTACGCGCAGAACAAGGCCGAGTTCAAGGATCCGACCGAGAAGTTCCTCAAGGATCTCGGCGTGCCGGTGACGGCGCTGTTCTCCACGCTCGGCCGCACGGCGGCGCGCGCGCTGGAAGCGGTCTGGGCGGCGCGGGAGATGCGCTACTTCCAGGACAAGCTGATGACGTCGATCAAGAACGGCGACAGCGCGACCGCCAACACCGAGAAGTGGAAGCCGGAGACCTGGCCGAAGGAGGTCAAGGGCGTCGGCTTCACCGAGGCGCCGCGCGGCGCGCTCGCCCACTGGATCAAGATCAAGGACGGCAAGATCGACAATTATCAGGCGGTCGTGCCGACCACCTGGAACGGCTCCCCGCGCGACCGACAAGGCAACATCGGCGCCTTCGAGGCCTCGCTGATGGACACGCCCATGGCCGATCCCAACCAGCCGTTGGAGATCTTGCGCACGCTCCACTCGTTCGACCCCTGCCTCGCCTGCTCGACGCACGTGATGGCGGAGGACGGGCAGGAGATGGCCAAGGTCACCGTGCGCTGACCGACGAAGCGGGACGGCGCTCGGCGCCGTGCACTTCTCGACGAAGGGGGACGGCGCTCGGCGCCGTGCACTTTTCGATGAAGGGGGACGGCGCTCGGCGCCGTCCCGGGTCGACCATCGAAGACGATCCGATCGATCGCGCCGAGGCGCCGGTCGAGGGGGATCGCGGGGAGGATCTCATGACGACGCAGATCGCCGACGTCCAAGGCGCCTACGACGCCAGCGGCGCCGAAAAGGCGCGCACGCTCCAGACCATCTACGTCTACGAGGCGCCGGTGCGCCTGTGGCACTGGGTCAACGCGCTCGCCATCACGGTGCTGTGCGTGACCGGCTATTTCATCGGCTCGCCGCTGCCCTCGGTGCCGGGCGAGGCTTCGGCCAACTTCCTGATGGGCTACATCCGCTTCGCGCATTTCGCGGCGGGGCAGGTGTTGATCGTGTTCTTCCTGCTCCGGGTCTACTGGGCCTTCGTCGGCAACGCCTATGCCCGGCAGCTCTTCTATCTGCCGGTCTGGAACAAGACCTGGCTCTGGGGCGTGTTCTACGAGTTGCGCTGGTATCTCTTCATGGTCAAGGACCCGAAGAAATACATAGGCCACAACCCGTTGGCGCATGTGGCGATGTTCACCTTCATGCTGTTCCTGCTGTTCATGATGGCGAGCGGCATGGCGCTCTATTCGGAAGGCGCCGGCCGCGACAGCTGGCAATATGCGCTGTTCGGCTGGATGTTCTCGATCTTCCCGAACAGCCAGGACATCCACACCTGGCATCACCTGGGCATGTGGGCGATCGTCACCTTCGTCATCGTCCACGTCTACGCGGCGGTGCGCGAAGACATTCTCTCGCGGCAGTCGATGATCTCGTCGATGGTCTCGGGCGAGCGTCTCTTCCGCGACGATCTGAAGGATTGAGCCGATGGTGAGCGACACCCCGCGCGTGCTGGTGCTCGGCATCGGCAACATCCTGTGGGCGGACGAGGGCTTCGGCGTGCGGGCGGTGGAGGAATTCCACCGCCGCTTCCGGGTGCCGGAGACCGTCACCGTCCTCGACGGCGGCACCCAGGGGCTCTATCTCGTCAACTTCCTCCAGGAGCACGATCGTCTCCTGGTGTTCGACGCGATCGACTACGGGCTCGCGCCGGGCACGCTGAAGATCGTGCGCGACGAGGAGGTGCCGAAGTTCACCGGCGCCAAGAAGATGAGCCTGCATCAGACCGGCTTCCAGGAGGTGCTCTCGGCCGCCGATCTCCTCGCCGCCTATCCCGAGGCGCTGGCGCTGGTCGGCTGTCAGCCGCTCGATCTCGAGGATTGGGGTGGGCCGCTGACCGACCCCGTCCGGGCGGCGCTCGACGCGGCGCTCGACCACGCGGTGGACATTCTCGCCGGGTGGGGTATCACGGTCATGGCGCGCGAGCACCCGATCGCCGACGAGGACCGCCTCCTCGCCGACGACATCGACTTCGTCTCCTACGAGCGGCGGATCGCCTGAGCGGTCCCGCCCTCGGTTCCTCGACGGCGGCAGGGAGCCCGATCATGTGCCTCGGTATTCCGATGATCGTCGTCGAGGGTGACGACTTCACCGCGCAGTGCACGCGCGGCGACGAGACCCGCCGGGTCTCGATGATGCTGGTCGGGGCGCAGCCGGCCGGCACCAAGGTGCTGGTCCACATCGATTCGGCGGTGCGCGTCCTCGACGACGCCGAGGCCGAGCTGATCGAGAACGCGCTCCAGGGCGTCGCGGCGGCGATGGCGGGCGAGAGCTTCGATCATCTCTTCGCCGATCTGGTCGACCGCGAGCCGCAGCTCCCCGAGTTCCTGCGCGACGAGGCCTGATCCTCGATCTCCCGTTCTGTCGGACATGTGCGGCCCGTTCGGCCTCGGCCGGGCGGGTTCGCGTTCGCGCGACGCGCGGTCTCTGTGCCGTGTCGCGATTTTCCCCTTCTGGTCAATTGATTTCCAGGCGTGGAAGCGAGACGATCGCGTCCGATCGACGTTCGACGTCGCCTCGTCGTCGCGACGGCCGAAAACGGCGGTCGACTGCTTGCCAGGGAGTGGAATCGGTGTTGGCACATCGTTTGCTCTTTCCCGGCAAAAGCAATCGAACGTCGATCCGGGAGGACTGATGACACACCCCCTCATGGCGGCTCTGGCCGACCGTCACGGCTTGCCCACCGTCGATCGCGAGACGATCGACGCCTTTCTCGCGCCCGCCGCAGGCGAGGCCGAGCACACGCTGCTGTTCTTCTCCGGCGATCCGGCGACGCGGGCGGAGACGCTCGACGTCGCGGTGGTGATGCCGGAGATCCTGGCGACCTTCCAGCGGCGTCTGCGCGGTGCCGTGGTGGCGCGCGAGGCGGAGAGCGCGCTCGCCTCGCGTTTCCTGGTGGCGGTGCAGCCGAGCCTCGTGGTGACGCGCGGCGGCGAGCCGGTGGCGGTTCTGCCGAAGATCCGCGACTGGTCGGAATACATGGCGGCGATCGAGGCGGCCCTGGCGCCGGGCGCGCCGGTCTTGGTCAAGGACGAGACGCCGCGGGTGGCCTTCACCACCTCGAGCGGCGCGGCGAACCGGGGGGACGTGGCATGAAGGCGGGATTCTGGGTGGCGCCGGAGGGCGCGGAAGGCGAGATCGCCATGGTGCCGATCGGCATCGACGAGACCGCCTCGGGCTTCGCCGGACGGTCCGGGCTGACCGGGGCGGGGACGATCTCGTTCCTGGCGACGTCGAGCGCGGAGGATCTGATCGCGCGCTGCCCCAAGGTGGCGGCGCTGCTGCCGGAGATCGTGGTGGCGCTGGAGACCCAGACGGTCGAGGCGCCGAGCCGGCTGTTCGACCTCGCCGACTACGGACCGGACGAGATGGAGCTGATCGGTCAGGTTCTGGGCGAAGGCGAGGTCGCGGCGACGGTGGCGCTGCCCGACGGCGTGATCGCGCAGGTGCAGGAATCGGTGATGGCGGGCCTCTGGCGGGTGCGCTTCGTCGACGCCGAGGGGCGGCCGGCGGCGGATTATCTCGAGGTCGCCTCGGTTCCGGCCGCCGTCGAACGGGCGGCGCAGATGACGCGGGTGCTCGAGGATCTGCCGCCGGCGCCGGCCGGGGCGATGAACGTGATGTCGCTCCTGACCGAGATCCGCGATCGGGCGCTCGAGCATCGGCCGGGGGCGCCCTCGCACACGATCACCTTCTCGCTCTTCCCGATGTCGGAGGCGGACATGGCCCATCTCCAAGACACGCTCGGGCCGGGGCCGGTCCAAATGACGTCACGCGGCTATGGTACGTGTCGGGTCGTCGCGACGGGCGTGCGCAACGTCTGGTCCGTGCAGTTCTTCAACGCGATGGACACGATCGTCCTGGACACGTTGGAGATCGGCGACGTGCCGGTGACGGCGCGGGCGGCGGTCGAGGACTTCCGCGATTCGGCGGAACGTCTGCACGAGATCGAGGAGGCCTATTTCCGATGAGCGCCTTCGAGAATTTCGGCGTCACCGGCGACGTGGCGGCGGAGACGCGGATGGAATGCGGGATCTGCTGGCACGTCTATGATCCGGCCGAGGGCGATCCCGTCTGGCAGATCCCGGCGGGCACGCCCTTCGCGGCGCTGCCCGAGGATTGGACCTGCCCCAACTGCGACGCGCCGCGCGCCAAGTTCATGGCGCTCGGCGAGGGGGAGGCGCGGGGATGACCGAGGCGCGCCCGTGCTCCCTCGAGGCCGGCGTGACGCTCGTCCCGGACGCGCCGGCGGCCGAGGCCGTGGCGATCGGGGCGCGGCTCGCGGCGATCTACGAGGCGATCGCGGAGCGCTCGATGCGCGAACTGCCGGTCTTCAACGCCGCGCTGAGGGTCGAGGCGATCGGGTTTCGCGCCCATGGCGACCGGGTGGTCGGGGTGCTGGCGACGCCGTGGTTCATGAATCTGGTGGTGACCTCGCGGCCCGGCGGCGCGGATCTGCCGCCGGCGACCGCCGGCGCCTCGGTGACGCACGACTTTCCCGGCGGCGACTTCGACTGCGTCGTCGGCGAGATCGACGGTTTCGGCCGGCTCGACAGTGCCTCGCTGTTCTCGCCGATGTTCCGGTTCGACGATCCGGAGGTGGTGCGCGCGGTCGGCGAGGCGGCGATCGAGGAGGTGTTCCGCGCCCCCGTCGAGGCCGAGGTCGTGGCCGAGCGGGAGGCGCGCGACCCGGCGCCGCCGGCGCTCGATCGGCGGGCGCTCCTCTTCGGGCGCCGTCGCGCGGGGGAGGATCCGTCGTGTCGGTGAGCGCGCTGCCCCTCTCGGCCGGAGCGATCCGGCTCGACATCGCCGTCGATCCACAGACCGGCGACACGCGCCGAGTGACGATCGGCTCGACCCGGCCGACCGGCTTTTCGACCCGCCTCTTCACCGGGCGCAGCCCCGGCGACGTACCGGGTCTCGTCGCGCGGATGCATGCGCTGTGCGGACGCTCGCACATGGTCGCCTCGGAAGTGGCGATCGTCGCGGCGATGGGACGCGACGTCGAGGCGGTGGTGGCGGAACGGTTCGAGGGGCTGGTGGCGGAGCGGCTCGGCGAGCATCTGCGCTCCACCGTGATGGGGGCGGGACCGGCGCGCGCCGAGATCGCCGATCGCGAGGTGCTCGCCGACGTGCGGGCGGTGCTCGCGGGGGTCAGGGTCCTGACCGGCGGGCTCGAGCCGCAGCGCGGCTACGAGGCGGTGGGTTCGGTCGAGCGCATCAAGGTGGCGTTGCTGCGGCTCGGTCTGGCGATCGACCGCAAGGGACGTCTGAAGACCGGCTCGGGCAGCTGGGGCGAGCGGGTTCTGACGGCGGTCGGCGCGGGCTGCGGCGATCGTTACGAGACCTGCGACCGGCTGACGGCGGAGGACGATGCGGCGGTGATCGCGGCGCTGGCGCGCGATCCAGCGCGGTTCGCGGCGGCGCCTCGACTCGACGGGCGATGCCCGGAGACCGGACCGGCGGCGCGGGCGGCGACGGGCATGGCCTCGGCCGACGGGCGGACGCGGCTTTCGGCGCGGCTCGGGGAGATCGCCGAGGCGGCGGAACTCCTCGGCGCGCCCGAGGCGGACCGCCGGCGCATCGAGGGGACGTGGGTGAGCGGGGCCCGTGTCGATTCCCTTACGGGTTATGCCGCCGTGGAAAGTCCGCGTGGGCGCCTCCATCATCTGGTGCGTCTCGACGAGACGGGACGGGTGGCCTCCTACGCGATCCTGGCGCCGACCGAGTGGAATTTCCATCCGCAGGGGCCGCTGGTCGCGACGCTCGCGGGCAATCGCTTCGATCTCGACGGCGAGGGCGCGCGGCGGGCGGAGCGGATCGCGGGGCTGTTCGATCCTTGCGTCGGCTTCGAGGTTCGCATCGAGGAGATGCGCGATGCATGAAATGTCGCTCATGGAGAGCGTGTTGGAGATCGTCGAGGACGAGGCGCGCAAGGCGGGAGCGACATCGGTCAAGGTGGTCAAGCTGGCGATCGGCGAGCTTTCCCATGTCGAACCGGAGGCGATGCGCTTCTGTTTCGACGCGGTGACGGGCGGGACGGTCGCCGCCGGGGCGACGCTCGAGATCGAAATGGTGCCGGGCCAGGGCTGGTGCCTCGACTGCGCCGAGACGGTGGCGCTGTCGGAACGTTTCGGGGCTTGTCCGAAGTGCGGGCAGCACAAGGTACAGATGACGGGCGGCGACGATCTGCGCGTCGCGGAGTTGGAGGTGGAGTGATGTGCACGGTCTGCGGTTGCGGAACGGCCTCGGTGGAAGGCAAGGCGGTCGACGAACACGGCCACCACCATCATCACGGTCACGACCATGGGCATTCCCATGATCATGATCACGACCATGATCATGACCACGGGCATTCCCACGATCACGTCCATGATCACGTCCACGACGCCGACCACGCGCACGACCACGATCACGGCGCGGTTCATGCGCACGCGCACGATCACACCCATGGGGACGTCGTCCACGCCCACGACCACGAGCATGGTCACGATCACGGTCATGCCCACGATCACGCGCATGGCCATGCCCACACCCACGACCATGACCATGGGCACGATCATGGGCCCGACCACGACCACGTCGTGCGCGGGGTCGACGCGATCGACTACGGCGGCGGGCTCGCCGGCGTCCATGTGCCGGGGCTCAGCCAGGATCGGATCGTCAAGATCGAGCGCGACATTCTCGGCAAGAACGACCGGCTCGCCCGCGACAATCGCCGGGCTCTGGCGGAGAAGGGCGTCTTCGCGCTGAACCTCGTCTCCTCGCCCGGCTCGGGCAAGACGACGCTCCTGTGCAAGGCGATCACCGATCTCAAGGCGTCGCATCCGATCGCGGTGATCGAGGGCGATCAACAGACCTCCAACGACGCCGACCGTATCCGCGCGACCGGCGTCAAGGCGATCCAGGTCAACACCGGCAAGGGCTGCCATCTCGACGCGTCGATGGTCGGCCATGCGCTCGACGATCTCGATCTGCCGGAGAACGCGCTGCTCTTCATCGAGAACGTCGGCAATCTCGTGTGTCCGTCGGCCTTCGATCTCGGCGAGGCGCACAAGGTTGTGGTGCTGTCGGTGACCGAGGGCGAGGACAAGCCGCTCAAATACCCCGACATGTTCGCCGCCGCCGATCTGATGCTGCTCAACAAGGCCGATCTCCTGCCGCATCTCGACTTCGACGTGGAGGCCTGCATCCGCGCCGCCAAGACGGTCAATCCGCGGCTCGAGGTCCTGACGGTCTCGGCACGCTCGGGCGAGGGGCTCGACGCCTTCTATGCCTGGGTCGAGAAGCGGGCGGCGCTCGCCCGCCGTCCGGCCTGAAGGCGGCGCCGATGACCCTCGATCGCCTGTTCGAACCCACCGAAGACGCGCGACCGGCGCCGTCGCCCGAGGCCGACCGCCTCGGCGACGGCGCCGCGCGGCGCCTCGGGATCCGGGTTCGCGGCGCGGTCCAGGGGGTCGGCATGCGCCCCTTCGTCCATGGGCTCGCGACCCGGCTCGGGTTCGCCGGGCGGGTGTTGAACGACGCCGAGGGGGTGCTGATCGAGGTCGAGGGGCGCGATCCCGAGCGTTTCGTCGCCGCGCTCTCGGCGGAGCGGCCGCCGCTCGCCCGGTTCGACGCGATCGAGACCTCGCCGATGCCGGTGCGCGGCGGGGCGGGTTTCCGCATCGAGGAGAGCGTCGCCGGCAAGGTGACGACGCGGGTGCCGGCGGATGCGGCGACCTGCGAGGCCTGTCTCGACGATCTCTTCGATCCGGCGAGCCGGTTTCATCTCTATCCCTTCGTCAACTGCACCCATTGCGGCCCGCGCTACACGATCACCGCGCGTCTGCCCTATGACCGGCCGCAGACGGCGATGGCCGGCTTTCCGATGTGCGCGCCCTGCGGCGAGGCCTATCGGGATCCGACCGATCGCCGGTTCCATGCCGAGCCGGTCGCCTGTCCCGCCTGCGGGCCGAAGCTGACGCATTCGGTGGCGGAGATCGTCGCGGCGATCCGGGCGGGGAAGATCGTCGCCGTGAAGGGGCTCGGCGGCTTTCATCTCATGTGTGATGCACGCAACGAGGCGGTGGTCGAGGAACTGCGTCGCCGCAAGGCGCGCGACGCCAAACCGTTCGCGGTGATGGTCGCCAACGTCGCCTCGCTCGATCGGATCGTCCATGCGGGGTCGGTCGAGCGCGATCTCTTCGTCGCCCCGTCGGCGCCGATCGTGGTGATGGAGGCGGTCGCCGGCGCGGTGGCGCCCTCCGTCGCGCCGCGCCTCGGGCGGCTCGGGGTGATGGCGGCGGCGACGCCGCTTCATCACCTGATCTTCTGGGAGGCGACGGGCCGGCCGGAGGGGCCGGCCGCGCGCCATGCCGCCAACGACTTCGTCGTCGTCGCGACCTCGGCCAATCCCGGCGGCGAGCCCCTGGTGATCGACGACGCCGACGCCGCGCGCCGGCTCGGCGGGATCGCCGATCTCATCGTCGGTCACGACCGGCCGATCGTC
The DNA here is from genome assembly GCF_019160155.1 of Pinisolibacter aquiterrae. Lineage (GTDB taxonomy): Bacteria > Pseudomonadota > Alphaproteobacteria > Rhizobiales > Ancalomicrobiaceae > Pinisolibacter > Pinisolibacter aquiterrae. The sequence continues at coordinate 125,424 of NZ_JAFNIH010000027.1, forward strand.
ATTCGCGCCGACGACAGCGTCGTCCAGGTGATCGACCGGGCGCCCGCCTTCATTCGCCGCGCCAAGGGTTTCGTGCCGGAGCCGATCGATCTCGGGTCCGACGGGCCGGCGGTCCTGGCGACGGGCGCCCATCTCAAGGCGACGGTGACGGTGACGCGCGGTCGCGAGGCCTTCGTCTCGCAACACGTCGGCGATCTCGACACGGCCGAGACGGTCAAATTCTACCGCGAGACCGCCGCCCATCTCCTGACGCTGCTCGACGTGCACCCCGAGATCGTCGCCTGCGATCTCCATCCCGACTTCCGCTCGTCGCAGTTCGCGGCCGAGTTCGAGGCGCCCACCCTGCCGGTGCAGCATCACGCCGCCCATGTCGCGGCGATCGCGGCGGAACACGGGATCGACGGGCCGATCCTCGGCCTCGCGCTCGACGGCATCGGCCACGGCGACGACGGCGCCGCCTGGGGTGGCGAGGCGCTTCGGGTCTCCGGTTCGGGCTGGCGACGGCTCGGCCATCTCTCGCCCCTGGCGCTGCCCGGGGGCGACAAGGCGGCGCGCGAGCCGTGGCGGATGGCGCTCGCGGCGCATCACGCGATCGGCGATCTCGAGGCGGTGAAGGGTCAGGTCTCGCGAAATCTCGAGACGGCGAAAATTCCATTTCCGGCGCGCGCGCTGGTCGATCCGGTGGCGGCGCGGATCGCCTCGGGGCGCGAGGCGCGGACGACGTCGATGGGGCGGCTCTTCGATGCGGCGGCCGGGCTCCTCGGCCTGCGCATGATCCAGGATCACGAGGGCCAGGCGGCGATGGAGCTCGAGGCGCTGGTGCGCCGGCCGGTCGGCGGCAGCGGGCTCTTCTCGATCGTCGACGGGGTGCTCGACTTCCGCCCGTTGCTGCGCGAACTGGCGCGGCCGGACACCGGCCTCAGGGAAGGGGCGGAGCTCTTCCACGGCGCGTTGATCGACGGGCTCGCCGCCTGGATCGACGGTTTCGCCTCGCCCGGCGAGGCGGTGGCGCTCGGTGGCGGCTGCCTGATGAACAGGGTGCTCGCCGAAGGGCTCGCCGATCGCCTGCGCGATCACGGGTTCCGCCCGCTTCTCGCCCGCCGCGTGCCGGCCAACGACGGCGGCCTGTCGCTCGGACAGGCGGCGATGGCGCGTGCCCACGCCGCGACACTCGACTTGAACAAGACCAACGAGATCCCCTGAAGAGGAGACGGCCCCCATGTGCCTCGCGATCCCCGCCCTGGTGAGCGAACTGCTCCCCGACGACATGGCGCGCGTCAGTCTCGACGGCGTCACCAAGGACATCTCGGTCGCCATGGTCGACGACGTGGCGCCCGGCGACTACGTCATCATCCACGTCGGCTACGCGCTCGCCAAGATCGACGCCGAGGAGGCGGAGAAGACGCTGGCGCTGCTCGCCGAGGCCGGGGCTCTGAGCGCGGGGGCGGCCGAATGAAGTACGTCGACGAATATCGCGACGGTAAGCTCGCGCGCGCCGTCGCCGCCACCATCGCCGCCGAGGCCGATCCGAGCCGCCACTACGCCTTCATGGAGTTCTGCGGCGGTCACACCCATGCGATCTCGCGCTATGGGCTCGAGGATCTGTTGCCGGCGAACGTCAAGATGATCCATGGGCCCGGCTGCCCGGTCTGCGTCCTGCCGATCGGCCGGATCGACGAGGCGATCGAGCTGGCGAAGAACCCGCGGGTGACGCTTCTGACCTATGCCGACCTGATGCGGGTGCCGGGGTCGAAGGGCACGTCGCTGATCAAGGCCAAGGCGGCCGGGGCCGACATCCGCATGGTCTATTCGACCCTCGACGCGGTCCGCATCGCCGAGGAGAACCCGGACCGCGAGGTGGTGTTCTTCGCCATCGGCTTCGAGACGACGACGCCGCCGACCGCCATGGCGGTGAAGATGGCCCGCAAGAAGGGCCTCACCAATTTCACCTGTTTCGTCAATCACGTGCTGACGCCCTCGGCGATCCGGGCGATCCTCGAGGCGCCGGAGACCGGGGGGCTGCCGCCGGTGAAGATCCAGGGCTTCCTCGGGCCCAGCCACGTCTCGGCGGTGATCGGGCTCGAGCCCTACGACGTCTTCGTGGAGAAATACGGCCAGCGCATCGTCGTCTCCGGCTTCGAGCCGCTCGACGTGATGCAGTCGATCCTGATGCTGGTGCGTCAGATCAACGAGGGGCGCTCGGCGGTCGAGAATCAATATACTCGCGCCGTCACCCGCGAGGGCAACGTCGCGGCCAAGGCGATGGTCGACGAGGTGTTCGACCTGCGCGACGCCTTCGAATGGCGCGGGCTCGGCTCGATCCCGAATTCGGCGCTGAAGCTGCGCGACGGCTGGGCCGAGTTCGACGCCGAGAAACGATTCGCCGTCGAACGAATCGAGGCTTCCGACAATCCGGCCTGCGAATGCGGGACGATCCTGATCGGCGCCAAGGAGCCGGCCGACTGCCGGCTGTTCGGCACGGTGTGCACGCCGGAGACGCCGATGGGGTCCTGCATGGTCTCCTCGGAGGGGGCCTGCGCGGCGCATTGGACCTATGGGCGCTTCCGGGCGAAGGCCAAGCGCGAAGCGGCGGAAAGGAAGGCATCGTGAGCGACGTTCAGACCCCGCGCCTGCGCCACCGCAAACTGGACCTCAAGACCGGACGTGTCGATCTCTCCCACGGCTCCGGCGGTCGCGCCATGGCGCAGTTGATCGGCGAGATCTTCCAGGAGGCCTTCGCCAACGAGTGGCTCGCCCAGGGCAACGATCAGGCGACCTTCGCCGCTCCGGCGCACGCCGGCGGGCGCATGGTGATGACCACCGACGGCTACGTCGTCTCGCCCTTGTTCTTTCCCGGCGGCAACATCGGCTCGCTCGCCGTCCACGGCACCATCAACGACGTCGCCATGGGCGGGGCGCGGCCGGTGGCGCTCTCGGCCTCCTTCATCATCGAGGAGGGGTTCCCGCTCGCCGATCTGAAACGGATCGCCGACACGATGGGGGCGGCGGCGCGCGAGGCTGGGGTTCCGATCGTCACCGGCGACACCAAGGTGGTCGAGCGCGGCAAGGCCGACGGCGTCTTCATCTCCACCGCCGGGATCGGCGTGGTGGCCGACGGGGTCGAGCTCTCCGGCGATCGGGCACGTCCCGGCGACGTGGTGATCGTGTCCGGGTCGATGGGCGACCATGGCGTCGCGATCATGTCGAGCCGCGAGAACCTCACCTTCGCCACCGCGATCCTCTCCGACAGCGCCGCGCTGCACGGGTTGACGGCGGCGATGATCGAGGCGGCGGCGCCGCATCTGAGGCTGATGCGCGATCCGACGCGCGGCGGGCTCGCGGCGACGCTCAACGAGATCGCACATCAGTCGAAGGTCGGGATCCGGCTCGAGGAGGACGCGATCCCGATCAAGCCGGAGGTGCACGCGGCCTGCGAGTTCCTCGGGCTCGATCCCCTGAACGTCGCCAACGAGGGCAAGTTGATCGCGGTGGTGGCTCGGGAAGGAGCGGCGGCGGTGCTCGCCGCGATGAAGGCGCATCCGCTCGGGGTCGACGCGGCGATCGTCGGCGAGGTCGTCGCCGACGACCAGTTCTTCGTGCAGATGACCACCTCATTCGGCGGCGGCCGGATCGTCGACTGGCTGAGCGGCGAACAATTGCCGCGGATCTGCTGAGGCGGACATGAGGGAGACGACCATCGTGACGAGCCGGGGAGAACGGTGATGCCGGGCAGTGCCACCGTGCTGGTCATCGACGACGAGATCCGCAGTCTCGAGGCGATCCGACGGGTGTTGGCGGAGGAGTTCGAGGTCATTTCGGTGCGCGGCGCGGTCGAGGCCGAGGAGGTTCTGGCGGGCGAGATGGTGCAGGTGATCCTCTGCGATCAGCGCATGCCCGGCGAGAACGGCGTCGATTTCCTCAAGCGCGTCCGCGATCTGTGGCCGGACCCGATCCGGATGATCATCTCCGGCTATACGGATTCGGAGGACATCATCGCCGGCGTCAACGAGGCGGGGATCTATCACTACATCACCAAGCCCTGGCATCCGGACCGGCTGATCGATTCGGTCCGGGAGGCCTCGCGTCTCTATTGGGCGCAGCGCGAGGCGGGCAGCGCGACAGTGGTCGAAGCGAAGCCCTCGCCGAAGCGGCTCTCCTCGGTGGTCGGCGACCGGCGTCGCGCCCAGCGCCAGCTCGGCGACTTCGAGCGCATCGTCCACGAGCCGGCGAGCCCGGTGGCGGCGGCGATCGGGCTCGCCAAACGGGCGACCGACTACGACATCTCCGTCCTCATCACCGGCGCCTCGGGCACCGGCAAGGAGCTTCTGGCGCGAGCGATCCACAATGGTTCGGGCCGGGCCGAGCAACCCTTCGTCGTCGAGAACTGCGGCGCCCTGCCGGACGATCTCCTCGAGAGCGAGCTCTTCGGTTGCAAGAAGGGCGCCTTCACCGGGGCCTATCAGGACCGGATCGGCCTCTTCGAGGTCGCCGACGGCGGCACCATCTTCCTCGACGAGATCGGCGAGACCTCGCCGGCCTTCCAGGTGAAGCTCCTGCGCGTGCTCCAGGAGGGCGAGATCCGGCCGCTCGGGGCGCAGCGTCCGCGCAAGGTGAACGTCCGCGTCATCGCCGCGACCAATCGCAATCTGGTCGGCGAGGTCGAGACCGGGCGGTTCCGGCGCGATCTCTACTACCGCCTCGCCGCCTTCCCGATCCATCTGCCGTCGCTCGCGGAGCGGGCGATGGACGTGCCGGCGATCGCCGCGCGCATCCTCGGCGACGTCAATCGTGCCTTCCATCGCGACGTGCCGGGGTTCGCCGCCGAGACGCTCTCGGCGATGATCCGTTACGAATGGCCGGGCAACGTGCGCGAGCTCGCCAACGAGATCCAGCGGATGGTGGCGCTGTCCGATCACGATCACGCCCTGCCGCCGGAGCTCTTGTCGACGCGGATCCTCCAGACGGCGAAGGCCGGCAACGGTTGCGACGCTTCGGCCGAACGGCCGCAACTGAAGGAACGGGTCGAGGCGTTGGAGCGCGAGGTGATCGCCGAGGCGCTCGATCGGCTCTCCGGCAACATCAGCCGCGTCGCCGCCGAACTCGGCCTGTCGCGGGTCGGCCTGCGCGCCAAGATCCAACGCTACGATCTGAGGCGCGATCTCGATGACGACGAGTGACCTCGATCCGCGGCCGCGTCCCGCCAATCTGATGGCGCATGTCCTCTCCGAGGAGGAGCCGACCTTCGACGGCGCCGGTGAAGAGATGTGGATCGACGTGATCGCGAAGATGGACGCGGTCTATTCCGATCTCCTGCGCTACGAGGCCGATCTCGAGGCCAAGAACGCCGAGCTGGAGGCGGCCGAGGGGTTCATCTCCTCGGTGATCGCCTCGGTCTCCGACATTCTGGTGGTGGTCGACGAGCAGGGGCTGGTGGTCCAGGCCAATCCGGCCTTCGCGCGGGTGATCGCCCGCCCGCCCGAGGCGATGCTGGGGCGGCGGCTGTGCGAACTCGTCGTCGAGGGCGATCGGGCGCGGGCGCGCAACGCGCTGATCTCCGGCGTCGAGGGCGAGGTGCGCGAGCTCGAGCTGAGCTTCCTCGGCGCGGCGGGGCCGTCGGATCTGATGGCGATCAACGTCTCGGCGCGGTTCGACCACAACGGCCATCGGGTCGGAGCGGTTCTGACCGGGCGACCGATCGGCGAACTCCGGCGCGCCTACGAGGCGCTGCACAAGGCCCATCTCGAGCTGCAACAGGCCCAGCGCAAGCTGATCGAACAGGAGAAGATGGCGAGCCTCGGCCGACTGGTGGCCGGCGTCGCGCACGAACTCAACAATCCCATCAGCTTCGTCTACGGCAACATCCACACGCTCGATCGCTATCGCAAGAGCCTCGACCGTTACCTGCACGCGCTCGAGGACGAGGCGCCGGAGGCGGCGGTGGCACGACTGAAGCGGGAGACGCGGATCGACGCGATCCTGGCGGATCTGGCACCGTTGATCGAGGGGACGCTGGAAGGGGCGATGCGGATCTCCGAGATCGTCAAGAACCTGCGCCGGCTCTCCTTCAACCGCGCCGACGACCACGCCACCGTCGATCTCGCCAAGCTGATCGGCACCGCCGCGCAATGGGCGATGCGGGCCAAGAACGGCCGCGCCCGGCTCGACACCGATCTCGAACCCGGCCTGACGGTGGAGGGGGAGGAGGGCAAGATCCATCAGGTTCTGGTCAACCTGATCGACAACGCCCTCGACGCGGTCAAGGACGTCGCCGACGCCCGGGTCGCCGTCACCATGCGCGCCCAGGGCGAGGACGTGATCGTCGAGGTCGCCGACAACGGCGCCGGGATCTCGGAAGCCGCGGCCGACAAGATCTTCGAGCCGTTCTTCACCACCAAGGTGGTGGGCGAGGGGACCGGGCTCGGGCTCTGGATCTCCTACGCGATCGCCCGCGAGCACGGGGGATCGCTCTCCGCCCACAACGGCGTGCCGCGCGGGGCGGTGTTCCAACTGCGCCTGCCGCGCCATCTCGGACCCCGCAAGGGGTGAATCCCGAGGTCTCGCGGCGCGTCACGGCGTGGTTCGAGGGGATCGGCCGTGGCCTCGTCGTTTCCTTCCGGCCGGACCGTGCCCACCTCGATCCGCAATCCCCCGGCTTGACGAAAGCCTCTCTTTGACGACCGTATGACACGACGCGGCGGGGGCCGCAGGCGTTCGAGCGGATGCGGGGGGCGAGATGTTCGATGCGATCGTGATCGGTGCGGGCCACAACGGCCTGACGGCGGCGGGCTATCTGGCGGCGGGCGGGCAGAAGGTGCTCGTGCTCGAGAAGCGCGAGGTGGTCGGCGGTTGCGCCGTCACCGAGGAGTTTCATCCGGGCTTCCGCAATTCCGTCGCCGCCTACACGGTGTCGCTGCTCAATCCGAAGGTGATCCACGATCTCGACCTCGCCCGGCACGGGCTCGAGGTGGTGGAGCGGCGGATGTCGAACTTCCTGCCGCTGCCGGACGGGCGGGCGCTGGAGATCGGGCCGGGCCGAACCGAGGCCTCGGTGGCGCAGTTCTCGACCCGCGACGCCGGGCGGCTTTCGGCCTATGGCGAGCGGCTGGAGCGAATGGCCGACGTGTTGCGGGCGGTGGTGCTGGAGACCCCGCCCAACGTCACCACCGGGCGCGGCCTGATCGAGACGATCGGTCAGCTTTTTTCTGCGGGACGGCTCGCCAACCGGATCCGCAAGCTCGATCTCGAGGGGCAGCGCGACCTTCTCGAGATCTTCACCCGCTCGGCCGGGGATTTCCTCGATCAGTGGTTCGAGAGCGATCCGATCAAGGCGATCTATGGTTTCGACGGCATCGTCGGCAATTTCGCGTCGCCCTACGCCGCCGGGTCGGCCTATGTGCTGCTCCATCACTGTTTCGGCGAGGTCAACGGCAAGCGCGGCGTCTGGGGCCACGCGATCGGGGGCATGGGCGCGATCACCCAGGCGATGGCCGCCTCGGCGCGCGCGCGCGGCGTCGAGATCCGCACCGACTGTGGCGTCGCCGAGATCCTGGTGGAGAAGGGCCGCGCCGTCGGCGTCGTCACGCAGGCCGGCGAGACGATCCGGGCGAAATGCGTCGTGTCCAACCTGCACCCCAAACTCACCTTCGAGCGCCTGCTCGATCCGGCGCTGCTGCCGGCCGACTTCGCCGCGCGAATCGCCTCGTGGAGGTCGGGTTCGGGCACGTTCCGGATGAACGTGGCGCTGAGCGAGCTGCCGAGCTTCACCTGCCGGCCCGGGCGCGAGGTCGCCGACCATCACACCGCCGGCGTGGTGATCGCGCCGTCGCTGCGCTACATGGAGGAGGCCTGGATGGACGCCCGGCGCGACGGTTGGGCGAAGGCGCCGATCGTCGAGATGTTGATCCCCTCCACCCTCGATCCGTCGCTGGCGCCGAAGGGCGCGCATGTGGCGAGCCTCTTCTGCCAACAGGTGGCGCCGGAGTTGCCGGACGGGCGGTCGTGGGACGCGGTCCGCGAGGAGGTGGCCGATCTGATGATCGCCACGGTCGACGCGCAGGCGCCGGGCTTCGCGGCGTCGGTCGTCGGCCGGCAGATCCATTCGCCGTTCGATCTCGAGCGCAAGTTCGGCCTGATCGGCGGCGACATCTTCCACGGCAGCCTCGGGCTCGATCAGATGTTCTCGGCGCGGCCGGTCATGGGACACGCCGATTATCGCGCGCCGATCGCCGGGCTCTACATGTGTGGATCGGGCACGCATCCCGGCGGCGGCGTGACGGGGGCGCCGGGGCACAACGCGGCGCGTGAAATTTTGGCCGATGCGAAGGGTCGACGAACGGCGTAATGCCGAAATCAGGGGCGACATGCGGAAAATTCATCCGCGGATATGCTTCGGCGTCGTGATTTTTTCCGGTTCCATCCGGCGATTTCGGCGCTAACATGCCCGCCACGGGACCGGCTTCGGCCGGGGTCCGATCCGTTTGCTTCCCTCTGTGCGTCCCATGAGGCAGATCCCCATGATCCTCACGTCCAAGATTCGTTTCGGCATCGCTCTCGCCGCATTCACGGCGCTGGGAACCCTGGCCGGGGCCGCCGCCGCTTCCGACATGATCGGCAAGTGCGAGATGACCGGCAAGAAGGGCGAGTTCTCGATCACCCCGGCGATCCCGGGTCAGCTCACCTACGAGACCAACCTGCCCGCGCCGGGCTGGAACAACGGCGACACGCCGGAGACGATCAAGGACGGCTACGAGTATTGTCTGGCCGCCAACATCGCGTACCGCCTCGGCCTCGACAAGGTGGTGGTCAAGAACGTCGACTTCGACGCGCTCGTCGCCGGCAACACCAAGGACTTCGACATCGCCCTGTCGCAGATCTCGATCACCGAGAAGCGCAAGGAGGTCGTGACCTTCTCGACGCCCTATTTCGACAGTGACGTCGGCGTTCTCGCCAAGAAGGGCAAGAAGATCGCCAGCGGCGACATGAAGGGCCTCAGGATCGGCGTGCAGGCCGGCACCACCGGCCTCGACTTCGTCAAGGACACGCTGAAGCCGAAGACCGAGGCCAAGGTGTTCCCGGACACCCCGGCGATGTTCACCGCGCTGATGGCGAACCAGATCGACGTGGCGATGACCGACACCGCGATCGTGCTCGGTCAGGCGGCCGAATCGAAGGGCAAGATGGTGGTCGTCGGCCAGTATTCGACCGGCGAGCAGTACGGCGCGCTGTTCCCCAAGGGCTCCGCCAATGCCGCCACCCTCGACAAGGTCCTGGCGTCGCTGATCGCCGACGGCACCACCAAGAAGCTCTCGGCCAAGTATCTCGCCGCCTCCTGGGGCGCCGATCCGGCCAAGATCCCCTACTTCAAGCCCTGATCCCGAAGGCGGATCCTCGATCGGCGGGCCCGCCGATCGAGGATCGTTCCGGCCCGCCGACCCCGGCGGGCGATGGCTCTCTCGTCCGCGACGGCCCCGGCCGCCGGACGGGACGGTCCCTCGGTCCCGAGACGAGCGAGACGCCCCCACATGGACGACACATCCGACGCATCCCAACCGCCGCGAATTCGGGCGCCGCGCCCTACCCGGGAGTGGAAGCCGGCGCCCCCCAAATCGGCCAAGGGTCTCGCCACCGCCGCGCTCGGCGTGGTCGCGATCCTGATCGCCGTCGGTCTCCTCACCGCCTCGACGGTGCGTGACGGGCTCGCCTCGGTCGGCTTCGAGGAGGGGTGGGCGACGGCCGGCCTCTTCGGCATCGTCGCCGTGTTCCTGCTGCTGTTCGTGCCGGCGCTGAAGGGCTTCTCCTGCGCGTCGCGGGCGGATCGGACGGCCAAGATCGACGTGGCGGAGGCGCGGGCGGAGACGGCGGCGGCGCGCGAGCAGTCCTGGTTGGCGATCGGCTACACGGCGGCGGCGGCGATCGTGCTGATCTTCGGCCTGTTCCTGGTCGCCAACGAGGTCGCGGTCGGACGCACCTTCTTCGATCTGTCGCTGATCTTCGAGACGTTCCATCTGGTCGGCAAGGCCTTCTGGGTCAACATCGAGATCTTCGTGATCGCCGAGATTCTGGTGCTGATCTGGGGGCTCGTCATCGCCGTGGCGCGGCTTGCGCCGGGCCGGGCGGGGGCGCCGGTGCGCCTGATCGCGACGGCCTATGTCGATCTCTTCCGTGGCCTGCCGGCGATCATCGCGATCTATCTGGTCGGTTTCGGCCTGCCGCTCACCGATCTGCCGATCCTGCGCGACATGACGCCGACGATGTTCGCGATCCTGGCGCTGACGTTGACCTACGGTGCCTACGTGTCCGAGGTCTATCGCTCGGGCATCGAGAGCGTGCACTGGTCGCAGACGGCGGCGGCGCGCTCGCTCGGCTTCTCGCACACGCAGACGCTGCGCTTCGTGGTGGTGCCGCAGGCGGTCCGGCGGATCATCCCGCCGCTCCTCAACGACTTCATCTCGCTGCAGAAGGACACGGCGCTGGTCAGCGTGATCGGCACCGTCGACGCCTTCAATCAGGCCAAGATCATCGCCTCCAACCACTTCAATCTGTCGTCGGTGACGACGGTGGCGGTTCTCTTCGTGCTCATCACCATTCCCCAGGCGCGGCTGGTCGATCGCTTGATCGAACGGGATCAGAAGCGCATGCGGGCGGGCGGCTGATCCGGACCTCGGAGGAGACATCATGGCACTCGTCGAGATCCGCGACGTCCGCAAGTCCTACGGCGGCGTGGTTCCGGTTCTGAACGGCATCACCCTCGACGTCGAGGAACATCAGGTCGTGTGCCTGATCGGCCCGTCGGGCTGTGGCAAGTCCACGCTTCTGCGCTGCATCAACGGGCTCGAGACCATCGACGGCGGCGAGATTCGCCTGCACGGCGATCGCGTCTCCGGACCCGGCGTCGATCAGGACGCGCTCCGGCGCGACGTCGGCATCGTGTTCCAGTCGTTCAATCTGTTCCCGCACATGAGCGTGCTCGACAACATCACGGCGGCGCCGGTGAAGGTGCTCGGCCAGTCCAAGGCCGAGGCCAAGGAACGGGCGATGGAACTCCTCGCCCGGATCCGGCTCGACCAGAAGGCGGGGGAATTTCCCGATCGCCTGTCCGGTGGCCAACAGCAGCGCGTGGCGATCGTCCGCGCGCTGGCGATGGATCCGATCGTGCTGCTCCTCGACGAGATCACCTCGGCGCTCGACCCGGAACTGGTGTCGGAGGTGCTCGACATCGTCCGCGATCTGCGGTCGGAGGGCATGACCATGGTGCTCGCCACCCATGAGATGGGCTTCGCGCGCGAGGTCTCCTCCAAGGTCTGTTTCCTCTACGGCGGCGTCGTCCACGAGGAAGGGCCGCCGTCGCAGATCTTCTCCGACCCACGAGACGAGCGCACCCGCGCCTTCCTCCAGCGGATCATCGAGGCGGGGCGGTTGTGAACACGACGAGCGAGCGGGCGGCCCGCGAGGCGCTGGTCGAGACGATGCGCGAGATGGGCGCCTCGGGCCTCAATCGCGGCACGTCCGGCAACGTGTCGCTGCGCTTCGGCTCGGCCATGCTGGTCTCGCCCTCGGCGGTGCCGCCGGCGGAGCTGACGCCCGATCTCGTGGCGAAGATGGATCTCGACGACGAGACCGGGGCGTGGACCGGCCCGAGGCCGCCGTCGACCGAATGGCGCTTCCACCGCGACATCCTCCGGGCGCGCGGCGAGGTGAACGCGGTGGTGCACACCCATTCGCCCTATGTGACGGTGTTGGCGATCCTGCGGCGCGAGATCCCGGCGGTGCACTACATGATCGCCGGGTTCGGCGGCTCGACGATCCGGTGCTCGGATTACGCCACCTTCGGAACCGAGGCGTTGTCGCGCGCGGCGTTGAGCGCGCTCGAGGGACGCAACGGGTGCCTTCTCGCCAACCACGGCTCGATCACGGTGGCGCCGACACCGGCGCGGGCGCTGTGGCTGGCGGTCGAGCTCGAGACGCTCGCCTTCCAATATCATCAGGCGCTGCTCGCCGGGGAGCCGGTGATTCTGAGCGACGAGGCGATCGCCGAGGCGGCGGCGAAGTTCGCCGACTACGGCCGGCGCTGAGGCGGCGTCGGAACGCGAGGCCGGCCGACGAGGTCCGATCACGACCGGCCCGTCCGAAATCGGGCGCGCGACCACGATCTCGTGAGCGGGGAACTCTTTCCCCGGGTCGCGCGTTGCCCCAATTTCTCCATGGTCGGGTCCGCCGATGGGGGCTCGCAAGGTGACGAAGGGGATTTCGATGAACGATTCGGTCGAGCGTGATCACGATACCGTCGGCAAGGTGACGGCCCGGTGGTCGCGGCGCGCGCTGCTCGGTGCGTTGCCGTTGGCGCTCGCGGGCTGCGCGGTGGGCGGTCGCGTCGAGCGCTGGGACTACGAGGGCGACGCGAGCGGCGGCCGGCTGACGCGTCGGGCGCACGGGATCGGCATCGGCACCTCGCCGGAATACGTCTCGATGTATTCGGAGATCGACGACGGTCGCTTCGTGGTCGATCCGCTCGATTTTTCCGAGGTCGACCCCGATTATCTCCGCTCGATCGTCGCCTATCGCGGCCCGGAACGGCCGGGGACGCTGGTGATCGATCCTGCGGAGAAGTATCTCTATCTGGTCCGCGAGGGCGGCGAGGCGATCCGCTACGGCGTCGGCGTCGGCCGCGAGGGCTTCGCCTGGTCGGGCCGGGCGACGATCCGGCGCAAGGCGGAATGGCCGACCTGGACGCCGCCGCGTGAGATGACGCTGCGCGACGAGGAGGCGGCCAAATGGGCCGGCGGCATGCCGGGCGGCCCGGACAATCCGCTCGGCGCGCGCGCCCTCTATCTCTATCAGGGCAGTCGCGACACGCTCTATCGCATCCACGGCAACAACGACCCGTCGAGCATCGGCCATGCGGTGTCGTCGGGCTGCATCCGCCTCCTCAATCACGACGTGATCGATCTCTACCGGCGCGTGCCGATCGGCACGCCGGTGGTGGTTCTGCCGGCCTGAGCCGCAGGTGAGGGGGCGCGGGCGGACGCCGTCCCGTCCGCCCGCTTTCCGCCGGCTCCTCGTGTTCGCGCGATGCCGACGCCCTATCCTCGGGCGTCGGCCGGTTCGACGAGGCGGCGGTAGAGATGCCACGTGGCATGGCCGAGCACGGGCAGGATCACGAACAGGCCGACGAAGGCCGGCAGACTGCCCGCGAGCAGCAGCAGCGCGATCACCAGTCCCCAGGAGAGCATGGTCCGGGGATTGGCCGTCACCGACTTCACCGAGGTGATCATCGCGGTGACGAAGTCGATCTCGCGCTCGAGCAGCAGCGGGAACGCCACCACGGTCAGCGAGAAGGTGACCATCGCGAAGATCAGTCCGTCGACATGGACGAGGACGATGAAGAGCCAGCCCTCCGGCGTGCCGGTGACGACGTGCAGGAATTCGCCGAAGGTGGTGAAGCTCTTGAAGCCGAGGGTCAGGATCAGCAGGATGCGGACCTGATACATCCACATCAGGAAGACGAAGAGGGTGACGAAGGCCATCCAGCCGAGTTCGCGCGAGCTCTGGCGCGCCATCACGCCGAGAATGGCGCGGAGGTCGAGCATCTCGCCGCTCTCGCGGCGGCGGCTGACCTCGTAGCAGCCGACCGCGACGAAGGGGCCGAGCAGGGCGAAGCCCGTCGCCAGCGGATAGGTCAGATAGGCGACCCCGGCGCTCATGGTCATCCACAGCAGGAAGAGGCCGCCGACGGCATAGATGCCGCCGAAGAAGAGCCCGTAGAGAGGGGCGGCGCGGAAGTCGGCGATGCCGAGCCGCAGCGCCTCCAGGACGTCGTCGCGGCCGACGTCGCGGACTTTCGGCGCCGCCGGGGCGGCGACGGCCTGGGGGGAGCTCGGGGGCGTGCCGGGAACGTCCGTCATCTGGTCTCTCCTCGCCTCGATCGATCCCGGCGGGCGCGATCGGTTGCCCGAGCGGCGCGGCCGGGCTCGGCGAGATCGCGTCGCAACGGCGGGACGCGACCTCGTCCATACGGATCATATCGATTAGATTAATCCGAACCGGACGAATTTCCAGGGGAATCGGAGAGCGGCGGGCGGTGGGGCTCAGGCCGGCGGCGCGGCGAATTCGGCCCCGGCGAGGCCGGTGATCGGGGCAGGGACCTCGACGACGTCGACCGACACGGCGAGGCCCTGTTCGCCGCTCGAGGAGAGGATGCCGATCACCGGGGCGGTGTCGGCATAGTCGCGGCCGAAGGCGACGACGATGTGGTCGTCGGAGGCGAGGATGGCGTTGGTCGGGTCGAAACCGATCCAGCCGAGCGAGGGGCCGCACCACACCTCGACCCAGGCATGCATGGCGTCGGCGCCCTCGAGGCGGGGTCGGCCGGGCGGCGGCAGGGTGCGCAGATAGCCGCCGACATAGGCCGCCGGCAGGCCGAGACCGCGCAGGCCGGCGATCATGACATGCGCGAAGTCCTGGCAGACGCCACGCTTCTCCTCGAAGACGCGGGCGAGCGGGGTGGCGACGTCGGTGACGCCGGGGGCGTAGCGGAATTCGGCGTGGATGCGCGTGTTGAGCGCCAGCACGGCCTCGAGGATCGGGCGCCCGGGCGGGAAGACCTCGGCGGTCCACCGGGTCACCGCCGGGGTGAGGCCGACGAGGCGCGAGGGGAACACGAACTGGACGGGATCGTCGGGCGCGAGCGAGCGCGACAGCGCGGCGTGGGCGGCGATCTCCTCCCAAGGAGGGGAGAGTCGCGGGTCGAGGGCCGGCATCGGCTCCACCGTCACGGTGGCGGTCGAGCGGAGCGTCAGGCGCGAATGGGGGGCGCGGAAGGCGATGCGGGTCACGTGATTGCCGAACCAGTCGACCTCGTCGACGACGTGGTCGGGTTCGGGATCGAAGGCGAGACGCGAGAGGTGGACCTTCTGGCGGCGGCGTTCGATCGGCGACAGGCGCAGGCGGCAGTCGGCGACCGGGGCGGGCGCCCCCCAATCGTAGACGGTGAGATGGGTGACGTCGAAGCGCATGGGGTCAGGGCCTCGTCGCGTCGATCGGCAGGGGCGAGCCGTGGGTGAAGTAATGAGCCGAGACGGCGTCGGAGATGGCCATCAGGTCGAGTTCGACGGCGCGGATCCGCGCGTCGTCGAATTCGGCGGGGTCGTCGGTCTCGAGCCGGGTGGCGAGTTTGCGGGCGAGCCGTTCGGCCGGCTCGAGCAGGTCGCCCTGGCGGTGGCCGGCGAGGGTGGCGAGGTGATCGACGATGCGCACCACCTGGAAGGCGACCGCGCGGGGGTTCGCCTCGTCGAGCAGCACGAGATCGAGCACCGGCCGGCGGGCCGAGCCGGAGAGATAGCGGGTGCGATAGGTGACGCGGCCGTCGGCGAGATCGAGCAGCATGTCGAGCGCGTCGACGTCGGTGCCGCCCTCGGTGAAGCCGCGGGCGGAGCGGGCGAGGCCGATGGCGCGCTCGATGCGACGGCCGAGATCGAAGAAGTGCCAGCCGTCGCGCCGGTTCATCGTCTCCTGGGCGAGGCCGACGATGGCGGCGATGGTGCGCAGCGCCGTCTCGATCTCGGCGAAGACCTGATAGGGGCGGCCGAGGGGGTCGATGCGGCGGGAGAGCCGGTCGCGCAGGTCGCCGAGCGCGCGCCAGGCGTCGGGCGAGAGGCGGTCGCGGACGATCGAGCCGGTGCGGTGGGCTTCGCCGACGAGGCGGACGGCGGAGCCGGACAGCGGCCCCCAGGCGGCGGCCTCGGCGAGGGAGACCGCGTCGTCGGCGACCTCGTCGTCGATGGCGCCGCCCTTGGCGAGCAGCAGGGCGATGCGGTGAGTGAGGTCGCGCGAGATCTCGACGACGCCGTCGTCGCCGTGACCGTCGAGACCGCGCAGCAGGCGCAGGGTGGTCTCGGCGCGCTCGAGATAGCGGCCGAACCAGAACAGATTGTCGGCGGCGCGCGACGGCAGGATGCCGTTGTCGCGGCGGATTTCGGCCTTGTCGGGCTCGGGCAGAAGGCGGGCCTCGGAGCGGGCGCCGGAGCGGGCGCCGAGCACCCAGACGTCGCCGGAGCGGCCGCCGCGCTGCATCGACAGGAGCCGCACGTCCTCGCGCTCGGCGAAGCGGGCGAGGCCGCCGGGCATGACGCGCCAGCCGTCGGGGGTGCGGGCGACGAAGACGCGGATGGCGAAGGGGCGCGGGATCAGTCGGCCCTTGTCCCAGACCGGCGCGGTGGAGAGGCGCAGGGGCTCGCGGCCGACGAAGTCGATGCCGCGGCGGGAGAGTTTCAGCGCATAGCGCTGGCGTTCGGATGGGGTCAGGCGCGCGCCGAGGACGCCGGCGCTGTCGAGGATGCCCGGAAGGGTGCGGCCGAAGGCGGGGGCGAGGGTCAGGCGTTCGAGTTCGCGGATGACGATCTCGCGGGCCGGCGGCTCGCCGCACCACCAGGTGGCGACGTTGGGCAGGATCAGGTCCTCGTCGATGAGGCGGCGCGCCAGCATCGGCAGATAGCCGGTGAGGGCGGGGGCCTCGACGAGGCCGGAGCCGAGCGCGTTGGCGACCACGACACGGCCGGCGCGGACCGCCTCGACGAGGCCGGGAACGCCGAGATGGGAGGCGGGATTGAGCTCGAGCGGGTCGGCGAAATCGGCGTCGATCCGGCGGATCAGCACGTCGATGCGCTCGAGACCCTCGACGGTACGTACCGCGACGCCGGTCTCGGAGGCGACGAGGTCGCCGGCCTCGACCAGCTGGAAGCCGAGGCAGCGGGCGAGGAAGGCGTGTTCGAAATAGGTCTCGTTGCGCGATCCCGGGGTGAGCAGCGCGATGCGCGGCTCGTCGGGTCCGCCGGCGGCGCGGGCGAGGCCGCCGCGCAGCGCCTGGAAGAAGGGGCCGAGGCGCTCGACGGCGAGATCCTCGAAGGATTCGGGGAGCGCCCGCGACAGCGCGATACGGTTCTCGATGGCGTAACCGGCGCCCGACGGCGCCTGGGTGCGATCGGTGAGGACCCACCAGCGGCCGTCGGGGGCGCGGGTCACGTCGGCGGCATAGAGATGCAGGAAATGGCCGTCGGCCGGGGCGACGCCGGCGAGCGGACGCAGGAACTCGGGATTGCCGGCGACGAGGGCCGCGGGCAGGACGCCGCCCTCGACCAGGGCCGAATGGCCCATCAGGTCGGCGAGCAGGGCCTCGAACAGGCGCGCGCGCTGCTCGACGCCGCGCGCCAGCACCGCCCAATCGGCGGCGTCGAGGACGATCGGCAGATGGGCGAGCGGCCAGGGACGATCGACGTCCTGGTCCTCCTCGTAGGAGCGGAAGACCACGCCGGATTCGCGCAAGTATCGGTCTGCGCCGGCGAATCGTTGCTCGATCTCGGGGCGGCCGATCCGGGAGAGGCGGGACAGCAACGGCAGCCAGTGCGGACGCAACCGCCCGTCGGCGTCCATGAGTTCGTCATGGACGCCGGGAATGGTGCGATAGCCGGCGACGAGATCCGCCAGGGCCGGATCGACCCCGTCGGACCATCGCATCGTCAATTCCAACTGCGTCGAGCCCACGAAGCCCCCCGGCGCGCCGTTCGATCACCGAACCGTCATCCCCGCAGGGGGGGACGACGCAGGTCGAGTGTCAAGGGGTATTCGCTCGTCCGTTCGGCGATGGGCATGACGACGAAGCCGGGCGTGTGGCCGTGATCGATGAAGCGCGCGAGGCGGCGCGCCTCGGCCTCGTAGGAGTTCACGGGGAAGGTGTCGTAGTTGCGCCCTCCCGGATGGGCGACGTGATAGACGCAGCCGCCGATCGACCGGCCGGTCCACTTGTCGATGATGTCGAAGGTGATCGGCGGGTGGGTCGGGATGGTCGGGTGGAAGCCGGAGGCCGGCTGCCAAGCCTTGTAGCGCACGCCCGCCACCGCCTCGCCGGAGGTGCCGGTCGAGGTGAGCGGGATCTGGCGGCCGTTGGCGGTGACGACGTGGCGCTTGGGGTCGAAGCCCTCGACGCGGATCTGGAGCCGTTCGACGGAGGAGTCGACGTAACGGACGGTGCCGCCGACGGCGCCCTCCTCGCCGGTGACGTGCCAGGGTTCCAGCGCCTGACGGACCTCGAGCTTGACGCCACCGTGTTCCACCGTCCCGTAATAGGGGAAGCGGAACTCGTACTGCGCCTTGAACCAGAGCGGATCGAAGTCGTAACCGGCGGTCTTCAGGTCGCCGAGCACGCCGAGGAAGTCCTCCCAGACGAAATGCGGCAGCATGTAGCGGTCGTGCAGCGCGGTGCCGAAGCGCGAGAACTCGCCCTTCTGCGGCTCGCGCCACAGCCAGGAGATCAGCGCGCGCAGCAACAGCTGCTGGGCGAGCGACATGCGCGCGTCCGGCGGCATCTCGAAGCAGCGGAACTCGACCAGACCGAGACGGCCGGTGGGACCGTCGGGCGAATAGAGCTTGTCGATGCAGATCTCGGTGCGATGGGTGTTGCCGGAGACGTCCACCAGGAGGTTGCGGAACAGGCGATCGACCAGCCACGGCGGCGGCGGCCAATCCTCGCCGGGGTTCGGCACGCAGCTCATGGCGATCTCGAGTTCGTAGAGCGTGTCGTGGCGAGCCTCGTCGATGCGCGGCGCCTGCGAGGTCGGGCCGATGAAGAGGCCGGAGAACAGGTAGCTCAGCGAGGGGTGGCGCTGCCAATAGAGCACGAGGCTGCGCAAGAGGTCGGGGCGGCGCAGGAAGGGGCTGTCGATCGGCTTGCGGGCGCCGACCACGACGTGGTTGCCGCCGCCGGTGCCGGTGTGGCGACCGTCGACCATGAACTTCTCGGTGCCGAGCCGTGACCAGCGCGCCTCTTCATAGAGGCGGGTCGAGATCGTGACGCATTCGTCCCAACTCTCGGCGGGCTGGACGTTGACCTCGATCACGCCGGGGTCGGGGGTGACCTTGATCACCTCGATACGGGGATCCTGCGGCGGCGGATAGCCCTCGATGTGGACCGGCAGGCGATGGGCCTCGGCGGTCGCCTCGACGGCGGCGAGGAGCTCCAGATAGTCGTCGAGAGTTTCGACCGGCGGCATGAAGACGTGGAGGATGCCGTCGCGCGGTTCGACCGAGAGCGCGGTGCGGACCTGATCGGCGCCGATCTCCTCGACGAAGTTCTGGGTGACGCGCTGGGCCGGGCCGCTGCGCCGGTAGACCTGGGCGAGCTCGTCGGGATCGGGCAGGGGCGGACGCTCGACGAAGGTGTCGAGTTCCATGATGTAGGGATAGGACGACGGCGGGATCCACGGCAGCGAGGCGATCGGCAGGCGATAGCCGACCGGGCTGTCGCCGGGGATCAGGAACAGTTTTTCGCGGCGCAGGCGCCATTTCTCCGAATACCAGCCGGTGCCGGCGGCGGCGTTCCAGCGTTGGACCGGCAGGACGTGGCCGGTCGCCCGGGTCAGGCCGTGGTCGAAGACGCGGGCGATGCGATGGCGGTCCTCGGCGTTCTCGAGCTTGGAGTTGGAGGGGTCGAGATTGACCGGGAGCTTGGCTTCCTGGACGAGCCAATGGGCGGGATCCTCGAAGGCGGCGATGACGTAGTCGCCGCCGATGTCGAGGCGTTCGGCGATGCCCTCGGCGAGGAGGCGCGACTGCTCGACGGTGGCGGTCTTCTCTCCGGCCTCGAGGGCGACGAGGGAGGGATCGCGCCAGATCGGCTTGCCGTCCTTGCGCCAATAGAGCGCGAAGGCCCAGCGCGGCAGGCTCTCGCCGGGATACCACTTGCCCTGGCCGTAATGGAGGAAGCCGCCGGGGGCGAAGGTCTGGCGCAGGCGGCGGATCAGATCGTCGGCCTTGGCGCGCTTGGTCGGGCCGACTGCGGCGGTGTTCCATTCGGCCGACTGATAGTCGTCGATCGAGACGAAGGTCGGCTCGCCGCCCATGGTCAGGCGGACGTCGTTGGCGACGAGATCGGCGTCGACGCGGCGGCCGAGGGCGTCGAGCGCGGCCCAGGCGTCGTCGGAGAAGGGGGCGGTGACGCGCGGCTTCTCGGCGATGCGATCGACGTGCATCTCGAATTCGAAGGTGCATTCGGCCGGATCGACGAGGCCGGTGATCGGCGCGGCGGAGCGATAATGCGGGGTGCCGCACAGCGGCAGATGGCCCTCGCCGGCGAAGAGACCGGAGGTCGGGTCGAGGCCGATCCAGCCGGCGCCGGGCAGGTAGACCTCGCACCAGGCGTGGAGATCGGTGAAGTCGTGGTCGGTGCCGGAGGGGCCGTCGAGCGACTTCACGTCGGGCTTCAGCTGGATCAGATAGCCGGAGACGAAACGGGCGGCGAGGCCCATGCGGCGGGCGAGCTGGACCAGGAGCCAGGCGGTGTCGCGGCACGAGCCGGAGGCGCGTTCCAGCGTCTCGTCGGGCTCCTGGACGCCGGGCTCCATGCGGATGACGTAGCGGATGTCCTGCGAGAGCTTCTGATTGAGCCAGACCAGATAGTCGACGGTGCGGGCCTCGTCGCGACGGACATCGGCGAGATAGGCCTCGAAGCGCTCGCCGGTCTTCTCGGGCACCAGATAGGGCTTCAGCTCCTCCGCCAGTTCGGGCTTGTAGGCGAAGGGGAAGCTCTCGGCATATTCCTCGAGGAAGAAGTCGAAGGGGTTGTAGACCGCCATCTCGGTCAGGAGGTCGACCTCGATGCGGAACTCCCGCGACTTCTCGGGGAAGACGAAGCGCGCCAGCCAGTTGCCGTGCGGATCCTGCTGCCAATTGACGAAATGGGTCTCGGGCGTGACCCGCAGCGAGTAGCTGGAGATCTTGTTGCGGCAATGGGGAGCCGGTCGCAGCCGGATGATCTGGGGCCCGAGCTGGACCGGGCGGTCGTAGGCGTAGGCGGTGAGATGGTGCAGGGCGACTTGAATGGCCAAGGGGGTGGCTCCCGACATACGACTGATCGTCTCGATGGCAGCCTAACTCTTGTGCAGCGCGAAGCAAGAGGGCGTCGACGAACCGTCCTCCGTCAAAGGGCTGAGACGATCCCGGGTGGTGCTCGATGACGAATGCGTTCATCTCGCGGTTTCGCGCCGCCGCGCGATCGACGGGGCCGGACGGCGCGGCTATCGTTCGGGAAACATTTCCTCTTCGTCTCTTCACGCGGTCTCGGGGGATCGGTCATGCGAGGGCATCGTTCGGGCGTCTCGTCGGTCGTCGCGGTGGCGGCGGCGCTCCTCGCCGCGCCCGCTGCGGCGCAGGAGGCGGACTACCCCTGCGCCGGGGATCTCGATCCCGTCCGCTACGACAAGAAGCCGGATTTCGGGGTCGTGTCGCTGCTCCTGCCGCCGCTGCTCTTCCTCGAGCAGATGTCGCGCGACGAGGTGTCCGAGCGGCCGCGCCGCGAGGTCTCGGTGCGTGTCGCGGCGCCGAAGGATCTCCCGCCCGGGCCGACCCGGATCGCGGTGCTGCTCGAGGGCAAGCGTCATCTCGGCGACCTCGAGCCCGGCGTGGCGAAGAAGCTGCCCGAGGGGCGCTACGTGTTGCTGGCGGCGCGCCGGATCGGCGATGCGACCGTCGCCTGGGGGCGCGGCGAGGTGACGATCGGCGCGAAGGGCCCGACCCGTTTCGAGGTGCCGCTCGACCGCCGTCTCGTTCTGGGGCAGGGGCTGCGGATCGGGCAATCGGCGCCGGACGGGCGCGCGCCGGCGGCCTCGGTGATCACCTTCGACTGGGACGGGGCGTGGCAGAGCGAGGCGCGGGTCTCCTTCGCGCCCAAGGGCGAGCCCGGCGCATACGCCACGGCGCCGGTGCGGGTCGGGGCGGATCGCCCGTCGCAGATCGAGGTGCCGGCGCGGCCGGGGGCCTATGATCTCCGGCTCGAACTCTGCGCGCCGCGGCTGACGCTCGCGACGGCGCCGGTCACCGTCTCCGCCGCCGACGTACGGATCGACGCCCCGGCGCGCGTCGAGGCGGGCGAGAGCTTCCAGGTTCATTCGATGGGCCGCAACGGGCTCGACTTCACGCTGGCGCTGATCGCGCCGGACGGCGAGGAGGTGGAGGCGCGCGAGCTCGATCTCGAGCATCCGTCGGCCGAATTCGTCGCGCCGCCGGTGCCGGGACGCTACACGCTGGTGCGGCGGACGTCGGGCGACACACCGATCGAGCTGGCGCGGACGTCGATCACGGTCGAGGCGGTGGCGATCGAGATCCGCGGGCCGGATCGGGTGCGGACGGCGGCGCCGGTCGCGCTCGACTGGACCGGCGCGGGCGGGGCGACGCGACTGGAACTCTGGCGCGTCGGCGCCGGGGCGGAGCATCGCCTTCGCGACGATCTCGAACGCGGCGAGAAGGCGCTGCCGGCCGGTCCCGGGACCTACGAGCTGCGGGTCGTGGCGAAGACGGGCGGCCACGCGGTGTTGGCGCGCCGGTCGATCGTCGTGGAGGGTTCGGTCTTCACCCAGGCGCCGGAGCGGCTCGCGCCGGGCGAGCATTGGGCGGTGGGGTTGGCGCAGACGCCGGGCTTCTTCGACGAGGTGGCGATCGTGCCGCGCGGCGGCGGCGTCGAGGCGCTGAAGATCGCGAACAGTTTCGATCCGGGATCGTCGCGGGCGGTGGAGATCGTCGCGCCGTCGAAGCCCGGGGCCTACGATCTGGTGATGGTCGCCAAGAGCCCGGCGGAGGAGCCGGTGATCCTCGATCGCCGGCCGTTCGAGGTGAAATGAGACGGCCCCGGACGCGGGGCGTCCGGGGCCGTCTCATTTCCGTTTCGGCACCGCGTCGCCGAGGCGACGCGGGCGCAAGTTCTTCACGCCGTGCGCGCGCGGTCTTCAGGCGACGCGAGCGTCGAGGGCCTTGACCACGGCGTCGCCCATCTCGGTGGTGGAGATGGCGTTCTGGCCGGGGTTGGCGATGTCGGCGGTCCGCAGGCCCGAGGCGAGCACGTCGGCGACGGCGCCGTCGAGGAGGTCGGCGGCCTCACCGAGGCCGAGCGTGTAGCGCAGCGCCATGGCGAAGGAGCCGATCATGGCGATCGGGTTGGCGAGGCCCTTGCCCGCGATGTCCGGCGCCGAGCCGTGGACGGGCTCGTACATCGACTTGGCGCGGCCGGTCGCCGGGTCGGGGCTGCCCAGCGAGGCGGAGGGCAGCATGCCGAGCGAGCCGGTCAGCATCGAGGCGACGTCGGAGAGGATGTCGCCGAAGAGGTTGTCGCAGACGATGACGTCGAACTGCTTGGGCCGGCGCACCAGCTGCATGGCGCAGTTGTCGGCGAGGATGTGCTCGAGCGTCACGTCGGCGTAGCCCTTGCCGACCTCGGAGACGACCTGCTTCCACAGGACGCCCGACTTCATGACGTTGTGCTTCTCGGCCGAGTGGACCTTGCCGCCGCGCGTGCGGGCGAGATCGAAGGCGACACGGGCGATCCGGTCGATCTCGTGGGTGGTGTAGACCTGGGTGTCGACGGCGCGCTTCTCGCCGTTCTCGAGGGTGACGATCTCCTTGGGCTCGCCGAAATAGACGCCGCCGGTCAGCTCGCGCACGATCAGGATGTCGAGGCCCTCGACCAGCTCGCGCTTCAGCGCGGAGGCATCGGCGAGGGCCGGATAGCAGATCGCCGGGCGCAGGTTGGCGAAGAGGCCGAGATCCTTGCGCAGGCGCAGGAGGCCCGCCTCGGGACGCACGTCATAGGGGACGTCGGCCCATTTCGGGCCACCGACGGCGCCGAAGATCACCGCGTCGGAGGCCATCGCCAGGGCCATGTCGGATTCGGAGATCGCCTTGCCGTGGGCGTCGTAGGCGGACCCGCCGACCAGGCCGCGCTCGCGCTCGAAGGTCGCGACGCCGCGCTTCTCGAACCACGCGACGACCTTCTCGACCTCGACCATGATTTCGGTGCCGATGCCGTCGCCGGGGAGAAGGAAGAGATTGAAGGAGGCCATGGGACGATCCCGCGTTCTGGGGCTTGAAGGGCGCGGGCGCAGCGCCGATCGATGCGCGCGCGACTACCGCGAGGGATCCGCACGCGAGGCGCGCGGGGCTCCCGTTTACCAATCTCGCAGGCGGGGTTCAATGGGGCGGCGTCTCGGCACGGCTCTGGCTACAGGGCGAGCGACGAGCGCCGCCGTCTCGAAACGGGACGAGCGGGGCCGACCATCGACGATCGAGGAGGGGACATGGCCGAGAGACGTTCGAACACGCGCCGGGCGGCGCTGATCGTGGCCGCCGGGGTCGCGGCCGGGGCGGGGCTCTGGGTCGGCCGCGATCTGTGGCGGGCGCATGCGACGCCCCGGCAGGTGACGGTGCCGCCGGTCGCCCAGGACTTCGGGCATCAGAAGGTCGTCTACCACCTCTCCGAGAGCGGCGGTTATTCCGGCGCCAAGCACGTCGGTTGGCTCGGCAACATGGAGAACCACTACCGGGCACTGGCGCCGGGTGCGCTCGATCTGGTGGTGGTGGTCAACGGCGACGGCATCGATCTCCTCACCCACGCGCTGACGGAACCGGATCTGGCGCGGCGGATCGACGGGCTCAAGGCCAAGGGCGCGCGCTTCCTGATCTGCCGCAACACGCTGATCGGTCGCGGGCTCGATCCCGACAAGGATCTCTACGGCGTGGCGCGGGAGGATCTGATCGGCGCCGGTGTCGCCGAGGTCGCGCTGCTCCAGCGCGAGGGCTACGCCTATCTGAAGCCGTGACCCGATCGCTCAGGGACTCTGAGGCGAACGAGGCCGGCGCCGGGGTTCCCCGAGGCCGGCCTCGCGCCGTCTCCTGCCTCAGGCGACGTCGCGCGATTCCAGGCGCTCCCACATGCCCGTCGACTGGTCGAGGACGTGGAGTTCGCCGAGGGCGATGTCGAACCAGGCGCCGTGCAGGGCGATGCGGCCGGACGCCTCGAGCGCGGAGATGCAGGGGAAGGTGCGCAGGTTCTCGATCGAATTCACGATCGAGAGGCGCTCGAGCAGGCGGTGGCGCTCGGCCGGGGCGGTCTCGCCGCACTCGAGGCACTGGGCCACCGGCTTCTCGAGGAGCGAGATCCACTTGCCGATGAAGTCGCCGGGCGACAGCGGCTCGGGAGCTTCCTTCAGGGCGGCGGCGATGCCGCCGCAGCGGCCGTGACCCATCACCACGATGTGCTTGACCCTGAGGCCCATCACCGCGAACTCGAGCGCAGCCGAGGTGCCGTGATAATCGTCGTCGGGGGCGTAGGGCGGCACGAGATTGGCGACGTTGCGCGCCACGAAGAGCTCGCCGGGGGAGGCGTCGAAGATCGTCTCCGGTCCGGCGCGGCTGTCGCAGCAGGCGATGATCATCACCTCGGGCTTCTGGCCCGCCTCGGCGAGATGGAGATAACGGGCGTTCTCGCTCTGCCAGCGCCCGGCGCGAAAGGCGCGATATCCGGCGAGTAGACGATCGGGGAACATGGGCGGTCACTCCTTTGACGAGGAAGAGGCGCGGGCTCAGGTCGCGAGGGCGGCGAGCGTGGTGAGATCGACGTTGCCGCCGCAGACCAGGACGCCGACGCGCTCGTCGGGCCGGGGGCGGTAGTGTCCGGCGAGGAGGGCGGCGAGGGCGGTGGCGCCCCCGGGTTCGGCGGCGATCCTCAGGCTCGACCACAGCCGGCGCTGGGCCTCGACGATGGCGCTGTCGGGGACCAGCACGACGTCGTCGACCCAGTCGCGGGCGATGACGTGGACCAGTTCGCCGACGCGCTTGGCGCCGAGGCTGTCGACGGCGATGGACTCGACCTCGACGTCGACCGGCCGTCCGGCGGCGCGGGCGGCGTGGAGCGCGCGCGAGCCCTGCGGCTCGACCGCGATCACCCGGGTGCGGCCGTGGAACCACAGCGCGGTGCCGGCGACGAGGCCGCCGCCGCCGGCGGCGACCAGCACCGTGTCGAGCCCGTCGGGCGCGTCCTCCTCCCACTCGCGGGCGACGGTGCCCTGACCGGCGATGGTGTAGGGGCTGTCGAAGGGGTGGACGACGAGGGCGCCGCTCTCCTTCGCCCAGGCGTCGGAGAGGAGGGCCGCGTCGGCATAGCGATCGCCGGCGACCACGACCTCGGCGCCATAGGCGCGGATGCGCTCGATCTTGATCGGGCTCGACACCGTCGGCACGAAGATGCGGGCGCGGTGGCCGAGGCAGGCCGCCGCATAGGCGACGGCGGCGCCGTGATTGCCGCCGGAGGCGGCGGTGATCCCGACCTTGGGCACGGGACGGGCGAGCAGATTGTTGAAGGCGCCGCGCGCCTTGAACGAGCCGGTGTGCTGGAACAGCTCGAGCTTGAGGTGGACCGGGTCGGCGAGGCCGAAGGCGGCGCCCTCGACCATCATGCCGGGCGTGTGGCGCACATGGGCGCGGATCCGGGCCTCGGCGGCCTCGACGGCGGCGGGTGACAGCACTTCGGCCATGGAACGCTCCGTGCCTCCTCGGTTCGCGCCCCGCGCCGGTCGACGAGGAGGACGGCGAGGCGCGTCTCCTCGGTCCACGACCGGGGGAACGGAGGCAATCGCATAGCGGATCGCGGAGGTTTCGCCAAGGGCGAGGAGCGCGGGTGCGGCATGCGCATCGTCAGAAATGCTGCACTGCAACATTGCTCTTCCCTCGACGGAGGAAGGCGGCTAACATGATTCACGATCTCGGCCGGAGCCCGATCCGGCGATCGGGATCGAGCAAGGAACACGCATGCCCTACCGAACCTATCAGAGCGCCATGACTTCGACCTGGCGCAATCTCATGTCCTTCGGTGAAGCCTGGAGCGAGATCGTGCAGCTGTCGCCGGTGGTGGTGGCGTTGCGCACCGACGCGGCGCTGGCGGCCATCACCGATCCGGCCGGGGCGAGCCCGAGCGAGTCGTTGCGGATGGTGGCGGAGAAGATCGACGCGGTGGCCGAGGGAACGGTCGCGGCGACGCTCGAGACGGGGCTCGCCCTCGGCCGCACGCTGGTCGGCCGTTCGACCCCGCTCGACGTGGCGCTCGACGTGGCCCGCGCGGCGGTGGCGCCGGCGCGTCAGCGGCTGCGTTACAACGTCGAGCGGCTCGGCGGCGGCAAGGTGATCCATCGCCACCATCCGCGCGCGCAGTGACGGGCACCTCGGCGCGGTTCGACGATCGTCGCCGTCGCCGGGGGTTTGACGGGCGGGCGCCGGGCGCGTAGGCGAAGGGTTCGTCCTTCCGTCGGTTCGTCCCAAGAGAGTTCCCCGTCCCATGCCGCACAGCGAAGAGAGGTTGCGGACCGTCGCCGGCCGCTACGAAGCCCTGGTCGCGTCCGGAGCGATCTCGTCCGATCCGGCCCAGGAGCGGCTGGCGCGGCGGCTCGACCGGCTCGACACGGAACTCGCGACCAGCGATCTCGCGGTCAAGGGCTCGGCACTCGGCTGGCTGTTCTCGCGCAAGGCGCCGAAGCGCGAGGCGATCCGGGGGCTCTACGTCCACGGCGAGGTCGGGCGCGGCAAGACCATGATGATGGACCTCTTCTACGAGGTCAGCCGGGTACGCAAGAAGCGGCGCGCCCATTTCCATGCCTTCATGGCCGATGTCCAGGACCGGATCCACCGGGCGCGCGCCGACATCGTCGCCGGCCGGCTCAAGGGCGACGATCCGATCCAGCCGGTGGCCGCCGCGATCGCCGAGGAGACGCGCCTCCTGTGCTTCGACGAATTCGCCGTCTACGACATCGCCGACGCGATGATCCTGGGGCGGCTGTTCGAGAAGCTGTTCGAGGCCGGCGTTGTGGTGGTGGCGACCTCCAACGTGGCGCCGAACGATCTCTACAAGGACGGGCTCAACCGCGCCCTGTTCCTGCACTTCGTCGCGCTGCTCCAGACCTATGTCGACGTCGAGCGCCTGTCGGCGGCGACCGACTATCGGCTCGAGAAGACCGATACCGACGCGGTCTGGACGACGCCGCTCGGCGCGGAGACCGATCTGGTGATGGAGGAGGCCTGGTTCCGGCTGACCGAGCATCGGCCGAGCGGGCGCGAGACCATTCCCTTCCGGGGCCGCACGATCGTGGTGCCGCAGGCCTGCGGGGCGCGGGCGCGGTTCGACTTCGCCGACCTCTGCGAGACGCCGCTGGCGGCGGCCGACTATCTGCAGATCGCCCGTCGCTTTCACACCATTATGATCGAACGTGTTCCGATCCTCGGACCGGAGCGGCGCAACGCCGCCAAGCGGCTCATCAACCTCGTCGACGCGCTCTACGATTGCCGGGTCCAGATCATGGTCTCGGCGGCGGCGGGGCCGGAGGCGCTGTGGGGCGGAGAGGGCGGCGCGGAAACCTTCGAATTCGCCCGGACGGTCTCGCGCCTCACCGAAATGCGCTCCGAGGAATATGCCGCGACCCCGCATCTGGGGGAGCACGGTGGCCTCGTCGGACCCGACGAGGAGGCCGGGACGGACGATCTCTCGCGAACGTGAAACGTCTTGCAATTTGCGCTGAAATTGCCGCATTTCCGGTCACTTTTCGAAGGCCTAATAAACCTTCGGCCGACTTGCACCCCTTCCCGGAACAGAGTATCGAACCGCACGACAGGATGTCGCACCGACCTCCAATTGACGTGAAGGGAAACCTCTGAAATGGCGCGGAAAAAGATCGCCCTGATCGGCGCGGGTCAAATCGGTGGCACGCTGGCCCATCTGGCCGGCCTCAAGGAACTCGGCGACATCGTGTTGTTCGACATCGTCGACGGTGTTCCGCAGGGCAAGGCCCTGGACATCGCCGAGTCGTCCCCGGTCGGCGGTTTCGACGCGGCCCTCTCGGGCGCGTCGTCCTACGAGGCGATCGCCGGTTCGGACGTGATCATCGTGACCGCCGGCGTGCCGCGCAAGCCGGGTATGAGCCGTGACGATCTCCTGTCGATCAACCTCTCCGTCATGGAGAAGGTCGGCGCCGGCATCAAGGAATTCGCCCCCGACGCCTTCGTCATCTGCATCACCAACCCGCTCGACGCGATGGTTTGGGCGCTGCAGAAGTTCTCCGGCCTGCCGGCGAACAAGGTGGTCGGCATGGCCGGTGTGCTCGACAGCGCCCGCTTCCGCTACTTCCTCGCCGAGGCGACCGGCGTCTCGATCAAGGACGTCCATGCGATGACGCTGGGCGGCCACGGCGACGACATGGTCCCGCTGGTGCGCTACTCCACCATCGGCGGCGTGCCGCTGCCGGAGATCGTCAAGATGGGCTGGCTCACCCAGGACAAGCTCGACGCGATCGTCGACCGCACCCGCAAGGGCGGCGCCGAGATCGTCGGCCTCCTGAAGACCGGCTCGGCCTTCTACGCCCCGGCCGCGTCCGCCATCGCGATGGCGGAGTCCTATCTCAAGGACCAGAAGCGCGTTCTGCCGGTGGCCGCGGCCCTCAACGGCGAATACGGCCTCACCGACATGTATGTCGGCGTCCCCGCGCTGATCGGCGCCGGCGGCGTCGAGAAGATCGTCGAGGTCGAATTCGATGCGACCGAGAAGGCGCAGTTCGCCAAGTCCGTCGCTTCGGTGACCGGCCTGGTCGACGCCTGCAAGCAGATTCAGCCGGCCCTCGCCTGAGCGAGCGTTCGGTCGAACGGACTTCCTTCGAGCGCCTCTCCTGGGAGGCGTCTCACGGAATCGGTCGTACGATGCGCGGGGCCGGCTCTCGCCGGCTCCGTCTTCTCGCGGATGGAGGATCCGCGAGTGGGGGGAGACCTCGTATCGTCGTCGTGAACGGGCTTCGTGGGCTGGCGCCCATGGGGGTCGAACGCCGGTTCCGACACCCTCTGAATCGAGATTTTCGAGGCGAGACGAGGCGATGAACATCCACGAATATCAGGCGAAGGCCGTCCTTCGCGAGTACGGCGCGCCGGTGTCGCGCGGCATTCCCGCGTTCACTCCGGCCGAGGCGGCCAAGGCCGCCGAAGAGCTCGGCGGCCCGCTCTGGGTCGTCAAGTCGCAGATCCACGCCGGTGGTCGCGGCAAGGGCAAGTTCAAGGAACTGCCGGCCGACGCCAAGGGCGGCGTGCGTCTCGCCAAGTCGGTGGCCGAGGTCGAGGCCTTCGCCAAGGAGATGCTCGGCAACACGCTGGTGACCGTCCAGACCGGCCCGGCCGGCAAGCAGGTCAACCGCCTCTACATCGAGGACGGCTCCGACATCGCCCGCGAGCTCTACTTCTCGGCCCTGGTCGATCGCGCCACCGGCTCGGTCGGCTTCGTGGTGTCGACCGAAGGCGGCATGGACATCGAGACGGTCGCTCACGACACTCCTGAGAAGATCCACACCTTCCACGTCGATCCGGCGGCGGGCTATCAGCCCTACGTCGGCCGCAACGTCGCCTATGCGCTCGGTCTGACCGGGCCGCAGGTGAAGCAGTGCGTCAAGCTGGTCGGCGATCTCTATCGCGCCTTCGTCGAGAAGGACATGGCGATGCTCGAGATCAACCCGCTGATCGTCTCCGACGCCGGCGACCTCAAGGTCCTCGACGCCAAGGTGAACTTCGACTCCAACGCGCTCTTCCGTCATCCCGACATCGTCGCCCTGCGCGACGAAACGGAGGAAGACGCCAAGGAGATCGAGGCCTCCAAGTACGACCTCGCCTATATCGCGCTCGACGGCACCATCGGCTGCATGGTCAACGGCGCGGGTCTGGCGATGGCGACCCTCGACATCATCCAGCTCTACGGCGAAAGCCCGGCGAACTTCCTCGACGTCGGTGGCGGCGCTTCGGAAGAGAAGGTGACGGCGGCGTTCAAGATCATCACCTCCGATCCGAACGTGAAGGGCATCCTGGTCAACATCTTCGGCGGCATCATGAAGTGCGACATCATCGCGCGTGGCGTCCTCGCCGCCGTGAAGGCGGTCGGGCTCCAGGTTCCGCTGGTGGTTCGCCTGACCGGCACCAACGAAGAGATGGGCAAGCAGATCATCCGCGAGTCCGGTCTCAACGTCATCCCGGCCGACAACCTGGACGACGCCGCTCAGAAGATCGTCAAGGCCGTGCGGGGAGCTTGATCGAATGTCTATTCTCGTCAGCAAGGACACCAAGGTCATCTGCCAGGGCTTCACCGGCGCGCAGGGGACCTTCCACTCCGAACAGGCCATCGCCTACGGCACCAAGATGGTCGGCGGCGTGACGCCCGGTAAGGGTGGCCAGACCCATCTCGGTCTGCCGATCTTCGACACCGTGTGGCAGGCCAAGGCCGCCACCGGCGCCGACGCCTCCGCGATCTACGTGCCGCCGCCCTTCGCGGCCGACGCGATCCTCGAGGCGATCGACGCGGAGATCCCGCTGATCGTCTGCATCACCGAGGGCATCCCGGTGATGGACATGGTCAAGGTCGGCAAGGCGCTCAAGGGCTCCAAGTCGCGCCTGATCGGGCCGAACTGCCCGGGCGTGCTCACGCCCAACGAGTGCAAGATCGGCATCATGCCGGGCCACATCTTCAAGCGTGGCTCCGTCGGCATCCTGTCGCGCTCCGGCACCCTGACCTATGAGGCGGTCAAGCAGACCACCGACGTCGGCCTCGGCCAGACGACGGCGGTCGGCATCGGCGGCGACCCGGTCAAGGGCACCGAGTTCATCGACATGCTCGAGCTGTTCCTGCAGGACCCCGAGACCCAGTCGATCATCATGATCGGCGAGATCGGCGGCTCGGCCGAGGAAGAGGCGGCGGAGTATCTCGCGGCCCATCCGATCAAGAAGCCGATGGCCGGGTTCATCGCCGGCGTCTCGGCGCCTCCGGGCCGTCGCATGGGCCATGCCGGCGCGATCGTGTCGGGCGGCAAGGGCGACGCCAAGTCGAAGATGAAGGCGATGTCGCAGGCCGGCATCAACGTTTCTCCCTCGCCGGCGCGCCTCGGCGAGACCCTGCTCGAAGCCATCAAGGCCTTCGGGAAGTGACGAAGTCTCGAGGGGAGCCACGGCTCCCCTCGTCGTTCGCACCCCGGATCGCCGGGGGTGGACGGAAAGGAAGCTCGGACGCGCCGAACGTCAATCGATTCGATTGCGGCGGACCGCCGGCCGAACGGAGGGGAATGCGCCCCGTGAGAGGGTGATTCCGAAGCGAGATCGAGGCGGGGCCGCGAGGTTCCGGGACGCACCATGGATCGTGAAGAGCAGCAGCTGACTTCCTTCCTCTACGGCGGCAATGCCACCTGGATCGAGGAAATGCACGCCCGCTTTGAGGAAAACCCGGCCTCGGTCGACGCGAGCTGGCGCGAGTTCTTCGCCGAGCTCAAGGACGACCGCGCCGGCGTCCTGAAGAATGCCAAGGGTCCCGCCTGGAAGCGCCCCAACTGGCCGGTCACGGCCTCGGGTGAGATGGTGTCGTCGCTCGACGGCGACTGGACCTGGCTCGAGAAGACCCTCAAGGACAAGGTCAAGGGCAAGGCGGCGGCCAAGGGCGTCGAGCTGACCCAGGAGCAGATTCAGCAGGCGGCGCGCGACAGCGTGCGAGCGATCATGATGATCCGCGCCTATCGCATGCGCGGCCATCTCCACGCCAAGCTCGATCCGCTCGACATCTCCGCCGACAAGGATCACGAGGAGCTGCATCCCTCGTCCTACGGCTTCACGCCGAAGGACCTCGATCGCAAGATCTTCATCGATCACGTGCTGGGTCTGGAATTCGCGACCGTCAACGAGATGGTGGCGATCCTGCGCCGGACCTATTGCTCGACCATCGGCGTCGAGTTCATGCACATCTCCGATCCGCACGAGAAGGGCTGGATCCAGGAGCGCATCGAGGGGCCGGACAAGACCATCGCCTTCACCAAGGAAGGCAAGCGGGCGATCCTGCGCAAGCTGATCGAGGCGGAAGGCTTCGAGAAGTTCATCGACGTCAAGTACACCGGCACCAAGCGTTTCGGTCTCGACGGCGGCGAGGCGCTGATCCCGGCGCTCGAGCAGATCATCAAGCGCGGCGGCAATCTCGGCGTGAAGGAGATCGTGTTCGGCATGGCCCATCGCGGCCGTCTGAACGTGCTGACCCAGGTGCTGGGCAAGCCGCATCGGGCGCTGTTCCACGAGTTCAAGGGCGGCTCCTTCGCCCCGGACGAGGTGGAAGGCTCGGGCGACGTCAAGTATCACCTCGGCGCTTCGTCGGACCGCGAGTTCGACGGCAACCGGGTCCATCTGTCGCTGACCGCCAACCCGTCGCATCTCGAGATCGTCAATCCGGTGGTGCTGGGCAAGGCCCGCGCCAAGCAGGATCAGCTGGCGGCGGATCCCTTCGCCGAGATCGTGCCGCTCGACGAGCGCGCCCAGGTGCTGCCGCTGCTGCTGCACGGCGACGCGGCCTTCGCCGGTCAGGGCGTGGTGGCGGAGTGCTTCGGTCTCTCCGGTCTGAAGGGGCATCGCACCGCCGGTTCGATCCACTTCATCATCAACAACCAGATCGGTTTCACGACCTATCCGCGCTTCTCGCGCTCCTCGCCCTATCCGTCGGACGTCGCCAAGATGATCGAGGCGCCGATCCTGCACGTGAACGGCGACGATCCGGAAGCGGTGACCTTCGCGGCCAAGGTGGCGATCGAGTTCCGGCAGAAGTTCCACAAGCCGGTCGTGATCGACATGTTCTGCTATCGCCGCTTCGGTCACAACGAAGGCGACGAGCCGAGCTTCACCCAGCCGATCATGTATCGGAAGATCCGCAACCATCCGACCACGGTGGCGATCTACACCGAGAAGCTGGTCGCCGAGGGCGTGGTGACGCGGGCCGAGGTCGACGAGTGGCAGGCGGATTTCCGCAAGCATCTCAACGGCGAGTTCGAGGCCGGTCAGGCGTTCAAGCCGAACAAGGCCGACTGGCTCGACGGTCGCTGGACGGGCCTGAAGGCGGTCGGCATCCATGACGACAGCGATCGCTCGGGCCTCACCGGCGCGACGATGGACGAGTTGAAGAACATCGGCACCAAGCTGTGCGAGGTGCCGTCGGGCTTCAACGTCCACAAGACGATCCTGCGCTTCCTCGACAATCGCCGGAAGGCGGTCGAGACCGGCGAGGGGATCGACTGGGCGACGGCGGAGGCGCTCGCGTTCGGAACGCTGGCCCTGCACGGCCATCCGATCCGCCTGTCGGGTCAGGACTGCGAGCGCGGCACCTTCTCGCAGCGCCACTCGGTGCTCTACGATCAGGAGACCGAGGCGCGCTACATCCCGCTGAACAATCTCGGCGAGAACCAGGCCAAGTACGAAGTCATCAACTCGATGCTGTCGGAAGAGGCGGTGCTCGGCTTCGAGTACGGCTATTCGCTGGCGGAACCGAACGCTCTGACCCTCTGGGAAGGCCAGTTCGGTGACTTCGCCAACGGCGCCCAGGTGGTGTTCGACCAGTTCATCTCGTCGGGTGAGCGCAAGTGGCTGCGCATGTCGGGCCTCGTGTGCCTGCTGCCGCACGGCTACGAGGGTCAGGGTCCGGAGCATTCCTCGGCCCGTCTCGAGCGCTTCCTGCAGATGTGCGCCGAGGACAACATGCAGGTCGCCAACTGCACGACGCCGGCGAACTACTTCCACATCCTGCGCCGGCAGCTGATGCGCGACTTCCGCAAGCCGCTGATCCTGATGACGCCGAAGTCGCTGCTCCGCCACAAGCGGGCGGTCTCGTCGCTCAATCTCCTGGCCGAGGATTCGCACTTCCATCGCGTGCTGATCGACTCCGCCGAGAGCGGCAAGGAGCCGACCACCACCAAGCTGGTCCCGGACGAGAAGATCCGTCGTGTGATCCTGTGCACGGGCAAGGTCTACTACGACCTGCTCGAGGATCGCGAACGGCGCGGGATCGACGACGTCTATCTGCTGCGCGTGGAGCAGCTGTTCCCGACGCCGGTGAAGTCGCTGGTGCGCCTGCTCGCCCGCTTCAAGCAGGCGGAAGTGGTGTGGTGCCAGGAAGAGCCGAAGAACATGGGTTCGTGGTTCTTCATCGAACCCTATCTCGAGTGGGTGCTGAACCAGGTCGGTGGCGCGTCCAAGCGGGCCCGCTATGCCGGTCGCCCGGCTTCGGCGGCGACCGCGACGGGTCTCGCCTCGCGGCACAAGGCGCAGCTCGAGGCCTTCCTGGAAGACTGCTTCAAGGCGTGACGACATCCGAGCCCTCCGATCGGCGCCGCGGCGCCGATCGGTCGGGACGATCCTGAAAACGATCCAAACGAAGAGACGACGATCATGGCGATCGAGATCAAGGTTCCGACGCTCGGCGAATCCGTCACCGAGGCGACCATCGCGAAGTGGTTCAAGCAGCCGGGTGAGGCGGTGACCGCCGACGAGCCGCTGGTCGAACTGGAAACCGACAAGGTGACCGTGGAAGTGCCGGCTCCGGCCTCGGGCATGCTCGAGTCGATCGTCGCCAAGGACGGCGACACCGTCGGCGTCGGCGCGCTGCTCGGCACGCTCGCGGAAGGCGCCGCCGGAACGGTCGCCACGCCCGCCGCCGCCGCGCCGGCCGCGGTTCCGGCGTCGGCCCCCGCCGCCGTCGCCTCCTCGACCACCATGCCGCCGTCGCCGGCCGCCGCCAAGCTGATGGCCGACGCGGGCGTTTCGGTCGACGCGGGTTCGGGCAAGCGCGGTCAGGTTCTGAAGGGAGACGTGCTCGCCGCCGTCGCCTCGGGCGCCAAGGCCGCCGCGCCGGCCCCGGTCGCGGCGCCGCGACCGGCCTCGGCTTCGGACGATGCCGCCCGCGAGGAGCGGGTCAAGATGACCAAGCTGCGTCAGACGATCGCCCGTCGTCTGAAGGAGGCGCAGAACACCGCCGCCATGCTGACGACGTTCAACGACGTCGACATGAGCGCGGCGATGTCGATGCGCACGCAGTACAAGGACCTGTTCGAGAAGAAGCACGGCGCGCGCCTGGGCTTCATGGGTCTCTTCGTCAAGGCGGCGGTCGCGGCGCTGAAGGACATCCCGGCGGTCAACGCCGAGATCGACGGCACCGACATCATCTACAAGAACTACTACAACATCGCCGTGGCGGTGGGCTCCGACAAGGGTCTGGTGGTTCCGGTGGTGCGCGACGCCGATCGGCTGTCGATCGCCGGTGTCGAGAAGACCATCGCCGACTTCGGCCGCCGCGCCCGCGACGGTCAACTGAAGATCGACGAGATGCAGGGCGGCACCTTCACCATCTCCAACGGCGGCGTCTACGGCTCGCTGATGTCGACCCCGATCCTCAACGCGCCGCAGTCGGCCATTCTCGGCCTGCATCGCATCGAGGACCGTCCGGTCGTGCGGGGTGGTCAGATCGTGATCCGTCCGATGATGTACATGGCGCTCAGCTACGATCACCGGATCATCGACGGCAAGGAAGCGGTGACCTTCCTCGTCCGTATCAAGGAGATGATCGAGGACCCGCAGCGCCTCGTCATGGACATCTGATCGAACGACCGGAACGGCGGACCGCGACGGCGTCGCGATCCGCCCATGGCCGGGCGGCGCGAAGCCCCGCCGGGAGCCGAGAAAGAGCGGACGGCGATGACCGAGCTTCCCGACGTGGTGTTGGTGACGGGTGCCAGCCGAGGCATCGGCCGGGCGATCGCGGTCGCGGCGGCACGCAAGGGCGTCCGGGTGGTCATCGATTACGCCGGCAACGCGGAGGCGGCGGCGGAAACCGTGGCGCTGGTCGAAGCGGCCGGCGGTGAGGCGATCGCGGTCGCGGCCGACGTCGGTGTCGAGGCGGAGGTCGCGGCGCTGTTCGCCGCGGTCGACGGGTTCGGCCGGCTGGTGGGCGTCGTCAACAACGCCGGCGTCGTCGACGTGGCGGCGCGGCTCGACGAGATGTCGACGGCGCGGATCGAGCGCATGTTCCGCATCAACGTGTTCGGCACGATGATGGTGGCGCGGGAGGCGGTTCGCCGCATGTCGACGCGACACGGCGGCCGGGGCGGGGCGATCGTCAACGTCTCGTCGATTTCGGCGCGGCTCGGATCGGCCGGGCAATATGTCGACTACGCGGCCGCCAAGGCGGCGGTCGACACGTTCACCATCGGGCTCGCCCGTGAGGTGGCGAGCGAGGGCATTCGCGTCAACGCGGTGCGTCCGGGTATCGTCGACACGGAGATTCACGCCTCCGGCGGCCAGCCCGATCGGGCGACGGCGCTGGCGGATCAGATTCCGATGAAGCGAGCCGGCCGGGCCGAGGAGATCGCCGCGGCGGTCGTCTGGCTCCTCTCGGATGCGGCATCCTACACGACCGGCGCCATCCTCGACGTTTCAGGGGGGCGGTGACGGTTCACCCATGCGATCAAACAGGGATCAGGGCAATGGCTGAAGTTTACGATCTCGTCGTCATCGGCACCGGACCGGGCGGATACGTCTGCGCCATTCGCGCGGCTCAGCTGGGCATGAAGGTCTGCGTGGTGGAGAAGCGCAAGACGCACGGCGGCACCTGCCTCAACGTCGGCTGCATCCCCTCCAAGGCGCTGCTGCACGCCTCCGAGCTGTTCGAGGAGGCGGGCCACGAGTTCGCGCCGCTCGGCATCAGGATCCCGGCGCCGGAACTCGACCTGCCGACCATGATGAAGCACAAGCAGGACGTCATCGACGGCAACGTCGGCGGCATCCAGTTCCTGTTGAAGAAGAACAAGATCGACGTGGTCCACGGGACCGGCTCGATCCTCTCCAAGGGCAACGTCGGCGTGGCGCTCGAGGACGGCACCAATTCGGTGATCGAGACGCGCAACATCGTCATCGCCACCGGCTCCGACGTCGCGCGGCTGCCGGGCATCGAGATCGACGAACAGGTGGTGGTCTCCTCGACCGGCGCGCTCGAGCTCGCCTCGGTGCCGAAGAAGATGATCGTCGTCGGCGCCGGCGTGATCGGGCTCGAGCTCGGCTCGGTGTGGCGGCGTCTCGGCGCGGAGGTGACGGTCGTCGAATATCTCGACCGGATCCTGCCGGGCATGGACCTCGACACCTGCAAGACCTTCCAGCGCATCCTCGCCAAGCAGGGCTTCGCGTTCAAGCTCGGCACCAAGGTGACGGGCGTGGAGAAGACCGAGGCGGGCGCGGTCGTCAGCCTCGAACCCGCCGCCGGCGGCGAGACCGAGACCGTCGAGGCCGACGTGGTGCTGATCGCGATCGGCCGCGTGCCCTATACCGAGGGTCTCGGGCTCGAGGCGGTCGGCGTGGCGCGCGACGAGCGCGGCCGGATCGAGGTCAACGATCACTTCCAGACGTCGGTCCAGGGGATCTATGCGATCGGCGACGTGATCCGTGGCGCCATGCTCGCCCACAAGGCCGAGGACGAGGGCGTCGCCGTCGCCGAGATCCTGGCCGGCCAGCACGGCCACGTGAACTACGACGTGATCCCGGGCGTGGTCTACACGATGCCGGAGATCGCCTCGGTCGGTAAGACGGAGGAGGATCTGAAGGCGGCGGGCGTCGTTTATTCGGTCGGCAAGTTCCCCTTCACCGCCAACGGCCGCGCCAAGGCGATGCGTCACACCGAGGGCTTCGTCAAGGTGATCGCCGACAAGGCGACCGACCGGGTGCTCGGCGTCCACATCCTCGGCGCCGGCGCCGGCGAGATGATCCACGAGGCGGCGGTGCTGATGGAGTTCGGCGGTTCGTCCGAGGATCTGGCCCGCACCTGCCACGCTCACCCGACCATGTCGGAAGCGGTCAAGGAGGCGGCGATGGCCGTCGACAAGCGCGCGATCCACATGTGATCGGCGGCGGCGCGCGCGTGGACGGTCTCGGGGTGCCGGGGGTCGTCCGATGCGGGCATCGGCGGACATCACCCCTTCGGGGGACGGGAAAGGCCACGATCGCGAGATCGTGGCCTTGTTCGTCATGGGTGGAAGTGTGCGCCGGCAGGGTCGATCGGAATTCGGAGATGCACGTATCAATTTTTAGAATCGACAACACTCTTTTTGCGTGTGACGATGATCCGTCCTTTTTGGAGGTATAGACGGATGCGTAGTTTCATTTTGAAGACATTGGATTTCGTCGCCATCGCCCTGGTGGTGGTTTCGACCCTGGGTGGT
Organism: Pinisolibacter aquiterrae; assembly: GCF_019160155.1. Classification (GTDB taxonomy): domain Bacteria; phylum Pseudomonadota; class Alphaproteobacteria; order Rhizobiales; family Ancalomicrobiaceae; genus Pinisolibacter; species Pinisolibacter aquiterrae. The sequence goes on from NZ_JAFNIH010000027.1 coordinate 164,303, forward strand.
CTGGTGACCGGACTGGCGATGGCGTTTCAGGGCTATGCGCCGTGGTATGTCCGCCTCTTCGGGCCGATCTTCACGACCGTCGGCGCCTTCCTCGGCGCGGTGCTCGTGGCCGGAGGCATCATCGCTCTCATGGAAATCGTGAAGAACACGCGTCGGACGGCCGATTTCCTGGAGAGAATCGCCGCCCCGAAGTGAGTGGTCGGAGGCTGCGACGAACGATCGTCGAGACGAAAAAGGGCGGCCCGAGGGCCGCCCTTTGCGTTTGCGATCATCGAAAGCCGATCAGTCGTTGCTGCGGTTGCCGAAGAGCTGCAGCAGCATGACGAACAGGTTGATGAAGTCGAGATAGAGGGTCAGCGCGCCCATCACGGCCGAGCGACCGATGGTGGCCTCGTCGGCGCCGGAGAGGCCGAAGAGATACTGCTCCTTGAGCTTCTGGGTGTCGAAGGCGGTCAGGCCCGCGAAGACCAGCACGCCGATCACCGAGATGGCGAACTGCAGGGCGCTGGAGGCCAGGAACAGGTTGACCAGGCTCGCGATGATGATGCCGATCAGGCCCATCATCAGGAACGACCCCATGCCCGACAGCGAACGCTTGGTGGTGTAGCCGTAGAGCGACAGGCCACCGAAGGACGCGGCGGAGATGAAGAACACGTTGGCGATCGAGGCGTGCGTGTAGACGAGGAAGATCGTCGACAGCGACGCGCCGACCAGCGCGGCGTAGAGGAAGAACACGCCCTGAGCCGTCGAGGGCTGCATGCTCTGGACCTTGAAGCCGAGCAGCAGAACGATCGCGAGGGGGGCGAACATCACCACGTATTTCAGCGGGCTGATGAACATCAGCCGGCCGAACTCGGTCAGCGCGATGCCACCACGCACGGCGGCGACCGCGTCCGGCGCGCCGACGGTGGTGACCGCCATGTTGTAGACGACCAGGGCGACGATGCCGGTCACCGCGACGCCGATGGCCATGAAGTTGTAGATCGAGAGCATGTAGGCGCGCAGGCCCTGATCGATCTCCCGGGCGTCGGCACGCGCCACGGTCGAACCGAAGCGGGCAAAGCCGTTGTCGAAGTTCGACATCGAGTGAAATCCTTTCCGTCCGTTGCGACCCGTTCGCAAGGGTCCTCGGAGGATCAATATGGGTCGTGCTCGTGACCGCCGCAAGGCGGGGTCGGGGCGAACCGGCCCGAATCCGACTCAGGATGGCTTCCGCGAGATTAAATTTTCGTCATGATGCGGTGGCGCGCAAGATGTCCGCGGGCCGGGCGCGCAACGCCTCGCGGGTCGCGGCGAGGCCGAGCGCGACGGTGACGACGAGGCATCCGGCGAGAGTCACGGCGAGCGGACCCCAGGCCGGCGCGAAGGCGAGATGCATGATCCTCGTCAGGACATGGTTCGCCGCGAGCGTACCGAGGAGGGCGGCGAAGAGGCCGCCGATCAGCCCGAGCAGCGCGAATTCGAGCGCCAGAGCGCCGATCAGGCGGCGCCGCGTCGCCCCGATCGCCACCAGGATGGCGGCGTTGCGGACGCGAGCCTCGCCGCGCGCGGCGAGGGCCCCGGCGAGCACGAGGGTGGCGGCGGCGACCGCGAAGAGGGCGACGGCGGAGATGCCGGAGGCGGAGCGGCGGACGAGCGCGTCGACCTGGGCGAGGGCGTCCTTGACGCGCACGGCGGTGACGACGGGCCAGCGGTCGATCACCGCGCGCAGGAGGTCGCGCTCGCGCGTCGCGTCGGCGCCGCCGTCCCAGGTGACGGTGGCGAGCCGGGTGGCGGGCGCGCCGCGGAACGTGTCCGGCGAGAACACCATGAAGAAGTTGATGGCGAGCCGGTCCCATTCGATCTTGCGGAGATTGGCGACCTTCGCCTCGATCTCGCGGCCGAGCACGTTGACGCGGACGAGATCGCCGACGCCGAGGCGGAGGCCCGTCGCGGTGTCGGCGTCGAAGGAGACGAGCGGCGGTCCGGCGTGATCGGCCGGCCACCAGGCGCCCGCGACGATGGTGGAATGGGGCGGCGGCTCGGCGGAGAAGGTGATGCCGCGATCGCCGGAGAGGATGAAGCGGACCTTCTCGTCGACCCGCGCCTGCTCGACCGGCACGCCCTTCAGGGCGGTGATGCGGCCGCGCAGCATCGGCACGTCCTCGATGCGGGCATCGCTCGCCCTCTCGGCCAGGAAGGCGCGGAAGCCGTCGGCCTCGCGGGCGGGAACGTCGAGGAAGAAGAAGCTCGGCGCGGCGCCGGGCAGGGTCTTCTCGATCGCCGAGAGAAGTCCGGTCTCGACCTGGAGCAGGGCGACGATCAGGGTCGCGCCGAGGCCGATCGAGGCGAGGATCGAGCCGGTCGCCGATCCAGGCCGCACCATGGTGGCGACGGCGGCGCGGGCTTCGAACCGATCGGGGCGGGGGATGCGGCGGAGCAGCGCGATCAGGCCGGCGGCGGTCAGGCGCAGGCCGACGAGGGCGAGCGCGAGCACGGCGAGATAGGGCGTGGTGATGCGGCGGTCGGGGGCGGTCACGATCACCAGCGCGACGAGGGCGGCGGCGATCACCACGGCCGCCGGCCAGCCGGGAGGCAGGCGGCGGCGAGAGGCGGCCTCGCCGGTGTCGCGGAAGAGCACCGCCGGTGGAGTCTCGACCGCGCGGGCGAGCGGCAGGATCGTGAAGAGGGCGGCGGTGAGCGCGCCCTCGGCCGCCGCCAACAGCCAATCGAACGGGGCCATGACCGGAGTGATCGCCACACCGAGGGCCGAGCCGATCGGGCCGGCGAGGAGCCATGGCGCGGTGGCGCCGACGATCAGGCCGAGGCCGATGCCGATCGCGGCGAGCGCGCCGATCTCGAGGCCGTGGACGACGAAGATCTGGGCGCGGCTCGCGCCGAGGGTGCGCCACACGGCGATGGTGCGGCGGCGGCGCTCGAGATGGCCGGCGACGGCGTTGGCGACACCGATGCCGCCGATCACCAGAGTGGTGAAGCCGACCAGGGTGAGGAACTGGACGAAGCGCTCGATGGTGGCGCGGGTTCCGGGCGCGGCGTCGGCGCGCGAGCGGACCTGCCAGCCGGCGTCGGGGAAGGCGCGTTTGGCCGCCTTGCGGACCTCGGCGATGCGGGTGGCATCGGCGGTTCCGGCGAGGCGCAGCCGCAGGTGCCAATGGACCAGCGAGCCGGGAGCGAGCAGGCCGGTGGTGTCGAGCGTCGCGGTGGAGACGATCAGGCGCGGGCCGAAGCCGATGCCGGAGGCGAGGCGATCGGGCTCGTCGCCGATCACACCGGCGATCCTGAGGCGCGCGGTGCCGACGGCGATCTCGTCGCCGACCCGCACCTTCAGCCGGTCGAGCAGGGTCTCCTCGACGAGGGCGGGCGCCGGGGCGCCGGCGGCGGGGGCGGCGAGGAGCGGGCGGGCATCGGTGCCGTCGGCGAGGGTCAGACGGCCGACCAGGGGGTAGGCGGCGTCGACGGCCTTGGCCTCGACCAGGGCGGTGCGTTCGCCGTCGGTCGAGCGGGCCATGGCGCGCAGCGTGGCGATCTGCGAGGTCGCGCCGCGCTCGGCGAGATAGGCGGCGGCGTCGGGGGCGACCGGGCGGTGATTGAGCGAGAAGGCGAGATCGCCGCCGAGGATGGCGTCGCCCTGGGCGTCGAGGGTCGCCTCGAAGGCGCGGCCGAGGGAACCGACGCCGGCGATGGCGGCGACGCCGAGGGCGAGGCAGGCGACGAGAATGCCGAAGCCGCGCAGCGAGCGGCGGAAGGTGCCGCGAATCTCCCGCCCGGCGATGCGGACGGCGGCGGCGAGACGGGCGAGCGCGTCGCTCATGCGGGCGTCTCTTCGAGGACGCGGCCGGCCCGGACGTGGATCACCCGGTCGCAGCGGGCGGCGAGGTCGGGGTCGTGGGTGACCAGCATCAGGGTGGCGCCGATCTCGGCGACGCGGGCGAAGAGGAGATCGGCGACGTCCGCGCCGGTCGCCTCGTCGAGATTGCCGGTCGGTTCGTCGGCGACGACGATCGAGGGGCGATGTACCAGCGCGCGGGCGATGGCGACGCGCTGCTGCTCGCCGCCGGAGAGTTGCGAGGGGTAGTGATCGAGCCGGTCGGCGAGGCCGACGGCGGCGAGTTCGGCGCGGGCGCGGGCGAAGGCGTCGCGCCGGCCGGCGAGTTCGAGCGGAGTGGCGACGTTTTCGAGCGCCGTCATGTCGGAGACGAGGTGGAACGACTGGAAGACGATGCCGATGGTCTCGCCGCGAAAGCGGGCGAGGCGATCGGCGTCGAGACCGGCGAGGTCGATCCCGGCGACGGCGACCCGGCCGCGGTCGGCGCGTTCCAGACCGCAGGCGATCATCAGCGCGGTCGACTTGCCGGAGCCGGAGGCGCCGACGATGCCGACCCGCTCGCCGGCGGCGAGGGTGAGGGTGAGACCGCGCAGGACGTCGACGGCGGCGGTGCCGTTGCCGAGCCGGAGGCGAACGTCCTCGAGGACGATGGCGGGAGTGGTCAAGACGGGCTCCGGGGCGAATCGGACGACGGGGTTCGGATGGCGAACGATGGGCACGGGCGCTCGTCTTCGCGGGGGGTGATTGTCATATGGGCAAGACGGACCGATGATCCAATGGCCCGGCATTTCACGAGACCGTCATGATCGCACATCCTTCCCGCCGCAGCATCGCGTTCGCATTGGCTTCGGCTCCTCTGGTCCTGGGCCCTCTGACGAAGGGGACGGCGCGGGCGGCCGGGCGTGTGCGGCTCGTCGCGCTCGGCGACAGTCTCACCGCGGGCTACGGGCTGCCGCGCGCCGACGGATTCGTGGTGCGGTTGCAAGAGGCGTTGCGGGCGGAGGGCTACGACGTCGAGGTGATCGACGCCGGCGTCTCCGGCGATACGACCGACATGGGGCTGGCGCGATTCGACTGGTCGGTGCCCGCCGACGCGCAAGGGGTGATCGTCGAACTCGGCGCCAACGACGCGCTGCGGGGCTTGCCGCCGAGCGAGGCGCGGCGCAATCTCGACGCGATCGTCGCCCGCGCCACCGCTCGCGGCCAGAAGGTGCTGGTCGCCGGGATGTTGGCGCCGCGCAATCTCGGCGATGCCTACGCGGCCGACTTCGATTCGATCTTCGCCGAGGTGGCGACGGCGCACGGCGCGCTGCTGCACCCGTTCTTTCTCGACGGGGTCGCCATGCACCCCGATCTCACTCTGCCCGACGGGCTTCACCCCAACGCCGCCGGCGTGAAGGTGATCGTCGCGGGCATCCTGCCGAAGGTGCGCGAGCTGATCGCCCGCATCTCCTCCTGATCCGACCTGCCACATTCCCTCGAGAGGCTCCATGCGACGCAATCGTCTCGGTCGTACCGATCTCACCGTCTCCGCCGTCTGTCTCGGCACCATGACCTTCGGCGAACAGAACACAGAAGCCGAAGGCCACGCCCAACTCGACCGCGCCCTCGCCCACGGCATCGACTTCATCGACACCGCCGAACTCTATTCGATCCCGCCGCGTCCGGAGACGCAGGGACGGACCGAGGAGATCGTCGGCTCGTGGATGGCGGCGCGCGGCAATCGCGACAAGGTGATTCTCGCCACCAAGGTCTGCGGGCGTTCCGACATGAGCTGGTTCCGCGACGACGGCGCGCGCTGCCGGCTGACCCGCGCCCAGATCGACGAGGCGGTGTTCAAGAGCCTGAAGCGGCTGAAGACCGACTACATCGATCTCTATCAGGTGCATTGGCCGGAGCGGATGGTCTCCACCTTCGGCTCCAATCCGACGATCTGGACCGATCCGGAGATCAAGCCGGACGAGACCGCGATCGAGGAGAGCCTCGCCGCGCTCCAGGAGCACGTGACGGCGGGGCGGATCCGTCACATCGGCCTCTCCAACGAGAGTGCCTGGGGCACCATGCGCTGGCTGAGGGCGGCCGAGGTCGCGGGCGCCGCCCGGGTGGTCTCGGTCCAGAACGCCTACAATCTCGTCAACCGCACCTACGAGGTGGCGATGGCGGAGGTGTCGATCCGCGAGGACGTCGGCCTTCTCGCCTATTCGCCGCTCGGCCAGGGCTATCTCACCGGCAAATATCTCGGCGGCGCGCGGCCGGCCGGCGCGCGCACGACGCTCTTCAATCGCGGGCAGCGCTACGAGACGCCCAACACCGAGGAGGCGATCGCGGCCTATTGCGCGCTGGCGGCCGATCTCGGCGTCACCCCGGCGACACTGGCGCTCGCCTTCGTCGCCTCGCGCTCCTTCGTCGCCTCGACGATCATCGGCGCGACCAAAATGGCGCAGCTCGAGGAGGATCTCGCGGCCTTCGATTTCGTGATCACGCCGGAGATCGCGAAGAAGATCGACGCGATCCACCTGAAATACCCGAACTCGGCGCCGTGATCGGCGTCAGCCGAGGGGCGTCTTCGCCTCCTCGGCGTCGCGGTCGGTCCGCAGACCGTCGGTGAGCAGGTTGCCCAGGAACCAGGCGACCTGCGCCGCGACCCAGAAGACGAGGCAGGCGACCAGCGCGTCCGTCTCGAAGCGCCGGGCGGCGGCGACGAGCACCAGCGCGACGACGCCGACGATCACCGCCAGCGCGCCGAAGCGAGATCCGCGCAAGCCGCGCGACATGACCCAACCGGCCAAGAGACCGGCGCCGGCCCAGTAGAGCATGACGTCCCCCCGCCGCGTTTCTCCCGACCGGACGCGGCTTTCGAAAACAAGGTTAACACGCCGTGGATCGGCTGAAAACCTCGTCGATTTGCCGCAGATCGTGACGTCTCGAGGGGGACTCATACCGGGCTCATGAAATCCCGACTCGTCGGGTCTTCACGAGACGGGGCTCGATCGGCCGATGCCGGTTCCGGCTCGCCGTGCCGCACGACGTCTCGAAGGAGGGGCAACTTCGTGCGTTCGGTCTCAGTCGGCGGCGGCGCTCTCGGCGACGAGGCGGGTCACGTCGCGGGCGACCTCGAGATGGGGCATGTGGCCGACGCCGGGGAAGACGTGGACGGCGACGACGCCGGGGACGCCCCGGGTCTGGGCGAGCGGCAGAACGCGGTCCTGGTCGCCCCAGATCAGGCGCACGCCGTGGGGCAGATCGGCGAGGCGGGCGAGATCGAAGCTCTTCTGGCGTTCGCCGTCGAGGATCGCCTCGGCGATGGTCGCCAGCGTGGTGGGCACGCGCGGGTCGCGACGGATCTCGGCGATGCGGCGGGCGGCGGCCAACGGCACCGGCTTCTCGAAGCCGAAGAACTGCTCGAGCAGGGAATGGATCTCGTGCTCGTCGGTGGCGGCGGCGAATCGGCGCAACAGGCGGTGATTGATCTCCGGGCCGAAGCCCCCGGGCGCGACCAGGGTGAGACTGGCGAGGCGCCGGCTCTCCGCCAGCTTCAGGGCGACGATGGTCGCGGTGGCGCCGCCCATGGAATGGCCGACCAGATGGAAGCGATCGATGCCGAGGGCGCCGAGCGAGGCGATCACGGCCTCGGCCGAGATGCCGGCATGGCCGATGCGCGGCCAGTCGAGGGCGGCGCCGTGGCCGGGCAGATCGAAGGCGATCACCCGGCGCCGGGTCTCGAGCCCGATCATCTGGCCGATCCAGGTCTCGTGATCGCCGGCGAAGCCGTGCAGAAAGACGATCGGCGGACGGCCTTCGGGGCCACGGGCGACGTGCGGCAGGATCATCGACATGGAGGGCTCCGTTCGAGGGGCGGCCATCTTCGCGAGGAGCGCGACCAAAGGAAAGAGGGAGCCGCGAGGCTCCCTCTCGAGATCGGCGTCCGTCGCGGGCACGCGAGGCGTCAGACCATGTACTGACCGCCGTTCGGCGAGATCGTCGAGCCGGTCAGGAAGCCGGCGTCGTCGGCGACGAGGAAGAGGACCGTGCGGGCGATCTCCTCCGGTTCGCCGAGGCGATTGACCGGGATGTAGGGCAGGATCGACTTCTCGACCACGGCCGGATCGATCGCCTTGACCATCTCGGTGGCGATGTAGCCCGGGCAGATCGCGTTGACGGTGATGCCGGCGCGGGCGCCTTCCTGGGCGAGGGCCTTGACGAAGCCGAGGTCGCCGGCCTTGGCGGCCGAATAGTTGACCTGACCCATCTGGCCCTTCTGACCGTTGATCGAGGAGATGCAGACGACGCGGCCGAACTTGCGGGCGCGCATGCCTTCCCAGACCGGGCGGGTCATGTTGAACAGCGAATCGAGGTTGGTGCGCAACACCGCGTCCCACTGCGCCTTGGTCATCTTGTGGAACATGCCGTCACGGGTGATGCCGGCGTTGTTGACCAGGATCTCGACCGGGCCGAGATCGGCCTCGACCTTGGCGATGCCGGCGACGCAGGCGTCGTAGTCCGACACGTCCCACTTGTAGGTCGCGATGCCGGTCTCCTTGGTGAAGGCGGCGGCGGCCTCGTCGTTGCCGGCGTAATTGGCGGCGACCTTGTAGCCGGCGGCCGCGAGGGCCTTGGAAATCGCCGCGCCGATACCACGGGAACCGCCCGTGACGATAGCCACTCTGCTCATGGTTTCCTCCATTGAAACTGCCGTGATCCGGACCGAGGAGGCGCGGACGGCGCGCCTCGGGGGATCGATCGGATCTGAAATTGGGGACAATTCTTCTTGCCGCGCGCCCGGGAGGCGCGTGGTTCAGGGGATGCGAGGGGTCCGGGCGCGTCTCGCGCCGCGCCCGGAGATCTCATCGGAGACGATCAGCGCTCGACGCAGAGGGCGATGCCCATGCCGCCGCCGATGCACAGGGTGGCGAGGCCCTTCTTGGCGTCGCGCTTCTGCATCTCGTAGAGGAGCGTGGTCAGGACGCGGGCACCGGAGGCGCCGATCGGATGGCCGATCGAGATGGCGCCGCCGTTGACGTTGACCTTCGACGTGTCCCAGCCGAGCTCCTTGTTGACCGAGATGGCCTGGGCGGCGAAGGCCTCGTTGGCCTCGACGAGGTCGAGGTCGGCGACGGTCCAGCCGGCCTTCTCGAGCGCCTTGCGGGAGGCCGGGATCGGGCCGGTGCCCATGATCGCCGGATCGACGCCGGCGGTCGCCCAGGACTTGATGGTGGCGAGCGGGGTGAGGCCGCGCTTCTCGGCCTCGGCCTTCGACATCAGCACCAGCGCCGCGGCGCCGTCGTTGATGCCGGAGGCGTTGCCGGCGGTGACGGTGCCTTCCTTGTTGAAGGCCGGACGCAGCTTGGCGAGGGCCTCGACGGTGACGCCGTCACGGATGAACTCGTCGGTGTCGACGACCACGTCGCCCTTGCGCGACTTGACGGTGACCGGAACGATCTCGTCCTTGAAGCGGCCGGTCTTCTTGGCGGCCTCGGCCTTGTTCTGCGAGGCGGTGGCGAAGGTGTCCTGCTCCTCGCGCGAGATCTGCCACTTCTGGGCGATGTTCTCGGCGGTGACGCCCATGTGATAGCCGTGGAAGGCGTCGGTCAGGCCGTCGCGCAGCATGCTGTCGATGAACTCGAGCGAGCCCATCTTGGTGCCGTTGCGCAGATGGGCGACGTGCGGGGCCATGGACATCGATTCCATGCCGCCGGCGACGATGATGTCGGCATCGCCGTTGGCGATCTGCTGCAGGCCGAGGGCGACGGAGCGCAGGCCCGAGCCGCAGAGCTGATTGAGGCCCCAGGCGGTCTTCTCCTGCGGGATGCCGGCGGCCATGGCGGCCTGACGGGCCGGGTTCTGGCCACCGTTGGCGGAGAGGACCTGACCGAGGATGACCTCGTCGACGTCGGCGGCGTCGACGTTGGCGCGCTCGAGGGCCGCCTTGATGGCGATGGCGCCGAGCTGATGGGCCGGTACGCTGGAGAGCGCGCCGGAGAACATGCCGACGGGCGTGCGCGCCGCGCCCACGATGACGACGTCAGTGGCCATGCGTATTTCCTCCGAGGTTTGACTACGGACCGCGATCGGGCATTCCGAGCGCGTTCTAATCGTTTGGATCGAGGCGGAGCGCCGCAATCGCCGGCGACCGCGGTTCGGATCCTTCGGGTGGGAATAGAGACGCCACGCCGGTGACCTGTCAATGACGAGAGGGGGGTCCGCGTCTCGGCAATCCGTCTGACTCGGGGGCGAAATTCCCGATTTCGACTAAGACCTTCGACCAATCCGTGTGGGCCGGGACGACCGTATCGGACGATCGGCGTGAAACTGGTGGCTTCGCGCGAAGAAACTACCTAATCTCTTCGGACCCAGGGAGGTCCCGTGCGCGACAGAGCTCGATCCGCCGTCCACCGGGACGATCGATCGGCGCGCCGGCGCCGCGAGAAGAGTGGCAGAGAAGATGGCAAAGACCGACGAGCCCACGATCATCAAGAAATACGCCAATCGCCGGCTCTACAACACCGGCACCTCGTCCTACGTGACGCTCGAGGATCTGGCCGAGATGGTGAAGAACGAAGAGCTCTTCGTCGTCTACGACGCCAAATCCGGCGACGACATCACCCGGTCGGTGCTGACGCAGATCATCTTCGAGCAGGAGAACAAGGGGCAGAACCTGTTGCCCATCGCGTTCCTGCGCCAACTGATCCGCTTCTACGGCGACAGCATGCAGAATCTGGTGCCGAGCTATCTCGAGTTCTCGATCGACAGCCTGACCCGCGAGCAGGGCAAGTTCCGCGAGCAGATGACCGCCGCCTTCCCGAACAACGCCTTCGAGGCGATGGAGGAGCAGGTGCGGCGCAACACCGAGATGTTCGAGCGGACGATGCGGATGTTCACGCCGTTCAGCGCGATGATGCCGGAAGGGTTTCCGGGGCAGGCACCGGCGATGGCGAAGCCCGAGGACAAGCCGGCTTCGCTCGGCGCGCCGAACGATCTCGATCGGCTCAAGGAGCAGATGGAGGAGATGCAGAAGCGTCTCGACGCGCTCGCCTCCTCCAAGGGCTGAGCCGCGCGCGCCCGTGTCGCGGCGGCGTCGAAGGCGGAAAATCGCCGTGCCGCCGCGTCTCGCGCGTTGACAGGTCCCGCCGCTTTCCTTATGGAAACGCCATTCGCGAAGGGCCGGGAATTCCGGCTCCGGCGCTGTCCGAGGCTCAAAACGCCCCCGGCTCTGCCTTCGATCCTCTCGTGACGAGACGATCGACCGTGGTGCCGGCTCGGGTCGTTTCTCAAGTCCGTGCGACGACGCGCCCGCTTCGGTCACGATCGAAGAGGGTTTCCGCTCTCGATCCGAGACGCGGGCGTCGGAACCGATGGCTCTGCCGTCGGCACACCGCGCGGCGCCGAAGGGCGCGTGTGAGATGAGAAGGTAAGAAAGACATGTTCGCGGTCATCAAGACGGGCGGCAAGCAGTACAAGGTCGCCGCCGACGACGTGATCATCATCGAGAAGCTCGCCGGCGAAGCCGGTGAGGCGGTCACGTTCTCCGAAGTTCTGCTGATCGGTGGCGAGACCACCGTGGTCGGCGCGCCGACCGTCGCCGGGGCCACCGTGTCCGGCGTTCTGGTCGAGCAGAGCCGTGCCAAGAAGGTGATCACCTTCAAGAAGCGCCGCCGCAAGAGCTGGCGCAAGAAGGAAGGTCACCGCCAGGAACAGACCAAGGTGAAGATCACCGCGATCAACGCCGCCTGAACCGCCGTTCGGCCGGAATTCGGCCGATGAGAGACGATCAGTCCGTTCCCCGAGGCGTGTCGCCCGGCGTGGGACGGTGAAGAGATACGAAGGAGCATCATCATGGCTCACAAAAAGGCCGGCGGTTCTTCGCGCAACGGTCGCGATTCCGAGTCCAAGCGTCTCGGCATCAAGAAGTTCGGCGATCAGGTCGTGATCCCGGGCAACATCATCGCGCGTCAGCGCGGCACCAAGTGGCATCCGGGCACGGGCGTCGGCATGGGCACCGATCACACGATCTTCGCCACCATTCCGGGTCGCGTACAGTTTCGGGCCAAAGCCAACGGCCGCATCTACATCTCCGTGATGCCGAATACGGCAGCCGCAGCGGAGTGAACCGGCAGATGATCCAACGATCCGCCGGTGTCCCATCGACCCGGTGGATCCTTGTGATCCGCTGATCTCGGCTCCCGGTTCCGGGGGACACGCGAGAGGGGAGATGGGGCACCATCTTTCCCTCTTTCGTTTTTTCCCCCTCGTCGCCGCCCGCGACAACGAACCGGAGGATCGCGCCATGAGCGAGAGAGCCGATACCCCACCCGACCGGGATCTGCCCGGGACCATTCTCGAGACCCCGCGTCTGGTGTTGCGCCGTCCGGTGCGTGCCGACGCGCAGCGCATGGCGGATCTCGCCAACGACGTCGGTGTGGCCGAGAATCTGTCGAACCTGCCGCACCCCTACGGGCTCGACGACGCGCTCGCCTTCATCGACAACACCGAGGCCGGTCCGGCGCGCTGGACCCTCGGTCTCTATCTGAAGGACGAGGGCTCCCGGTTCGTCGGAACGGCGAGCCTGATGCCACGCGACGGCGAGCGGTTCGTGCTCGGCTACTGGGTCGGCCGTCCCTATTGGGGGCGGGGGCTCGCCACCGAGGCGGCGCAGGCGCTCTCCGACTTCGCCTTCGGCGCGCTCGAGGCGGACGCGGTGGCGGCGACGTCGCGGGTGACCAACGGCGCCTCGCGGCGGGTGCTCGAGAAGTGCGGCTTCCAGTATGCCGGGCAGGGCATGGGGCCGTCGTTGTTCTATCGCGGCATGGTGCCGATCGATCGCTTCCGGTTGGAGCGGTCGATCTGGACGTCGCTGAAGAACTGGGTCAAGACCGGGGTGGGCGCGTGAGCGCCCGCCGCCGAGAGTGAGAGGCTCGCGCCGAGAGGGTTCGGCGTCGCCCGCGAGAGGTATGCGATGAAGTTTCTCGATCAGGCCAAGGTCTTCATCCGGTCCGGCGACGGCGGAGCGGGCTGCGTCTCGTTCCGGCGCGAGAAGTTCATCGAGTTCGGCGGGCCGGACGGCGGAGACGGCGGGCGCGGCGGCGACGTCTGGGTCGAATGTGTCGATGGGCTCAACACGCTGATCGACTATCGCTATCAGCAGCATTTCAAGGCCAAGACCGGCGGTCACGGCATGGGCCGCAACCGTCACGGCGCCAAGGCCGAGGACGTGGTGCTGCGCGTGCCGAAGGGCACCGAGATCCTCGAGGAGGACGGCGAGACGATCCTGGCCGACCTGACCGAGGTGGGGCAGCGGGTGCTGCTCGCGCGCGGCGGCAACGGCGGTTTCGGCAACGACCGTTTCAAGTCGTCGATCAACCGCGCCCCGCGCCGGGCCAATCCGGGCGAGGAGGGCGAGGAGAAGTGGCTGTGGCTGCGGCTGAAGCTCATCGCCGACGCCGGTCTGGTGGGGCTGCCCAACGCCGGCAAGTCGACGTTCCTCGCCGCCGTCACCTCGGCGAAGCCCAAGATCGCCGACTATCCCTTCACGACGCTCCACCCCGGCCTCGGCGTGGTCCGGGTCGACGCGCGCGAATTCGTGCTGGCCGACATTCCCGGTCTGATCGAGGGCGCGCACGAGGGGCTCGGCCTCGGCGACCGTTTCCTCGGTCACGTCGAGCGTTGCCGGGTGCTGTTGCATCTGGTCGACGGCACCCAGGACGACGTGGCGGAGGCCTACAAGGTCATCCGCAAGGAGCTCAAGGCCTATGGCGGCGGCCTCGCCGACAAGCCCGAGATCGTGGCGCTGACCAAGGTCGACAGTCTCTCGCCCGAGGAGCGCGAGGCGAAGGCGGCGGCGCTGAAGAAGGCGGCGCGGCGGGTGCCGATCCAATTGTCGTCGCCGACCGGGGAGAACGTCGAGAAGGCGCTGCGCGCGCTGCGCCGGGCGATCGATCAGGCCGACGCCGAAGAGGCCTCGACGCTGCCTTCGGTCAAGGAAGAGGCGTGGCGACCGTGAAGCGGCCATGCGTTTCGCCGGCTCGGCCGCGAAATGCTTGATCCGCCGTCGGTTCGCCGTTATGGCGAGCCGATCCTCGCCGTCGGAGACGACGGAGAGACGCGCTCGGGGTTGCCCGCCATGATCCGTCGTCTGGAAGATCACCGCCGCATCGTCGTCAAGATCGGCTCCGCCCTGTTGGTCGACCGGGCCACCGGCGACATCCAATGGCCCTGGCTCGAGAGCCTCGCCGCCGACGTGGCGCGGCTGATGCAACTCGGCTGCGAGGTTCTGCTGGTCTCATCGGGCGCGATCGCGCTCGGGCGCGGCAAGCTCGGGCTGCCGAAGCGGGCGCTGGCGCTCGAGGAGAGCCAGGCCGCCGCCTCGGTCGGGCAGATCGCCCTGGCGCGGGCCTATTCGGAAATTCTCGGCAAGCACGGCTATACCGCCGCGCAGGTGCTGCTCACCCTCGACGACACCGAGGATCGGCGGCGCTATCTCAACGCGCGGGCGACGCTCGGCACGTTGATGGACCATCGGGCGATCCCGATCATCAACGAGAACGACACGGTGGCGACCACCGAGATCCGCTACGGCGACAACGATCGCCTCGCCGCGCGCGTCGCGACGATGGTCGGGGCGGACTGTCTGGTGCTCCTCTCCGACATCGACGGGCTCTACACGGCGCCGCCGAACCAGGATCCGAACGCCGACTTCATCCCGCTGGTGGCGCGGATCTCGCCGGAGATCGAGGCGATGGCCGGGGGCGCCGGGTCGGAACTGTCGCGCGGCGGCATGAAGACCAAGATCGACGCCGGCAAGATCGCCACCGACGGCGGCACCGCCATGGTGATCACGCTCGGCAAGCGGATGAGCCCGCTCGCGGCGATCTCGGCGGGCGAGAAGGCGACGTGGTTCCTGCCGGCCGCCGATCCGGTGACGGCGCGCAAGAAGTGGATCGCCGGATCGCTCGACGATCGCGGCACCATCGCCATCGACGCCGGCGCGGCGCGGGCGCTCCGGACCGGCAAGAGCCTGCTTCCGGCGGGCTGCACGCGGATCGAGGGCACGTTTCATCGCGGCGACGCGGTGCGCATCGTCGGCCCGGCCGGCGAGGAACTGGGACGGGGTCTCGTCGCCTTCGACGCGAGCGACGCGCTCGCCATCCTCGGGCGCAAGACCCATGAAATCGAAGCGATACTCGGCTATACAGGTCGCAAGGAGATGATCCACCGCGACCACATGGTGCTCAGGGGGGAATGATGGCGGCCGTCGAAAAATTCGGAGCGACCTCGATCGAGGTGTCGATGTCCGACATCGGCGCGCGGGCCCGCGTCGCGGCCCGTGCCGTGGCGCTGGCGCCGACGGCGACCAAGGACGCCGCTCTCGCCGCCATGGCGGCCGAGCTCCGTCGGGCCGTGCCGGCGATCCTCGCCGCCAACGCGCAGGACGTCGCCGACGGCGAGGCCAAGGGCCTCTCCGGGTCCTTCATCGATCGGCTGGTTCTGAACGAGGACCGCATCGAGGGCATGGCGGCCGGGCTCGAGGCGATCGCGGCGCTGCCCGATCCGGTCGGCCGGGTGCTCTCCGCCTGGGATCGGCCGAACGGGCTCCACATCGAGCGCGTCGCCACGCCGCTCGGCGTGATCGGCATCATCTACGAGAGCCGGCCCAACGTGACGGCCGACGCGGGCGCGCTGTGCCTGAAGAGCGGCAACGCGGCGATCCTGCGCGGCGGGTCGGACGCGCTGCGTTCGTCGTCGACCATCGTCGCGGCGCTGCGGCGCGGGCTCGCGAGCGTGGGTCTGCCGGAGGATGCGATCCAGCTGGTGCCCACCACCGATCGCGCCGCCGTCGGGGCGATGCTGACCGGGCTAGGCGGGGCGATCGACGTAATCGTGCCGCGCGGCGGCAAATCGCTGGTGGCGCGTGTCCAGACCGAGGCGAGGGTGCCGGTCTTCTCCCATCTCGAGGGGATCTGCCACGTCTATGTCGATGCGGCCGCCGATCTCGCCATGGCCGAGAAGATCGTCGTCAACGCCAAGATGCGGCGGACCGGCATCTGCGGCGCGGCCGAGACGCTGCTGGTCGATCGCGCCTGCGCGGCGACCCATCTGCTGCCGCTGGTCGAGGCTCTGCGCGCGAAGGGCTGCGAGATCCGCGCCTCGGCCGAGGTGATGGCGCTGGTGCCCGGCGCGAAGCTCGCCACCGAGGCCGACTGGTCGACCGAATATCTCGACGCGATCATCACCGTCGGGCTGGTCGACGGGGTCGACGGGGCGATCGCCCACATCGAGCACTACGGCTCGCACCACACGGAGGCGATCGTCACCGACGACGCCGCGACGGCGGCGCGGTTCCTGAACGAGATCGATTCGGCGATCCTGCTCTGGAACGCCTCGACCCAGTTCGCCGACGGCGGCGAATTCGGCATGGGCGCGGAGATCGGCATCGCCACCGGCAAAATGCACGCACGCGGGCCGGTCGGGGTCGACCAACTGGTGTCGTTCAATTACCGGGTGCGCGGCAACGGCCAGACGCGGCCTTGATGGAGAGTCGCGTCGGGGATCGGCCCTTGCCTCATGCGAACGGTCCGGCGCGCGGGGATCTCCTCGTGCCGCCGACCGCTGCGGGCATGCGGATCGGGCTTCTCGGCGGCTCGTTCAATCCGCCCCATCTCGGCCATCTCCACGTCGCCGAGACGGCGCTCGAGCGGTTGCGGCTCGATCGGCTGTGGGTGCTGGTGACGCCCGGCAATCCGTTGAAGGAAACCGCCGGCCTGCCGTCGCTGGCGCGGCGGATCGCGGCGGCGCGGCGGCTGATGGACGATCCGCGCATCGTCGTGACCGCCTTCGAGGCGGCTTTCGGCTCGCCCTATACGTGGCGGACGGTGGAACGGCTGGTGGCGATGCGGCCGGACGTGCATTTCGTCTGGGTGATGGGCGCCGACAATCTGGCGAGTTTCCATCGTTGGCAGCATTGGCGGCGGATCGCCTCGGCGCTGCCGATGGCGATCGTCGACCGCCCCGGCGCGGCGATGACGCCGCTCTCGGCGCCGGCCGCTCAGGCGCTCGCCGACTTCCGGCTGCCGGAGGCGCGCGCGGCCGGACTCGCCGGGCACCGGGCGCCGGCCTGGGCCTTCCTGCGCGGGCCGCGCAACGGGCTCTCCTCGACCGAATTGCGCCGGCGCGGCATCGGGGTGTGAGCCGGGCGGGGTGTGAAGGCCCTCAGCCCTGACGGGCGACGGCGCTGACCGGCACCAGAACCAGACCGCGCGCCTCGAGCGCCTTGATCCAGGTCTGGAGATTGCGCAAGGAGATCGGCAGGGCGGTGGCGGTGCCGACGGCGACGCCCTTGGTGCGCGCGACCTGCTCGAGCTGGGTGAGACGGGCCTGAATGGCCTCGTCGCGGGCGATCTCGTCGATCACCACGTCGGCGCGGGCGAAGGGGGTGCGGGCGGCGCGGGCGCTCGATTCGCCGGTGGAGCGGCTCGACGAGCCGTCGTCGACGAACATGAGGCCGCGCCGGGTCAGCTCGTTCAGGGTCGCGCCGAGGGCGGCGGGATCGGCGGTGTAGCGGGCGCCCATGTAGTTGATCACGCCGACGTAGTTGGTGAGCCGGCCGAGCAGGGTCATCAGCCGGTCGGTGTTGGCCTCGGTCGGGGCGGAGGCGATGAGGGTCTGGGGCCCGGGATCGTTGTCCGGGTAGTCGAACGGCTCCATCGGCACCTGGAGCAGCAGTTCGTGACCGTCGGCGCGGGCCTTCTGGACCCAGCGGTCGAGGCTCGCGCCATAGGGCGCGAAGGCGAGGGTGACGTCGGGGCCGAGCACGCGCAGGGCTTCCTGCGTCGAGGTCTGGGAGATGCCGAGGCCGCCGACGATCAGGACGACGCGCGGGGTCGATTGCGGCAGGCGCGGCACCGGACGGGCATAGACGTCGAGCGGACGGCTGCCGTCGGAGGCGATGCGCGGCAACAGGCCCCAGCGGGTCTTCTCCGAGACCCGCGCGATCGGCGCGGTGGAGAGCGGCTGGCCCTCCACGGCCTCGGGGACGCGGTGGGCGGGCACCGGCTCGAGACCGGCGTCGGGGGCGGGAGTGACCTCGACGAGGCCCTGTTGGGCGGGGCGGGCGGCGCCGTGGGGCGTGCCGGGCGGGGGCGTCTCCTCGGCCGGGCGAGGCGGCTCGGCGACGGCCACGTCGGATTTGGCGATGCCGGTCTTGGCGCGATCGAGGCGAACGACCGCATGCGGCTCGCCGCCTTCCGGGTCGCGCATGAAGACCAGCCAGACACCGATCACCGCGCCGACCAGACCGATCAGCGACAGGCCGATGATGCCGAAGGGAATGCGGGCCCAGATCGGGCGCTTGGCGGCACTCAGACCGAGCGGGGCGTCGAGGTCGTTCCCCATGTCCCTTGATCTTCTCCCTGGTTCGAATCGATCTACGCCGATTCTCCGCCGTCTGACGAGCCCTTCGAATCGAAGAGGCCGCCGGAGGTGGGATCCGGCGGCCTCTCGTCGCGATCGGTCGATCAGTTGGGGACGGCCGCCTTGGGGTTGGGCGGATAGGCCGCGTTGGTCTTGGCGCCGCGCAGCAGGTCGAAGGCGTAGTTGAGCGCCTTGTCGTCCTTGGCCTCGGGCGGCACATAGGCTTGCGAGCCGGTCTTCTCGTCGGCGGCGTTGCCGTCGTTGGGGTTCTTGAGGTGACCCTTGAGGCTCGCCTCGCCTTTGGTGTCGTCCTTGCCCTTGAGGTCCTCGGGGGTGTCCTGCAGGACCTCGATGTCCGGATCGATGCCCTTGGCCTGGATCGAGCGGCCCGAGGGCGTGTAGTAGCGCGCGGTGGTCAGGCGGATGGCGCCGTTCTGGCCGAGCGGGATGATGGTCTGGACCGAGCCCTTGCCGAAGGACCGGGTGCCGACCAGGGTGGCGCGCTTGTGGTCCTGGAGGGCGCCTGCGACGATCTCGGAGGCCGAGGCGGAACCGCCGTTGATCAGGATCACGACCGGCTTGCCCTTGATCAGATCGCCGGAACGGGCGTTGTACCGCTGGCTCTCGTCGGCGTTGCGGCCGCGGGTCGAGACGATCTCGCCGCGCTCCAGGAAGGCGTCGGAGACCGAGATCGCCTGATCGAGGAGACCGCCGGGGTTGTTGCGCAGGTCGAGGACGAAGCCCTTGAGCTTGTCGGACGGGATGTCCTTGGTGATCTTCTCGATCTGATCGCGCAGGCCGTCGTAGGTCTGCTCGTTGAACTGGGTGATGCGCAGGTAGCCGATGTCGCCGCCTTCCTCGCGCGAGCGCACCGACTTGATGCGGATGGTGTCGCGGACGATCTTGATCTGCAGCGGTTCGGCGGCGCCGTCCCGCTTGATCGTCAGGGTGATCGGCGAATTGACCGGGCCGCGCATCTTGTCGACGGCCTGATTGAGGCTGAGGCCCTGGACCTGTTCGCCGTCGAGCTGGGTGATGATGTCGCCGGCGCGCACGCCGGCTCGCGCCGCGGGCGTGTCGTCGATCGGAGCGACGACCTTGACCAGGCCCTCCTCCATCGTGACCTCGATGCCGAGGCCGCCGAACTCGCCGCGCGTCTGGACCTGCATGTCCTTGAAGCTCTTCGGGGACATGTAGCTCGAATGGGGATCGAGCGAGGTCAGCATGCCGTTGATGGCGCTTTCCACCAGCTTCGAGTCGTCCGGCTGCTCGACGTAGTCGGAGCGGATGCGCTCGAACACGTCGCCGAACAGATTGAGTTGGCGATACGTGTCGGTCGCGGCGGCGATCGCCTTGCCGGCGATGAACCGCTCACCCTGACCGATACCGACCACGACACCGGCACCGAGCAGTCCGCCCACCACCAACAACGAAACCTTGCGCATCATCCGCGAACCTTCTCGTCACGCGCCCGCGCCCACCAGGGCGAGGGATCTATCGACGTACCGTCTTTTCTGAATTCGACATAGAGGATCGGCCGATCGGAGGCTCCACCCGACACGGCCGTGGTCACCGGCCGACTGCCCATCAGGCCGACGGGTTCGCCGGCCCGTACCGATTGCCCGATCTCCACGTCGATCCGTTCCATTCCGGCAAGCACGACATGATATCCGCCGCCGGCATTGATGATCAAGAGTTTGCCGTAGGATCTGAACGGCCCCGCGAAGATCACCGCGCCATCACACGGAGTCGTGACCGCCGCGCCCGCCCTGGCGGCGATCGACAGGCCCTTGGCGGTGAGCCCGGCGGCGTCGTCCTGGCCCCAGCGCAGGATGGTGTCGCCGGAGACCGGCAGCGGCAGGCGGCCGCGCGCCGTGGCGAGCGTGATCTCGGGCGCCGGCTTCGCGGGCGTCGCCGCCTTCTCGAGAGCGGCGACGAGACCCTCGAGCGAAGTGGCGCGTTCGGCGAGGGCGCCGGCCTTGGCGGCCTCCTCGCGCAGGCTCGCCTCCTTCTCGCCGCGCGCCTTGCGGCGCTCCTCGACCAGCAGTTCGAGACGGCCGCGCTCGGCGACGAGATCCTCGCCCTCGGCGTGGAAGCGTTCGCGCTCGGTGGCGGCGGCGGTCTTCAACGCCTCCAGCGACTGGAGGTCGGCGAGCAGTGCTTCGGCCTGATCGCGAAGTTCCGGCAGCAGGGCGCCGACGAGAATGGCGCTACGGACGGCGGCGAGTGCGTCCTCGGGTCGCACCACGACGGCGGGCGGCGGTTTGCGGCCGATGCGTTGGAGGGCGGCGAGCACGTCGGCGAGCACGTCGCGGCGGGCGTCCAGCGCGCGGCGCGAGCGGATCACGTCGCGATCGAGATCGGCGATCCGCTTCTCGGTGACGGCGAGGCGGGCTTCGGCCTCGCGCAGGCGCCGGGCGGTGGCGAGGAGCTGTTCGGAGACGCGGCCGCTCTCACGGGCGATGGCCTCGATCTCGGCGCGAATCGCCGCCTGCCGGTCCTTGCCGAGGTCGATGTCGCGCAGAACCGCGTCGAGCTCGGCGCGGACGGCGGCGCGACGGTCGGTCGGATCGGCCGGGGTTGCCGGGGTGGTCGTGGCGCTCGGCGCCGACGCGATGCCGGCGGCGCCGGGTCTGAGGCCCGGCGGCGGCTCCTGCGCGGCGGCGGGGCTCGCGAGGGCGAGCGCCATCCACACGGCGAGGCCCGGACGCGCGAAAGCCGGCCACCACGGCGGCGCCGGAATCGGGGGCGGAGAGGTCTCGGGCGGCAGGGCGGTCATGGTGTCGCCGGTCGATCGGTGCGGGCGGTGTCGGGTCGATCGTCGCCTCCGAGCGAGAGACGCGCAAGGCGACGTTGCGAGGGGATCGTGGCGAGAGCAAGCCGGCGATGCGGCAATCTCGTCACGGTCCGGGGCCGGCCGGGCGGGATTGCGCAGGACCGCGCCGGGTCAGGCGCGGTGATAGGGGTGGCCGGCGAGGATGGTGGTGGCGCGGTAGATCTGTTCGGCGGCGAGGATGCGGACGATCTGGTGGGGCCAGGTCATGGCGCCGAAGGCGAGGCGCAGATCGGCGCGGGCGAGGACCGCGGGGCCGTGGCCGTCGGCGCCGCCGATCAGGATCGCCCAGTCGCGCGCCTCGGCGAGACGGGCGGCGAGATCGTCGGCGAAGGCCTGCGAGGTGCGCGTCGTGCCGGTCTCGTCGAGAACGATCACCCAGGCGGTGTCGGCGACGCCGGCGAGCAGCGCCTCGGCCTCCTCGGCCTTGCGATCCTCGGCACGGGCGGCGCGCGATTCGGGGATCTCGCGAACCTCGACCCTGGTCACGCCGAGCACGCGACCCTGTTTGGCCGCGCGATCGAGGTAGCGATCGAGCAGCTCGCGTTCGGGGCCGGCCTTCATGCGGCCGACCGCCGCGATGGTCACGCGCACGGCGTCTCTCCGCTCGACGCCTCAGCCGCGCGAGGTCGCGCGCGGGGCGGGCGCGTCGGCCGACCACATCTTCTCGAGGGCGTAGAAGCCGCGCACCTCGGGACGGAACAGATTGATCAACACGTCGCCGGCATCGACCAGCACCCAGTCGCAATGGGGCAGACCCTCGACGCGCGGGGCATGGGCGCCGACCTTCTCGAGATCGTCGATGAGACGATCGGCGATGGCGCCGACGTGACGATGCGACCGGCCGGAGGCGACGATCATGACGTCGGCCAGCGAGGACTTGTCGTGGATGTCGATGATGACGATGTCTTCCGCCTTGCTGTCGTCGAGGCTCTTGCGAGCGGCTTCGGCGATGGTCTCGGCGCTGGGCATGGGCCGGGCGACCCGAGGCTGGGGCGCGGCGGCGGCCCCGATGGTCTGTTCGATGGACAGGTGAGTGACCTCCTCTCGAGTACCGCTCGGCGACACGACGGAAATCAAAACGCGACCCTGCTTCGCCCTCGTCCTCGCCGACCGATCGGATCGTCGATCCGATGGATCGACTGTGGGCCATGAGGGCGTGGTTTTCAAGGACGAAGGCGGGGCGGGCGGCGTGACGGACCGCGCGTCATGGGCTAAATCTCGACGCGACGCCGTTGCGAGGAGCCGATCCGTGACCCCGACCGAATTCGAGAGCCTGCCCTACCGTCCCTGTGTGGGGATCTGTCTGATCAATCGCGAGGGTCTGGTGTGGATCGGGCGGCGCGCCGACGAGGGTCTGGTGGAGCACGTCGCGCCCGGCCACGAGTGGCAGATGCCGCAGGGCGGCATCGACGCGGGCGAGGATCCGTTCGAGGCGGCGAAGCGCGAGCTCTGGGAGGAGACCAACGTCCGCTCCGCCAGCCTGATCGCGGAGGCGCCGGATTGGTACAGCTACGACATTCCGCGCGCCGTGGTCGGCGAGCGCTGGAAGTTCAAGTGGCGCGGGCAGACCCAGAAGTGGTTCGCCTTCCGCTTCGAGGGCGACGAATCGGAGATCGACATCGACAATCCTCCGGCCGGCGAGAAGGAATTCGCCGAGTGGCGCTGGGAACCGCTCGCCAATCTCCCCGGCCTGATCATCCCCTTCAAGCGGCCGGTCTACGAGAACGTCGTCGCCGCCTTCCGCACGCTGGTGCCCTGAAATCGCGCGGCGCGCTCTCGGAATGGAGGGTGCCTTAAGGCTTCGTTGACCACGTTCGGCCATCGTGGCGTCGAGATCCGGCGTCCAGGAGGCAGCGATGGAAACGAACCACACGACGGTCACCCGGGGACGGGGCACGATCGACTTCACCCAACCCGTCGACGGCGCCTGGCGCGGGGCGGTCGGGACGCTCGGTGGCGCGCTGCTGACGGCGGCGGTGTCGATCGTCGTGCTGGCGCGCCCGGGCTTCGATCTCTTTCCCGATACGCTGGTCTGGATCGGCTGCGGCCTCGGGATCGCGCTCGGCTCCTTCGGCATTTCGGCGGCGCTCTCGGGCATCGAACGGGTGGTCTCGTTCCGGGCGGCCACGGCGAGCGTGGTGGAGGAGGTGCGCACGCGCTTCGGCACCGGGATCCGGCGCCGGCTCTGCCTCGAGGACTGCGGGGCGCTCGGCGCGCTGCGCGAGGATCTGGCCGAGGGCGGCAGCCTCTGGCACCTCTTCCTGGTCGACGGGCGCGACGGGTCGGCGGTGCCGATCGGCGATTTCCTCACCGAAGCGGACATGCGGCGCAGCGCGGCGGCGATCGCGGCGGTTCGGCCCGACATCGCTCTCGGGTGAGGCGGGGCGCGACGTGTCGGCGGGAGCGACGGGCGGCTGCCCGCCCGCGTCAGGGTCCTGCGAGGAGTGCCGGCCTCACAAAGAGGACCAGACGCGAAAAAGCCCCGATCGCTCGGGGCTCTTCGATTTCTTCGACGCGGTCACCGCCGGGGGGCGCGGGCTCAGTGGCTCGTGGCGGCGGCGGCGAAGACCGCCTTCAGCTGATCGAGCTTCTCCTGGGCGACGCGCTTTCCTTCCGCCGTCTTGGCGTCGGAGACGTCTTCCTCGGCGTCCTTGATCTCCTTGGCGATCACGTCGGCCTTCAGCTCTTCCACCGGGATCGCCTGTTCGGCGAGGATGGTGAGGCCGGCCGGCGAGGCGTCGGCGAAGCCGCCGCGCACGAAGATCTTGATGACCTTGCCGGCGGGCGAGGTCGCCTCGAGAACGCCGGGGCGCACGGTGGTCATGAACGGCGAGTGGCCCTTCAGCATGGTGAAGTCACCCTCGGCGCCGGGCACCATCACCTGCGCGACCTCCTCGGAGAGGACGAGACGCGCCGGGGACACCAGCTCGAACTTGAACGCTTCGGCCATTTCCGCCTCGTTTCATGGCCTCGCGGAACGCGAGGCGCGTCGTTGGGACGTTGCGACCGGCCGACGCATCGGCCGGTCGTGACGACTTCGGATCAGGCGGCCTCGGCGGCGAGCTTCTTGGCCTTCTCGATCGCTTCCTCGATGGTGCCGACCATGTAGAAGGCCGCCTCGGGGAGGTGATCGTATTCGCCGTCGCACAGACCCTTGAAGCCGCGGATGGTGTCCTTGAGGCTCACCAGCTTGCCGGGCGAGCCGGTGAAGACTTCGGCGACGTGGAAGGGTTGCGACAGGAAGCGCTCGATCTTACGGGCGCGGGCGACCGCGATCTTGTCTTCTTCCGAGAGCTCGTCCATGCCCAGGATCGCGATGATGTCCTGGAGCGCCTTGTAGCGCTGGAGGATCTGCTGCACCTGACGGGCGACCGCGTAGTGCTCCTCACCGATGACCAGCGGCGACAGGATGCGCGAGGTCGAGTCGAGCGGGTCCACCGCCGGGTAGATGCCCTTTTCGGCGATCGAGCGCGACAGAACGGTGGTCGCGTCCAAGTGGGCGAAGGAGGCGGCCGGCGCCGGGTCGGTCAAGTCGTCGGCGGGGACGTAGATCGCCTGCACCGAAGTGATCGAGCCGGTGTTGGTGGTGGTGATGCGCTCCTGGAGGGCGCCCATCTCGGTGGCCAACGTCGGCTGATAGCCCACCGCCGACGGGATACGGCCGAGGAGCGCCGACACTTCCGAACCCGCCTGGGTGAAGCGGAAGATGTTGTCGACGAAGAAGAGCACGTCCTGGCCCTGGTCGCGGAAATATTCGGCGACGGTCAGGCCGGTCAACGCGACGCGGGCACGCGCGCCCGGCGGCTCGTTCATCTGGCCGTAGACCAGGGCGCACTTGGAGCCCGCGGTCGAGCCGTTGTTTTCCTTCGGGTCGACGTTCACGCGAGATTCGATCATCTCGTGATAGAGGTCGTTGCCCTCACGGGTGCGTTCGCCGACGCCGGCGAACACCGAGTAACCGCCGTGCGCCTTGGCGACGTTGTTGATCAGTTCCATGATCAGAACGGTCTTGCCGACGCCGGCGCCGCCGAACAGGCCGATCTTGCCGCCCTTGGAGTAGGGGGCGAGAAGGTCGACGACCTTGATGCCGGTGACGAGGATCTCGGCCTCGGTCGACTGTTCGGCGAAGGTCGGGGCCGGGGCGTGGATCGGGCGCAACTCGACGGCGTCGACCGCGCCGAGCTCGTCGACAGGTTCGCCGATGACGTTGATGATGCGGCCGAGGGTGCCCTCGCCGACCGGAACCGCGATCGGCAGGCCGGTGTCGACCACTTCCTGACCGCGGGCGAGACCCTCGGACGAGTCCATGGCGATGGTGCGCACGGTGTTTTCGCCGAGGTGCTGGGCAACCTCGAGCACCAGGCGCGAGCCGTTGTTGGTGGTCTCGAGCGCGTTGAGAATCGCCGGGAGATGTCCGTCGAACTGAACGTCGATGACGGCACCCATCACCTGCCGAATACGACCGATCTTGCTGTCAGCCATCGTGATGTCCTCTGAATAAAAACTCAGACCGCTTCGGCGCCCGAGATGATTTCGATGAGTTCCTTGGTGATCATCGCCTGGCGCGACCGATTGTAGGTCGTCGTCAGTTTCTTGATCATTTCACCGGCGTTGCGGGTCGCGTTGTCCATCGCGGACATGCGCGAGCCCTGTTCCGACGCGGCGTTCTCGAGCAGGGCCCGGAAGATCTGCGTGGAGACGTTGCGCGGCAGGAGGTCGGCGAGGATCTCTTCCTCGCTCGGCTCGCAATCGTAGACGGCGCCGGAAGCGGCCGCCTGCTTGGCGTCCGCCGGAATCTCCGCCGGGACGATCTGCTGAACGGTCGGGATCTGCGAGATCACCGACTTGAACTGCGAGTAGAAGAGGGTGGCGACGTCGAATTCGCCCGCCTCGAACATCGCCAGGACCTTCTTGCCGACGCCGTCGGCATGCGCGTAACCGAGCTGCTTGACGCCCTTGAACTCGATCACCTCGATGATCTTGTCGGCGAACTGGCGGCGGAGCGCATCGGCGCCCTTGCGGCCGACGCAGAGGATCTTGACCGTCTTGCCCTCGCCGATGAGGCGATTGGCGTGGTCGCGAGCCAGACGCGCGATCGAGGAGTTGAAGGCGCCGCACAGACCGCGCTCGGCGGTGCACACGACCAGCAACTGAACGTCCGTGCGGCCGTTGCCGGCGAGCAGGACGGGGGCGTCGGGGCGGCCCTCGAAGGCGCCCGCGAGATTGGCCAGAACGGCGTTCATCCGTTCGGCGAAGGGCCGGGCGGCCTCGGCCGCCTGCTGGGCGCGGCGCAGCTTCGCCGCAGCCACCATCTGCATGGCCTTCGTGATCTTCTGCGTCGCCTTCACGGAGGCGATGCGATTTCTGAGATCCTTCAAGCTCGGCATCGGGCCGTCCTATCCTCGAGCGTGGAACCGGGGCTCACCCGGCTCGTGCGTCTCGACCCGTGAGGCGTTTCCACGCCTCGCGGGTCGATCGGTTGCCTCGTCCTCGCCCGATCAGGCGAAGGACTTGGTGTAGGCCTCGACGACGGACTTCAGCTTGTCGCCGAGTTCGGCCGTCAGTTCCTTCTTGTCGCGGATGCCGTCGAGAAGCGCGGCATGCTCGGCGCGAAGGTGACGCAGGAGGCCCTGCTCGTAGGCACCGACCTTGGCGACCGGGATGGCGTCCAGGTAGCCGTTGATGCCGGCGTAGATCACGCAGACCTGCTCTTCGGTCTTGAGCGGGGAGAACTGCGGCTGCTTGAGGAGCTCGGTCAGACGAGCGCCACGATTGAGCAGACGCTGGGTCACCGCGTCGAGGTCCGAACCGAACTGAGCGAAGGCCGCCATCTCGCGATACTGCGCGAGCTCGCCCTTGATCTTGCCGGCGACCTGCTTCATCGCCTTCACCTGCGCCGACGAACCGACGCGGGAGACCGAGAGGCCGACGTTCACCGCCGGGCGGATGCCCTGGTAGAACAGATCGGTCTCGAGGAAGATCTGACCGTCGGTGATCGAGATCACGTTGGTCGGGATGTAGGCGGACACGTCGTTCGCCTGGGTTTCGATGACCGGCAGAGCGGTCAGCGAGCCGAGGCCGTTGTCCTTGTTCAGCTTCGCCGCGCGCTCGAGCAGGCGGGAATGCAGGTAGAAGACGTCGCCCGGATAGGCTTCGCGGCCCGGCGGACGGCGCAGGAGCAGCGACATCTGACGGTAGGCGACGGCCTGCTTGGACAAGTCGTCGTAGATGATGACGGCGTGCATGCCGTTGTCGCGGAAGTACTCGCCCATGGCGCAGCCGGAGAACGGTGCGATGAACTGCATCGGCGCCGCGTCGGAAGCGGTGGCGGCCACGACGATCGAGTACTCGAGAGCACCCTGCTCCTCGAGGACCTTCACGAACTGGGCGACGGTCGAACGCTTCTGGCCGATCGCGACGTAGACGCAGTAGAGCTTCTGGCTCTCGTCGCCGCTGGCGTTGATCGGCTTCTGGTTCAGGATCGTGTCGAGCGCGATCGCGGTCTTGCCGGTCTGACGGTCACCGATGATCAGCTCGCGCTGGCCACGGCCGATCGGGATCAGCGCGTCGACGGCCTTGAGGCCGGTCGACATCGGCTCGTGCACCGACTTGCGCGGGATGATGCCCGGGGCCTTCACGTCGACGCGGGAGCGCTTCTCGTAGAAGATCGGGCCCTTGCCGTCGATCGGATTGCCGAGCGCGTCGACGACGCGACCGAGCAGCCCCTTGCCGACGGGAACGTCGACGATGGAGCCGGTGCGCTTGACGGTGTCGCCCTCGGCGATCTCGCGGTCGGAACCGAAGATCACGATGCCGACGTTGTCGACTTCGAGGTTGAGCGCCATGCCGCGCGTGCCGTTGGCGAACTCGACCATCTCACCGGCCTGGACCTTGTCGAGTCCATGCACACGCGCGATGCCGTCGCCGACGGACAGAACCTGGCCGACCTCAGAGACCTCGGCTTCCTGGCCGAAGTTCTTGATCTGCTCCTTGAGGATTGCGGAAATTTCCGCCGCCCGAATATCCATCAGCGGACCTCTTTCAGTGCGACCTTGAGAGAAGTGAGTTTCGTCTTCAGGGAAGTGTCGATCATGCGGGAGCCCACCTTGACGATGAGGCCACCGATGATCGAGGGATCCACCTTCGGGACGATCCGGATCTGCTTGCCCTGCGCGACGCTCGCGAGCGCCGAGGAGAGCGAGGAGATCTGGTCCTCGGTGAGAGAATGCGCCGACGTGACTTCGGCGACCTGTTCGCCGCGGTGAGCCGCGACGAGCTGGCGATAGGCCTCGATCATGCCGGGGAGAACGAAGAGCCGGCGATTGCGTGCCGCCAATCCGATGAAGTTGGCGGCATAGCCGCCGATGCCGAGCATCGAGAGAACGGCGCTCACGGCGCGGGTCTGCTCGCCGGACGAAAAGACCGGGCTCTGGACGAGGCGGCGAAGATCCGCGCTCCCGGCCAGGGCGCCGTCGAAGGTGTCGAGGTCCCGGCCGACGGCGTCGACCGCGTCGCCCTCGAGGGCCACTTCGAAGAGCGCGCTCGCATAGCGCCGAGCTACGCCGGATACGATCGAAGTCGTCTCTGCCACCGCTCCGGAACCCCCCACGCCAAGCCGGACGTCCGACGCGGCTCCCGCTCCGAACGTCCTTGAAATCATTGGAATGTTTCGACGAACCAACGCGTTGGACGAGCTTTTCCGCCGAAGACGGCCGTGTCCTAGCATAGGGGCCGTGAGGACGCAACACGGCCGCCGGCCCGATTTCCGAAAGTCTAACACCGTCGTCGGCGGCGCTCTCGCCTTTCGCGCCGTCACAGAAAACTCTGCGGATCGACGTCGACCTGCACGCGCAGGTCGCCGCGCGGGGTGGGGCTGCGGGCCAACCAGTCGCGCAAGGCGGCCTGGATGTCGGTGGTGCGATCGGTGCGCATCAACAGTCGGAAGCGGTGGCGGCCGCGCACCACGGCGATCGGCGCCTCGGCCGGGCCGAGCACCGCGACTTCGGCGCCGTGCGGGGCGACGGCGGCCATGGCGCGGGCGTGGGTGAAGGCGGTCTCGCGGGTCTCGGCGGAGACGATCACCCCGGCGAGGCGGCCGAAGGGGGGCATGGCGGCGCGGCGACGCTCCTCGCTCTCGCGCTCATAGAAGCCGTCGCGGTCGCCGGCGACGATGGCGCGCAAGACCGGATGATCGGGGGCGCGGGTCTGGAGGAGGGCGCGGGCCCCGGCGCCGGCGCGACCCGCACGCCCGGTCACCTGTTGGATGAGCTGGAAGGTCTTTTCGGCGGCACGCAGATCGCCGTGGGCGAGGCCGAGATCGGCGTCGACCACGCCGACGAGATCGAGCAGCGGGAAATTGTGGCCCTTGGCGAGGATCTGGGTGCCGACGACGATGTCGGCCGCCCCTTCCGCGAAGGCGGCCAGTTCGGCCTTCATGCGCAGATTGCCGCCGGGCATGTCGGAGGAGAGCACGAGGCGGCGGGCGTCGGGGAAGGTCGTCGCCACCTCCTCGGCGATGCGCTCGATGCCGGGGCCGACGGCGACGAGGCCGTCGATCTCGCCGCATTCGGGGCAGGCGTCGGGGCGTCGGATCGAGTGGCCGCAGTGATGGCACATCAACTGGCCGCGGAATCGGTGTTCGACCAGCCATGTGGAGCAGTTCGGGCATTCGAAGCGATGGCCGCAGGAGCGGCAGAGCGTCAGCGGCGCGTAGCCGCGCCGGTTGAGGAAGAGCAGCGCCTGCCGGCCGGCGGCGATCGTGTCGCGCACCGCGGCGATCAGCGGGGGGGCGAGGAAGCGGCCGGAGGCCGGCCGATGGATGCGCAGATCGAGGGTGCGGATCTCGGGCAGGCGCCCGGCTCCGGCGCGCGTCGGCAACAGATGGCGGCGATAGCGGCCGGTCTCGGCGTTGACCCAGGTCTCGAGCGAGGGGGTGGCGGAGGCGAGGACGACGGGGAAATCGTCGATGCGGCCGCGCAGCACCGCCATGTCGCGGGCGTGATAGACGACGCCGTCTTCTTGCTTGTAGGCGCCGTCGTGTTCCTCGTCGACGACGATCAGACCGAGGTCGGCGAAGGGCAGGAACAGCGACGAACGCGCGCCGACGACGACGCGGACCTCGCCGGTGGCGACCCCGCGCCAGACGCGGGCGCGGGTCTTCGGCGGCACCTCGGAATGCCATTGGGCCGGCTCGACGCCGAATCGGTCGGCGAAACGGCGCAGGAATTCGGCGGTGAGCGCGATTTCCGGCAGGAGAATCAGTGCCTGCCGGCCACGCCGCGCCGCTTCGGCGACCGCCTCGAAATAGACCTCGGTCTTGCCGGAGCCGGTGACGCCGTCGAGGAGGTCGACGCGGAAGGCGGCGTCGGCGACGGCGCGGCGCAGGTCCTCGGCGGCGGCGGTCTGATCGGGGCCGAGCGCCTTGCCGCCGTGCTCGGGGTCGGGGTTCGCCGGCGGACGGCCGGGCGGCAGCCAGACCTCCTCGAGGGTTCCTTGCGCGAGGAGCCCGTCGACGACGCTCGCCGACACGCCCGCCGAGGCGGCGAGGCCGGTGCGCGACCAGGCGAAATCGCCCTCGAGCACGTCGAGGACGCGGCGGCGGGCCGGGGTCATGCGCTCGGGCAGATGCGGGTCGCCGAGTGGACCGGCGAGGCGGACGCCGCGAATAGGCGCCTCCGGCTCGAGCGCCTCGGGCGCGCGCAGGATCATCCGCAGCACCATGCCGCGCGGCATCAGATAATAGCGCGACAGGCGGTCGGCGAAGCGCCGGAGGCCGGGGCGGATCGGCGGGCAATCGAAGGTCGCCTCGATCTCGCGCAGCCGGTTGTCGCCGACCTTCAGCGGCGGGGCGCCGGTGTCGGCGTCCCAGACCACGCCGAGTACCTTGCGCGGCCCGAGCGGAACCTCGACGATCGAACCCGGTTCCACCGAGAGGTCGCGCGGCACCCGGTAGGAATAGGCGGTGTCGAGGGCGACCGGCACCAGGACGGGCACCACCGAGGGGCGCGCCGGGGGCGGCGTCGCGTCGGAGGCGTCGAAGAGGTCGTCGATCGGGCGGGCCATGGGCGATTCGATCCGTCGGGGGCGAGCCGGCACGATAGGCGTCGGCGGCGGGCGTTGCGAGAGGGACGCGAGCGTCCGCCCAGGGCATCACTTTGTTAATCTCGGCGCCGCATCGTCGAAGTGTCCCCATGGGAGATCCGACGATGCCCACCGCCGCGCCCTCGGCCGAGATCCTGATCCTCGCCGCGCCCGACCTCGCCGAGGCGTTGACGCGCTGGCGGGCGCATCTTTCGGCGGAGCGGCGGGCCTCGCCGGAGACGGTCGAGGCCTACGACCGCGACGTCGAGCAGTTCCTGCGCTTTCTCACGGCCCATCTCGGCGAACCGCCGACCATCGCCGCGCTGTCGGAGCTGAGGCCGGCCGATCTGCGCGCCTTTCTCGCGCGTCGCAAGAAGACGGCGGACGTCGGCGCGCGCACGCTCGGGCGCAATCTCGCCGGCATCCGTTCGCTCGCCCGGTTTCTCGAGCGGCGCGACGGGCTCAATGCGGCGCCCTATCGGGCGGTGAAGGCGCCCAAGGCCGGGCGCAGCCTGCCGCATCCGGTCTCGGCTTCCGTCGGCGTGCGGTTGACGCGGGCCGAGGAGAGTCTCGCCGAGGAGCCGTGGGTGGCGGCACGCGACGCGGCGGTGTTCGCGCTGCTCTATGGATGCGGTCTGCGCATCTCCGAGGCGCTGGGGTTGAAGCGTCGCGAGGCGCCGGTGGCGGCGAGCCGGGCGCTCCGGGTCACCGGCAAGGGCGGTAAGACGCGAATCGTGCCGGTGCTGCCGGCGGTGGTCGCGCGGGTCGAGGCCTATCTGGCGCTCTGTCCCTTCGTGCTCGACGCGGACGAGCCGCTCTTTCGCGGGGTCAAGGGCGGGCCGCTCTCGCCGCGGATCATTCAACTGGCGATGGAGCGGATGCGCGGCGCGCTCGGGCTCGACGACACGGCGACGCCGCATGCGTTGCGCCATGCCTTCGCCACCCATCTGCTCGGCGCCGGCGGCGATCTCCGGACCATCCAGGAACTCCTCGGCCACGCCTCGCTCTCGACGACGCAGGTCTATACCCATGTCGACGCCGCGCGCCTGCTCGAGGTTTGGGGTCGGACCCATCCGCGCGCCTGAGGCCGCGGAGGTCGTCGCGACGGGCCTCGTGGGTAGGGAGCGAGGCGGGATCGGCGCTCGCCGGGCGAACAAAGGTCGTCGCGTGCCTGTTCGGCGCGGGATCGGCGTGGAAGAGTGGCGGCGAGGGCGCCCCGGGAGCGCCTTCGTGGCTCTCGGGTGAGGTTCGGCGGCGGTGTCGCAGCGATCGATGATACTCGCGGCGGCGCCGCTCCTGTTCGTGGCGATCTGGTCGACCGGCTGGATCATGGGCAAATACGCCTCGCTCGACGGCGATCCGCTCACCTTTCTCCTGATCCGCTTCGGTTGCGCCATCGTCGTGCTGGTGCCGATCACGCTCGCCATCGGCGCGCAGTGGCCGCGCGGGGTCCATGCGATCGGCCACGCGCTCGCCTCGGGCGTCCTGATGCACGCGGTCTATCTCGGCGGCGTGTGGTGGGCGATCGCCCACGGCGTGCCGGCCGGGCTCTCGGCTGTGATCGCGGCGCTGCAGCCGTTGATGACGGCGGCGCTGGCGCCGGCGCTCGCCGGGGAGACGATCGGGGCGCGGCGGGCGGCGGGCTTCCTGGTCGGGTTCGTCGGCATCGCGATCGTGGTGTCGCCGAAGCTGATCGGGCTCGATCCGGGCGCGCTCTCGGCGACGCTCGGGCCGCTCGTGATCAACGTCGCGGCGATGCTCGCGGTGACGCTCGGCACCTTCCATCAGAAGCGTTTCGTGGGGTCGGGCCATCTGCTCTCGATCGCGGTGCTGCAATATGCCGGCGCCTTCGCGGTGATGCTGCCGGTCGCCTTTCTCCTCGAGCCGATGCGCTTCGATCTCAATTGGCGCTCGGCGGCGACGCTGGCATGGTCGGTGATCGCGCTGTCGATCGGCGCGATCGCGCTTCTGATGCATCTGATCCGCTGCGGCGAGGTGTCGCGCGCGGCGGCGCTGATCTATCTGGTGCCGCCGGCGGCGGTGCTGGAAGCCTGGGTTCTCTTCGGCGAAACCCTCGATCTTCTCCAGCTCTTCGGCATCGGCGTGACCGTCGCCGGGGTGGTCCTGGCGAACCGTCGTCCGGCCGGCTGACCCGATCGGCGGAATGTCGCCTTTCGCAGCATTGCGCGGGGGGCGGGATTCGGCTTCTTTCGCAGCGCAGCAACACGAGACCAACCGGACCCGCCCGGGGACCGGACGAGGGAGTTCATGCCATGGTCGCCGCATCGACGGGTCGAATCGATTTGGACCTCATCACGCTCGGTCGCGAGGCCGTCCAGGCGCTGGACGGGCTGCTCGCGGCGGCGCGGAGCGCGGTCCGCGCGAAGGTCGAGAAGGACGGCAAGGTCTCCTCGGCGCTGGTCGATCAGGAGCAGCGCGCCACGCACGGGCTGGCGTGGCTCGCCACCTATGTCGAATCGCTGCGCGAGATGGTCGACTATTCGCAGCGTCTGACGGCGGCCGGCACCTTCGGCGAGATCGAGCGCGACATCGTGTCGATCGCCTTCGGCGAATATCTGGCGCAGGTCTTCGGCGGCATTCCGATGAACCAGGGCGAGATGGTGCGTCTCGCCGACCTCGGCGTCGATCCGGCGACGATCGCGGCGGCGCGGGTGCCGGCGATCGAGACGCTGATCGCCCACGGCAACACGCCCGTGGTGCGCGCGGCACTGGTCCAGGCCATGACCCGGCTCGAGGGCGCCGGCTCGTTCGGCGAGCTCGGTCTCGACGACACGCTGAACCAGTTCCGTGACGAGATGCGCAAGCTGGCGCTCGACGCGGTCTATCCGCATGCCCACGAGTGGCATCTGAAGAACGAATACATCCCGATGGAGCTGATCGGCCAGATGGCCGAGATGGGCGTGTTCGGCCTGACCATTCCGGAGGAATACGGCGGGCTCGGTCTCGGCAAGGAATCGATGTGCGTGGTCTCCGAGGAGCTGTCGCGCGCCTATATCGGCGTCGGCTCGCTCGGCACCCGCTCGGAGATCGCCGCCGAGCTGATCCTGTGCGGCGGCACCGAGGAACAGAAGCAGGAATGGCTGCCGAAGATCGCCTCCGGTGAAGTGCTGCCGACCGCCGTCTTCACCGAGCCCAACACCGGCTCCGACCTCGGCTCGCTCCGGACCCGCGCCGCGCTCGTCGGCGACGAATGGGTCGTCTCCGGCAACAAGACCTGGATCACCCATCCGGTCCGCGCCGATCTGATGACGCTGCTGGTGCGCACCAACCCGGACGCGCCCGGCTACAAGGGCCTCTCCATGCTGCTGGCGCCCAAGCCGCGCGGCGACGACGCCACGCCGTTCCCGGCGGAGGGCATGTCGGGCGGTGAGATCGAGGTGCTCGGCTACCGCGGCATGAAGGAATACGAGATCGCCTTCGACGGCTTCAAGGTGCCGGCGGCGAACCTGCTCGGCGGCGTCGAGGGCCAGGGCTTCAAGCAGCTGATGCAGACCTTCGAGAGCGCCCGCATCCAGACGGCGGCGCGCGCCATCGGCGTGGCGCAGTCGGCGCTCGACCTCGGCCTGCGCTACGCCCAGGAGCGCATCCAGTTCGGCAAGGCGCTGATCGCCTTCCCGCGCGTGATCGACAAGCTGGCGATGATGGCGGTCGAGGTGATGGTGACCCGTCAGCTGACCTATTTCGCGGCGCGCCAGAAGGATCACGACAAGCGTTGCGATCTCGAGGCCGGCATGGCGAAGCTGCTCGGCGCCCGCGTCGCCTGGGCGGCGGCGGACAATGCCCTGCAGATCCACGGGGGCAACGGTTTCGCTCTGGAATATCCGATCAGCCGTGTGCTCTGCGACGCGCGCATCCTCAACATCTTCGAGGGCGCCGGCGAGATTCAGGCGCAGGTCATCGCCCGCCGCCTGCTCGACGGCGGTAATTGAGCCGAAAATCGGGGCCTCGGATCGGGGGGGAACGCCACGTCGCGCGTTTTTTCACGGCACCCCCTGATTTTTCGGGGATTGGCAGACGGGCTGATCATGGCATGATCATCTCACGCCGGGAGTTCAGGGGATCTCTCGGCGCCGACTCGACATTCTACCGGCCGAACTCGTTTCGGCCGGTTTTTTTTTGTCTCGCGCCACCGGCCGAACTCGTTTCGGCCGGTTTTCTCGTCTCGCGAAGGGTGGTCGTTCCGGGGGAAGGGAAGGGTTAACCGACATCGAGACGGACTCGGTTCCGGCGTTAACCCATTCATAAGTTTCGCGTTGCTTTCCCCACTTTCCCATGCGACCTCTATCCCACACACACGGTCATCTGCAGCTCACACGGAGAACCGGCCGACGAAGACGTCGGCCGGTTTTTCGTTTCGCGGCCGGTCTTTCGTTTCGCGTCCGCTCCGCCATGGTACGGGCGGGGGCGGGCGTCTATGCTCGCGCGTCGAGCGGCGAGGCGAGGGCGACGATGACGGGGCCGACCGGGACGGGGCCGAGGGCGAGGCGCAGCATCCTGATCACCGGCGCGTCGTCGGGGATCGGGCGAGCGGCGGCGGAAATGCTGGCGGCGCGCGGGTGGCGGGTCTTCGCCACGGCGCGGAACGGCGCCGATCTCGACGATCTCGGTCGTCTTCCCGGTGTGGAGCCGGTGTTCCTCGAACTCGCCGATGCCGCCTCGATCGAGGCCTGCGCGCGGACCGTGCTGGCGGCGACCGGGGGGCGGCTCGATGCGCTCTTCAACAACGGCGCCTACGGGCAGCTGGGCGCGGTCGAGGATCTGCGCACCGAGGTGTTGCGGGCGCAGTTCGAGGTCAATGTCTTCGGCTGGCACGATCTGACGCGGCGGCTGATCCCGGCGCTGCGGGCGACCGGACAGGGACGGATCGTCCAATGTTCGTCGGTTCTGGGGATCGTCGCGATGAAGTATCGCGGCGCCTATACGGCGTCGAAATTCGCGCTCGAGGGGCTCAGCGACACGCTGCGCATGGAGCTGCGCGGGTCCGGCGTCGAGGTCGTCACGATCCGGCCGGGGCCGATCGCGACGCGATTCGTCGCCCATGCGATCGAGGCGCTCGAGGCCCATGTCGACATGGCCGCCTCGGTCCATGCGCCGGTCTATCGGCGACGGCTGGAGCGGCTGCGGCGCGGCGGCGCGTCACAGTTCAAACTGCCGCCGAGCGCGGTGGTGGAGAAGCTGATCGCCGCCCTGGACGCGGAGCGGCCGCGCGCCACCTATGCGGTCACGGTGCCGACGGTCATCATGGCCTGGGCCCGTCGGCTCCTCTCCGACACGACGCTGTCGAAGTGGGCGGGGCGACTGTCGGATCGAGAGTGAGGGGCGGGGATGACGACTTTTCTGGGGCTCCTGCTGGCGGGGGCGCTGGTGGCGGTGCTGGTGGTGTTGGGGCTCGGTGTCCTCAACATGGCCAAGGGCGGTTCGCCGCAGCGCTCGCAGGCGCTGATGCGGGCGCGGGTGGGGCTGCAGGCGCTGGCGCTGGTGTTGCTCCTCGCCTTCCTGTTCACGCGGAGCTGAAGGACGGGTGGACGGGCCGGGGAGTTTCGGCCATATCCCGACGTCGCATTCGGGATCGGGGGAACGCTGATGGTCGTGCTCAATCGCATCTACACGCGCAAGGGCGACGACGGCTCGACCGCGCTCGTCACCGGCGAGCGTCTGCCCAAGTCGCATCTCCGCATCGAGGCCTACGGCACCATCGACGAGACCAACGCGGTGGTCGGCATGGCGCGTCTCCACACGGCCGAGATGCCGGACCTCGACGCGATGCTGGCGCGGATCCAGAACGACCTGTTCGATCTCGGCGCCGACCTCGCCACGCCCCCGGACGCGGTGCTCAAATGGGAGCCGCTGCGGGTGGTGGCCTCGCAGGTCGAGCGGCTCGAGCAGGAGATCGACCGGCTCAACGCCGATCTCGAGCCGCTGAAGTCCTTCGTCCTGCCGGGCGGGTCGGCGGCCTCGGCCCATCTCCATCTGGCGCGCACGGTGTCGCGGCGCGCCGAGCGGATCATGGTGGGTCTGACCGAGACCGACGCCGGGGCGGTCGGCCGCGAGGCGGTCGCCTACGTCAATCGGCTCAGCGACTTCTTCTTCGTGGCGGCGCGCTGGGTCAACGATCACGGCCGCACCGACGTGCTGTGGGTGCCGGGCGCCCATCGCTGAGGCGGATCCCGCGTCCCGGATCCGGGGGGCGGCGCGGGCTCGCGGCGCCGGCGGAGGAGGCGGATCGCGACGGTGCCGGGCGGGCGGAAATCCGTAGCTCGCACCCTACGTCAATGGTCTACCGAATTCGTACGCAGGGTGAATTGACAAGGTGTTGGGACGTCAGTAGCGTCCGCCCCGCCTTTTTCCCATCGCGAGCCGAACGAGGGCGTTCCGGCGCCTCGCAAATCGGTTGGAATCGACCCATCAGACAGTCGGCGAACGACCGACGCTCGGAGGGCTGCCCCCATGAAAATCCTCGTGCCCGTGAAGCGGGTGGTCGACTACAACGTGAAGATCCGGGTGAAGCCGGATGGCTCGGGGGTCGACCTCGCCAACGTGAAGATGTCGATGAACCCGTTCGACGAG